>BOWN01000007.1 GCA_019649675.1 Cryomorphaceae bacterium | reverse complement strand
TCAAGGTTTTGGAAAGTAGGCTATTATTTATGTTCTCATTTAAAAAATGAAGGCGCAGAAATTTATGGCTTTGATATTGATGAAGACTCCTTGAAAGAGTTAAAAATGAATTTGATGTCATTCCTGTAAGGAGAAAGAGCTTATGTCAATGAATCTAGATGTTTTTTCTCCATGTGCAATGGGAGCTATCATTAATCCTACAACTATTGAAAGCTTAAAGTGTAGTGTCATTGCTGGTGCGGCTAATAATCAGCTAGAAAAAGAAGATAGAGATTCAAAATTACTTCAAAAAAAGAAATAATGTATGTTCCGGATATGTAATTAATGCTGGTGGTTTAATGAATGTTGCAAATGAATTGAAGGGTTATAATAAAGAAAAAGCAAAATATCAGGTAGAAGGTATTTACTATATTTTGATGAAGATTTTTGATTACGCTGCCAGTAATAATATATCAACCCTTGAAGCAGCTAATCTTTTAGCTGAGAGAAGAATTCAAGACTATATTAAATGGAACCATCAGTAAATACATAATGGCAATAAAAGATAAACAACAAAGAAAATAGCAAGAGAGGCCGTGTTACAAGCGCTCTATGCCAAACACGTATCTAATGAGGAACCAAAAAGTCTTGCATGACATTTTTATAAGATACGAATTTGACAAAATGACTAAAAAGTTTGTTGAAGAGCTTTTTAATTCAACAATTAAATTCTCGAAGAATTAGACAGTCATATTGAATCAAATCTTGAAAATTGGACTGTTGATAGATTAAATGTAATAGATAGATTAATTATGCAAATGTCTCTTTGCGAAATGATTCATTTAAAGTCATATGATATTTCTCATAAGGTTACAATTAGTTCTGCAATAGAAAATGCAAAAAATTTAGTTCAGAAGATAGTACTTCATTTGTTAATGGTGTTCTTGATTCAATTTATAAGGAATTATAATTGACCTTTTAGCAAAAATTTTTGGAACAAAATCTGATAGGAGATAAAAAGATTTTACCTATCGTAAATCAGGTAAATCAATTTTATGATACTTTAAAAGATAAAGATATATCTTATTTACAAAGTCGAACAAAAGAACTACAAGTAATAATTAAAAATCTATTGAAGAACAAGAAAGTAAAAAGCTTGTAAATATTGACGATTCTAAAGAATTAAAAAAATAAGGTCTCAAATTACTAATAATGTTTTAGAGCATCATTTAATCGAATCTTTTGCTTTAGTAAAACACGCATGTAGACTATTATATGATGAAGAATGGGAAGTAGTTGGTCAAAAAATCAAGTGGGAAATGATTCCTTATGATGAGCAGATCATTGGTGGTGTAGTTCTACATCAAGGAAAGATTTCGAAATGAAACCGGGAAGGAAAAACGCTAGTTGCTACTTTCCCAATTTATCTTAACGCGCTATCTGGAAGAGGTGTGCATGTAATCACAGTAAATGACTATCTTGCACAAAGAGATGCAGAATGGATGGGTAAAGTTTTTGAAACTCTAGGGTTAACTGTAGGATTTATTTTAAATAGTATGAATCCTGAGCAAAGAAAATCATCATACAATTGTGATATTACATATGGAACAAATAATGAATTTGGATTTGATTATTTAAGAGATAATATGACCATTGATAGTGAATTTCTTGTTCAAAGAAAGCATAATTATGCAATTGTCGATGAAGTAGATAGTGTATTAATAGATGAGGCAAGAACTCCCTTAATTATCTCAGGGCCTGTAGAAACAAAAATTAATCAGTCTTATGTAGACTTGAAAAGACCAGTTCAATCTCTGGTTGTGAAACAAACTCAGTTAATTAGTTCTCTTGTTTCGAAGCTCAAACTATATCTCAAAAATGATACACTTCTCTGATGATGACAAGCAAAAAGCGGATTATTACTTCTCAAAGCCAAAAAGGTTACCAAAATTCCAAAACTCAAGATTTGTTCCAAGAGCAAGGAACAATTAAAATGATGAATGCCGTAGAATCAGAATATATAGCAGAAAAGAAAACTTATTTATTGGATGAAGATTTACTATTCTCAATTGATGAACAATCTAATAGTGTTGATCTATCTGATAAAGGTAGGGAAGCATTATCTCCAGATAATAAAGATGCCTTTACAATTCCTGATTTGGGCGAATTATTATCTGATATTGATGAGCAAAATCTATCAGATGAGCAAAAACAATTACAAAAAGAAAAAGTATACAAGCTCCATTCGGAAAGAAGCAGTAAGATTCATTATCTTAGCCAACTATTAAAAGCATATACGTTATTTGATAAAGATGTTGAGTATGTTGTTCAAAATGGTCAAGTATTGATTGTTGATGAATTTACTGGAAGAGTTTTACCGGGAAGAAGATTTAGTGGGGTCTTCATCAGGCGTTAGAAGCAAAAGAGAATGTCAAAATTGAAAAAGAAACACAAACTTTAGCTTCGATTACTATTCAAAACTATTTTAGAATGTATGATAAATTATCTGGAATGACTGGTACAGCAGATACTGAAGCTGCAGAATTTGAAAAAATTTATAATCTTGGAGTCACAGTAATACCAACTCACCGTCCTATTAAAAGAAATGATTTTAATGACGTCATTTATAAATCAATGCAAGCAAAATATAAAGCAGTAATCAAAGAAGTAAGTGAATACTATGCTAAAGGACAACCAGTTTTAATTGGAACAGTTTCCGTTGAAGTCTCTGAATTACTTTCAAAAATGCTAAAACAAAAAGGAATCCCACATAATGTTCTAAATGCAAAACAGCATCAAAGTGAAGCACAAATTGTATCTCAAGCAGGTTTGAAAAAATCTATTACTATTGCAACAAATATGGCTGGTAGAGGAACAGATATTAAGCTTGGACCTGGAGTAGAAGAGTTAGGTGGTTTCACATAATTGGTACTGCAAGACATGAATCAAGAAGAATTGATTTACAATTAATGGGAAGATCTGGTAGACAGGGAGATAATGGTTCTCAAGATTTTATATTTCATTAGAAGATGATTTAATGAGATTATTTAATATGGACAGACTTGCAACATATATGGATAGACTTTCAATGGATGAAGATCAAGAATTGAGTGCAGGAATGTTAAATAGGGGTGTTAGTAATGCCCAAAAGAAAGTTGAAGAGAGAAATTTTGCGATGAGAAAACATTTATTAGAATATGATGATGTTTTGAATCAGCAAAGAGAAATAATATATGATTTACGAAATAAAGCACTTCTTTCTGATTCAATTAAAGATACTATAAATGAATTCATAGAAGATTTCATTTTTGATATATTGGCGATTTGGATTTTAAGCAAGTAAAAGAGTGGGATTGGCAAAGTATCAATCAGCAAATAAATAGTAATTTAATGGTCAACATAGAAGTTGGTGAAATTGAATCTTTAGAATCTTTAGATGAGTTAATTGATTATATAAATGAGGAAGCATTAAAATATTATAAACTCAAAGAAGATGTCATCCCCTCCGAGTTATTGAGAAAAGTAGAAAAATTTATTGTTTTAAAAACTATCGATGAGAAATGGAGAAATCATTTACTTGGAATGGATCAATTAAGGGAAGGGATAGGATTAAGAGCTTATGGGCAGAAAAATCCATTAATTGAATATAAATCTGAATCATATAACTTTTTTCAGGAGCTGATGGTTAGTTTGAGAGCTACAGTTATTCAAAGAGTATTCCATGCTCAGGTAGTGACCAAGTACAAGCACAACAAAATCCTCTTCAAAAAAATATCCAACTTCAACATGACGAAGTAGCCAAGAATGATAAAAATGAAATTCCAAATGAAGTATCTCAACAGCAGATTCTTCTAATAATTCAGAATTAAAGTTAGGAAGAAATGATAAAGTTGAATTGATTTCTCCATCTGGCGAACGAGTTAAAGTAAAATTTAAAAAATCGATCAATATCTTATGAAAGGATATACTCGTGGCTAAAAATAAAAAAAATACCAAGTTTTCAACAAAATCCATCCATACAGGAAATAGAATTGATGAAACAGGTGCGACAGTTACTCCTCTTCATTTAACTTCGACTTTTAGGCAACCAAGCTTTAGTAGTTCTGAAAAATTTGTGTATTCAAGAACAGGAGGTCCTACAATCGATGCACTCGAAGAAAATTTTGCTATGCTTGAAGATGCGAAATTCTCTTTCGCTTTTGCATCAGGTATGGCTGCCATGTCTGCAATATTTTTAATGTTTAAGCCTGGAGATCATGTTTTAATCTCTCAAAATGTTTATGGTGGAGTGTTTAGACTTGTTACAAAAGTATTAAATGATAATGGAGTTAATTTTGACTTTATAGATACCACCGATTTAAAGATTATTAAACAAGCAATAAGACCTACAACAAAATTAATTCACCTAGAAACACCTAGTAACCCTCTATTAGAAATTGCAGATATTTCCTCAATAAGTAAGGTGTGTAAATCTAAAAACATTTTAGTGAGCGTCGATAATACTTTTATGAGTCCTTATGGACAAAAACCACTTAATCTTGGTGCTGATATTGTAATGCACAGTACAACAAAATATATTGGAGGTCATTCAGATATTCTTAGTGGTGCTTAATGGTGAATGATAAGAGTTCAGCAGAAAAAATTACCTTAATTCAAAATACTGCAGGAGCTTTACCAAGTCCATTTGATGCTTGGTTACTTCTTCGATCTATCAAAACATTATCTTAAGAGTTGATAAACATTTTAGTAATGCAATGAAAATTGCTAATTGGCTTAAAAGTCATAAAAAGTTACGAGAGTAATTTATCCAGGGCTTAAAGAACACCCTCAGCACACAATTGCTAAAAAACAGCAGAAAAATCCTGAAGGTAAATCAGTTTTGGTGGAATTATTTCCTTTGAGCTTGATAGTACAATAAGTGTTAATAAGTTTGCAAAGAAATTAAACTTTATAACTTTAGCTGAAAGTTTGGGAGGAGTGAAAACTTTAATATCATGTCCATATTCTATGACTCATGCTTCAGTTCCAAAGAATGAAAAAGAAAAATTAGGAATTACAAAAATCTTTTAAGACTTTCAGTTGGTATCGAAGATGTGGATGATCTAATTTCTGAACTTGATTTAGCAATCAATCATTAAATAAACTTTTTTTACTTTTTATATTTATATTTCGATAAATATGCCGTGGTGGCGGAATTGGTAGACGCGCTGGTCTTAGGAACCAGTATCGCAAGATGTGAAGGTTCGAGTCCTTTCCACGGTACTTATGGAAATTTTATTTCTAGGTGCAATAATTTTGGTAGCTTTGGCATTATTTGTTACCGAATTATTTCCAATAGACGTAACAGCTTGCTAGTTTTGGGGCTGTTGCTCATACTTGGATTAGTCAGTCCATCTGAAAGTCTTGCCGGATTTTCTAATCCAGCTGTCATTACTATTGCTTGTTTGTTTATTTTAAGTCATGCCTTACAAAAATCTCATGTTCTTGAATATTTAATAATTAATATTAATTCTTTAATTGATAAATCTAGAGTATTAGGTATGATCGCCTATTTATTTGCTATTGGTGTGGCATCTGCTGTTGTTAATAACACTGCTATTGTAGCTATCTTTATGCCTGTGACTATAAGACTTGCAGATAAGTATAATATTAGTCCATCTAAAGTACTCATTCCGTTAAGTTATGCAGCTATTTTAGGAGGAACTCTTACATTAGTAGGAACATCTACTAATTTAATTGTTAATTCTATTTTGTTTGATTCTTCAAACGGTCAAGTATCTTTAGGAATGCTAGAATTTGCAAAGTTTGGAATTATAAAATTTGTGGTTGGATTATTATATATATTTACAATTGGATATAAGCTTCTTCCAATAAGAGTAGCAAAATCATCAAGTATTGAAGACTACAGGTTGGATGGGTATTTAACAGAATTCAAAGTATCTAAAAATTCACCCTAGTAAGTAGAACCTTACTTGACAGAAAATAAATGAAAACTACGATGTTATTGTTCTAGATGTTTTAAGAAATGGAGAAATAATTAATTCTAATCTTCGAAATTTAGTTATTTTAGAAGATGATATTCTTTTTGTTAAAGGTTCATTTGATAATTTTCAAAGGCTTAAAGAGATTGAAAATTTAGTTATGTTGGCTGATGAAAAACTTACTCAAGATGAATTAGAGCAAGAGGATAATATATTAGCAGAGTGTTTAGTTACTGATAATTCAGAACTAATCGGTCTTTCGCTTCAGGAAGCGAACTTTAGAAGATCTTTTGGAAGTTTTGTGTTAGCAATTCGAAGAGAAGGAGAAATTATTCGAAGAAAACTTGCCCATTTTATTTTAAAGCCTTTTGATACTTTATTGGTATATGGTCCTAAAGATAGAATAAATCAACTTGCAAATAAAGAGGGATTCATTGTTTTAGGTAAGGTTGACGGTTCACTTGATGGACATCCATTTTGGTGGCTTAGTTTAGCATCCATACTGACTGCTGTAACTCTAGCTATTTTTGATATTATTCCGATTGTTGTTGGAGTTATCCTTGGCGTTATAGCATTACTACTTTCAAAAGTTATAACTCCTAATGAGGCTTATAGTTCAATTCATTGGCAAGTCATTATAGTTATTGCTGCATTCCTACCAATGGGTGCTGCAATTCAGCGAACTGGATTGGATATAATTATAAGTGATTCAATATCAAGTATTGTAAATCTATTTCCTGCAGATATTCTTCCATATTTATTATTGGCTTTAATTTATTTTATAACAATGATTTTGACTGAAATAGCCTCAAATGCTGCTACTGCTATTATCATGACGCCAATTACTTTATCATTAGCAGCAAACTTTGGATTTGATCCAAAACCATTCATTTTTGCGGTATGTTATGCTGCTTCAGCGTCATTTATAACACCAGTAGGTTATCAAACTAATCTGATGGTATTTGGTCCAGGAGGTTATAGATATTCCGATTACATTAAGGTAGGATTACCTTTAGGATTGATTCTATGGATTGTTTCAGTTATAATGATACCAATGATATGGCCATTCTAGTATGCAGTGGAACGAAAAAGATAATACTATAACTAAAACATTTGAATTCAGTTCTTATTTAGATGGAATTGATTTTGTAAATGAAGTTGCTAACTTATCAGAACAAGAAAATCATCATCCTGATATAACAGTTGGGTATTGTAAAGTTACAATATCCTTGACCACTCATGACGCTGGTTCTCTTACTGAAAAAGATTATAAGCTTGCTAAGCTTATCGATGATTTAAATATTTGAATGATTTACCTTATAATAGTTTCCATTCTTTGGTCATTTTCGTTTGGTATAATTAAATATAGTTTGAGTGGAGTAGATTCATCATACATTAGCTTTATAAGAAGTTTAATTGCCTTACTTTTCTTTTCATCAATCTCAATATATAATATTAAAAAATTTACTCTTGATTTGAAGCTTATATTGATTGGAGCTTTACAGTTTGGCTTAATGTATATTTTTATATACAATCATATGCATATTTACCTGCTTATTTAATAGCAACATTTACATTACTACACCAATTTTTGTAGGTCTTGCTTCAAAATATATTGCACGTCAATCAATTTCAAAGAATGGTATTTATGCAATTTCACTAGTCATTATTGGATCTTTTTTAATGAGAATAAATTTTGTAAATCCGCTTGATTATTGGTTTGGATTTTTATTGATACAATGCGCAAACTTATTTTTTGCTTCTGGTCAGATACTTTTTAAAGAATGGAAGATAAAAAATGATGGAACAGATATACTACATAATTTTTCACAAATGTTTTTAGGGGCAACATTAGTTACATCTCTTTTTTATCTTCTTAGTGCGAGTGGTAACAATCAACTTTCGTCTGAAAATTTATTTGCGTTAATATTTCTTGGATTAATTTCAACAGGACTGGGTTTTTTGTTTTGGAATCTAGGTTCCCTAAAAGTAACAAACGACAAGTTAGCAGTAATGAACAATCTTATTATTCCAATTGCAATTCTGAATTCTTACTTTATTTTTGGAGAGCAAATTGATTCTTCGACCTTTGTTCCAGGAATGATTTGTTTTTATTTCGCTTTAAAAGCTTTATAGTTTGTTTCTATTCTTTTTATGATTTTCTCTAAAAGACTTAGACATTAAAAAAGATATTGGTCCTTCCAAAGCAATCACCAATCTCCAGATTAGTGGAAAAATAAACATTTTTTTCTTTTTATCTAACGCTCTTATAATTCGTTTTACACCGTCTTCAGTCCCTATCATAAAAGGAGCCCAGGTTCCCATTGAATCTGTCATTTCGCTTTTTACAAATCCTGGACAAATAAGAGTAACATTGACATTTTTTGGTAGGGTTTTTCTCCAGCTTACACTTAGAGCCTTAACGGCATGCTTTGATGCTGCATATGCGCCAGCTCCAGGCCAAGCAAAGTGACTTGCAACTGAACCAATGATAGCAATGTGCCCCATATCTTTTTTAATCATAGATGGCATAAACGGTACAACAGTATTAATTACTCCATTAACATTGGTATCAATAACTTTATTGAGCTCTGTAGGATCCCCTTTATGTAATTTATCAACAAACCCATATCCAGCATTTGCAATTACAAGGTCGATATTTGATATTTTAGATAAAAAATCATCAATGGATTCTTTGGTGGCATGTTGATCAGTAACATCTAGGCAATACGTAATAACTTTTGCACCGAGTTCTTCACATTTACTAGCAACAGAATCTAGTTTATCTCTTCTTCTACCACTGAGTGCTAGAAAAGCACCTCTTTTAGCATATTCATATGCAAGATGTTCTCCCAAACCACTTGTTGCACCTGTTAAATAAATATTCATGCGGAATACTACAAATTTATCAGTCATAATTCCATTAAAACTATTTATATTATCGATTGTATGGGAAAAAAAGAAATAAACGGGCTATCTCAATCAATTTTTGAGAGTTATTCTTCTCAGCTTTTACAAGTATCCAAGAATATTGATCAGGATATTCAGTCAGCAGCTGAGTTAATTATTAATAATTCGGGTAAGGTTGTAGTTTGTGGTTTAGGTAAATCAGGATTAATTGGTCAAAAAATAGTTGCTACTTTATGTAGTACTGGTACGCGTAGTGTTTATATGCATGCAGCAGAAGCCATTCATGGTGACTTAGGCATATATAATCCTGGAGATCCCACTATATTAATTTCTAAAAGCGGAAATACTGAAGAATTAGTAAGACTAGTTCCCATTTTGAAAGAATTTCAATCACCTTTAATTGCTATTGTAGGTAATATGGATTCTTTCATTGCAAAAAATTCTGATATCGTTCTCAATGGGACAGTTGAAAAGGAAATAGATCCGCTCGGAGTCGTTCCAACTACTAGTTCACTTGTTGCACTAGCAATTGGAGATGCTTTAGCTTCTGTTCTTATGGTTCAAAGAGGTTTTGATAAAAAGATTTTGCAAGAAATCATCCTGGTGGAGAATTAGGGAAGCAATTAGCATTGAAAGTTGAAAGTGTTATGCATCCATTAAACGACGTTGCACAAATTGATGAAAATGATTCAATTAGTTCATGTGCTTCTAAGATGACCAAAAACCACTAGGTGCTGCACTTCATTTGGACAATGATATATTAAAGGGCATAGTTACAGAAGGGGATTTAAGAAAATCAATTGCTTCCACCAGTGATTTATCAAATTCAATTTTGGATTTTATTAATAACAATCCTATTTCAATCAACCCTTCAATATCAATACTGGATGCAATGAAGGTAATGGAAGACAGACATTCTCAAATTTCTTGTTTACCTGTTATAGATAGTGATGGAAAATGCCTAGGTCTTGTAACACTTCACGATTTATATCAAACTAAGCTAGTATAAAAAAGTTATCTTACAATAACCATTTTCTTGGTTTTATTGTAATCACTTTGACCATCAACCTTAGCTCTAAGTTGATAGAAATATACTCCACTACTTACTTTTTCACCATCGTCATTTCTACCATCCCATAAAGTAGTATGTTGTCCAGCACCTTTGTCACCTTCATCTAAGGTTCTTACAAGTGTACCAACAGTGTTGTAGATAAGTATTTCTACATCAACGGTATTTACCATTAGTGATGGTATATCATACATGATAGTGGTTTGATTGTTAAATGGATTTGGATAATTCTGATACAAATTGAATTCGTCAGGATTTCTTAGTTGCATCATACCATTTCCAATCATACCCTCAGCATTGAAGAGTTGATAGTTTAATTCTAAATTACTGGAAATAGGAGCGCCATCAATATTGATTACAATTTTACCATCATTTGAAGATAGGTTTCCGAATTCAACTTCATAATATTCGTTTTCTTCATTTTCATTTTCTAGAACTAGGTAGCCTTGTTTTTGTTCGGTATTGAAATCATAAATATTGTTGGTATTTCCAATTTCAAATCTTCCAGCGGTTACGCCCTCAGGAAGTTCAATAATGATTTGATTACCTAAAATTTCTGCTTCGAATTCAGTTGGCATAATCTCAATATCTTCAACAGTTCTTCCTTGTGCTTTGGTCCAAAGCCACATTCTAGAAAATACACTTAAATCTTTCACATCATTTACGTTGTCAGGTGAAGGAATAAGATACGGAACAGTTCCAGTTGCAGGACCAAGATCTACTGAACTATCTACTCCAGCATTAGGCCATGCATTTACAAATACATTTAGGTCTTCAATGTCTATATCATTATCGCTATCATAATCACCTAGATACGAAACATAAGTGGTCACATTCTGGGAAACAAGATCAGAGTTATTAAAACCACCATCTCGAGCGTATAAATATACGGTAAGTTCTGTCTGGTCAGGTAAAGATAGTCCTGTTAAAGTAAGATCATCACCAGCTGCAATTACTGCAGATCCATATGAAGTAGTTGAACTCCCTATATCAAGAACATAGTCTACTATTCCCGTATCATCGCTAAATCCATCAGCAGTAACACTTATTTCAGTTAAAGATTTCAAGTAGCCATCAACAAGGTTATCAATTGTGAACGTTCCTGCAGTAGGTGGTGATGTATCAAGTAAAAAGGATATTTCATCACTTAAAGTTTCATTTCCATCAGTGTCAACTGCACTGACTTTAAAGAACCATTCTTCTCCAGAGGTTGCAGGATGGACATAGTTATCAATAGAATATGTTTGTGTATATACAAAAGTAGTATCTGGCCATGGAGTGGTTGAAGGAGAAGGTTCAAAATGTGTTGAATTTATATCCCCTAAATTACCTTGGCCTAGGAGTGTACTAGAGTCAGCTACAAAACCTTCTGTCAAACTTCCATAAACATTATATGATGCAAAATCAGGTTCACCATTTCTATTCCAATACAATTCAATTGCGTCAACTTGAGCTCCGCCATCAATATCTCTTAAAGCAACAATTCCCTGTGGAGCAAGTGGGGCACCATCAGCACTTAATTGTCCTGCAGTCACTCTAAAATTATCCCAAAAAGCATATTGTTGATTAGCTGTTTTGACATGTATTGCAATTCTTATTTTGGATCCTGCATATGCAGATAAATCATATGATTGAGGAGTCCAAGTACCAGTATTTTCGTCAACTACATTTGCTAGAGTAACTGTAAAGTCTTCTAGAGCGAGACCACCATTTGGAGATAATAAAACATCATATGTTTCGTTCCCACCATTCATATTGGTATAAAAACTTAAAATATTATCCGTACCAGGTCTTAAATGTAATTCAGGACTTACTAACCAGTCATCAACGTACCGGCACCTGCCATTCCAAGGCCAGCCATCCAGTGACTTCCATCTACTGCGCCATATCCGGCGGGTTAATACCACCAGCTAAATGCATCAGCATCATTATTTTCATTATAAGTAGTCCACGAATAAGTATTTCTTCCCATAAAATCTACTCTACCATAAGGTACAGATTCAAATCCCTCTTCATATAATGTATCTTGAACTGCTTAGCCCATACTAAGTCTTTTTTCACTATCATTTGAAGTTCCTCTGCCCCTTGTAGGCTTACAGTGTATTTTCCGCAGTAGCAAATGTATGTGAAGGGGATTGCTCAGTCTTGTATTACCATCACCAAAACCCCAACTCCAACTGAACATTACCAGTGGATCTATCACTAAAATTAATAGTTAAAGGAAAACACCTGAAGTTTTATCTGGTGAAAAAGCAGCGTTAATGGAGCGGTTGATGTAAATCCATTTGCTGAATAAAATATTCCTCTTCCATGTGTTGCAGCAGCAATTGCACCATCAGAAGATCTATTAACAAGCATATCTACTCTAACGTTATCTAACCCATCATTTGAAGGAACCCAAGCTGGTGATGAAGTTGAAATATCATCCAAGTCCATGTACCTAAGTCTGTTCCTGCAATAACTTGGTTAAAATTATTTTTATTATAAAGGCAGGGTCTAACGGCATATCTGGTAAATCACCTTCAACATTTTTTTCCCTCCATTGGACCACCACCTGAGTAAGTTTCAAAGATAGATTGGGCACCGTAATTAGAAACTGTAATTAAAATTTGTTCATCACTTGCACCCAAAATCAATTGAGGATATATATCCTTGAACATTTGAACCGGTAATTTCTTCAACGCTAAAACTTGATGTAGATGCTTTTAAAATTTTAAATATTCTTCCACCTGCAGTATAACCAAAAATAACATCATCGGTGTCGGAGATGCTTTAAAGAATGTTGCTGAACTACCCAAATTTATATCCATTGTATCTTTGATGCTAAGGCTGTATAATTATCTAGTCGCATGAATACCAGTTGCACCGCATTGGTGTATATTGTTTTTGTAGATGAATCAATTCCAGAAGGATTAATTAGTGTTCCCCCCGTATGATTTGAATAAAATGACCAACTTAATCCACCATTAGTTGATCTATAAATGTTATTTCCATTGGATGCTGTGAACTGATAATTAGGGTCTAATTGGTCAATATGAGCAAAACCACCATCACCACCTGTAACTTCACTTCCACTAGCAATTCCAGTAGCACCTATTTTCCAAGAACCATTATCTTGAGTACCTCCTAAAACATATTGGTTTGAAGCTTCGGATGAAGTGCAACACTATAAAATTGTCCTACATTATAACCTTCATTTCGTTGATAAATGTTTGTACCACCATTAACTGTATAAAAGATACCTCCATAAATTGGCGAAAACAATTTCATTTTTTTTAAATTTGGGAATTACGGCATGATGGTCTGATGCAAGCCTTAAGCCCCCACCTGAGCCTCCCCCAAACCCTTTAATATGGTCCATGAAAACTCCACCATCTTTTGGGTTGTATGCATCTATTACACCAGCATAAATTGTATTGCATCTGTTGCATCTACCCCAAAAACCCAAAAGCCCAATTTGCGTACCATTAACGTCACTTAAATATCCACCATAACTTTGAAAAAAAACCAAATCCTTCGTTAGTTGGTAAGTAAAGTACAGCCATGAGGCCCATTATCAGTATTTTTTTGCTAACCATCTAGGAGTTCTTTTCCCAAAATGCAAAAACAGTTTTTGGATCGGGAAGGTGCAACACGAACATCAACTCTGTTTGCTTTATTATTTAACCCCTGAAGACCAAGTAGCACTTGTCCAAGTAATCCATTATCATCGGAAATAAACCCTCCACCTCCAGACCAAATAAGAATTCATTTTTAGAACCCGACCAAATCTTCCGTCAACACCCCCCCCGAATATTATTAAATTCAGTTTTTTCCAGTTTTTTTTGAATGGTTTCGGTTACTCTTGTCCATGAATTACCTTGTTTCAGTCGATTTCCAAATTCCTGTTGCTGCTCTCTCAACATATTTTCCCTTTCCCCATATTCTTTTTCCAGCAACAGTTATATAAATTGCATTTTGACCATTTTCTCTCTAATAAAAATTTTTCAGTAATAAAAGCAAAATCTGAAGTAGGGGAAAAGGGTGAGTCCAGGTATTTCCTCCATCTGTAGATTTAAACTTTCCCAAATTTCCCTTTTTGAGGCCCCCGGCTATACCAGTTTGAACCTGACTCCCCCAGTTTCCAAATCTTTCACCTGTTCCAACATACATTACATCCGTTCTTTAAAAGGATCATATGCCATTGAGGGAAACTGCTAAACTAGCCCATGTTCCATCTACAAAAATTTCCCAAATTTTTGGGAGTATTTGAAGTTATATCATTATTGTACCACAAACCGCCATTAACACCAGCACCCCAAAATTTTTTTTGTAAAATTTTTTGGGATCAAACATTACGGCTCTGGTTTTTCCCCCAAATTGATTAGGACCTGTTCTTCCCAATCTACTTCGGTCATTCTATTACGAAACGCATAAGTGTTTTTCTTTTTTTAGTTTCTTTAAAAAGGCCCAATTAATCTTTTTTTTGGTACACTTTTTTCAGAAAGATCAAAAGTCATTAAGTGTTCACGAAGACCCCTTAAAAAGGTTTTATCTTTTTTTTAATTTTCTTGAGCTTTCATAAAAAAATATGATATGAATTTAAGCGATTTACATATTGTTCATGTTCTTGTCGCTCCAGTTCGATTAGATAAATTTTTTACTGGTTTTAAAAGAAATTAAACCAAAAATTAAAAAACCGATTATATAATATATTCTTTTCATATTTATTTACTCACTAATTAAAATATATGCTCCAACAGCATCATTTTGTAATTTCTCCACCATCAACATCAAGCATCAAACTACCACTGCCTCCAACGTGCATCTAGGGTTAATATCTATTTAAATTTTAAAAGGGGGAACCAAAAATGTTTCTTTTTCCCCTCCCCTCATTTATTGGAAATCACTTTATGATGGAAAAAGAAACTCCAATTTTCCCGGATTTTTTGGGGGGTCAAGTGGGTCAAACCCATCAAAAAATTTTCCCGCTGTTAATTTTTAAAGGGCCAAAAATAGTCGAAAATATTAAAATTTAGCAGATTTTTTGGGTTTCTCCCATTACCTTTTACGTCAAGAGAAAATGAAGATCCCTTGAAACTTCTAAATATTTAGGGGCTAAAACAAATGCAGGGGGTTTTAACATCTTCAACTGTAACAAATGCAGGAACGGGAAATGTATCTGTTCCACCATCTCCAGTAACTGATAAGGTTTTACTCAAACTACCAGATGTTGTATAAGTGTGTATCCCCGGGTTTTTATCTGAACTAGTATTGCCATCACCAAAATCCCAAAAGGGGTGTGTTACCCCACAGAACCATTAAAAAATTCAACTCTTTAAAACTTTTTTCCGGTTGTGGGATCATCCCCCAGAAAAAAAAGCAGTCGGAAAGGGGTAGGGTACATTAAATAATTGGGTTTTTTTATAGAGTCTGTTCCACCAGGTCCCGTTGCCGTTAATGAAACAGAATATGCACCTGCATCATTATATGTGTATTGGAAAAATAACTCCGGATGCATCTAAAAAAAACCCTCACCGTTAAAATCCCACTCATGCGAAGTTGCGTTTGTTGATGTAGAAGTAAATGTTACCGCTAAAAGGGCCCGCCGCTTAGTGGATTTGCTGTGAAACTTTTCGACAGGGGGGGTATTAATTGGGGCTGGTTCCACCGGAATTCTCCGCCAAGCCCCACCCAGGTTTCATAAAAAATTTTAAAAATAAAAGATGTGATTTTTTGAACATTAGAAAATGTACAATAAAAAATTTGCCCGGGATCAATACAATTAACTATTATAATAAAAAAATTTTGTTCTGACTCATTTTTAACATTTCTGGCAGATAAATACGATAACAAAAAACAAGCATTGTTCATTTTTCACCAACCAATTCAGGGGGAAAAACCCCCTTTTTTTCTCCACAGATTATTCAAAGAAAATTTAAAAAGCGGTG
>BOWN01000006.1 GCA_019649675.1 Cryomorphaceae bacterium | reverse complement strand
ATCTTCCATCAGTAATAAAATGTACTTGATCTGCTGTAATTAATAATGTTGCACTTGATCCAGTAAAACCACATAAATACCTAATGTGCGTTAAATTAGTTACAATCATTCCATCAAGATTTTCTTTTGCAAGCTTATCAATTAATATATGTTGTCTTCTTTGAAAATATTCAATGCTCATTTTAACCCCTACAAATTATCTAGTATGTTTTGTGCTTTATTTTGCTCACTCTTATTTTTTGAATAACTAATTATCAAACGAAGGTTTTTCTTTGCCTGCGTTTTTTTCCCTTGAGAAATCATAAGCTTGATTAGAGAAAGTGTAACTAATTCAGGTTTTTTAGAAACTCTTTTTTTAACACTTACTACAGGCTTATGCTTTATTGATAAATCTGGATCAAGCCTTTTTAATTCTTTATAAATGATATTTTTCTTTTTTGAATTTGTCTTATCATAGATTTCATAAAGCATCAAGTACGCAGATAAAAAATCTTTATCATGTTTTATAACTTCGTTTAGTAGATTTTTAGATTCTGTGAATTGTGAAATATCAAAAGCTTTTTTTGCTTTAATAAATGTATTGGTAATGTTTGATATCATCTTCTATGCTCTTTGACCCAACTTTCAATATAGTCAGTGACTCTTTTACGGAGTACCTGGACCAAAAAGCTTCCCAACTCCTAAACTAGATAATTCTTCAGCATCTTCCTCTGGTATAATTCCACCACCTGTTACTAATACGTTATTCAAATTATTTTCTTTTATAAGCTCCATCACTTTTGAAAAAATTGTCATATGTGCACCTGAAAGTATTGAAAGAGCAATTACATCAACACCTTCTTGAATTGCAACTTTGACAACGCTTTCTGGTGTTTGTCTAAGTCCTAGATAGATGACATCCATACCTGCATCTCTGTAAGCAGCCGCAAGGACTTTAATTCCGCGGTCATGACCATCTAGTCCTGGTTTTGCCATTAATATTCTAATTGGTGGATTTATTTTCATACCTTATAATTTAATCAATCCAAACGTTTGATTCCCCTAATAAATCTCTTAATAAAATTAAAAATTGACTGTTATTTGATACCTTAATCTTCTTTGAAATAATTTTTCTTTCCTGGCCGTTTTCTCCTGGAATATGCACTACAAAAGAATGATCCCTTGTTTTGATTTGCTAACTCAACAATATCGTTCATTAAATCTTTTGATGAATTTTTTGGCAATCTGATATTTACCTCATTTAATTTTAAAACCTTCTTGGCATGATTGATGGGAACGACTTCATCAACAATTAATTTTAGATCAGCAAAGTCGTTTTGTGTAGAAGTGTGGCCTACTAAAAATACTATATTATTATCCTTGATAATTTCTTTATACTTATCAAAAGCATCATGAAATATAATTGCCTCAGCTTGTCCTCCTAGACAATCTAAATTAAAAAAGGCCATCTGCTGATTCTTTTTATCAAAGTGTAGTTTAAAGTTTGTTATAGCACCACCAATTTTTACAACAGAATTCTCTTTTAATATTCTTTCTTCAGAAAAATCGTAATTGCTTAATTCTTCAATGGTATCTGCGTATTTAATTAATGGGTTTCCTGAAACATAAATTCCAAGCACTTCTTTTTCTTTTGATAGCTTCTCCTGATTCTCCCAATCTTCAATGATTGGCAAATCAGGTACTTTAATTAATTCTTCTTGATCGCCAAATAAATTAATTTGATTTTTATTAGATTGTTTATCTGCTTGGTTCCCATAGTTTATTGCTAAATCCACTGCTTCAAATAATTGTGCACGATTTTTGTTCAACGAATCAAATGCCCCAGCAAGAATTAAACTTTCCAATACTTTTTTATTTACAAGCCTTTGGTCTACCTTAGAAATAAAATCAAAAATAGATTTAAACTCCCCATGCTTACTTCTCACTTCGATACATTGCTCAAGGGCTTTTACTCCAACATTTTTTACCGCATTTAATCCGAATGAGATTTCTTTATCATTTAATGGTTCAAAATTAATTCCAGATTTGTTGATATCAGGCGCATGAACCTTAATATTTAATTTTCTGCACTCATTGATTAAGACAACGACTTTATTTGTATTATTCATCTCGCTTGTTAAGTTTGCTGACATAAATTCTGCAGTATAGTGTGTTTTCAGCCATCCTGTTTGATAGGCTATATATGAATATGCCACAGAATGGCTTTTGTTAAAACCGTATTGAGCAAATTTATCTATTAATTCAAAAATCTGTTTTGCTTTTGCTTTTGATAAACCGTTTTTTACAGCACCTTTTACAAACTTATCAGCCATTTTATCCATTAATGAGCGAATCTTTTTACCAATTGCACGCCTCATTTCATCCGCTTCAGATAACGTAAATCCTGCGATAATATTCGCAATCTGCATTACCTGCTCTTGATAAACTATAATTCCATATGTTTCTTTTAATGCTTCCTCTAATAATGGATGAACATATTCAACTTTTTCTTTTCCATGTGCGCGTTTAATATATCGATCAATGTTTTGCATTGGACCAGGTCTATACAATGCATTCATTGCAATTAAACCATCTATACTTTTTGGTTGTAGTTTCTTAAGAAATTCTCTCATACCTGCTGATTCAAATTGAAAAATTCCTACTGTAAGACCTTTTGCGAATAGCTTATAGACTTTCGGATCTTCCATATCAATTTTGTCTATATCTATATCTTCGTTAAATCTTTTTTTAATTAAATCTATTGTTTTATCAATGACTGTTAAATTTCTTAAACCAAGAAAGTCCATCTTTAGCAATCCAATAGATTCAAGCTCTTTCATATCATACTGTGTAGTCACGTCGCCTTGAGAAGATCTATAAAGAGGTACAAAATCTGTTAAATCTCCGGGTGCAACTACAACTCCAGCAGCGTGAATAGAGGCATGTCGTGTCATACCTTCTAAAACTTTAGCATTATCAATAAGATCTTTATAGTTGGTTTGTGACACAGTTCTTAAATCAGAATTTTGTTTTAGTGCTTGGTCTAGGGTTACTTTTGGCCCTTCAGGTATCATCTTAGCTATCTTATCAACTTCTGAATATGAATAACTCATTACTCTTCCAACATCTCTTATTACCGCTCGGGCGTTCATTTTCCCAAAAGTAATAATTTGAGTTACTGAATCTTCACCATATATACTTTTTAAATAGTCTATAACTTGTCCTCTTCTTTCAACGCAAAAATCTATATCAATATCTGGCATGCTGATTCTGTCTGGGTTTAAAAATCTTTCAAAAATCAAGTTATGTTTTAAAGGATCAATATTGGTGATGCCAAGAGCATAAGATACTATACTCCCTGGAGCAGACCCCCTACCAGGACCAACAGGTATTTTGTTCTTTTTTGCATACTCCACAAAATCAGCAGTAATTAAGAAGTAACTTGCAAATCCCATTTTTTTAATGACTGACAACTCATAATCAAGCCTCTTATTTATCTCGCTATTAATATTTTCATATTTATCTTTCAAACCGGAAGAACAAAGTGTCTTTAAATATTCATCAATGTCTTTTGATTTTTTATCACCCGGAATAGAATACCATGGTAGATGATAGTCTTCCATAGGAATTTGGAGATCTACTGAATCAGCTAAAGCTCTTGTATTCTCTAAGGCTTCAGGGAATTGTTTAAACAATGAAAACATTTCATCTTGAGATTTGAAATAAAATTCATGTCCAGGATACTTTAATCTATTTTTATCAGATAAGTGCTTACCTGTACCAATACATATATGCACATCATGTGCTTTATAATGTTCTTTCTTTGCATAGTGTGCATCGTTTGTAGCAATAATTGGCAAATTCATTTCTTTTGCAAGCTTTGTAGCTAGTTGAATGTTTTGCAACTCTTCTGGAATACCATGATTTTGAAGTTCTATGTAATATCTACCAGGGAAAATACTGGAATATTCTTCAGCAACCTGTTTTCCTGCTTCAAGACCATTATAAATTAATGTTTCTGGTAAAATTCCCTTTAAACATGCCGAAAGACATATAATGCCTTCGTTATATTTTTTTAAAATCTCTGTATCTACTCTTGGCTTATAATAAAATCCTTCTAAATAACCGTGTGTTACAATCTTCATTAGATTTTTATAGCCCTGATAGTTTTGTGCAATTAGAACTAGGTGGTTATATTGTCCCATACCGCTAGATCTATCTTTTTGAAAACGACTTCCTTTGGCTACATATACTTCACACCCAATAATTGGCTTAATATTTTTATCTTTCGCTTTTTTATAAAATGAAACGGCACCAAATAAATTTCCATGCTCAGTTAAAGCAACAGAGTCCATTCCAAGATCCGTAATGGTTTCAAGAACAGAAGGAATGTTTTGAGCGCCATCAAGCAAGCTGTTGTCAGAGTGATTATGTAAATGGATAAATTCGCTTTTCATACACCCTTAATATATCTTAATTACTCTATTTTTTCCTTCTAAATCTTTGTAAAAAAGGGATTTATTAGCATTGAAATTTTTATTAATTGAAATAATATCATCGGTAACAGCTGAAAAGGGAATTTCTAATAACATGATACCATTTTTTTTAACAAGCTTATTAAAATTTGATATTAAGTACTTATAAAATGACGTACCGTTCTTGAAATCCGTAAGTGCACTTAATGGGTCATAGTCTCGTACTGATTGCTCTAGACTGTCTATCTCATGTTTTGCTAAATAGGGGGGATTACACAATAATAAATCAGCTTTTGATTGATTATACTCAAAAATATCTTGATTGAAAAATTGTACATTTTTTAAACCTAGTGATTTCCTATTTTTTTCGGCTGTTTTGATAGCAAGTTCGGATTTATCTAGACCTATGTATTCATGGTTTGGAAATTTCTTTGCAATGCTCAATAAAATACATCCACTGCCTGTACAAAAATCAATAATTTTCAAATTATCTTTGCTTTTAGACAAAAATTCAACTGCACAATCTACAAGTAGTTCGGATTCAGGTCGGGGTATGAAAACTCCAGGTGGAGTTAAAAACTTATCATTATAAAAATAAGTTTCACCGATAATATATTGAACCGGTTTATTTTGGAAAAGCTGTGCAAACATACTATCTAGATTTATAATATCTTTTGCAGATAATGGTATATCCTTAATATGTAAATCAGCTTTTGATATTTTGAAATAATGCTGAACAAGAATGTTACTCTTTGCTTGAATCTCTTGAACCTGTGTGCCCTCTAATTTTAAAATCTGCGATTTTAAGTATTCTTTTAAAAGGGTCATATTATCGTTTTATTCTATTTTAGCGCTATCTTCAGCAAGTTTTAACTGCTCAATTAAATGATCTAACTCGCCTTCAAGCGTAACTTGCAGCTTGTGTGTTGTATAGTTGATTCGATGATCTGTAATTCTTCCCTGTGGGAAATTATAAGTTCTAATTTTAGCAGAACGATCACCAGTAGAAACAAGGCTTTTTCTCATTTCATCTCTATCTTTATTTAATTTTTCTTGTTCTAATGCAAAGAGTCTAGATCTCAAAACTTTCATAGCTGAAGCTTTATTTTTATGTTGAGAACTTTCGTCCTGACAAGTGACAACTAGCCCTGTTGGTATATGAGTTAATCTAATTGCAGATTCTGTCTTATTAACATGCTGTCCACCAGCTCCGCTAGCTCTATATGTATCAATTTTTATGTCAGAATCATTTATCTCAACTTCGGCGGTTTCAGCTTCTGGCAAAACAGCTACAGTTGCAGCTGAGGTATGAACTCTTCCCCCTGATTCAGTTTTGGGGATTCGTTGAACCCTGTGTACACCGCCTTCATATTTGTATACACCATATGCTTTTGGACCTTCGATACTAAAAGTTGCCGATTTTAATCCACCAACTCCAGTTTCATGTATATCCATAATTTTTACTTTCAAATTATTGTTTTCTGCATACCTAGAGTACATTCTCATTAAATCTGAAGCGAACAATCCAGCTTCATCACCTCCAGTACCTGCTCTAATTTCAATAATTGCATTTTTATTGTCATTGGGATCATCTGAAATTAAAATTTTCTTTAATTGTTTTTCTAAAGATTCAAGATGACTATTTAATTCAATAGATTCTTCTTTTGCTAATTCTTCATATTCTTTATCATTCCTCATTTCATCCAATTCAGCTAGCTGATTTTTTAAATCTATATATTGTTTACAGAGTTGATATGATTCATCAAGCGCACTTTTTTGTCTTGATAATGAAGTCATTTTTTCTTGATTGAGCATAATATCGCTATCCATCATTTGCTGCATGATTTGATCATATTCAGAAACGATGCTATTAGCCTTTGATAAAATATCCATTAGTTAAATAAATTATTAAAAAAAGAGTCTTTAAGAATCTTTTTTATTGTATTTGCGGTTGAATTTTTCAATTCTTCCAGCAGTATCACAAGGGTTCTTTGACCGGTATAGTATGGATGTGATTTGTCTGAAATATCCAATTTGAACAAGGGATATTCATTACCATCTTCCCATTTGACAGTTTTATCAGTTTTGACAGTAGATCGAGTAAGAAAGGAATAATTGCAAGAACTATCCTCAAAAACTACCAATCTATAATCTTTTGAATGTGTATCTTTTTTCATTTAAGCTTTTTTAAACTATTTTTTATTCTTTGTATGCCATTTATTATTGTTTCTGTGTTCGTAGCAAATGAAAACCTTAAGTATCCGCTTGCTCCAAAACCATCACCAGCTACAGTAACAACTTTAGCATCGGCGAGAATATAATCAGAAAGGTCGAAAGTGTCTTGTAAAATTTTTCCATCCTCATTTTTTTTATTTAAGTAATATGAGAAGTCAGGAAACATATAAAAGGCTCCTCCAGGCATATCGCAATGTACATTATCAATTCCGTTCAGCTCATTATACATAACTGTTCTACGATGTCTAAATTTTTCTTTCATTTGTTTTACAGGTTCTTGATCACCCAACAAAGCAGCTACTGATGCTTTTTGACCAATTGCATTTGGGCATGAAGTGGTTTGCCCTTGAATTTTTGACATTGCTTTGACAATTTCATCGTTTGCTGTTGTATATCCAATTCGCCATCCTGTCATAGCATATGTTTTTGACATACTTCTAATTGTTACAATTTCACAACCAAAACTATCTAAAGTTTCGATAGCTTTAAATTCATTATCATAAACCAACTCTTCATACGTTTCATCTGATATAACAATCCAATCTTTTTCTTTGCTTAATTTTAGCAGTTTAGATATTGCATCATCAGACCAGACGCCACCAGTGGGATTGCTTGGTGAATTAATTATAACTCCTTTAACTGAACCATCAATTTTGGAAATCAAATCATCAAAATCTGGTTCAAATTGCTTATCTGAGATTGTATTTACAAGTAAAGGTTCTGCGCCAGCTATTCGTACAAACTCTGGAAATGAAACCCAATAAGGTGAAAAAATTACAACTTTATCGCCTTTATCAAACAGAGCTTGGCAAACAACTGATAATGATTGTTTTCCGCCATTTGAAACAATAATATTTTCAGGATCGTAGTTTATACCTGTTAAGTTTTTAAGCTTTGTTTGAATTGCTTCTTTTAACTCTAACATTCCTGACCCAGGCGTATATTTTGTGTACCCATCCACCATAGCTTGTTTTCCAGCCTCTATGATGTGATGAGGTGTATTAAAATCAGGCTCTCCAACGCCAAAATTAATTACATCTTCTCCTTGAGATCTGAGTTCTGCAGCTCTGGCAGTCATTTGGAGAGTAAAAGAAGGTTTGATTTTTTTTACTAAACTAGAAAATTCTTTTGACATTTTACTGGCTCATTAAATCTAAGAATTCTTGATTTGTTTTGGTCCTGCGCATTCTATCCGTCATAAACTGCATAGCCTGCTCTGTAGACATTTCTCCTAACATTTTTCTCAATATCCACATCCTTGATAAATGTTGATCTGATAATAAAAGCTCCTCTTTTCGCGTACCTGATTTCACGATATTAAATGCAGGATAAATACGTCTATCACTCAATTCTCGATCTAGAACCAATTCCATATTACCTGTTCCTTTAAATTCTTCGAAAATAACTCCATCCATTTTACTTCCGGTATCAATTAAAGCAGTAGCAATAATAGATAAACTTCCGCCTTCCTCCGTATTTCTAGCTGCTCCAAAGAATTTTTTTGGTTTTCTTAGCGCATTTGAATCAACACCTCCAGATAATATTTTACCACTATGTGGGATTACGGCATTGTGTGCACGTCCTAACCTGGTAATACTATCTAACAGAATAACAACATCCTTACCACATTCAACTAATCTTTGTGCTTTAGCAAGAGCCATATCAGATACTTGCACATGTCTTTCTGGTCCTTCATCAAATGTGGATGCAATAACCTCTGCATCAACACTTCTTTTCATATCTGTAACTTCCTCAGGCCTTTCATCAATCAGAAGAATATAAGGACAGTATTAGGGTGATTTCTTCTAATTGCATTTGCAATCTTTGAAATTAAAATAGTTTTACCGGTTTTAGGCTGAGCTACAATTAAGCCACGTTGACCTTTACCAATTGGAGCTACCATATCCATTATTCTCATTGACATATCGCTTGTATTGGAAAGATTAAATTTTTCATTGGGATGGAGTGGAGTAAACTTATCAAACTTTCTTTGATCTTTAATTTTCTCCGGATTCATACCGTTGACCTTTTGTTAATTGTAAAAGTGCGTGAAATCTTTCTTTAGATTTAGGAGCTCGAGTAGTTCCTTCAACAAAATGACCTGTTTTTAGTTTAAATCTCTTAATTTGTGATGGGCTAACATAAATATCTTCAGGCCCAGGTAAATAATTATCATTTACACTTCTTAAAAATCCGTAACCATCAGGTAAAATTTCTAAAACTCCGGCTGCCATTTTATCGCTTTTGTTGTTATCGTTATTAGTAGAAGGTTTATTGGTCTCTTGTTTCTCTGAAGTGTCTGTGGCAGAAATGGCTTTAATAAGATCATCTTTTGACATAGATGATGATTTTTCAATTTCCATTTGCTTTGCTATTTCTTTTAATTCGGTTAGTTTTTTGTCTTTTAAATCAGTTAGTTTCATAATTCCTCGATTGTTGTGAAAATTCTTAGGGGAGAGTCACCTTGAAATACAAATTACACTATATATTACCTTTGTCAAAGGAAAAATCAAAAAATTTATAGACGTATTTTGCAATATAATGGCTTCCAAATATAACTTTTGGTCCATCAAATTGTTTATTTTTTAATAATCCTAAAGCATCATTTAAGTTTTCTATAAATTGGTAATTATTTAAGCTTTTTGTCGATTTAATATCATTTTTTGACAGAATGTCTTTTGAAGGAATAGTTGATATGATTAATTCTTTGAAAGCATTTTCAAACAAGCTAATAATTTCAGGTCTTATCTTGTCATTTTTCATTACAACCAGCCCAATTGGTTTTTGATTGTATATATTAAATAAATCTGAAGTTAGGATATTTACTCCTGAACTATTGTGAGCTACATCATAAAATATATTTTCTTCCATTTGTTGCATTCTGCCTGGCCAAAACCATTGATCCAACCCATCTTGAATTTGAATATTGGTAATATTTTTAAATTCATTTTTTATTGTTTCAATAGCTAGTACTGCATTTTCTGCCTGAAATGATCCAGCTTGAGGTAGGGTGTAACTTGAATCATGATAATTGAGATGAAGTTTGTTTGTTTTATGTTCAACTATATTGATGAGATCTTTATTAATATAATTTGTTTTGGTGTTCTGTTCAGTTGAAAATTTATCTATGACTTCAGCTATATTACTTTTGGTGTTAATTGTTGTATTAGGAACAGAATTTTTTATGATACCACATTTCTCTGCAGTTATTTCTTCAACCGTCTCACCCAAAAGATGGGTATGATCAAAGTCAATTTCAGTAATGATAGTATGAATAGGTGATAAAACATTTGTGGAATCTAATCTTCCTCCAAGCCCAGTTTCTACTATTGCAATATCAATTTTGTTTTTTCTAAAATAGTCAAAGGCCATTGCAGTAGTGGCTTCAAAAAATGTAATTGAGTGTTTTTCAAAAAAATCTCTGTATGTTTTCGTAAAACTTATTATATCGCTATCGTTAATTGGTACTCCATTAATTCTGATTCTTTCATTAAAATTAATCAGATGAGGAGATGTATAAAGCCCAACCTTTTGTCCTGCATTTTGTAAAATTTTTGCAATTATAGATGCTGTGGATCCCTTACCGTTAGTTCCAGCTAAATGAATCGATTTAAATTCATCATGGGGGTTATTGCATTCATGAAGAATTTTATTAATATTTTCTAAACCTAACTTTATTCCTCTATTATGCAATTGGTATAAATATTCTAATGTAGAATCAATCATCATTTATAGAGTTTTTTGGTACTGTTCAACAGCTCGATAAATTGCAGTCGCCAACTGATCTCGATATTGAGGACTTCGCAATTTTTTTTCTTCCGATGGATTAGAAATAAATCCTAGCTCTACTAAAACATTTGGCATTGATGCCCCCATAAGTACATAAAACCCAGCCTGTTTAACACCTCTATCCCGACTTTGCACTCTTTTTTTAATTTCTTTCTGGACCATGGATGCAAACTGTTCGCTTTTAGATGCAAAGGCACTTTGCGCGATTGTTGCTTGAATCAAATCTTCATTTGTTAATTTTTTACCAGTTGTTCCCTCAAGTTCTAGCACTGCGTTTTCCCTAGCAGCAACTCTTACTGCTGCTTCGTTTTTATTTGGACCAATTAAAAAGGTTTCAAATCCACTTGCTCTTCTGTCTTCTGCAGCGTTTGTATGAATACTTATAAATAAATTGCCGTTACTTTCGTTTGCAATTTTAGTTCTCTCGCTTAATCTCAAAAACACATCTTCATCTCTCGTCATGATTATTTTAACGTTCATATTTTTAGATAATTTTTTTTCCAACCTCTTAGCAACATCCAATGCGATATCTTTTTCTTTGGTACCTCTATATCCTACCGCACCAGGATCTTTACCTCCATGACCAGCATCAATAACAATGGTTTTAAATTCCCATTTTTCCTTTTCGCTGCGAAGATCTACATTTTTTGTAATTATTTTTTTATCTGGAGAAATAGATGTAAATCTAATTTCATTGTTTGTGTATTTTATTGATGAAGAATTAGACAAATTTTGAATGATTCTAAAGAATGATTCAGTCGGCAGATAATAAATACCGTTTTCATTTATCACTTCTGAAGAAAGCTGAAAAAGGGTGTCTTCAATTTCAATAAATGTAATTTGGTTGCTAATTTTTATTTTTTTGTCACCTACATAAAAAACAGCTTTTTGTGTTTTATTGTTTATAAACTTTTTTGAATTAGTTATTTGAATAAAATCGTTTACAGAAAAAAGCTTTTTATTTTGAATGGTATTTATCTCGCCAACAAGTACATTATTTTCAAAAACTTTTATCTTGGATTCGGTTTTTGCACATAAATGTGAGAATAAAAAAATAATCAAAAAAAGTTGGAAGCATGTTCTCAATAATTTCACTATTTAAATTATTATAAAAATAATACAAAAGGGCTCAAAATTTGAGCCCTTTTTATATCAATCAATATGGTAGAAAATAAAATTATTTTTTCATCCACATTGCAACAATCATAACTGCTACTAAACCGGCAACTCCACCATCTCCAATTGCGCTTACTGCATTACCAATGCCCGCAATAACACCAAAGACGTCATCATAAAGTATACCAATAATAGTACCAGCAACAATCAAGTTCATTAATAGGCCTGTTGTCATGCCTAAAAAATCATTGATTTGTTTAATCACATTTTTCATTGTGTTTTCTCCTTCGAGCTTTTAGAGCTCCTCATATTGAGGAGCTCTATTTATTAGTAAATACTGATCTTTATAATAGTGATAAAAATACTACCAGAACTAGAAGTCCTGTTAGTCCACCATTAAGAAAAGTATCTACAAAACCCATTATACCACCTAGTGCATCAACTGGTGTGTCGAAAAGTATGCCTGCAAAAACAAAAAAGATAATTGCAGCCTTAACTACACCTGTTAGACCATTTAAAGCACCATTTAACATTGAATCCCATGAAGCCATGTTATTCCTCCTTGATTAGTTAATAACTAGTTAAAAAAAAGGCAAAAACCCTATAAACTTATAGTTTTTTTGCCCCCATCATTAATCATGTCAATATGATTAAATTCTTTAAAAAGTTGCCAAAAATTCATCTTATTTATAATTATAGTCTCTTTTTTTGGGGTAATCAACCTTTTTTGAGCATTATCTATTAAATAAATAATATGCAATTTCTGTTCATTTTGTTGATTTATGCATTAATAATGTTGAATTCTGTTATTTCATATGAAAATTATAGACATTAACTTTTTTTATGGAAAAAACACTTAAACCAGTAATCGAGAAGGTTCATGCTAGAGAGATTTTAGACTCGAGGGGATTTCCAACAGTTGAAGTGGAAATTACAGCATCGGGTCATAAAAGTATATCTGCTGTTCCTTCAGGAGCATCTACAGGAGAATTTGAAGCTCTAGAACTAAGAGATGGAGATACCAAAAGATTTCACGGTAAAGGTGTTTTAAAAGCTGTGGATCACGTTATAAACAATTTTGGACCAGCATTGATTGGTAAAGATGCAAGCAACCAAAAAGAAATTGACGATTTACTTATTAATATTGACGGTTCTTCAAATAAAAGTACGTTTGGTGCAAACGCCAGCTTAGGAATATCAATGGCTTGTTCAGTTGTTAGTGCTACTTTCTATAATAAATCATTATATCACTACTTAAACCCTAATAGTAATATAATGCCTGTACCAATGATCAACGTCCTCAACGGCGGAATGCATGCAGACCAAGGTTCTGACCTACAAGAAATTATGTTATTCCCACATGGCGCAAAAAACTTTAAGCATTCTCTTCAAATGGGCTCTGAAGTATTTCATTGTTTAAAAAAGGAGTTAAAAAAGCAAGGACTAGGAACAACTGTGGGGGATGAAGGCGGATTTGCTCCGGCATTAAAATCAAACGACCACGCAATTGAGCTCCTTCTTAATTCTATCGAAAAGGCTGGGTTTAATATTGGAAATGATATTTCTTTAGCTTTAGACGTGGCAGCATCAAGTTTTTATAAAAATCATAAATACCATTTAAAGGTTGATGGAAGCGTTTTAGATACTGATGGAATGATTGGTTTTTATGAAGATTTAATTAAAAAATACCCAATTGTTTCGATTGAAGATGGTCTAGATGAAAACGATTGGGAGGGTTGGGCTAACATGAACAAGGCACTTGGTTCAAAGATTCAAATTGTAGGTGATGATTTAACTGTAACCAACCCAAAAAAGCTAGAAAAAGCAATTGAGCAAAACTCAATGAATTCTATATTAATCAAATTGAATCAAATTGGAACTGTTTCAGAGACAATCAAGGCCATAGAGATGGCTAAGAAAAATAATATGAATTATATCATTTCACACAGATCAGGTGAAACGGAAGATACTTTTATCTCTGATCTATCAGTTGCGATGAATGGCGGACAAATTAAAACAGGTTCAGTGTGTCGATCTGATAGAACTGCAAAATATAATCGACTTCTAAGAATTGAAGAAGAGCTCCAAAACTCAAAATTGTGTAATTCTTTAAACTTTATTAAATGAAGTCATTTTTCTCACTAACAAACCTCTTAATGGTCACAATTGTTGTTGGCTGCATATCTCTGCTTCTGTTTAGCGACAGGGGATTAATTAATTTATGGTCACTTAAAAAAGAAAAATTAGAAATTCAAAATGAAATCAATGATTTAAGAAATCAAATTGCTATGCTTGAAAAAGAAGAAGAGAAGTTAAAATTTGACGAAAAATACATTGAAAAAATTGCTCGAGAAAAATTTAAAATGGTTAAACCTGGAGAAAGAGTTTTTAAAGTAACGGACGGGGAATCTAACTAAATAAATCTTTTGCAACCTTAAATGACTTTACATCTGGAAAGTGATATCTTACCAGCTCTGACATAAATCTAGTCATTATTTTTCTTTCATAATTAGGCATATTTTTTGATTTATGCATTCCATTAAGATCTAAATCAAATATTAGATTCAAATCGTCTAATAAATTTGGATTTTTTTGCTGAAAACGTAAGATTATTGGATGTTTTTTTGCGCTTAAAATGTCATACTCGCTGTTTTTAAGAAAATGCAATATAAAGTAATAAAAAGCGTTATTAAGATTTTTGTTATTATGGTCAAAATAAAGCATTACAGATTGTAATGTATCATATGTCTTTGTGTCAGGAATTTCTTCATCATAGCTTTTATCAATTATTTCTAGCATAGATGTACAAAGCACTGTTTTTTTTAAGTCTGCACATATATTCTCCCAGTCGTTTACAAGTTTTACGCTATAAACTGGATGTATTTGTTTTTTGGGGTGGTGCGTATAATTAATCTCGACCTCATTTAACTGCTGATATATCGCTTTATTAGGTGACTTTTGCCTCATTGCTGCTTTTACAATGTATGTAGACTTGCCCTTTTCTCGCGTAAATAGCCTAATTATTAAACTTGACTCCTTAAAGATTGTTGTTTTTAGTACAAGTGCGTGAGATTTGATTTTCATTTTGGAATTTCTATTTTCCCCCAGCCTGCGTGAGTTAAGCTTCCAAAATATAAATTATTTTCATATTGCTTAACGCTCGTAATAGGAGAGTAAGCTTCATCTGCTTTGTATTGTAAGTTATAGACTACTTTACCTCCTTCATCTAATCCGAGAACATAAGAATGATTAATTGGTTGAGGCTGCAATGATTCAGGAAGTCTTAAAACCATTTTTCTCAAAAATGGTTTATTGGACGACATTTCAATAAAGTCGTTCCTTGGATTAAATAACGCAACCCAAAAAATACCTTCCTCGTTTGATGATACGTTGTCTGGGAAACCAGGTAAGTTTTCTATAAAAATTTCTGAGGTTCCGGCTTTATCTCCTTTTAACCAATATTTTTGTATTCTGTACATAAATGTTTCGTTAACCAAAACAAATGACTCATCGCTACTAAGCGCTACTCCATTTGCAAAGTATAAGTCTTTTAGCAAGGTTGTTGTTTTTTGGGTAACTGGATCATAAACCAATAATCTGCCGTTAGCAGAATGTTCTAAAAGCTCTAACCTGTCATTGCCATATCCATATTTGCTCGATGCATCTGAAAAGTAAATTTTACCATCACTTGCAATGTCCAAGTCGTCAACAAATTTAAACGGTATATTGTCTGAATCTGATTTAATCGACAAGGAGGTAACCTCACCGCTATCATCAATTGAAATAAGTCCTTGAATAGCATCTGCAACAATTAAGTTATCGTTAGAATCAAATGCCATACCAAGTGGTCTGCCTTTAGTATCTGAAAAAATACCATCAACATTCATTATTACACCACTATCATAACCTACATAAATTTCATCATTTTTAAGCACAATGTCCTCGGGTCCAACATGTCCATCATTAATCCAAAATATCTTGATGTCTTTAAGTTTTTGATTCAAAGAAAATATAGGATCTATTCTACTGTCTTTTGGGCTTTCCCATGCGGTTGGTTCTATGGGAACTGGCCAAAACAAAAGGTAGATTATGGCTGTAGTTAATAGAAATGAAATTATATTTGAAATATTATTAATTTTTTTCACTTCACTAGTAAGCCTTAGCAAAAACTACCAAATGTTTAGCAGTTTCCCCTGAAAAAATACACTTATTGGAGGAGTCTTCGTTATCTTCAACTATACAGCGGATTGTTGCTTTAGTTTTTTCCTTTATTTTAAGTTCAGTTTCATCTGTTCCATCCCAATATGCTTTGATGAATTGGTTGTTTTTAGATAAAGTATCTGTAAAATCAGCAAAAGAGCTTACCGTGCATGTATTGTTATCCATAAAGGTTTTTGCATCATTAAAAAGATTATCTTGAATACTTTGTAAAATTGTTGGTATTTCGTCAATTTTATCGATTTGGACTTGGTATTTTTCTGAATTATCTCTTCGACAAACAGTCACCTCCATATTTTCAAACTCTTTTAAGCCGATTTCAATTCTTATTGGCACGCCTTTAAGCTCCCATTTATTAAATTTAAATCCTGGGCTTTCATCAAGATCGTCAATGTGTGTTCTTATGTCTAGATGAGTTAATTTTTTTCCACTTTCATTACAAAACTAGAAAATTCTTCAGACTTTTCTTTTTTTGGATTAATTGGGACAATAACAACTTGTGTAGGTGCAATTTTAGGTGGAATTTTTAGACCTTTATCATCTCCATGAACCATTATCAGCGCTCCAACCATCCTTGTGCTAACACCCCAACTTGTTGCATAAACCGGGTGCTCTTTGTTGTCTTTGCTTTGAAATTTTACATCAAATGCTGATCCAAAATTAGTCCCAAGATAATGTGAGGTACCTGCTTGCAAAGCTTTCTTATCTCTCATCATTGTTTCAATTGAGAATGTTTCATCTGCTCCTGCAAATCTTTCAAGATTTGATTTCCTACCTATAATTGTTGGAATTGCTAGATAGTCCTCAAACAATGTTCGATAAATTTCTACAATTTCTAGTGTCTCTTTCATTGCTTCTTCTTTTGTAGCATGTGCAGTATGGCCTTCCTGCCATAAAAACTCAGAAGTTCGTAAAAATAGTCTTGTGCGCATTTCCCAACGTACAACATTTGCCCACTGGTTTACTTTTAACGGTAGATCTCTGTATGATGTAATCCATTTTTTAAACATGTGCCAAATGATTGTTTCGGATGTTGGTCTAACAATGATTTCTTCTTCAAGTTTCGAGTCAGGATCTACTGTTAAAGACCCTTCTTCAGAGATAAGTTTTGAGTGAGTTACAACAGCACACTCTTTGGCAAAACCTTCAACGTGTTTAGCTTCTTTTTCTAAAAAACTTTTAGGTATGAATAATGGAAAATATGCATTGTCATGACCGCTGTCTTCAATCATTTTATTTAAGGAGTCTCTGATGTTTGTCCAAAGCGAAAAACCATAAGGCTTTACTACCATTGTACCTTTAACAGGACCATAGTCAGCTAAATCAGCGTCGAGTATAACGTCTGTATACCATTTGGAAAAATTATCGCTCTGTTTTGTAATTTTGGCCATTTACTATCGCTTTAATATATTATAAAGTAGAGTTAATTTATAGAAAATCCAATACAATGAAAAAAGCTATCTTTTCAACTGAAATCAACCTGCTAAGAAGCACTATGCAACGCCTTTTAAGGAGAAGTGCTCACACTAACATTACTAAAATATTAAGAAAAACGCACCAAGCAGATGTTGCGCTAATCATGAGGAACTTAAATCAATATGATCAGAACACAATTTTTAGTCTATGTCCTACTGCACTTCACAAAGCAAGACTATTAGAAGAGCTCGATGAAGCACTGATTGAAAAAGTGCTAGAAAATGAAAGCTCAAAGACAATTTCAAAGATTTTTAGATATCTTGATACAAATGACCAGGCAACAATTATTAGTATGTTTTCAGAGGATAAGCAAAACGAAATATTAAAAATCATTGAAGTCGATGATAAAGAGGAAGTTGAAGAGATAATGTCTTATCCAGATGATAGTGCTGGAAGTATAATGACAAAAGAAACTTTTACACTTGATCAAAATACCTCTGTTAAAGATAGTATTAAAAAACTTCAGTCATTCCCCGAAAATGATAAAATATTTTATTTATATGTGTTAGACAAAAAAGAAAAGCTTGTTGGAGTTGTATCTTTAAGAACCCTAGTAACTTCAAAAAACTCTAAAAAACTAAAAGATATTATGATTAAGGATATTCAAGCAGCAACGACAGACACTGATCAGGAAGAAGTAGCAAAAAAAGTGGCTCAATATAATTATCTTGCATTACCTGTGGTCAACAGACAAAACAGATTTCTTGGTATTGTTACTATAGACGATGTCGTTGATATTATAAGGGAAGAGGCGTCTGAAGATTTTTTGCAAATGGCGGGTGTGGGAAAAGACAGAGAAATTCTCTTAAAATCACCCTTCGAGAATGCACAGTCTCGAGCACCCTGGATCCTTGCGAGCCTCATAGGAGGTATTTGTGCTGCTGCTATTATTAGTTACTTCAATAATTTGTTAGAGCAAATAATTGTTTTAGCTGCATTTATACCAGTTATAATTGGAATTGGCGGCAATGTAGGTACACAATCTTCAACCATTGTAGTTAGAGGGCTGGCCACCGGAAGAGTAGATGTTACAAACACCTTTCCATTAATTTTTAAAGAAGTGATTGTAGGAAGCTTGTTGGGCGCAACATACGGCTTGTTGGTGGGCCTGGCCTCAGAATATATAACGGGAACCTCAATGAACAACCTAGGTCTTGTAATAGGATTAAGCATATTTTGCTCCATGACTATTGCAACCGCAGTAGGGGCTAGCGTACCTATAATTCTGAAAAAACTTAATTTTGATCCAGCAATATCCACCGGGCCCTTTGTTACCACAGCAATAGATATCATAGGGGTTGCTTTATATTTTTTAATTGCTTCAACCATTTTAATAAATTGATAAGAATTGCTTACATCACAACTTTACTTTTCTCTCAACTTTTTGCTAACAATGAGATAGAATACAAGATTTCATTTGAATATTGGCTTAATGAAGACCTAAGAGTTTTTGCAGTTGATAATGTGATTATACTAGAAGTGGAAGAGGATTCAATTCATTTATCATCCAATAACTGGTTTGGTGAAACAATCTTAGATGAAGATATTGAATATGATGATCAGTCATTACTACAAAATAGTATATTTAATAAAATTTTATTTGATAAAACTATTTCAGAAGAAGATTCATGGATTGAGGGGTATAGCTTGCTTGATGATAAAAAAATCAAGGTAAGGTATCTATTTAGTGCTATTGAAGATGATTTAAGGTTGTATCGCATGGATGTTAAAGCGTTAGATAAAGATAATGATGATAATAAAGTAAATAATGTAATTTTAGATAATGATATCATTATGATATGGACTAATTTGAAGAAAGAAATTAAAAAAATTAGTTTGAGATATAATGGTGCTACTTACGTGTTAAAATTGAATGAAGAATAAATATTTATATATATTAAGCGCTTTATTTTTAGGCGCATGTGCAGCTCCAACTTCTAGCCTTGATTTGTCAAGTAACAAAATTGATAAAACAGGGTATTTATTCTATCAAAATAGCGATATAAATCTTCACATATCTGAGCTCAAAAATAAGTTAGTGCTTCCAGCAGAAGAATATGGTGTGCCTGATTATATTAACTTGCTACCCAATGCTAAAAGAGATTATAGATCTGGTTATCATATGGGAGTAGATTTTTCTTCTCCTATGAATTATCCTATTAGAGCAGCATTTGATGGAATAGTTGTCAGAAGTAATGCTTATCAGCAAGATGTTGACATTGATACATATAATTATTTTTTAAATCTGTCGTCACAAGTAGGTAAAACACCAGATGATATTTACAACTTTATTCTTCTTGGTAAATCAGTTGTTATTGATCACGGATATAACATCACAGATAAATATAGAGCGATCACTGTCTATTCACACCTTTCTTCTATTAGAGAAGGAATGATGGCAGGAGATATAGTCAAGGCAGGAGATATCATTGGGCTATCTGGCAATACTGGAACTTCTTCTGGAGCGCTACAAAATGATAAAGGTGCACATTTACACTGGGAATTGTTTTTTGATGATAAATCTGGGAGATATTTTTTAGGACAAAATATTCCTTCTGATTTATTAAAAATTAATATCGAACAACTATTTCAATAGGATAAAGAAAAAGGGCTCATTTCTGAGCCCTTTAACTATTTTACTTCCTAAACTATTAGAACAGTTTTAGAAATCAAACGTAACCTGCATAGTACTGTGATCATCAAAGTACTCATTAGCAGTTCTCATAGCATATGAAACATGCATCATGTAATCACCAACAGGAACTGTAACTCCAGCACCTAATGAAAGGCCCCAGAATGTACCGCTCCACTCTTCCCAATCTGCGTCTGAAACATCAGTTGGTTGTTCATCATCTCCAATAGTCATTGTTGTTGCTGCGCCGAACCATGATGATCCAAGCATATATTTAGCACCAAGCGCTAACGTATTAGTTTGATATGAGTGATTAGTAAATGTTGCACTCATGTTTAGATTATCTAGCAACTCATATGATGCTGAAAGATCTAAACTTGTAGGTAATGCAAAATTATCAGCTACGATTCTAAAGGTTTCTGCGCTTGAACCTGATTCTGATTCCTCAGGAACCATGTTTTGGTCAAGATTGATACCATCGTAGTGCATTCTGTACCAACATTTTTCATAGCTACACCAAATGTAAGTGGTGCGTTTGGAAAACGATATTGTACACCAACATCGAGTGCCATACCTGTAGCAGATGTTTCTTCAATAGTCTCTGAAATTAATTTTCCAGCGATACCTACATTAACACGGTCTGAAAATGCTCTAGCAAATCCAGCTGTTGCAGTAAAGAAACTTGGAGAGAATGTTTGGCCATCTCCCTCTGGTGCGAAAGAGGTTGTTTTTGGAATATCACCAAAGTCTAATGACTTGATTGTCATACCAAAGGTTCCTGTTTCTCCCAGTGCTACAACCATACCTGCATGCATTACATCAATATCAGCAATGTATGAGGTAGTTGAAACTGATCCTTGTAACCCAGAGTTGTGTCTAGCTAATCCAGCTACATTAGTAAATAATGCATCAATACCGGATACTGTACCAACGTTCGTTCCGCTAAGAGCTACTGTTTCAGTACCAACGGGTATGAGAAGCTGTGCAGCCCCTGCAGTACCTTGCGATCTTACTGTACCAGCAGTAAGAGCTGAAGCTAAAACTGCGCATCCAAGGAAGATTTTAAATGTATTTTTCATTTCTTATTCTCCTTTTCCTTAGTAAACGTCAAGACGTTGTTCTGGTTGAATTACAGCTAACTTAAGGATTTTATCTCCTCTGTTAGTCTCTACATGCGCAATGTACATTCCACTAGCAACTGGAAGTTCGAAGTTATTCTTCATGTCCCAGTATGTATGCTGTGAACCTGCATCATTGTGCTTAATTGTTCTTACTAAAGTACCATCTAAAGCAAATATTCATTGTTAGTGGTCCTTCTGTTGGAAGATGACTGAACATAACCCTTCTATCAAGAGCATCTCTTTCTTCTGGGTTATAACCATAGTATGGATTTGGCCATACTGAGATTTTATCTGGATCGTAATCCATTGTCATCATCGTCATACCGTCAGTTGTAAAGCTGAATGTGTCTCTACTTGATAGAGGTTTAGCCATTCTAAATACAACAGAACTTGCGCTATCATATCCACTGCCATAAGAAGCGTGTCCAGCAGCTGTTGGAAGCTGTGACCCTGCTAAATATGCTGTGAACAATGTAGCTGTTTGATATGGATATCCAATTCCTCGCCACTAGTTGTAACTGCGGTACAGAAACTACCTGAAGCCCAACCACAACCACCTGAAGCACTTAAGCTGTTTTCAGCAATGTATTGTGCTTCTTTTGCTGGATCGTATTCAAAACCAATACTTCCAACAAAGTTGTAAATAGGCTCCCATGCTGGTGCACCATAAACTGGTCCAGACCATCTAACACCATCTAGTGGGTTTGAAAGTCCTGCAACACCATCGGATTCCCAATAACCTGCAAACATCTGTTCTTTTTGTCCGGTTGCAAAATTATGCCTAAATGCCGCAAATGGCACATAAGCATTAAGTGTTTCTGAAAGATAATCGTAACCTAAAGAAACTTGTCCAAAGTCAAGCTCAACATCATCAGATTCCCAATAGTTAAATCTGTCGAAGTCTCTATTGTATGGCTGCATGTATGCTTCACCAGCTCTGTTTTCAATAATGTATCCTGTACGTCCTAAACTAGAGGTAGGTAAGATACAGATGTGTCTCTTAAGGTACCATTTTCAAGCCAAGCCATCCAGAAGCATATTCTTCTACAGCAACTAAGTCTTCTTGCGGACCAAATACTTGTACTTGGAACCCGTCGTATAAGTTAGCTGCACCAACACCGACATTAACACCTGTCATTTGGTTTAATCCACCCATTGTTGGATTATTAGCTTCGTATACTTCTCCGGTTGTAGTATTGGTAGTGTCCAGTTTACTACAGCTTCTCCGGTTGGCATATTATCATCAAATGTTACAGTATATGAATCACCTGTTAGTTTTGAAGGATCAGCGAAACCATACTTCAACATAACCTTGAGCAGGACCATCATGGTCTGCTAACATCATATCTCCAACACCTGCTGTTGTTTCACCAAACATTAAAGTATTAGGCACTTCTGGTCTAACACTAAAGTATTTAGGTGAACTTTCAAATGTTTTAGGTACACCAAATTCGTTGTACCCATATGCAGTAACAGCAAAGTAATAATTTCTATTTGTAATTAGTTTACTATTACCGTTTAAAGCGTCTCCATCTACAACGTGATAACGAGCAAGACCTGAGTCAGATCCAAACTGTGTTGTTACAGCTATATACTCATTATAGTTTGTATCAAAGACGGTGTCTACAATTTCTTCTACACCATTAACAACATCATATGTTGCTATTCGTTTGCTTTCTCCAGAACCATCTGCGGTTTCAACTTGGTATACATTGTATCCTTCAAAAAGGTAATTAGTTGTGTTACCGTCTAGGTCTGTAAAGAAACTTTCCTCATTGTAGTCTTCTGCATTTCCTTGCCATGAGATAACAATCTCATCTGTGAAAGCTGAATGAGCTACACAGGAGGTACTGGTGCATCTGGAAGGTCAAAATCGTTGTCATATGCTGACTGAGCAAGTTGGTCAACCTGTGTCAAATATGCAACAGATGAAAGTGCGTCACCACCAGCAGCGTGGAATATACCAAACACTACCTCTTGTGAGTCGCCTGCAGCCATTGTAAATGGACCTACACTCATTAGGAATCTTCTATCCGCAGAAGCAGCATAATTACCATCAACTGGATTAGCTGAACTGTGAGCTACTTCAGGGTCTCCGTAGAAACAGAATTTCTGATCATATAAATCACCAGCAATTTCTGTTGGGTATGCACTACCGTCTTTTCTTAGACCTTGCAAATAATAATAACCCTCAGTTTCATCAGAAGGGTCAGTATATGTTGCATCACCATTAATATAAAATGCGAACGATGACATCTTTAGGTTTTTCTCACCAGGAAGTATGTTCCAAACATTTTTGCACCTGAGCTGGACATTCAACTGGGTCAGTTGGATCATCACAAGGAACTTTAGGTCCTTGGAAGAAGTCATATCCTGCTGCCGGTGTACCAATGTCTAGGTTATCATACTGTGAGTCTGCTCCGTCATTCCAAACATAACCCATACCTAGATCAACATTACAACCTACAAAGTCGTCACCTGCATATCCTAAGTCTGGATCAGACCATAGACCCATATAAGTGTCTACAAGGTCATCTCCACCTTTATTAATAACTAATTGTTTAACAAATAGCATGTCTCCAATAGCGTCGATTCTGTCATAACCAAACATAGTGGTTTGAATTTCAACACCCATTGGATCTGTACCAAAGTTAAGTTTATAAGCGATGTCACCATCATTACTTACAAACCAAATTACTTGGTCACCAATAAACTCAGGGTGGTCAGGTCCTGCTGGAAGTGGAGTGTAAACTCCGTCTCCGTCAGCATCTACCCATGGTGCACCCCAATCAGTTGGCCAGTTCTGAAAATCATCGTGGCTCGCTGGATCGTCAAGCATGCTTTTGTTAACTTTATATATTCTATGAACCGCTGCTAATGGATCACCACCATATGGACCTGGGCCCATATCTTGTGTATAATCTCCAACAATCGTTCTAATTTGACCATTCACTGTCGCTCCCATCCAAAGTGCTGATTGGAAGATTGAGTGAACACCAGTTCCTTTAGGCCATTCTAATGCAGAATCACCAGAAATGTGGTAGTCTAAAAATAGACCGTTATTGGTAACATCAGCGTAAATACGGTTTCCATCAAATGTCCCACTTGACTCAACGAAGTTAGACCCGCTAAAGTTTGAAACCTTTTGGTTTCTCTTGCTTCTAATGAAGAAACAAGTAGCAAGGCCATCACCATCGTAGTAGTGGTAATATTCTTTAAGATTTTCATATATACCTCTTTACCTTCTTATTATTAAAAACTAATGTTTAAACCAACCCTTACTGTACGAGGTCTGTTCCATCTACCAGGAAACGCTAGGTTGTCTTGATACATAGCTGCCGCGTCAACGTCAGGGTTTTGTGATAATCTATTGGCAAGCCATTGCTGCCCACTTTCAGTAGCAACCCAGCCATCTTCGGCTACGTTACCTGTACCATGGTAAACATCATTTACTTGCTCAGAATCAAGCGCATTGAATACAGATATATATGCATTAGCAGTTAAACCGCCTAGGCTAATAGCTCTATCAACACGTAGATCTAAGTTTGAATATGCAGGCATTGTACCTGAGTTTACTGGTCCTTCTGGGAACTCCCAGCGATTCTCAAAAACTGTACTATAGATTTGAGATGGTGTGTAACGAGTACCACTACCAAAGCTCATAACTGCATTAAATCCTGTGTTAGCTAGAGCGCCTGTAGCATCAGGTGATCTCCAGTCAAGGATTACATTTGCAGTATGTGTTTGGTCATAGTCTAATAGGTTCATCGCTTTAGGATAACCATCGTCTGTACCAATCCAAGTAATGTAGAAGTTTTGTGATCCATAAGATCCTGTACCTCTAGCTTCTGAGTATGTATAATTTGCTTGTGCATACAAACCTCTTGTTCTGCGCATTTCAAAGTTTGTAGTCAAACCTTGAGATACCATAACGTCACCGTTTTGGTATTGTGCCCAGTTTTGCTGAGTGTCAGCACCACCAGTGTTAGTGAATGCTTCTGTACGATTTGCAAGCGTTAAATAGTCTTTACTTTCTTTATAGAATCCTTCAACCTTTAATGAAGCAAATGCTCCAATACGCTGCTCAATACCAATTTCGTACTGAGTAGATCTTTCAGGTTTTAATGCAGGATTCTCAGATGCTGTAGCATTACCAGCTAAAATGTCAGCTGATAGCTGTGAATCTGAAAGATATAAATAAGACATAGGTACTGATTGCCAGTGTGTACCGTAGTTCGCACGGAATACTGTACGATCGGATACTGGGAATGAAACACCTATTCTTGGGTGAGTAGCGGTCTCTTTTTTAACTTTTTTCCATACATAGTTACCGTTACCATCACCGTTTCTGTTTACACGTTGTCTGTTAAAGTAAAGGTTGTTGAATCCATCAGAGTCACCGTATCCATCATTATCTGAGTCAGGAGCCATTGCGCCTGTGTCGATAGTTTCATAAGAAACACCCAGTTGGACAACAACATCTTTAAACTCAAGTTTATCTTGAATGTAGAAACGTGATTGTGTTGGTTCTGCTGGTGCTAACATATGATCGTCTTGATTATATTGTCCGCTCCACTCATCACCATAAATATTGTAACCAAGATTTGTTACGTACAATGATCTATAGTTAATGAATCTCCAGTCTTTAGCTCCATCAACACCTGCATAGTCAATAATTTCTTGTTCTGATGCAAGTCCATCAAGATCTGTGTCTACCTGAGAAATTGCTCTTGCAACTCCAGATGCGCTTAGACCGTATCTTGTGATTTCATGATTGTCTATAGAAGCACCAAGTTTTAACTCGTTGTAACCAATTTGGTTTGTGTAGTCAAAACTAATAGTGTTTGTAGTGGTTTTTCTTGTATCAAAAGAAGTATACTGAGAACCATAACCAGCTACACCAAAGAATTCATCTGGTGCTACAGGGTTAAATCCTGTTCTATCTCTTTTGTAATAATTTGCAGATCCCCAAGTTTTGGTTCTTCTACCATATGCTTCAATATCGTTTAAATAGTTTTCATTACCACTTGTTGTTTCATATGTCTGTTGAGACAATGAAGCTTTAACATATGATAATGGACTAATAGTATATCTAGCATTTAAATAACCCATGGTAAAGTCTGCTTCATTAACAAATGAACCATCTGTTCCACCGTAAACTCTGCTCCAGCTGTAGCTATTTCCTTCATAGTCATAAGCTTGAGTACCAAGTTTTAAACGTAATGGACCAAAGTCCATGGTCATATTACCGTTTATAGTAATTCTTTCGTTTGCATCTTGTGGCTGTTGCCCATACATACGTCTATAATTACTGTAAACAACATAAGTTGTGTCATTAGCAACAAATAACGGATCAGCTAAAAGCTGTTCTCTAGTTGCGTTATTTCTAATAACAGTTTCAATATGATGAATTTTATTACCGTTTTCATCAGTTCCGTATACTAAACCATCTGAACCATCACTGTAATAGTCAGCTGGTGGAGCATCTTGCATAGGCGTTGCATCCATCATTGGGAAATAGCTGTAAGAAACATCCCCGCCTTTTTCTTTGCTCTCAACGGATAAATATACTTTAATGTTTTCGCTTATTGGACCACCAAAGTCAAAGTTGACATTTTTTATATCCATCTGTGTATAGCTTGTCAGGGTCTGTGCCTGCATCTGCACCT
>BOWN01000005.1 GCA_019649675.1 Cryomorphaceae bacterium | reverse complement strand
TTGATAGTGTGAAAGATTTGTTCTATGCTACCGATAAAACCGGTGCTTGGACTGTGACATTAATCGACTCTGATTCCAATGGATATACCTCGATTGCTATCGATTCCAATGACAACATACACATCTCATACTACAAAAATGCAAACGGCGGTGAGTTGACATATACCACCTGTTCATCATCTTGTTCTTCCGCTTTCTCTTGGACCAGCACAGTGGTTGATAACGGACAAAGTTTCCTAGACCAACAAATCACTATTGATGCTAATAATGCACTACACATTTCTTATTATGATGGAAGCAATTATGACCTAAAGTACGCTAAATGTTCCTCATCTTGCTCGTCCACCTCATCTTGGACTACGTTATTGATTGATAGTGATGGCCAGGTTGGTAGAGGGAATTCATTAGCGGTTGATTCAAATAACAATCCTCACATTTCTTACTATGATTTTATCAATCAAAATTTGAAGTATGCTACATGCTCCTCATCTTGTGAATTAATCTCTTCTTGGACTAATACGACATTAGACACGACGGGCAATTCCGGCTCCGACACAAGTATTGCTATCGACTCAAATGATAATATTCACATAGCGTATACAGGACAATTTGTCATCAATGTTAACTCACTAAAGTACGCTACCGATGAAAGCGGCTCTTGGCTATATTCAACAATAGAAACTGGAACCCCTTCCATGAGCTCCGGTATTGAGAACTCTATCGCTATTGATTCTAATGACAACATCCACATATCTTACTACAACAGTGCTAATGGTCTGAATTATGCTACAGATTATACCGGCACTTGGGTCATATCTACCCTTGATACTCCCCGTTTCTCTTCGACCCGTTACACTGATATTGCGATTGATTCAGGTGATAATATACATATTTCATACAGCGCCACTGGCGTTCTTGAAGTACGTTATGTAATGGCTGACTCAACTTCAAATCTCTTTGGCTATTCTATCAGTCCAAACTTGCCTGCAGGATTGAATTTTAACCCTACTACAGGTGAAATTTCTGGAACGCCAACTGCAATATCAGCCAATACAACCTACACGATTACGGCGACAAATTCTGGTGGCTCGAGCACGACTACCATAACAATCGTTGTAAATGATGTAGCACCAAGCGGCCTTGTTTACAATGTTGAAAACATGAGCCTAATCAAGAATCAAGCCATGACGCCAAACACTGCAACAGTCAACGGTGCAATCACAAGTTGGGAAATATCTCCAAGCCTACCAACAGGTCTCTCGTTTGGTTCGAGTAACGGAACCATTTGGGGTACTCCGACAGTTGTGCAATTGACACCAATCACCTACACTGTCTGGGCCAACAATACTGGTGGCTCTGTATCAGTAACTCTCAACATAACAATCGCTGATGATCTGGCAGTATTCTCTTATCCAAACTCTCCTTACACGATTGTTCGTGGTTACAACATGAGTGACATTACGCCAACTGTGACTAGTGGTACTGTAGTTTCATGGGGAATCCACCCATCACTACCAAGTGGTTTATCGTTCACTAGTGGCGTAATCAGCGGCAAGCCAACGGTCAATCAAACTATTACAACATACACGGTTTATGCCAACAACTCCGGCGGCTCAGCAACTGCAACTCTTCAATTAACCATCAACGAGCCAACACCGAATATTGACTACAGTCCGGACAACTACACTTTGACCAACGGCACCTCCTATACGATCACGCCTACCTTGCTCGGTCAAACAGGTAACATCTCATCTATCATGGGTGCAGGTACGGTTTCAGCATCAGGGGCGTGCACATACGGGGATCTGTTGATTTTCAGAACAGATGACTGGCGAATTTGGGCGTTCAATACAAGCCTGTCAACTTCAACCAGCAACCCGTACGTGCTTGCGACAGGCGCCTCATTCTCCAACTACGGCAGTCCATCATGTGTGGGTCACATTGTTCATAACGGCACGATGTATTTCCAAGGTTCAACCAACAGCACGGGTGCAGAGCTATGGAAGACCGATGGAACCGCCGCTGGAACAAGTATGGTCAAGGATATCCGTTCAGGAACCACGTCATCATACCCAGGTCCCTTCTTCGTGTTTAATGACGAGGTTCACTTTGAAATCGACATGGGGTTGAACGGTATTGATATCTGGAAAACCAACGGGACGTCTAGTGGAACTGTGAAAGCCACAAACACAGTATGTTACAATGTCAATTGCTACTTTAGCAAGCCCATTGAGTACAACGGTTCCTTCTACGCTGCCGGCTATTGGAACAACCAGGGATCTGAGGTGTTGATGTGCGACAGCTCAGGGCTGGAGTCTTCTTTGACCTCTCGCCCGGTAGCCGATTCAACATCCCAGAACGTCAAATCAAGCAACCTAATTGTTCATGACGGTTGGATTTGGTTCTTGACGAGGGGAGCAATCCATCCAGCGGAAACGGCTACTGCTTGTATAAGAAGCAACGGAACGGGCGTTTTTGCTGGAACGACACCGTTTGTCTGTGACACGAATAAATACGGTCTTGAATTGTTTAATGATGAACTGTAAACTCAGAGTCGTTCTGCAAACGGTAAAGGATACGAATTGTGGAAAACAGACGGGACAACATCGGGCACCGTTATGGTGAAGGATGTCCAACTACGGGCGGCGGTTCAGCACTTGGCAATCAGTGGGATCGAGCGTTTGTTCACATCAACCGACGACTACCTCTACTTCTCGGTCCAAACTGGAACGGCAAAGGCACGGACCACGCCATTTGGCGAACCGATGGAACGAGCACTGGCACGCAGTTGGTTAATCTAGTTTTTCTTGCCTCAACCACTAATGTCGTAATCGGAGACGTGCTATACATGCGTGGCCAATACTTTACCACCAATTCCGACTCAATCACACGGGTCTCTGGAGCACAGATGGTACGACCGGCGGCACGACATTGTACACGAATTACGACGGTTATTCCCCCAACCCTCTTGTTGGCGATATCCACAACATCAACGGAAGCCTATACATCCGTTACAACAACGGGACAGCGTATACCTACGGCCAGATGCACAACGCGGGGCAAGCTATCATTGGTCAGCCGAGTAGCTGGTCGATTACTCCATCGCTTCCCGCAGGCCTCAACTTCGGCACCAACAACGGTGCGATTTGGGGAACGCCTACCTTGTGCAGTCAACGCCACTATGTGTATACTATCACAGCAACTAATGCTAATGGTTCATCTTCTACAACCATCAATCTAACAATTATCGATGTACCTCCAGGCACGATAACATATTCACCACACGATATGATACTAACGAAGAATGAATTGATGACGCCTAATGTTCCAACGATTAGTGGCGAGATTACCAGTTGGGAAACCTACCCAACCAACTTACCACCGGGATTGAACTTCGGTGCTAATAACGGAACCATTTGGGGCACACCTACGATAATTCTAATCTCACCGGTCACTTACACGATATGGGCCAACAATAGTGGAGGTTCATCTTCAACAACAGTCAACATAACAATCAACGACCAAATACCCTCGATATCTTATTCACCAGATAATTTTGTTTTCATTGTAAACGACACAATATCTCCATCAATCAGCCCGTCAGTTGCTGGCGGCGCAATTACAATTTGGAGTATTAATGCTACACTACCAACGGGTGTTTTCTTCGGTACTAATAACGGAACAATCTATGGGGTAGCAGGACAATTATGGCCGCAGCACACATACCTTGTATCTGCAACTAACTCAGGTGGTACAAGTACAGATTATCTCAACATCACCATCATAGACGAATTGCCGACCAGTATTTCTTATCCGGTAGTCAATCTCAATTTAACCAATAATACTGCTAGCCCTGACCTGCCAATGAGCCCACAAATCCAAGGCTCTGGTGCAATAGTCTCTTGGGAATTAAGCACTGCCTTGCCTTCAGGATTATTCTTCAATGTGAATACCGGTGAGATTTCAGGTATTGCAACTGAGTTATGGCCAACCACTAACTATACCGTTTGGGCTAACAATTCGGGCGGTGCAATTGCAATTGAATTCAATATCACAGTAGTTGATCAAGTGCCAACAGATGTTACTTACAGTCCAAGTGACTTACAACTGGTCAATAACACAGTCAGCTCTGACTTACCGTTAATTGCACAACTAAATGGTCCGGGTGAAATCGCAGTTGGACTCTAAAATAAAATACAAAGGATCAATTTTAATAGACTTACTTAAAGGAAATAAACAGTTTAATGATCTTAAGTGGTAAGTGGTAAAATCAATAAACTTTTTCTCTTTAAAGATACGAAATTAATACAGACTCAAATCCATTTGTACAATCAACTGGAACAAAATCAATTTTGTATTGACCGCATCGAATTTTAGCTCTTGCTCGAATGAAGTCATTTGGTTGACATACTCTTCTTTTAGTTCTAAGGATTTACTTTAAGTTCTTCGCCTGTCTCAAGATCAACAAACTTATGTAGTCGAAACATCAAACTCAAAATTCAATTCCCGAGATCAGATACCGTGTGTAAGTAACTTACTACATAAACATATTGTTGTTATACAGCCAATGCAGAAAAGAAATCTTGAGAATTTTCTTGGGTATCTAATAAATCACTAAAATAAAATCACCAAAGAGCGTTGATTAATTCTTTCGGCAATTTCATGTAATGCTTCTACTGCACTCGTAGACTCTTTTAAATCTTTATTAAAGGGTTTAGCTAAAGATTCTAATTCCCATAATAAGTTCTTATGATGGGCAATATTTGTTCTTGATCGAGTATGTGTGTGAACAATATCAAGAATATACTGAAAGACCGACAGCATCTCGCTATCGTTTAAACAAATTCATAAGTGCGGCAGATGCTAAAGGTGAAGAGCCAATTTTATTAAGGAGATTTTGAATTGAGTTTCTTTTGAATTGGAAAATGCATTGAAGAGGATCGATCTATAACCAATTGACACCTTAAGTTAGTTTCTTCTTCAAAACGTTTAACAAACAACTTATCAGTACGAGAGCATATAATTTCCAATCAATATTTCTTGTACTTTCTCCCAGTATTATATAAACGGTGTTCAGCAAACTCCACAGAAAATCATGATAAGGACTCTTGTGTAACCCTGTAATAAAACCTTCGACAACTTGATTTGCAAAAATTCCAAGATTCTCAATGGCTTTAATTTCATTCTGTAAAATATATTCCGCCATAAAAAAGGGCTATAAAAGCCCTTAGATTTGAAGATGTTAGGCTTTACAATAAAGCATCAATTTTATTAGCTAAATCAGATTTAGGTGCAACACCAACATTTTTATCAACGATTTCTCCGCCTTTAAAAAATAAGATAGTCGGAATATTACGTATTCCATATTTAGCAGAAATTTCTTGCTGATCATCTACATTTACTTTTCCAACAATTGCCTTGCCTTCATATTCAGTGTGTAATTCATCAACAATTGGCCCAACCATTCTACAAGGACCGCACCATTCAGCCCAAAAGTCAACCAAAACAGGTTTATCAGAATTAAGTACCATTTCTTCAAAGTTTTCAGTAGTAATTTGTAGTGCCATTTTGTTAAGTTTGTTAAGATCTTTATGTATTTGCAAATATTAAAAATTTTAAGAAAAAATCAAGCATTTAATTCAATTTATAACTCACATCGATAAGTGTTCCTATGTCATGAATCAGCTGTTTAGATATTCTAACCTTATAAGAACGAGATAAGAAGTCAACAGAAACTGACTCATCGGGGTCGAATACATGAAACTTTAATTGATGTGGACCTTTGTGTTCTTCAATTAAATTTTTAAATTGATCAACAAAAACTTCATTTACATCAAACAAATTTATACGCAAAGTAACACTTTTGGTTAACTTCTCTAATACATCTGAAAGAAGGTTAATAGCTGATATTTTGACTTCTAACTGATCATTCCAAGAACGCTTTCGAACTTGAGCCTTTACATACACAAAAGCACCTTGCACCATCATCATTTTATATTTTAAGTAATCTTCTCCAAAGAACATAAACTCCTTTGAATCGGAAAAATCTTCCATCAAGACAACACCATAAGGGTTTCCTCTTTTATCAATTTTATGATGAACATCAGTAATTATACCCGCAAAAGATAAATCACGATTTTTAATTGATTCTAAATCCTTAAATTTTTCTATAGTATGATTACAGTTATGCTTAATTTCAAAAGCATAATCATCTAATGGATGCCCAGAGATATAAATCCCAACAACTTCTTTCTCTCTTGCCAACAAATCTAATCTTTCCCACTCATCACAAACAGGTAAGGGAGGTTCAGGCAATTTAACTCCTTCAGTGCTCCCAAACAAATCTGGAGGTGCATCTAAACTTTCTTGATATGCATTTCCATATCGTATTGTTTTGTTTAAAAACGTATATCCTTCCTTTAATTCATGAAAATACATGGCTCTATGTTCATTTTCAAATGAATCAAAAGCACCAGAAAGTGCCAAATTTTCAAGTGTTCTTTTGTTAACAGAACGTAATTCAACTCTTTTTGTTAAATCATAAATTGAGTTAAAATAACCATTTTCAGCACGTTCATTTACTATATTTTCAACAGCACCTTCGCCAACGCCTTTAATAGCTCCTAAGCCAAAACGTATTTCACCTTTTTTATTTACATTAAACTTGTATGCAGATTCATTAATATCTGGACCTAAAACTTTTAAATGCATACGCTTACACTCCTCCATGAAGAATGTCACTTTTTTTATATCATTCATGTTATGAGTCAACACAGATGCCATATATTCTGCAGGATAATGGGCTTTTAAATAGGCAGTGTGAAAAGCGATCACAGAATAACATGTAGAATGAGATTTATTAAAAGCATACGCAGCAAAAGCTTCCCAGTCTTTCCAAACTTTTTCAGCTATTTCAGGGTCATGATTACGTTCAGCACAACCTTTAATAAATTGTGGTTTCATCTTTTCTAGTAAGGAAAAAATCTTCTTACCCATAGCTTTTCGAAGCATATCAGCATCTCCTTTAGAAAATCCTGCCAACTTCTGAGAAAGTAACATCACTTGCTCTTGGTAAACTGTAATACCATAAGTTTCCGACAAATAATCTTCCATACCCTCAAGATCATAAGATATTTCTTCTCTACCGTGTTTACGAGCAATAAAATTAGGAATGTATTCCAGAGGACCTGGTCGATAAAGGGCATTCATCGCAATAAGGTCTGCAAACTTATCGGGTTTTAAAGCACGAAGATGCTTTTGCATGCCTGGCGACTCAAATTGAAAAGTTCCATTAGTCGCACCCTTTTGATAAAGTTCATAAGTAAGTTCGTCGTCTAATGGAATCGCATCTGGATAAATTAGGACATCGTGTTTTTCCTTAATTAAAGCAATCGCATCTTTAATAATACTTAGAGTCTTTAATCCCAAAAAGTCCATTTTAAGAAGACCTGCATCCTCAACAACAGAGTTATCGAACTGCGTAACCAATAAAGAAGAATCTTTAGCAGTTGCCATTGGAACATGATCACGAATATCACTTGGCGTAATAATTACACCACAAGCATGTATACCGGTATTACGAACAGATCCTTCAATAGCAATAGCACAATTTAAAGTTTCAGCAGAAAGATCATTCCCCTTGGCAATGTTTTTTAACTGTGCCGCCATTTGCATTTGGTCGGTATTAAGTTTTTCTTTTAATTTTTCTTCTGATAAATTAAATAATTTGTGAAGCGATATATCTGGAACAAGCTTAGCTATTCTGTCAGCTTCATGCAAAGGTAAATTCAATACGCGAGCGGCATCTCTGATGGACGACTTCGCTGCCATAGTACCATAGGTAATAATTTGCGCTACCTGACTCTCTCCGTATTTTTCAAGAACAAAATCGATAATCTTTGCCCGTCCTTCATCATCAAAATCAATATCAATATCAGGTAATGATACACGATCGGGATTTAAAAATCGCTCAAAAAGCAAGTTGTAAGCAATCGGATCAACATTTGTAATACCGATACAATACGCAACAGCAGATCCAGCAGCAGAACCTCTCCCAGGACCTACAGAAACACCCATATGATGAGCTTTAGTCGTAAAATCCTGTACGATAAGAAAATAACCAGGGTATCCTGTCTTTTCAATAGTCAATAACTCAAAATCAAGACGCTCACGAATTTCATCTGAGATTTCCCATAGCGTTTTTAGCACCTTCATAAGTTAAATATCTTAAATAATTATTCTCACCTCGTTTACCCCCATCTTTTTCATCTTGCGGATCAACGAACTCATCTGGTATATCAAAAGCAGGAAGTAAAACATCTCTTTTCAGATCAAATATTTCAATTTTATCAACGATTTCTTGAGTAGTGGCAATAGATTTAGGTAAGTCTCTAAAAAGTACCTTCATCTCATCTTGAGATTTAAAATAAAACTCATCATTAGGAAAGCCAAATCGAAAACCTCTACCTCTACCAATTGGTGTTTCTTTAAGTTCACCATCTTTTACACAGAGTAAAACATCATGTGATATAGCATCTTCTTTATCAATATAATATACATTATTTGATGCAAAATATTTAACGCCATATTTTCGTGCAAAAGATAAAAGAACCTCATTTACATGCTCCTCTTCATCCAAACCGTGACGAATGAGTTCAACGTAAAAATCATCTCCAAAGGTTTGATGCCACCACTTAAAAGATTCTTCTGCTTGACTCTCTCCAACATTTAAAATTAGATCAGGAATTTCAGCCGTCAATCCACCAGTAGTAACAATGAGACCTTCCTTATATTGTAGTAAAAGTTCTTTATCTATTCGTGGGCAACCTGCATAAAGGCCATCAATAAAAGCATGTGAACTCAATTTGGCAAGGTTATGGTATCCCAATCTGTGTTTCGCTAAAAATACGACTGTAGAACGACGATCAGGATTTTCTTTGGTAAACTTTCTAATCTTATGATCGGCAGTAAGATATAGCTCACATCCAAGAATAGGCTTAATATCATTCTTAATCGCTTCACGAACAAACTTATAAGCAGCATACATATTTCCGGTATCAGTCAAAGCTACAGCAGGCATCTCGAAAAATTTAGCTTTTGCAATAATGTCTGCAATATCACAAGAAGCCTGTAATACAGAATAAGAAGAATGACAATGTAAATGCGAAAAAGTTAGATCTTGCATTTCTGCAAGGTCAATATCATCTTCTAGAGAAGTAACTTTATCACTTTTTTGATCTATTTCTTGTTTGTCTATAGTCGAATAAGGTTGAATGTTTTGACCTAAAAGGTCAAAAGGTTTTGGATTAAATTCTGAATACCTTTTGTTGTATTCATCATCTAATCCTAAAAACTGATAAGAGATCACATTTAATCGTATCAATTCAAGAAAACAACGAGAAGTGGCCTCAACATCTGCAGAAGCATTATGCGCTTCATTAAATCCTTCATCAAAAAGTTTTACATGAAGTTCGGTAAGTGTTGGCCACTTAAACTTACCTCTTCTACCACCAGGAATTGCACAAAAATCTGTTGATACTTCTTTGGTATCAATCGTTTTTTCATTCATCAAGGAGGTTTCAATTTGAGCCCTACAGAATTCAGCACCCATTATATTGATGTCAAATGAAATATTATGACCAACAATAAAGTTTGATTTTGATATAGACTTATTAAATTCCTTTAGAACTAAACTAAGATCTACCCCTTGTTCCAAAGCTCTTTTGGTAGATATTCCATGAATTTTTTCAGCGTTATAAGGAATTGTAAAACCTTCTGGACGAACAATGAAGTTTTTTACTTCAATTAGTTCTCCCATATCATTATGCAATTGCCAAGCAATCTGCACCAAACGAGGCCAATTATCAGAATCACTTACTGGTGCAGAAAAATTTTTCGGCAAACCAGTAGTCTCTGTATCATAAATCAAGTACATAAAGAAATTAAAACAAGTTTAGTTAACCTTAGTAAATTTAAGTTTTTATGAGAATAAATAAATCTAATGTTGATAACAAAATCTTATGATAATTAGATATAAACACTTAGACTTTTGATCAAATACTGCAACCTAGTTTACGTATACCTTCATACACAACAATACTAACAGCGTTTGATAAATTAATACTCCTAACATGATTACTAAAAATAGGAATTTTATATAGTTTATTACACTGTTCATTAGTTATTGATTCAGGAAGCCCAATTGATTCTTTACCAAAAATTAAATATATATCGTCTTCAAAATCAATAGACCAAAATGATTTTTTTCCTTTAGCAGAGAGGTAAACGATTTTTTTATCCATATTAAGGCTATAAAATTCGTCAATACTATCATATATTTTCAAAGAAATGTGTTGCCAATAATCTAATCCTGCTCGCTTCAGTCTAGTATCATTTAATTCAAAACCAAATGGCTTAACCAAATGTAAATTACATCCTGAAGCCAAACTTAAACGTCCAATATTCCCTGTATTATTGGGTATTTCTGGCTCAAAAAGTACAATATTAAGTGCCATTATTTACGTTTATTTTTACTTCTTCTATTTGCAAAAATATCTCCTCTTGTTTGAGACTTTTTATATTTCTTGGCAATTTTTAATCTATAAGAACCGCCTTTATTGGTTTTCTTATTTTTCTCTTTTTTGTCGTGAAAACCATCATCTCTAACAACAGTCTCAGTACTTCTGTTCTTACTAATTTTTATTCTATCACGTTCTTCTGGTAACAACTGTTCTGAAACATTTACATCTAAAGGAAATTCCATTTGAGGAATATCATAATCCATTAAAGACTCAATTGCAATCTTTGATTCTTCTTCTTTATCAGTATAAAAAAGTATAGAATTACCTTTTTCTTCTGCCCTACCTGTTCGTCCAATCCTATGCATATAGTTCTCCGAAAATTTAGGTGTATCAAAATTAATAACATGGGTTATTTTATTCAAATCCAATCCACGAGCCATTACATCAGTTGAAACTAAGATTCGGTTAACTCCTTTATCAAACTGCTGAATAGAACGAATACGATAATTCTGAGTTTTATTTGAATGGATCACGGATAACTCTGAACTATAAGATTCATTTAATGACTCAAATACTAAATCAGCATGTTTCTTATTTGAAACAAAAACCAAAACCTTACTAAAAACCTCTCTATCAGAAAGAATGTATTTAAGTAAGTTTAACTTCGTATAAAAATTCTTCGCATTATAACATTGCTGTTTAATATTATCCAATGGTGTTCCGCTTAATTCAATTGAAATTTTTTTTGGTTTAATAAAATAATCATCGATTAATAAATCCACATCTTCGGTCATTGTAGCAGAAAACATAATGTTTTGTCTGCGATCTTTTAGAATAGAAAAAATATTGGCCAGTTGCACTCTAAATCCCAAATCTAACATAACATCAACTTCATCAATGACAAGTTGTTTCACTGTCTTTAAATGCAGTGATCTACAAGCAGCCAAATCGTATAATCGACCAGGTGTTGCGACAATAATATCAACACCTAGTGAACAAGCTTTTTTTTGTGTATTAATATTTGTCTCTCCGTAAACACCCAACACACGAATATTCATATATATCGAAAACTCTTTAATTCGATCAACAACTTGAATTACCAATTCACGCGTTGGCACTAGAACTAAGACTCTTGGTGAATCTATCTTTGAATACTTTAGATCTTGCAGAATAGGCAACATATAAGCAAGTGTTTTCCCTGTTCCAGTTTGTGCTATACCAACCACATCAGATCCTGAACGAACAACAGAAAAAGATTTTTGCTGAATAGGTGTTAGTTTTATAAAACCTAGCTCAGAAATAGCATTTTGGAGAGGTTTTCTAAGGTCTAGATCTTCAAATATCATCATTTAACATGTACTAATTACTTAGACTAAGTTAGACCATATTATTTAGTTAGTACAGCAAAGACGATTAAATTAATTAATTAACTTATTAAAGTCTTTTCCAGAAGGGTGCTGAAATACCTCTAAATCGAAATCAGGTGCTGCTGCATAAAGATGATCAAATATGTCACTTTGAATAGATTCGTATTCGGACCAATCTGTAGTCTCTGTGAAACAATATATTTGAATAGGAACACCATACTCATTTCCTTCATTTTGATAAACCATTCGCGTTAATTCAGGATGAATTCCTTTAAAACTTTTTATATACGACTCAATATAGATTCTAAAAACTCCAATATTCGTTAGTTGCCTTCCATTAATCATATATGCTTTATCAAAATTACCTTTTAAATTATAATCATTAATTTCCTTAACACGCTCTTTTAAAAAATCTTTAATTAAATGGAAATTTTCAAATCGAGATAACATTTCTTGATTACAAAATTTAATGGAACCCGATTTCAAAACTATAGATCGCTTAATTCGTCGACCACCAGCCTCTGACATACCTCTCCAATTTTTAAATGAATCGGAAACAAATGAATAAGTAGGAATCGTAGAAATAGTCTTATCCCAATTTTGAACCTTAACTGTATTTAAAGTAATCTTAATAACATCTCCATCTGCTCCGTACTTTGGCATAGACACCCAATCTCCAACACGGATCATATCATTAGCAGACAATTGAATTGAAGCAACAAAACCTAAAATAGTATCTTTAAAAACAAGCATAGAAACAGCAGTTAGAGCACCCATTGCTGTTAATATGCCTTGAGGATCTTTGTCAAAGACCTTTGAAACAATTAAAACACCACCAATAAAATAAGTGATTAAACGAGCTAACTGAAAATACGAATCTATAGGTTTATCTTTTAATGCCTCAGTTTGCTTAAAATAGTAGTCTAATGTGTTAAATACTGATATTACAACCATTAAAGTAACAGCATACATATATGCATCTGTGAAGCGAATTAAATACGGAATAAAATCTTTGAAATCTGAAAAGAAATAAGATGCAGTAGCCTGAACTACAAGAGCAGGAGCAAGATGAGCTAAGCGATCAAAAACTTTATTTTCTAATAATACATCATCCCATAAAAATTTTGTTTTTTTCACAATAGAATGAATAATTCTAACGAAAATATTTTTAGCTAACCTGTCGGATATGATACATAAAAGGACTAGAACAAGAACTTCTAATAAAAACTGAATGTCAACAGCAATACTCTCAGGAATCCCTATATCCAACAAAAACTTATAAATTATGTAATCTATTCTATTTTCCATTTTTATAATATTAGTAAAAAAATAAAACTATACTAAAATAATCAATATCTAAACGTTATAACTACCTTGATTCATTCCTTCAACTTCATCGACATTATGAAGTAATAAATAGCCAATAAGAAAGAAAAGAAATATAACCGAAATGCCGACACGTTGACTTTCGAAAGCAAGCGTTAAAAACCCTAATAATAATGGACCTATAAATGCAGTTGCTTTACCTGAAAAAGCAAAAAAACCGAAAAATTCATTTTTTTTAGATTCCGGAGTAAATCGTCCCATTAAAGATCGACTTGCTGCTTGATTAGGACCAGAAAAAATTCCAATGATTACTGCAGCTATCCAAAAAATATTTTTTCCATTAACCCATTCTGGCACTGCACTACCACCGAACAAATACTGTAAATATGATCTAAAATCGGGCGCATAAACAGCTAATACAATAGCTATCATTAAACCTATGAGTGTTACCTTTATTGTTAGCCTACCACCAACTTTATCATCTAAAAACCCCATCAAAAAAGCACCTATTCCTGCAGTTATATTCAAAACAATCCCCAATATCATAATTTCATCAAAAGTAAATGCTAGTGAACCAGCTGCATAGATACCTCCAAAAGCAAATATAGTTACCAAACCGTCATTATATACCAATCGTGCTAGGAGAAAACGCATAATTTGAGGATAGGCTTTTAATTCTATTGCAGTAGATCTATAATCTTTAACAGTATGTTTTAAATTTTGCAATAAAGCTTTTGTATCAGGCTTTCTATCTTTTACAAATAAAAATGTTGGTATACTAAATATGGCAAACCAAATAGCAACTAAAAGATTGGTAGCTCTTATATTTTCATAAGTACCACCTTCGCCTTTTCCGAAACCAAAAATTGGGACTTCTGCTTGCACTAAAAATACCATTGCCAAGGCTAAAGCAATTAAACCACCAACATAACCTAAAGACCATCCATATCCAGAAATACGACCTATATTTTTAGAATGCGAAATATCTGGCAAATAGGCATTACAAAAAACACTACCCATTTCAAATCCTACATTAGCTATAACAAACCAAAAAAGAGCACGATGAACTTCCCCTGGAAGAACAAAATACAATAAAGTTGTTGCTACGATTGTAAGCCATGTAAATCCAAACATAAACATTTTTCGATATCCACCACGGTCTGCAACTGCTCCCATTAAAGGAGACAATAAGGCCACAAGAATAGCTGTGATAGAAACTGCATGAGACCATTGTTGTGTACCCTCAATTTCATTTGATGCAATTACTGTGGTAAAAAAAGTTCCGTAAATAAAAGTAACTACTAGATTGGTGAAAGGTTGGTTAGCAAAATCATACATAGACCATGCAAATACCTCTTTTTTATTTTCAATTTTCCTTGATAGCGCCTTATTCATTACTCATTTTAAGTCTATATGAATCATACTTTTCAAAATTATTGTATTGAATCAATTGACCCAACCTTTTCACATATTCTTCTCGAAGCTCCGAATATACTTCTAAATAAGAAATTAAGACCGATACCTCACTTATTTTTTCACGCATAGCTCTAAATTCCGAATAAGGTCCTCGAGCAATGGTTTTAAAGTAAGAAAACAATAGATTTGGGTAAAGCATCATATTTTTTTCACATATACTGACTTACCTGCTCTGTCTTCCATAGCTTTTATTCGAGGTTCATTTTCACTGTATGACCAAACACCAAAGATATTATTTGCTTCATTATAAAACCTCGATGTACCCCAACCTGATTCTATAGCAGCCTGAGCAAGAACGATACTTGTAGGATGTGTTTTCAAACGCAAAAGCAATTCTTTACATGTATGACATTTGTAATCTTTCTTCAGATTGGCTAAGTAGTATTCCTCTTCATCAGATAAAGGCTCTATTTTATTTTCAAGCGCCAAAACTTTTATTCTATCTTGTTCTAATTGGTATTTTGCAATTAATATGGATGGTAACATAAGATTTACGAAGGCTTGTTTCTTATTTTGTACATCTAATTCAGATAAATCAATTGCTTTTGTATAAACATACGCATTTACAGGATTCGAAACAGGTCTTATATCATTCAGGTAAATTTCCAGAAATATCGATATAATTAAGCACACTATTCTGTGCTATTGAGCCATTTGGAATAGTATTAACAAGAGTGGTATTAGAGCCTTTTTCTTCATAAAAACACTGTTGTTTGCAAGATACTATTTTATACATATGTTTTAAAAAAGTATTATAACCTATAACTAATCTTTACTGAAATCTTTAATTTTAAATTTAAAGTTGGATTTAAAATGAAATGCTGATTTATAGTTTTTCAAACTCAATATCTCTAATTCTACATTTAGTTGTATTTCATTTATTATAAACCCACTACAAACAGATTTTTTAGTGGATAAAAAGGTAGTTATTGTAGCTAAAAACAGTTTATTTTAACTTTTAATATTCTAAATATAATTGATTTATATGCAAGAAAAATTTGAATATATATAATAAATACAAATTATATAGTATTATAATTTAACTTCTAATAGCTCAGTCATTCTTGTTGTATAACATGGAGAAAGGCGTTCTTGCTTCATCTTCCATTTTCTATCGAAACCTTGTACAGCAAGTCTGACTGTATCCCTTCCCATTCTACTATTAATAGCATCATAAGATGTCATCAAATTTGCGCGCTTACTTCTATCAACTCTATCAAACATATTTAACTGAATTTGATCTATTTTTCCTATATCATGAACAATAAACGCCAGCTTTTTTTATACACATGACCACTTCTGTAAATATTTTTTCAGTCCTCTTAGAGCTAAATTTTGATATCTCAATGGTATCACTAGTTGAAGTAGGAAGTTCGAGCACCTGATAACCTTGATATTGCTTTGTATTTGGCTTGAATGAATTTGTTTTTATAAAAACTGATACTTTTTTACATACTGTATTTTGATCTCTTAATTTCCTAGCACAATTAGCCGCGAAAGAAGATATAGACTCTTTTAAACTATCAATATTTGAAACTTCTATTCCAAATGATCTTGAGGTACATATATTCTTTTTTGGAGGATGAGCAACTCCAACTGGATGACATATTTCACCACGTAATTCTTTAACTAATTTCAACCCTGTTATAGTCAAATGTCTTCGTATCCATTTGTCATTACAGTTTGCTAATTGCCATGCTGATTTGATATTTCTTTGATGAAGAAAACGAGACAATTGCCTTCCAATTCCCCATATATCTTCTACAGGAAAAAACTTTAAAGCCCTTTTAGTTAGTGCATCTCCATCTAATAAAAAGACTCCATTTTTCTTATATTTTTTAGCTATATGATTTGCAATTTTTGCTAATGTTTTTTGTTTTTGAAACACCAATTGATACAGGAATACCTGTCCATGTTTTAACTTTATTTCTAATTGAAACAGCTTTTTCTTCTAAATTTGCAATACCAGACATATTAATGAAAGCCTCATCAATAGAATATATTTCAATTGCATTACACTCATCAGCATATATACTCATAACTCTATTTGACATATCTCCGTATAAAGTAAAATTGCTAGAGAAAACATTTACATTATTATTATGAATTATATCTTTTATTTTAAATGCTGGTACACCCATTTTAATCCCTAAAGCTTTAGCCTCATTGGATCTAGCTATAACACACCCATCATTATTAGACAACACTAATACAGGTTTATTACACAACTCCGGCCGGAACACACGTTCACACGAGGCATAAAAGTTATTACAATCGGCAAGTGCTATCATAATGCGTGTATAACAAAGGTTACTACGCCCCAAATGTGAAAATTCATATCTTCTGTTATCTCAATTGGCTTATAGTTATCATTAGCAGGATTCAAATATAATTTACCTGCATTTTTTTTTGATGCTCTTTACTGTAAATTCATTGTCAATGACAGCTAGAACTATAGAATTATTTTGCACACTTTCTGCTCTATCAACAATTAATACATCTCCTGAATGAATACCTACTCCATCCATCGAACTACCATTTACTTTGACACAAAAAGTTGCTGACTTATGTTTAACTAAATAATCATTGAGATTGATATCCAAATCTAAAAAGTCGTCAGCAGGAGAGGGAAATCCGCACTGAACTGCGTTTTCATATATTGGAAGATCTTTTAGTTCTTCCGAATTTATTTTAAGAAAAGAGATTTGTTTTTTCTTCATCGATTAAAATATTGTATCTAATTTAATTATTGAACAAACAAACTTTTCAATTGTTCAAAAAAAAAATATTTGTATTGACAAATTATGTCAAAAAATAAATTGTTGAAAAAGTAACTTAGATAGTATTATAATATTGTAAAAATGAATTCTTTTCAAGAAATATGATATCTATATTTTTTGATTATTAGACAATTAATATATAACAAGAGCAAAAAGTTATTACAATCGGAAGGGCTATCATTCTAATATTTACTAAAATAAAAGAGTTTATTAAATCACTACAAAAATAGCGATTTAAGATAACATTTTATGACACCAAAAGTATATTAAGAGCACAAACTAGCTTTAGGAGGAGCAAACTTAGTGAGATTAATACCTATTACAGCCTCTTTATATTCCTGCATAGTAGGGGTTCTACCTAAAATTGCAGATAGAACAACAACAGGCGTTGAAGCCAATAAAGACTCTCCTTTTTACGATCAGAATCAGCCACAACACGACCTTGAAAAAGACGCGTTGAAGTTGCCATAACAGTATCTCCTTTAGCAGCCTTTTCTTGATTACCCATACAAAGATTACAGCCTGGTCGCTCAAGGTACATCATATTTTCATATTCTGTACGAGAAGTGTTCTTGAGGTGCATCATCATCAAATTCAAAACCAGAATATTTTTGCAAGACATCCCAATCACCTTCTTGCTTAAGCTCATCAATAATGTTGTAGGTAGGAGCCGCAACAATAAGAGGTGCATTAAATTCAACTTTTCCGTGAACTTGTTCTAGATTTCTAAGCATCTGAGAAGAATTTTTAGATCTCCTTTATGAACCATACAAGAACCTACAAAACCAAGATCCACTATTTTCTCTCCATTATAATAAGATAGATTTCTAATCGTATCATGAGTGTAACGTTTAGAAACATCCTCATTGTGTACATCAGGATCAGCAATCATTGGTTCAGCAATAATACCTAAATCTACCTCAAACTCAGCAAAATACTTGGCATTAGAATCTGGAGTTAATGCTGGTTTTCACAGAGCTAATTTCATCAATTCTATGGTTGGCTTTATCAATAAGACCTTGGAGAACTTGTTTTTCATTATCCATCCCCTTATCAATCATGATCTGTATTCTACTTTTGCAATCTCTAAAGACTCAATTAGAGTATCGTCTTCAGAAATACAGATAGAAGCTTTTGCCTTCATTTCAGCTGTCCAATCCGTAAAAGTGAATGCCTGATCTGCAGGAAGGGTTCCAAGATGAACTTCAATAATACGTCCTTGGAAAACATTTTCTCCACCAAATTTATCAAGCATTTGAGATTGTGTGCATGGACAACATCACGAAAATCTGTGTATTCTAACATTTCACCTTTAAAAGTAACTTTAACCGATTCAGGAATAGGCATACTGGCCTCACCAGTAGCTAAAGCAAGTGCTACTGTACCAGAATCAGCGCCAAATGCGACACCTTTAGACATTCTTGTATGAGAATCACCACCAATAATTATCGCCCAATCATCTACAGTAATATCGTTTAGGACCTTATGAATAACATCGGTCATGGAATGATATTTACCCAAAGGATCTCGAGCCGTAATAAGACCAAAATCATTCATAAACTTCATTAGTCTTGGAATATTTGCTGAGCACTAAAATCCCATACTGAAGCGGTATGGCAACCCGACTGATAAGCACCATCAAAATTGGAGAAATAACTGTAGCAGCCATAGATTCTAACTCTTGAGAGGTCATTAAACCGAGTAGTGTCCTGGAACCTACAATATTTACTTCTACACGAACATCAGATCCAGCGTGCAAAACCTTACCGGGAGTAGTTCCAACAGCATTTTTATTAAAAATTTTCTCCACTGCTGTCAAACCTTGACCTTCATGAGAAATTTTTTTTGAAGCAGCAAATACTCTAGGCATATCTATACCTAAAGTTTTAGCGGCAAACGTTTGTATTTTTTACCGAATACAATAGCATATGAGCCCCCTGCTCTCATAAATTCCATTTTCTGAGGTGTAAAAGCAGCAGAAATATCACACAATTCCTGATCTCCATTGTATAACTTTTTCTCTTTTGTATTGATTGTTAAAACAGTACCTGTTTTAACAGAATATGCTTCTTCAAGAACAGGTTCACCATCTTCATCTAAAACAGTATTACCATTTACATCTTTTTCTTTACCCAATTTTTAAGATCAAGACCTATTCCACCGTACACCAACAGTTGTTAAGAAAATAGGAGAAATACCATTTGTACCTGCCACTACAGGTGCAAAATTAATAAAGGGCACATAAGGACTTGCTTGCTTACCTATCCATAGAGCTACATTGTTAACTCCAGACATTCTAGATGAACCAACTCCCATTGTTCCTTTTTCAGCAATCAACATAATAGTCTTGTCAGGATGTTTTTCTTTCAAAGCTAGAAGCTCATTTTGCTTCTCGACATTGTGTTCAAACATACTCTGACCATGAAGTTCTCTATCAGATCTAGAATGAGCATCACTTCCCCGGCGATAATAAATCTGTAGAAATATCTCCAACACCAGCAACATATGTAACAACTTTTATTTCTTCATCAACTTCAGGTAGCTTGGTAAGAATTCAGCTTTCGCATAACTTTCTATAATCTCTTTAGCAATTAGGCTCCCATTATTAAAAGCTTCAGCTAAACGATTGGTGTCCGCTTCATAAAGAAAAACTTGTGTTTTAAGAACATCAGCAGCTTGTCGAGCAATCACTTCATCATTTCCTAAAGCTAAATCAAGAAGCACCTCAATAGATGGCCACCTTTCATATGAGACAACAACTCAAAAGCAAAAGCAGATGAAATCTCTTCAACAGCAGAATCACCCAATATGAAACTCCTTTAAAAACTTAGCTTTAACTGTAGCTGCAGAAGTCGTCCCGGGTAGAGTATTATATATAAAGAACCAAATGGAATCTTTTCGATCAGGATGATTTACATCTTTAATTTGGGAAATAACCTCAGCTAGTAATTGACCATCATCAATAGGTTTAGCCTTAAGTCCCTGAGTTTTACGTTCTGATATTTCTTGTATGTAATTTTTGTAAATACTCATCATAATTGGATGTAAAAATTAAACTTTAAAACACTAAATTGTTTAACAAACTATAAAATTTAATGGCGAACAAAGCTAGTAAATTCAAGTGAAAAATAGTAATCTACCAAATTCAAATTTGGTATTTTATGAACATAAAAAAAATTTATAGTGATGTAGAGCACCAACAAAATATAATTTCTACTTACTCTTCTTTGAAATCTAGCGATAAAGAATTAACGCAATATCTTAGACCAGTTTGCGTAGGTCCGTCAGGAAACACATGACCTAAATGACCACCACAATTTGAACATACAATTTCTACTCTAATCATTCCATGTGATGTATCTTTTAATTCACTTACCTTCTGATTTAGTGCTCTGTCAAAAGAAGGCCAACCACAATGAGAATTAAATTTTGAAGACGAATCAAATAACTCTGTAGAACATCCTGCACAAACGTATACACCTTTTTCAAAATGCTTATCATATTTTCCCGTAAACGCTCTTTCTGTGCCCTTTTCTCTTAAAATATGATACGCTTCAGGGCTTAAAATTTCTTTCCAGTCTTTATCTGTTTTCATTTGGTTAGGTTTAAATTGAGTCTGCCCACAAGCTAAACAACAGCATAATAAATTTACACACAGAACGAATGAAAAATACCTCATCTTGATTTTCATTAAAAATGTTGCAATAATTTATTTGTAGAAAATTAACTCAAAAATTATAAATTCTCAAATTAATTATCACATATTATCAGAGTTAAGCTTAAAATAGTATTTCCGTATATTTACCAACCTTATAAAGAAGCTGTATATGAATATAGATTTTAATAAAAATGAGGATGCAATGAAACTTAAAATTGCTGAACTCAATAAAAAGTTAGCAGAAATCAGTTTAGGAGGTGGAAAAGAAAATATTGCAAAACAACATAAAAAAGGAAAACTAACTGCAAGAGAACGTATTGATTATCTCATTGATAAAAAATCTAATTTTCTCGAATTAGGCGCATTAGTTGCTGATGAAATGTATAAAGAATATGGTGGCTGTCCAGCTGCTGGTGTCATTATGGGAATTGGTTATGTATCTGGCAAACAATGTCTTATTGTTGCAAATGATGCTACTGTAAAAGCAGGTGCTTGGTTTCCTATTACTGCAAAAAAGAACCTTAGAGCACAAGAAATTGCAATGGAAAACAGACTTCCAATCATATACTTAGTGGACAGTGCAGGTGTTTTCCTTCCGCTTCAAGATGAAATCTTCCCAGATAAAGAGCATTTTGGAAGAATCTTTAGAAATAATGCCCGAATGTCATCAATGGGAATCACACAAATATCAGCTGTAATGGGCTCATGCGTAGCGGGTGGAGCTTATCTGCCAATTATGAGTGATGATGCTCTAATAGTTGACAAAACAGCATCAATTTTTCTTGCTGGTTCTTATTTAGTAAAAGCAGCAATAGGCGAAGAAATTGATAATGAAACACTTGGGGGCGCAACAACACACTGTGAAATTTCTGGTGTTACCGACTTTAAAGCCAAAGACGATAAAGACTGCCTAGATCGTATACGTAAGATTATGGACAAAACGGGTACCGTTGAATCTACTGGATATAATCGAACAGAGCCTGCCCTACCGGAAGAAGATGAACAAGAAATTTACGGCATCATACCAGAAAAAAGAGACAAACCTTATAAAGTCCGAGAAATCATCAAACGACTTGTAGATAAATCAGAATTTGATGAGTACAAAAAGGATTTGGTCAAAGCATACTTTGTGGACATGCAAGAATAGATGGTTGGGCAGTTGGAATTGTTGCCAACGAAAGACAAGTCGTAAAATCTAAAAAGGGAGAAATGAAATTTGGTGGAGTGATCTATTCAGATTCAGCAGATAAAGCAGCTCGTTTTATTATGAATTGTAACCAAAAAAAGATCCCATTAGTATTTTTACAAGATGTTACTGGATTCATGGTAGGCTCTCGCTCCGAACATGGTGGAATTATTAAAGATGGTGCAAAAATGGTAAATGCCATGTCTAATTCTGTTGTCCCAAAATTCACAATCATTACTGGAAACTCATTTGGAGCAGGTAATTATGCAATGTGTGGAAAAGCGTATGACCCTAGGTTAATTGTTGCCTGGCCTACTGCACAAATTGCAGTCATGGGCGGTGCACAAGCAGCTAAAGTTTTACTTCAAATTGAAAAGGCAAGTCTGAAGTCTAAAGGCGAAGAAATTACACCTGAAAAAGAAAGCGAAATGCTAAACACCATTACCGACAAATATAACAAACAAATGAGCCCATACTACGCCGCATCTCGATTGTGGGTAGATGCCATTATAGACCCATTGGAAACGCGTAAAGTAATTTCTATGGGTATTGAAATGGCTGACCAATCGCCTATTAAAGAAGCATATAACGTAGGCGTCTTACAAACCTGATCTTTTCCTTTATTAAGGAACTGTAATTAATAAACGAGTATATGGGAAAAAATTGCTTTATAGCATTCAAAAATATAACTGACACCTATGTCTTGCCAAAGCAATTTACATTTCCATTCTATTACGAGCCTCACCCCTTATGTGTTCTAGCTTCTCAAGAACTTCAACAATATTTAAAAACTCAAAACGAATGGCATCACAATTTTGGAATTACTAAAAATGAAATTGAGCCAATTGGAAAAATGTTTGGTGTTTTACTGGTTCAAAATACTAAAAATGAAATTGGTTATTTAGCTGCATTTTCTGGAAAATTAGCTGGTGTAAACGAACTTTCATTCTTTGTACCACCAATTTACGACATGCTTAATGAAAATGGGTTTTACAAAAAGGAAGAAGCCATCCTAAATACATTTAATGATGAGATTGAACAACTCGAACAGAATCCTAAAATTGGTGAGTTAAAACAATTATTACAATCTGAAAATGAACAATCTGTTAAAGCTATTTCAAAATACAGACAACAAATAATTGAAAATCGTAAAAAGCGTAAAATCAAACGCATAGAAGCAGAAGAAAAACTAAGTCCTACAGCTTATCATATAACAAAAGAAGACCTGGCAAAAGAAAGTATAAAAGAAAAAAACGAGCTTAAGAAACAAACAATTTACTGGAAAGAACGAATTCAAAAAATAGAACTAGAATTAGAAGAAATCACTTCTAAAATAACCCAAAAAAGAAAGGATCGAAAAAAAAGATCAAACGCACTTCAAAATAAACTATTTGAACAATATCACTTTTTAAATATAGAAGGTGAAACAAAAGCTTGAACCAGATCTTTAATGAAACACCTCAGGGAACACCACCAGCTGCTGCAGGAGAATGTTCGGCACCAAAATTACTTCAATATGCGTTCGAAAATAAATTAAAACCATTGGCAATGGCAGAGTTCTGGTGGGGCGAATCACCTAATTCATCCATTAGAAAGCATGGACACTTTTACCCTGCATGCCAGGGCAAATGTCAACCTATTTTAGGACACATGCTCAAGGGAATGAACGTAGATGAAAACCCTTTATTGAAAAACCCTGCAGCAGATAAAACAATTGAAACAATCTATGAAGATGATGATCTTTTACTGATCAATAAACCTGCAGAATTTTTATCGGTTCCCGGAAAAACAATTAAAGACTCTGTAGAGCTTAGAATGCAAATGCAATACCCAAAAGCAACTGGACCGCTTTTAGTTCACAGACTAGATATGTCAACCTCAGGAATAATGCTGATCGCAAAAACAAAAAGAGCTCACAAATACCTACAAAAACAATTCATTAATAGAAACATAAAAAAACGTTATGTAGCATTGTTAGATGGTGATGTTAAAGAAGATAAAGGTGAAATTGACCTCCCACTAAGACTAGACATAGAAGATAGACCTAGGCAGCTTGTTTGCAAAGAACATGGAAAACCAGCAAAAACAAAATGGGAGGTTATAAAGCGCAATCAAAACAGGACAAAAGTATACTTCTACCCTATTACTGGACGCACCCATCAACTAAGAGTTCATGCCGCACATCAAAAAGGTCTAAATACACCAATATTAGGAGATGATCTTTATGGTAAAAAATCAAATAGGCTCTACTTACACGCAGAATCAATTGAATTTGAACACCCTACCTCTAAAAAAAGAATAAATATTAAGTGTGAAGCACCATTTTAATTGTCTTTTAAATTTATTGAATAAAAAAAGCCATCACAATAGGATGGCTTCTATCAATAACTTAAAATCCAAAAACTATTTTACGTACATCACGGACTTCACTTCTTCAACAATCTTACTAACTTTAGGCATAAACTCCTCAACTAAATTAGGTGCATATGCCATTGGCACGTCAGCAGTACAAACTCGTTTTACAGGAGCATCCATATGATCAAAGGCGTCTCTCTGAACATTAAATGCAATGTCAGAAGATAATGATGCCAAAGGCCAAGCCTCTTCAACAATCACCAATCGGTTTGTTTTTTTAACTGAACTTATAATGGTATCATAATCAATAGGACGAACTGTTCGCAGATCTATTACATCAGCTTTAATACCTTCTTCTGCAAGAAGATCAGCAGCCTCTTTTACCTTTTTCATGATTTTACCAAAAGAAACAAGCGTTACATGCGAACCTTCACGAACCACATCTGCAACTCCAATAGGGATTATGTATTCACCTTCAGGCACCTCACCTTTGTCCCCATACATCTGTTCAGACTCCATAAAAACAACAGGGTCATTATCGCGAATTGCAGCTTTTAATAATCCTTTTGCATCATATGGATTTGATGGACAAACAACTTTTAAACCAGGGCAGTTTGCATACCAAGATTCAAACGCTTGTGAATGCTGAGCCCCTAATTGTCCAGCAGATGCAGATGGACCACGAAAAACCATTGGCATCGGAAATTGACCATCTGACATTTGCATCATTTTAGCAGCTGAATTGATAATTTGATCAATCGCTACCAAAGAAAAATTAAAGGTCATGAACTCAACTATAGGGCGTAAACCATTCATAGCAGCACCAGTTGCAATACCAGCAAAACCTAATTCAGCAATTGGCGTATCAATAACTCTTTTAGGACCAAACTCATCTAACATACCTTGACTGGCCTTATAGGCACCATTGTACTCTGCAACCTCTTCACCTAACAAAAAGATTTTTTCATCTCTTCTCATCTCTTCACTCATTGCCTCTGCTATAGCTTCTCTGAACTGTATAACTCTCATGTATTTTTATTTTTGAATTGCAAAATTACAAAACTTTTATTATTTATTTTATTTTAAATTGACATAGATTTCTATCAATAATCCTCTACCATTTTTATTTTTTTAACATAAACTATTTTAACAAAAAAAAGAAAATACAATGCGTGCATTATAATTTGATTATTCGTAATTTTAATTAAATTTGTAGAGTAAAATTTATGTTATTTAAAAGTATAACATACAAAGTATTTTAAGTTAATTTAATGAATTATCATTAATAAAGTTTGACTAACTAAATAATATAAACAATGAAAATACTCGTTTGTATTAGTCATGTACCTGACACAACTTCAAAAATTAATTTCACAAATAATAACACAGAATTCGATAGCAATGGAATCACATATGTAATCAATCCGTACGACGAATTTGGGTTAACCAGAGCTATGTTTATTAAGGAAACATCAGGTGCAACTATCACGGTAATAAATGTGGGACCTTCAAGCACGGAACCAACACTAAGAAAAGCTTTAGCTATTGGTGCAGATAATGCAGTAAGAATTAATGCAGAACCAACAGATGCAAACTATGTTGCACGATTGCTAGCCAATTATGCAAAAAATGAGAACTTTGACCTCATTATAACTGGACGAGAATCTATAGATTATAATGGTGGCGCAGTGCCTGGCATGTTGGCAACCTTCCTAGACATACCTTTTGTAAATGCTTGTTTGGGTTTAGAATTAAATGGCAATCAAGCAACCGTTATCAGAGAAATTGATGGTGGTAAAGAAACATTAGAAGGTAACCTACCAATGCTTCTAGCTGGCCAAAAAGGTTTGGTTGAAGAAAAAGATTTAAGAATTCCTGCCATGCGTGGAATTATGATGGCACGAAAAAAACCATTAACAGTTATTGAAGCTGGTGATGCTGAAAAACAAACTTCTGTGCTTAAATTTGATTTACCTGAAGCTAAGGCAGCATGCACTATGATTGAGGCAGATAATGTTGATCAACTAGTACAATTACTTCATTCAGAAGCTAAAGTAATTTAACAATAAAAAAATAAATATGGCTGTTTTAGTATACGCAGAAAGTTGGAATGGAAGCTTTAAAAAAGCAACTTTTGAAGCAGTAAGTTACGCTGCCCAATTGGCCAACAAAATAGGAACCGATGCAATTGCAATCACAATTGCCCATCAAGGAGATGCCAATCAACTTGGTAATTATGGCGCAAATAAGGTCTTAACTATAACTGATGAGACTCTAAACACTTTTAACAACGAATCATATGCTAATGCAATTGTTGCTGCCTCAAATCATGTAAATGCAGAAACAGTGGTTATATCAAACACAAACAACGGAAAATCTATTGCGCCAATAATTGCTGCTAAAAGAGAAGCAGCTTTAATTACAAATGCCATTGAGCTTCCAAGTACGTTAAGCCCTTTTACTTTAAAAAGAAAAGCATTCTCAAGTAAAGCATATGCTTTGTTCAGTACTGATTCAAATCAAAAAGTAATTTCAATTACACCGAATGCTTTTGGTGTTCATCAAATACAAGTCAGTACCATCAATAGAATCTTTTAGCTACGATACCTCAGACTCAGACCAAAGATTAAAATCTGTTTCTGTAGATTCAGCAACTGGAAAAATACCATTACCTGAAGCAGAACTTGTCGTTTCTGCTGGACGCGGATTAAAAGGCCCTGAAAACTGGGGCATGATAGAAGAATTAGCTGATTTATTAGGTGCTGCTACTGCCTGTTCTAAACCAGTTTCTGATATAGGCTGGAGATCACATAGCGAACATGTAGGACAAACCGGTATCGCAATTAACCCTCAACTATATATTGCTGTTGGTATATCTGGTGCCATTCAACATCTTGCAGGTGTTAATGCTTCAAAAAATATTGTTGTTATAAATACAGATCCAGAAGCACCATTTTTTAAGGCTGCGGATTATGGTATTGTTGGAGATGCATTTGAAGTGGTTCCAAAACTTATTGAGGCCATTAAAATACATAAATCAAATAATTAATATCGTTTAAGTTTTTCTATCGACCTATTTTATTACTTTAGTGCGGAGAAAAATTAAATGAAAACCATACAGCTTAGTATAATTGGATTAACCTACAGCCAAACTCAGAAAAATGCCTATGCATTGCTTCTTGGTGAGGAAGTGGGACCTAGAAGACTACCAATAGTTATTGGTGCGTTTGAGGCCCAATCTATTGCTATTGCACTAGAAAAAGACATACTTCCTCCTCGTCCATTAACACATGATCTTTTTACAAACTTTGCATTGACATTTAACATTAATCTAAAAAAAGTTATGATTCACAAGTTAGAAGAAGGTATATTCTATTCATACTTAGTTTGTGAATTAAATGGAGAAACACATCAAATTGATTCTCGTACGTCTGATGCTGTTGCATTAGCTTTAAGATTTAATAGTCCTATTTATACTTATGAAGATATTCTTGAAAAGGCTGGAATTATTCTTGATGATCAAAAATCTAAACTCACAAATAAGATTGAATCAAAAGTAAAATCAAAACCTTTAATGAAAGAATCAGTAAAATCATCTGAATCTGATTTAAAGCGACTTTCAGAAAAAGCTCTTAACAATAAACTTAAAATTGCACTAGAAAAAGAAGATTATGAATTAGCTGCCTCTTTAAGAGACGAACTCAATCGAAGAAACCCTCATAAATAATTTAATGAGAAATTACTTTTTATTTATACTACTATTTTTATGCACAATAAAAATTTCTGCTCAAGAAATTACTGGTCAATGGCGTTTTAATTCAATTACAAATAAAGTGGAGATACTTTGATAACTGTAATTGAAAAAGATTTTATAGAAATAAAATCTGACAGAACTTTTCATTACGAATTAAAAGCAAAAAACAATCTTGTCGCAAAAGGTACATGGGATAGAACAGATGATTTATTGTATTTTAATTACACTGTTCCATCAGATACAATTAGATGTTATACCATTCAAATTAATGGAAATGAATTAACCCTTAATGAGAATGATGTTAATTTTTCATTCATTAAGAAAGAAACCATTAAAGTCATAAATGAGAAAACAGAAACTTCTCGTTTACAAAACATTATCCGAGGAATTATTGGTTTAACAAGCCTATTATTAATTGCTTTTGCTTGCAGTAGAAACCGAAAAAAAATCAATTGGGAGTTGGTTTTTAAAGGACTTTTTATTCAATTTATTTTTGCCATAGGCATTTTAAAAGTTCCTTTTGTAGCAAGTATATTTAACCAAATATCTAAGGGTTTTGTTAAGGTTATCTCTTTTACTCAGGCAGGTACCGACTTTTTGTTTGCCTCCTTTATCACTGGTAAAATAGAAGCACCAATGGTTAACTTTATGGTACAAGTACTACCTACCATTATTTTCTTCTCTGCTCTTACAAGCTTATTTTACTACTTGGGTATTTTACAAAAGGTGGTTTACTTTTTCGCATGGATGATGAAAAAGTTTATGAAACTCTCAGGCTCTGAAAGTTTAGCGGCCGTAGGGAACATCTTTTTAGGTCAAACTGAAGCACCACTATTGGTAAGTCCTTATTTAGGTAAAATGACTAAATCAGAAATTTTCTGCTTGATGTCTGGAGGAATGGCTACCATTGCTGGAGGTGTTCTAGCTGCATACATTGGCTTTTTAGGTGGCAGCGACCCTGTAGAGCAATTGCTTTTTGCTAAACATTTACTCGCTGCATCAGTTCTATCGGCACCAGCCGCTGTTATTGCAGCTAAAATAATCATACCCGAAACGGAAAAATACAATCAGGAACTAAAGCTGAGTAAAGATAAAATTGGGAGCAATGCACTTGAAGCAATTAGCAAAGGAACTACAGATGGAATTCGTTTAGCTGTAAATGTTGGAGCGATGTTGTTGGTCTTTACAGCAATCATTGCCATGGGAAATTACTTAACAAATGATCTGATTGGAAATTGGACTGGAATTAACAATTGGATTGTTGCTAACACAAGTTATACAGGCCTAACAATGCAATTTATTGTAGGATATTCTTTTGCACCCATAGCCTGGCTTATGGGTATTGCTTGGAAGATGCAGTACTTGTAGGACAACTTTTAGTGAGAAAACAATACTAAATGAATTTTATGCCTACAAAACTTTAGAGGGAAATGAAGGCTGCAAGTTTATTTGCCTACGAAAAGTCTATCGTTATGGCTACCTATATTTTATGTGGTTTTGCTAATTTCTGCATCAATTGGAATTCAAATTGAGGTATAGGTGCGTTAGTTCCAAACAGAAAAGGCCTACTATCTGAATTGGGAATATTAGCTCTTGTTGCTGGAACGCTTGCCTCATTATTCACTGCCGTTATTGTCGGCATGATGTTATAAAACTAAGTATTTACAGTCTTCATCATTATACTCAATTTGTGGATATTTTGTTCATAAAATGAACACTCTATCTTTCATAAAAGTAAGCTAATCTTCTAACTTAGCATAAATTCCACTCCATGAAGCAGTATCTAGATTTAATGCGCCGTGTTAAAGAGAATGGCCAAATAAAAAACGATCGAACAGGAACAGGAACCATGAGTGTTTTTGGACATCAGATGCGTTTTGACCTCTCTAAGGGCTTCCCTTGTGTAACAACTAAGAAGCTTCATTTAAGATCTATTATACACGAACTTTTATGGTTCTTAAAAGGCGATACAAATATTCAGTATTTAAAAGACCATAAGGTTCGAATATGGGACGAATGGGCAGATGAAGATGGAAACCTAGGACCTGTATATGGTTCCCAATGGCGCTCATGGCCAACTGCCAATGGCAAACATATTGATCAAATTACCCAAGTAATCGATCAAATTAAAAACAATCCCGATTCTAGGAGACTTATTGTGAGTGCATGGAATGTAGGTGAAATTGAAAACATGGCTCTACCCCCATGTCATGCATTTTTTCAGTTTTATGTTGCCAATGGCAAATTATCCTGTCAACTCTATCAAAGGAGTGCAGACATCTTCTTAGGCGTTCCTTTCAATATTGCTTCTTATGCATTATTAACCATGATGATTGCTCAGGTCTGTAATTTAGAAGTAGGCGAATTTGTTCATACGCTGGGTGATGCGCACCTGTACTCCAACCATCTGGAACAAGCAGAATTGCAATTAAGCAGGGAAACCAGAGCACTCCCTACAATGAAAATTAACCCAGAAATTAAAAATATTTTTGAGTTTACAATTGATGACTTTGAACTCATCAATTATGATCCTCATCCACATATAAAAGGAATCGTAGCAGTATAATGGCAAAAATTATCATTTTAGGCGCAGGTCTTGTAGGAAGTGTTATGGCTAAAGACCTGGCAAAAGCTCATGAAGTCTGTTCTGTAGATCTGAACCAAAAGGCCTTAGAACCACTTTCTGAAGCAGGCATTAAAACCCTATGTACAGATGTTTCTAACAAAGACACCCTTCAAAAAATCATTAAAGAATATGACATTGTAGTAGGCGCAGTACCCGGTTTTATGGGATACAAAATGATGAAACATGTTATTGAAGCTGGAAAGAACATTGTAGACATTTCATTTTACCCAGAAGACCCTTTTGGCTTAGATGACTTGGCTAAAGAAAAAGGTGTGGTGGCTGTTATGGACTGTGGTGTTGCGCCAGGAATGGGAAATATTATTCTTGGGCATCACAAAACAATATGGAAATTGATGACTACGAATGTTTGGTTGGAGGTCTGCCAGAAAAAGAGAATGGCCATACGAAGTATAAAGCTTTTTTTTCGCCTATAGATGTCATCGAAGAATACATTCGTCCTGCCCGTTATGTTCAAAACAGTAAAACTATTACCAAAGAAGCCCTATCAGACACCGAACTTGTTCATTTTGATGAAATTGGTACCTTAGAAAGTTGGAATTCTGATGGACTGAGATCTTTAATAGATACGATGCCAAACATTCCCAACATGATTGAGAAAACTTTACGTTATCCAGGCTGTGTTGAATACTAAAAGTATTAAGAGCATCTGGATTCTTTTCTTACGAAGAAATTGACCTCAACGGACATAAAGTCCGTCCGATAGACTTGACCGCAAAATTACTTTTTCCAAAATGGAAAATGGATGAAGACGATCGCGATTTCACAGTCATGCGAATTATCATTAAAGGGAAAGAAAATGGCAAAGAAAAAGTTTACCGTTACGACTTACTAGATCGGTTTCATAACAAAACAATGTCCATGGCCCGAACAACTGGCTATACCTGTACTGCTGTAACCAACCTTGTACTAAATGGAACTTACAACCGAATTGGTATATCCCCACCAGAATATTTGGGTGATCACAAAGAATTTGTTTCAGAATACCTTGCAAAACGTGGCGTAAATTATAAAATGACAGAAATATAATGGTGGTCTCTTTAATTGTTGCTGTATCAGAAAACAATGTTATTGGTAAAGACAATGACTTGATTTGGAACTTCCCTAAAGACATGAAATACTTTAAGGACACAACAGAAGGACATTTCGTTATCATGGGAAGAAAGAATTTTGAATCTATTCCTCATAAATACCGTCCGCTACCTAATAGAACAAATGTTGTGGTCACTAGACAGCCCTCATATAAAGCTGAAGGTTGTATTGTAGTAAACTCTATTGAAGAAGCACTTAAAAAAGCTGAAAAAGCAGCTGATAGAGAACCTTTTATTATTGGAGGTGGTGAAATATACCAATTGGCCTTAAAAAGCCACTTAATTGACCGCATTTACCTTACACGCATTCACCATTATTACGATGGAGATACCTTTTTCCCAAAACTCGGGCAAGAATGGAAACTGGTAAACTCCAAGAAACATAAAGCTGACGAAAAACACATCTGCGATTACGACTTTGAAATCTACGAGAAATAGTCAGGAATCAATTCATTTTCATTGCAAATTAAAAAAGGAGTCTGGTAAAGAACTGCACCATGACTCCAACAATTTATTATGGAAAATTAGATTTTATCAATTATAGATTAAGTTCGGCCTTAAAAGCAATAGGTAATTCTACTTATTGTATAGGTAATATCACTTATATGCCAAATAAATTAAGATCATTTATTGCTTTTAATCCAAGTAGAAACACCTTCAGTAGACAAAACTTTTTGATCTCTTCTGGCATCAGATTTAGAGGCATAACTATCAAAAGCCACCATATGAAGTCCACGATTGTTTTGACCTATAATTTTTGAGCTGTGTCCTTGATCATTTAATTTAGATACCAAACGTTGGGCATTATTTATATTAGAGAAACAGCCAACAACTAAGTGGTATTTAGCCGCATTTACAACATTTGTTATCTCTTCAGCTTTTTTATTTTTTGATTTCGCTAGAATTTCTTCTAAGCTGCGAGGTGATTTTTTAACTTCTTCTTTTTTGACAACCGTATTTGCACCCTCTGAATTTAAATGCAACAACTTAGCACTAAAACCCAAATCTAAAAGTGCATATGCTTTTGATTTGGAGTTCGTAAGCTGATTATTAAAAGATTGAGATTGTACACAAAATGAAATTTTAAGAAAACAGAAAATTAAGTAAAACATAATCTTATTCATGAGAAAAAAATTTTTATAATTTAATTAATACAAACTTTCTATTTAATAGTCTCTAATGATAGTTCTTAACGATTTGATGTTGAAAACACAGTTTATAATTACATATACAACAAAAAAAGGCCTTCTAAAAAAGACCTTTTTGTAGCGAGAAGGAGATTTGAACTCCTGACCTCCGGGTTATGAATCCGACGCTCTAACCAACTGAGCTACCTCGCCATTACCTTGGGCTGCAAATATAAAATAATTAATATTCTTTAAGCAAATACAAGGGCTATTTTAATGAGTACTTTTAAATTAATTTTATTTTTGTTTCTAAATATTTTTAATGACTTTGAAAAGTGTGATTTTTCATTATATTGCAAATACTTAATATGATTAATATTTGTCTATGGCATCAAAAATATATTTCAAATTGAATTCCAATACGATCATCTCTAAAATACTTTTAACCAAATTAGCACAAGCGGCTTATCAGAATGGTTTGCTGATAACGTTAATTTAAATGGTAAAAACTATACTTTTTTGGGATGGCGACGAACAAGAAGCTGAATTGTTAACCAAAAACAATCATTCAATCAAATTTCGTTGGTCTGATGAACCAAAGGATACTTTCTTTGAGTTAAAAATCGTTGTTGATGACATCACCCAAGATATTTCACTTATCGTAACAGACTTTGCAGAAGACAAAGAAGATGAAGAAGAAGCTAAATTGCTTTGGAACAAACAAATTGAAAAACTAAGACAAAGTATCGGATCTTAGTTAGGCCTTTTATCTTTGCTTACCAGCAATTTTATGATATTAAAAACCCTTGACAAACTCGTATTAAAAGCATTTACTAAACCATTTATAGGTTCTTTTCACAATGCTTTTATACTTCTAATGCAGAATGTATGGAAGTATATTGACGATCTCATTGGAAAAGGTCTTGAATGGCCTATCATATTTGAAATTGTTGTATACATTATCCCAACATTGGTTCCGCTAGCATTACCATTGGCTATTTTACTCGCATCTTTAATGGCATTTGGTAAACTTGGTGAGAACTATGAGCTTACAGCCTTAAAATCTTCTGGATATCTCTACACAAAATTATGCGTCCATTATTCGTTACAGTTTTCATCATTTCTACAGTGGCCTTTTTCTTTTCAAATCACATCATCCCATATTCTAATATGAAGTTCAAAACACTTCTATATGACATTATGAATAAGAAATTGGCTTTAAACATTAAGAAGGAATCTTTTTAATGACATTGAAGGATATAGTATTAAAGTTAACAAAAAGATGCAAATGGAAGAATATTAAAAGATCTTCTCATATATGACCACAGTGAGAAAATGGGCAACACAAAGTCATAAAGGCAGAAGCATGGAGCATGTATAATGGAATAAATAACCGATATCTATATTTAGAACTATTTGACGGACACAGTTACGAAGAAGTCGATACTAAAAACCCAAAAAAAAGAGTGTACTTACCTTTTGCTCGTACAAATTTTAAAACTGAAAAAATCCGATTTGACCTCGCCTCTTTCCAACTCGAAAGATCTGATGAAGAGCGTTATTCGAATGTTGCCCAATTTATGAATTTAAAGCAGCTGTCACAAAACGCAGACTCCATAAGTAATATTATTAGTGAAAATCTAGAAAAATTTAATGAGAAACTTAAATCATCTTTTAGTTTTCAGGAAATAGAAAGTCTTGATAAATCGGAATTTATACCAGAAGCATTTAGCATTACGAAGCTCACAAAGCGAAAAAAAAACAGACTTATTAAGACAGCAGCTAATCTTATCAGAAGTAATAAATCATTTGCATACAATACAATACGTGAACTAAAATATAAAAATAAAAAACTAAAGAAAGCAAAAATTGAATGGCACCGAAAGTTTAGCTTATCATTTGCCTGCATTATATTATTTTTAATTGGTGCACCACTTGGTTCTATAATTCGAAAAGGTGGACTAGGTATGCCTGTTCTTATTTCGATTTTATTCTTCTTAATATACCACATATCTTCTATTACTGGAGAAAAAAGTGCATTACAAGATGTAATAACCGTTACTCAAGGTATGTGGATCTCTTCATTTATATTAACTCCTTTAGGTTTATTTTTGACAATACAAGCTTCAAAAGATTCCACATTCTTTGAAATAAATTTTCATCGAAAATTATTATTAAAATTCAAACAAACATGGCTTCTAAAGAAATCTTAATTATTTCTCACAAGCCACCCTATCCTAAAATTGATGGTGGAAGTATTGCTATTGCTCAAGTTCTAGAAACACTTCTAGAAGAGGGTCATTATGTTACATTACTGTGCATTGAAACCGATAAACACCCTGCTCAAACTTCAATCACAAAAAAAAATCTAAAATTCAAAGCAATATTTGTCAACACTGAGCTAAAAATAGCTTCTGCTCTTTCAAATATATTCAATACACAATCTTATATCTTATCACGATTTGACAATAGGTTATTTAGAGATGAACTTAAAAAAATTCTCAAAAAAAACACATTTGACACAATTTTATTCGAAAGTTTATTCACGAGCACTTATTATGATACAGTAAATCGACTTAGCAATGCGATAAAAATTTATCGATCACATAATATTGAACACCACATTTGGTCTGAACAATCCAATCAAAATAAGAACATTTTAAAAAAATGGTATTTAAAAATTCAAGCTAAAAGACTCAAAAATGAAGAAATCAAATTTTGGAACACCATAGATTTAATTCTTTCGATCTCCGATAACTGACAGATCATACATTATTAAGTATTGTAATACACCAACTCATACAATAGGACTACATGCAGAAAAAAGACTTCTTCAAAATAGTGATCAGTCTACTAAAGTTGATTTTTTTCATTTAGGCACAATGAATTGGTTACCCAACCTAGACGGAATAAATTGGTTATTAAAAAATGTTTTTCCAAAAGTAAAACAAACAGAAAAATCGGCAGAAATCCATATTGCAGGAAGAGCCATGTCAACTAAATTAAAATCACATAAACAAGATGGATACTATAACCATGGAGAAGTGAAAAATGCTGAAGACTTTATGTCAAAACACAAAGTTATGTTAATACCCTTATTTTCTGGCTCAGGAATACGTGTTAAAATTATAGAGGGAATGTCATTAGGAAAGTGTATTATTAGTACTAGTATCGGTGTAAAAGGAATAAATTGCACAAACAATAAAAATATCCTTATTGCCAATTCAAAAAATGAATTCATAAAGGCAATGTGCTTTTGTATTCAGAACCCTGACAAGGTATATGAAATTGGAAATGAAGCTAAAAAATATGCACGCGATAACTTTTCAAAAAAAAACATAATAAACAAACTTAATAAAATCATCTAAATGAAGTTGTTTGTTATCACATCAAGAATTCCCTTCCCATTAGATAAAGGAGATAAACTAAGAATATACCATCAACTCAAAGAATTATCCAAGCATCATAAGATATACCTTTGTGCCATAAAATCTCCTTTAATCAAAGAACACAAAATCTCTAGAGAAGTCTTAAATGAATTCTGCCAGGAAGTTTTTTTTATAAAACAATCTTTATTGCTTACGATCTTTAGCTTACTAAAATCTTTTTTCAACGAGCTTCCATTTCAAACTGCTCTATTTACTGAGTTTAGAGCTAAAAAAAGAGTAAATCATATCATTGATAAGATTAAGCCCGATCATATTTACTGCCAATTAACAAGAGCTGCAGAGTATGTTAAAGATCGAAAAGAAACAAAAACTATAGATTACATGGACGCCTTCTCAAAAGGAATGGAACGAAGAGCACTAAAATCGAACATATTTACCAAATGGCTATACAAATGGGAAAGTTTAAAACAAAAAAACTACGAAAAATCTATATTTGAAGTTTTTAACACACACTGTATAATTAGTGAAGAAGATAAAAAACATATCAGCCATCATAAAAGAAATCTAATACATATTGTTCCAAATGGTGTAGACTTTGATCACTTTAGGCCTAAAAATACAAAACTAAAATACGACCTTGTATTTGTAGGAAATATGGGTTACGCACCCAATATAGATGCAGCAGTATTTCTTTGTCAGAAAATTCTACCTTTAATTCATAAAAAAATACCTAATGCTAAAATTTTAATTGCTGGTGCACAACCTACATATTAAAGTCACAAATTTAAAATCTGACCATGTAGAAGTTAGCGGTTGGATTCATGACATTAGAAAAGCATATTCAGAATCTAAAATATTTATTGCCCCTATGCGGATAGGTACAGGACTTCAAAACAAGTTGCTAGAAGCAATGGCTATGGAAAAGGCTTGCATCACTACACCTTTAGCAAACAATGCACTTAAAGCGCCAAAAAACAGTATAATTGTAGGAGAAACATCTACAGAATTAGCACAACATTGTATACATCTTATTGAAAATGAATCTATTCGAAACAAATGCGCTAAAGAAGGAAGAAAGTTTGTTGAAAAAACTTACAAATGGACTGAAACTTCTGAACAGCTTAACCAACTTTTTCTATAGTTATTAATACCTTTGCAAAAAAACAACATGCTCAATCAATTCGATAAAATAGAAGATGCACTGCAGGACATTAGACTTGGAAAAATAGTCATTGTTGTTGATGATGAAGATCGTGAAAACGAAGGTGATTTTGTAGCTGCAGCAGAAAAGGTTTCTCCAGAAATGATTAACTTCATGGCTACGCATGGTAGAGGTTTAATTTGTGCACCAATATTAGAAAAGCGAGCAAATGAATTAAATCTGGAAATGATGGTTGGTAAAAACACCGACCCAAATAAAACTCAATTTACTGTATCAATAGACTTAATTGGTAAAGGATGTACAACTGGAATTTCTGCCAGTGATAGAGCAAAAACAATTAAAGCTTTAATAGATGAAAAAACAAAACCTGAAGATTTAGGTAGACCTGGTCATATTTTTCCTTTAAAAGCAAAAAATGGAGGTGTTCTCAGGAGAACTGGTCATACAGAAGCAGCTGTAGATTTAGCAAGACTTGCGGGTTTAAAGCCTGCTGGAGTTATTGTCGAGATCATGAACCAAGATGGCACCATGGCCAGATTACCTCAATTAATTGAAATTGCTAAAAAGCATAATCTTAAACTCATCTCTATAGAAGACTTAGTTGCCTACAGAATGAGCAAAGAAACATTAATTGAAAAAATGGAAACAGTAAAGTTACCTACAGACCGTGGAGACTTTATGCTAACTGCTTACAAGCAAAAAAATTAATAATAGGTATCATATTGCACTCCATAAAGGTAAATGGAATAAAGATGAACCAATTTTAGTTCGCGTACATTCTTCATGCATTACTGGTGACATATTTGGTTCTTGTAGATGTGATTGTGGTGAGCAATTAGAGTTAGCTATGCAAACTGTCGAAAAAGAAGGTAAGGGTATCATATTGTATATGAATCAAGAAGGAAGAGGGATTGGATTTTTAAATAAAATTAAAGCATATAAACTTCAAGAAGAAGGATATGATACTGTTGAAGCAAATGAAAAACTTGGTTTTAAACCTGATGAAAGAGATTACGGAATAGGTGCTCAAATTTTACACGATTTAAATGTTAGCAATCTTCGACTAATGACTAATAACCCGAAAAAAAGAGCTGGACTAATTGGATATGGACTTAAAATCGTAGAAAATGTTGCTCTAGAAATTGAAACAAATCAACATAACTCGTTTTATCTTAAAACAAAGAAAGATAAAATGGGACATGATTTGAAAATTTAATCTTTATGAGATTTAACTAATTAAGCTTTGATTAAAAATTTTCACTTCAAAATACAACCATATTTCTTTAGATTTTTACTTAAATCAATTTTTGGTTTTATATTTCGAAACACGAAGATTATATTTTTTCTACATTTGGGATAAATCAAACTTCGGATAAATGAACTTTCTTAAACCCCTTTCTACAATTTTATGCTTTCTCTTGTTTAATAACATTTTTTCTCAAGAGACTATAAAAGGAAAAGTATATGATCAAAAATCCAGAGAGACCCTCATTGGCGCAAACGTTATTATTCCTAATACTGGAAAGGGAACTATGACAGATTTTGATGGATTCTTTCAATTACAGGTTGATAACTTACCAGTAATTATAGAAATATCATTTATAGGCTTTGAAATGAAAACAATAACGGTTGAATCTACAGATGCCATTAAAATATATTTAGGAGAAGATAAAAAAATTCTGTCCGAAGTCGTCATTACAGATACTCGTTTAACAGAAAAACAAAAGCAATCTCCGATTACAGTTGAAGCTATGGATGTTATTGCAATAAAAGAAACACCTGCTGCAAGTTTTTATGAAGGATTAGGTGCATTGAAGGGTGTAGATGTAACATCTGCAAGTTTAGGATTTAAAATCATTAATACCAGAGGATTTAACTCTACATCACCAGTAAGATCTCTTCAAATTATAGATGGTGTTGACAACCAATCACCTGGATTAAACTTTTCATTAGGAAATTTTTTAGGCTCATCTGAATTAGATCTTAAAAAGGTAGAAATTATTGTTGGTGCTAACTCTGCATTGTACGGTCCAAATGCATTTAACGGTGTCATAAGTATGGAAACTAAAAGTCCATTTGATTTTCCAGGATTTACTGCACAAGTTAAAGGTGGTGATAGAGATCTTTCTGAAGTTTCATTTAGATACGCAGATGTATACAAAAACAAAGCTGGAGAAGATAAATTTGGATATAAATTTAATTTCTACAGAATGACAGCATTTGATTGGGTAGCAGACAATTACGATCAGGCATTCGACAGTCCTTCATCTGTTAATAATTTTGGTGGTTATGATGCAGTAAATGTCTACGGTGATGAAGAATATTCCACATGGAATAAATTATCAGAAGTACCGGGTCTTGGAACTTATCACAGACAAGGCTATAATGAACGTGATTTAGTAGATTATAACACCAAAAACTATAAATTAAATTCTGCTTTCTACTATAAACCAACAGTAAACACAGAACTTATTTATTCTACCAATTATGGAAATGGTACAACAGTTTACCAAGGTGATAATAGATATAGTCTCAGAAATCTAAGCTTCTTTCAAAATAGACTCGAATTTAAAGTAAAAGATAAATTCTTTATCAGATTTTATGAAACTCACGAAGATGCCGGAGACTCCTATGATGCAGTAGCAACTGCAAATGCTCTTCAAAACATGCAAATGGATAAAGCTAGATTTTCTCAAGAGTATTCTAGTTATTGGAAAAATGATATTATGCCTCAAATTCTAGAAATCCTGGATGGGTTGATATACTTGACGTTCAATTATATGAAACAGATCCAATTACAGGAGAGATAATTATAGGAGATAACGGTTTACCTGTTTATATTGAAAACGCGTACGAAAACTGGGCAGAAGACATGAGCGCTGTAATAAGTTCAAATCCAGATCTTTTGAAGCATTTCACGACTCTACTCAGGCACATTTGAATAAATAGTAGGAGATTATGGCTATAATTTTTTAGAGCCAGGTACACAAGAATTTCAAAACGCATTTAACGAAATTACAAGTCAAACCTGATATGATGAGAATGGAAACTACCTTGGAGGAACAAAATTTTATGATAAATCACAACTATATCACTTACAAACTGAATACAAATTTAATATAGGTGATACTCGTTTTACAATCGGAGCTAATGGAAGAATTTACAACCCTGATTCCAGAGGAAGTATCTTTAATGATGGCTATGTTACCAACTACAATGATCGTTATCTTTATGATGAAGACGGTGCTCCTATCATTGACATTGATACAACAATTGTTAATGTCAGTACAAATCCATTTCTCCCTATCTTTGAAACTGTAATCGATTCAACTCATATTTTCGTTGTCGACACAACAGTAAACAAAACTTAAATATAACCAACAAAGAATTTGGAGTTTACACTGGAATTGAACGTGATCTTCTTAGCGAAACTCTCAAACTTTCTGCTACTGTAAGATTAGACAAAAATGAAAAACTTTAATTATTTGTTTTCGCCTGCAGCGTCGTTAGTTTATTTACCTTCTGAAAAAGATGTACTCAGAATTTCTTTATCATCAGCCATAAGAAACCCAACACTTACTGATCAATATTTAAATTACGATGCTGGACCAGCAATACTTCTGGGAAATCTTGATGGCTTTGGTTATAATGAGTACTTTGCGGATATTGATTCCCTTGAGCAATATTTTATTGGAGAAACTTATAATCCTGATGCACTTCTTGGAGGTTTTTCTTCAAGTGGATCCTATTCAACCTGAAAAATGTAAAAAAACAATTGAATTTGGTTACAGAAACAACTCTTTTTCGAAAAACTTTACCTAGACTTTAGTGTTTATTGTAGTTTTTATAACAATTTTATTGGATATCAAAAATGGTGCTTCATTTGCATTTGGCGGAGAAAAAGGTTGCAGAAGAAGAAGATGTGATTGCTGGTTGGGCATCAAATATTGGAGATACAATCGTAGAATATAAATAATCTTTTAATCAACTCTATTCAAGGTTATAGAGTTTGCAGCAAATTCAAAAAGAAAGGATTGTAACTGAAGGATTAACTATTGGACTTAACTATTTTTTTAAATCAATATATTACATTAAAACGGAAAACTATTCTTTTTAATAAATTGAATAAGCTAGATATCGAAGATCCTATTATTCCAGCATACAACACACCAGAACACAAATTTTAATATAGGAATTGCAGGTAGAGACATCAATTTATTTTCCATTTCTCCAAATTGGGGATTTTAGTGTAAATTATAAATGGGTAGAAGGCTTTATATTTGAAGGTTCTCCTCAGTTCACAGGATTTGTTCCAACATACTCTCAACTAGACGCTCAAATTTCTAAAGAAATTAAATCAATTAACGCTACTTATAAATTGGGAGCTTCTAATCTCTTAAAACAATATCACTTTTCCAAGTTTACGGTGGTCCAAGAGTTGGAAGAATGATGTATACGTCACCCAATTTGACTTCTGATATTAACAATTGTTAATTAGTTTAGCTATACGTTTACTAGCATTCTTGCCTAAATTGGTATTTTAGCATAAATTTATATGTTATTTTTGAATTAAAAACTTAGTTTTTCATTATGCTGAAAGACTATTATTTTTAACTAAACCCCCTTATAATGAGAAATTTATTTTCAAATTTAATGGTAGTAAGTATTTTATTTACACCATTACTTAATGCTCAGGAAAGATACGTAGACGAGATCTTTACGAGCGTTAATGTAGAGACAAATGTTGTTTATGGTGCTAACATAGGTATCATACTCAAGCTCCTGCATTAGAAGATTTAACAATGGATGTGTATACACCTGATGGTGATGAAGCTACAGATCGTAGAGTTGTAGTTTTATTACACACAGGTACATTCTTACCAGCTATTGTAAATGGTCAAGCAACTGGTGAAAAGTCTGATAATACTCTTGTTGAACTTTGTACTAGACTTGCTAAGAAAGGTTATGTAGCAGTTTCTGCTAACTACCGTTTAGGTTGAATCCTTTATCTACAGATCCTGAAGTAAGAACATCAACTCTTGCGCAAGCATTCTATCCGTGCACAACAAGATGCTCGTACTGCTGTTCGTTACCTTAGAATGACTGCTGCAGAAATGGGTAACCCATATGGTATTGGTGATAAATTTGCTGTAGGTGGTGATGGTACTGGTGGTTATATGGCACTAGCACTTGCTGCACTTGATAAAGACTCTGAAGTACTACTTCCTAAATTTATCGACTCTTCTGATAATGCAATTGCAACATATGGACAACCTGTTCCTTACATTATTCAATCTATGTTAGGTAACCTTGGTGGTTCAAACTACGGTGCTACAATGATGGATCTTGATGGAGATGGAACACCAGAAACTGAAGTTCCTTTATGCGTTCCTAATCATCCAGGTTACAGTGATGCTATTGATATGGCATTTAACTTTGGTGGTGCAATGTTAGATACAGTATGGATAGAAGCTGGTGAAGCTCCTATTGCATCGTTCCAAAATACTAATGACCAATTTGCACCTTATAATGTAGATGTATTAACAGAACCAGTAAACAACGATCCTGTGATTGAAGCTCATGGTTCACTTCCAGTTATTCGTAGAGCAACTGCTTTAGGTAATAATGACTGTTTCGCTGGACTCTCTACAACACTTGTAGATGCTACTTATGGAAATGGTGATGGTGCTGCCAATGCAGCAGCAGCCGGTCATGAAGATATGCCAGGTTTATTCCCGTTAGTAACACCTACTCCATCGGCAGTACCAACAGCTTGTGGTATGGCTGAATGGGATGGTGCACCATGGCAATGGTGGATAATAATGTTTATGCTGCTACGGCTGAAGCCTATAATGCTGCTGGGGCAACACCATACCCTGCAGCTGTATGGGTTGTCTAGCCACACTTTCTACACCTGACATGAGTGAAGAAAAAAGGTATAGCATTCACAGATATGTTGAAGAATTCTTCACGCCTCGTATTGATGCGGCTTTATCTGTGGATGATTCACCAGAAGCAGGATTTTATCCACCTGAAGGTAGTGTATTCAATACCGATAGTTCTGTAGTAACTCTTCCTAGCGTTACTCAAAACAGTGATTATAATGAATCTATTTCGTTCTACGCAACTGAAGAAATATCAATTCCAGGTGTTGGTTCATTTGGATTTGTATTTTGCAAATATTACTCAGTTTCAACTCCTACTGGAATGTCTTATAGTTGTGATCCTGAGGGATGTAACTTGGGCCAAATGCTTGGGGATATGTTACTTTAACTGGTACACCAGAAAGCGCAGGATCATATGAATTAGATTTATCTGCAATGGTTACAGTTAATTTAGCATCTGTTGGTCTTGATGCTGATTTAAGTTTCCCTATTCCTTACAATGGTGAAAACCCAATTCTAAATACAGTACTTGGAACTGATTATTCAGCTTAAACAGTTTCGTTCCTACTTTCACCATTAATGTCGAGCCAGAAGCTGGATTTTATCCACCTGAAGGAAGTGTGTTCAACACTGATAGTTCAGTTGTAACGTTACCAGAAGCTTCAACTGAGTCAGACTATAATGAATCTATTTCGTTTTATGCAACTGAAGAAATATCAATTCCAGGTGTTGGTTCATTTGGATTTGTTTCTGCAAATATTACTTCAGTTTCAACTCCTGCTGGAATGTCTTACAGTTGTGATCCTGAAGGATGTAACTTTGGGCCAAACGCATGGGGATATGTTACTTTTAACTGGTACACCAGAAAGCGCAGGATCATGAAA
>BOWN01000004.1 GCA_019649675.1 Cryomorphaceae bacterium | reverse complement strand
CAGGCGACTGTTTAAAAAAAACACAGGACTCTGCTAAATCGAAAGATGATGTATAGGGTCTGACACCTGCCCGGTGCCGGAAGGTTAAGAGGAGGGGTTATACTTCGGTAGAAGCTCTGAATTGAAGCCCCGGTAAACGGCGGCCGTAACTATAACGGTCCTAAGGTAGCGAAATTCCTTGTCGGGTAAGTTCCGACCTGCACGAATGGTGCAACGATCTGGGCACTGTCTCAGCCACGAGTTCGGTGAAATTGTAGTATCGGTGAAGATGCCGATTACCCGCTACGGGACGGAAAGACCCCGTGAACCTTCACTACAGCTTAGTATTGACTTTGGATAAATGATGTGTAGGATAGGTGGGAGACATTGAAGCGGCCTCGCTAGGGGTTGTGGAAAGTCGTCCTTGAAATACCACCCTTTATTTATTTGAAGCCTAACCCCGAAAGGGGGACAGTGCTTGGTGGGTAGTTTGACTGGGGTGGTCGCCTCCAAAAGAGTAACGGAGGCTTCCAAAGGTACCCTCAGCACGCTTGGTAACCGTGCGTAGAGTGCAATGGCATAAGGGTGCTTGACTGTGAGACCTACAAGTCGAGCAGAGACGAAAGTCGGGCATAGTGATCCGGTGGTTCCGCATGGAAGGGCCATCGCTCAAAGGATAAAAGGTACTCCGGGGATAACAGGCTGATCTCCCCAAGAGCTCACATCGACGGGGGTTTGGCACCTCGATGTCGGCTCGTCACATCCTGGGGCTGGAGAAGGTCCAAGGGTTGGGCTGTTCGCCCATTAAAGTGGCACGCGAGCTGGGTTCAGAACGTCGCGAGACAGTTCGGTCCCTATCTGTAGTGGGCGTTAGAAATTTGAGAAGACCTGCCTCTAGTACGAGAGGACCGAGGCGGACTGACCTCTAGTGTACCTGTTGTGACGCCAGTTGCATCGCAGGGGTAGCTACGTCGGGACGAGATAAGCGCTGAAAGCATATAAGCGCGAAACTCACTTCAAGATAAGATTTCTTTTAAGGGTCGTAGGAGACGACTACGTTGATAGGTCACAGGTGTAAAGGTGGTAACATCAAAGCCGAGTGATACTAATTACCCGTAAACTTCCTCAACTAAATTTTTTCAACTATTGTGTATTTTTCCTCTTTTGATATAAATATTGTGTGTTAAGCACAAACAATTTATGGTGGTTATAGCGATAGGGATCACCTCTTCCCATTCCGAACAGAGAAGTTAAGCCTATCAGCGCAGATGGTACTGAGTAAATCGGGAGAGTATGTCGCCGCCCTTTAAAAGCCCCACTACAAAGTAGTGGGGCTTTTTTGTTCTAAAATTCGTATCTTCGAGCTTCAAAAATTAAACTCTAAATACAATGCGAAAAGTCTTAATAGTACTCCTTGTTTTATCTCCTTTTTTTCTATTTGCTCAACAGAGCTACAATATGTCTCTTTTGGGTAAATACACCTATGATTTTGAAGGCTATGGTGTTAATGATATCTGGGGCTATGTAGACCAAGAGGGAAATGAGTATGCACTTGTTGGTTTGGAAAATGGAACCTCTTTTGTTGATGTTACCAATCCTGCTAACCCAATTGAAAAGGCTTATATTCCTGGTCCGATGTCTACTTGGAGAGATCTCAAAACATGGGGTGAATATGCTTATATTGTTCATGATAGTTATTATGCAGATAGTGAACTTTGGCCTACTGGCGAATCGCAGGGTTTGTTAATTGTAAATCTTAAAATATTGCTTCAGGAGATATTTCTTACAGCTCTTTTATTTTGATGGACAATTTACCAACGCACATAATATTTTATAGATGAAAACGGATGCGTTTATCTGTTTTTGGTGGTAATTATGCTACTGGTGGTGCAGTTATGTTTGATGTGAGTGAAGATCCAGAGAATCCACAATACCTAGGGGGTATTTGATGACTATTATTTACATGATGGTATGGTGCGTGGTGATACCTTATGGGGTTCTGCCATATATGAAGGAGTGGTTGCGGCAATTGACGTGTCAGACAAAACCGCTCCTGTTATTTTAGGGTCAACATTCACACCTGGTACTTTTACACATAATTTTGGGTTTCTGATGATGGAAATTATGTGTTTACCACAGACGAAGTCACTTCTGGATATATTACAGCAGTTGATGTTTCTGATGTAAATAACATGTCTGTAATTGATCAAATTCAGTCTTGGAGCCCTCAGGATAATGTGATTCCACATAATACGCATGTCAAAGACAATTATTTGGTAACGTCTTATTATTGTGATGGTGTGACTGTGGTCGATGCTTCAGATCCTTATAATTTACAAGAGGTTGCATATTATGATACTTCTGATTCAACAGGTGGTACATTTTCTGGGGCTTGGGGTGCTTACCCATGGCTACCTTCCAACAATATTTTAGTAACTGATAGGCAAGAAGGTTTACACATATTATCTGTAGATAATATTGATTTCTCTGTTGAAAACTTAAATGCTTTTTTAGACGTTCAGATTTATCCAAACCCTAGCGCAGACGAATTTAGAATTGATTTAGAAAACGTTTCGTGGCATAGTATATCGGTTTTAGATATGAATGGACGGCTATTAGAAAGCCATATAAATGAAAATCGTAAGACCTCCATTTTATTGGGCGAAAACTGGCTTCCAGGCACCTACTTGGTTGATATTGAAGATGCCATGGGCCTTCGAATCAGTTACAAGCTTATTAAGGAATAAAGCTTTTATTTACTTAAAACTATTTTTTTAGTCCCAACTCAATAATACGTTGTTCTAAATATTCTCCTGCAGTAATGTCTGAGAAGTTTTTAGGGTTTGATTCACTTATACAAGAAGGCAAGCAATTTAAAGATACTTCCGATCGAGGGTGTAAAAGAAGGGTATAGAATATCTTGAAGTGCCCCACTTTTTCTTGGCGGATTAACCACTCTATGCGTTGTAGATTTTAGCTTGTTATTGGTTAAACGTTGAAGCATGTCTCCTACATTAACTACAATTTGATCGGGCAGGGCCGTTACAGAAATCCATTCGCCACTTTTATTTAAAACTTGTAAGCCATCAGCAGATGCACCCATTAAAAGCGTAATTAAATTGATATCTTCATGTTCTGCTGCTCTAACAGCATCTTTTTTGGGTTTGTGTGTGATAGGTGGGTAGTGTATGGGTCTTAAAATACTGTTCCCATTATGGATTTTAGCATCAAAGTAGTTTTCATCTAAATTTAAATGTAGTGCTATGGCTCTAAGCATCTCTCTACCTGTTGCTTCTAGCTTTTGATAGACTTCCTTCCAACAGCATTAAATTTTGGCAGTTCATTTACTTGAACATTGTCAGGATACTCTTCTTTAATAGGATCGTTGTCTTCTACTGTTTGACCAAAGTGCCAAAACTCTTTTAAATCGCCTTCATTTTTATTTTTTGCATGTTCCTTACCAAAAGAAACATAGCCTCTTTGCCCAGCGAGCCCTTCAATTTCGTAGGCCTCTTTTTCTTCTTTAGAGAGTGTAAAGAACCCTTTAACTTCTGCATAGAGCTCAGCACAAAGTGCATCGCTTAAGCCATGGTTTTTAACTGCCACAAAGCCAATTTCTTCGTAAGCTTTACCAAGTTCTTTAACAAAGGCTGCTTTTGTTTCTTTATTTCCTTCTGTGAAGTCAGCAAGATCTACTGAGGGTATGTTTTTAAAATCCATCCTATTAAGGTCTTATATTATGCTACAAACTTAACAAATACTGCTATATAAAAGGAAATATTTAGCAATACAAATGCATAATAGTATCATTTACACTAATTTTTTGCTGATGATATTAATACTTTTTGGAAGCACTTTTAGTTGTAAACAATCACTAAGGTCTTTTGGTTCGCCATCCAAATGTTTCATGGCATTTTTACTTAAGATTGTGGCTTCTGAACAGCTGATGATTTTCATGGTTTGCTAAAGTGAAATCGATTTGTTGCAAGTGCTAAAAGTAAAAATGGGATTTCATAAAACTGAAAAGGTTTTACAATCACAGTTCTATTAGTCCATCGTCTGTTTTTGATTGTGGAGAGATCACAACATTGTTTCCAAATTGGTGCCGTTGGCAAAACTAATTTGTACAGCTTCATCGTCAAATACACATGTCCCATCAATTTCTATTTGGTATCTTTTTATGTTGTAGCTCCACCATTCGGAAAGGATCAGCTTCATATAGGTTTTCATACCCGTTTTTTTTTTTGAAAAAAATGCGAAATATGTCCATCGTAACCAATGCCAGATACATTCACGAAAAATTGACCGTTGGCCGTACATGAGTCAATTTTTATAGCATGTAAGCTGTTGAGTAACGCAGGGCCTTATTTACCTGCTGAGGAATTCCCAGATGCCTTGCCAATCCATTTCCAGAGCCTGTAATCCATTTCCAGGTACAATTCCCATCATACAATCTTTGTTTACCAAAGCTTGCCCCACTTCATTTACCGTTCCGTCGCCACCTACTGCTACAATGATGTCTGCTTTTTCACGGCAGAGTTTTGATGTTATTTCTGTAGCATGATTAGCCCTTTCAGTAAAATGAATATGGGTGTCAAAAATTTCGGAATGGATTTCCTTATTTATTTTTTTAAGGATGTCTTTATTCTTTCCTGTTCCCGATATTGGGTTAATGATAAAATGGAGTTTTTTACTCATTCAGCTCCAGTTTATTGTGAATCATTCGGTGGTTGTACTCTTGAATATAGGCTTTAAGATGGTTTTCCATCTTTTGGTGAAGCTCAGGACGCTGCAAAAGTAAATTGTTTTTTAAGAGAGAATCTTTTTCTACCGCATATAAAGCAAGACTCTCTTCCCCATTAAATTGCAGTAGATGCCCCTCTTCAAAGTACTGGTAAATGTTGTTCAAGTAGTTCACTGCAAAGCCTTTATCGTTCCAAATAGAATTTCCAAAACTCACAAAGCTGGTGTCGATGTTTAAATAATCGATGATGCTAGGAAGGACGTCTGCTTGCTGACATACCTTATCGATGCTGTTGTCTAAACTGTCTGTTGGACTGTAAAACACAAGTGGTATGGCGTAAAGGCCATTTGCATTTTGATACGTTTTGTGTTTGGCCTTAAAGGTATGATCGGCTGTAATAACGAATAAGGTATTGTTGAACCAAGCGCTTTTCTCAGCTTCCTTAAAAACTGTTGCAGTGCAAAATCACTGTAGCCAATACTTCGTGTATGGCTAGTGGACCCTTTTCAAAAGTATCTTTGTATTGCTCTGGTATGGTATAAGGGTGGTGTGAGCTTAGGTTAAAAAAAGCAGAGAAAAAAGGCGCTTGTTTCGCATCCAATTCCGCTTTGTAAAACTGCAGGAAAGGCTCATCAAAAATACCCCACTTGCCATCGTAGTCCTTTTCTTTATCTGGATATGTACTTAAGTCAATATAACTGTCAAAATTGGCCATTTCTGCATAAGCATCAAAGCCCATCGTACCTGGGTGTCCGCCGTGGTAAAATGAACAATCGTACCCTTGTTGCGAGAGTAGCGATGCGATGCTGTTTCCCTTTTGGCTGCCGTATTGCGATAAGATGTATGGCTTGTCTGCCAGGGCAGGGATGCCCGAAAGTATGGCAGGGATACCTTCAATGGATTTTTCCGTTGGCATAGGCATGTTGGCAAACCAAGCTCTGCCGCATTAAGCTGTCTAGAAAAGGGTGTAGCCTTTAAAGTTATTGTAATAGCCAATGTATTCTCTTGAAAAGCTTTCTAAAATAATGACCACCACATTTTTATAATTTACCGAGTCTGCGCTGAGGCTTGTCTTTGCATCGAAGTAGCTTTTGGCTATTTCTGGCTTAAAGTAGTTTTTTCTTTTAGCCCTGTTTCCCTAAAGAACTCATAATACTAAAAGGACTGTTAAGAATAAGGGGCACGTATTTTCCTTTACCGAAGGTGCTGGCATGAATGTTTTTAATAGGTCTTAGCTGTGTGCCGCCCCGCATCGCTAAAACGGTTAAACTAAGTACCAGAATAGATATGGGATATGTTTTCCAAGTAATTTTTGAGCGGTGAAGAAAAACTGATGCGATTGAATAAATTTAAACGTCTTACTCATGGTACATACCAATAGCATAAAAATGATGATGATGGGCCAGCTATCTATTAGGAAATCCACTGCCACATGGTTGGCATCTTCACCTTGTAGCAGAAAAGAAAGGATGTCTGCCGTCATGCGTTTTCCTGTAAACTGCACATTAACAATGTCCGATAGATTGAGAAATAGAGCCAAACCATTAAAGCTTACAAACAAGCACCTCAATACCTTTTGATATATTTTTGTTTCTCTTTTTCTGCTTGGAAAAACCAGCATTAGAATAAAAAACAGATTCAAATAGGCAAAAGCAGAAAGGTCAAATCGGATGCCTTGCCAGAACACAGCCATTAGTCCGTCTTCATAGATTTGAGGGAACAGACTGCGGGTGTATAAGAAAAACACCAACCTGCTAAGGCTGTAAAAACAAAGCAAGTACTAAGCTTTGCAATAGGAAAAGCAGATGTTTGATGTGATTCTTCATTTTGTTAATCAGAAATCAAATTTAGTGTATAAAATAAGTTCATGTTACTGCCAAATTACGGAATTATTCAATATTTTGGCATATCCAAAAGATTCAATGCTATGGAAATTTCTTACCAGCGAAAAGGCTATACAGATGTTCAGCTTCAGGAGTTATACAAAAGTATTGTAAAACCAAGAATGATTGAAGAAAAGATGTTGATTCTGCTGCGTCAGGGTCGCATATCTAAATGGTTTAGTGGCACTGGCCAAGAAGCCATTGCAGTTGGGGTGGCCAAGGCATTAGATGCCGATGAGTACATCTTGCCTATGCACCGTAATTTGGGTGTGTTTACCAGTCGTGAGATTCCATTACACAATTTATTTTCTCAGTTTCAAGGTAAAGAAAGTGGATTTACCAAAGGTAGAGACCGCTCTTTTCATTTTGGTACACAAGACCATCATATAGTAGGTATGATTTCGCATTTAGGGCCTCAGTTGGCTTTAGCTGATGGTATTGCTTTGGCCAACAAGCTCAAAGAGAACAAAAAGGTATGCGTTGTTTTTTCTGGTGATGGCGGTACGAGTGAGGGCGATTTTCACGAAGCCTTAAATGTGGCTTCTGTGTGGGACTTGCCCGTTATTTTTGTCATAGAAAACAATGGCTACGGCTTGTCTACTCCTGTAAACGAACAATTCCGTTGTGAGCGATTGGCCGACAGAGGTGTGGGTTATGGTATGGATGCTTACCGTATTGATGGCAATAACATTTTGAAGTACATTCCACCATCAGCAAGCTGGCGGAAGAGATTAAGGAAAATCCAAAACCGATTTTGTTGGAATGCCTTACTTTTCGCATGCGTGGGCATGAGGAAGCATCAGGTACAAAATATGTTCCTAAAGAATTAATGGATTTATGGGCTGCTAAAGATCCGGTAAAGAATTTCGAGGCATTTTTATTGGATGAAGGCGTTATTAACCAAGCTTTTATTGATGCTTATAAATCAGAAATAAAAGCAGAAATAGAAGATGGTCTTAATTTGGCGGATGCCGAAGAAGGTGTTGTGGCTGATACCCAAAGAGAATTAGCCGACCTGTATGCGCCATTCGATTTTACCGAAGAAGCACCCGCAACAGAAGCGGTGAAAATATTCGGATGGTAGACGCCATCTCTCAAGGTCTTCGACAAGCGATGGAGCGCCATGATAATTCGGTAATTATGGGGCAGGACATTGCCGAGTATGGTGGTGTATTTAAAATTACCGAAGGCTTTGTAGAACAATTTGGAAAAGACCGCGTACGCCAACACGCCTATTTGCGAATCGTCTATTGTAAGTGCCGCCTTGGGCTTGTCTGTATGTGGCTACAAAGCAATTGTAGAAATGCAGTTTGGCGATTTTGTGACCTCTGGTTTCAATCCCATCATCAATAATTTAGCAAAGGTACATTACCGCTGGGGTCAAAATGCCGATGTGGTGGTGCGTATGCCTTGTGGGGCAGGTGTGGGGGCAGGACCCTTTCATTCACAAACCAACGAGGCTTGGTTTACACATACACCCGGCTTAAAGGTGGTTTATCCGGCTTTCCCTTCTGATGCTAAAGGCCTCTTGGCAGCATCTATTGAAGACCCGAATCCGGTGATGTTCTTTGAGCATAAAGCCCTGTACAGAAGCCTTTACGAAGATGTGCCAGAAGATTATTTTACCCTGCTTTTAGGAAAGGCCAAGCTTTTAAAAGAAGGGACAGAACTAACGATTGTTACTTATGGCATGGGCGTGCATTGGGCTTTAAAAGCTTTGGATGAAAACACAAACATTTCTGCAGACCTCATAGATTTGAGAACTTTAGTTCCTCTAGATAAAGCAGCCATTTTGGACTCTGTTCGCAAAACAGGTAAAGTCATTATTCTTCATGAAGACACCGTTTATGGTGGTATAGGAGGCGAGCTCTCTGCCATCATTTCTGAAGAATGCTTTGAAGCATTGGATGCACCTATTATGCGCTGTGGAAGTTTAGACACGCCGGTGCCTTTTGCCGCAGCACTAGAAGAAGACTTCTTGGCCAACAAACGCTTTACCGACAAGCTCATAGAGCTGCACCAGTACTAAGCTTTATATTTTTTCGTGTGTTGTTTTAAGAATCTCTGCTTCTTTGGCAACTGCTTTTTCAACCAGCGCCTCACCTTTGGCAAGAATGTCTGTTACGAAAGCTGTGTCGTCAAAATCTTTGCAATTGATTTTTACATTTAAGAAAGCCCCAATAACTGCTGTGCGCGCACATAGTGCTCCCACACCTGCATCGGTAACAGAATTTGGATTGCCTATTTCTGCCATCTTCTGAATGATGTCCATAGATTTTAGCGAAGCCTCCATCACACGGAAAGGGGTAAGGATGGCGTATTTTGTGGCTGCATCCATGGCTTCTTTACGTGCTTTTTTCTCCGCATCAGTACCTTTAGGAAGGCGCATGGCCTCCATAATTTTGTTGAAAGAATTGGTGTCTTCGTCTACCAAAAACAAGAGCTCGTCTTTTAGGATTTGCCCTTTATCTGCCCAGTCAGAAAATTCTTCCCAGCGCTCGTCCCAGCCGCGTTTGTGAGCCGAAAGGTTGGCCACCATAGTGGCCAAGGAAATACCCAGTGCCCCAGCATATGCAGAAATAGATCCGCCACCTGGCGCCGGACTTTCGGAGGCTGTTTCGTTGGCAAAGTCGGTAAGCGACAGGTCTACTAATTTTTTATCTGTACCGCTCTCAAGCATGTATTCTATAATGCGTTCTTCCGGAATAAAAGGTCCCAGCTCATCTAAGCCCATACTCTTAATGGCAATTTTGATGAGCTCACTTTCGTGAATTCCTGTTGAGCGGTTTTGTTTTCTTAAGAAATATTTCCCTGCTTCCAGCATGGCACTTTTAGGAACCAAACCGACCAGCTCAGAGCCGGTTGCTCTGATGCCTCTGGCATTTGCAGCTTTAGCTGTTTCGTCAAAGGCCAGGTGCAAAGGCGTTTCTGTAATGTTGGTGATGTTCATGGTTACCTGAGTAACTCCGTATTCTTCTATGAACCAGCCAATGGCTTTAACATGTTTTAATTTACCTGGAGTCCAAAGGGTGTTGCCGTAGGCATCTTTCACAATATCTCCGGAAAGCACTTCGCCCACGCGTTTTATTCTACCTTTTTCGCGGATGTCGTAAGCTACGGCATTGGCTCTACGTGTAGAGGTGGTGTTAAGGTTAACGTTGTAGGCAATGAGGAAATCACGGGCCGAAATGGCTGTGGCGCCTGTGTGCTTTGCTTTAACGAACTCCGCAGGACCAAAGTCTGGTTGCCATTGCGGATCAACTAATTTTGCTTTTAAAGCTTCGTATTCTCCCTTGCGCACCACGGCAAGGTTTCTTCTTTCTTCTGTGCTTGCTGCATATTCGTAGAAGTAACCAGGAATGCCCAGCTCTTTACCAACGCGTTCCCCTAATTTATGAGCGTATTTTACCACCTCATCCATTTCTATGTTGGCAATGGGTACCAAAGGACAAACATCGGTAGCGCCCATACGCGGGTGCTCGCCAGAGTGCTTGCTCATGTCTATGAGCTCGGATGCTTTTTTGATGGCCAAGAAGGCGGCATCTATAACTTCTTCGGGTGTTCCCACAAAAGTAACGACCGTTCTGTTGGTCGCCTTTCCGGGGTCCACATTGAGCAGCTTTACACCCTCAACGCTTTCAATTTCATCTGTGATTTGCTTAATCACATCCATATTGCAGCCCTCAGAAAAATTAGGCACACACTCAATTAGTTGTCTCATGGCATTTAATTTTATCTGGCTAAGATAAGCATCCGTAAATGTATCTGAAAGAACTTATCACTCATTTATTTTTAAAAAAAGGCTATTTGTTTTCTATTCTGATGAACAGCTCCCGATCTATTCTGGAGGGAATGGAGTTGTAGGCTTTTTCCATGCTTACCTGATTAAAGTGCTTTGAAAACAGCTGCATGTAAGCGCTTTTCTTTCCACCAAAAGGGGGGCGGTTGCTGTAGAGCTTGTCGTTAAATAGCAGTCCGACCAATTTGCCATTTTTTGCCAGTAACTTTTTCATTTGAATGAGGTATTTTTCTCTTAAATCTGGATGAATGGCACAAAAAAGGTTTGCTCTATAATGAGCTCGTATTCTCCTTGGTGCTTAAAAAGTCGCAGCAAATAAGCTGAGATTTTGGGAACTTGGGGTTTCTTTTTTGGAAATTGTCTAAGGCTTTTTGCGCCCAGTCTATGAGGTGCACCTGTTTAAATCCTAATTCATAAAGATATTCTGCTTCATAGGCATTGCCACAGCCTGGAATAAGGATTTTGATGTTTTTGTTTTCCAGCTGTTCAAAGTATTCCTTTAAAGGGGTAGATATGTGTCCGATGTCCCAGCCCGTGTCTTTGTTCTCATATCGTTCGTTCCAGAGGTCTTTGATTAGCTTCATTTCCAATTTTTAAGTTTGCTTGTACTTCCTACACCAGGGTTGAAAAAGTTGGTGGGGTCTAATGTTTTATAAAATTCTGTAAGCACCGGTTTTGCAACATATTCATGACCTGTATTGTGCTCAGCAGGATACTCAGCGTTTCTTTGATCATAGAGTGCCAATAATTCTTCTTTTAATTTTTTCGAATCAACGCCTTTTTTTAAGATGTAATTGTGGTGAAATACATGGCAGAATAGATGGCCGTAGTAAAATTTTAATTCAATTTTATCGTCGATGTCTTTAGGCAGTGTTTCGAGCCATTTTTTTCATTTCTAGGAAAGGCAATATCGAGAGACATCATTTTGCCAATCTTTTTATTATTCAAGGCTTGGTATCTGCCTATCGCACTTGCAGAAACATACCTGTGAAGCATGGCTTTTTTTCCTTCCTTGGGCTTGCAAATAAAAAAATCGCCCTCGTGGTCTTTGAAAAAATCATTGAAATAAGTCTCGGCTTCTTGTATACCTTCATCGGTCATTTCAATAATCCAATGGTGTTCATATTGGTTTCTAAAAGCTTCCATTCTTTTAGGCAAATGATTGGGCCAAAAATGGCTTAAAAACTGCATTAATTTATCAGAAAATTTTTCTGGAAGGAACCTAAATTTCTCTGCTACAATATCAACAGTTCTTTTAAATTCAAAAAGTGTAGGAAGAAAGTTGGTTCCTAATTTTTCAATCACTAAAAAAGTGTCTTTACTGTATTTTTTAGCAGCATCGTAACAATCTCTATGTAGATAATCTCCCAATCGGGGAAGGGCTTTAAAGTTTTTAAGAATATCTCTTCTTATTTTCCAAAAGACATCTGCATTATTTGAGCCAATATAAAACACCTTGCTTTTTTTAGGCGCCGGATAGGTGTCCAAGCGCACAGCAAATACTGCCACTTTACCTGCGCTGCCTGAAGCGCCATACAACAATCTTTTGTCTGCATTAAAACGCGATGGTGTATCCTCTTCAACCCCTCTTACAATTTCAGCGTATTTGTCATCAGAACCGAGTTTGTCTGATGCTTCAAAATCTGAGCTGCTGTAATTTTTGTTTTCTAAATTATTTAATATTTCTTCTGGACTGGATCCTAAATTTAAACCCAATTCATTAATCAATTCGAGTTCTCCCTCTGAATTGACTCTGCCGTATAATGCATATTGGGTATAGGCGGGTCCTCTATGAACCAAAGAGCCACCAGAGTTATTGCATACGCCCCCAACAATTGATGCGCCTATTGAGGTGGAGCCAATCACCGAATGGGGTTCTTTGTTTAGAGGTTTTAATATGTTTTCTAAATCATACAAACTGCTTCCAGGAAGCGCGATGATTTGCTCTGCGTTTTTTATAAGATGAATAGATGTTATTCGAAGCGTGTTTATAATGACAACAGGACGGTCGTAGTCGTTTCCGAATGGTGTAGATCCGCCAGTTAATCCGGTGTTTGCAGCTTGCATGATAACGCTTACATCGTTTTTAACACAAACCTTTAATACCTGCCACATTTCAAGTAATGTTCCAGGCTTTACAACAGCTAAAGCTTCTCCCTTTCCATAGCGCCAACCCGTTATAAATGGTTCTTTACCCCATTTGTTGGTGATGACATTTTTGTTGCCTACAAGATCTTTAAAGCTTTCAATTACATTACTATTTCTAGTCATTTTATATATAATATGGCTGCTGTTATTGCCAAAATTAATTTTTATTCAGATTTAAATGAAGTGTATTTATCTCTGAAAGGATCATCAACCAAAAGTACGGTTTAAATGTTAAGATTGAAAGTGCAATAATTTCTAATCCTTTGCAATTATCTGTAGAACAATCGTATTTTTGTGCCGCACTTTAATTCATAAACCTAAAGAGCAGTCATGGAAAAATATGATGTAGCCGTTATTGGTTCAGGCCCAGGAGGATATGTTGCAGCCATTCGCTGTGCACAGCTGGGTATGAAAACCGCTTTAATAGAAAAGTACGATACCTTAGGTGGAACCTGCTTAAATGTGGGTTGTATTCCTTCTAAAACTTTATTGGATTCTTCGGAACATTTTCACAATGCTGCACACAGCTTTGCTGATCATGGTATTGAGATTAATACGCCAAAAGTTAATTTGCCACAAATGATGAAGCGCAAGGCGCAGGTGGTAGAACAAACTTGTGGTGGTATTGACTTCTTAATGAAGAAGAATAAAATTGATGTGCTTAAAGGTTGGGGCTCTTTTGTAGATGCTACGCATATAAAAGTGTCTAAAGATGATGGTGAGGTTCAGATCGAAGCAGCAAAAACAATTATTGCTACCGGATCAAAACCGACAACATTGCCTTTTATTAAAATTGATAAAGAGCGTGTCATTACTTCTACAGAAGCTTTGAGCTTAAAGGAAGTTCCTAGCGTATGGTGGTTATTGGTGGTGGTGTTATTGGTTTAGAGTTGGGTTCTGTGTACGGAAGATTGGGTACGGAAGTGACTGTGGTGGAATATTCAGATTCTTTGATTTCTTCTATGGATAAATCGCTTGGAAAAGAGATGCGCAAGGTACTAAAGAAAGATTTAAATTTTAACATTAAATTAAATTGTGGCGTTACTGCAGTAGAAAGAAAAGGGGATGAGGTGCATGTAAAGGCTAAAAATAAGAAAGGTGAGGAAGAGGTGTTTACAGCAGATTATTGCTTGCTTGCTGTGGGACGTAGTGCTTATACCGATAAGCTTGGATTGGATAATGTTGGTGTAAAAGTTGATGAGCGCGGACGGATAGATGTGAATGAAAATTTACAAACGTCTGTACCGAATATTTATGCCATTGGCGATGTGGTTCGAGGGATGATGCTCGCTCACAAAGCCGAAGAAGAAGGTGTTTTTGCTGCCGAGCACATGGCTGGCGAAAAACCGCATATCAATCACAATTTAATTCCGGGTGTGGTTTACACATGGCCTGAAGTGGCAGCGGTGGGTAAAACCGAAGAACAGTTAAAAGCTGATGGTGTTAAGTATAAAGCAGGGGCATTTCCATTTAAAGCAAGCGGAAGAGCTAGGGCTTCTGACGATACCGATGGTTTTGTGAAAGTGTTGGCCGATGCCAATACAGATGAAATTCTTGGGGTACACATGATTGGGCCTCGTGCAGCAGATTTAATTGCTGAGGCAGTTGTGGCAATGGAGTACAGAGCTTCGGCAGAAGATATTGCACGCATCTGTCATGCGCATCCAACATTTACTGAGGCGATGAAAGAAGCCGCCTTAGATGCCACCGATAAAAGAGCTTTGCACATCTAAATATGATGTACGATTTTATAAAATTATTGAAAAGCCTCCCATTTATGGAAGGCTTTTTTATTTGGTATTTAAATTGAGAAAACGAAACAGTATCTTTGAATTATGAAATTCCAAACGCAAATCAGATATCTAGAAAATCCGAATTTAAAATACGTTTTATTGGATTTTTTTAAGAACGAGTCAAATCTTATTTTGTTGGATGGCAATGCCTCAAAAGGCGATTCTTTTGAATGGGTGGTGGCAGCCGGTACGGTAGATGAAATTAGTGTTGGGTCGGAAAGGGCTTTTGAACAGATTCAGGACTTTCACAACCGCCATAAAGACTGGGTTTTTGGCTCTATGAGTTACGATCTTAAAAATGGATTAGAGCATCTGGAATCAAAGCATCCAGATGGTATACAGGCGCCTGGCTTGCACTTTTTCTTGCCCAAATATTTGTTTGTGTATAGCGCGCATCACTTTGTGGTTTATCACCATGAAAGTGCAGATGAATTTGATACAGCTGTTTTTGAAACCGATTTTAATGGTTCAGGTAATATTGGTTTTAATGGCATAATTAAAGCACGCGTCTCTCGAAAGGCGTATGTAGAGAATGTAGAGGCAATTAAGCAACACATTCAGCGTGGCGATATTTATGAGATGAATTACTGTCAGGAGTTTTATGCTGAGTCCACTGAGTTAAACACTTTAGAAGTTTTTAGAGCTTTAAATAGGGTTTCTAATGCGCCTTTTTCCTGCTATTTTAAGCTGGGCAATTGCCATTTAATTTCTGCCAGTCCAGAGCGGTTTATTAAGAAAGATGGCACACATGTTATTTCTCAGCCGATTAAGGGAACGCGCAGAAGAAGTACAGATAAAGAAGAAGATGCACGGTTAAAAAGCTGAGTTATTCGAAAATCAAAAAGAGCGTTCAGAAAATGTCATGATTGTTGATTTGGTACGCAATGATTTGTCGCGTATTGCGAAAAAAGACAGTGTAAAAGTAGATGAGCTTTTTGGTGTGTACACCTTTGATCAGGTGCACCATATGATCTCTACCATAAGCTGTGAGCTTAGGGAGGATAAAGGCTTAAAAGATGTTTTTGAGGCAACTTTTCCAATGGGCTCTATGACGGGTGCGCCTAAGATTAGGGCGATGGAACTGATCGAAAAGTTTGAACAGACCAAACGCGGTTTGTATTCTGGTGCTGTTGGGTATATAAGTCCTGAAGGCGATTTTGATTTTAATGTGGTCATCAGAAGCATGCAATATAATGCATTAAATAAGTATCTTTCCTTCATGGTTGGAGGTGCCATTACCATTGGTAGTGATGCCGAGTTAGAATATGAAGAATGTTTAGTTAAAGCCAAAGCGCTCTTTGAGGTTTTGGAAGGGAAATATGCAGAAAGCGTTTCTTAAATATTGTAATGAAATTGGGCTTGGCAAGGACGATAAAATCCTTGTTGCCTTAAGTGGAGGTCTCGACTCTGTTGCATTGTTGTACTTGATGCATATGTCTGGCTTTTATGTGGAAGCAGCGCATTGTAATTTTAATTTACGCGGCGAAGAGTCTGATGCAGATGCACAATTTGTAAAAGAGCTATGTGCTGCCTTAGGGCTGCCTGTTCATGTGAAAAATTTTGACACAGAGGCCCATGCAAATGATTTTGGTGTTTCCATTCAAATGGCTGCGCGCGACCTACGTTATGCCTGGTTTGAAGAGCTGCGCTCTAAAAATGGTTTGGCTTATATTGCAACAGCGCACCACAGAGACGATCAAGTTGAAACGGTTTTGATAAATCTTTCCAGAGGTACAGGTTTAAAGGGGATGCAAGGTATGAAGCCTTTGCAAAATAAGATCATCAGACCTCTTTTGTTTACAGACAGATCTGCATTAGAACTGTGGATGCAAAAAGAAAAGCATGCATACAGAGAAGACAGTAGCAATGCTTCCATAAAATATACCCGAAATAAACTTAGACATCAGGTGATTCCGATTCTCAAAACGCTTAACCCCTCTTTAAGCACAACAGTTCAAGAAAATTCAGAGCGTTTTGCTGGAAGTGAAACAAATTTGTCTTTCCTGCTCGAAAAAGAACGCCAAAACATTGTTTTACAAAAGGGCACCGAGCAGCATTTTATCTTGTCTGCGCTTACCGCTTATCCTTCGCCATCGTCGGTATTATATTATTTTATATCAGATTTTGGTTTCCACGACTGGAAGGCCATAGAAAACATGTTGAATTCCGAGTCTGGAAAAATCATTTACAGCCATACGCATGCGCTTTTAAAAGATCGAGAAGTTTTGGTTTTGAGAGAAAAAAAAAACGGTTGAGCAGAGCAGATATTTAATTGAAAAGAACAAGCCTGGTATTTCAAGTCCTTTGCAAATGAAATTTTCGTGTGTGCCTGCAAAAGATTTTAAAATAAATACTTCCTCGCTTGTGGCTGCATTAGATTATGACAAACTCACTTTTCCTTTGGAACTTCGAAAATGGAAAGAAGGGGATTCCTTTCAGCCATTGGGACTAAAAGGCAAGAAGAAGCTGAGCGATTTTTTCATCGATCAGAAAAAAAATCTTTTTGAAAAAGAGAACACCTGGCTTTTGTGTTCCAATGATCAAATTGTATGGGTGGTTGGCAGTAGAATTGATGAGCGTTTTAAACTTGTAGAGAAGACTCAAAAGGTTTACCTTGCAGAGCTAAATGACGTTTTTGGCAAGTAATTTGCTCAACAAACTAGAAAAAATAGACAATGAGAAGCATTTTAAGTTTTCTAATTTCATTTTTAATTGTTGCGCCTTCATGGGGGCAAATGTACGATCCGGTAAAATGGAGCTTTAATGTTGATGTTGTTAATGAAAATGAGGTAGACCTTGTTATTCGTGCAGATATAGAAGAAGGATGGTATGTGTATTCTCAGGATGCAGGAGATGGACCAATATCGACTTCATTTGCCTTTTTTGATAACGATAAAGTAGAACTTATAGGCTCTGTTACCGAAGGAGAGGCTATAGAAGATTATGATCCAAACTTTGAGGCCACATTAAGGTTCTTTAAGTCTGAAGCTGATTTTACACAGCGCATAAAATTACTTACGCAAGATACGACCCTAATTAAAGGGGAGTTCGAGTTTATGGTGTGTAACAAAGGCATGTGTTTGCCTCCAGAGTGGGTCGATATAGAGGTGGTGTTGCCAGCGGCTCAGGTTGCTGCTGAAGAAAGTAAGAGCTTTACATCAACAGCTTCAGAACAAGGTATTTGGAGTATTTTCCTGATTGCTTTTTTAAGTGGTTTTGTGGCATTGCTTACGCCTTGTGTATTCCCAATGATTCCGATGACGGTAAGCTTCTTTACCAAGCAGAGTGAAAATAAAGCTGCTGGTATTCGCAATGCGATTATATACGGTTTGTCTATCATCTTTATTTATGTGATTTTAGGTGTAGCAGTTTCAGCAATTTTTGGTGCCGATGCTTTAAATAATATGGCCACCAATGTGTATTTTAACATAGCCTTTTTCTTATTACTGGTTATTTTTGCCGCTTCTTTCTTGGGGGCATTCGAACTTACCATGCCTAATTCATGGATCAATAAGGCCGATTCGGCTTCCGATCGTGGGGGCTTTATAGGTATTTTCTTTATGGCCTTTACCTTGGCTTTAGTTTCGTTCTCTTGTACAGGACCTATTGTAGGAACCTTGCTAGTGGAGGCTGCTTCTGGTGGCTCGTATATGGGCCCTATTATAGGTATGTTAGGCTTTTCAATTGCTATTGCTTTGCCTTTTGCTTTTTTTGCTGCCTTTCCGGGTTGGTTAAACTCATTGCCTCAGTCGGGTGGTTGGTTAAATTCAGTGAAAGTGGTTTTAGGTTTCTTAGAGCTGGCACTTGCATTTAAATTCTTGTCTAATGCCGATTTGGTATTGCAGTCGCACTTGCTGGAACGCGAGGTGTTCATTGCCATCTGGATCATCATTTTTGGATTGCTTACAATGTATCTCTTAGGGAAATTAAAATTAGCACACGATAGTGATCTTCCTTACATCTCTGTTTCGCGTCTTTTTATGGCAACCCTTACGGGAGCTTTTACGGTGTACATGATTCCTGGCTTGTGGGGCGCACCTCTTAAGTTAATTAATGCCTTTCCGCCACCAATGCACTACAGTGAATCGCCTTATGGCGTTGGTAATACTGCCGGTGGATCGGCTTCAGCAGCGCACCATTCTGAAGAAGAAGGTCAGCACCTGGGCCCACAGGGCATTATGGTATTTCACGATTATGAAACTGGTCTTGAACATGCGCGAAAAGTAAATAAGCCAGTGATGCTTGATTTTACGGGCTGGGCATGTGTCAACTGTAGAAAGATGGAAGAACAAGTGTGGTCAGACGCCGAAGTAAAACGTCTCTTGTCTGAAGAGATGGTTTTGATTTCTTTGTATGTAGATGAGCGCACCAAGTTGCCTGCGGACGAACAATATGAAACCACCATTGCTGGTAAAAATAAAAAGGTGAAAACCGTTGGAGATCGATGGATGGTGATGCAAACGGAACGCTATAAAACCAACTCACAACCCTTTTATTTAGTTCTTGATACAGATGAGAATGTATTGGTTGAACCTGCCAATTACCAAGATTATGGTTCTGTTTCTGTCTTTAAAGAGTGGCTGCAAAGAGGCCTAGACGCTTTTACAAAATAAGTATGGATCGCATTCGTAAAGAATTTTTAGAAGCTCAAGAAGTACTTACTTCTTTTATGGCCGAAGAGAAAAACTTTTTTGCCATAGAAAGGGCTGCTGCGCTAATGGTAGAAGCTTTTAAAAGTAAAGGCAAGCTTATAAGTTGTGGCAATGGTGGCTCTATGTGCGATGCCATGCATTTGGCCGAAGAGCTTTCAGGTCGTTTTCGATCTGATAGACCAGCACTTCCTGCACTGGCCATTTCAGATCCTTCTTACATGTCTTGTGTGATTAACGACTACGGTGCTGATGCCGTCTTTTCGCGTTATGTGGAAGGGATGGGTTTTGAAGGTGATGTGCTCGTGGCCATTAGTACCAGCGGGAATTCTACCAATGTTATTAATGCGGCTAAAGCAGCCAGAGCTCAGAGTATGAAGGTTATTGCACTTACCGGAAAAACAGGGGGCGAGCTTGCAGCACTTGCCGATGTTGAAATTCGTGCCCCACATTCTCAATATGCCGGCCGTGTGCAAGAAATCCATATTAAAGTGATTCACAGTCTGATTTACTGTGTTGAAAAGGAATTATTTAAGAATTCTTAGCCTTATTCTTCCACCTCATAAAGCTCAAAGTTGAGATGTTGGGTACTTTTTATCAAGAATGTTTTCTCGAGCAACTTACAGGTTATTTTAGCGGCTTTTTCTGAGTTTTCTGGCAGGGGCAAAAAGTAGGAGGCAAGTGTTTCATCTGAATCTGCACCTGGTGTTGCCTCAAATTTAAAGTGAGAGTCCGTAAAACGATCTAAGGCTTCTTGGTCTTCATCTCTATCGAAGCAGATACACAAAACAATGCCAAAAGCGCCATTTTCAGCTTTGCATTCTTGGACCATATTCCTGTTAATGATTTGAAGCATTTCAGCTTCTTTGTGTTGTATAGTAATGATAAAAGCTTCGTTTTTTTTCGGTAGCCCGCCAAAGCAATGTCTATGACCTCTATAAGTTGCGAAGGGATGTTCATGAGGTGTGGAATAAGTTGAGGAGTTGTTGTGCTGCCACAAAAGGGCTGAGCTCGCCATTTACAACTGCCTTTTCTAGATCATTCAATTTTGCTTTTATTTTTGGATGTTTGTAAAAGTGACTTCCCAGCTGTTCCTGAATGCTTTCGTGTAACCAAAATTGGGCTTGTTTCTTCCTGTTTTCCTCAAAATGATTGTTTGTAATACAGTGGTTCATAAACGAATCAATGGTATCCCAAATTTCTGTAATTCCTTTATTTTCATATGAAGAACAAGTCAGTACTCTTGGTATCCACTTGTTCTTTTTGGAAGGGAAGAGGTGAAGACCTCTTTTGTATTCGTTTACGGCTATTTTGCTTGGGTTAAGGTTGTCGCCATCGGCTTTGGTGATGGCAATAGCATCGGCCATCTCCATAATACCTCTTTTAATGCCTTGCAGCTCATCGCCCGCTCCAGCAAGCATAAGCAGTAAGAAAAAGTCAACCATAGAGTGAACGGCTGTTTCAGATTGTCCGACCCCCACTGTTTCTACCAGAATTACTTCATATCCGGCTGCTTCACAGAGTAAAATGCTTTCTCGTGTTTTGCGGGCTACGCCACCCAAGGAACCTGCTGTGGGCGAAGGGCGGATAAATGCCAGTGCATCTTTACTCAATTTTTCCATGCGGGTTTTGTCGCCTAAAATGCTTCCGCGGCCTTCTTCGCTGCTGGGGTCAATGGCTAAAACAGCAACTTTTTTCCCCATGGCGGTGATGTGTTTTCCAAAGCCTTCGATAAAGGTGCTTTTTCCTACACCTGGAACACCTGTAATGCCTATGCGAATAGATTTTCCAGTCATAGACATGCTTTGCTCCAATATTTTTTGTGCCAAGTCTTGATGCTCGGCTTTTGTGCTTTCTACTAAAGTTATGGCTCTTCCCAAGATGCTGATGTCGCCATTAGCCACTCCCTGAATGTATTTTTCAGCGCTAAATTCTTCTTTTTTATGAGTTTCTTTAGGCTTAATCATGCGTGAACATATTTTCTAGAGTCAGACTGAAAAGCTCTTTTAAGCTTATGCCATAACAAGCGGCTTGTTGCGGAATGATGCTTTCTTCCGACAAGCCCGGAATGGTATTAATTTCAATTAAATAAGCTTGGTCTTTTTCAACAATATAATCCATGCGAATCAAGCCTTTTAAACGAAGGGTATTGTATATTTTTTTACTTATTGATTGAACCTGCTCTTTGATCTCATTACTGACTCTAGCAGGTGTAATTTCATGTGATTTGCCCTTGTATTTCGCTTCGTAATCGAAGAAGTCGTTTTCGGTGGTAATCTCTGTTAGAGGAAGTGCGATTAGTTCACCCTCATTTTCAATAAGCCCACAGGTTACTTCGATGCCATCAATAAAGGCTTCTATGAGTACCTGATTGTCATACTTAAAGGCTTCTTTAATGGCCTGTTCCCATTGTTCTGATGCTGTAACTTTTGAAACGCCAAAGCTTGAACCCGATCTGTTGGGTTTTACAAAACAGGGCAGGCCTATGTTGTTTTCTATTGTTTGCGTATCATAGGCTTCTTCTTTATTGATCATTATGGCTTTAGCACTAGTAATGTTGAAGTTTTTTAAAAGTGAATTACACATGCCTTTGTTAAAGGTAAGTGAAGCCTCAAAGCTGCCACAACAATTGTAAGGTATGTTTAGAAGGTCAAAATAGGCCTGTAAGATGCCATCTTCTCCTGGTGTTCCGTGTATGGCCATAAACACGCCATCAAAAGATATTTTATTATTCCCTGCTGAAAATGAAAAGTCATTTTTATCAATAGGGTAGGAATGTTGCTCACAAACTGCATGCCAGTCTGTACCTTCTATATGAATGATGTAAGGTGTGTATTTATTCGTGTCGATATGCTGTGTGACCACTTTGGCACTTTTTAATGATATAGCGATTTCTGAGGAATCACCGCCTCTGAGAATGGCAATGTTTTTTTCATATGTAATTTGGTCTTCCTGTGGGAAGGAATTAAAATTGAAAGTTAAAGATTAAAAAGTTAAAGATTAAAATTTAAGTGATTTGCCCTGTTATTGGAAGTCATAGAAACTTTTGCGCTTGTTAAGCTTTAAATCTTGCAAAATGGTTGATTTGACATTAATACTTAGGTTAAAGCTTTGTTGAAATCCATATGGTATCCAGTTAAATCGGAGCTCCCAACAATGTAGGTCTCGATAGAAATCGAGTGAGGTGTAAGAAATCTCATTATTGTCGAAGTCATATCCCGAATGGAAGCCAATTTTCCATTTTTCTGTGAGTCGTACATTACCATTAATGTTAAATGTTTGTCGTACGTTCTTTTCAAATACTGGCTTACTGTAGTTGTAGCTGTAGTTTAAACCTACATCCCAAGGAATATTAAAGTCTACGTAGTTGTCTATTTGATTTTGTATCGTATTCCATTCTCCGTCAGATGTATTTTTAGGCCTTTCTTGGGCAATCGATTTTTCTGCGTTTTTAAGACTCCAATTAATCGTAAAATTAAAGTTCGTTAATCGACCTAATGAAAATTTATTATTCCATGCATATCTATTAATTCTACTACCTTCATTATTTAATTGGTATGGGTTTATAGATCCATTAAATTTTATATTCATTTTTGGAATTAATTCTGTCCATCCGTTAATTGTGAAGTTGGATAAATTGAAGGAGTCTACTGCAAGATTATAGTTACTTGTAAAATTTAGACTTCTAAATAGAATAATTTTTTTAAACTCTGCAATGCTATCGTTAAGCTTTCGAACTTTTATTTCAATATTATTATCTAAGTTAAGTCTTATGTTACCCGATTTTCCTGAAGGCGCAGTTCCAAAAATTCCTTGGCTATAATATGAGTACGATTGTTGGTTGCCCAAAGTATCGACAGGAGTAGATTCGTAGTAACCCCATTTTTCGTCACTAAAATCAGGTCGATATGTAAATGAAATACTTGGATTAATGACATGTCTTAGCGCTTTAATTTTTTTAGATTTAAATGAATACATTCCGAATATCCTTGTGTTAAATCGCATGCTTGTGTTAAAATCTCTTACAGCGCGAATGCCATTAACAATGTTTTCTTCTATATAAAGCGAGTCTTCATTCCATGATTTTTCTATACGGTTATAATACCAGCGTTCTGTGTAGTTGGCTGCAGGACTAACATTAATATATTTAAAGAGTTTGAATGAACTGTTGATGGGAATTTTATGCTGAATTCCGAAGCGCATATTGTCTATGGTTTTCTCTTCTAAAGAGAAGGCTGTCTATGGTTTGAATTTGGTTTTTTGCATTAGCATTATAAGCAATGGTTATTTTTTCGTACCATTTTTGTTTTCCATAGTTTTGTTTTCTTGCAAAAGGGTTAATTCTGTTCATATTAAATGCCATGTCTGGTAGGCTTAAGCTCAATGCATTGTTAAGCGTATTTTGGCTGTGTCTGATATTGGTCGAAAGATTAAAAGGTTTTCCAGGCCAAGAATAGCTATAAGAGATGTTAGAAGTGAGCGTATTTTTCAAATAATTATTATCAATTGTTGAGTTGAGCTGGTTGAAACTACTCGAACCGGCATTTACTTTTGCACTAAAGCGTCTGTTGGGGTGAGCTTTAGAGTCTTGTGTATGGGTCCAATTTATGAGGAAATCTCTTCGGTCTTCAAAATTTGGTAAACCTCTTTCACCTAAAAGATTTTTAGAGTAACTAAAGCTAAAGTTTCCATAATATGCGTAACGTTTTTTATAGGTGCTTTGTGTTTTTAATTGCCATGACCCTAAGGAGAAAATGTCTCCACGTAATGCCAAGTCAATGTGGTCATTAATAGCAAAATACCAGCCACCATTACTAAGGTTATATCCACGGTTTACAGAATAGCCGTAGTTTGGCATTAGCAAACCAGAGCTCTGTTTGTCTTGTATTGGAAAGAACCCAAATGGGATAAACAAGGGTGTAGGAACATCAGCAATAATAAGATTTGCAGGACCACTAACAATTTTTTTGTTTGGTATTATTTTAAGTTTTTTTGCATTAATGTAAAAGTGTGGTTCATCGTGAGAGCAAGTTGTATACTTACTGTCTTGAACAAACATAGAGTTGTCTCGGTTTTTTCTAAGTTCATTTCCATGAATATAGCCCTCTCCATCTTGTGTTTTCATTCCTTTAATTTTTCCTTTTTTACTATTGAAATTGTAAAGAATGCTTTCGCAATAGTAGGTTTTTCCTCCTTCTTTAAAGATGGGTTCGCCAATCATTTTTCCTGTACTGTCGGGTAAACCAATAGCATACACTGTATTTTCGTTCCAATTGAGAATGATGTGTTCTGCTTGAAGTTCGATATCTTCGTAGAATACTTGCGCTTTATGATATAAGAATACTTTTTTATTTTGAACATCAATTTGACTTGAATCTGTTGCAAAGTAGTAAACTTCAGAAGAAAGGAAAGGGTTGGATGTTGAAGTGCTGTCTTGTTCTACATTTTGCGCATGAATAGTTTTTTTAGTCGAAGCTAAACAGATTATTGAGATTAAAAATAAACGGTATTTGTATTTTCCTGACAAAAGTAAATTTTCTTTTTATTTTTGTTTACAACTAAAAAAGCAAAACTAACTAAAAAAAGCCATCTTAGGTGAAACGTATTCTAACGATATTTCTTGTCCTATATTCGATTCCAGTTTGGTCTTACTTATTTTCTTCAGATTATAGCATAGCACTTAACAAAGTGGTTATCGATCCTGGCCACGGTGGTAAGGATCCTGGGAATTTAGGTACCGGGAGGTACCAGTCTCAAGAAAAAGATATTGCCTTGGATGTGTCTTTAAAACTTGGTGCTTATATTAAAGAGAATATGCCCGATGTGGAAGTAGTTTATACGCGTGACAAAGATATTTTTCCTAAGCTTTATGAAAGAACAGCTCTTGCAAATAGAGAAAAAGCAGATTTATTTATTTCTATCCATTGTGATGCTTTTAGCGATCCTCAGGCACATGGATGTTCTTCTTTTGTCGTTGGAATGAACCACGGAAAACAATCTCGAGTCGCCATTAAGGAAAATCCTGTTATCAATTCTGAGGAGGACAAGTTGAATTATGGGGATTTTGACATTAACAGTCCAGAATATCAGATTGAAGTTTCTCTGTATCAAAAAATGTATGAAAAGAACAGTTTATCATTAGCTGAAAAAATACAAACACAGTTTAGAGAAAGAGTCAGTAGAAGAGATCGTGGTGTAAAGCGTGAACCCTTATATGTTACAAGTAGAGTTGCTATGCCATCTGTTTTGGTTGAATTGGGATTTTTAACTAATCCAAAGGAAGAGGATTTTTTGAATACGGATCAAGGAAAAACTTACATGGCTTCTGCTATTTATAGGGCATTTAAGGAATATAAAAGTGAGCAGGATGGAGTTATTGAAGATGTCACAGAGTTACAGGATATTGTCTCTGGAGAAGCAAGTCAAGACCAATATAATTTGCCTATAAAAGATGATTTGATATGTTTGTCTGTTCAGGTTTTTAGTGCATCTAAGAAATTAAAAAAGATGGATTTGAAAGACTTAGATACACCTTTTTATTTGACAGAAAATAACATGTACAAATATTTTAGTGGATGTTTTGCTGATCTTAAGGCTGTTAAGAAACATCAAAAAGAGCTAGTAAATAAAGGGTATAGTGATTGTTTTGTTGTAGGCGTGCATAATAAAAAAAAGATCAATATTGATGAGGTGTTAGAACTCATTAAATAATTCGTATTTTCGTGTAAACAATATACAACAGATGAGGTATACTAAAGAATTAGTCATCGGGGTTACTGCAATAGCTACCATAATTTGTTTTGTTTGGGGTTTTAATTTCTTAAAAGGAAAGAATGTTTTTACTACCAAACGTGATTATTATGCCTTTTACGAGCATGTTCATGGTTTACAGGTAGGTCAACCTGTAACTATTAATGGTTTTAAAATCGGTCAGGTTACAGAAATTAACTTTTGTGGATCTACTTTAGGTTCATTGTTAGTCGGTTTTCATATTTCCGAACCCATCGATTTTAGCAAAGACACCAAAGTTGAAATTTATGATATGGATATCATGGGTGCCAAAGGTTTGCAATTAAAGCCTGGAGTATTGAAAATTCTTGCGTCTCCTGGTGATACACTTATTGGTGATATACAAATATCTTTGACTGAACAAGTTACTAAACAATTTGTCCCTATTAAAGATGGAACAGAAAGGTTAATGACTGTTCTAGATTCAACCTTAAAATCTATCACTATTCTTACAGAAAAGGCAAGTCTTCTTGTTGATGCAAATCACGAAAGTATCACAAGTGCTTCAGGCAATTTTGATACATTATCACAGACATTAAATGCTCAGCGTAAACATTTTGAAGATATTGTATATAATATAAAATCTTTTAGTGAAGCACTTGCAGAAAGCGATATAGAACAGACAATTTTACAAGTAGATGAAACGATGAGCAGCATAGATCTTGTTTTGAAAGATGTCAATTCAGGTCGTGGTAGCTTAGGTAAATTTATTAAGGATGGCGATTTTTACATAGAAATGAATGAGTCTATGACGCAATTAGAATTATTGCTCAAAGATATGCGCAAAAATCCAAAAAGGTATGTTCATTTTTCACTTTTTGGTCGCAAAGATTCAGATTCTATAAGAGATTCAATTAAATAAAATAAGCTGATATGGGAATTTCTAATTTGATATTTGCTTTATGCTTAGCTACAGCATCTTTTTTTTTCGGAAGGAATGTGATTAAAGTTAGACAAAACATCATGTTGGGTCGTGATATTGATCGCTCTGATAAATCTAGAGATCGCTGGATGACTATGTTAAGAGTTGCATTTGGACAGTCTAAAATGGTTGTTAGGCCTGTAGCAGGTTTTTTACATATTTTAGTTTATGTAGGATTTGTAATTATTAACATAGAAGTTCTTGAAATTGTTATTGATGGACTCATCGGTACACATCGGGTTTTTTCTTTTATGGGTGCTTTTTATAACTTTTTAATTGGTTCATTTGAGATACTTGCTTTTTTAGTGTTACTAGCTTGCCTGCTCTTTATGATAAGGAGAAATGTTCTACATATTAAACGTTTTTTAATGCAAGAGATGAAAGGATGGTCAAAACTTGACGCCAATTTAATTTTGATTTTTGAAGTTGTATTGATGAGTGCGTTTTTGTTAATGCAAGGTGCAGATTTGGCGCTTCAAGGTTTGGGCGCAGACCATTACGTTAAGGCTGGTTCTTTTCCTGTTAGTTCTTTTTTACTTCCTTTGTTCGATGGGATGAGCATTGAAGCGATTGTGATGATCGAGAGAGCTTGTTGGTGGTTTCATATTTTAGGCATTTTAGCATTTTTAAATTACCTGCCTTATTCTAAGCACTTTCATATTATCCTGGCTTTTCCAAACACCTATTATTCTAATTTAGAGCCTAAAGGTTCTTTTACCAATATGGCTTCTGTGAAGAATGAAGTTCAAATGATGATGGATCCTAATGCCGATCCTTATGCTGCACCTGTAGAGGCAGAGGATGCGGAAGCTCCAGGTCGTTTTGGGGCAAAAGATGTGAATGACTTAAATTGGGTACAGCTGATGAATGCATACTCCTGTACAGAATGTGGTCGGTGCACCTCTGAATGCCCTGCCAATCAAACAGGTAAGTTGTTGTCTCCGCGTAAAATTATGATGGATACGCGAGATCGTTTGGAAGAGTTTGGAGCACATGTTAGTGCAAATGGAAAGGATGGCGACGACGGTAAATCTTTATTAGATGATTATATCACCCGTGAAGAGTTGTGGGCTTGTACATCTTGTAATGCCTGTACCCAGGCTTGCCCTATTAATATAGATCCTCTTTCTATTATTTTAGATATGAGAAGGTATTTGGTTATGGAAGAATCTGCTGCTCCCACAGAGTTGAATATGATGTTTACTAATGTTGAAAATAATGGTGCGCCGTGGCAATTCCCTGCGGTAGATCGTTTGAATTGGAAAGACGAAGCTTAATATGGAAAATAAATCAGTATTAAAAGTTCCAACAATGGCCGAAATGATGGCTAAAGGTGAGCAACCAGATGTTCTATTTTGGGTTGGTTGTGCTGGAAGTTTTGATGATCGCGCTAAAAAAATTACCAAGGCTTTTGTTAAAATTTTAAATCATTTAGATTATAAATTTGCTGTATTGGGAGCAGAAGAGTCTTGTAGTGGTGATCCAGCTAAAAGAGCCGGTAACGAGTTTTTATTTCAAATGCAGGCAATGGCAAATATTGAGGTGATGAATGCTTATGAAGTTAAAAAAATTGTGACGACATGTCCGCATTGTTTCAATACTATTAAAAATGAATATCCTGAAATGGGCGGACTATACGATATTATGCACCATACCCAACTTTTACAGTCTTTAATAGATGAAGGCCGCTTAACAGTGGAAGGTGGGGCCTATAAAGGAAAGAAAATTACTTTTCATGACCCATGTTATTTAGGTAGAGCTAATGAAGTTTATCAAGCGCCTCGTACATTAATCAATAATCTTGACGCTGAGTTGGTTGAAATGAAAAGATGTAAGTCTAGAGGTTTTTGTTGTGGTGCTGGAGGTGCTCAGATGTTTAAAGAGCCTGAAAAGGGACAAAAAGATGTGAATATTGAACGTACTGAGGAAGCCTTAAGAATTCAACCTGATTTTATTGCTACTGGTTGTCCTTTCTGTAATACAATGATGACAGATGGTATCAAGAATAAAGAAAAAGAAGAAGACGTAAAAGTTCTGGATATAGCTGAGATGATTGCCACTGCCAAAGATTTGTAAGATGTGGGTAAATTTTGATGAATTACCGTTGCAAAGTCGTGTTTGGGTGTTCCAATCTAATCGAATAATGACCTCTAGTGAGCAATCTTCTATTGATGATGCCGTAAAGTATTTTGTTCAGAAATGGTCTACCCACGGAGTGCATATGCTTGCTTCACATGTTTTATTTCACAATTGTTTTGTTGTTATAGCTGCAGATGAACAAAAACAAGCGGCTTCAGGTTGTTCTATCGATTCATTTACGGCTTTATTTAAAGCGTTTGGAACGCAATATAATCTGTCTTTTTTCGATCGTTTTTCAATTGCTCATAAATTGGGAGATGAGGTTGTAATAAGTGATCTAGATGACTTTAAACAGTTGATTGGTGATGGACGCATTACGCCAGATACGCTTGTTTTTAATAATCTTATTGAACAGAGGCAAGATCTATTTACAAAATGGGAACTTCCTCTTAAAGAATCTTGGCAAAAAAGATATCTGTAAGTTTACAGATTTATTAAGTGTTTGAAAGCACTTGGAAATATAATTCAGTATTATTTTCAAGATTATTATAACTATCAAATTAAAAAAGGCTGTACGAGACAGCCTTTTTTAATTTGTTAAATTTTAATTTTTAGAAGAATAAACTAAAGTTAACTCCTAGATTAAATCTTGTACCTTTAAGGTCATGAGACTCAACAGTTAAATTTTCTGCATTGTAAGATTTTTCTTCACCGTTCATGAAGGTTAAGTTTAAAAACGGCTCAACCGCAAAGTGTTCTCTCCACACAATAGTATATCCTAAACCTAAATTAAAATTCAAAGTTTTTAAAGAATTATCAACAACTTGAGGAGCTTCTTGCAAGTCAATTTCTTGCTCTAAAGTATTAGGGTCGATTACTGGAACACCATTTTCATTAAAAACCGGAGCATAAACGGCAATTGTGTCCCAAGATTCAGCATTACTACTCATACTGCTTAGTGAAATCTCAGTAAATAAATTATTTGACACATAGTAGCGACCAAAAACACCTATCTCAGCTACGTCATTATTAAGCTCATAAGCATTCATGTCTACATTATCAGAATGGAAGTTAATTAATGCACCGATAGCAACACCATCTTGAACAAAATAACCAACCTTAGGCGTGATAGCAAGTGTAGTCCATTCATTATTTGACAATTCACTACCTGCACCAAGTAATACAGTTCCTTTACGTGTTTGAGCATCAGATGATAGAGTAAAAGCTAACACTGCTGCTAATGAAAGAATAATCTTTTTCATACCTATTGAAATTTGTTTCTTTTTATTTCTTTTTCTATTCTTTGAAAGCGTGAATTTACTAAAAATCTGAATACTACAAAGCTTTTGGTCATTATTATTGATATAAAAGTGTGTTTTTACCAATTCTTAAGGCTTTATTTATCTTATTTTGGCATTTATAGTAGGTGATATTTATGCATTTTATGCTGTATGACATTATCAATATTTGATTTATCTTTCCATATAAATCCTCTTAAAAAAAATTCATTTATGTTTATTTTACTCATAGGATATAGTATTGCATCAGGTTTTTTATAAAAATTGATGTTATCAATTTGTCTTCTTTTAATTTTTATATTCATATCGCTACAAATTATTTTGTTAACGCCTATTGCTTCAATCTTTTTTTCATCTTCTACATAATAAATGCTTTCACCATTTCCAATAACCTCTATACTTGATAGTTTGTTTTCATGAAAATACGCTTTCATGTTTTCTCCACTTATTTGATTAAACAAATTACTGTCAACTTCTGATGCGATGAAAGCATTTTTATTAAGATATGCCATTTTGATTAGTTTTTTGCTAAGAATGATTCGAATTGAATCAGAGGTGAATTGGAACTGATCTAACCAAATTACCGGTTCTTTGTTAAGAAATAGATTTTCTTCATTGGTTGAATAGCTTAAAGAATCACAGAATCCAACCATGTTAATACTTTTGAAGTTTGCTCTAGGATAAGCTTTAATTAGATTACCTTCAGCTCTTTTTTTTTGTAAAAGTGTATCTGCAGTTATGTGTAAGGTATCTTCATTAAGAGGTATTGAAAGTAGTGTGTTTCCATATGAAATTGAATGATTCATTTCATTGAATAAGTAACATGTGTCTGCACGTAAAATAGAGTTGTTTTGAAGATCGGTAATTTGAACATTATTGTTTATAAATGCTTTTTCCTTTTTTTGATTTACCCAACCAGATTGAGCTTTAACATTTATTTTATTATTTTCAATTGATGCATTTGACTTAAATAAGGCGTATTCATTTTCTAACCAGTAGTATAGGGTGTCGGCGCTTAGTGATTCTTTTTCAGTTTCTATTACAACCTCATTATAAAAGTCAAATTTTTCTTTTGAAGTGTAATAAGTTCCTTTATTGCTCCTGAGAGATTTATTTTTTTGATTGATGAGAGCTTTTTGGTCAAATAAACCCTTTTTAAGTTTGAAGTTGTATTTAAGCTGCTTTGAGATAAGATTCATATCATTATGCCGAAACCTAACATTCTTTTTAATTTCTGCAAGTTGATTATTTCCAAGATAAATTAAGTAATCACCTTTTAAACTTAGGCTGTCGCCCTGCCAGATATGAACCCTACTAAATGCCTCTATTTTATTTTCATTTGCATAATAGTATGCGCTGTCGCATGACATAAAATGATCTTTGTGTTTGGTTTTTACATTTCCTGTGAGCACCTGCCGGTCTTTGTTATTTTTTTTATTAAATGAAATTTTGTCTGAATTTATAATTTCAATTTGTGTTTGAGCTACACAGGATAGCATTGAAAATAAAGAATATATGTAATATGTAAGAATTCTGTTCATAAAAAAGTCCCGATTTCGGGACTGTATTTTAATTGTTGAGAATTGTTTGAGTTCTGTCAGGCCCAACAGAAACAATTGTTATTGGTGTTTCAAGTTCCTTTTCCAGATAAGTTACATAATCGATAAGTTCTTTTGGTAAGTCAGACATATCTGTTAGTCCTGTCAAGTCTACTTTCCAACATGGAAGTTCGTTGTAAATAGGTTCAATATTATCACCTTCAATATTATATGGGAGGTAATCAATAATTTCACCATTGTATTTATAATGTGTGCAAACCTTTATAGTAGGGAAGTTGCTTAAAACATCTGCTTTCATCATCATTAATTTGGTAACACCATTGACATTGATAGCGTATTTTAATGCTGGAAGATCAATCCATCCGCAACGACGAGGTCGGCCAGTGGTTGCGCCAAACTCATTTCCTGCTTTTTGGATATCAACACCTGTTGTGTCATGAAGTTCTGTTGGGAATGGTCCGCTTCCTACGCGGGTTAAATATGCTTTGAAAATACCAAATACATCTCCGATTTTATTTGGTGCTATTCCGAGTCCTGTACAGGCTCCAGCAGCAACTGTATTAGATGAGGTCACAAATGGATAGGTTCCAAAATCGATATCAAGAAGTGAGCCTTGAGCACCTTCTGCTAAGACGTTTTTTCCATCTTTAATAGCTTGAGCTAAGTATTGTTCACTATCTATAAAGTGCATCTCTTTTAGGAGATCAATTGAATCAAACCATTCTTTTTCCATGGCTTCAACATCGTATTCAAAATCAAAATGGTTTAGTAATTGTTTGTGTTTGTTTACGAGTTTAGTATATCGTGATGTAAAATCTGGTAATTCAATGTCTCCAATTCTAAGTCCGTTGCGCCCTGTTTTGTCCATGTAAGTTGGACCAATGCCTTTCAATGTAGAGCCAATTTTGTCTTTTCCTTTGGCATGTTCGGATGCTGCATCGAGTAATTTGTGGCTTGGTAAAATTAAATGTGCTTTTCGAGAGATAAAAAGTTTTTCTTTGAAGTTAACATTTAGTTTCTTTAGGCCTTCTAGTTCTTTTTTGAAGATAATTGGGTCTATAACAACACCATTACCAATAATGTTTATCGCTGTGGGATGAAAAATTCCTGAAGGAATGGTGTGCAAGACGTGTTTTATGCCATCGAATTCCAATGTGTGACCCGCGTTTGGTCCACCTTGAAATCTTGCTATAATGTCGTATTTTGAAGTTAATACATCAACAATTTTACCTTTTCCTTCATCTCCCCATTGAAGACCTAAAAGAACATCTACAGCCATTTTTTAAATTTGAGTTTTGTTTGAAATACATTTGCCAGTTTCGTCTTTTTGACATGTACCGTACATGTTTAGTGCATGGTGCATTACTTTAAAACCCATGTTTTTTTCAACTGTATTCATAATATTTTGTATTCGTGGATCGCAAAATTCAAAAACTTTTTTACATTCGGTACAAATAAGATGGTCGTGTTGTTTGTTTGTAAAGCTTTTCTCATACTGAGCTTGATTTTCTCCAAATTGGTGTTTACGAACTAAATTACAGTCTAGCAGAAGTTCGATTGTATTATATAAAGTTGCTCTACTTACTCTATAATTGCGTTTTTTCATTTTAATGTAGAGAGTTTCTATATCAAAATGGTTATCATAAACATAAATTTCTTTAAGTATAGCAAAACGTTCGGGCGTTTTTCTTTGCCCGTTTTGTTCTAGATAGGAAGTAAACACTTGCTTAACTTGTTCTTGAATTTTCTTGCTCATTTATTAAATGTAAGATTCAGTAGCTTAGGGTAAAACTAAGCATTAATTTCTAATTTTTATCAGAAATTAACCACTTTTAAATTTTCGTCTTACTGATGTAATACCATCCACTTTTTTAATACTATCGATGACTTTTTTCAAATATTGTTTGTCAGTCACAAGAATAGTAATCATTCCATCGAAGGTTCCATCAGAACTGTTTATGTTTATTGATTTTATATTAACTTTTAAATTGTTTGATAATATTTGAGTTACTTCATTAACTAGACCGACTCGGTCAATTCCTTTTATGTGAAGAACAACATCAGATTTTTTGCTTGTATTATCTATCCATGTCGATTCTAATATTCTATAGGCAAAGTTTGATTGTAAGCGAATGGCATTTGGACAGTCACGACGATGAACTTTTATACCCTCACGAATTGTAGTAAACCCAAAAACATCATCTCCCGGAATAGGACTGCAACATTTCGAAAAGCTGTAATTGAGTTTTTCTTGGTTTGCACCAAATACAAGGGTATTATATTTTGTATTATCGTGGTCATCATTTTTTGTAGAAGGTCTTTTGTAAATTTTATTTTTTAGAAAGAGATACCAACTGTTTCGATTTTTAGCAAATTCTTTAATCATAGTGTTATTTAACACACCAATTCCTACATCATAGAATAAATCTAAGCTAGTTTTATATTTAAAATAATTGATTAACTCAGTAATAATTTGATCATTAAAAGGTAATTTTATGTGTTTTAATTTTCTTTGAAGTATTTCCTTACCATCATTAGCAATCATCTTCTTCTCATCTTTTAATGAGCTCTTTATTTTATTTTTTGCTTTGGCAGTAACTACAAAATTAAGCCAAGATTTTTTTGGCTTTTGTTTTTCAGAACTTATAACTTCAACTTGGTCTCCACTTTTTAATTTGTGACTAAGCGGTATGATTTTTCCATTAACTTTACAACCTAAACAATTAGCACCTAACTGAGAGTGAATATCGAATGCGAAATCTAAAGCAGAAGATCCTTTAGGAAGAGTTCTTAAGTCACCATTTGGGGTGAATACAAATATTTCTTTTGAAAATAAATTGAGTTTGAATTCTTCTAAAAAATCAATTGCATTAGATTCTGGATCTTTAAGTAGTTCTCTAATTTGATTTATCCAGTCTTCTAGATTTCCTTCTTTGTATTTTCCTGTTTGTTTATATTTCCAGTGAGCTGCATATCCTTTTTCTGCGATTTCATCCATACGTTCTGTTCGGATTTGTACTTCAACCCATTTACCACCAGGTCCCATAACAGTTGTATGTAAAGATTCGTATCCATTTGCTTTAGGTGTAGATATCCAATCTCTAAGTCGATCGGGATTAGGGCGAAAGTGGTCAGTTATTACTGAATATGTTTCCCAGCAATCTGGTTTTTCATTATTTAGTTCAGAATTTAAAATAATTCGTATTGCAAATTTATCATATACTTGATCAAAAGTAATACCCTGATTTTTCATTTTCTTTCGAATAGAAAAAATTGATTTAGGTCTACCCTTAATAGAGAAATTAAGATTGTGCTCCTTTAATGATTTTTTTAGTGGTTTTGTGAATCGTTGAATATATTGAATTCTAGCTTTCTTAGTTTCGTTTAATTGTCGTGCAATATCTTTGTACATCTCCGGTTCAGTATATTTTAATCCTAAATCTTCTAATTCTGTTTTGATTGAATAAAGACCAAGCCTATGAGCCAGAGGTGCATAAATATAAAGTGTTTCAGACCCTATTTTTTGTTGTTTTAGTCTTGGCATAGAGTCTAGCGTTTGCATATTGTGCAGACGGTCAGCAAGTTTAATTAAAATAACTCTGACGTCATCAGAAATTGTGAGAAGCATTTTTCTGAAGTTTTCTGCTTGTGAGGAAATATCTTGTTCCGAAAACCCAGAAATTTTTGTAAGCCCATTAATGATTTTTCTAATTTTAGGATTAAAAGCTTTTTCAATATCATTAAGAGTATACTCTGAATCTTCAACAACGTCATGAAGAAGAGCACATGCTATGGATGTTGCATCTAGACCGATATCTTTTGCAACAATTTGAGCCACTGCAATTGGATGGAAAATATAGGGTTCTCCACTTTTTCTTCTGACATTTTTGTGGGCATCGACAGAAAGGTTAAATGCTTTGCGAATAAGCTTTTTATCTTCTCTTGTAATCTCACTGTTACAAGACCTCAGTAACGCTTTATAGCGCCTTACAATGTCTTTGTTTTCCTCTTCTATGTCAATTTCGCTTTTCAATGAAATTTATTTATAATAAACTTACTCAAATTATGTAAAAAATATTGTGAATTTATAGATTTAATTCCTTTGCAGGAAGGATTTTAGTTTTTACTTCGCCAAATCCAATTCTATATTTTTGATTGGCAATAAGCTCTCATAATTAAAGTATCATTATCATTTAAAAACTTTCGTTCTGAGCCATCTGGCATTGGAATAGGTTTAGAACCTTTCCAAGATAATTCTAACATTGAACCATAAGCTTCTGGTGAGTTTCCTGAAATAGTTCCTGATGCCATCATGTCTCCTGCATTTATATTACATCCATTAATGGTATGGTGTGCTAATTGCTGAGTCATGTTCCAATACATGTATTTATAATTAGATTTTGAGATTAAATGTGGGTCAAAATTGTATGAGCCTAATAATACCTCAAGATTAATATCTATATTTTTGTTGCCTTCAAATTTTAGATAAGGAAGTACTTTAGGTTTTTGTATTTCTCCGGCTACGCGAAAAGGTTCCAAAGCATCAAGAGTTACTATCCATGGAGAAATTGAGGATGCGAAACTCTTTCCTAGAAATGGACCAAGAGGAACATATTCCCATTTCTGAATATCTCTCGCTGACCAATCATTAAAAATGCACATGCCAAAAATATAATCATCCGCTTCTTGGGTTGAAATAGTTTCGCCTAAATTTTTTCCTTGACCTGTAATAAATGCCATTTCTAATTCGAAGTCGAGTAATTTACTCGGTCCAAATGATGGTGAATCAGAATCGTCGGGTAATTTTTGTCCTTTAGGACGGTAAATATTTGTTCCTGATAGAATAATTGATGATGCTCTTCCGTGATATCCTACGGGGATGTGAAGCCAGTTTGGTAGTAATGCATTATTAGGGTCTCTAAACATACAGCCTATGTTATAAGCATGTTGACGACTTGAGTAAAAGTCAGTATAGTCGCCTACCTTAACTGGCATTAACATTTCTACTTCGTCAATTTTTGATAAAACAACTGTTTTATGACTTTCATCCATTACATTATTAGAATCAAATATTTCAGCAATGCGGTCTCTTACTTGACGCCAAATAGGTTTCCCTAATTTTAAGAAATCATTTAAAGTTTCCTTATTGAAGATGTCACGATCTAAAGAAATTTCATTAAAATAATTAAGCTTATGAAGTGCGTTTAAATTAATTGTATAATCGCCAATTCTTGAACCAACATAAATAGTTTTGTCAGATGTCTTACAAATTCCAAATGGAATATTTTGAATCGGGAAATCAGAGTGAGATGTGACCTCAATCCAGGATTTTCTGTATGGATCGTTTGCTTTTATCATATTAACTAAATTTTAGACAAAAATAAGGATTATATTTGCATCAAAATTAGGAATCAAAACTTAAATCGTTATATAAAAGATGGAAAGAGATCAGCAAATTTTTGAGTTAATTCATGAAGAACATGAACGGCAAGTTTTTGGAATTGAATTAATTGCTTCAGAGAATTTCGTGAGCGATCAAGTTATGGAAGCTTCGGGATCTTGTTTAACAAATAAGTATGCTGAGGGTTATCCCAATAAAAGGTATTATGGTGGTTGTGAAGTTGTCGACGAGGTGGAACAGATAGCTATTGATCGAGCAAAAGCATTGTTTGGTGTAGAATATGCAAATGTTCAACCTCATTCTGGTTCTCAGGCAAATGCGGCTGTTTATCTAGCTTGTTTGAAGCCAGGAGATAAGATTTTAGGTTTTGATCTTTCTCATGGAGGGCACTTAACTCATGGTTCATCTGTAAATTTTTCAGGTAAACTCTATAAAACTTCTTTTTATGGTGTGGAAAAGGAAACAGGAAGAGTTGATATGAATAAAGTTGAAGCAATTGCTCATAAAGAGCAACCAAATTTAATTATATGTGGAGCATCCGCTTATTCTAGAGACTGGGATTATGCCCGTTTTCGAAAAATTGCGGATCAAATTGGGGCTCTTTTATTAGCTGATATCTCTCATCCATCAGGTTTAATCGCAAAGGGTGTATTAAATGATCCTGCAGAACATTGTCATATCTTAACAACCACAACACATAAAACATTACGAGGTCCTAGGGGAGGATTAATTATGCTTCCAAAAGACTTTGAAAATCCATGGGGATTAACTACCCCTAAAGGTAAAGTTAGAATGATGTCGGCTTTGTTAAATTCTGCTGTTTTTCCAGGATTGCAAGGCGGACCGTTAGAACATATTATCGCAGCTAAAGCGATTGCTTTTGGGGAAGCTCTCACTGATGAGTATTTTGAATATATACTTCAGGTTAAACGAAATGCTACTACAATGGCTGAAGCTTTTATGTCTAAGGGGTATGAGGTTGTTTCTGGGGGTACAGATAATCATTGTATGTTAATTGATTTAAGATCTAAAAATGTTACTGGTAAAGATGCTGAAAATGCTTTGGTTAAAGCTCATATCACAGTAAACAAGAATATGGTTCCTTTTGACAATCAGTCCCCTTTTGTGACTTCTGGTATTCGTGTTGGAACGCCTGCTATAACTACTCGAGGTTTAAAAGAAAACCACATGGTTAAAATTGTTGATTTGATTGATGAGGTGATTATGAACTATGACAATGATGAAGTCATTGATTCAGTTGCAGATAAAGTTGTCAAAATGATGGAAGGATTTCCAATTTTCGAATAAGGTTAATTTTTTAACACATTGTTTTATTTTTTAGATAATTGGAAAAATTATTGACAAACAATTGATAAGCTATTTAACTCTATTTGATAGAGTTTAATGATTTTTTAAATGCGAAAATTATTATTTTTTTTATTTATTTTAATTCCCTACCTATTAAATGCAACACATTTAATAGGTGGTGAAATTACTTACACCTGTTTAGGTGATAATCAATATGAAATTAAAGTAGTTATTTATAGAGATTGTGGACCCACAAATTCAAACAATACAGGATTTGACAATGGTGGAGTAATTTCTATATATGACATGAATAATAATTTATATGATGTTATCGAGCATGGAATGGCTGTTTCTGAGTTAGTTGTTGATGAGTTTACTTCAGAATGTGTAACTCTACCACCAGAATTATGTGTTGAAAAGGGTACGTATACAATTGTAACTTCACTTCCTAACAACGCAAATGGTTATCAAATTGTATATCAAAGATGTTGTAGAAATGACCAAGTAATAAATATAGAAGACCCAGAGGATATGGGCTCTTCTTTAGTTGCATATGTACCTCCATCCTCTGAAGTAGAATGTAATAGCTCTCCAATATTTGATAGTTTTCCACCTTTAGCCCTGTGTTTGGGTACAGATGTGGAAGTTATTCAGTCTGCCACAGATATAAATGGAGATGATTTGGTATATTCTTTTGTTGCTCCTTATCATGGTTCTAGTGATGTTGACCCAACAGAGACATATGCACCACCTTATGCTCAAGTTCTTTGGGAGGAAGGCTATTCTGATTTTTACCCTATGGATTCTGATCCTATAATTAATATTGATTCAGAAACTGGGTTGATTACTGGAACACCAACTCAGGAAGGGTATTATGTGATTGGTGTTAAGGTAGAAGAATATAGAAATGGAGTGTATTTAGGTGAAATTATTAGAGATTTTCGATTTTTAGTTGTTGATTGTGAGGTGGCAACATCTTCTGTCCCAATTGCAGATATTTATTGTGATGGTCTCACTGTTTCTTTTGAAAATGAAAGTGAGAATGCCTTTTCATATTATTGGGATTTTGGAGATACTCAAAACCCAAATAGCACATCATCTTTAGTAGAGCCTACATATACTTACCCTGATAGTGGATCGTATGAAGTGACATTAATTGCTAATCCTGAAACTTTTTGTTCAGATACATCTCTTGTAGAATTTTCGCTTTACCCTGATTTATTTCCTTTCTTTGAAATGCCTGAAACAATTTGTGAAGAAGATGCTCAATATGATTTTTTTGGGTCTGGAGTCATCCCGCCTACTGCATCTTATTCATGGGATTTTGGTGAGAATGCCTTAGTTCAAACTTCAGCCGAATTGAATCCCTATGGAATTCAATTTGTAAATGATGGTTCGCAGGAAATTACTTTTTCAGTTTCTTATTTAAATTGTGATGTATCTTATACATCTATCTTGAATACTTCAGGAATTGATGTTTTATATATTGAGGCATCTGCCAGTGAAGTTTGTGTGCCCGATTTAGTTTCATTTAATGCAATTACCACTGTGCCTTCTGCTGATTTAACCTATGACTGGAATTTTGGTGATGGTTCAAGTTCAAACCTAGAGAGTCCCTCTAATCTTTACGAACCAGGGCTTTATGATGTTTCATTAACTGTAACAAATAATGTTACTGGTTGCGAGACTTTGATTGAAGAATTGGAGTTTGTGAATGTATTTCCTCAGCCTGTTTCATTATTTGAATCCAATCAAATTTCAGGCTGTGCTCCTTTAGCTCTAAGTTTTGATAATTTAAGTACTGGTGCTAATCAATATACTTGGTTTGTTGATGGTAACCAGGTCTCTACTGATACAGATTTTTCTTACACGTTTAATGGAGGGAATTATGAAGTTACTCTCCAGGCTATGAGCGATTTAGAGTGTGCTACGGATGATTCCTATTCAATTCAGATTGATTCGTATGATAGTGATATTCTTTCTATTGAAACATCTGGTAATGTAATTTGTGAGCCTGATGTAGTTTTGTTAAACGCTAATACAATTGCGCCTTCGTCACAACTCGTTTTTGATTGGGATTTAGGAAATGGAACAAGTTCAAATGTTCAAAATCCAACAATACAATATAGCGCTGGTGTATATGATGTTTCATTGTCAGTATACAATATTGTTACTGGTTGTGAATCTTTTATAGAAGAACTTGAATGGGTGAGTGTCTATTCTCAGCCTGAGGCAATCTTTGATGTTAGTCAAACCTCAGGATGTGCACCTTTAAGTCTGTCTTTTGATAATTTGAGTGCCAATGCAAATCAATATAATTGGTTTGTGAATAGTGTTCAGATTTCAAGTGATAATGACTTTTTTTTTACTTTTAGTGAGGGCGTTTATAATGTAATGCTTCAGGCAGTTAGTGATGTTGAATGTACACTGATGATTATGAATCTATTTAGATTCAGTCCTTGCCTCAGGTAGTTGCAGATTTTGATGTTAATTATTTTTGTAATGAAGATATGGAAGTTCAAATTCAGAATAATTCACAATCTGTCACTTCCATGAGTTGGTCTTTTGGTGATGGCCTTTTTTTCTACAGAAGATGTTTTTCTCATGAGTACGCTAATGAAGGAGATTATGTCATTGAGCTTGTCGTAGAAAATCCTTTGTCTTGTAATCTAATTGATTTAGAATCTGTTTCTATTACTGTGCACCACCACCTGATGTTAGTTTTGGTGTTATCGCTACTGAAGATTGTGAAGAAGGTCTTGTTGAATTTGAAAACACAACTATTTTGTCCGCTTACGATGCTGCATCAAATTGGGAATGGGATTTCGGAAATGGTGTTTCAAATTCAGTATTCGAATCTTCATATACTTATAGTCAGGAGGGGGTATATGATATTGAATTAACTCTTGAGACTCAGTTGGGTTGTGAAGGTTCTTTTTCTGATGAGGTTGTAATTGATTTTTACAGATTCCCTGCCTCAATTCTCATATTCAATTGATACATGTTCAAATAGTGTTTTGTTTACAAATGAGTCTGAGTTTGCTGATGATTATAATTGGAGTTTTGGAGGTATGTATTAAGTGATGAATATAATCCTATTGTTGAGCTTTTTCCTGGTAATACTTAGATGTTACATTAACTGTCAGTAACGATTTTTGTAATAATTCAGTTAGTGACTTTATAGATTTTTCAATAGAAGGTATTTACGAAGATATTGTTATTCCTAATGTCTTTTCACCAAATGGTGATTATATGAATGATGTATTGTCAATTTCTGGAATCAAAGATTGTGAAAGTGCTGTTTTACGAATATTTAATCGATGGGGAGAAGAAGTTTTTACACTATTTATCCCGGTCAAGATTCCTGGGAAGGCTTTCATCGCTCAGAGAAGGTTGCAGAAGGTGTTTATTTTTATGTTCTAGAAATGGAATACGATCAAATTACTGGTACTGTTACTATTTTGAGGTAAGATTCATTTGATACGTTCAATCAAAATGTATATTTGTTACATTAAAATTTAGTTATGAAGTGTGGAATTGTAGGATTACCAAATGTTGGAAAATCAACATTATTTAACTGTTTATCTAATGCAAAAGCTTTGGCAGCAAATTATCCATTTGCGACCATTGAACCAAATCTTGGGGTTATACCTGTTCCAGACGAAAGATTAGCGAAATTAGAAACACTTGTCAAGCCAGCAAGGGTTCAGCAGGCTATAGTTGAAATTGTAGATATTGCTGGATTAGTTCGTGGTGCAAGTAAGGGTGAAGGCTTAGGTAATAAATTTTTGGCGAATATTAGAGAAACTCAGGCAATCATCCATGTTTTACGCTGCTTTGATAATGACAATATTACCCATGTTGACGGGTCCGTTGATCCAGTTAGAGACAAAGAAACGATTGATATCGAACTGCAAATTAAAGATCTTGAGTCAGTTGAAAAGAAGATTGAGACAATTAAGAAAAAACACGCACTGGCGATAAAGAAGCGATTAAAACCTTGGCTATTCTCCAGCAATATAAAGCGCATTTTGAAGCAGGGCAATCCGCTCGTTCTATTAATTTGACTGCTAAGCAGAGAGAAGCTGTGTCAGATTTGATGTTGCTTACAGATAAACCTATTCTTTATATCTGTAATGTAAATGAAGATGATGCGATAAATGGAAATACATATGTCGATAAAGTACGTGAGGCAGTCAAGGATGAAGATGCTCAATTGTTAATCATAGCAGCAGGAATGGAAGCTGATATTATGGAGTTAGACACATATGAAGAGCGACAGGAATTTTTACAAGATATGGGTTTGGAAGAGCCAGGCGTTAAAAAGGTCATTAGATCTGCATATGCATTATTAAAACTTCAAACCTATTTTACCGCTGGTGAAAAAGAGGTAAGAGCATGGACAATTAAAGAAGGTTATACTGCACCTCAATCGGCAGGAGTTATCCATACAGACTTTGAGAAAGGGTTTATTAGAGCTGAAGTAATTAAGTATGATGATTATATTACTTTAGGTTCAGAGCTTGCTTGTAAAGAATCTGGAAAATTATCCATAGAGGGTAAAGATTACATTGTTCAAGATGGCGATATTATGCATTTTAGATTCAATGTTTGATTGTTGATAAAATTGTTTAGAGGTTTCGTTTTAAAAAAATTTGAACGTTTGTGTAAAATTTCTACTTTTAAATAGTAGTATAGATTTGTCTATACTACTTTTTTGACGGCATTAATTTCTTATGACAGAGAATCAATACACAGAGGACAGCATTAAATCTCTAGACTGGAAGGAGCATATTCGTATGCGTCCAGGAATGTACATTGGTAAACTAGGCGACGGTACCGCTCATGATGACGGTATTTATATACTTCTTAAAGAAGTCGTAGATAACTGTATTGATGAATACGTTATGGGCTTGGAAGAATATTGAAGTTAGTGTTCGCGGTAAAAAAGTTACTGTTCGAGATTATGGTAGAGGTATTCCACTTGAAAGTGATTGACTGTGTCTCTAAAATTAACACAGGAGGAAAGTATGATTCAAAAGCTTTTAAGAAATCTATTGGGTTAAATGGTGTCGGAACAAAAGCTGTAAATGCATTATCCGATTATTTTAGAGTTCAATCAGTAAGAGATGGCCAAACTAAGGTTGTTGAATTTAAGAAAGGTGAAGTGATTCTCGAAGAAGAGGTCCAAGAAACATCAGTAAGGAAAGGAACAAGAGTTTCCTTTATTCCGGATGAGAGCATCTTTAACAATTTTCGTTACGTAAATGAGTACGTAGAGAAAATGATGTGGCACTATGCCTATCTGAATAAAGGACTTACAATGCTCTATAATGGTGAGAAATTTTATTCTGAGAATGGGCTATACGATTTGTTAAATAATCAGATAGAAGAAGGAACTTCTCATTACCCTGTTATTCATTTAAAGGGTGAAGATATTGAGATTGCGATGACTCACATGCGTAATCAGTATGGCGAATCCTATCACTCCTTTGTAAATGGTCAACATACTACCATGGGTGGAACCCATCAGACGGCTTTTCGCGAAGCTGTGGTTAAGACTATTCGTGAGTTTTATGGAAAGAATTATGAGGCTTCAGATATTCGACAATCTATAAATGCAGCCATTAGTATCAAAGTTATTGAACCAGTTTTTGAGTCGCAGACAAAAACTAAATTAGGTTCTACAGATATGGGACCCAATATGTCTACAGTGCGAACTTTTGTTAACGATTTTGTAAAGAGTAAACTCGATAACTATCTTCATAAAAATCCTCAAGCTGCTGATGCCCTTCAGAAAAAATATTGTTAGCCGAAAGAGAGCGAAAAGACTTGGCTGGCATAAAAAACTTAGCAGAGAAAGAGCCAAAAAAGCGAACCTTCACAATAAAAAATTACGCGATTGTAGAGTTCATTACAATGATCTTAAGAAAGAAAGACGATTGGAAACAACTTTATTTATTACTGAGGGAGACTCTGCCAGTGGCTCCATTACCAAATCACGTGATGTAAATACACAGGCTGTGTTTAGTTTAAAAGGAAAACCTTTAAACTCCTATGGCTTGACAAAAAAAATCGTTTACGAAAACGAAGAATTTAATTTGGTTCAGGCAGCATTAAATATTGAGAATGGTTTGGAAGATCTTCGTTATAATAATGTTGTTATTGCTACCGATGCCGATGTAGATGGTATGCATATTCGTCTATTGTTAATCACATTCTTTTTGCAGTTTTTTCCTGAGTTGATACGTGAAGGACATTTATACATTCTTCAAACCCCATTATTTAGAGTTCGTAACAAAAAAGAAACAATTTATTGTTACGACGAAAATGAAAAAATATCAGCTATGGAAAAGCTGAAGGGGAAGGTGGAATTAACCCGATTTAAAGGTTTGGGGGAGATTTCACCAAATGAATTTAAGGGCTTTATTGGAGAAGATATTCGCTTAGAGCCAGTTATGATTGGTAAGGAGCAAACCGTAGCCGAAATGTTGAAGTTTTACATGGGTAAAAATACGCCCGATCGTCAGCAATTTATTATTGATAACCTTCGAGTAGAAAAAGGAGTTGAATAATTATGAGTGAAGAAATGGAACATTCTGAAAATAACTTTAATTCTCAAGATCAAGAATTGAACACGGTAACACAGGTTGACGGAATGTATGAGAGCTGGTTTTTGGATTATGCTTCTTATGTTATTTTAGAAAGGGCCGTTCCCGATATCCATGATGGCCTAAAGCCTGTTCAGCGTCGTATTCTTCATTCGCTTAAGGAAATGGATGATGGTCGTTACAATAAAGTGGCCAATGTAATCGGTAACACCATGAAATATCATCCACATGGTGATGCTTCTATAGGTGATGCTTTGGTAAATATGGGGCAAAAAGACCTTCTTATCGACATGCAGGGTAACTGGGGTAACATTCTTCACTGGAGATAGGGCAGCAGCTCCTCGTTACATAGAATCTCGATTATCAAAGTTCGCTCTTGAAGTCGTATTTAATCCAAAGATCACAGAGTGGACACCTACTTACGATGGTCGTACTAAAGAACCTGTAACACTTCCTATAAAATTTCCCTTATTATTAGTTCAAGGTGTAGAAGGAATTGCTGTTGGATTGTCTACCAAAATAATGCCTCACAATTTTGTTGAATTGATAGATGCTTCTATTTCTATATTAAGAGGTAGGGGTATGAAGGTTTATCCAGATTTCCCCACAGGTGGCATTGCCGATTTTTCACAATATAACGATGGACAACGAGGTGGTAAAATTAAAGTAAGAGCACGTATTGAACAGGTAGATGTCAAGTTGCTTAAAATTACTGAAATTCCATTTGCTATGACAACTTCGAGTTTAATCGATTCCATTCTTAGGGCAAATGAAAAAGGTAAAATAAAGATCAAGAAGATTGAAGACAATACAGCAGAGTTTGTGGAAATTCTAATTCATCTTCCTCCAGGCGTTTCACCCGACAAAACTATTGATGCCTTATATGCTTTTTCCGATTGTGAAATTTCGATCTCGCCAAATGCTTGTATTATCAAAAATGACAAGCCATACTTTATGTCGGTTTCGGATATTCTTAAACAATCTACAGCTCATACGCTTGAACTGTTAAAGACTGAATTAGAAATTTTATTATCTGAACAACAGGCACTCTGGCATTTTGCTTCTTTAGAACGCATTTTTATCGAGAATAAAATTTATAGGGATATAGAGGAATGTGAAACTTGGGAAGCAGTCATAGAAGCAATTCGAAAAGGACTTCAGCCCCACATTAAACATCTAAAAGAACCTGTAACAGAAGAAGATATTGTTCGTCTTACGGAAATAAAAATTAAGCGAATTTCAAAATTTGATCTAGACAAGGCTAATGAGAACCTAAAGAAAATAGAAGATAATATCGCTGAATTAATCGATAAACTTGCCAATTTAGTAGATTATGCTATTGACTATTTTAAGGGCTTAAAGAAGAAATACAAAGAGGGAAGAATACGTAAAACTGAAATCAGAACTTTTGAAACCATTGTCGCTTCCAAGGTAGCCATTAGAAATCAGAAATTATATTTTAATAAAGAAGAAGGTTTTATAGGGACTTCACTCCGCAAAGACGAATTTGTTTGTGAATGTTCTGATATCGATAATATCATTATTTTTCGGAATGACGGTAAAATGATGGTAACCAAAGTGGCTCCCAAAACCTTTGTGGGTAAGGGTGTCATTCATATGGCTGTATTTAAGAAGAATGATGTGCGTACTATATATAATCTTATTTACCGCGACGGTAAATTAGGAAATACTTATATGAAGCGTTTTCCGGTAAAAAGTATTACGCGAGATAAAGAATACGACCTTACATCTGGAAATAAAGGCTCAAAAATATTGCACTTCACTTCCAACGATAATGGCGAAGCAGAAGTAGTTTCTGTAATTCTTAAGTCACAAGCCAAAACCCGTAAACTCAAGTTTGATGTTGATTTTGCCGACCTAGCTATAAAAGGAAGACGCTCTAGAGGTAACTTGGTTTCTAAGCATCCAGTTAGTAAGGTTGAATTAAAGTCGAAAGGCGTGTCTACATTAGCCGCTCAAAAGATTTGGTTTGATGATACAGTTCAACGCTTAAATATTGATGGCAGAGGTGAACTTATAGGTGAGTTTGCCGGAGATGATAAAATTCTTATTATTTCTCAGTCTGGAGAATATCAACTTTTAGGTTTCGACTTGAGTACCCATTTCCCTGAGGATATGATTGTGCTGGAAAAATTTGATTCTAAAAAGCCTGTCAGTGCTATTTATTGGGATGGAGACAAGTCGAAATATTATGTAAAACGTTTCCTCGTAGAGCCTACAGATAAAAAAGTAAGTTTTATTTCTGATAGTGATAGTTCTTATTTAGAAGTTGTTTCTACTGATTATCTTCCTGTAGCTGAAATAGAGTTTGTCAAAGAGCGTAATAAAGATCAAAGACCAAACCTAAAAATTAATTTTGAGGAATTTATATCTGTTAAGGGACTTAAAGCTCAAGGTAACAGGCTTACAATTCATAAAGTAAAGACTATTAATATGCTAGCCTCTCTTGAGTTACCTTCTAAAAAAGAGTTGTCTGAAGATGTAAAAGATGATTACAATAATAACCAAAATGTGAAGGACAGTCACAAATTATTTTAGACTTTTAATTCAATTTTAGGTCTTATATTTGCACAACAAGTTTTAAACTTATTAAACTAGTAATATATGATGCTTAAAAAGATTGCCTTGTTCTGCTTGTTTTTAATATTTGTTTTTACGGCAAAATCTCAGCAGAGTCTAAACATAAATTTACTTTCAAATATTGATTATAATAATGATTTAAGTGATGTTTGGGGTTATGCAAACGATGCTGGAGAATATGCATTGGTTGGTGTGTATAATGGGATTTCAGTTGTAGATGTTACAAATCCATATGATCCTGTTGAACTTGGTTTTTTTGATGGACCCGAATCTATTTGGAGAGATTTAAAAACTTGGGGGGATTATTTATACTGTATAAATGATGAAGATGGGGATGGCGGAGCTGGTTTGCAAATTCTCAATTTAGAAGAGCTAATTAATGGCGATAGTAATCCAACTTATATTGAAAATATGAGTCTGGGGTTTGAAACAGCTCATAATATTTACATAGACGAAAATGGTGTGCTCTATGTTTTTGGTGCCAATTATGGAATAGGTGGTGCTTTAATGTATGATCTTGTTACAAATCCTGAAAATCCTCCTTTATTAGGTGTTTTTAATGATTATTATTTACACGATGGTATGGCTCGAGGAGATACATTGTGGGGAGGTGCAATTAATGATGGTGTGTTTACCGTTATTGATGTGTCAGATAAACAAAATCCAGAAATTATCGGTTCTCATGCCACACCAAATAACTTTTCTCATAATTGTTGGATCTCAGACGATGGAGATTATTTATTTACCACTGATGAAGTTAGTGGCGCATATGTTGCCGCATACGATGTTTCTAACTTAAATGATATAGAAGAAGTAGACCGAATTCAAGCTTGGAGTCCTCAAACCAATGTCATTCCACATAATACTCATGTCGATGGTGATTTTATTGTGACATCTTATTATGCTGATGGTGTATCGGTTGTTGATGTCAGTAATCCATCTAATATGGTTGAGGTGGGTTATTATGATACATCTGAAGATTATTCAGGTGGTGGTTTTAATGGTGCATGGGGAGCATATCCTTGGTTGCCTTCAGGTAATATTTTAGTAACTGATATAGAAACTGGTTTGTATGTTTTGGAACCAAAATATACTAATGCTAGTTTTGTTGAAGGTGTTGTTACAGATTCTAATACAGGCCTTCCTTTAAGTAATGCTCAAGTTCAGATATTAGGAACAAGTACTATTGTTAATACTGATTTGGGAGGTTATTTTGAGACAGGAGTAGCTGTCGATGGAACTTATGAATTATTGATTTCATCAAGTGGTTATGCTGATTATGTTCAAACTGTTGTTTTAAATAGCGGTCAAACAAATAATGTGGATACTCAACTATCTTTATTAGGATCATACAATACTCAACTATCAGTTGTCAATGCATTAACTCTTAACGGTCTCTCTCAAGCTTCAGTAAGTATTTCAAACGAACTAGTCGATTACCAACTTTCTTCATCAACTAATGGAGAGCTTTTAGTTACATTAACTGAAGGTACATATTCTATTTCTATTGGTTTGTGGGGTTATCAAACATTGTGCTCAGAATTTACTGTATCAGAAAGTCAAACAGATTTTATTTTTGAATTAGATAGGGCGTATTTTGATGATTTTTCAGTTGACTTTGGTTGGGTTGTTGAAAGTGATGCATCTCTTGAATCAGGAATATGGGAGCGTGCTATTCCTGTTAGTTATTCGAACATGAGTTTGAGTCCAAGTCAAGATGTTGATGGAGATTGTGGCGATCACGCTTTCATAACTGATAATGGGTATTTTGAAACAGTTGATTTTGATGTTGAGGATCAAAATTGGGGAGGTTCACTGAATTCGGAATTGACTGCATCTATAATTCATGTTGATGATCAAGTAAATCAGTCTTGTGAACCCACTTCTTATAATTTATTTGGTTCGATAGCCTTAATCAAAAGAGGATCCTGTGAATTTGGTTTAAAGGCTTTAAATGCTCAAAATGCTGGTGCTGAAGCAGTTGTTATCTATAATAATAATAATAGTGGTCAACCTTTAGGTATGTCCGCTGGTAATTATGGTAACAATGTCACTATACCCGTTTTTTCAATGTCTGGTGCTAGTGGTAATGAACTAGTTGCTTTGATAGAAAGTGCTGGGGATTTTTATGCGACCCTGAATATAGATAATTTAACTATTTCTATATCAAGTTCATCACACCTTAGTGGAGGCTCTAGTAGATTTATTTCTCCATTAATGGATTTAACAAATTACGAGAGTCCAATTTTATCTTTTAATACCTGGTTCCAAAATATAGGTGATGAAAATTCAGAGGACTCTTTGTTAGTTAGATTGAGTAATGGTATAGAGACTGTTTTGATTGATTATAGAACAGCTGAATCTTCTGCGTCCGAATGGCTTGTTCATGAAGTTGCTGTTAGTGGACTTCTGGACCTAACCACTCAAATGCAAATTGTTGTTGAAGCACATTCTCAACATAATTTAGAAGCAGGTTTTGATAAATTTTTAATTACTGGCAACAATATGAATGTGGTTTCTCAAGACCATTCATTTTTAAATATTTATCCGAATCCATCAATAGACGGTATGATTCAGTTTAATGTGTCTGATTGTTCTACTTTTCTTATATATGATATTTCTGGGAGCTTGCTTTTTGAAGACAATGTTTCTAAAGGTCTAAATAGGTTAGATTTGAGTTTTTTAGCTCCTGGCACTTACCTAATTAATCTAGTTGGAGGTTTAAATTACTCTTCATCTATATTATTACTCAATTAAGATATATTATCAATTATGTACTACTACAGTAAGCGTTCTTTTATTAAATTGTTAATTGCGAATATTTAAAGCAAATGATTTATCCTACTGTTTATTTGGCCTTTTAACTCCTATTTTTTCACTATTTGGTAAATACTTTAATATGTTGTAAATTAATGTTCTTTTTGTTTTCAAAAATAAGGCTTTTTTAAAATGTGTTATTTTTTTCAAAAAAGGTTTGTGTGGGAATAAAAAGGTTGTACATTTGCATCCGCTAAAATAAATAGAAATAAGTTTTAGTAGAAACGAGAAACGTTCTTTGAAAGAAATTATATTGGAAGAGAGAGGTAAGAGAAACAACTTACCCCGTTAATAAGTAAGAGTCAGAAATCAGATTAAACTTTTTACAATGGAGAGTTTGATCCTGGCTCAGGATGAACGCTAGCGGCAGGCCTAACACATGCAAGTAGAACGGTAACAGAGAGAGCTTGCTCTCTGCTGACGAGTTGCGAACGGGTGCGTAACGCGTATGCAACCTACCCATAACAGGGGGATAGCCCATAGAAATGTGGATTAATACCCCATAATATCATAGATTGGCATCATGAAATGATTAAAACTCCGGTGGTTATGGATGGGCATGCGTGACATTAGCTAGTTGGTGAGGTAACTGCTCACCAAGGCGACGATGTCTAGGGGTTCTGAGAGGATGATCCCCCACACTGGTACTGAGACACGGACCAGACTCCTACGGGAGGCAGCAGTGAGGAATATTGCGCAATGGAGGAAACTCTGACGCAGCCATGCCGCGTGCAGGAAGACTGCCCTATGGGTTGTAAACTGCTTTTATATAGGAAGAACTACAGCTACGTGTAGCTGTTTGACGGTACTATACGAATAAGGACCGGCTAACTCCGTGCCAGCAGCCGCGGTAATACGGAGGGTCCAAGCGTTATCCGGATTTATTGGGTTTAAAGGGTCCGTAGGCGGGTTATTAAGTCAGTGGTGAAATCCTACAGCTCAACTGTAGAACTGCCATTGAAACTGTTAACCTTGAGTATAATTGAAGTGGGCGGAATGTGTCATGTAGCGGTGAAATGCTTAGATATGACACAGAACACCGATTGCGAAGGCAGCTCACTAAGTTATAACTGACGCTGAGGGACGAAAGCGTGGGTAGCGAACAGGATTAGATACCCTGGTAGTCCACGCCGTAAACGATGTACACTCGTTGCTGGCGATATACAGTCAGTGACCAAGCGAAAGTGTTAAGTGTACCACCTGGGGAGTACGCTCGCAAGAGTGAAACTCAAAGGAATTGACGGGGGCCCGCACAAGCGGTGGAGCATGTGGTTTAATTCGATGATACGCGAGGAACCTTACCTGGGCTTAAATGCAGAACGACAGACTATGAAAATAGTTTTTCTTCGGACGTTTTGCAAGGTGCTGCATGGTTGTCGTCAGCTCGTGCCGTGAGGTGTTGGGTTAAGTCCCGCAACGAGCGCAACCCCTATTCTTAGTTGCCATCGAGTAATGTCGGGGACTCTAAGAAAACTGCCCGCGCAAGCGTGGAGGAAGGTGGGGATGACGTCAAATCATCACGGCCCTTACGTCCAGGGCTACACACGTGCTACAATGGTAGGGACAGAGGGCAGCCACCTGGTGACAGGGAGCGAATCCTAAAACCCTATCTCAGTTCGGATCGAAGTCTGCAACTCGACTTCGTGAAGCTGGAATCGCTAGTAATCGCGCATCAGCCATGGCGCGGTGAATACGTTCCCGGGCCTTGTACACACCGCCCGTCAAGCCATGGAAGCTGGGAGTGCCTGAAGTCGGTAACCGCAAGGAGCCGCCTAGGGTAAAACTGGTAACTGGGGCTAAGTCGTAACAAGGTAGCCGTACCGGAAGGTGCGGCTGGAACACCTCCTTTTTAGAGTGACTTCTTACTTTGGTGTGAGGATTTCAATTATCTCTCTCTCTTCAATATAGTCTCGTAGCTCAGTTGGTTAGAGCACTACACTGATAATGTAGGGGTCAGCGGTTCAAATCCGCTCGAGACTACAATAAATAAAACTATGGGGGATTAGCTCAGCTGGCTAGAGCGCCTGCTTTGCAAGCAGGAGGTCATCGGTTCGACTCCGATATTCTCCACATACCTGTAAAGGTAAAGTTCATTGACATATTGAGAGAGGATACACGATAGTAGAAAAAATCGAGAGAAGTAATTAAGGGCGTACGGCGGATGCCTAGGCTCACAGAGGCGAAGAAGGACGTGATAAGCTGCGATAAGCTGCGGGGAGCTGCACATAAGCATTGATCCGTGGATTTCCGAATGGGGCAACCCACTATGTTGAAGACATAGTACCATTTATGGGGCGAACCCGGAGAACTGAAACATCTAAGTACCCGGAGGAGAAGAAAACAATAGTGATTTCCTGAGTAGCGGCGAGCGAAACGGAATTAGCCCAAACCAAATTTGTTACGGCAAATTTGGGGTTGTAGGACTATGACATGGATTGTACAAAAAACTGGAACGTTTTGGAAAGAACGATCATAGAGGGTGATAATCCCGTACAGGTAAGTCTGTATAAATCCTAATAGTATCCTGAGTAGCGCGGGGCACGTGAAACCTTGCGTGAATCAGCCGGGACCATCCGGTAAGGCTAAATACTCCTGTGAGACCGATAGCGAACAAGTACCGTGAGGGAAAGGTGAAAAGTACCCTGAATAAGGGAGTGAAAGAGAACCTGAAACCGTACGCTTACAAGCGGTCGGAGTCCCCTTGAGGGATGACGGCGTGCCTTTTGCATAATGACCCTACGAGTTACTCCTCACTAGCAAGCATAAGAACTTCAGGTTCGGATGCGCAGCGAAAGCGAGTCTGAATAGGGCGTATAGTTAGTGGGGGTAGACGCGAAACCGTGTGATCTACCCATGGGCAGGTTGAAGTTGCAGTAACATGCAATGGAGGACCGAACCGCCAGACGTTGAAAAGTCTTCGGATGACCTGTGGGTAGGGGTGAAAGGCCAATCAAACTCGGAAATAGCTCGTACTCCCCGAAATGCATTTAGGTGCAGCGTTGGAATAGAGTGTCATAGAGGTAGAGCTACTGGTTGGATGCGGGGGCTTCATCGCCTACCAAATCCTGTCAAACTCCGAATGCTATGACATGTTCTCCAGCAGTGAGGCATTGGGTGCTAAGGTCCAATGCCGAGAGGGAAAGAACCCAGACCATCAGCTAAGGTCCCAAAATTATGGTTAAGTTGACCAAACGTGGTGCGATTGCACAGACAGCTAGGATGTTGGCTTGGAAGCAGCCATTCATTTAAAGAGTGCGTAACAGCTCACTAGTCGAGCGATCGTGCGTGGATAATAATCGGGCATAAATCATATACCGAAGCTATGGACGCAAGTGGTAGGGGAGCATTCCAGTCAGCGTAGAAGGTGAACCGTGAGGTTTTCTGGAGCGTCTGGAAAAGCAAATGTAGGGATAAGTAACGATAATGCGGGTGAGAAACCCGCACACCAATAGACTCAGGTTTCCTCAGCTATGCTAATCAGCTGAGGGTTAGTCGGGTCCTAAGGCGAACCCGAAAGGGGTAGTCGATGGCCAACGGGTTAATATTCCCGTACCAGCTATTACTGCGATGGAGTGACGAAGTAGTGAAAGCACCGCGCACTGACGGAATAGTGCGTTGAAAGAGGTAGGTATTGGTCCAGGTTAAGAGCTTGGATTAGCTAAACTCTGATAGTACCACAAGTCTTCGGATGAGTGGATAGTGTGCCTAATCAGACTTCCAAGAAAAACTTCTAAGCGCTAGGTAATAGCTGCCCGTACCGTAAACCGACACAGGTAGTCAAGTAGAGAATACTAAGGTGCTCGAATGAATCGTGGCTAAGGAACTAGGCAAAATCGCCTCGTAACTTCGGGAGAAGAGGCGCCATCTTCGGATGGCCGCAGTGAATAGGCCCAGGCGACTGTTTAACAAAAACACAGGACTCTGCTAAATCGAAAGATGATGTATAGGGTCTGACACCTGCCCGGTGCCGGAAGGTTAAGAGGAGGGGTTATACTTCGGTAGAAGCTCTGAATTGAAGCCCCGGTAAACGGCGGCCGTAACTATAACGGTCCTAAGGTAGCGAAATTCCTTGTCGGGTAAGTTCCGACCTGCACGAATGGTGCAACGATCTGGGCACTGTCTCAGCCACGAGTTCGGTGAAATTGTAGTATCGGTGAAGATGCCGATTACCCGCTACGGGACGGAAAGACCCCGTGAACCTTCACTACAGCTTAGTATTGACTTTGGATAAATGATGTGTAGGATAGGTGGGAGACATTGAAGCGGCCTCGCTAGGGGTTGTGAAGTCGTCCTTGAAATACCACCCTTTATTTATTTGAAGCCTAACCCCGAAAGGGGGACAGTGCTTGGTGGGTAGTTTGACTGGGGTGGTCGCCTCCAAAAGAGTAACGGAGGCTTCCAAAGGTACCCTCAGCACGCTTGGTAACCGTGCGTAGAGTGCAATGGCATAAGGGTGCTTGACTGTGAGACCTACAAGTCGAGCAGAGACGAAAGTCGGGCATAGTGATCCGGTGGTTCCGCATGGAAGGGCCATCGCTCAAAGGATAAAAGGTACTCCGGGGATAACAGGCTGATCTCCCCCAAGAGCTCACATCGACGGGGGGGTTTGGCACCTCGATGTCGGCTCGTCACATCCTGGGGCTGGAGAAGGTCCCAAGGGTTGGGCTGTTCGCCCATTAAAGTGGCACGCGAGCTGGGTTCAGAACGTCGCGAGACAGTTCGGTCCCTATCTGTAGTGGGCGTTAGAAATTTGAGAAGACCTGCCTCTAGTACGAGAGGACCGAGGCGGACTGACCTCTAGTGTACCTGTTGTGACGCCAGTTGCATCGCAGGGTAGCTACGTCGGGACGAGATAAGCGCTGAAAGCATATAAGCGCGAAACTCACTTCAAGATAAGATTTCTTTTAAGGGTCGTAGGAGACGACTACGTTGATAGGTCACAGGTGTAAAGGTGGTAACATCAAAGCCGAGTGATACTAATTACCCGTAAACTTCCTCAACTAAATTTTTTCAACTATTGTGTATTTTTCCTCTTTTGATATAAAATATTGTGTGTTAAGCACAAACAATTTATGGTGGTTATAGCGATAGGGATCACCTCTTCCCATTCCGAACAGAGAAGTTAAGCCTATCAGCGCAGATGGTACTGAGTAAGATCGGGAGAGTATGTCGCCGCCCTTTTTAAAAGCCCCACTACAAAAGTAGTGGGGCTTTTTTTGTTTATAACAATTCTAATTTCAGTGTTTTTTAATTTCTTTATAATCAGATATTAAACCTATTTTCTCAATGAAAAAAGATTGAAAATTATTATGTTTGTGATACGAGTCCTTAATGGATTTTGTAGAATTTTATTTTCATTTTTTTTGGTCTAATTTTTGACAAAAAAATTTTGAGGATCGTAATTCTAAGGTGCTGAATTACAATGAAATTTTTTTTATGAATCGGTTTAATATAATTTTAAGTATCATATTACTTTTTCTATTAACCAGCCCAATCGATGCTCAGATATCTTTGGATTGTAATGATAACGCTGATCAATTGGTTAATTATTTGGTAGACGGTGTTGAGTTTTCAAATGCAACTGTATCTGGTTTTGATTGTTCAACTGGCTATTTTGAAGGAGATGATTTAAATATTAATATTCCTTCAGGTATTGTAATGGCAACTGGAGGTCTACTTGGAGGAGCTAGTTCTATAGTTCCTGATCCTGATAGTTTTAACGAGTTACAAGGAGGTCCTGGTATAGACATAGATTTAACCCAGCAACTTGAAATTGTTGGTGCCACGGCTACTAATCTAAATGATTTAATAATCATAGAGTTTGATTTTGAGACAACTTCTGATGAAATTGTTTTTGAATATGTCTTTGCTTCTTTAGAATATACGGGTTATACTTGCAGTCAATTTAATGATATATTTGGATTTTTTCTTTCAGGACCAGGAATTAATGGTCCATTTAGTAATAATGCTATAAATCTCGCTCTAGTTCCTGAGAATGAAGCTCAAACTTCTTTTACAGATTCACCAGTAATTATTAACACTATTAATTCCGGTGTTCCATCTGGTGGAGATTCTACTCCTTGTGATGATATTGATCCAAACTGGGAGGATTACTCTGTGTTTTTTAATGCTAACCCTAATTTAGATCAGATTAATTTTAATGGTTTTACCGTACCTTTAATTGCTACTGCATCTGTAGTCCCATGTGAGACATACCATATAAAACTTGCAATAGCAGATGTCTCCGATGGAATTCTAAATTCGGGTGTATTTTTATCAGAAAATAGTTTTAGTTCCATAGGAATATCTGTTAATCAAGAAAGTGAATATTCTCCATATATAGGAAATGATTCTACTCTTGTAGAAGGCTGTATGAATGGTGAAATTGTATTTGAATTAACAGATGTAATTAATACAAATTCTGTTATTGATTATGTTGTTTCTGGTACTGCAGAAAATGGTGTAGATTATTTAGATATAGGTAACCAGGTTATTATACCGGCTGGTGAGACTCAAGTTACAATTCCAATTGTTCCTATATATGACGGTATTGCTGAAGGGATGGAAGAGCTTGTAGTAACTACAACCATTTCTGATGGATGTACAGAAGAAGAACGTGATTATATTTTTAACTTTGTTGATCGCTTGGAGTTATATGTAGATATTCCATCTGATACGGCTTTTTGTCCCGGAGATGACGAGATTATTATTAATCCATATTTTAGTGGTGGTATATTTCCAATTGAAGCTCAATGGTATTATGAGGGTATTCTTTTTTCGAATCAGGAGGAATTAATAATTTCCCCTGATAATGTCGGGAACTACACATTTAGTGCTGTTGATTTATGTGATTCAGAAGTTTCTGCTGAAATTTATTCATACATTTTAGAACCTGAAGATCCCTTAACTATTTTTACTACTTTCAATGATATAGATGTTTGTGTAGATGATCAAGTTTCAACAGAAGTTGTTATTAATGGCGGTATTGGAGCGTATAATATCGAGTGGTTATTAGATGGTATGTTGTATTCTAATTTAATCAATTTTGATATTCCTACTGATATTCCCTTTGATTACAATTTTATTATTGATGTAAGTGATGATTGCTCTAATGTATCTACTCAGGAAATTAATATTAATGTTTTAGATTGTTTTGTGCCAAATGTTTTTTCTCCGAATGATGACGGCATTAATGACTATTGGCTAATTGATCTCGGTGATGATGTTAATAATGTTCGTGTTAATGTATACAATCGATGGGGTCAGGTAGTTTATTCATCAACGAATTATGAATTATGTAATGAAGTAACAGGAGATTATTGTTGGGATGGTAAAAGTATCTCTGAAAATGAGTTTTGCCCAAATGGTGTATACTATTATACTGTTGAGTTACTGGACGGCAGAAATCAAAAAGGCTCTTTCAACATTTTCCGATAATTTATTATGTTTTTTGTTTTTTCTTTTTTGCTGCAGGGAAAAGAATATTATTTAATATAAGTCTATAACCTGGTGAATTGGAGTGCAATTCTAGTTCAGTAGGTGGATCACCAACGCGATGTTGATAGTCTTCAGGATCGTGACCTCCATAAAATGTCCACATGCCCTTACCTAGCTTGCCATGAATGTATTTTGCCTCATTTGCGCTCTTATTTTCTCCCATAATCAGTACATCAGATTTTATTAAATCCTTTTTATATGCAGTTGTCTGCCCCATAAAACCCTTAATGATATGGCTATGGTTTTGGCAAAGCATCGTTGGTACAGGGTCCCATTTGGCAGAGAATTCAAATAGAGTGAAGAAATCTTGATTTCTTGGTACTTTCCTGCCAAGAGTTACATCTATATTGGAAAATTCGTAAATGTTTGGACTTGTGATAAGTTTAAAGTCTTCGAAAGCGATACTCTTTTTAAAGTCAAGTAATTGTTGAGCAGAAGAATTAATTGGATCACCATCGAACATGTATTCGCATATATCTACACCTTCAGATGCTAAAGCAATGTCATAGCTGTCAGTTGCTGAACACATGGCAAATAAGAATCCACCTCCAGCAAGAAATTCTTTAATTTTAAGAGCAACTTCAAGTTTTTGAGTTGATACTTTTGAGTAGCCCAATTTGCTGGCATCAGCCTCAAATTTTCTTTTTTGTTCTATATACCAAGGCGCATTCTTAAATGAAGCATAGAAATTTACCATACTGCCCTGTAAAGTCTTCATGGTGTAGATGAATCCAATCATACATTGGGAGTAGATCAGATAATATTTCTTCATCATAAATGATGTCATATGGTATTTCAGAATAAGTTAAAACCAATGTTACCGCATCATCCCATGGTAAATTTCCTTCAGGAGAATAAACAGCAACTTTTGGTGCTTTCTCAAGTTTTATAATATCTGTGTTACTTTCTGGATGTGCTAATTCTATTTGTAATTGTTGCCTGAATGAGTTAGTAATTATTTCATAAGACACACCTCTAACAATACATTCTTTTTCAATTTCAGTTTGATTCTCTAATAGAAAACTACCACCTCTGTAATTTAATAACCAGTCTACGGTTAAATCATTTTCTAGTGTCCAAAAAGCTATTCCATAAGCTTTTAAGTGGTCATTTTGGCTTTCTTCATCCATTGGGATGAGGAGATATGTAGCCATAAGAGAATATGAATAGAGAATTAAAATGAGGAGAAGGCTAAAAGGGCGAGTCATCATAAGCATCTTCATTAGTGTCTCTAAAAGCTCGTTGGTATTCATTTTAGAGATAAATTCTGTTTCGTATTCTGCATCCATTTCTAGGTTGGAGAATTTAGCTAGATTACCTATAAATTTTAAACGGATATTTTCTAGACCCCCATTACGATGTTTTGCGATGATAAATTCTGCTTGTCCCTCACAAGGAGTTCCATCTTCATCATCCCATTCTGTGAGACCATAGTATTCTGGTCTAAATATAAAACTAACAATGTCTGCATCTTGCTCAATAGCTCCAGATTCTCTTAAGTCAGACAATAAAGGTCTTTTACTTCCTCCACGGGTTTCAACAGCACGACTTAGTTGCGAAAGAGCTATAACGGGAACATTTAATTCTTTAGCAATACTTTTTAATGATCTAGAAATAGTGGAAATTTCTTGTTCACGGTTACCTTTAATATCTCCACCTGCAGTCATTAATTGAAGGTAATCGATTATAATAACTTTCACATCATGTTGAGCAACCAATCTGCGACATTTTGCTCTTAAATCAAATACAGATAGAGCAGGTGTGTCATCAATAAATAAAGGTGCTTTTTCAATTTTCTTAATTTTAGCATGTAATTGTTGCCATTCATAGTCCTCAAGTTTTCCTTTACGGAGTTTTTCGGATGATAAACCAGTCTCCGAGGAAATTAAACGTGTGATTAATTGAACAGATGACATCTCTAGAGAGAAAATAGCAACAGCAGCTTTAATATCTACAGCAATATTACGGGCCATAGATAAAACAAAAGCTGTTTTACCCATTCCTGGACGTGCTGCAAGAATTACTAAATCTGAGGGTTGCCAACCAGCAGTTATATTATCAATTTTGGAAAACCCCGAAGCAATTCCACTTAAGCCCTCTTGTTTAGAAATGTGTTCAATTCGTTCTATAGCTTCTTTTACAAGAGATTGTGCTGAGTCGTAATTTTTTTTGATGTTTCCATTTGCAATTTCAAATAGCTTTGCTTCTGCTTTGTCCAAAAGGTCCAGTACATCACTACTTTCGTCGTAAGCATCATGAATAATTTCACTTGAAACCCGTATTAAAGATCTTTGGATATGCTTTTGAACAATAATACGAGCGTGGTATTCTATGTGAGCAGATGAGGCTACTTTTTGAGTGAGATTTGCAATTCCGTAATCACCACCACATAGTTCCAATTTTCCATTTTTACGAAGCAACGATGAAACAGTTAGTATATCTATTGGTTGTGATTCTGTGAAAAGTGTTTTTATAGCTGAATAAATTTCGCGATGTGCATCTTTATAGAAACACTCAGATTCCAGAATATCAATGACTTCGTTTAAAGCATTTTTATCAATCATTAAGGCACCTAATACGGCCTCTTCAAGCTCAACAGCTTGAGGCGGAATTTTACCTTGCTCCAATCCAATAATGCTTCCCTTTTTTTTGTAAAGGTTATTTGAAGCTCGGGGTGAAGTTTTTGCCATGGTAACTAATGTTTAAATATTCAATATCAAATTTAACATCTTTTCAGTTACATATTTAGCCTGTTCATAATTAATTCAACATATTTTTTTATAATTGTTCAAAATAATTATGAGGACAAGATTTTATATATTTGAAAAAAAAAAATATGTCATGAAAAAGTATTTAGGAGCATTAACGCTTTTTTTAAGTGTTAGTTTTTTTGTCTTGTGATAAAGATGATGGTCAAAATCTTTCTAGTGTACCGGGGTGTACTGATGAATTAGCTTTCAATTACGATCCAAATGCAACAGAAGATGACGGTTCATGTCTAGCCGTTATTGAAGGATGTACAGATGAATCAGCATACAATTATGATTCTAATGCAAATACAGATGATGGAAGTTGTGATTATTCTATCGCATCTCAATTTGAAGGTGAATGGAATATTCTTCAATTAGAGTATGAAGCTTCAATTGATATTTCTCCTCTAGTTAGTTCACTAGATCCTGCAATTCAACTTCTTCTATTAGGCCTTGGTAATCAGATTACTTTAGATGGAGAAGCAGCTGATGCCGGCTCATTTAATTTAAATTATGCTGATTTTAACTTATGAAAGTAATTTAGATTTTGAAACTGAAGAGCAAACTATTATTGCTGCATTGCAAATTCCTTCAGTGCCTATAAATGTTCAAGCTCAGGGAAGTTGGGATTTACAAAATGATGATCAATATCTTGTTTTTACAGATTCTTTTACTGGGTTAGAGCAAGTATATGACATAATCAGTTTAACAGATAATACAGTTTATATGAAAGGTGTTATCAACTTGTCTACTGATGCACTTGATTTAGGTGGCGATATAGGTATATTAGAATTATTAGGCTCTGATTTTGAACTACCAATTAGTATAGATCTATATTTAGAGCGTGTGAATTAATACATATTTTCATCGGTAATAAAAAAAGCACAGCAATATGCGGTGCTTTTTTTATTCATTTATAACACCCATACTACAGAATTTTTCAATTCTTTTTTCAATTCTTTTTTGAGGATCTATTTTAGTTAAGCTTTTTATGTCTTTAATTATGGTTTCTTTTACTCGTTCATAAATTTCTTCTGGATTGTAGTGTGCACCTCCTTCTGGCTCTTTAATGATATTGTCAATTAATTTATTTTTAAACATATCTTCAGAGGTTAATTTAAGTGCTTCAGCAGCTTGTTGCTTATAGTTCCATGATCTCCATAAAATAGAAGAACATGATTCAGGAGAAATTACAGAGTACCAAGTGTTTTCTAGCATATGCACTCTATCACCAACACCAATACCTAATGCACCTCCAGATGCACCTTCACCAATAATAATACATATTACAGGGACTTTTAGTTGACACATTTCTAATAAATTTCTTGCAATTGCTTCTCCTTGACCGCGTTCTTCAGCTTCTAACCCTGGATAGGCACCTGGCGTATCAATAAGAGTAACAATGGGCTTGTTAAATTTTTCAGCCATTTTCATTAAACGCAGTGCTTTTCTGTAACCTTCTGGATTTGCCATACCGAAATTTCGGTACTGTCGTAGTTTAGTGTTTTTACCTTTTTGTTGACCAATAAACATTACAGGTTGGCCATTTATGTTTCCAAAACCTCCAATCATAGCTTTGTCATCTTTTACAGTTCTATCTCCATGGAGTTCAATGAATTCCCCTTTTGTTAACATCTCAATATAATCAAGCGTGTATGGTCGGTTTGGATGACGTGATATTTGCACTCTTTGCCAAGCTGTTAAGTTCTCGTATGTTTCTTTACGAAGTTTACTTAATTTATTTTCGATGTCACTTACTATTTTGGTAACATCGGCATCGTTGTCTTTTCCCAATTGAATCGCTTTATTTAGTTGTTCTTCAAGTTCAACGATGGGTTGTTCAAAATCTAATCGATCCATAATTATAAATTATTGTTGCAAATTACAATATTTCAGATTTTGAGCTCAAAAAATCACGACAATTATTACTTTTGATTAAGATAATTTTATTTAATGATTGAATTTCCGCCTGCTAAGCTCAATTTAGGATTGCAAATTATTGCTAGAAGGACTGATGGTTACCATGATCTGCAAACAGTTTTTTATCAGTTTCCGCTTAATGATGTTTTGGAAATTATTAAAGATGATTCTTTAGAATTTGGTCAGTGTAGTTTAATTTCTTCTGGTTTGCCAATTCCTGGAGGTGAAAACTTATGTGAAAAAGCATATAAGCTTCTTCATGAATTTCATCCTATACCTGGTGTTAGAATCTATTTACATAAAATTATTCCTTTGGGGGCTGGACTTGGAGGTGGCTCTTCTGATGCCGCTTATACATTGAAATTATTAAATACGATGTTTGATTTGAAACTATCGAATGACGAATTAAAAGCTTTTGCTTTAGTCTTAGGAAGTGATTGTCCTTCATTTATTGACGATAAACCTCAGTATGGAGAAGGTAGAGGTGAGGTGTTAAGTCCTGCTAATATTGACTTGTCGGGGAAATATTTATTGCTTGTTCATCCGGGTATTCATGTATCAAGCAAAGATGCTTACTCAAATATAATACCCAAAGTTTCAAGATCTTGTAAACATGTTGTAGAAAGTGAGATTAAAAGTTGGCGAAGTGATTTAGTCAATGATTTTGAAGCCTATGTCATTCCGAATTATCCTGAATTAATTCACATAAAAGAGAAGTTATATGATATGGGTGCAGACTATGCAGCTATGTCTGGAAGTGGATCTAGTTTTTTTGGCATTTTTTCAAGCCCCATCTCACATATGGATTGGCCATCACATTATTTTGTTTGGCAATCGATTCTTTAATGTTCTGCTTTCCGAAATAAGTAATAGGCAAAAAGCCCAAATATAATATTAGGTAACAGAATTGCGATTAGTGGATTTAAATTGCTGTTTGTGGTAAATGTTATGGAAATTTTTTGAAATAAGATAAATAGTGTAGTCAAGCCGAATCCATAAACAAGGTTCACACCAATTCCTCCTCTTTTTTTATGAATTGCAACACTAAATCCGATTAGGGTTAGAATAAATGTGGTCAATGGATTCGAATAGCGTTGGAATAAATCTAGAAAGTAAAAATGGATGTTTTGCGAACCTTTTATTTGTTCTTTTTTTACAAATTTATGAAGCTCTGGTAGGGTCATTAGATTAGTACTATTCTTTTGGTAGACTAATTCTTCGGGCTTAAATCCAAATTTTTTATAGATACTTTGTCCTTTTTTAATTTTTTCTCCATCTATTTCAAGTATTCTAAGACTAATAATTTTCTGCTAACCATTCTTCTCTTTCAGTGTCCCAGGTAATAAAATCAGATTTAAACTTTGATATTAATTGTTGCTCTTCAAAAATTTCATAACTAAAGCGAAAGCCTTTTTGTTTTTTGATGTTGTAACTTTCTAGATAAATATAATGGTTAGGTTTTATTTGTCTATGTATATTCTTGTAGCGTTCGTTTTTTTTAGAAAAGATGTATTCTTGCTCAAAGTCCAATCGAATTTGATTAGTTGAGGGTAAAATCCAGTTATTTAAATAAAATGAAATAAAAGCGATGATTACCGCACCTATCAGGTACGGTTTTAATAGTCTTTTAATGCTGAGACCACAATTTATTATGGCAATTATTTCACTGTTGTTAGCTAGTTTTGAAGTACTAATAATAACTGCAAGAAATGTAAACAGTGCACTAAATAATAGACCATAGTGAATAATGAAGTTTAAATAGTACTCCGATATTATTGCGTTTAATGGCGCTTCTCTTTTGTAGAAATCATCAATTTTTTCAGATACATCAAAAACTACCGATATTAATAAAATGAGTATCAGAGTGAAGGCAAATGTGCCCAAAAACTGTTTTAGTATGTATTTGTCAAGTTTTTTCAATTATAATCTCAGGCTTAATTTTCTTACCATTTGTTCTTTCCAATTATAGAATGTGCCATCTAATATTCTTCTGCGAGCTTCATTTGTTAACCAAATATAAAATCCTAAGTTATGTATTGTAGCAATTTGTTTACCTAATAATTCCTTTGCAGAAAAAAGATGGCGTAAATAAGCTTTTGAATATGTGCTGTCAACAAAAGAAACTCCATTTGTGTCTATTGGGGAGAAGTCCTTTTCCCATTTTTTATTTTTAATGTTTATTGTGCCTTCACTTGTAAATAACATTCCATTTCTCGCATTTCGGGAGGGCATTACGCAGTCAAACATGTCAATACCTAGAGCTATGTTTTCTAAAATATTTGCTGGTGTGCCAACGCCCATTAAGTATCTCGGTTTATCTTTTGGAAGAACGGCTGTCACAACTTCAGTCATTTCATACATTTCATCGGCAGGCTCTCCTACTGATAGTCCACCAATCGCATTTCCTTCTCTTTCAAAAGAGGCAATGGTTTCTGCAGATTCTTTTCTTAAATCTTTAAATGTACTCCCTTGTACAATTGGGAAGAGTGTTTGATTATAACCATACTTGTTGGGTGTACTATCAAAATGTTCACAACATCTTTTTAGCCATCTATGTGTCATTTTCATAGAACTTTTGGCATAATGATAATCACATGGATATGGTGTGCATTCGTCAAAAGCCATAATGATATCGGCACCTATGGAGCGTTGTACATCAATAGCGTACTCAGGACTAAAAAAGTGGTAAGAGCCATCTATGTGTGATTTAAAACGAACGCCTTCTTCTGATATTTTTCTACGCCCAGAAAGAGAATATACCTGAAAGCCACCGCTGTCTGTTAGGATAGGTTTTTGCCAATTCATAAATTTATGTAACCCACCTGCTGTTTCTATAACATCTATTTTTGGACGTAGATATAGGTGATATGTATTTCCTAAGATAATTTGTGCTTTAATATCATTATCTAATTCATGTTGGTGAACACCTTTTACACTCGCAGCAGTTCCTACTGGCATAAAAATAGGAGTTTGAATGCTTCCGTGATCAGTTTTGATGTTTGCTGCACGTGCCTGCGTTTGTAAATCTACTTTCTCTAGGCTAAACTTCATTTAAAAAATTTTGAGCTAAGATAATTCAAATGTTACGTATGTTCATCTAAAGTCGATATTTATAGATACAATTGATCAATTAATATTACTTTTACGGAAGATGTGTAAATTTACAAATGAATATGATTAGTTGTGGTTATCACCTTTGAATGAAATCAGTTTAATGCTTATTCATTAATATTATCTTTATATACTTTTTAAAACAAGTACACATTGGGACTAAAACAAAGTCATAGAAAACGCGATTCTTTGCTTGTTCAAAATGCTATGGCTGGAGATCAGAAAGCATATTCTGAGCTAATGTCTTTGTATTGGAACAGTATCGAGAAAACACTCTCATTAAAACTTGTTAGTAGAGAGGATGTTGAAGACTTGACTATAGCGACATTTAGTAAAGCTTTTGATAAATTAGATTCTTATGATGATTCTTTTGCCTTTAGTACTTGGATTCAAACAATTGCAAGTAATACTTTAATTGATTTCTTTCGTAAAAAAGATCAGAAAACAATTTCTATTGATCAGCAACAAGAAGATGATGAGATTAATAATATTGATGTTATTGATAATAGTCTTGATCCAGAGAATCACTTAATTAGAGTACAAAAAAATAAACACATAACTGGTGTTGTTCATCGATTAAAGCCGCATTACCGTGAATTAATTATTTTACGTTACTTAGATGAGATGTCTTATGTAGAAATTTCTAAAAAATTAAATATGCCATTAGGTTCGGTAAAGGCTAAGTTGTTTCGAGCTCGTGACCTTTTAATGCATATACTTAAAAATAACGAAAATGATTACTGATCAAAAGATCATAGAAAAATATTTTCCCAATTTAACAGATAATCAGAAAGGACAATTTCAGCAGCTGAAACCGCTTTATGAGGAGTGGAATTCGCAAATTAATGTTATTTCTCGTAAGGATATTAATCAGTTATACGAACGACATGTTTTACATTCTTTATCTATTGCAAAATTCATCACATTTGAACCTGGTACAAAGTTAATGGATTTAGGATGTGGTGGAGGATTCCCAGGGATTCCCTTAGCTATTCTTTTTCCTAAAGTATCTTTTACAATGATCGATTCTGTAGGAAAAAAGATAAAAGTAGTTCAGGAAATTGCTGATTTCACTGGTTTGAAGAATATTCAGACTCATCACATGCGAGCCGAAAAGGTGATGGATAATTTTGATTTTATTATTACAAGGGCTGTAGCTCCTATGATGGATTTGGTAAAATGGACTCGAAAAAAATACATCAAAGAGCAAAGACATTCTATAGAAAATGGGATTATTGCTCTGAAAGGAGGCGACCTTGGTAAGGAGTTAGCTTCTTGCGGCAACAGTAAGAATTTGGTAAATCTGTCTGATTATTTTGAGGAGGATTTTTTTAAAACCAAAAAAATCATTCACGTTCCGGTAAGGAACAAATAGTATTACATTTAAATTTGTAAGACTTAGTGTAAATCACCATATTTATGTTTCTTATGACTGAAATTGGAGTTCGCTTAGTTTTTTATATGTACCATTTTCTAGTTTAGATAGCTCATTGTGGTTTCCAGATTCAACAATCTTTCCTTTTTCAAGAACAAATATTTTATCTGCATTCCTTACCGTTGCTAGACGGTGAGCAATCACTAGTGAAGTTCTTCCTTTCATTAACTGGTCTAATGCTACCTGTACCTGACTTTCAGACTCTGAGTCTAATGCAGAGGTAGCTTCATCAAGAATTAAAATCTTAGGGTCTTTTAAGATAGCTCTTGCTATGGCAATTCTTTGTCTTTGTCCTCCAGAAAGTTGAATGCCACGCTCTCCGACTAAAGTTTCGTATCCTTCCGGGAATTCTGTGATAAAGTGATGCGCATTGGCTTGTTCTGCTGCTTTCTGAATTTCTTGATCACTGGCATCTGGTTTTCCATATGATATATTTTCTTTAATGCTCCCTCCAAATAATAAAATATCTTGAGGAACAATGGCAATTTGTTTCCTAAGATCGCTTAATGGAAGTGATTTAATTTCAGTTTTATCAATAATTAATTGTCCAGTATAATTTTGGTAAAAACGCATCATTAGTTGTGTAATTGTCGATTTACCAGCACCAGAAGCTCCCACTAAAGCAATTTGTTGGCCCTCATTTATGGTTAGATTAATTTTTGATAATACATCGATGTCCGCACGATTTGGGTAATGGAAAGATAATTCTTTAAATTCAATAGCTCCTTTTATTCTATGTCTTATTTCACCCTCGGTATATTCTTCGGGAGTTTCATCTAATATTTCCATTAATTGCTCTGTAGCGCCAATGGCTTTTTGGATTTGTGCATATAAATCTGCAATGCTACCAATGCTTGCACCTATAAAAATAGTGAGCATTAAGAATGAAGTTAAGTCTCCCATACTCATATCCCCCTGGTGGATCAGTCTTGCTCCATACCATATAACTGCTGCAATGGCACCAAAGATGCCCAAAATGATAAAAGATGCAAAAGCCGCTCTAAGTTTACCACCTTTTATAGCGTATTTTACAATTTCTTTGGTTTTGTTTTTGTATCGAAGAGATTCAAAAATTTCATTTGTAAAAGCTTTTACATTTGTAATCCCTTGTAATGTTTCTTCTACGATTGTATTTGAATCTGCAATATGTTCTTGTACTGTTTTAGAGTAAGCTCTTAGTTTCCTTCCAATAATTACGGCGACAATAATAATAACAGGGAATATAGATAACATGAAAGCTGCTAGTTTTAGTGAGGTAAATCCCAATAAAATTGTTCCACCAATTACAATAATTATCTGTCTAAGAAATTCGGCACTTGTAGTGGTGAAGGTTTCTTGAAGTAAGGAGATATCTGAAGCAATTCGACTGTTCAATTCACCAATTCTTCTTTTATTGAAGAAGGTCATAGGCAAGCGAATGAGATGTTCGTATGTTGCCTGACGAAGTTTTGCAAGAAATTTTTCGGTTACATTAACAAAAAGTACAATTCTGAAATAAGAAAATATGGCTTGTAAAGTGAATAAACCAAATAACAAAAGCTATTTTGTTAATGTTTTCTATTGATTTTTACTTGCATCAACCATTTCACCAATGAACATTGGAAAAACGAGAGAGGCAAAACTAGATAGTAAAAGGAAAATTAATCCAAGTAAATACGCTGATTTATAAGGTTTTAAATATTGAAATATTTTGAGAGCTTTTTTTAAGCTTTCTTTATTTAGTTTGACCTTTTCTATTTTTTTATTTTCCCTTTTAAACATTTATTTAATTGGTTTGTTCATCACAAAAGTAACTTATTCCTTTCAAAAAAAAAACCTTTTTGATGTTTGTGAGACATAAAAAATGATTTGTATATTTGCCGCAATAATTTAGTATAAAACATTAAGTTAGAAACATGAAAAGAACATTCCAACCTTCGAACAGAAAGCGAAAAAATAAACATGGTTTTATGGATCGCATGGAATCTGTAAATGGTCGCAAAGTATTGGCTAGAAGAAGAGCTAAAGGACGTCACAAACTTTCGGTTTCTGATGAACCACGTCATAAACGATAATCATCAAAATGATGAAGATTCAAAGGTGTTATCTATTTTAATAGTTAACACCTTTTTATGAACATATATATTGAAAATTTTAATTTAGTCACCCTTAAGTAATAGAGATACAAAATGCCGAAAAACACTTCTATAAATCATATCTTAATTATTGGTAGTGGTCCTATCGTTATTGGTCAGGCCTGCGAATTTGATTACTCTGGTTCTCAAGCTTCTCGATCGTTGCGAGATGAGGGAATAGAGGTTACTTTGATCAACTCTAACCCAGCCACAATAATGACAGATCCTGTGGTGGCTGATAATATTTATTTAAAGCCTTTAACGTAGAATCATGAGGAGATTCTTGTAAAGCATCCTGAAATTGATGCTGTATTGCCCACAATGGGTGGCCAGACGGCATTGAATTTATGTATTGATGCCGAAGATAAAGGTGTTTGGACTAAATATGATGTTGACATTATAGGGGTAAACATTGATGCGATTAATATTACAGAAGATCGTGAGCAATTTAGAAACTTAATGCAAACCATTGATATTCCTATGGCACCACAACGCATTGCAAAATCCTTTCTTGAAGGAAAGGAGGCTGCTCAGGAATTTGGTTTTCCATTGTGTATTAGAGCTTCATTCACATTAGGTGGGACAGGTGCAACGATTGTATATGAAAAAGAAGATTTTGAGAAAGCATTGACACATGGCTTACACACTTCTCCAATTCATGAAGTAATTATTGATAAGGCTTTGATGGGCTGGAAAGAGTACGAATTAGAGTTGTTAAGAGATAAGAACAATAATGTGATTATTATTTGTTCAATTGAAAATATGGATCTATGGGGGTCCATACTGGTGACTCTATTACGGTAGCTCCTGCAATGACTTTATCAGATACAGCTTACCAACGTATGCGTGAATGGCCATTAAAATGATGGGTTGTATTGGTGATTTTGCTGGTGGTTGTAATGTTCAGTTTGCAGTGAGTCCTGATGAAAAAGAAGATATTGTAGCCATTGAGATTAATCCTCGTGTTTCTCGTTCTTCGGCACTTGCATCGAAAGCAACAGGTATCCAATTGCGAAAATAGCATCGAAGCTAGCATTGGTTATTCGTTGGATGAATTATACAATCAAATTACTAAAACATCTTCGGCATATTTTGAGCCGACTTTAGATTACGTTATTGTTAAATTCCCACGCTGGAATTTTGATAAGTTTGAGGGTTGTGACAGTACTTTAGGATTACAGATGAAGTCGGTAGGTGAGGTATGGCCATTGGTCGTTCTTTCAAGAAGCGCTTCAAAAAGCTTGTCAGTCTTAGAAATTAGTCGTAATGGTTTAGGAGCTGATGCAAAATATTGGACCAATCAAGATCAAATACTTGATCGTTTAAAGAGCCCAAGTTGGGATCGTGTATTCCGTATTTATGATGCCATGCGGATAGGTATTCCTAAAAAGACGATATATGAAATGACCGGAATAGATCATTGGTTTTTAAGTCAAATGGAGGAGTTGATCGTCTTGGAACATGAAATGGAAAAGTACAATATTCATGAATTACCTCGTGAACTTCTCTTAGAAGCTAAGATGAAAGGTTATGCAGATCGTCAAATTGCGCACTTAACACGTTGTTGGGAGTCTGAGGTTCATAAGAAACGCTTGGATCAAGGATAAACCGCGTTTATAAATTGGTAGATACTTGTGCGGCTGAATTTGAAGCGCAAACACCATATTATTATTCAACCTTTGAAAATGAAATCGAAATTAATGGTGAGCGATTTACCGAAAATGAAGTAGAGGTTTCTGATCGTAAAAAGTAATTGTTTTAGGATCAGGACCAAATCGTATAGGTCAGGGGATTGAATTCGATTACTGTTGTGTTCATGGTGTTTTGGCTGCGAAAGAAATGGGTTATGAGACTATCATGATTAACTGTAATCCTGAAACAGTTTCTACCGATTTTGATACTGCAGATAAATTGTTCTTTGAGCCTGTATTCTGGGAGCATATATACGATATTATCAAGATGGAAAAACCAGAAGGAGTAATTGTTCAATTGGGAGGGCAGACTGCATTAAAACTAGCTGAAAAGTTAGATAAATATGGTGTCAAAATTGTTGGAACCAGTTTTAAAGCTTTAGATTTAGCTGAAGATCGAGGGCGTTTTTCTGAATTGTTAGCTGATAATAATATTCCTTATCCAGAGTTTGGAGTAGTGGAGTCTGCTGAAGAAGCTTTGGATTTAGCTAATGAACTAAATTTCCCAATCTTGGTTCGCCTTCTTATGTATTAGGAGGTCAGGGGATGAAGATAGTTATTAACGAAGCAGATCTTCAACATCATGTAGTGAACTTGTTAAAAGGATTGCCAGGTAATAGAATTTTGTTAGACCACTATCTTGATCAGGCCATTGAGGCAGAGGTAGATGCGATATCTGATGGAGATGATGTCTATATTATTGGAATGATGGAGCATATTGAACCTTGTGGTATACACTCTGGAGATTCAAATTCTGTGCTACCACCATTTGATCTTAGTGATGATGTGAAAGAGCAGATGATAGAGATTACTCGTAAAATTGCCATTGCAACAAAAACAGTGGTTTGATAAATATTCAGTTTGCAATCAAAAATGAAACAGCTTTTGTGATTGAAGCCAATCAAGAGCTTCTCGTACCGTTCCATTTATTGCAAAAGCATATCAGGAACCTTATGTAAATTATGCAACTAAAGTTATGTTAGGTGCTAAGTTGAAAGATTTTATGTTTAATCCTGTACAAAAGGGACACGCAATTAAAGTACCGGTATTCTCGTTTAATAAATTCCCAAATGTAAATAAGGAATTAGGACCGAGATGAAATCACTGGAGAAAGTATTTATTTTATAGATGATTTAAAGATCCTTTCTTCAAGAAAGTTTATAGTGAACGAAACTTATTTCTTTCTAAATAATCTTAAAAAAAGGTTAATCTGAATGAAAAGAGCTCGCATTGCGGGCTCTTTTTATTTAGGATTTGTAAATTTGATAATTAAATAAAGGAAATACTTGTGGGAGTCATAAAGACGTTATTAATAATATTATTTTTCTATTACGGATTTAAAGTTTACTAGATTACTTGCACCTTTTTTGATGCGTATGCTGCAAAAAGATACAAGATAAGTTTAAAGATCAAATGAGACAACACATGAGAGGTTCCAGTTTTGATCAACAAGATAATCCTAAGAAAGAAGGTGAGGTTCATGTGAAGTCAAAGAAATCCTCGCAAGGACAAGATTAATTCGATTGATAGGTGATATGTTGATTTCGAAGAAATAGAATAGATAGATTTAGGTTTAAGTGCAACTTATCGTTTCTTAAACGATGATGTTTAAATCGGAAGTACAATTTTTATATCTTAGAACCATGCAAAAATTTGATTTTAAAGGCGCCGTGCCACATGTGTTTGCACTGGCTGCATTTCTTTAATTACTTTTATTTATTTCCAACCTTTATTTGAAGGAAAGAAATATATCAAGGTGATATTGTCAATTATAAAGGAATGTCTCAGGAGTTGATGGAATACCGTGCAGAAACAGGTAAAGAAGCCTTATGGACGAATCGTATGTTTGGTGGGATGCCTGCTTATCAAATATCACATCATACCCTTCTAATTTAACACTTTATGCAGACAAGATTGTAAGTTTTAATTTTCCAAGAGAAGCTTCTTTTGTTTTAATCGCCTTTATAGGTTTTTATATATTATTATTGAGTATGGGGCTGCACCGCCATTGCAATTGCCGGAGCATTAGGCTTTGGTTTAACTTCTTATCTGTTTATTATTATTGAGGCTGGACACAATACCAAAGCCCATGCGATAGCATATATGGCACCTGTTTTAGCCGGTATTATCATGGCATATAGAGGAAACTGCTAACAGGTGCAGCCATAACTGCTTTGTTTTTAGCGCTGCAGCTACGTGCCAATCACCTTCAAATTACTTATTATTTGTTAATGATGGTATTTGTTTTTGGTATTAATGAATTGGTGAATGCAACAAAGGAGAAAAAAGTGCCTGAGTTTATAAAGACAGGTTTAGTTTTAGTCCTTGCTGCTTTACTTGCAATAGGGCAAATATTGAGAAATTATGGACTACTATGAATATGGTAAATACAGTACTCGTAGTCAGTCTGAATTAACGATTGATGGAAAACAAGACAATAAAACTAGTGGTTTAAATAAAGATTATGCGACCTCATGGTCGTATGGTAAAATGGAAACCTTCAATCTTATGATTCCTAATTTGATGGGAGGCGCTTCCGGTTCAGAACTTTCTGAAGATTCAGATGTATATCAAGTTCTAAAAAGAATCGTGTTCCAAATGCAAAGATCTCATCAAAAAAGAATGCCTACCTATTGGGGTGATCAACCTTTTACTTCAGGACCTGTTTATATTGGAGCAGTTATTTGCTTTTTATTCGTCTTAGGTATTTTTATTGTTAGGGAAGGTTAAAGTGGTGGTTAATTACTTGTACGCTTTTATCATTTGCCTTGGCATGGGGGCATAATATGATGTGGCTGACTGATATCTTCCTGGATTACGTTCCTGGATATAATAAATTTCGTTCAGTTTCAATGATTTTGGTAATTGCTGAGCTTAGCATTCCTTTATTAGGCTTTCTGGCTTTAAAAGAGATCTTGTCTGAGAATACAGATAAGAAAGATGTGATAAAATCTTTAAAATATGCTTTAGGAATTACTGGAGGTTTGTGTTTGATCTTTGCTTTTTTGGGTCTTTTCTATTTGATTTTGTTTCACGTGGAGACACACAATTACCAGATTTCATAGTTTCTGCTTTGGAATCTGATCGAGCTTCATTATTACGATCAGATTCTTTACGTTCTTTATTTTTTATTTTGTTAACAGGTTTAAGTATTTATTTATTCAACACGAAAAAATTAAAATGGTTGCATTTGCAGCAGTTTTAGCAGTTCTTATTTTGGCGGATATGCTTCCTGTAAATAAGCGCTATTTAAATGCTGATGATTTTGTAAAGGCTAGAAATGGAGCAGCCTTTCCAAAAGACGGCTGTTGATGCTCAAATTTTAGCAGATAAAGAATTAAATTTTCGTGTATACAATTTAGCAGAGCGATTAGACGCTGGAGCAAAGGACTTCTTACTTCCATAATAATATTGCTGGCTATCATGGTGCGAAATTAAAACGCTATCAAGAATTAATTGATTTGCAACTTTCAAAGGCCAATGCATCGGTTGTTAATATGTTAAATACAAAGTATATCATTCGTAAGGGACCATCAGGAGATTTGATAGCTTCCCAAAATCCCTTCTAGATTTGGTCCTGCCTGGTTTGTAAAAGAAATTAAGGTTGTTGCAAATGCCGATGAGGAAATGAATCTACTTTCAACTTTTAATCCTGTCTAATGAAGCACTTGTTGATCAACGGTTTGGATTGTCTAATACTTCATATTCTTCAAATGGATCTATACAATTGACCTCATACGAACCGAATCATTTGGTGTATGATGTAAATACGGAAGAAGCATCTTTTGCAGTGTTTTCTGAAATATTTTACGATAAAGGATGGAATGCCTATATCAATGGAGAATTAAATTCGCACTATAGAGTGAATTATGTTTTAAGAGGGAAAGAATTTGCCTAAAGGAGAATATCAGGTAGAATTTAAGTTTGAGCCTCAATCAGTAGCATTAGGTTCAAGTATTTCTTTGGGTTTCTTCTATTTTGATTTATTTACTATTGAGTTTTGTTCTATATCAGACAATAAAGTCTAATTTTTTTAGCAATTTGAATTTGGTATGAGTGAAACTGGGGTAGTATTTCCCTAACAATATTGAATATTCTCCACATTCCTGTTAGTGGTTGATGAGATTTCATTTTTTATGAATGCTTTTGAATCCGGTGTTTTAAGAAACTCTTGAACTTGATTTGAACTATATTCTCTTACGTGTCCCATATGACCTATTTCATTAATTTTCTGAAATTTTTTGTAAGGATTGTCAAATCCTTTTCCAAGTATGAAGTTTATCCATTTCTTATAGAGTATAAATTAGGAGTTGTTAATATTAGAATTCCATCTATTTTGAGTACCCTATTAATTTCAAGTAATGTTTCTATTGGGTTTATTCTTAAATGTTCAAATATTTCATTGAAAATTATGCAATCAAATTCATTGTCTTGAAAAGGTAATTTATCTTTTCGATATCACATTTAATAATATTTAAGTCGTTATTTGTAATAAATTTTTTGAAAACGTTCTGGGGATATATCTATCTATAACATTCATGTTAGTTCTCTTCATTAAGAAAGTAAGGTGATAGGTGCAGAGCCTAGTTCAAGTAACTGACCTGTATTAAAATATTTATTTATAAGTTTTATATCCTCAAGATATCTTTTTTTATGCGTTATAAAATAATTTGAACTCCATTTTTCAAGCTTAGTAGAGTTTACATCTAATTGTTTTCTAAATTTTAAAAATGAGTTTCGATAGACTTTTTCATGTTATTTATTTAGTGTTTGTTAATCGTGCTATAATTTTCGAATAGCGATATTTTCGAATAAATCTTCCTAGTTTTTTGTCGATAATTTTTTCTTCTCTAAATAGAAAAGCATAAAAATACCCACATAAAATAGCGATTCCCTGAATAATGTAGGGTTTCCATAAGAGTCTCTTTAGCACATTTGTCATTAAAAGTGGGATGTCAAAACGAATCGTATAAAGCATAATCCCATTTTTGAAACTTGCACGTGCATGTCCTTTTTTGATATTGGTTTTTTTTAGGTGAGCAACCATTAAATCTGGAAAAACCCTTTAAACCCTTTCCAATTGTGGTATCGGGCTTTGTATTCATCTACAGAATCCCAGCCCATTCGGTTAACTAATCCACCGATTTTTTTAAAAACAATCTTTTCGGTAAGCTTTTAGAGCACCGCGAACGTGATCTAGATTTGTTTTGCTTTCAAGTTTTACTTCGCCTTGCTTTACAAAGGCCACATACACCCCCACATAATCCTGTAGATGGGTTGTTTTTAAATTGTTGGCAATTTCATTAATGTAGTTTTTAGGTAGTATTAAGTCGGCATCTAATTTCTAATGATGTCATAATCATCTATTGATATGGTGCTAAACCATTTAAAGGCATTGATGATTTTTGCACCCAAAGCCTCGTTTTTGGTTTTATGGTCGAGTTGTAACACAGAAACCAATCATAATCTTTTATTAATTTTGTACAAATTTTATAGACTTGTCTGTAGAGCCATCATCAACCAACACCCATTTGGCAGGTTTTAGTTGTTGAGAGATAACCGATTTAATCAAATCACCAATGACCGCTTCTTCATTTAAAAATGGAGTTATTATGATTGTTTTCATCGAAAAACTTTTTAAATAAGTTCACGTATTCTTCTGCTTGTTTTTCTTTAGAGAAAATTTGACGTGCCTTGTAATAATCAATTTTTGAATCGTTTATATGATCAAACTCCAACCTTTTAAAAAATCTTTTAGTTTGTATTCCTCCCATAATTGATGTAATACCCACAGTTTAATTTTTTAATTAGTTTTGATAGGTCTGTATCTTTTTTCCGTTTCAATGATTTTTCTTCCTGTGGCTAGATATTCGAAAAATTTAAGAGGAATTCTTCCCCCTGATAAGGAGGGGTCCTTAAACTTAAAAATAGAAAGCGGTATTCAGACATTTTTTTTGTAGCCTCTTTATGAGGGATGGCGCAAACACTTTAAGCCGTTCTTTAAAAGGTAAGTTTCAACTCAGATTGAAAGCCTTCATAAATAAATCCATAAAAATGAATGTCTAAAGTATTTCTAAATGCACCATCTTCACACAATTCATTCAGTGCTTCCCATAGTTTGATATGGTTTCTTGATTGTGGGTAGGTCCCAAAATGAGCTATAGACATTCGTTTAGGTTCAGTAATAACTGATTTGAAATCTTCGGTATCATATCCATTGTATATGACTTCAACTTTTTTAGCTCCTAATTCTTTTAAATGCTTTGACCATGAATCACTAACTGTGATGAGCAAGTCGCATGAACTAAGAATTTTTCTTTCTAGCTTTTGGTGAGCTTTTCGAGCAAAAGGTAGTAAAGGAAGTTTTGCGAAATATTCTATTCCCGTCCAAGGATCTCTAAAGTCCGCAATCCATGGAATGTTGAATTCCTTACTCATCTTATTTGCAATTAAATGCATGCTATGTGGAGGCCCAGTAGAAATGATTAAATCAATATCATTTTTATTTAAACGCTTTCGCAGTATTCGTTTGGAGGAAAAAGTAGATAAAACTCTGGAGTCCGGAATAAAAAAATTTGAACGAATAAATACAAGTAGTTTGTTCCAAAAACTTCTTTTTGTACTTGTTAATATGTCAGAGGGAACCTTTTTGTTGAATAAAGACTTATATAGTGTGTTGGGCTCAATTCGCTCATTACTAATGATTTCAAACTGATTATTAGAATCTTTTTGTCGATTAAAGGTAAATACTACAGGTTCCCAGCCTAACTTTTGAATGTATTTTATATTTTTATTCCATCTTTGAGCACCTACATCTGTAGTGTTGCCAAAATAATATGCAATAAGTAAAAATTTCATTGTTTCCTTTTACAAAGGTCTAAAATAACTTTTTTTACTTATTTATCAATTAATCCTTAAGTTATGAATGTTTTTATTTTATGTACTGGAAGGTGTGGTTCAATGTCAATCAGTCGAGCTTGTAAGGAATTAGATAATTATACGTCAGGACACGAGACAAGGATCACAAAGTTGGGTGATGAACGTATTAATTTTCCAGAAAATCATATTGAAGCAGATAATAGACTTGCGTGGTTTCTTGGACGTTTAGATGAAAAATATGGAAATAATGCCTTTTATGTACATTTGACTAGAGATACTAATAAAACAGCTCAAAGTTATAACATTCGTTGGCAGCATGTTGGCAGCATTTTAAAAGCATATACTCAAGGAATTTTAACTACTCCCTACCAAATAATTAATCCTTCAGAGCGAATAAAATATAGCCTCGATTACTGTGAAACTATTGATGCGAATATCAAACATTTCTTAAAAGATAAAGATAAGAAGTGTACGATAGCTTTAGAGAGTTTAGAAGAAGATTTTTTAAAATTTTGGGATTTAATAGGAGCTAAGGAGATCAGAATAAGGCACTATTAGCTCTAAATGAAAGACACAATGCTTCGAGATTGAGCAATAGTGATTTTACATACAAAGCGAAACTTCTTTTTTTAGGATTTAAGAATTTTATTCTTTCAAATATTAAAAGAGTATAAATATGGGGATTGTCCAAAAACAAGGAGTTCAGAATTACTCTCATAACTTATTTGGGTATTATTATTGGTGCTTTAAATACAATGTTAATTTTTCCAAGAGTATTGGGTGCTGAAAAGCATGGTTTGGTAATGCTATTACTTTCTATTGCTACTGTGTTTACTCAGTTTATTCATTTAGGAGTTCCCAATATCTTAATACGTTTTTATCCGTATTTTTCTGAAAAGAAAAGTTTATTCACCGTATGGCTTTTCAGCTACCTATTATGGCTTTAATGCTTTTTCAGTATTCATATATTTTATTGAGATACCATATTTCACTCTTATAATCTAAAGAGTTCATTATTTGCATCACACAGCAGTTATATACTTCCTTTAGTTATTTCACTTGTTTTGTTTGAGGTTTTAGTAGCTATTTCTCGTTCGGAACTTAAGACAGTTTTTCCTTCTTTTTTACGAGAGTTTGTTCTTAGGTTTTCGACTTTAGTTTTACTCGGATTACACTTTATTGAATTTATTGATTTTACAGAGTTCATGCTTTTCTGGCTTTGTATATATGCGTTAAATGTTGCTTTTATGTCTATTTATTTAACAATAAAAAGACTTATCAAATTCAGTATTGGTTGGCCTTTGATAGATGATAGAATTTTAGTTAATCATATGGTAAGTTATGGTTTGGTTACATTATTAACTACATCATCGATTATTTTGGTAAATCGTATTGATGTTTTTATGCTTGGTTATTATTTGAATTTGGAAAATGTCGCTTTTTATTCTATACCACTTTTTATGGCAACATTAATTCAAATTCCTGCGCGTTCAATAATGCAAATTGGAAAGCCTTTATTAGCAAAAGCATGGGAACAAAATGATCTCAATGAAATCCGAGAACTTTATCGGAAAACAGCTTTAAATCAAATGATTTTAGGAAGCATGGTGTTTATTTCTATTTGGTTAAATATTGATGATCTATTAATGTTGGTTCCCCAAAAATATCAGGGCGTTAAATATGTTTATTTATTTATTGGTCTGGCTAAGCTGTTTGATGTGTCTTTTGGTATTAATGGAGGTATTTTGGTGACTTCAGATAAGTATCGTTATGATCTTTTTATCAATTTACTTCTCATTTGTTTAACCCTTCTTACGAATGTTATATTTATCCCTATTTATGGAATTGAAGGAGCTGCTCTAGCAACTGCTATTTCGATTATTATCTACAATATAGTTAAATGGTATCTTTTGAAAAAGTGGTTTCGTCTACAACCATTTAATTATAAATTTTTATTTGCGATAGCTGTATGTCTTTTTACCTTCTTTATTACATCACTATTATCCTTTGATTTTGATATGCTCTTTACACGTATTATACTAAAGTCGATTTTTATTTTGACAGTTTTCTTTGGATTGATTTTGTTTTTTAGAATTTCACCAGATATCAATACGCTTATATACCGTTTATTTGATAGGTAAAATATTCAAATTTGTTTTTCACAAAAAAGCCTTCAATTAAATATGAAGGCTTTTATGTGACCTGGCTGGGGCTCGAACCCAGGACCCTCTCCTTAAAAGGGAGATGCTCTACCAACTGAGCTACCAGGTCAATATGCTGTATAAAGTGACTTGGCTGGGGCTCGAACCCAGGACCCTCTCCTTAAAAGGGAGATGCTCTACCAACTGAGCTACCAAGTCAAATATGTTATGTACCTAGAACAGGACTCGAACCTGCACGACCGGAGGTCATACGCCCCTCAAGCGTACGCGTCTACCAATTCCGCCACCTAGGTATGTAAAGAACGTTAAAGTGCTTTGTGAAAAGCGATGCAAATATAAGTGCATTATTCGAGAAGACAATACCTCAATTAAATTTTATTAGTGTCTTAGTATTTACTGTAACTCCTTATTAATTGATAATTGGCGAACGTTCAAAAACTGCATTTTCATCAAATAATTTTCGATATGTTTTTAGATCGTGGTAATTCTTTGATCCCATTGATTTTGTAACATGCATCATTTTAGGGTTAAAATCTCCAATCCATGTAATAATAACGTCTTTGTAGTTAGGTCTTTTGGTTCTTAAATGTTCTGCAGCATGATTTAATACGTATGATTCCATTCCAATTCCTTGAAATTTTGGAGTTACTCCAAAGGCTAAACCCCAAGTATATTTGGGTTTGCTGAAAAGTTTTTTAAACATAAATTTTAATTTACCCCAAAGATTAAAGTTACCATTTGTAGCTTTAAAAAATTGATTTAATTCTGGTAACATAATTAAAAATGAAATAGGCTTGTTTTTATAATAAGCAAACCAGATCAGGTCAGATTCCATAACAGGTTTTATCTTTTTTAGCATACTCATTGCTTGATCTTCAGACATTCCTTTGAAGTTGTCGTGAGTTACCCATGCTGAATTATAGACTTCTCTAAAATCTTCAGCATATTTTTTTAATTGTCTTTTGTTTATGCTCTCAAGTCTGTAGTCTTTATTTTTATTAATGCGTTCAAATCTTTTAATGTATTTCTCGGGTAATTTTTTATTAAGTGGTTTGATGAAGTTGTGTTGATTGAAATAGGTTTTGAAACCATAGTTTTCGAAAAACGCTTTATAATATTTAGGGTTGTAGCTGTTCGCATAAATTGGTGGGTGGTTAAATCCATTGACTAATAAGCCCCAGTAGCGATCTTTTTCCCCAAAATTAATAGGTCCATCCATCGCAGACATTCCTCTATCAGCTAACCATTTTTTACATGCATCAAATAATTTGAATGCAGCTTCTTGATCATTAACGCACTCAAAAAAGCCCATACCACCAGTTGCTTGTTTAAATGTATGAGACCTTTTCTCATCTATAAAAGCTGCGACTCTTCCAATAGTGTTACCTTTTTTATCTTGAAGAATAAAACGTGTGGCTGAACCGTGTTTAAAATATTTGTTTTTATTAGGATTAAACACAGCCTCAATTTCTTGTTTAATATGAGGAATCCAGTTGGGGTCATTTTTATAGATGAAGTAGGGTAGCTGATGAAATCTTTTGATATATGATTTGTTTGAAACTTCAACGATCTTCATATTTAAGACTTTAGATATGGTGATTAATTTTATCTTTGTTTGCGTTATATGCAATTTTACGATTTAAAAAGCAATAGATGAAAAATAAACTTGTAATTATTACTGGAGCTTCTTCCGGAATAGGCAAGGCTTGTGCAGAGAAATTTGCGCAAGAAGGAGCCAACTTGGTCTTAGCTGCACGATCTGCAGATAAATTAAGAGATGTCGCGGAAAATATTGCAAGATATGGCGTACAGGTATTGCCTGTTGTTACTGATGTTACTAGGGAAGAGGATTGTAAGAATTTAGTAGAAAAAGCTTTGATTAAGTTTGGTAAAATTGACGTCTTGGTAAATAATGCCGGAATATCTATGCGGGCATCTTTTTCTGATCTTGATATTTCAGTACTAAAAAAGTTATGGATGTTAATTTTTGGGGAACTGTTTATTGTACGCGCTATGCTATTTCTAGCATTCTTCAAAATAAAGGCTCTATTGTGGGAGTTTCTTCAATAGCAGGTTACAAGGCTTTTCCAGGAGAACAGGTTATTCATCTTCTAAGTTTGCCATGCATGGTTTTTTAGAGGCTCTAAGAATTGAGAATATGAAACATGGATTACATGTGTTGATTGCCTGTCCTGGTTTTACAGCTTCTAATATTCGTAATACAGCACTTGCTGCTGATGGTTCTTCACAGGGTGAGACGCCAAGAGATGAACAAAAAATGATGCAACCTGAAGAAGTTGCAATGCGCATTGTTTCTGCTGTTAAGTACAGAAAAGATCGTTTAACACTTACTTTTAGTGGTAAATTAACGGTTTTGCTTAATAAGTTTTTCCCAAAGTGGGTCGATAAATTGGTATACAATCATATGAGTAAAGAACCTGATTCTCCATTTTAGATGAAAATTTTTCTTATTGGATATATGGCTTCTGGAAAAAGTGTTGTAGCTGAAAAGTTATCTCAGTTGCTTGGTTTTAGATTTGTTGATACTGATAAATGGATTGAAGCCAGATGTTGTAAATCTATTCCAGAAATTTTTTCTGATCATGGTGAGATTTTCTTCAGAGAAAAAGAAAAAGAATGTATAGAGTTCTTAATGGATCATCAAGACATAGTTGTTTCTACAGGTGGAGGTATGCCATGTTCTAATCATGCCATTGAGTTGATGATTGAACTTGGAGAAACGGTATATCTAGAAGCAGAGGTTTCAACTTTAATTTCCCGTTTATGGAATGAAAAGTCTGGTAGACCAATGATTCCCGATATTGAAACTATAGAGGATTTGCATAGGTTTATTTCAAATCATCTTTCTCAAAGAGAAGAATATTATAAAAAGTGTAAGCATATTGTATGTGTAGATGGAAAGTCTGTTGAGGAAATATCTAAGGAAATTAAGCATATTTTATTATGAGAATAGAATTAAGAAGTGACACATTTACTAAACCAACAAAAGAGATGTTGGATTACATGTTTAATGCTGAGGTAGGTGATGATGTTTGGGAAGAAGATTACACAGCAAAAGCATTAGAAGAAAAGGTTGCTTCTATGTTTGGAATGGAAGCTGCTTTATTTTGCCCTTCAGGAACCATGGCTAATCAAATTGCAATAAAAGTTCATACACAAGCAGGGGACGAGGTTATTTGTGATTATACTTCTCATGTGTACCAATATGAAGGCGGTGGTATTGCCTTTAATTCTTCTGCATCCGTTAAATTGCTTCATGGGGATCGAGGAAAATTAAGTGTAAATCTTATTGAAGCAGCTCTAAGAGAAGAGAATGTTCATTACCCTAGAACGAGTTTGGTTTCAGTAGAAAATACAACAAACAAAGGTGGGGTGCTTGTTATGATATAAAAACACTAGAGGAATTATCTGTTTTTGTAAAAGCAAAAATTAAATTTTCACATGGATGGTGCACGTTTATTTCACGCCATGGTTTATACAAATACAAAGCCTATAGATTATGGCCCTCTGTTCGATAGTATTTCGGTATGTATGTCTAAAGGTTTGGGTGCCCCGTTGGCTCTCTTTTATTGGGAACAAAAGCATTTATTCATAAAGCCAAAAGGGTGCGCAAAGTTTTAGGAGGTGGCATGCGTCAGGTTGGTTATTTAGCAGCAGCTTGTGATTATGCAATAGATAATCATGTGTCCCTGTTGAAAGATGACCACAGGAGGGCAAAGGAGATCGAATCTGTTTTATCAAGCCTTGATTATGTTTCTGAAGTCATTCCTGTAGAAACAAATATTTTGATTTTTGTGCTAGATGATCCAACACGATTGGTTGATTACCTAGAAACAAAGAATATTTATTGTTCTGCTGTGAGTCAAAATCAAATTCGATTTGTTACACATTTTCAATTTGATGATGAAATGCTTGAGAAACTTAAAGAAGCTTTGATTGCTTATTCGTAACGTATAGCCTTTACGGGTTCTACCTTTTGAATTATAAGTGCAGGGATTATTAATAAAACCATACATATAAAAAAGCTCATTAAGTTGATGCTGAGCCAATTTTCAATAGATAGTGTAACTGGCAGTTTTTTAACATAATAATGTGCTGGGTCTAATTCAATTGGAGCCAGAAAGTGTTGTAAGGCTATCAATGAAAGTCCAATTCCATTTCCAATGATTAATCCTTTTTGTAGCAGATAAAATGCGTGGTAGAGAAATATTTTTTTAATTGAAATACTTGCAGCACCTAGAGCTTTCAATAAGCCTATCATTTTTGTTCTTTCTAGGATAATGATTAGTAATGAGCTGATCATATTGATACTTGCTACTACAATCATTATAATTAAGATAATGGCAATATTTAAATCAAATAGCTTTATCCAGTCAAATATTTGTGGATAAAGTGATTTAGAAGAACTTACTTTCGTATCGAATGGGGTCACTATTTCTACTAAAGATTGAATCGCGTCTATATTGTAATCTTTATTTACTTTAATTTCAATTGAACTGAATTGATTTTCAGACCAACGATTAATTTTTTGAAGGTGTTTTAGATCTGCAAAAATATAGTGATCGTCAAAGATCTCTATACCTGTTTCATAGATGCCTTTTATTGTAAACTTTCGAATTAGAGGTTGATTATTTTGTTTACCTTGAAAATAAAATAGCGCTTGATCGTTAATTTTTAAGCCCAGTGTTTGACTAAGTTTTTTAGAAATTAGGATTTCGTTACTTTTTTCATAAGAATTATATTTTGGCAGCTGACCTTGAGTAAGGTGTGTATTAATAAAACTCCAATCAAAGTTGTTATCAACCCCTTTTACTACAATGCCTTCAAACTCTGTATCTGTTTTTATAAGTGCATTTTTTGTAATTTGGGTTTGGACATGCTCAACACCTTCTATTTCATAGAGGCTCATGATAACCGTGCTGTCAGGGCTAATTGGCGATAGTTCTAGTGATTGATTAAGATCCAATACAGTCACTTGAATATCAGAAGTAAATCCGGTAACTTTAGCACTGATTTTTTCTTGTAGCCCTTTACCGGTAGCAATGGCTAAAATCATAACAGTAATGCTTAAGCTTACCGCAGCAACAGCCATTTTTAAAATAGGTTTTGAAATGGAGTGTTGAAGATTTGATTCTGTGTGTAGGCGTTTGGCTACAAATTTTTCAAAATTCAAGGCTCTATGTTTTGTTTATGTTGTTTCAAAGATAATAAAATGACCTTAGTGATTCTGTTTATCTCTACATTCCTATTTTGTTGTCAGCCAAAGCAAACAACTAAGGATGTAATTACTGGAGCTGCACAAGTTGACCATTATATACCTTTATTAGAAGGAAAGAGCGTTGCTTTGGTTGCCAATCAAACTTCCTTAGTTCATCAGGTACATTTGGTCGACACCTTACTTTCTAGGGGTATTAATATAAGTAAAGTGTTTGCACCAGAGCATGGATTTAGAGGGGAGGCCGATGCAGGAGCATCTATTGATAATACAATAGACACAAAAACGGGTTTGCCTATATTCTCTCTTTATGGGAAAAATAAAAAACCATCTAAAGAATTTTTAGAAGATGTAGATATTGTGGTTTTTGATATTCAGGATGTGGGAGCCAGATTTTACACCTACATTTCAACCTTACATTATGTGATGGAAGCTTGTGCTGAGAATTCTATTCCGGTTTTGGTTTTGGATCGTCCGAATCCGAATGCACATTATGTAGATGGTCCTATTTTAGATACGGCTTTTAAATCTTTTGTTGGTATGCATCCAATTCCAATTGTTCATGGAATGACAATGGCAGAATATGCGCAAATGATTAATGGTGAGTATTGGCTAAAAGATTCTGTAAAATGTGAATTGTATTGGCAGGGAATGAAAAATTATGACCATCAGAAGTCTTATAATCTTCCTATTAAACCATCACCTAATTTACCTAATTCTCAATCTATTGCTCTTTATCCTACTTTGTGTTTGTTTGAGGGGACAGATATGAGTGTCGGTAGAGGTACTTCTAAACAATTCCAAGTGATTGGTTCTCCAAAATTAGATTCATGTTTTTATGCCTTTACACCAATTTCTGGACAAGGGGCTAAGTACCCGAAACATGAAAATAAAGATTGTTGTGGTTGGGATTTGCGTGATATTGAGGTTCAAAATAAAGTTGACTTAGAGTATCTCATAGAGTCTTATCGTCAATATGAAGAAATGGATGAACGTTTTTTTAATTCATTTTTTGATAAGTTGGCTGGTTCTAGTCAGCTTCGTATTCAGATTGAGTCGGGTTGGACATCTGATCAAATAAAAGAAACCTGGAAAGATGGTTTAGATGCATTCAAAAAGAAAAGGCAGCTTTATTTAATTTACCCATAAGTGAGAAATTAATTTAAATAAGACCAAGCATTTTCTCCATAATTTCTTCTGAATCCCATGTTTCATTTATGTTTGAGATGTTCATAATGCTTTGCATCATTTTTTCCTGCTTCATCCCAACTTGCCATGCTTCTGAGTATGGAATATTACTAAAACTAACCATGGAGTAGAGAGGAACCCATTTTTCGGGATATTGCTGGGCAAATTTCTGCTCTATTTTTTTTTGCAATAAAAATTTAGTGTCTGCAGTTTTGTCTCGCATCACAATAAAATTGTGCATTGATAGGTCTTGTACTCCATCCCCATTAGGTTTTCGAACTTGTGAGTATTCTTTAAAACACGTTTTAAAATTATTGTTGTGTTTGTCAAGTAATTCGTCTAATATTCTGCAGTCTTCAAATCCAGCATTCATACCTTGTCCGTAAAAAGGAACGGTTGCGTGAGCTGCGTCTCCAATGAGGATGCTTTTATCGTCTACATGCCAAGGATAGGTTCGCATGATTGCCATTGAAGAGGTTGGGTTTGAGAAGAATTGTTCACATAAATCAGGAATCAGCGGTACTAAGTCAGGAAATATTTTTTTGAAATATTTTTTGACATCTTCATTGTTGTTGAGTTCTTCAAAAGATTCTTCTCCTTCATAAGGCGCAAAAAGAGTACATGTGTAGCTTCCATCTAAGTTCGGTAGCGCAATCAGCATAAAGTTACCGCGCGGCCATATATGTAGGGCATTTTTTTCAAGTTTATGTGTTCCGTCTTCGTTTGCTGGAATTAATAGTTCTTTGTATCCGTGTTCAATAAAATGTTGTGAGTATTGTTGACGATTTCTACGAGTCATTTTAGAACGAACAGCTGAAAAGGCACCATCTGCACCAATGAGTAGGTCAGAATTTACTGTTGTTTTTTCACCTGTTTTAGTATGCTCAAAGGTTGTATCTCCAGATGAGAAGTCTACATCTAAACATTTTTGATTGCAATGAATTTTGGCTCCATTTTTTTCAGCCATTTCCATTAAGATCAGGTTCAGATTTGCTCTAGATACCGAGTAAATAGCTTGTCCAGGATTTCCATAAGCTTGATCGTAAAGGTTCCCCTCTGTATCGTGCATAACCCTCTTATACATTGGTATAGCAATTTTTCCAACGTTCTCAGCAGCGCCTACTTTTTTTAATGCCGTCCAACCTCTTACAGAAAGTGCTAAATTGATTGATTTTCCCGCAGTAATTTCTGTCAATCGAAGATCATCTCTTCTTTCGTAAACAGATACATCAAATCCTCTTTTTCTCATGTACAAGGCACATAATGAGCCTACCAATCCTGCGCCTGCAATTGTGATATTTTTTTTCATAATACACTATCTAGAATTTTGTAAAATTTATATACATCAGTATAGCTATTGTATAGAGGTACAGGGGCTATACGAATAACGTCGGGTTCTCTCCAGTCAGCAATAACCCCTTTTTTCGTAATTATTTTAAATATTTTTTTGTCTGCATTTTTTACTTGAATAGAAATTTGACAGCCTTTTTCTTTTGGCGTTATTATATTAACCTTTTTTGTTTCGATGGTCTTTAATAGCCAGATTAGATAATCAGTCATTTTTTTAGACTTCGTCACTAAGGCATCCATCCCAATTTCATCAAAAATAGATAAGGATGCCCGAATGGCAGCTAATGATAAAATTGGAGGATTGCTTTGTTGCCAACCTTCAGCCGTTTGAATAGGTTCAAATTCGTCTGGCATTTTAAATCTATTTTCTTTATTGTGTCCCCACCAACCGGCAAACCTTGGTAAACTACTTTTGTGATGTTTTTCATGAATAAATGCACCAGCTAAAGATCCAGGGCCTGAGTTTAGATATTTGTAGGAACACCATACGGCAAAGTCTACATCCCATTTATGAAGTTCTAATTTTATGTTTCCTGCAGCATGTGCTAAATCAAAACCAACTAAAATGCCTTTATCGTGGGCTAATTTTGTAATTGTTTCAAAGTCGAAAACTTGTCCGGTATAATAATTCACACCACCTAGCATAATTAATGCAATTTCGTCTCCTTTTTCACGAATCACTTGTACAATATCTTCTGTTCTTACTGCCGATTCACCCTCTCTACTAGATAGTTTTAGTAATGTGTCTTTTGGTTTATAGCCGTGGTAACTTATTTGAGAGTTTACAGCATAAATATCAGAGGGAAATGCATCTGCCTCAATGAGTATTTTGTTTCTTTTAGCATTAGGTCTGTAAAAAGAAACCATCATTAGGTGAAGGTTTACTGTTAAGGAATTCATTGCAACGACTTCACTTTTTTTACCTCCAACTATTTTGGAATAGCTTTCCGATAAAAATTCGTGGTAGGGCATCCAAGGATTTTTTGCATGCTCGTGCCCTTCAACACCTAATTTAGCCCAATCCTCTAATTCTTGGTTTAAATATGCTTTTGTTCTTTTAGGTTGTAGACCTAAAGAATTGCCGCATAAATAAATGAGTTCATTTCCGTTTTCATCTTTTGGGATGTAAAATTCATCTCTGTATGAACTTAATTGATCTTTTTTATCGAGTTGACTGGCAAACTCTGCTGTTTTTTTATAGTTCATTAATATTGAATATAATTGGTCTGCTTGGAGCTGCATCAGAAACAAAAGCAGGAATTTGAATCGTTAATAAATAATTTCCATCTGGTATATTGTCATCAACAAAAATCATTTCAGTGATGGTTTTGTTTTTTGATATTGGATTATACTCTTTATCAGTAGTATCCCAAAATATGTTATGTGCGGAAAGAATACCATCATCAAAAAGCCGGTCTACAGATGGTGTGTCAACAAGTAAGTGTTTAACACCTATATCCTTTATGTATTGCATGGCATCAATGCTAAAAAAGGCTGGTTTAACCTTCATGTAATCTTGTGATTTTTTATGTTCATCGTTAGGAAGTGTTCGAATGATTAATCCTTCTAAAAGCTTTTTTGGAACGTTGTTTAATTTCTTAATTAATTCTTCTTTAGTGATGAGAAGATCTCCTTCGTTTAGTTCAGGATTGTATTTTTCTTTACTAGATACAGGTGTAATTGAAATCAACTGAGAAGGAATCATCAGGTCTTTTAATGAGGATAAAATATCTACACGCTCTTTTGTAATGTGTCCAATGCATTCGGTGTGCGTACCATTGCAATGTGGTGTTAAGCTATAAGTTTCGAAATTACATGGTCCATCTTTTCTAGTATCACCAATAAATTGACCATCAGTATATGCTTGAGAAGTAGCCTTATTAACATTATAAGTATTAGGTTGAGATCCATTAAATATCAATGGGATTGAAATATCTTGACCTTTAGAAAAATCTACCTCTAACTTCAAGCCTTCTATTTCTACTTTCGCCTTCATTTTATAAAGTCTTCTTTTTTAATTCCTAACCAATTTAACACATTCTTATGCCATATATCTTTACCTTCTTGATTGCTTAGAACGCCAATTTCTATTGCATAATCTAATACTCTTCCCGGGTACGAGGTCCCTACACCTTCTACCTCTCCTAGAGGATAAGGGTCATCTAATCCCATTATTATTTGGCTTACGCCAACTCGTTTTTTTAATAAGTCTAATGTATATGAATCGTGAACCAATGTGTCAAAATATAAGTTTTTATGCCCCAATGTTTTTCTTGGATCTTCTAATTCTTCAAAAATATCTGGGCGTCCATCAAATCCTTGAATTCTCCTTCCATAATTGGCTATACCCAACATCCCACCATGGGCAAAACTGGTTCTTAAATTTGGGTATTTATTTGGTAAATCTCTAAGGCTGAAAATATGAAGTGTGTCAGCACATTGAGCCATCATCCAAATCAAATGAAATCTCCAGTATTGGTTTTTAAGGGCTATCATTTTCTCACCATCGTAGGGATGAATTTGAACTGCTAGTCCATATTTATTAGCAAGTTCAAATATAGGGTCAACATTTGCTTCAGCTGTAGAGAGCCATTCTCCATGCTCATTTAAAAAATGAGTAGGTAGACAAAGTAATTTTAATCCAAGTGTATTTACACATCGATCAATCTCTTTAAGAGCATGATCCATATATAGTGGTTGAACGACAAAACCGCAAGTAAACTTTTCTGGATAATTGCTTTGAATTGATGCATTAAAATCATTTTGGAAATTAATTCCATCAATGCAATCCTGTTTTTTCCAGCCGTTACAATATAATTGTGAAAGACATAGCATAACACCATGGTCGATGTTATGTTGATTCATCCATTCTATTTTGTCTTTAATGAAGAAACTAGGACCGTTAATTGGTCTAGACCAATCTCCTTGTCGCATAAATTTCTTGTCATCATCAATCCAAAACAGTCTCTTTTCCTTCATGAATTTAGGAATCTGAGAAGGTTCTGGTAGGATATGTCCATGTCCATTTATTCGCATGATAAATATTGATTTTACTGAACGTTTAGTATGGTTTGTTGAAATTGAAAATTACTAAGTTTACTTAAATATATCTCTCGTCAACCGCCATAATTTCTCCAGTTTTTGGACATGTTCTAAGTTTTTCATTAGTGTAAAATTTCTTAAAAACTGGAAGAAAATCTTTTTCTATATTGGTTAAATGAAAATACTCTTCATATAACAATACGTTAGCAGTCTCAGAAAACCACATTAAACCATCTTTATGGTCTGCTTGTCTCTTTTTTTCAATAACTAGTCCTATCGAACCTTCTGATCTTATTGGTGAATGCGGTACTTTTGCTGGTAAAAGGAACATTTCTCCTTCTTTAATATCATATTCAACTAATTTTCCATCTTGTTGTGTTTTAACAACAATATCTCCTTCTATTTGATAAAATAATTCTTCAGTTTCATTATAATGATAATCTTTTCTCGCATTTGGACCAGCTACTATCATTACAATATAGTCGCCAGACTCAACGTAAAGGTTTTTATTTCCCACAGGCGGTTTTAAAAGATGTCTATTGTTATTGATCCAATTTTGTAAGTTAAAGGGTTTTTATTTCCATAATTATTATTTTTAAATGGTTGCAATAACTTTAAGTTCAATAGCAATTGGGGTTGGTAGGCAATTTATTTCTACAGTAGTTCTACAAGGTAGGTTTTCCTTGAAATATTCAGCGTATATTTTATTGTAAATTTTGAAATCATCTTTCATATTTGTTAGGAATACTGTGACATCAATGATGTTATCCCAAGATGAACCTGCATCTTCTAGTATGAATTTAATATTTTTAAACACAGAATGGCATTGTTTTTCTATGTCGTAGCTTTTTATTTCCCCATTTTCATCTAATGAAACGCCTGGAATTTCTTTTGAACCTGCAACCCTAGGTCCAACACCTGATAGAAATAATAAGTTTCCACATTTTCGAGCGTGAGGGTATAGACCTACTGCTTGAGGTGCTCTTTCACTATTGAATTTAATTTTTTCCATCATTATATTTTTACGCATACATTCTTTGGTTCAGTAAAAAAATGTAAGGATTTGAATCCACCTTCTCTTCCTACACCTGATTGTTTCATTCCACCAAATGGAATTCGTAAGTCTCTTAAAAGCCAAGTGTTAATCCATACAACTCCAGCATCAATATTTGCTGCTACTCTATGACCTTTTGAAATGTTTTCGGTGAATATGCTTGCCGATAGCCCATATTTTGTTGAGTTAGCCATTTCAATTACTTCTTCTTCTGATTCAAATGGAATTAAACTGACTACGGGGCCAAATATTTCTTCCTGATTTATTGAGCAATCGAAAGGCAAGCTTTCAATTACAGTAGGTTCAATATAATATCCATTTTTAAGATTTCCTTCAAGAATAACTCTATTTCCTCCGGTTAATATTTTACCTCCTAATTTTTTTCCTTCTTCAATTTTACCAAGAATTTTATTCATGTGGGCTTTCGATACAACAGCACCTAGGTTACTACTTTCTTTTTTAGGATCTCCAACTGTTAATTGCGAAACTTTATCTAATAGTGCTTGTTTAAAATCGGCATAAATTTCTTTTTGAACAAATAGTCTTGATCCACATAAGCATATTTGACCCTGATTGGAAAAGGCAGCTTTTACAGCCATTTTTACAGCTTTATCAAAATTAGCATCTGCAAAAATGATGTTAGGGTTTTTTCCTCCTAACTCTAACGAAATCTTTTTAAACATTGGAGCAGTAACGCTTGCAATGTGTTTTCCTGTTACAGTTCCTCCTGTAAAGGAAATAATTGGCGTGTCTGGATGAGTTGTTAAGGGATCTCCAACTTTAGCGCCATGGCCATGTACAATATTTAATATTCCTTTAGGAAGGCCTGCTTCAATACATATTTTACTGAGTAAGAATGCCGTCATTGGAGTGATTTCAGATGGCTTTGCTACCACCGTGTTTCCTGCAGCAAGTGCAGGTGCAATCTTCCAAGTGAGTAAATAAAGTGGTAAATTCCATGGGGAAATACAAGCAGCCACCCCAATGGGTTGACGTAAGGTGTAGTTTAATGCCACTCCATCCATTTCATGTATCTCAGAATGCTCGTGTAGAATTGCAGTTGCAAAAAATCTAAAATTTGCTGGCGCTCTCGGAATATCTACTGCTCTGGCTAATGATTCTGGTTTCCCATTATCTTTACTTTCTGCAATAATCAATTCTTCTGAGTGTTTTTCAATCGTATCGGCTAATTTCATTAGTATGTCCGAACGCTCTTGCTTTGAAGTTTTACTCCATGTTTTAAAAGCTTCTTTTGCTGCTGCTACTGCATGATCTATGTCTGCTTTTTCACTATCGGGAACTAAGGAATAAGCACTTCCATTAGATGGGTTATAATTATCAAAATAATTGCCATTTATCGGTTCAACCAATTCCCCATTTATATAATTTAATATTTTTTCCATTTATAAACTTGCAGTTCTTCCACCATCAACTGGTAGATTAATTCCATTAATATAAGAAGCAGCAGGCGAACATAAAAACGCAACGGCATTTGCTGTTTCTTTGGCTTCCCCAAATCGGTTTGCAGGTATTGATTTCATCATGGTTTTAATGACTTCATTTTCTGATATACCTTGTTTTTCTGATTTTTTTGCAATGATTGACTTCAGTCTGTTTGTGTTGGTAAATCCTGGAAGGATATTATTAACTGTTATTCCATGTTCACCCAATTCTAAGGATAAAGTTTTTGCCCAATTTGCAACCGCAGCTCTTATGGTATTAGAAACCCCTAATCCAGCAATTGGCGCTTTAACTGAAGTGGAGATGATATTAACAATTCTTCCATAACCTTCTTTTATCATTCCTGGAATGACACTTTGAGCTAGTATTTGATTGTTAATTAAATGCATTTTAAACGCATTTTCAAATGATTCGGTATTTGCCTCAGTAATGGGTCCTCCGGCAGGTCCTCCAGTATTGTTTATAAGGATGTGGTATGTTTCATTAATACTTTTAAGTTTGGTGCGCAATTCGTCTGTATTACTGAAGTCAACACATAGATATGAGTGACTTTGTCCTTGTTTGGTGTCTAAATTAGATACAACAGATGCTAGTTTGTTTTTATCTCGAGCTATTAGTGTGACGTTGGCCCCCATTAAAGCGAGTTCTATTGCAGTTGCTTTTCCGATACCCTGAGTACTACCACAAACAACCGCATTTTTATTATTTAATGTTATTTCCATTTGTCAGTAAAATTAAATCCTAATTGATTTTTTACATTTTTAGGTAGTTCTGGTAGATAAGATCTTGAAATCATTAGTGTAGATATGTTTGCAATATCAGCAAATAGTTTATGTTTCTCTATAGTATTTTTAAGATATTCTTGCCCAGAAGAGCCGCCAGTCCCAATTTTTTGGCCTAATGTTTTTTCGACCATTTGCATATGTCTAAATCTCCAATTGGCAATTTGATGGTCTACATCTACAATGTTTTTCAATAATTTAAAAGGGAGGTGAAGAATTGGTTGTTCTCTATATAAATTGATTAATAATGCAGACATGGTTGCTTTATATGAAAGAGATATTTCTCCATTTTCAACAGCTTTTTGGTGTGTGTTTTCATCAAATACCTGTTCAAAGTATTTCTTGTTTTCATAAATCATTCGAACTCTCAGGTTCTTATCTTCGTCATTTAGTAAATGTGAATCCTTTATGCGCGAAATTTCATTATTCATCATTTCATTTACAGCATCTTCATATTTAGAGATGAAGTTAAAACCTTCCATGTTTAAGAAAGGAATTCGTTCTAACCATTTTTCTATTAATTTGAATAATGATGCACTATCTTCTAGTTCTAATATTTCGTTCTTTTTTTGCCCTTTAAATTGATCATGGTAGGGGCAGCCTCCAAATTGGTGTCGGTCTTTTATTTTGAGTCCTAGCATAACTTCTAATTTTCGGAATTGATGCGATTGAAAACCTGAAGCTGGTGAAAGATGATGGCGAAAATCTAGAAAGTCAAGTGATGTCATAGTTTCTAGAACATCTATCTGTTTAACTAGGATTTGTAAAATTTTGTTTACACGTTCTATTCTAGAAACAATAAGACCAACATTCTCTTCATCAATCTTATCTTTTTTCAAAAGATCCATTACAGAGTCTATTTCATGAATGATTTGTTTAAACCATAACTCATAGGTTTGATGAATGATGATAAACAACATTTCATCGTGCGCTGCTTCTTTTCCTTCTCCACTTAGAGGGTTTTGTGCATTGAGGATTTTGTCAAGATCCAGATAGTTGATGTAGTGTACGGATGGTTTATTTTCAATCATTTAGTCGTAAATTTTAAGTAAAAGTAAAGTTAATTTTTAATAAAATTAAAAGCCCATTATTTAATATTTAATGTAATTGTTAATTTATTTGATGCATTTTATGATTTGGTCCTTAATTATTTATTCAAATTGAATATAATTGAAATGGTATTTTCAATTTGTTTTTGATTATCCGAACAATAAATTACTTTTGCAATGCAAAACAATTAACTCATGAATTTACACGAATATCAAGGTAAAGAAATACTCAACAGTTATGGCGTTGGAATTCAACGTGGAATTGTTGCTTCAACTCCAGAAGCTGCAGTTGAAGCTGCTAAAAAATTAACAGAAGAAACAGGTACAGGTTGGCATGTCATTAAAGCCCAAGTACATGCTGGTGGTAGAGGTAAAGGTGGTGGAGTCAAGTTAGCCAAGAATTTAGAAGAGTTGAGGTCTCATGCTGAAAATATTATTGGAATGCAGCTGGTTACACCTCAAACATCAGCTGAAGGAAAGACTGTTCATCAGGTTTTAATTGCTGAAGATGTATATTACCCAGGTGAAACTGAGACCAGTGAAATTTATATGTCTGTTCTTTTGAATCGAGCTACTGGAAGAAATATGATTATGTATTCTACAGAAGGAGGGATGGATATAGAAGAGGTTGCCGAGAAGACACCTCACCTTATATTTACAGAAGAAATAGATCCATCTACAGGTTTGTTGCCTTTTCAATGTCGCAAAGTAGCTTTTAATTTAGGTCTTACAGGAAAAGCTTTTAAAGAGATGACAAAGTTTGTTGCATGCTTGTATAAGGCGTACGATGGATCTGATGCTTCTTTATTTGAAATAAACCCTGTATTGAAAACTTCTGACGAAAAAATTATTGCTGTAGATGCTAAAGTTTCTATTGATGATAATGCTTTATATCGCCATCAAGATTATGCAGAAATGCGTGATATTCGAGAAGAAGATGCCGCTGAGGTTGAAGCAGGTGAATATGGTTTAAACTATGTTAAATTAGATGGTAATGTAGGCTGTATGGTTAATGGTGCTGGTTTAGCTATGGCCACAATGGATATTATAAAGCATGCCGGTGGGAATCCTGCTAATTTTCTTGATGTTGGTGGTACTGCCGATGCAGCTCGTGTAGAACAGGCTTTTCGCATTATTTTAAAAGATGAAAATGTGAAAGCACTATTGGTTAATATTTTTGGTGGTATTGTTCGTTGCGATAGAGTAGCTCAAGGAATTGTTGATGCCTATAATAATATCGGTGAAATCAATGTCCCACTTATTGTTCGTTTACAAGGTACAAATGCAGAGGAAGCAAAAAAGTTAATTGATGAAAGTGGTTTAAAAGTTCATTCTGTTATTTTACTCCAAGAAGCAGCTGATAAAGTTGCTGAGGTTTTATCTTAAATATTTTTATTTAACAAGAAAAAAAAGAGCCATTTGGCTCTTTTTTTGTTATAAAATTGAAATGGTTTTAATAACTTTCTCAGTAGGTGTTTTTAATTCAACGTAATAGAGCCCAGAGTTTAGAGTTCTAAAATTAAATTCTTTTTCTAGATTATTAGTTGTTTTAAAATTTTCATGATGTACTTTTTCTCCAAATAGATTGTAAATAATCAATTCCATATTATTTGGAGAAGTATTTACAGTTCGCAGTGTAAATACTCCATGATTTGGATTTGGGTAAATTTCTACATTTCCTCCTGATATTTCACAGACATTCATAGCTGTAATTGAAAAATCATCATCTGAAATATCTAAAAAGATGTTATTAGTAGGAACAATTTTAATTCTATTTTGAGATCCAATTAGTTCCTCCGAATTAGGAATGGTAATTTGAGCTTGACCATCATTTTGTTCGTTTTGAGCAAGTATAGTTTCTTCCCAAGTTCCATTTGTATTATGCATAAGCATGATATTAACTTCTTGGCAGTTAATAATGTTTTCGTCGGTACTTGCAACTTCCCATTCCACAGTATATGTCTCATTAATTCCTAATGTTTCATTTCCGTTAGGTGAAATTATTTCAAAAGGACCCGCTTGCTCAGTAACTTCAACTTCAGTTTGATCATATGTAATTCCACCACCACCAGCTCTATTGTCTCTTACGGTAAATCTAAAGTGTAAGGTTCTAGCATAAGTTGGCATTATTTCGCCTCCTGAATAATTGGGTTGTGAGTTGTTAAGTAGGTATGACATTCTTGGAAAGGTTCTTTTACTACTTTCAGTTGGATTAAATACTCTAAATATTGGTGCATTGTTAGTAGGAGAATTTGGATGTCCAGCAGGTCCTAAGTCCATTTGTTCCCATGAGTGTGATAATTCATCTTCATCATTGTCATAACTGACTCCATCGAGTTCAAAAGCAGTGTACACAGGTATGATGTAATTATCTTTTTCAATAGAGGCCTCTGGGATAGAGTTACCTGTTTCAGTGATTGTTGCACAAGTTTGTCCCCATGCACTGTTGATGTAATATTGTATTTCGTCATAACTTGCAGCATGGAAATAAGGGTCACTATTTGATTGTAAGTTTTGACTACTGCATATACCTGCATAAGCCATTATTGTGCTTCCACTTCCTGGTTCGTATGCAGTTTCCTCATTTCTGTTTCCATTGCATGATCCCGATGTACCATTAAATGTGTGGTTTCCACCAAATTGATGTCCGATTTCATGTGCTACGTAGTCAATGTCAAAAGGGTCTCCAACTGGAGAGTTAGTTCCTGTAACTCCTCTAGCTTTTTCGTTATCATTGCATGGTACTCCAAGAGATGCAAGACCTCCAGCGCCAGTACTAAATGTATGTCCGATGTCATAATTTTCTGAACCAATGATGTCATCAATTACTTCTTGTGATTGGTTTATGAGTTGGTTCGTATTGTTGTTTGACATCCCAGCAGAAACAGATAAATTGATTAGAGAGTCATTATTATCCACTAAAATTAAGCGAATAGATAATTCTGTTTCATATACTTGATTTATTCTGTTCATAGTTGTGACTATGGCATCAAGTGTTTCTTCAGTAGTACCTCCATGGAAATTTGAATATTGTTGTGTGCAAGCTATTGCAATGCGATAAGACTTAAGTTGATTCCCAGAACTACTGTTTTGAATGCTAGGATTTGCAGCTTTATATTCTAGATACTCTTCATAGTCAGAAGACGATATGGGAGCTTCTTCATGAAATTCTCTTTTTGCATAGTTTTCATAGTCCTTTTTATAGTATGATATGATGTAATTCTTGTTTTGAAAAGAATAGGGGTCAATAAAAATGACATCAGTTTGCCCCATAATCATTGCGTGAAACCCTAATTCGGGATTGTAATTAAATCGCATTGTCATTTTATTATCAATACTTTCACCAAGATAGGTTTTGATTTTAGGATATTTCGCAGAAAGTGTGGGTGACATAATAGGTGCTTGAACAAATCGAAATAATACATTTTCTCCATTTGGGAAAGGAATTAGTATAAGGTCATTGCTTTCATGAACATTTACTTCACTTTCACGATTAGATCCCTCCAATAATTTTTCAATTTCGATTTTATCAATACCAAGTGTCCGGTATTTTTTTGGGATAATGAATCTTTGAGTATTAAAAGATATTTCAGAGTCATTTGCATCAAAAAAAACTTCTTGTGCAAAAGACAAGTAAAAAGAAAACAAGAAAATAATGGAGAGGATTTTGAGTTTCATATAAACATTTATTATAAATCATTAGCAAAATTAAGATTTATTTGTAAAATAACTTGGTATAATAAGATGGTGTAAAATTTTGTAATTTGTGGCCTAATTTTTGGCTGATGAAAAAGGTATTAGTAGCAAATAGAGGCGAGATAGCTTTACGCATAATGCGTTCGTTAAAAGAGATGGGAATTCAAACTGTTGCGGTTTATTCCGAAGCAGATAGAATGGCTCCTCATGTTTTGTATGCAGATGAGGCGGTCTGTTTGGGTCCTGCACCATCTAATCAGTCTTATTTGCTAGGAGATAAAATTATATCAGTTTGTAAAGATTTAGGTGTTGATGGTATTCATCCAGGTTATGGTTTCCTTTCAGAAAATGCTGATTTTGCAAAATCGGTCTTTGAGTCTGGAATTGAGTTTATAGGTCCTTCGCCTTTAGCCATTGAGCTTATGGGTGATAAGCTAACGGCTAAAGATACAGTAAAGGGTTATGATATTCCTATGGTGCCTGGAACTGATAGTGCTATAGATGATATTGAGGTTGCAAAGTCATTGGCTCAAGAAATTGGTTTTCCTATTTTAATTAAAGCTTCAGCTGGAGGCGGAGGTAAGGGGATGCGAATTGTTGAAAGTGCGGATGTCTTTGAAGAACAAATGAAGTTAGCTGTTAGTGAGGCTGTTTCAGCATTTGGAAATGGTGCTGTATTTATAGAGAAATATATCGCTTCTCCGCGTCATATAGAAATTCAGGTATTGGCTGATAAGCATGGTAATGTTGTTCATCTTTTTGAGCGTGAGTGTTCTATTCAACGTCGACATCAAAAAGTGATTGAGGAGGCGCCATCTTCAGTGCTCACAGATGAATTAAGAGCTGAAATGGGGCTATGTGCTGTTAATGTTGCACTTTCGTGTAATTATGTAGGAGCTGGAACGGTTGAGTTTTTATTAGATGAAAATATGAATTTCTATTTTTTAGAAATGAATACTCGACTTCAAGTCGAACATCCAGTCACTGAAATGATTACTGGAGTTGATCTTGTGAAACAACAAATTTTAGTTGCCAGAGGAGAAAAGCTCTCATTTAATCAAGATGATTTAAAAATTTCTGGCCATGCTTTGGAAGTTCGAGTTTATGCTGAAGATGCAAAAAATAACTTTTTGCCAGATATAGGTGTCTTATCTTCTTATAAAAGGCCTGTTGGCATAGGTGTGCGAGTAGATGATGGTTTTGAGGAAGGAATGGAGATACCTATTTATTATGATCCTATGATTTCAAAGTTGATTACTTATGGTAAAGATCGTTCTGAGTCAATTGAAATAATGAAAAGAGCTATTTCAGATTATCAAATTGCAGGGATACAAACAACTCTTGAGTTTGGAGCTTTCGTCATGGGACACGAATCATTTATTTCTGGTAATTTTGATACTCATTTTGTGAAAAAATATTTTGACCCGAGTTTCTTAAAGTCTGATAACTCCAATGAGCAAATGATCGCTGCTTGGTATGCCGCAAGGTTTTTTAATGAAAAAGAAGCAGATTTCGATAGATAAAACTTCTTATCAAAAATCTAAATGGAAGCAAAATAGAGGCTGATGGTAAAGAAATCTATAGATAAATCGATATCTATTTCTAATAGAAAAGCCAGGTACGAGTATGAGCTGCTAGAAGTTTTTACTGCAGGTATACAGTTACAGGGTACAGAAATAAAATCACTACGAGCTGGAATGCAAATATAGCTGAGGCATATTGTTATGTTCAGCTATCGAAGTGTGGGTTACAGGGATGTATTGCTGAATATCAATATGGTTCATATATGAATCATGAGCCAAAACGTCTGCGAAAGTTATTACTTAATAAAAAGAATAAATAAAATTTCTTCTGCCTTGCAAAACGTTGGTATTACTCTTGTTCCATTAAAATTATATATCTCGGATAAGGGTTGGGCAAGATTGATATTGCTTTAGCGAAAGGAAAGAAGTTACATGATAACGTGAAGATCTAAAGCAAAAGATGATAAAAGGCAAATGGATCGTGCACTTAAAAATTTAAGTAATTATAAGAAAAAAAGGAGCTATATAGCTCCTTTTTCGTAATATACTTTCTAGAAGTAAAGGTTAAGCATTAAGCTTCCCATAGACCCACCTAAAGATACATTTGAATCTGCATAGTTAAGTCCATGCGGTATTCAGCTCCAATACCCATTTTAGGGCGAACAAAATATTCAACACCTACAAACCATGAGCACCAAATGACATTTCAGTTTCATCGTCATGATTCATCATGTTTATGTTTGCTTGGTAGCCATAGTAACCCTGAAGGTTTGCTGTACCTTTTCTGTGTTCTTTACCAGCTGTTACACCTAACATGAAAGATGAATCTGCTAGTGAGTCAGAAGTAAAATAAAGGTTTAAGCTACCTCTCCATGCTGTCATGTCATCAGTAAAGTACTTACCAGAAATGTTTGTGTGGTTTGTACCATGACCTTGATCTTCTCCAAAAGACACAGCAGGTGAAGTTGCAACTCCACTAATTAAATTTCCAACATACTCTAATACTGGACCAGCATGAGTTCCAACAGACCAATCACCAGCTTTAGGTGTGTTATCTTGTGCGTTTACACTTAAAGTTACAGCAAAAGCACATGCAATCGTAATTAACTTTTTCATAATTTTTAAAGTTTAAGTTTTAAAGTTTATTTACGTTGGCAATTTCACTTAAAATTTAAAAGTACAATAGATGTTCTCTGTTCGCTTTTCAACAAGTATGTGTTGAAAAGCGTGTTTTATTCAATTTTTATAAGGTTTCGGAGGTATTGATAACTACATCATTAATACTTTTTAATCTTAAAATATGGTCTAAATTATATGATTTTTGTAAAGTTAAAGATCGATATTTTGTCGAATTTAGTTCCTATCGTTTATTTTTAGCATTGGAACAAATTGAAAGTGACGCTATTAAAGTTGTCAAATTCAATTTTTTAAAGGTATTTTTACTTGTTTTTATTATTAATGTCATAATCTGTTTTTTTCTCCTAAAGGAATAATCATTGAACCGCCAACTGAAAGCTGATTAAATAGCAACTCTGGAATTGATGGTGCTCCTGCTGTAACAATAATCTTATTAAATGGTGCTTTGGTAGGAAGCCCATTATAACCATCTCCATAGTGTAAATAGCATTTTATCCTCATTTCTGCTAAAAGGTGTTTTGATTTATTATATAAAACATGTTGTCTTTCTATTGAATAAACTTTAGCTCCGAGGTGAAATAATACTGCTGTTTGATATCCAGAACCAGTTCCTATTTCAAGTACTTTGCCTCCTTTCTTAATATTCAATACTTCAGATTGGAAAGCAACTGTGTATGGATGTGATATCGTTTGTTCTTTTCCAATTGGGAATGCTTTATTTTGATATGCAAAATCTTCAAAAGACGAATCTAAAAAATAATGGCGGGGAACTTTTAGCATTGCTTGCAATACTTGGTCTGATTCAATACCCATAGATTTGAGTGCTAAAACAAGTTTTTTTCTCTTGCCTTGGTGTTTCGAATTATCTGTTAAATTCATAGTTGCAAGCTATTAAAATGTATAATGTGAACAAAAATATATCAATGATTATATGGGTCTAACTGAAATGGTTATTTTTGATCAAATTTTTAGATTTATGAAAATAGCTGTTTTAGGGCTGGGCATTTGGGACGAATTCATCTTGATATAATTAAGAGTATGCCAGAATATGATTTAGTAGGTTTTTATGATCCAGATACTCATCTTTCGACAAAAATAAGTAAAGAGTTGTCTGTTCGTTCTTTTGATTCAATGTATTCTTTAATTGATGAAACAGATATTGTTGATATAGTTACACCAACACTGTCTCATTTTGAATGCGCTAAGCAAGCAATACTAAATCATAAGCATGTGTTTATCGAAAAACCTGTTACAAACACCGTTGCAGAAGCAGATGAGCTATTAGTTTTGGCTGAGCGTTATGATGTTAAAGTACAGGTAGGTCATGTCGAAAGGTTTAATCCTGCCTTTACAGCGGCCAAACCATATATTAAAAACCCTTTATTTATTGAAACGCATAGATTGTCGCCATTTAACCCAAGAGGTACCGATGTTTCAGTTGTTTTAGATTTAATGATTCACGATATAGATATTATTTTAAATATTGTAAAGTCAGACATTACTGATATTAGTACAAGTGGTGTTGCAGTTGCAAGTGATAATGCTGATATAACAATGCCAGAATTGAGTTTGAAAATGGCTGTGTTGCAAATTTAACGGCTAGCAGGGTGTCATTGAAAAAAATGCGCAAAACAAGGATTTTCAGAAAGATGCTTATGTTTCCATCGATTTTTAGAGAAGAATACTGAAATTGTCAGTTTAAGTGAGGAGAGTTCTTGGAATCCTTTTGTATTGAATATAGAAGTTGATACTGATGGAAATAAAAAGAGTGTTCACGTTCACAAACCTAGAGTTAAAAAGCTTAATGCTATACAAGAAGAATTGCTTTCTTTTGCTAAGGCTATTCAGAATAATAGTTTGCCGCATGTAACTTTAAATGATGGATGTAAAGCTTTACGTGTTGCTCATACTGTTATTGAAAAAATTAACGAAAGAATTACTAATACGTTGCCCAATGCATAGAAAGGTTTTGATTATATTAACTGCACTTGTATTTAGTTCATGTATAAAAGATCAATTCAAGGCTGAAATACCATCTTATGTTCATATTGAATCGATTGATTTAGAAACTGATTCTTTTGAAGGATCAGATTCTCAAAAATTAACTGATGCTTGGATTACTATGGATGGTAGCTTTTTGGGAGCATTTGAGTTGCCTTGTATCATTCCTATTCTTGCTGATGGTGCTCATGAATTTAGAGTGTCATCTGGAATTAAAGCAAACGGCATTTCTGCGACTCGTATTATTTATCCATTTTTGAAATATGTGATTTGTATATAAAAGACGGTGATACTTATCAAGTCTCTAATTCTAATGTGGTAAATCTTCATAGAGATAGTACGGTGGTATTAAAAGCAACAACATCATATAAAGAAAATGTGGCATTTTGTTTGTTGAGGATTTTGAAGATGCTGGGTCTGTAGTTGAGAGTACAGAAAATAGTGATACGAGTTTAATTAGGACTAATATCGATAGCTTAGTTTTTGAAGGTTATGGGAGTGGCGAAATTCATTTGGATAGCAATAATGATTTTTTGAAATCATGAGTTCAGAATTTGTTCCTTTAAATGGTATCTATAATGCAAGTATGCTCGAGATGAATTACCGCTGTGATCATTCTTTTAAGTTAGGTGTAGCAGTGAAGTCAGTAGAAACAGGTTTAATAAATTTATATGAGTCTATACAAATAAATCCTAGTGAAGAATGGAATAAGATTTATGTTCATACAACTTATCAAGTAAATTTGGGTAACTCTAGTGATGAGTTTGGTATTTTTATTGGTACTGTAAAGTCTCCAACAAGTGAAACTGCATCATTTTATTTTGATAATATTAAATGGCTACAGAACAATAATGAATAAGAAAATTACACGTTTAAAGTATCTAATTTTAGTTTCCCTTTTCAGCTGCTATCGCATGGGTTTTATTCTTTTCTTATAGAAAGGAAATTGTGAACCTCAGTTGTTTGGATCTGATATTCCTTTTTTATTTAATAGTCAGTTTTGGTTAGGTGTTGTTTCAATTACTCTGTTCTGGCTTGTATTTATTTTCTTCAGGTTATTATAAAAATGTTACCGTAAGTCTCGTCTTATTGAACTTGGGCAAACCTTATTACAGTCTTTTGTAGGTGTTTGTTATATTTTTTGTTGCAATATTAGATGATTTTATCCCTAGTTATAAAAATTATTACAGTTCGATTTCTATTTTATTTGTTCTACATTTTATAACAACTTATATCTTTAGGTTTGTTTTTACACACACACAGTAAATAAAATTCACAATAGACATATTGGTTTTAATACTTTGATAGTAGGGGGAAGTAATAGTGCTGTAGATATGTTCAAAAATTTAACTGAGAGTAAAAATCCCGGTGGAAACCTTATAGTAGGTTTTGTTAATGGGATGGATGAAAATGGGTATAATTTAAATGAATATATCCCTTATCTAGGTTCTTATAAAGATTTACGTTTAGTAATAAAATCGAATAATATTGAAGAGGTACTCATAGCAATTGAGCAATCAGAACAGCATCAGATTCTAGAAGGTATTATTAATGATTTAGAAGGAGTAGATGTGCTAATAAAGGTTAAACCTAATAATTACGATATTTTAGCAGGTCGTGTAAAAATGCAATCAATCTTTGATGTACCACTTATTGAAATTAAGCATGATTTAATGCCAGTATGGCAATTTTCATTAAAGCGCGTGTTTGATGTTGTTATTTCTTTATCAGCTTTATTTTTACTATCCCCATTGTTTTTAATTTCTGCAATTTTAGTTAAAATTGGTTCTAAAGGTCCTGTATTTTTTATCAAGAGCGAAATTGGAATTCATGGGGGCTTATTTAAAATCATAAAATTTAGATCTATGTTTTTAGATGCAGAAAAAAATGGCCCTCAGCTTTCAAGTGATAGTGATCCAAGAATAACGAAATGGGGAAATATAATGCGAAGGTATAGAATAGATGAGTTGCCTCAGTTTTGGAATGTTTTAATAGGAGAGATGTCTTTAGTAGGTCCTCGACCTGAAAGAGAATTCTATGCAAAACAAATTATTGAAAAGGCCCCTCATTATAAGCATTTACAGAAGGTTAAGCCTGGTGTAACTTCTTGGGGTATGGTTAGGTATGGTTACGCAAGTTCGGTAGATGAGATGATAGAAAGATTGCGTTATGATATTATTTACATAGAGAATATGTCAATATTTAATGACTTAAAAGTTTTAATTTATACCTTTAAAATTGTCTTTCAAGGACGAGGAAAATAAATACTATGAGAAAAATTGCAGTTATTGGAGCAGGAACCATGGGGAATGGTATTGCTCACACTTTTGCCCAGAGTGGTTATGAAGTTTCATTAATAGATATTTCAGCTGACTCTTTGCATTGTGGAATGAATACTATCGAGAAAAATCTTGATAGAATGTTAAAACGTGAAAAAATATCTGAAGATGATAAGCAAAATACTTTAGATAAAATTACGACTTTCACATCGATGAATGATGGTATAACTGGTGTTGATATCGTTGTAGAGGCCGCAACAGAAAATATGGATATCAAATTGAAGATTTTCTCTCAATTAGATGAGCTTTGTGGTGAAAATGTCATTTTAGCATCAAATACCTCTTCAATATCAATTACCAAAATAGCATCAGTTACGAATCGTCCTGATAAAGTTATTGGAATGCATTTTATGAATCCGGTTCCAGTTATGAAGTTAGTTGAAATTATTCGTGGATATGCTACTTCAAACGAAGTTACTGGACTAATTATGCAATTATCGAGAGATTTAAAGAAATCTCCTGTTGAAGTGAATGATTATCCTGGTTTTGTTGCTAATCGGATTTTAATGCCAATGATTAATGAGGCGGTATATACTTTGTATGAGGGTGTTGCTGGAGTTGAGGAAATTGATACCGTGATGATGTTAGGAATGGCTCATCCAATGGGGCCTTTACATTTAGCAGATTTTATAGGTTTAGATGTTTGTCTTTCAATTTTAGAAGTGCTTAATGATGGTTTTGGTAATCCAAAATATGCCCCTTGTCCTTTATTGGTTAATATGGTTACTGCAGGTAAATTAGGACTTAAATCAGGAGAGGGGTTCTATGATTATTCTGAAGGACCGAAGAATAAAAAACTTTCAAAACAATTTATCTAATAATTTATAGCATCTTAAAAGTTATTCAGAAATATTGAGGTTGAAGTATTGTTAGGAATTCCAAATCTTCCATGCTTCTTCTGCTTGATGAATAAGCATCGATTTTCCATTTAGAATTTTGGCTAAATTTTTTCTTCCTTTTTTTAAGAAAAGTGTTTCTTCAGGATTATATACTAAATCCACTAATAAATGTTTTTCTGTAATATATTGGTAAGGAATATTTGGACATTCATTAATATTAGGACTTGTTCCCAAAGGTGTAGTATTAACTATAAGTAAATGATGTTTTAGAACAAGTTCATTAAGTTGGTTATAATTCAATTGTTGTTCATTGGGAAGCCTAGAGACACACAAACATTTAATTCCAATTTTTTTTAATGCGAAGACAACTGCTTTAGAAGCCCCTCCGGTTCCAAGAATTAAGGCTTGTTCCATTGTTTTTATAAGAAAGGGTTTTATAGCGTTAAGAAAGCCTATGATAGTCTGTGTTGTATCCAATCAATTTATCGTTTTTAAAATGAATGGTGTTTACAGCACTAATTGATTTTGCCTCATCAGATAATTCATCTAAAAAAGGAATAATCGATGTTTTATAGGGTATAGTGATGTTAAGGCCACTAAAAGTCTTTTTTTTGATAAGTAATTTGAATTCCTCAATAGATTCTAGCGGGAAGTTAGAGTAGGATGCATTTTGAATGTGTTCTGTGATGAATTTGTTTTCAAAATATGATTTTGAAAAGGAATGGTCTAGTGTTTTACCGATTAGTCCGTATTGTTTCATCAAATTTGTTTTTCTGCCATTTTTTCAACTGCCCAAATGCAAATAATGCCAAAAAGAATACAGAATAATGTGGTTATGGTTGCTTGGTTAAGTTCTTTAGGAAAGTAGCGTTCGTATCCGATAATCATAGGGTTACTATTTCTATCAAGAATTGTAGGGTGTAAAATAGCATTTTTCCAAGGCCATATTATAGCTAAAGAACCAAAGATAAATCCAGTTAGCAATGCAATAGTAATATTTTTGTATTTATTGAATATCCATGCAATAAGTCTTGAAAATGATATCATTCCAAAAATAGATCCAAATAAAAATAAACAAAAGTGAATCAGTCCTATTTTTTGGTCAGGGTTATTTAAAAATGTAAAATCTCCTAGCATAAGCATCTTGATACTCTTAGAGATGGCATTTATTGAGTCAACCATTAAAAGTTTATAATTACCAAGAAGCATTAGTATGTAAGATCCAGAAAGTCCTGGTAATAACATCCCACTAATACCTATTATACCACAAAAAAATACAAACAGATAATTTCCATTTGAGCTAGGGGAAGGGTTTGTGAATGATATTAAGAGGGCAATAAATGTTCCTAAAATAAAGAAGCTTGTATTTTTAGTATTCCATTGTTTGACAGTTTTTCCAACATAGTAAACTGAAGCAAAAACAAGTCCGAAAAAGAAAGCCCATATTTGAGTTGGATGTTCTAATAAAAGATATTCAAATAATTTTGCGATGCTAAAAACACTTACTACAATTCCTAATAGTAAAAAAAAGAGGAATTTTCCATTTATGTGGTTTAATAATCTTGAGAACTCTCTTTTAAGTAAAAGTTCAAGCGCTTTTTTGTCAAATGATTTTAAAGAATTTATTAGTTCTTCATAGATGCCAGTAATTAATGCTATAGTCCCACCAGAAACACCAGGAATTACATTTGCTGCACCCATTGTAAAACCTTTAAGAGTGATGAGGATAAAGTCTAATTTAGATCGACTCATATTCTTCTTGCATAATAGCATTGTAACCGCCTTCAAGATTGTATAGATTTTCTAATTTATATTCTTTCTCTAACATGTAAATAATTGCTGATGCTCTTTTGCCAGTTTGGCAATAAATAATTACAGGGCAGTCTCTTCGTAATTTATTTAGAGAGGACATCATTTTATCTAGAGGAATATTTTCATTAGTTAAAGCGCCATCTTCATATTCATATGGCTCACGAATATCTATAATCTGAAAATTGTTATTTTTTTTCAGAAGATTTTTGAATTCTTTTGGGCTAATTGTTTTCATTATTATTTAGGTAAAAAGTCATAGAATGTATCTCCTCTTAATCCTAGTCTAAGGCATTCAAGAGGAATGATTTCATTAGGGGTAATATTTCCAAGGTTAACATTTGCTCCCATGAGCTTAATAAACCATACTTGTTGAGATTTTTTAGGCGCCTCCCATAAAATTTTATCTTGTGGAATTTTTGTTAAAATCTCTTCAATTAAATCAGAACGAACTTCACCAGTTTCTCTACATATTCCTACATTTCCTCCCTCACGTGCCTCTGCAATTACCTTCCAGGATCCGGCATCTATTTCTTTATCCATCATTTTAATCCACTTATATGGGGGTATTAGTATATTAGCACTTTTAGATCCAATTTCGGAGAGTACGGTTGTATGTTGAGAAAGAATATTTATGTATTCACACTTTTTGTCGTGATCTATTGTAATGGAGCCGTCAGAAATTTCTACTGTATCCATTCCGAACCGTTTAATTAATTCAACATATTCATTAAACATATCACGTATTATAAAAGCTTCAAATAAGGTCCCTCCAAAATAAACTTTAAATCCAGCATTTTGGTATAATTTTATTTTTTTGTCTAAGTCTTCCGTAAGAAATGCTGTACCAAATCCCAATTTGACAATATCAATGTATTTTGAAGCACTTGAGATCATATTCTCAGATTCTCGAATACTTAACCCTTTATCCATAACCATTGTTAGTCCATTATCTCTAGGGCTATTTGTTCTGTTGGGAATATGTTTTAAAGGGAAGTTCATTATTATAATTTTAGTAGTTTGTTGAAGTTATTGTTATTCTTTAAGTCTGGAATATGTTTATATATATCAGTTTTGATATCTGGATTAATCTTATTAGCTGTACGTAAATATTTATGAGCTAATTCTTCTTGATTATCCAGAAAAAGATATGCACCTAGTCTTACAAGTATTTCACTATGTTTTTTATTTTTTTCTAAGCCTTTTTTTAATATAAGTATTGCTTTTTTGGTTTCATTGGATTTTCTCATCAAATGAGCATATTCCATCCATATTATCGGTGATTCACACCCTAATTTTATAAGTTTCTTGTAACCTAATTCTGCTTCATTGTAGAACCCTGTCTTGTAATAAGTTTTTGTTTGAATATAAAGATATTCAAGGTCATCAGGGCTAAGATTCACTGCTTTTTTGATATAATGTAAGGCTTCTTCGATTGAGCCTGTAGCTTCATAACAAAGGCCAATTTCCATCCATGCCTCAGAAAGTTGAGGGTCTTCATGACATGCTTTGGTAAAATATCGAATGGCTTGTTTATAACTTGATAATTCTTTGTAGCATAAACCTATTTTAAGGTATGTGTAGCCAGTAGCATTTTCGAATGCAAAAGTAAGTAGGTATGTGTTAATTGCTTCTTTATTTCTTCGTAATTGTGATAAACTGCGAGCCTTTTCGTGGTAACCTGCTGTAAAGTCTCATCAATTAGAATTGCATAGTCTAAAGCAATTATAGCCTGTTTATAGTCTTTAATTTTATTGTAAAATAAGCCTAATTGATACCATGTGATTTCGCAATAAGGTGATTTTTCAATAAGTTGTTTAAAAAAATCAATGGCATCATTATATGCATCTAGACGTTCAAAACAATAGGCGATATTGAAGATTGCAATGTCATCATCAGGTTCATTGTTTAGAAAGTTTTCTAAGTAATTAATGGCATCTTGAAATCTTCCAAGGCATTGGTATTCAAAAGCTATAAATGGATAGGCGTCAATAGGATTTTCTAATAAGTTTTGAGCCTTATGAAAATGTTGGAGAGCCTCTTGATGTTTTCTTTTTTTTGATAAAATACTGCCTTTAGCTATATGTAAATCAGGGTTGCTTGGTTCCAATGATTCTGCTATATCGAGAGTTTTTTCTGCTTCGGTAATCTTTCGAGAATTGTAAGTATTTGAGCTTTTTAATCAGGAAATTTGCTGAGAATGGATATTGTGTAGATGCCATTTCCATACTTCCCATAGCTTCTCCAAGAAGACCTTTTTCAATGTAATGGTCGGCAATGTCTTCAAATTCGTGTGTGTCAAAAAATGATTGGGTGTTATTATTTAGCATATTCTCATAACGAGATATGAGTTTTGCAATCTTGTTTTCACCTGATTTATGGTTCATTTTTGATTAAAAATTAACTACTATAAAAGTACAACAGTAAAAATTAAATCTACCTTTTTTAATGATTGTTTTTTGTTTTTATTGTGAACTTATTCACAAATAAGTTCACAATAAGTACTATTTTCTTATAAAACTAATGAACTCGTACTTATTGTTCACTTTCTTATGTTAGTTTCTTTATTTTTTTCAAGGCAGTTCACCCTATTCAATTCTTATATTTGTCTTAAATCTAAATAAATGACATTAATAAAGTCAATTTCTGGAATAAGAGGAACAATTGGTGGTTTTCCTGGAAATAATTTAACGCCCATAGATGTTGTTAGATACGCTTCGCTTATGGAATGTGGTTAAAGTCTAGGTCAAAGGATAAGATTAAAGTAGTTGTAGGGAGAGATGCAAGAATTTCAGGACTTGTTGTTCAGAATCTTGTCATTTCTACATTACAATCATCAGGTATTGATGTGATAGATTTAGGTTTGAGTACAACCCCAACGTAGAAATTGCTGTTCCGATGGAAAAAACTTCGGGGTATTATATTGACTGCCAGTCATAATCCTAAGCAATGGAATGCACTTAAGTTGTTGAATGAAAAAGGTGAGTTTGTTTCGGCTGATGATGGGCATAAAATATTAAGAATTGCTGAAGAAGAAAATTTCGAGTATGCTCATATAGACGATTTGGGTCTTGTGGAAAAAAGATTATTTACAAAAGCATATCAATGCTATTTTAGCTTTACCTTCAGTAGACGTTGAAAGCGTTAAGTCTTCTAAGTTTAAAGTTGTAGTTGATGCTGTGAATTCATCAGGAGGTATATATATTCCTGCATTGCTCGAAGCAATGGGAGTAGAGGTGGTTAAGTTGTATTGTGATCCAACTGGGGAATTTCCTCATAATCCTGAGCCATTGCCCGAACATTTACATGATTTATGTTCTTTAGTTGTTTCTAGTAATGCTGATTTAGGATTTGTTGTGGACCCTGATGTAGATCGATTGGCAATTGTTTCTGAAGATGGTTCTATATTTGGTGAAGAGTACACATTAGTTGCAGTTGCTGATTATATATTACACTTAAAAAAGGAAATGCTGTATCTAATTTATCTTCAACTCGAGCTTTATATGATGTGAGTAAAATTCATGGCGTAAACTATTTTGCATCTGCTGTAGGTGAAGTAAATGTTGTTGAGAAAATGAAAGAAGTAGATGCTGTAATTGGTGGTGAAGGTAATGGAGGTGTTATTTTTCCAGAACTTCATTATGGACGTGATTCCTTAGTTGGTGTAGCTTTATTTTTAACACATTTAGTTAAGTCTAAAATTTCCTGCTCTGAATTGAGGAAACGCTACAAAAATTATTTTATGTCAAAACAGAAAGTTCAGTTAACAGAAGGTTTAAATGTTGATACTCTTCTTGAGTTAATGGCAAATAAATATAAAATGAAGATGTGGATTGTACAGATGGGGTGAAGATTAATTTTAATGAAGAATGGGTTCATCTGAGAAAATCAAATACAGAGCCGATTATCAGGGTCTACACTGAGAGTATTACTTCTCAGAAAGCTGATGCTTTAGCCCTACGTTTTATTAAAGAAATTAGTGATTTATAGTAGGTTTTATTTTTAATCTTACATATGAGAGTTTATTTAGATAATGCTGCAACAACCCCATTAGATGAAGAGGTATTAGATGCCATGCTTACCTGTTTTAAAGGATGGTTTTGGAAACCCATCTTCCACACACTTTTATGGTGGGAAAATTAAATCGTTAATTGAGCGGGCTAGGAAAAATGTTGCCAAGCATATAAATTGCACACCTGAGAAATATTTTTTACCTCAGGGGTACCGAGGCAGACAATATGGCTATTCGTTGTGCTGTCAAAGATTTAGGTGTTAAGCATATTGTGACATCTCCTATAGAACATCATGCAGTTGGGCATACCATTGATAGGTTGAAGACCAAAGGTTTAGTAGATGTTACATATGTTCATTTGGATGAGAATGGTCATATTGATTTACAGCATTTAGATCAAATTTTATCTACGAGTGCAAAGACATTAGTTTCTTTTAATGCATGCTAATAATGAAGTTGCTAATTTACTTCCTTTTACATCGGGTTTCTGAAATTTGTCACAAGCATGGTGCTGTTTTTCACTCTGATACAGTTCAGACCATGGCTCATTATCGATTTGATATGGAAGAACTTGAACAGGTTCATTTTCTTGCTTGTTCTGCTCATAAATTTCATGGTCCTAAAGGGGTTGGATTTTTATATGTTAATAAGAGTGTCCAAAATCAATCCTTTAATTCATGGTGGTTCTCAAGAACAAATAGGGAGGTGGTACTGAGAATGTTTATGGTATTGTTGGGCTTTCAAAAGCAATGGATGTAGCTTATAATGATTTGAATACACATCAAGCTTATGTGATGGATTTAAAATCATATATGATAGAACAGTTAAATAATTCTATAGTAGGTGTTAAGTATAATGCAGATAGTAGTAGTATGGATAATAGTTTGTACACTGTTTTAAGTGTTTCACTTCCTCCTACAGATATTGCCCCTATGATGCTGTTTAATATGGATATTATGGGAGTTGCTTGTTCAGGAGGTTCAGCTTGTACTTCAGGATCGAATATAGGTTCCCATGTCCTCGAAGGGATTGATGCGCCAAAAGATCGTCCTACAATTCGTTTTTCATTCTCCAGGTTTAATACCAAAAAAGAGATTGATTATGCAGTAAATTGTTTGGTTAAGTTGTATTCCTAAGTTTATGTACAGATTATAATTTATTCTTTTTTTCAAGAGCTGTTGGAGTTCAACTTGTCGTTTTGCCAAATAATGAAAATCCAATGTATCCCCTAAGATCTATAGTGTTTTGGTCTTTTAATCTATCAAAAAATGAGTTGGTATTTCCTTCTCTCGCGTCATATATGTCCATTATTCCATTCTTTTTTTCTGCATCCCAAGTCAAGTTTTGGAAAGGATAGTGAATGATTTAGTTTTATTCAATTTTCAGGTCTTGTTTGTCTTTAGCACTCATGATGCTGGCATTTAATTCAAATCCTAATAATAATATAATTGAGTTAAAGTACATCCAAAGGAGTATGACTAGCAAGGTGCCTATAGATCCATATAATTCATTGTATTTTGAAAAGTTGTCAACATAATAGCTAAAGCCTAATGAAGTAATGACACTTAATATTGTTGCTGTAATAGATCCTGCAGATAAAAACTTCCAACCACTTTTGTCTGCAGGGCCATAGTAATAGAGTATGCTAATACTTATAAAAAGTAAAAACATCAATATAAGCCATTTGGCATAAATAATAATATTAGCGGCATACTGCGCTAGGTATTTTTCTTTCACGAGACTATTAAGGAATTCTAGTGAAAATATTTGCAGCGCAATGGTGATTATAAACAAAAGTGCTAAAATCAAAGTCAAAACAATTGAAAGTACTTTCAATTGAAGCCATGTTCTTTTGTCGTTAAGATGGTATGTTGCATTAAAACAAGTAATCATAGTATTTACACCATTGGTGGCAAAGTAGAATGTTAAAATAAAAGTTAAGGAAAGAAGACTCCCATGTTGGTGGTTTATAATGTCATCAAGAATTGATTTTGTAGCCTCGAATGTGTGTGAGGGTAAGATGTCACCAAGAGATATGAATAATTGTTCTTGAAATCCATCAATTGGTACAAAAGGGATCAGTGTGAAAATGACTATTATTGAAGGAAAAAGTGCAAGGAAAAAATTAAATGCTAGAGCTGATGCCCTTGTTGTTATTGCGCCTTCCAATAGTCCTTTATAAAAGAACATTGAAACGTCATAAAGGGATTGACCTTGGAAGCCAGGAATAATAATTTTACTTAAAAGGTCTTTTATTTTCATATTCGATTTATTTTAAAAGGCTTTTAAGCTTAAGTCCATGTTCTTTATTGAGTGCGTTAGCGCACCTATAGATATATAGTCTACTCCACATTCAGCATAAGTTCTTATTGTTTTACTTGTGATGCCTCCAGATGACTCTGTTTCATATTTATTATCTATATGTTTTAGTGCTTCTGATGTTTCTTCAGGAGTAAAATTATCAAGCATAATTCTATCAATTCCTCCAACTGCAATAATTTCTTTTACTTCATTAATATTTCTGGCTTCAACTTCCACTTTTAAATTAAGTTTATTGTTTTTGAGGTAATTTTTCACTTTTGTGATGGCTTGTTCTATGCCTCCTGCAAAATCTATATGATTATCTTTAAGCATAATCATGTCGTATAAGCCAAAACGGTGGTTTTGACCGCCACCGATTTTGACGGCCCATTTTTCTAAAATACGAATACCTGGTGTTGTTTTTCTCGTATCCAATACCGTTGTTTTTGTTCCTTGCAATATCTTTACGTAGTTGTTTGTTTTTGTGGCAATTGCACTCATTTTTTGCATACAGTTAAGTACGAGTCGTTCGCCTGAAAGTAAAGAGATTGAAGGGCCTTCTACTGTAAATGCAATATCTCCTTTTTTGACAGAATCACCATCTTTGAGATGCATTTGAACTTTTACTGATGGATTTATGTACTCAAAAATCCACTTAGCTAATTCTATTCCAGCAATAATTCCATTCTCTTTAATGAGTAATTTAGCTCGTCCTATTTTTCTATTCGGAATACAGGCTATAGAACTGTGGTCACCTTCTCGAATATCTTCTTCAAGCGCATTTTTTATAAAGGGAATTACTTTTTCCTTTTTAATCATAAGTTTCTTTTACTTTGTACACAGATGCAAAATAAGTAACTTTTTAATGAATATCTATGAAGATTTTACTTTTAGTTATTGGAAAGACAGATGAGGAATATGTTTTTGATGGCATAGAGAAATATAAAAATCGATTGAAGCATTATATAAATTTTGAATATGAAGAAATTCCTGATTTAAAAAATCGTAAAACATTATCTAAAGATCAGCAGAAGAAACAGGAGTCAGACTTGATTTTTTTAAGGTTGAAAATGGGTGATAAAGTTGTACTTTTAGATGAGAAAGGAACATCCTTTGGGTCGGTTGAATTTTCAAAGTATTTGCAGAAAAAGATGAATTCGGGAATTAAAAGATTGGTTTTTATAGTAGGTGGTCCTTATGGCTTTGATAAAGCCATTTATGATAAACATCAAGATAAATTATCTTTGTCTAAAATGACTTTTTCTCATCAAATGGTCCGTTTATTTTTTGTGAGCAATTATATAGAGCGATGACAATACTTAAAAATGAACCCTATCATCATAATTAATTTTGTGTTATAATTCTTTCTAATGTTGCGTTTAGTAGGTCTTATTTTTGTTGATATTGTTGTTATTTAGATCATTTTTTTAAAAATGATATCTGTGATAAATATTTAATCATTTCATTGTTGATTTTTTCTGTTTTGTTAGTGTTTTTAATTTCCATATAAATTACTTACTTTTGCAGACCATTTTGGACATAAATTAAATTAACTAACAATGAGAAACTACGAAACTGTTTTCATTTTGAATCCCGTTTTGTCTGATGAACAGACAAAGGAAGCAGTAAGCAAGTTCACAGCTCATTTGAAATCAAATGGTGCTGAGATTGTAGCAGAGGAAAGCTGGGGCTTAAAGAAGCTGGCTTACCCAATCCAAAAAAAGAAAAGTGGATTTTACTTTTTAGTAGAATTTAAAGGAGAAGCTAACCTAACATCTAGCTTTGAAGTTCTTCTTAAAAGAGATGAGCGAGTGATGCGATTCTTGACTGTTGCTTTGGATAAACATGCTCTGGCTTACGCTAGTAAAAGAAGAGACAAATTAAACCCTAAATCCAAGGAGGAAAAGTAATGGCAAGCAATTCAGAAATTCGATTCCTTACCCCGTTGTCTATCGACACGGGTAGTAAGAAGAAGTATTGTCGTTTTAAAAAATCAGGTATCAAGTATATCGATTATAAAGATGCTGACTTCTTAATGAAATTTTTAAACGAACAAGGAAAGATTCTTCCTCGTCGTATAACTGGTACATCTTTGAAGTTTCAAAGAAAAGTATCTCAGGCGGTCAAAAGAGCACGTCATATTGCTGTTTTACCTTATGTAACTGATTTAATGAAGTAAAAACAGGAGGTATTATGGAAATTATTTTATTGCAAGACGTAGACAACCTAGGATTTAAAGATGATATCGTTACTGTCAAGAATGGTTATGGTAGAAATTTTTTGATACCAAAAGGATATGGTTTTTTAGCAACCGATTCTGCTAAGAAAGTATTGGCAGAAAATTTAAAACAAAGAGCCTTTAAAGAGCAAAAAATCATTGCTGATGCGAATAATACAGCTGATGCTCTTAAAGCTATTGAGTTGAAGTTGTCAGCGAAAGTAGCTGAAGGTGGACATAAGTTATTCGGATCAATTACTACTATTGATCTTGCATCTGCTTTCGATAAAGCAGGTCAGTCGATTGAAAAGAAATATATTTCTATTGTCGGTGGATCTGTAAAAGCATTAGGTAAATATACTGCAACTGTGCGTCTACATAGAGATGTGATTGTTGATGTAAGCTTTGAGGTTATTGCTGAATAATTAATAGTTTAAATGTTATTTGAAAAAGGCTCCATTATGGAGCCTTTTTTTGTTTTAAAGTGAGATTATCAATGTGATTGTTAATTAGTCGATAAAATGTTAATAAAATGGTCGGTAATAAGCTGTTTAAGTAGGTTCTTAAGTGGCCTAATTTATTATATTTGTTTTGTGTCAAAATAGACTATATAATACTAAATCTTATGAGTGAAGAAATTAAAGGGCAAGATTATTCAGCCGGTAGTATTCAGGTATTAGAAGGATTAGAGGCCGTTCGTAAACGACCAGCCATGTATATTGGAGATGTAGGTCAGAAAGGCTTACATCATTTGGTGTATGAAGTGGTAGATAATTCTATTGATGAAGCATTGGCTGGACATTGCAAGAATATTGATGTTATCATTAATACTGATAATTCCATTTCTGTTAAAGATGATGGTCGTGGTATTCCAACTGCAATGCATCCTAAAGAAGGTAAGTCAGCCTTAGAAGTTGTAATGACTGTTCTCCATGCTGGAGGTAAGTTTGATAAAGACTCTTATAAAGTATCAGGTGGTCTTCACGGCGTTGGTGTTTCATGTGTAAACGCTTTGTCTAATCATTTAAAAGCTGAGGTTCATAGAGAAGGTAAAATATTTACCCAAGAATATTCTAAGGGAATTCCTCAAACTGATGTTATGGAGGTCGGTACAACTGATTACAGAGGTACAATTGTTACATTTAAGCCCGACGACACCATTTTTACATCTACAGTTTATGTTTATGATATTTTAGCCTCTCGAATGAGAGAGCTTTCCTTTTTGAATAAGGGTATATCATTAACTATTACCGATAGAGAGAGCAAGATGATGATGGAAAGATATTACAGCTACTTTCCTTTCTGAAGGTGGTTTGAGTCAGTTTGTGGAGTATTTGGATGAGACCCGTGACAGCCTTATCCAAAATGTGATGTACATGGAAGGTGAGAAGAATGGTATTCCTGTTGAAGTTGCAATGAGTTATAATACTTCGTATTCGGAGAATTTGCATTCATATGTAAACAACATTAATACCCATGAAGGAGGTACTCACCTTACTGGTTTTCGTAGAGCATTAACACGTACTCTAAAATCATATGCTGAAAAATCTGGTATGCTAGAGCGTGAAAAGGTTACTGTTGCAGGTGATGATTTTCGTGAAGGTTTACTGCTGTGATTTCTGTAAAAGTAATGGAGCCACAGTTTGAAGGGCAGACAAAAACGAAATTAGGAAATTCAGAAGTATCTGGAGCTGTAGATCAGTTGGTAGGTGAAATGCTTAATAATTATCTTGAGGAAAATCCAAAAGATGCCAAACAGATTATCTTGAAAGTCATTTTGGCTGCAAAAGCTCGTCAGGCTGCTAGGAAAGCTCGTGAGATGGTGCAGCGAAAAACAGTTATGTCTTCTACAGGTTTACCAGGTAAGCTTTCTGATTGTTCTGAAAAAGATCCTGAAAAATGTGAAATTTTCCTTGTTGAGGGAGATTCAGCAGGGGGAACAGCAAAACAGGGACGTGATCGTGCTTTTCAAGCTATATTACCTTTAAGAGGTAAGATTTTGAATGTTGAAAAAGCGATGCAGCATAAAGTATTTGATAACGAAGAAATTAAGAATATTTTTACTGCTCTAGGTGTTTCTGTTGGTACAGAAGAAGACAGTAAAGCCCTTAATTTGGAAAAACTACGTTATCATAAGATTGTTATTATGTGTGATGCCGATGTCGATGGATCTCATATATCAACTTTGATTCTTACATTCTTTTTTAGGTATATGAAAGATCTTATTGAGAACGGATATATTTATATTGCTACACCACCATTGTATTTGGTTAAGAAAGGAAAGGATCAACGCTATTGTTGGAATGATGAAGAGCGTGATGCACATATTGCTGATATGGGTAAAGGAAAAGATTCATCTGTTAGTATACAGCGTTATAAAGGTCTTGGTGAAATGAATGCATCTCAGTTGTGGGATACCACAATGCAACCTAAGAATAGAACACTGCGTCAGGTTACTATCGATAGTGCAGCGGAAGCAGATCATGTATTCTCGATGTTAATGGGTGATGACGTTCCGCCAAGAAGAGAATTTATAGAGCGAAATGCAAAATATGCTAATATTGATGTATAAGCTTCATACTTGAAATTGAAATAAAAAGTCGCTATTATGCGACTTTTTTTATAGTACATTTCTTCTAAAATTAGAAACGATTTATTTTAAAAGTAAAAAGCTCCCTGTTTTTTTCTGGAGTTGGTTTCTGTAGGTGATAAACTTTGCAATATACGAGTAGCTCGAATTGTCAGCTATTTTTCCGTTATCTATCCTAATTCCATCCCATCCTGTATTAATATCAGTTGTTTCATAAACGAGTTTACCCCATTTGTCATAAATAAAAAACTCAAAAGATTCTTCAATAATATTATGAAATCTTGGAATATATAAGTCATTTTTACCATCACCGTTTGGCGTAAAAGCAGAAGGCGTCCAAATAAAGTAATCTTCTACAGCTACTACTTCTCTAATGTATGAATCAGTACAGTCAAAATTATCAGTAACAGTCAGCTGTACAAAGTAGTTTCCAATTTGGTTGAAGTTATGTGAAGGAGATTCTAAACTAGAAAATTGACCATTACCAAAACTCCATTGGTTACTTATTAATTCAGTTTGAGCAGCAGCAGATGAAAAATTTAAAAAATCTACAATACCATCAACATATGTAACTGTATCGAAGTTTTGATTGAAGAAAGCTGTTGGGCCATCTATGTTATCAATATCTATAGATAAATTACCTTCACACCCATCATTATCTAGAATAAATATTTCATAAGTCCCCTCAAGAAGATTATTTGCAGTTGAATCTTGATTGGTGTCTGAGTGACTCCAAACGAAATTATATGGTGATGCACCATTTGTCGGTATCAAAGTAATCTCACCTATTCCTTGATCACAGTGGTCATGAAAAATTTCTGTATCGAAGGTAAGACCTGTTTCGATATTTTGTATTGTCTCATTGCCACTTATTTCACAACCAAGACCATCTGTAATGGAATAAAAATAAGTTCCTGCAGATAAATCGCTTATTGTTTCACCAGTAAGTTCCGAGTCCCAGCTTATCGAATAACCAGGAGTTCCTCCCGAAATATTTAGATTTATTTGCCCATCTAGTCCACCACATTCTTCTTGGGCTATTATTGGACTTGGGCTGATATAGCTTGTAGCTGTAATTTCAATTTCTTCATAGAAAATACATCCAAAATTATCCACTACTTCATATGTGTAATTATGAGTACCAGGTTCAGGTTGTATGTTAATAGAGCTATTTGTGTATGAGACAATATTATCATTTGATATTACAAAACTTTCATCTACTATATAATTGTCAAAGCTCCATGAGGAAGGTATAATGTTTTGATTAATTGTAATTCCCCAGGAAAAAATCCAGCCGTTATCAATATTCAAATTATCTGTTACCGTTATAGTCCAATTTCCATTAAGTGATGTTCCTACAAAATCATTAAAATCTCCAACTGGAAGATAGGTAGATGATATTAAAGATTGCCCAGTAAGATTAAAAACTTCACCAGTATTTAGATTATCCAATTCAACGGTATTTCCAGCTGTAATTGCTGCGGCCATAGTACCATCATATTCAGGATTCATTGACCAACCATAGTCAGCTCCAATTCCAACAAGCTCTTGACTCGCATCACCATCAGTAGCTTGACCAAGCCAAGTAGATGAACCTGCTTGCTCAAAAAGTGTTACTTGGACTCCATTAGGTGATGTTAGATAAATATCTAGATCACCCATGTAAGAATGCTCCATATTAATGTCTACACTAATGATATCGTTGACATTTGTCAGTATTTGGTCTTCTCCGAAGCAGTCTAATGTAATTGATGTTTCATAAGAAACTCCACTTCCATCTGGAAGATATGTTTCTTCAGCAAATTCATCTTGACAAGGGAATGACTCCCAACCTCCAGTTTCAATATCTGCTGTAAAGCTAAGGTCAGAATTAACATCTGAACCTATACTAGAGACAATTCCCGGACAAACAGTAGACGGCTCTGCTATTAGGTTAATTACTGGTTCAGTTCCAATACGGATTCTAACTTGTTCTGAGTATGAATCACAACCTTCCTCTGTCGTAGTTAAAGTTAAAATATGACCTCCAAAATCATCAAAAGTTTCTTCAAATTCATCATTATTACTTTCGATAACACCATCTAAAAGCCATTCAAAACTAGTATTTTCTGATAATTCAGGAGCTGATTGTAATGATAATGTTTCTCCAGCACAAAGGTCAAAATATCTATGAATTTCTCCAGTAGTAGGGTGTGCTTCTGTAATGTCAGAGTTTGAAGTACTAACGATGAGAGGTGAAATCTCCACACAGCCATCTTGAGCATTAATTGTTAAAGAAAATAAAATTGTAAAAAAAAGTAATAAATACTTGTTCATTTTTCTAAATTTATTGCTGTTTAAAGGCAAAAATAATACCAATTTTCTGATTGTTGATAATAGTTTTTCAAATATACTTTTATATTTTTTAATGGACGTATTTAATCTTAAATTTGCACTCAAAGTTAGACCATAAATTAAAAATATATTTAAGATGAAAGTTACTATAGTAGGTGCCGGTGCAGTTGGAGCAAGTTGTGCAGAGTATATTGCCATTAAAGATTTTGCTTCAGAGGTCGTATTGGTAGACATTAAAGAAAATTATGCAGAAGGTAAAGCAATGGACTTGATGCAAACAGCATCATTAAATGGTTTTGATACTAAAATTACGGGTAGTACGAATGATTATTCTAAGACTGCTGGAAGTGATATAGCTGTTATAACGAGCGGTATTCCAAGAAAACCAGGTATGACTCGTGAAGAGTTGATAGGTATCAATGCTGGAATTGTTAAAATGGTTTCAGAAAATTTAATTAAACATTCACCTGATGTTATTTTAATTATTGTCAGTAATCCTATGGATACAATGACTTATTTGACTCACAAAGTTACTGGTCTTCCAAAAAATAGAATTATTGGTATGGGTGGTGCTCTTGATAGTGCTCGATTTAAATATAGATTGAGTGAAGCATTGGATTGTCCTGCTTCTGATGTTGATGGTATGGTGATTGGTGGTCATAGTGATAAAGGAATGGTACCTTTAACAAGATTGGCTTCACGAAATAGTGTTCGTGTGTCTGAATTTCTTTCTGGTGATAGATTAGCTCAGATTGCAGCTGATACAAAAGTTGGTGGCGCAACCTTAACCGGAATGTTAGGAACCTCTGCATGGTATGCACCTGGTGCAGCAGTTTCTGCCTTAGTTCAAGCAATTGCATGCGACCAACATAAAATGTTCCCTTGTTCAGCTTTATTAGAAGGAGAATATGGTTTAACAGATTTGACCATTGGAGTGCCTGTAATTTTAGGTAAAAACGGGATTGAGAAGATTGTTGAAATAGACTTAACGGAAGATGAAAAAGCATTGTTGTCTGAATCTGCTGCTGGTGTAAGTGCGACAAACGGTTTGTTGAGTGATCTAAATTTATTTTAATCCATTATTGGACTTGTTATAATTTGATAAAAAAAACCTGAGTAACAACTCAGGTTTTTTTATAGAGTTATTTAAACGTTAGATTTCTTTTCCTTGTTTATGATCAACAAGTCGTTCCTTCCATTCTTCCGTTAATGTTGGGCATGTGTTGTGTCTTCCAAACCATTTGTAACGGTTTCTTGCAATCATTTTGTACACAAAGTCTCTTAAGCTTTTTGGAAAAATAAATAGCAGGGCAGCAAGTTTGTAAACACCTCCTATTAGAATAAGGCTTTTTATGACTGCAGTAGAGTAGTGGTATTTAACTCCTTTGTGTACCAGAACTACTGAGTCATGTTTGTCTTGATTTTTAGTTCATCAAGAAAGCCGATTTTAAATTGATTTTTCGATCTCTGTTAATAATGAATCTCATGGACTTGTTGCACAATACACAGAGGCCGTCATAATAAAGAATAGTTTGTTCCATTTTAATAGATACAAATTTTAGCATGAAGTGATTTATTCGTTTTTGTTTTTATTTTTAAAAAGTAAAATCCATTTTCTAAATGTGATAGGTCAATTATTTTTTTTGCTGGCCCTTTAAAACTTAATTTACCTTCAACATTATATACCTCAATATTGCTAAGTGATTCAGTATGATCTAGCTGAATAATTCCTTTTGAAGGGTTGGGGTAAATCTTTATTTGGTTTGATGCTATTACTGGAATTGAAATGTCTGTATTACTTCCCCATAATAAGTGAACACCACCCGTATATATTCCCAGAAGCATATCATTCCATCCATCGTTATTAAGGTCGAAAACAGCAGGAGCGCTTCTGATACCTTTTGAATACAGAATTATATTATCTGATATTTCCTCAAAGCTGCCATTTAAATTGTCATCAATATTTGCGTAGTGAAATAATGTACCCTTTTCTGTACCTACAAACAGTTCATAACCATATTCTCCATCTATTATGGTAGGTGTAGTATAGGCTGTTCCATATACAGAATCTGTAAGATTAATATTGCCAAATTGTTCGTTTACCAGTACAAAATTTGCTTCAGAAGGTGAGCCTTCGTTGTTGTAATGAAATATTTGTCCTTGGCGGGATCCAATGATAAGATCTAAGTCACCATCTCTATCAAGGTCTATTAAAAATGGACTGGCGAAACTTCCTACATCAATATCAAAATATTCTATTGCATTGATGTAAAAATTAGAGGTGTTATTAAAGTAGATGTTGTTTAGAAGGTGTATGTTACCATTTGAGTCACCAACAATCATGTCTTGATCACCATCACCATCAAGATCTCCAAAAGTTGGTATAATATTGTTTTCAAAATTTAAGGTTCCTAAATCTGAGAAGTCATCTGTTATCCATTCAAATTCTGGATTGCTTGCATCTCCAACATTTTTATAAAGTGCCAATTGAGAATTATAATTGCCACTTTCAGTATAGTAACCATAATTTGCAATAATAATATCCATTAGACTGTCATTATTGTAATCAAAGAAAACAGGGTGGGCTCCAGAACCTACTTCAATCATTTGGTCTAGTAATGCATTCCTTGCGATTAAGTTCAAATTAACTGATTCATCAGCTGCTTGATTTTTGTAGAACCAGATGTTTTCAAAATTATGAGATACATTATCCCCATTGGGAGCTATAATGAGATCTTTTTTACTATCGTTGTCAAAATCAAAGTAATACGCTGCAGGAAATCTTGATATATTAACACTTTCAGAGTAGTTTGGAAATGATGTGTCTTGATTAATCATTAAAGCATTTTCAGAAGAGGCACTGTTCTCAAGCATAACAATATTGTCGAAAGTAATATCGCCCAAAAGAAGCTCAAAATAAGTATCATCGTTTAAGTCTAGCGCTGTAAGTGTTGATCCCGAATGTTTAGGTTCTGAAAAATTTAAGCTATTAGTTGTAAATTCAGATTTGTTAGTCTCTTTATTTTTCGGGGCGTCAAAATTAGAGTTGTTAAATTGCATGCCACTTGAATGATAATCGGCAGTAAACTGATCTTCACAATCATAAAGTGTTACAGAATTATCAGAAAAATTTTCACTAAAATCACCCCAGCATTCATCTTCGAGTTCAAAATTTAAACTGTCACATGTATTAAAATTTTCAATGGAGTTGTTTTTGTGCCACTCCACATGGCTTCCTATAATACCAAACGTAAGGATGTCGAGGTCTCCATCATAATCTATATCTCCAATATGAGGTATGTCTACTGAACTGACGTATAAATTTGTAGGGCCACTTCCTCGATTTGTTTTTATAGTATCTAATAATTCAAAGCTAAGTTCATTTTCAATACTTGTATTTTTATAGACTCTTATCCCACCTTTGTGAGAGGATAATATATCCATTTTGTTATCGCAATTATAGTCACGAAGAAGAACCCAATCTTCAAGTTCTGGGAATTTTAAATTATACTCTGGTGCATAGTGATAGTCTACTATACCCTCTGTTCCATAATTGATGAAGCAGTTTATTTGATTACCATTTTTATCAAAAATCATTAAATCTAGAATGTTATCAGCATTGAGGTCAATCGGAGAGAATTGAGGTACATTTGCTCCACCAGCCCAAGGGTTTACCAATTCGACTCCGTTTTTCTTAACAATTATGTCTTGAGATTGTTGAAAGCCCTGTTGAGCAAGGATTTCAAAAGATAGAAAAAGTGCAAATTTAATGACTAGTAATTTTTTCATCCGATGTATTTATGTCCAATATGTTTGCTAATCTACAAGAATTGTGCCTATATGACTCTATAATACTTCTAAATAAATTGTGTTTATTTTATTGAAAGTTTATATTTGTCAGCCTTTAATAATTGACTATAAAAGAAATAGATATGCACAACAAAGGATTTACTAAGTTTTTAGCAGTTGTATTTGCATTAATTTGTATTTACCAGCTTGCGTTTACATGGATGGTGAAAAGTGTGGAAAGTGATGCTAAAGCCTTCGCTAATGGAGATTACGAGATTGAACAAGCCTATCTTGATTCTATAGCCTCTGAAGAGTTGTATTTTGGATATACTTATAAGGAATGTCAAGAACAAGAGCTTAATTTAGGTCTAGACTTAAAAGGTGGAATGAATGTGACTCTTGAAGTTTCGGTTGGGGATATTTTAAAGATTTTAGCTAATAAGTCTTCGGATGCAACTTTTAATCAGGCTATTGATAGAGCAAATCAAAAACAAAGTGATTCTCAAAACGATTATATTGATGATTTTGTTACTGCTTTTAATGAAGTCAATGAAGAGAATCAAACCAATATTTTATTGTCGTCACCTCGTATTTTTGGACACAGAAATATGTTAAATAAATTTAGCTTAAATGCTCCAGATGATGAGGTGATTGCTGTAGTTCGAGAAGAGCTTAAGGGTGCCATAGATCGTGCGTTTTCTGTTCTACGTGCTCGTATAGATAAGTTCGGTGTTGTACAACCAAATATTCAGCAACTTGAGCAGGAAGGACGTATTTTGGTTGAATTGCCTGGTGTAAAAGACCATGAACGTGTAAAACGTTTATTACAAAGTACAGCCCAACTAGAGTTTTGGGAAACAACAAGTGTTCAGGAGTTACAGTTATTTTTAACCAATGTAGCAACCTTAGTTAAGGTAGAGCAAGATGCTCAAGAAGATGCTCAAGTATCAGAAACCGAAGACTTTCTTCAAGACACAGATTCATTATTACTTGATTCTGCAAACTCATCAGTAAATCCTTTTTATGAGTTAATGAATGTTCAATATGCATTTGGCGCTCGTATTGGTGTGGTTTTAGTTGAAGATACTGCTAAGGTAAATGATATCATGAGTCGTGAGGATATTCGCTCATTATTGACTGGTGATTTAAGAAATACAAAGTTCTTATGGTCTGCTAAACCCTTAGTCGTTTCTGGTGAAGAAGTAGGTTTAGAGTATGTTGCTATTAAATCAAATAGAGATGATGTTGCTCAGTTAGCAGGTGATGTGATTGTTGATGCAAATTCTGAGATTGATCCAACTGGTTCGGTTAATGTTAGTATGAGAATGAATGCTCAAGGTGCTAAAAAATGGAAGAAAATAACTGAGAATAATATTGATCGTCAAGTTGCTATTGTTCTAGATAATTATGTTTATTCATTCCCTACAGTAAACGATGTGATTCCTAATGGAAGTTCAAGTATTTCTGGTAATTTCACTGTAGAAGAAGCAGAGGATTTGTCAAATATTTTAAAGGCAGGTAAATTACCAGCTCCAGCTAAAATAATTCAGTCTGAAATTGTTGGTCCGTCTCTCGGAGCAGAGGCAATTAGTGCAGGTTTCACATCATTTGCAATCGCATTATTGATTGTTTTAATTTATATGATATTTTATTATCAAACAGCAGGATGGGCAGCAAATTTGGCACTCATACTCAATATCCTATTCATATTTGGTGTACTTGCTTCTTTAGGAGCTGTGTTGTCATTACCAGGTATTGCTGGTATTGTGTTAACGATAGGTATGGCTGTTGATGCAAACGTTTTAATATATGAGCGTATTAGGGAAGAATTACGTTTGGGTAAAGGAATGAAATTAGCTATTTCGGATGGTTACAATAATGCTTACGCTGCTATTATTGATGCTAACGTTACAACATTATTAACGGTATTATACTTTACACATTTGGTACAGGACCTATCAAAGGGTTTGCTACTACACTTATTATTGGTATTATTACTTCATTATTTGCTGCAATCTTTTTGACTCGTCTTGTATTTGAATCTAAAATGGAGGCTAAAAAGTCAATAAATTTTGATTCTAACTTTACTAAAGGCTGGTTCGTTAATTCAGCAATTTCATTTTTGTCAAAAAGAAAAAGAGCTTATATATTTTCTTCTCTATTAATAGTTTTAGGAATTGCTTCTCTTTCAACTAGAGGGTTAAATCAAGGTGTTGACTTTGTAGGAGGTAGAACTTATGTTGTTCGTTTTGATCAAGATGTAGTTACTCAGGATGTTCGTTCATCTTTGGCTGCTCCTTTGGAAACAGCTCCTGAAGTCAAAACATTTGGAAAAGCAAACCAAGTTAAAATTACTACTAAATTCATGATTGATGAAAAAGGTTCAGATGAATTAGTCAATGTTAAATTAAATGAAGGTCTTAAAGCGTTAGGTATAAATTATGAGGTCATGAGTTCTCAGCTCGTTGGACCTACCATTGCAGATGATATTAAACAATCAGCTGTATGGGCAGTCTTGTTTTCATTGGTTGTTATCTTCTTGTATATTTTGATTCGATTCCGAAAAATGTCTTATTCTATAGGTGCTGTTGCAGCAGTATTTCATGATGTCTTAATTGTATTGGCTCTCTTCTCCATCTTATACGGTAGATTGCCATTCTCTTTAGAAATAGATCAAGCATTTATTGCGGCTATATTGACTGTAATTGGATATTCTCTTAACGATACCGTAGTTGTGTTTGATAGAGTTCGTGAATACTTTGGTGTTAAGTCTGGTTCAAGAGAAGAAATCGTAAATACAGCATTAAATAGTACCTTAAGTCGAACTATTAACACCTCACTCACAACATTTTTTGTGCTATTAATTATTTTCTTGTTTGGTGGTGAAGTTATTCGAGGGTTTATGTTCGCACTAATGATTGGTGTGGTTGTTGGTACTTACTCATCATTATTTATTGCAACACCAATTATGGTAGATACGCTAAAAAATGATTCGAAAGAATAATGATTTAATTAGAGATTAAAATCAAAGTCCTGCAAATGCAGGACTTTTTTTATTTTTGTATTATGGAAAACAGTTTTTTATTTTTAAATTTTTTAGGAACAGGTGAATTTGTATTAATAGCTTTTGTTTTTCTTTTGCTATTTGGTCCCGATAAAATTCCTAGACTTGCTCGTAATTTCGGAAAAGTAATACGCAGAATTAAAGATGCTAGTAATGATATTAAACACGAGATTCACGAAAGTTCAAAGGGTTTAGATTCCGTAGGTTCTGAAATTAAGAATGATATTGAAGAATTTCATGAAGTAACTCAGTCTGTAAAAAGAGGTGCTGAAAAAATTTTAGATAAATAGCTAGTAGATTTTTGGCGATATATTGTTTCTTTATTCATTATGTTTTTTTGTTAAACCGCATATAGTTCTTACAAAAAGTTCTATTTTATTTATCTTCAATGTGACTTATATCTATTTGCTCACTATGTGTTGAAAATTTTTTATAAAATTTTTAAATATTTTTAACTCATTAAGCTTTGAATTTTATATTTGCGAATGTGTATCCACTTAATTTTACAAAACATTTATTTTTAAACTCTTATGAAAACAAAATTAGAATACATCTGGTTAGATGGTTATGTTCCAACTCAGAACATGAGAAGTAAAACAAAGGTAGTTGAAAATTTCGGAGGGAAATTAGAAGACTGCCCTATGTGGTCTTTTGATGGTAGTTCCACAAAACAAGCTGAAGGAGGCTCTTCTGATTGTTTGTTAAAACCAGTTGCTATTTACCCTGATCCAGAAAGAATTAATGGCTTTTTGGTTATGACAGAGGTGTTAAATGCTGATGGAACCCCTCATGAATCTAATGCTCGAGCAATGATTGATGATGATGATAATGATTTTTGGTTCGGATTTGAACAAGAATATTTTATAATGGATAAGGATACTCAATTGCCTCTTGGTTTCCCTGTCGGGGGTTATCCAGGACCACAGGGGATGTATTATTGTTCTGTAGGTGGTAAAAACACACATGGTCGAGATTTTGTGGAAGAACATGCAGATCTTTGTATAGAAGCTGGAATTAATTTTGAAGGGATTAATCAAGAGGTTGCTTCTGGTCAGTGGGAATTTCAATTATTTGCTAAAGGTGCCAAGAAAGCAGGAGATGAGATATGGGTAGCACGTTACTTATTAGATCGATTAACAGAAAAATACGGTTATTATATTGAATACCATCCAAAGCCTATTAAGGGCGATTGGAATGGTTCTGGTATGCATGCAAACTTTTCTAATACACTTCTTAGAACTTGTGGTTCAAAAGAGACTTACGAAAAGGTATGTGAAGCTTTTAGGCCAGTTGTGAAGGAACACATCTCAGTTTATGGTGATCATAATGAACAGCGCTTAACTGGTTTACATGAAACTGCCTCTATTAATGATTTTAGTTATGGTGTTTCAGACCGTGGTGCTTCAATAAGAATCCCAATTATTACCGTTGAAAATGGTTGGAAAGGTTGGTTAGAAGATCGCCGACCTGCTTCAAATGGTGATCCTTATAAAATTGCAGGTAGAATAGTAAAGACAGTAAAAGAAGCTAGCATTTAATATTAATTTTATTTAAAAAAAAGCACCAGTTTTGGTGCTTTTTTAATTTAGTTAAGCTAATAATGTATTTGTTACCAAGTCATACTTATATGTATACCTTTTTTATTTGCTTTATTTTTAGTTATTTTAGCAATCCTTTACATATTGATTGCGATTAGAATTTAACATTCAAATTATTAATTTGATAATATGAAATTTAACAGTATAATTTTTTTTATTTTTTTAGCATTTAATGTTACTTCAAACATTTTTGGACAAGGTAGACAGCTTAAGAAAGCTGATGCAGCTTTTGAACAATATGAATTTGCTAAAGCTATGGATTACTACAAGAGAGCCTATTCTAAGTCATCTGATAAAGTTCAGAAAATATCCATGAGTTTTCGTATGGCTGAATGTGCTCGTAAAATTGGTAATTATAGACAGGCTGAAAGTTACTACAAAAGAACTATAAAGATGCGTTATGATGATCCTATAGCAATATATTATTTGGGAATGATGCAACGTAATATAGCTTCAAATAAAACTCCAGAAAAAGCAGTAGCTAAATATAAAGAGGCTATTAAAAGTTTTAGTCAGTATCAAGAAAAAGTTCCAGAGGACCTGAGAGCTCAAGAAGCTATTGAGGCTTGTGAATTAGCTATTGACTGGACAGAAAATCCCTCTCGTTATTCGGTTACTAATATGAAAAAAATTAATTCTAAGTTTGATGATCGCATGCCTTGTTTTGGTGATAAAAAACAAACCAGTCTTTATTTTACCACTGCTAGGAAGGGAGTTAATGGTCGTAAATTAAGTGCACAGACAGGTCAATATTTCACCGATATATGGGTTACTGAAATAGAGAAGCAAAAAAAGAAAAAGAAAGGGAAAAAGTCTAAACCTATATGGAAAGAGCCCGTTTCTTATGGCGATTATAAAGGGGTTGATGATCCTATTAGCACAAAATTTGATGAAGGTGCAGTAACTTTTGATGATAAATTTAAAGTCATGTATTTTAATCGATCAATCATGAAAAGAAGAGAATCTCATTCTCCACGTATATATCAATTTGAACAAAAAGGAAACGATGGTTCTGAGGCAGTTGAAATTAATATCCCTGTTGATTCAAATTATATGGTTATTCACCCATGTATTGTAGAAAATGGAAAAGTGCTTTATTTTGTATCTGACATGCCAGGAGGTTATGGAGATTTAGATATTTGGAAGTCAGAATATAATAAAAGAGACGATTCATGGGGGAGCCTGAAAACTTAGGTCCCGAAGTTAATACAGAAGGTCAAGAAATGACTCCATTTTTACATAAAAATGGAACCCTTTACTTTGCATCTAAAGGTCATTTAGGAATGGGGGCTTCGATATTTTTAGAGCTACCAAGAGACCTAGTGGTCAGTTTGGCAAGGTGAAGAATATGAAATTCCCAATAAATTCATCTTATGATGATTTTGGTATTATATTTTCTGGTAAGGATGCAATACATGGATTTTTTACATCTAATAGAAAAGGTGGTCGCGGTGGTGATGATATTTATGAGACCAAGTTGGCGGACTTAGAATTTATCATGGAAGGTGTACTGAAAGATGAAGAAACAAATGAACCATTACAAGGTGTTTCTGTTCACATTGAAGGTTCTGATGGAAATTCTTTTGACGCTATCACTAATAAAAGCGGCTTTTTTGATTTTGGAGATGAAGTAATCTAAACAAGGTGTAGAGTATGAAGTAACTTATGAGAAAGATCCATACATTCCCTTTTAGATACAGTTACGACTCAAAACTTAACCATTCATGACTTTGAAGTTACTGATGAAGGATTCTTATATACCATTTCAGTTGATTTGGCAATGAAAGTTTACCGTTTACCTATCGTGCTACCTCGTATTGAATATGATTTAGGTAGTGCTGAACTTCGTGATTTAGCGATAAAAGACCTTGATAATCTGGTTGAGGTTCTTGAGACTAATCCAGATTTGAGAATTCAGCTACGTTCACATACAGACTTTAGAAGTAGCGATGAGTTTAATAAAGACCTATCATTAAAAAGAGCTCAAGCTTGTGTTGATTATCTAATACAAAACGGCATTGATGAATCTAGACTTGAGCCTATTGGAATGGGAGAGAGTGAGCCTCTTACTTTAACAGAAGATCGTAATGGATTTATGAAAGGTGATGTGTTTACAAAAGAGTTTATAGAAGGTATTCGTTCTAGAAGAAAACGCGAATTGGCGCATCAAATGAACAGACGAACCGACTTTAAACAAATTGAGTCTGATCCTGAAGATGCAAAACTTTATGGCGAATATTAGAACCATCAAACAATAAGAAAAAGCATCCCTCATTCATGTGGGATGCTTTTTTATTTAAGTATATTTACATCAAATTAACCAACATAGTTTTACCATTGAGTAATACAGATAGATACATGTTGCGAGGTGTTTCGGCATCTAAAGAAGACGTTCATAATGCAATTAAGAATGTTGATAAAGGCTTATTCCCAAAGCATTCTGTAAAATTGTTGAAGATCGTTTAACAGGAGATGATGCGTATTGTATTGTGATGCATGCAGATGGTGCTGGTACCAAATCTTCCTTAGCATATATGTATTGGAAAGAAACAGGAGATGTTTCTGTTTGGAAGGGTATTGCTCAAGATGCGCTTGTTATGAATATTGATGACCTACTTTGTGTTGGAGCTGTTGATAATATTTTAGTTTCATCAACCATTGGTCGAAATAAAAATTTAATTCCCGGTGAAGTCATTTCTGAGATTATCAATGGAACAGAAGAATTGCTTACTGATTTGCGTTCGCAAGGTGTACAAGTCTATTCTACTGGAGGAGAAACAGCAGATGTTGGTGATTTGGTTCGAACCATTATCGTAGATTCTACCGTTACGCTAGAATGAAACGATCTGATGTGATTTCTAATCATAAGATTGTTGGAGGTGAAGTAATCGTTGGTTTATCATCTTTTGGTCAAGCTACTTATGAAACAGCTTACAATGGTGGTATGGGTTCTAATGGATTAACCTCTGCACGTCATGATGTTTTTCATAAAGAATTGGGTGAAAAATACCCTGAAAGCTTTGATGATTCTGTTCCCAGTGAATTAATTTATACTGGCGCAGTTTCCTTAACAGATACAGTAGTTGGTGTTACTGTTGATGCTGGTAAATTAGTACTCTCCCCACACGTACTTATGCACCTATCATAAAGAAAATATTAGACACCCATAGAAAATACATTCATGGAATGGTTCATTGTAGTGGTGGGGCGCAAACCAAAGTGCTTCATTTTGTAGAAGATGTTCATGTTATCAAAGACAATATGTTTGATGTGCCCCGCTGTTTAAACTTATTCAAGAACAATCAGGAACAAATTGGAAAGAGATGTATAAGGTTTTCAATATGGGACACCGCATGGAAATATATATTAATGAGGAACATGCCGATGATATTATAAACATCTCGAAAGAATTTGGTGTTGACGCCAAAATTATTGGACGTGTAGAGCAAAATAAAGGAAAGAAATTAACCATTAAAAGCCCTTACGGTGAATACGTTTACTAATATGGCATTACTAGAAAAATTAGCAATGATAAAACTTCGTTTCGATGATGTTGCTCAGCAAATCATAGAACCTGAGGTAATTGCTGACATGAAGCGTTATGTGAAATTGAATAAGGAATATAAAGACCTTATACCTATAGTGGATGCTTATAAAGCCTACAAAACGGTTTGTGATAATATTGATGAATCTAATGAAATTCTTGAGTCTGAAGATGATCCTGAAATGAAAGAGATGGCACGAATGGAACTTGATGAAGCCGTTCCTAGGAAGGCTGAAATGGAGGAGTGTATTAAAGTACTTTTAATTCCTAAAGACCCTGAAGATTCGAAGAATGCTGTCGTAGAGATTCGTGCTGGAGCTGGTGGCGATGAGGCCAGTATATTTGCTGGCGATCTTTACAGAATGTACACGCGCTATTGTGAGTAAAAAGTGGCGTACAGAGCTGGTAGATGTCACCCATGGAACCGCTGGAGGATATAAAGAAATTGTAATGAATGTGACTGGTGAAGACGTGTATGGTACTATGAAATATGAATCTGGTGTTCACCGTGTACAACGAGTGCCACAAACAGAAACGCAGGGTAGAGTGCATACATCTGCTGCTTCAGTAGTGGTGTTGCCAGAAGCTGAGAGTTTGATGTTGAGATTCATGAAAAGATATTAAAAAGAAACTTATTGTTCTTCAGGTCCTGGTGGACAATCTGTAAATACTACTTATTCTGCTGTTCGTTTAACACAATCCCTACAGGTGTGGTGGCCCAATGTCAAGATCAGAAATCTCAGATTAAAAATCATGCAAAAGCTTTACAAGTACTGAGGTCTCGTATTTATGAAATAGAATTGGCCAAGCGAAATGAAGAAGTTGCTGGTAAGCGTAAGACCATGGTTTCCACTGGCGACCGCTCTGCGAAGATACGCACTTACAACTATCCTCAAGGACGTGTTACCGATCATCGGATAGGATTAACACTTTATTCTTTAAATGATATCGTTAATGGCGACATTCATAAAATTATTGAAGAACTTACTGTAGCAGAGAATGCAGAACGTCTAAAAGAAGGCGATGAATAGATCAGAATTAATAGCGCAAATAAAAGCAAAGAAATCTTTTTATGTATCGGCTTAGATACTGACATAAATCTCATTCCAAAACATCTTTTAGAAACTGAGGATCCAATTTTTGAGTTTAACAAGCAAATTATTGATGCCACTAAAGATTTGTGTGTAGCTTTTAAGCCCAATTTGGCTTTTTATGAATCCATGGGTGTCAAAGGTTGGGAGGTTTTACAAAAAACTTTGAATTATATTCCGAATAATATTTTCACCATTGCAGATGCCAAAAGAGGCGATATTGGAAATACTTCAGCAATGTATGCAAAAGCATTTTTGAGACCATGAATTTCGATTCTGTTACCGTGGCACCATACATGGGAAAAGATTCTGTAAGCCCCTTTTTTATTTCAGATGGCAAATGGGTCATTTTACTTGCATTAACTTCTAACGAAGGTGGTAAAGACTTTCAGTTAATCGAATCTAATGGGAAAGCCCTTTACCAAGAAGTATTGGAAACATCCTCACAATGGGGCACGGACTCTAACATGATGTATGTGGTAGGTGCAACGCGTGCCGATTGGCTTGCAGACATTAGAAAAACCATTCCCAACCATTTCTTACTTGTCCCTGGTGTTGGCGCACAAGGTGGTAGTTTAGCCGAAGTTGCCCAATATGGTATGAATAAAGATTGCGGTTTGTTGGTCAATTCTTCTCGTGGTATTATATATGCCTCAGAAGGTGAAGATTTTGCCCATGCAGCAAGAGAAAAAGCTTTAGAGCTTCAGCAAGACATGGAAAAAGAACTCCTAAATCATAAATTGATATAGCGTATTAAAAAGAGTGACTATGAAAAAATGCTTTGCCTATTAGGCATACTTTTCATGTTTTCATCTTCAAACCTTATTGCACAAAAAAATACCATTAGTGGGTATATAGAAGATGCAAATACTGGAGAGCGAATGGTTGGTGTTAACGTGGTAGCTAAAGAAGTGTCTTTAGGAACTACTTCAAACACTTATGGCTTCTTCAGTATGACATTACCAGTTTCTTCCTACACATTGGAGTTTTCATTTATTGGTTATGAGACCTTTTCAATTTCTGTTGACCTCTCTGAGGATGCCCATTATAATGTCTCTCTTAAAACACAATCTTTAGAACTTCAAGAAATTGTGCTTACTGGAGAAGAAAGTATTGTAAAGCGTACACAAAGCTCCGTAATAGATGTGCCAGTACAGCAAATTAAATCCATGCCTTCTTTGTTGGGTGAGGTAGATGTACTTAAAGCCATTCAGTTGTTACCTGGTGTACAGTCTGGTTCTGAAGGCTCTTCCGGTTTTTATGTACGTGGAGGTGGGCCAGATCAGAATTTAATTCTATTAGATGGGGTACCCGTTTATAATGCTTCGCATTTATTTGGTTTTTCTCCGTATTTAATGCCGATGCCATTAAAAATGTGCGTTTAACAAAGGTGGTTTTCCTGCACGTTTTGGTGGAAGGCTTTCTTCGGTACTCGAAATAGACATGAAAGAAGGAAATACCAAAGCCTTTGAAGGCGAAGGTTCTATAGGTCTTATTGCTTCTAAGCTAACCATGCAAGGTCCTATAGTGAAAGATAAAGCATCCTGGATTGTATCGGCGCGTAGAACCTATATTGATGCGCTTGCTCAGCCTTTTATTATGGCTTCTTCTGATGGTGATAGAGGGGGTATTATTTTTATGACCTCAATGCCAAGGTGAATTATAAAATTTCTGATAAAGACCGCCTATACTGGAGTGTTTACACAGGTGATGACCGTTTTTATGCTGCTTTTCTGACAGTTATGATGGCAGTTCCGATGATTATAGATTCCGTTTAGGTTGGGGTAATCTTACTTCATCATTGAGATGGAACCATTTGTATAGTGAAAAATTATTTAGTAACACTACTGTAACATTTAGTGAGTACTTGTTTGATATAGATATGCAAGAAGATTACACTTATGAAACATTTGGTGAAACATTTAATGATGAATTTGAATTTCTTTATTACTCTGGTATTCGAGATTGGGGGTAAAAATGGATTTTGATTATCTGCCAAATCCCAATCATTATGTGAAGTTTGGACTTTCAGATACTTATCATACCTTTTATCCGGGACAAATGGAATTGAGAGCTGTACAGCCTGAGTTTGATGAAAGTATAGATACTTCTTTTGTTTTTTCTGACCGTTTGTATTCTCATGATGCCTATGTGTATCTTGAAGACGATATAAAATTTAACGATAGGTTTAAAGCCAATATAGGCCTTCATGCCTCTTTATTTAGAGTTGGCGATAAAAATTACACATCACTCCAACCACGTTTTTCTGCCCGCTATTTAATAGACGAAAATTGGTCTGCAAAAATATCGTATGCTGAAATGCAGCAGAACATACATTTATTAACCAACTCTAATGCTGGATTGCCAACAGATATTTGGGTGCCTTCAACCAATCAAGTAAAACCACAAGAATCAAGTCAAATTGCTGCGGCCTTAACGCGTACTTTAGAAGATGGGGTTTATGAAATAAGCTTAGAGGCTTATTACAAAACCATGGACAATTTAATTACCTATAAAGAAGGTGCTTTTTATGAGCTTCAGAGATTGGCAAGAAACCATAGAGACCAATGGAGAAGGAACCTCTTATGGTATGGAACTTTTTACAAAAAAAAAAGGGAAAACATCTGGTTGGATTGGTTAACCTTATCTTGGACCAACAGACGCTTTGACCACATTAACTTTGGAGACTGGTATTCTTACAAGTACGATAGAAGACATGACATATCTGTAGTGCTCTCTCATGAGTTTTCTGAAGAATTTGATGTGGGTATTACATGGGTATATGGAACTGGAAATGCTATTACATTTCCGCAAGCCACCTATTGGTCTCATGAAGAAGATTTAAATTCTGGACCAGGAGGGGGAGGTCCACCAGGATTTAATAATGATAACAATGAGATTGAATATTATGGTGAGCGCAATGGAACCAGGATGGATGCCTACCACCGCTTAGACTTGGGTGCCAACTTTCATAAAGAAAAAAAGAACGGTATAAGAACTTGGAGTGTGGGCGTATACAATGCCTACAACCGTAGGAATCCTTATTTCGTTTATCTTGGTACACAGCGGCAAAACTTTGGCTTGGATGGCGGCTCAATCAAAATGTAGCAAGACAGGTTTCTTTATTCCCTTTCTTACCTTCCGTAACGTATAATTTTAAATTCTAGAACCATGAAGAATTTTTTGTATTTCTTTACATTCAGTATGCTTTTTGCTTCTTGTGATATTGTTGTTGATTTGGATATTCCTGAGCACGATCGCGTGTTGGTTGTGAATTCCATTTTAACGACCGATTCTATGATAAATGCCTCTATCAGTCATTCTGTTGGTGCTTTTGATGCCAGTTCTATTTCTTATGTAAATAATGCAACTGTAGAAGTGTATGAAGACGGCGTTTTATTGGGTGAGATGGATGAGCAAGTTTCTCTTTCGTATGATTCTTCGGGTGAACTAGATTCTACTTATGTATACAATTTTAATCAGAATCCTGTTGCTGGTAAAATTTATTCTTACGAAATAGTGCACCCCAATTATGAGGCGGTGCGTGCGGAAACAACTGTACCTGCTGCGGTTAAATTGAATGTAAATGATGTGACTCTTTTTATCGGAGCAAGATTATGAAAAGCATTACAGAGTTCGCTTTTCTTTTAACGATGCCCCAGAAGATAACTTTTACCGCTTACGACTTCGTAATCCGAATACCTATTATGGATTTGATTATTTCGAAAGCAACGATGCTTCTATTATATCTTCTGCTGGCGTACAGAGCGATGGAGCTACTTTTATGGTGATGAAGCCCTTTTTGACGATGAGATGTTTAATGGCACTGAGAAAGAGATTTCAATTGATTTCTTTGATTACAAGTCTTTTTGGTTTGAAGAAGAGGAGATTGGAGTGCAATTTATTTTAGAGCTCACTTCGGTATCAGAATCTTATTATAACTACATCAGGTCTTTAAGAGCCCATTACGACAACCAAGACCAGTTTATTTTTGCTGGTGAGCCCGTACAGGTGTTTACCAATATAGAAAACGGACTGGGTGTGCTTGGATCCATGTCTATTGACAATGGTTTTGCTTGATATACCATCACCATAGATCCACTTGATCCTATTAGAAGTTTGGAGCTGCCATAAAAAAAAAGCCATTTTAAATAAGGCTTTCGTCTTATCAATTTATTTTGTTTTAAATATTTGCTGACATTTCTCCCTCTTTTTTATTGTTAGATCCTTGTATTTATAGGCTATAACGCAACTTGTTAAGGGAGAAATGGGAGGCACTTCATGTTAATTTTATCGATTTAAGCGAGGATGTATACACGCAGTCATACTATTGAGTGTTTGCTTGTAATTTTATGGGTAGTAATTTTGTCTCATCCACATCCCCAAGTACAATTGTAAGTGCGTGGCTAACATTCATCGATTTGTTATATCCTTTCATTGGGATATAAAGGATTTTTCAACCTCCTTTAGAGGTTCATCATCTAGACCAACTTTCTCATTTCCAACTAAAAATACAGATTTTACGGGCAATACAGATGTGTATAGATTACTTGAGGGTTGAACTGTTTCTATGGCAATGAGTTTGTAACCGTTTGGAATGTGTTGTTTCCAGTTTTCTGGGGTGCAAAATTCCCATTCTACAGCTTTAAAGCTTATTTGGGCTGTTTTTTATTTTCGATCTTTAAATTTGGGGTTTTCATCTACAAAAGAACTTTTTCGCAGGCCATATTATCTGCCAAACGTAAGATACTTCCAAGATTGTTGGGTGTGATAAGTTTCCAACATACAATAATTGGATGTTCTTGTTTCTTTTTGAATCTTTATTTTTTAAAAATATTCTTGATCTGATGTATTCTACCATATCACTAATATAGGAAAATGCTGGTTTGTGATAATAGCTAAAAATTTTATATTTAAAAAGCCCATCCGATATGGATAGGCTTAATACTTATTTAGGAGTTAAAAAGGGTATTTTAAACAAGTTTTACATTAACAGCATTTAGACCTTTTCTACCTTCCTGTAATTCAAATTCAACTGCATCGTTCTCGTTAATCTCATCGATTAAACCAGTTACGTGAACGAAATATTCAGTTTTGGATTCATCATCAATAATAAATCCAAATCCTTTGGACTGATTGAAAAATTTAACTGTTCCTTTATTCATAGTGTAATAAATTATGCAGTTTTTACGTTTACGGCGTTTAGACCTTTTCTACCTTCTTGTAATTCGAATTCAACGGAGTCTCCTTCGTTGATCTCATCAATTAAACCCGTAACGTGTACGAAGTATTCTGTTTTTGATTCGTCATCGATGATAAATCCAAAACCTTTAGACTCATCGAAAAATTTTACTGTTCCTTTGTTCATAGTGTAATTTGTAAATTAAAGTGCAAATATACTCTTATAAATTTAATATGCTGATTTTAACCTGTATATTTCTTGTTTTGCTTATGTTTAAGCTTTATGTTTCTTTGTCAAATGTCTTGTGAGAGTAGGCTATGAGCGTATTCATTTCTTTCATTTCGCTTTCCGATAAATCGCGCCATTCTCCATAGGGAAGGTCTAAATTTATGTTCATAATGCGTATGCGCTTGAGTTTATACACTTCGTAGTTAAGATGGGCGCACATTCTTCTTATCTGTCTGTTAAGCCCTTCTGTAAGTGTTATTTTAAAATAAAATTTGTCAATTTGTTCCACCTTACATTTTTGGTAACTGTATCGAGAATGGGTATACCATTACCCATTTTTTGATAAAATCTTTTGTGATGGGTTTGTTTACCCTCACTTCGTAAACTTTTTCGTGATTGTTCCTGGCACGTAATATCTTGTTTACAATATCTCCGTCGCTTGTTAACAGTATTAAGCCTTCGCTGGCTTTATCTAAGCGTCCTATGGGGAAAATTCGTTTTGAGTGCCCGATGTAATCTATAATGTTGTCTTTTTCTGCTTTGATGTCTGTTGTACATACAATGCCTCTAGGCTTATTTAATGCTATGTAAACGTGTTCTTCTGTTGGTTTAGAGATTAAGACACCGTCTACATGAACTTCGTCTCTAGGTGCTATTTTTGTCCCCTTTTCAGGAACAGCACCATTTATCGTAACCCTACCTTCTTCAATAAGTTTATCCGCCGCCCTTCGCGAGCAATAGCCTACCTCGCTCAGGTACTTATTGATTCTCTTAAGTTGAATATCTTCCATGTTTAATCTTTAAGATGATAAATAGGCTTGATAGGTATTTAAATTAGAGTGATTCTAATTTTTTTCTTTTTCAGTTTGCTGTTGTTAAGTTGTTCTATGAGTTTATTCGCCTTTTCTTCAGGGACAGATACAAAAGCACAATCTTGTTTTAATTCAATTGTACCTAGTTCATCTCCTATAAGTTTACCTTGTTTGAAAAATAAACCAGCTATATCACCTTTAGAGATCTTGTCTTTTCTGCCGCCAGAAATAAATAGCGTTGTACGTCGGGTCGTTTCAGGAGGAAGTACTTTGTTGAGCTTTTCTCTTTCCAAATTGTTGATGTAATCGGGTAGCTTTTCGTCTTTCCAATGCAATACATAAGCAGATCCTTCTTTATTCATTCTTGCTGTACGACCATTTCGATGTGTAAATTCTTCTTTTCGCATCGGTAGGTGGTAGTGAACAATGAATTTTATTTCTGGAATGTCGATGCCTCGAGCTGCCAAATCTGTTGCAATTAAGAGTTGGTGTGTTCCATTTCTAAATTTGATGAGTGTACGTTCGCGGTCTTTTTGTTCCATACCCCCATAAAAACAGCCGTGATTGATATTGTTTGCAGTAAGGTGCTCACTCACTCTTCGAATAGAATCTTTAAAGTTACAGAAGATGATTCCGGGTTCATTTCCAAGATGGTCAATGGCTTGTACCAAGGTTTCTAATTTATCTTTAGAAGGCGATACAATTGCTTTTATTTTAAGCTGAGATTCAACTTCTTTTAGAAAGTTAACATAAACGGGCTTGGTTAAACCAACAAATTTAGGAACCCTAACTTTTTGTGTGGCAGAGGTCAGTATTTTCTTTTTAAGTTTTGGAAGTGCTGTACAGATGTCTCTCATTTCAGTTTCGAAACCTACTTCTAATGATTTGTCAAACTCATCTAATACAAGGGTTTTAATTTCTTTTGTTGTGAAGGTGTTTCTTCTAATATGATCTGATATTCTTCCTGGCGTACCCACTAAAATAGCAGGCGGGTGTTTTAGGTTTATTTTGTCTTTAGAAAACAAACGACCTCCATAAACAATAGCAGTTTTATAGCCAGAGCCCATTTCACGCAGCACTTGTTCTATTTGAATGGCCAATTCTCTTGATGGTGCCACTATTAGTGCTTGAATTTCTTTGCAATCTGGTTCTAATTCAGCAACAATAGGTAATAAAAAAGCCAATGTTTTACCTGTACCTGTAGGCGATAGTAAAACAATGTCTGAGCAAGAGTGTATTGCTAAGACTGCTTCCTGCTGCATGGTATTGAGCTTTTTTATGGAAAGCTTTTTTAGGATGCTCTTTTGATTTTTTATTGCTTTAGACATGGAGCAAAGATACTTTAATTCAATTTTTGAAGTGATAGAAACCTCTGGTATTTATTCTAGTCATCTTTTTTAAAAGTATCATGAACTTCTATTTGTCTTAAGATATGTGAGATCCATTGGTCTTCTTTTACATCTTCAGGTTTGTATGTTGTTTTGAGGTTTCCATCATAAAGTTTTGCTAATTTTTGCCATAATAATGCAGTTAAACCATTACGGTATTCTTTAATTAAATCATAGCTACTCATACCTGTTTCGTAGTGAATAAGCTTTATAAGTATTCTGCCCTCAGATCGTCTAAGTTTTTTGAGATCTTCGGTAAAATGTTCTCTTAACCATCTTTCATGTAATTTTGAAATTCTTCTTTTTTCTTTTTTTGTATCTGCATACATCAGGTCATTTTCAATTTCACGGAGTTGTATTTTAGCTTTTTGAGCATAGGGGTATACTTTGTTGACTTTTTTTTGCAATCGAAAATAGGATATCCGTTCTTGATGGCTTAGTTGAAGTGGGCTAATGGTAATTTCATTTAAGAGTTTTGTGGTATTTTTCACCATTTACCTCAGTACTGTCGGGAATTTGACAGAAGCAGATGCCTTTTAGCATAAAGAGCGTAAATAAAATAAATCTATTCATTCTTTAAAATTAATATTTATATTTACGAAGAACTAAAATTCTCTATAGTTATGTTTAAATCAATTCAACTTTTAACCCTAGTTTTGGGAACTTTGTCTTTTAGTTGTATCAGCTGCGATAAAGATATTGATTTAGGGATCAGCCAGAAGTTATAGATAGTTTGATTACCCAAACAGAACTGCTTGTTGAAGTTACTGGATTTGAAAATTTAGATGGCGATATTGCCATTGCATATACAACAGTTCGGAAACATTTAATTCTGAAACAACATATTACAGAATACGGCTGTTGCAGTAAGTGCCAATATTATGACTATTCACTTCGATTCTATGGACCCCGGAACCTATGCTATTAGTATTTTACATGACGAAGATCAAAGTGGAGATATGGGAATGGGCGGTTTTTTCAATTTAATTCCTCAAGAGGGTTTTGGTTTTTCTAATAATCCTGAGATAGGCTTTTCTGAACCTGAATTTAATGTGTGTAAGTTTGAGCTTGAAGAAGGTCTGATTGTTTCTGTTCCTATCAGCCTTATTTACATGTAAATTCTCTATTATTTACCCAATAGTTAAGTGAGCATTTGGGTATTGGTGGTTGTGTGATTTAATTTTTCGGCTTAAAGCAAATGCTAGGGTTAGCGTTCCTATTCTTCCTATAAACATACAAATCATAATTACAATTTTTCCAACGATGGATAGGTTAGGGGTTATTCCTGTTGAAAGTCCAACTGTAGAGAATGCTGAAACTGTTTCGAATGCAATAGGCATTAGACCTTTATTGCCATCACTTATACTGAGAATAAATATTGCTATAAAAATGGTTGATGCAGAGAAAAGAAAGATGGAAAAAGCTTTGTGAAGAAGTTCGGCAGAAATAGTTCTGTTACCAATTTCAATTCTTTTTTGTCCTTTAATTGTATTGATTGCAGAGTATATAATTAATGTAAACGTAGAAGTTTTAATCCCACCACCAGTTGATCCAGGTGAAGCTCCGATAAACATTAAGAATATGAAAATAATCAGCATTGGAGTGCTTACAATTGAAAAATCAACTGAATTGAAACCTGCAGTTCTTGCGGTTATAGAATGAAACAAAGAAGTGATTAATTGCCCTTCTATTTTCATTCCATTTAAGCTGTTTTGTTGCTCTAAAAAATAGAACATAAGTGTACCGAAGGCAATAAGTATGAGTGCTGTGTAAAAAGAAATTTGGGAGCTTAACTTAAGTCCTGACCATGGTGTTTTGAGTGATTTTTTAATGCGTTCAAGATTAAAGAGATCTTGTATTACTGGAAATCCTATTGAACCAAAAAATATCAATGCAGCAATAATAAGATGCATGCCATATGAATTATGAATTAGATGATTACTGAGTCCATCACTAAATAAGGAGAATCCTGCGTTATTGAATGCCGATACTGAATGAAACAATGAGTAGAAGAATTGTTCTTGTAAGTGTGGGAATTTTATTTGTGGACTCCAAGTAAAATAAAGAAGTATTGTTCCTAAAACTTCCATTAAAAAACTAAACATAAAAATTTTCCTCAATAAGCCCTTACCGCTAAGAAGTGAGTCTGAACTGAAGTTTTCTTGAATCATTGTTTGGTGCTTTATACCCAAGCCTTTTTTTGAGAATATGGCGAATAAAGTTGCAAATGAAATGATGTTTAGTCCTCCAAGTTGTATTAGTAGCATCAATACGGTATGCCCTTTTTGTGTAAAGTATGTGGCTGTATCAACAACAATTAACCCTGTAACGCAGCTGGCGCTTATAGAGGTAAATAAGGCTTCAAAAAAGGGCATGTAATCAACCTCTTTGGTCATTTCAGGCATCATTAACAAACCTGTACCCGCAAAAATTAAGATAACAAATGATAGTATTAATAGTTGTGGAGGGTTTAGTTTTATTAATGATAATTTAGAACTTGCTTTACCCAGTTCTATTCCTACCAGTACAAAGAAATAAAACTGTATAAATAGTATGTAAAAGTTTTCTAAAAGAAACAGTTCTAGTTGTTGTCCGACCCAAAAAAGTATTGATTGATCTAGGAATGAGCGGGATACTGCATTGATAATTATGAGGAACAATAGCAAGCCCTCAAACCAGGTTTCTTTAAAAAAAGTATAAATTTTATACGAGTATAAAATATCAATAAAATATTTTAGGATGTAGAATATAAAGCTGGCTTTTATCGCAATAATAATCCAGTCTTTCGTCTCTTGATCTGGAGAGAAACCGAATTGGTAAACGAGTAGAGAGAGAATAAATGAAGCAATAATGAAGCTTCCTATTTTAAAAAGTCTCAATACACTTTCTTTACTATCGTAAAGTGATAGATTTATTTTTTCGCGTATGGATTGTATTGACATCCCGTCTTTTGTGTTAAACTAGATTTGCTTTGAGTAAATCTTCTCTTTGAATAGGCGTGACACCTACCTTTTCACAAACTAATCCTCCTGCTAAGTTAGCAATTCTCATTAAAAAATCATCTTCTATGTTGCATGCCAATGCTAGTGCGGCAACAGAAACAACAGTGTCGCCAGCTCCAGAGACGTCAATAATATTTCTTTTATGCGCTTTTTCCCGGTAAACAGCATTTTCTTTTTGGTAATAAATTCCTTTCTCAGAAAGGGTTAATAGAATGCCTTTGGCATTTATTTTATTACGAAGTCCATCCACATTTTTAAGAAGTTCAACTTCAGATGTTTCATCAAAATCGACATTCAACCCTTCTTTAATTTCTTTAAGGTTTGGTTTGAAAATATCAACACCATGGTAGTTAAGGAAATTCTCTTTTTTAGGGTCTACAATTAAAGGTATTTCTTTGTTTTTAGCTGTTTTAATAGCTGTGCGAATAAGCGATTCGGTAAGCAAACCTTTATTGTAATCTTGAAAAATGATGACATCGAAAGGTTGGTTCTGAATCATTTCTTCAAGACTATTTAGGAGATTTATATCCTCTATAGGATTTGTGTATTCTTCATCTACTCTTAAAACGTGTTTGATGTCGCTAATGATTCTTGTTTTAACAGTTGTTCTTCTATTTGATATTTTTTGAATGCCCTCACAGCTTAGCTTTTGTTCATGCATCAATTCAATAAATAAGTCAGCATAATGGTCATCACCAATTGCACTAAATAGCAAAGGTGTGGCTCCAAGTGACTGAATGTTAAGAGCAACGTTGGCCGCCCCACCTAATCTATTTTCTTGGTTATCTATGTTTACAATTGGAACAGGTGCTTCTGGAGACATCCGATTTATATGGCCCCACATATAAGCATCAATCATGGCATCGCCAATAATTAAAACACGTTTTGTTTTAAATTGATCTAAAGTTTGGGATAGTGAAATCATTAAATTTGATTCTTGTCCAAATAAATCTGTTTTATGCAAAAGAACAAAAAAATCATCTAAAAGTATATTAGTCGAATTTTCAACTATGTTAATTTATCAAGTGCAGCTTTAATTCTACTTGCAGCTTCTATAAGTTTTTCGTCGGCTGCAGCATAAGATATGCGCATGCAATTTGGCGATCCAAAGGCTTCGCCAGTAACTGTTGCAACATTTGCTTCATTTAACAAGTACATACAAAAATCGTTAGCATTTGATATGGTTTCACCATTGTAAGATTTCCCAAAGTACGAAGATACATCTGGGAATATATAAAAGGCACCTTGTGGAATACTCAATTTTAATCCATCAATTTCTTGAAGTTTAGAAATCATTAAATCTCTTCTTCTTAAGAAAGCAGCACGCATGTCTTTGGTACAAATTGGGTCTGCAAGAACTGCTGCTTCAGTAGCTTTTTGAGCTATCGAACAGGTAGCGGAAGTTGTTTGACCTTGCATTTTATTACACGCAGCAGCCAGCCATTTTGGAGCCCCTAAATAACCCACTCTCCAACCGGTCATAGCAAATCCTTTAGAGACACCATTTACGGTAACAACGCGATCTTTAATCGAATCAAATTGCCCAATACTAATGTGTTCACCCATAAAATTGATATGTTCGTATATTTCATCAGAGATGATGATTATGTTTGGATGTTTTTCAAATACCTTGACCAGTTCTGCCAATTCGTTTTTACTGTATACCGATCCTGTAGGGTTACAAGGCGTACTAAATAGAAATGCTTTTGTTTTGGAAGTAATTGCTTGTTCCACTTGTTCAGCTGTTACTTTAAAATCTGCATCTACTGTAGCTTCAATAACTACTGGAGTACCTTCAGCCATTTTAACCATTTGGAAATAACTTACCCAGTAAGGAGCTGGAACGATAATTTCATCACCAGGATTAACAATGGCCATTAAAAGTTGTGCTAAAGATTGTTTGGCTCCTGTAGAAGCCACAATTTGGTCTGCGGCGTAGTCTAACTTGTTATCTCGTTTAAATTTTTCCGAAATAGCATCTCTTAAGCTATTTAATCCTGGGACAGGAGTATAGTGAGAGAAGTTGTTGTCAATGGCTTTTTTTGCTGCATCTTTGATGAAATCTGGCGTGTTAAAATCAGGTTCGCCTAGGCTTAATGAAATAACGTCTATTCCACTGTCTATTAATTCTCTACTTTTACGAGCCATAGCAATGGTTTGCGATTCTTCTAAACTTAGAATTCGGTCAGATAATATGTTCATTTTTGATGGTGCTTTTTTAGATATTTTGAGTTGTAAATATAGATAAAGAAATTTAGTTGTTCATTGTTTTTAATCTATAAAAATAGGTTCAAAAATGTTTGAAATAAACTCTAAAATACAGAACCAAATGAATATTGATACTCAATTATCGTTTCTATTTATGATTTCTTATTTTAGCTAAAATTTGTAATGATGGAATATTCATATCACATTTAGATTTTATTTTACCTGCTGTATTGGTAATGATGTTAGCGGTATATATGCTAAATAAAGTTTTAAATCACGACCATACACGTCGTGTTTTTGAATATAAAAATCTGTAGCTAAAGAGATGGTTCCTTATAAGAATGCAAGCCTATGAAAGATTGGCTTTGTTTTTAGAGCGTATGCAGCCTTCTAATTTATTGCTCAGGGTACAGAAACCAAATATGAAGTCGAGTACGCTTCATGCCGTATTATTAAAAACGATTCGCAGCGAATACGATCACAATATGTCCTGCACAGGTCTATGTTTCGGATACGTATGGAAACTGATCAATCAAGCTAAGGATCAATTAATACGTACCATCAACCAAAATGTAACTTCTGTTTCACCTGACTCTGATGCTACTGAATTGGGTAAGTTGATCATAGAAGCCTCCTTAGAGCAACAAAAATGGTTTATTGATGAAGCCCTTAGTTTATTAAAAGAGGAATTGCGGAAGAATTATTAATTGATTCTGACTATATGTCTTCGAATTCAATATTTGTGAAAGAGTTAGAATCTGAATCTCCTTTTGAATCATCTCCTTTATTTTCTTCTTCTTTAGCGTCTAAACTTTCGTTCTCTTTTGGTTCGTAATCTGAAATGATTTCTTCACCTTTCTCATCGATTATAAATTTTGTGACATCATCAAAGATTTCTTTAAATCGAGCGAAGTCTTCTTTGTAAAGGTAGATTTTATGTTTTTTGTAGTATGCAGAACCATCTTCATTTGTATGTTTCTTACTTTCTGTAATTGTTAAATAATAATCGTCTGCCCGAGTAGATCTTACGTCAAAGAAGTAAGTTCTTCTTCCTGCTCTCAAAATTTTTGAGAAAATCTCCTGTGATTTATTATCGTGTCCTTCCATCATTTTATTTATTTATTTCTATTTAAATCCCTTCAAATCTTGCAAAAATTATCCTTAAATGAAAGGAAAAACAAAAAAAGCTGTTATAATTACTTTGATTCTGCTAATTGTTTTTTGAAAATTTTAGTGTATTCACCATTATTTTTAGTAATGTATTGTGATTCCTTTTCAATAATTTCACCTTCATTTAATAAAATAATTTGATTAGCATGTTTAATTGATGATATTCTATAGAAATAATGATGCACGTGTTGTTATGACCTTGCTCTTTAATTTATTAAGAATTAGTTCTTCTGTTTTTGTATCAACGGCAGATAGGCTATCGTCTAATAACATGAATTTAGGTTTTCTGATAAGTGCCCTTGCAATAGATAGTCTTTGTTTTTGACCTCCTGAAAGTGTAATTCCTCTTTCGCCTATAATGGTTTTAAATTGATTTTTAAATTGCTTGATGTTATTATATATACCAGCTTTTTTTGCTGCATGTATTACTTCATCTTCTGTGCATTCTTGCTTACCAAAAGCAATGTTATTATATATAGAGTCGGAAAATAAAAAAGAATCTTGTGGAACGTATCCAATGCTACTCCTTAAATCATATAAGTTTACATTTTTTATATTTTCACCGCCAATACTAATTTTACCAGAAGTGACATCACTAACACGACAGAGCAATTCTGCAACTGTACTTTTTCCAGATCCAATTGATCCTATAATTCCTAAAGTTTCTCCTTGTTTTATAGTAAAAGAAATATTTTTGATGGCTTGAATACCAGTGTCTTCATATGTATAAGATACTTTGTCAAATATAATGTCTCCAAAAATATTACTCGATTCAGAAATAGGATTTTTAATTTCGGGTTTTTCTTGTAAAAATTCATTTATACGTTTTTGAGAAGCTGCAGATCTTTGTACAATGGATGTGACCCAACCAAGAGATGCCACTGGCCAAGTAAGCATGTTTACATAAATTACAAATGTGGCTATATCTCCAACTTGAATGTGACCAGCTATAGCTTCTAAGCCCCCAATATAAATTGTAAATAGTGTACTTAAGCCTATGAGTAAAATCATTAAAGGAAAGAAAAGCGCATTGACTCTTATTAGATCCAAATTTTTTTGTTTGTATTCTTGAGCCTCATCCATAAATTGATTTTGAACAAAATTTTCTTGATTATATGATTTTATGACTCGGATTCCAGAAAATGTTTCTTGACTTATACTAGAAAGTTTTGAAAGTTGCCTTTGCACAATTTCACTCTTAATATTCATCACACTACTTACTTTGTAAATAGCTATTACTAATATTGGCAGTGGGCTCAGTGCGTATAAGGTAAGCTTAGGGCTTATACTTGCCATTTTTGGTATGATAAGAGCAATACTGATTAATAGATTAGTGCTGTAAAGTATAGCAGGACCTAAGAACATTCTAACCCGACTTACATCTTCACTTATTCTATTCATCAAATCCCCAGTTTTATTTCTTTTGTAGAAAGAAAGACTCAATTTTTGATAGTGATCGTATATTTCGTTTTTAAGATCGTACTCTATCATTCTCGACATTACAATGATGGTTTGCCGCATAAAAAACATAAATAAACCCTTACACATAGCAAAGGCTAGAACCAAGAACACATAATAGGATAGTTGATTTTTTATGAGGCTTTGAACTTGATTGTCCGAATAAGATTTTTCGTTTAAGGCATCGCTTATGATATTAAATACTTCACCTATGTATATTGGAGGGTATAAACCGAAAATATTAGAGATAAAGATGAAAATCAATCCCAAAATTAATCTGTATCGGTAGTTCCAGAAATATTTATTTAGATGAATTAGAGCTTTCATAAATAACGTTGAGTGAGATTTATCTCAAAATTATATAAGTTTATTTCTAAGTTCAAAAATACAGTTCTATTAGATATAAATCTATATGAAGTGAACAAAACATTTATAGAGATTTATGAAGATTGTTTTTTTATATTTGCTGCCAAGATTTTATTGTCAGGTATTTTTCGTTCATTGAACCCTTATCTATGCTAAATAGAAGACATATTAGAATTAAAGTACTTCAAATTTTGTACGCTTTTTTTCATTCAGATAGTGATGATTTACTAAAGTGTGAGCGAGAATTGGAAAATAGTATTCAACATACTCAGTCTTTATATTTCCATTTATTGTTGTTGTTGGTTGATTTGAAATCGTTGGCTAAAATAAAAATAGAAAAAGGGAGGGATAAGTTACTTCCTTCTAAGGGTGATTTAAATCCAAATACTAAGTTTATTGACAATAAAATATTTAGTCTTTTACAACAGAATTTAGATCAAGTTCATAAATCGAATTTAGATCCTAATTACTGGCTCGATCATACTGATATTCAGATAAAATTATTAGATGAAATTCAGGCGTCTGAGTTATATAGTACTTACATGGCTAAGTCGACGCATTCCTTTATTGAAGATCGTAAATTTATTTCAAATTTATTTAATGAATTTATTGCTCCTAATGAAGACTTACATTCGTTTTTAGGTGAAAAGAGTATTTATTGGTTAGATGACTTTTCTATTGTTAATTTATCAGTTATTAAAACTTTAAAGTCTTTTAAGGATGAAAAGTTGGAACAGAAAGTGTTAATGCCTTTATTTAAGAATGAGGACGATAAAAAATATGCTTTTAGTTTACTAAAAAAAACCATCGTTAATTCTGAAGATTATAAAAAATATATTGGAGAAACTGCTTGCAATTGGGATGAAGAACGCATCTCTAGTATGGATCAATTGCTTATGCAAATGGCAATATGTGAATTGCTAAATTTTGAAACGATTCCAGTTAAAGTCACTTTAAATGAATACATAGAATTGTCTAAGGATTATTCTAGTCATAAAAGTAAAGTTTTTATTAATGGTATTATTGATAAATTAGCAGTTCGGTTTAAGAAAGAAAAAAAAATAAAAAAGTTAGGTAGGGGCTTAGTTGAATAAATCTATTAAGAATCCTAAGTTTGTTTAAGATAAAAAAGGAAACATGAAAAATAGTATTGTTATCGTATTTCTAAGTTTTGTTTGTATTGCATGTAATGATAATGCAGCGTCTAAAATTGATGTTTCAAAACAAGAAAAGCGCACTAGTGTAAGTTTAGATCAAGTAGATAGCCCTACAAATCCTAAAATGGATTTTGAGGTTACAGAATGGGATTTTGGCGAGATTGATCAAGGAGATGCTGTTGAATATGCTTTCAAATTTAAAAATTCTGGTACAGACCCACTCATTATTACAAATGCTAAAGGATCTTGTGGATGTACTGTTCCTGAATGGCCTAGAGAACCTGTTGCGCCTGGAGAATCAGGTGTGATTGATGTAAAGTTTAATAGTAAGGGTAAAAAGGGTAAACAAAACAAGCGTGTTACTTTAACAACTAATATGATTCCTAGTCAGCAGGTTCTCATCGTTAAAGGACAAGTAAACATAAAAGAAGAATAATGTCAACAATTTTATTACAAACAACTACTGCAAATGGAATTATGAGCTTCATGCCCTTGATTTTAATTATTATAATCTTCTATTTTTTTATGATTAGGCCTCAAGTAAAAAAGCAAAAAGCAGAGGCGAAATTCCGATCTGAAATCAAAAAAGGAGATAAGGTTTTGACTATAGGTGGTATTCATGCTAAAGTTTTGGAGGTTCACGAATCCACTTTACTTCTCCAAGCAGATGGGGGTACTACAAAATTTAAGATTAATAAAAATGCAATTGCAAAGGTTTAGTACCTTTTATTGGAATTTTAAATTTTGCTTTTATATTCCGGTATAATTTTGTGGCGTTATTTGTTTTAATTCGGATTTTAAAGCTTCACTTACTTCTAATGTATCAATAAACTCTGAGATACTTGATTGAGTAATTGAAGCATTTGTTCTTGTAAGGCCTTTTAATGCTTCATATGGCGAAGGGTAAGCTTCTCTTCTGAGTATAGTCTGTATAGCTTCAGCAACCACAGCCCAATTTTCTTCCAAGTCAGCTAAAATATTATCTTCTCTAATAATGAGTTTATTAAGCCCTCTTAGTAGTGAACTAAAAGCAATCATGGTGTGAGTAAATGGAACGCCAACATTTCTTAATACAGTAGAGTCAGTTAAATCTCTTTGCAAACGTGAAATTGGAAGCTTAGCAGCTAAATGTTCAAAAAGAGCATTTGCAACACCGATGTTACCTTCTGAATTTTCAAAATCAATAGGGTTTACTTTATGAGGCATGGCTGATGAACCAACTTCGCCGGCCTTAATTTTTTGTTTAAAATAATCCATTGAGATGTACGTCCATACATCACGGTCTAAATCTAAAAGAATGTTATTAATTCGCTTCATGGCATCGAAAAGTGCGGCCAAATTGTCGTAATGTTCGATTTGAGTGGTCGGATGAGATCGATCTAGACCTAAAATATTATTTACAAAGTGGTTACCGAATTCTAACCAGTTCTGATCTGGATAAGCAACAACATGGGCATTAAAATTACCAGTTGCACCGCCAAATTTGGCCGAGAAAGGAATGGCTTTTAATTGAATTAACTGTTGGTTTAACCGTGCTATAAATACGTCAATTTCTTTTCCCATTCTTGTTGGTGAAGCAGGCTGACCATGCGTTCTGGCTAGTAGGGGGATATCACTCCACTCTGTAGAAAGTTCTTTCAATTTTGAAATTACTTTTTCCAATTGTGGAAGGTATTGTTCTTGAACCGCTTCTTTAAGTGATAATGGGACAGAAGTGTTATTAATGTCTTGAGAAGTTAAGCCAAAGTGAATAAATTCTTTATATGATTCTATGTTAAGCGTGTCAAATTTTTTCTTTTAAAAAAATATTCAACTGCTTTAACATCATGATTCGTAACTTTTTCAATATCTTTTATTCTATGCGCATCTTCCTCGCTAAATTCTTTGTAAATGGTTCTTAATGAAGTGTAAATAGATTTGTTTATATTTTTTAACTGAGGTAGTGGTAGCTCACACAAAGCAATAAAATACTCAATTTCTACTCTTACACGATATCGAATCAGTGCGTATTCAGAAAAATAACCGGCCAATTTTTTTCCTGATTTTCTGTAACGACCGTCAACAGGTGAGATGGCAGTGAGAGCATTTAAATTCATATTTGTGTATTCAAAGTTGATGTGCAAAGGTAATAAAACCCTAGCTTTACAGATTAAATTATTAAAATTAAGTTTTTTAAACTTTAATTGAGGGTTATCTTTTGTATTAATCACATGAAACAGGAAGTATTGATTCGCCATTGTGAAACTATTGAAGATTTTGAAATCGCTAAAACCATAACTCATGATTATATGATATGGTTAGGTATGGATTTAAGTTTTCAAAATACAGATAAAGAATTTGCTGTTTTTAATCGCATGTATGGTGAAGCAGGTGGTGCTTATATTTATGCTTCCATTAATGGAGAGGTAGCTGGAGGTGTAGGTTTTCGTAAACTTAGTAATGATATTTGTGAAATGAAAAGACTCTATATATATGAGGATTATAGAGGTTATGGTTTAGCTTTTCGGCTTTGTCAAGAACTTTTATCTCTTTCTAAGTCAATGTCATATTGCAAAATGAGACTTGATACAATTTCTAAACTTGTAAAAGCAAATTCTTTGTATGACAAAATTGGTTTTAGAGACATTCCTAAATATTATGATAATCCTAATCCAACTGTGAGATATATGGAAATAAATCTTTGATTTTTTAATGCCTAAATATTATTAGTTAAAAAAATGTTATTAGTTTCTTAAATACCAGTTTATCTGATATTTTTGATCTGAAATTATAAATTCATGGTCACAGTAATTTTTATCATTGCTTTTGTTTTACTAATTCTTGGCTTACTAGGTAGTATTATTCCAGGACTTCCCGGCCCTCCTCTATCTTTTATTGGGATTTTACTTATTCACTTTTTTACTGGCACACAGTTTAGTAATTCTTTTTTATTGTCGTGGGTAGTTATTGTTATTCTGGTGTTTTTATTAGACTATTTTATGCAAGTATGGGGTGTAAAGAAATTTGGAGGAGGGCGTAAAGCTATTTTAGGAACTTTTTTAGGGCTATTTATTGGCTTGCTCTTTCTACCAGTAGGCCTAATACTAGGGCCTTTTGTTGGTGCATTTATTGGTGCGCTTACAGAAGTTCAGGATGATACTCGGGCTTTAAAAGTAGCTATAGGTTCGTTTATTGGTTTTGTTACAGGAACAATTTTAAAATTGGTTATTAGTTCAGTGTTATTGTATTACGCTATTTATAATATTTATTTTTAATGAAGGAAATGATTAATGTTGTTGCGATATCTTATTTGAACACCCTTCCTTTTGTTTTTGGAATTCAAAATAATAAAGATTTAATGTCTCAAATAAATTTGAGATTAGAATACCCTTCAAAGTGTGCTGACTTAATTAAATCTGATGAAGTTGACTTAGGTCTTATTCCAATAATTGAGATTATAGATATGCCTTATTTTGAAATTATTGGAGAGTACTGTATTGGGGCTGAAAGTAAGGTTAAAACTGTGATGCTTTACAGTAATTGTCCTTTAAATGAAATTTCATCAGTTACTTTAGATTACCAATCTCGAACTTCAGTTATTTTAGTTAAAATATTGGCTAAGAATTTTTGGGAAATTGATGTTGAATTTATTAATGCGGATGAAGACTATATAGATTGTATTTCAAACAATAATGCCGGCTTAGTTATTGGAGACAGGACTTTTAATTTGAAAGATTCTTTTTATATCAATATGACCTTGCAGAAGAGTGGTTTAAGTATACAAATCTTCCATTTGTTTTTGCCTGTTGGGTTGCTAATAAGCCATTAAGTAAAGAGTTTAAACAGCAGTTTAATAATGCTTTAAAATATGGTGTGGATAATAAGTCACTTGTAGTTGATCAAAATACTAAAAATACTAATATTGATCTATACCGATATTTAAACGAGAATATTTCTTGGGATTTTGATTCACAAAAGAAATCCGCATTAAAAAAGTTTTTTTTGCTTTGTAGGAACTTATAATTACACCAATAAGTATCTCAAATCAATTAAGCTTGTTTTATTTAGCATAATTTACAGCTCTCGTTTCTCTAATTACAGTCACTTTTACTTGCCCAGGATAGGTCATTTCATTTTGTATTTTTTGAGAAATTTCGAATGAAATTGCAGCTGCCTTTTCATCATTCACTTTTTCACTTTCTACGATAACTCTAAGTTCTCTTCCAGCCTGAATTGCATAAGATTTTATAACTCCAGGTTGCGTAAGTGCAATATTCTCTAGCTCTTTTATTCGTTGAATATAAGATTCAACAATTTCTCTACGAGCACCTGGTCTCGCACCTGAAATAGCATCACAAACTTGAATAATAGGGGCAATGATACTGGTCATTTCAATTTCATCGTGGTGAGCACCAATTGCATTACAAATATCGGGTTTTTCACCATGTTTTTCCGCGATTTTCATTCCTAGAATTGCGTGTGGCAATTCTGGTTCATCATCAGGTACTTTACCAATATCATGTAGCAATCCAGCACGTTTAGCAGCTTTTGCATTTAGCCCGAGTTCAGATGCCATAGTGGCACAAAGGTTAGCAGTTTCTCTACTGTGTTGTAATAAGTTTTGACCGTATGAAGAACGGTAACGCATACGACCAACCATTCTAATTAATTCAGGATGAAGACCATGAATTCCGAGGTCTATACAAGTTCGCTTACCTGTCTCAATAATCTCATTTTCCAATTGTTTGCTAGTTTTTGAAACGACTTCTTCAATTCTAGCTGGATGAATACGTCCATCACTAACTAGTTTGTGCAGTGAGAGACGTGCAATTTCTCTACGAATTGGATCAAAACAAGAGAGAATAATTGCTTCTGGTGTATCATCAACAACTATCTCTACGCCTGTTGCAGCTTCTAACGCACGAATATTCCTACCTTCTCTACCAATAATACGTCCTTTAATGTCATCACTTTCAATATTAAAGATTGATACTGAATTCTCTATAGAATGCTCAGTTGCAACTCTTTGTATAGTTTGAATAACGATTTTTTGCTTCAATATTAGCAGTAAGTTTTGCTTCTTCTACCGTATCTTGAATTAAGGACATTGCTTCGGTTTTAGCTTCTGCTTTTAAAGCTTCAACTAACTGTTCCTTTGCATCTTCAGCACTCATCCCTGAAATAGTCTCTAAAGCTTTAACTTGACGAGTGTGAGCCTTTTCTAGTTCCTCTTTTTTTCGTTCAATTAAGTCTAATTGATTAGAAAGGTTTTCTCTTTTTTTATCAAGCTCTTTGGCTTTTCTTTTTGATTCTTCTAGTCGCTGATTAAGTTTAGAGTCTTTTTCTTTTGCTTTTGATTCTAAATCTGAAATTTTTGGTTTCGACTGTTTATGAATTTCTCATGTTCACTTTTAAGTTCTATAAACTTTTCTTTTGCTTGAAGTATTTTATCCTTTTTATCTGCTCTGAGGCTTTTTAGCGTCTTTTAAAATGTTTTCAGATTTACGTTCTATTGATTTACGAAGTACTGTAGACGCAAATATATAACCTATTACCAAGGCTATAATACTTGTAATTGCTAATGTTATCATTATTTCTGAGTCATACTTAATGTTGTTGTAAAAATAGAAACCCGCATTAATCCTGTTAATTAAACTCCGGTAAAACACGGATGGACCGACCATCAATCATCAAACTTCCACTGACACCCGAAGGACCCATTGGGTTGAGGCTTGTTTTTAAAAAGACGAATCTAATCCAATTTTATATATGTTGAGTTTAACAACTTATTGAATTAATACGGGAAACTATATTATAATTTTATGTAAAAGAACGATCTAGTATAGCTGATATGCTTGCTTCAATAGCATCAATATTACGATCTAAATCTGTTGTGTCAACAAAGGTTTTACCTTCTGAGTTTTCAACTTTTGATGACAATTGTAATGCGCACATGGCTAACAAATCTTGTTTGTCTTTCACGGCGTAATTTGATTCAAATTGTTTAATTATAGCTTCAACCTTCGTAGCTGCTTTTCTGATATTCTCTTCTTCATCTCGATTGATTGTAAGGGGGTAAGTCCTTCCAGCAATAGAAACTTTTATTTTGAGTTTATCCATTTCAGCTATTTCACTGATTTAATTGTGCTATACACTTGTCAATTCCCCGTATAAGTTCGTTAATTTTATGCCGAGCTTCTTTACTACTCAATCCAACATCTTTTAGTGATTTGGCATTAATAATTAACTCTCTTTCTTCTTTTAATGCTTTAATTTTTTCTTCTCTAAGTGATAAGGTTTGACGAAGATTCTTGTTCTTTAATTCTAAATCATCATTTTTCTTTTTCAACTCATCAAAAGTTAAATCCAACTTTTGAACCTGAATTAGCAGGTTTTTTAGTCTTTCACTTAAATGATCCATAATCAAAGCATCAACTCAAAAACAAATATATGTAATCCGCATACAAAAACCGATTTAATTACAATGAAAAATTCTTTTTGATTCGTTCTTTTTAAAAAGTTTCTTTGTGTAATCTAAAAAATTAAATTTGCACTGAATATAAATGGCCTATAACCAATGAAATATTTGTATAAATTACATATGCTTTTGATAAGTATTTTGTTTTGTTTTTCTGTATTTGGCCAAGTACCTCCTTCTGAAACAAATTTTATTGCACCGCTAAATATTCCCCTTGTTTTGGCTGGAACCTTTGGAGAATTAAGGTCTAATCATTTTCATTCGGGTATTGATATTAAGACAAAAGGGAAAGAAGGTTTCCCTGTTATAGCTATAGAAGATGGTTATGTTTCTCGTGTAAAAGTTACACCGGGTGGTTATGGAAGAGCGCTTTATCTTACCCATTATAATGGGTATGTTTCTGTGTATGCTCATTTAAAAGATTTTCATACAAATATTGCAAGTTATTTGATTGATCAACAGTACAGTAGACAGAAATTTTCAGTTGATCTTTTTCCAGATAAAGAAGCCTTAGTATATGAAAAAGGGGATACGATTGCATGGACTGGAAATAGTGGAAGTTCAACTGCCCCTCATTTGCATTTTGAAATTCGAGATGCTAATACTCAGAAGGTTATTAATCCGTTATTGTTTGGATTTGATGCAAAAGATACAACTTCGCCAACAATCAAAAGTCTTCATATTTACCCTTTAGATCATCAAGCAATCATTAATGGTAAGAATGATACTTTAAGAATTCCTGTTTCAAAAGTGACACCATATAAATATCATATTAATCAAGATAATATTATTCTTGATGGGGTGATTGGATTTGGAATTGATGTTTATGATCAATTGGATAATGCGCCTAATAAAAATGGTGTTTACAGTATTGAATTAAATCTTGATTCGACCTTGATTTATAAACATGATATGGATGGCTTTTATTTTTCTGAAACGCGTTACATTAATTCACTTATGGATTATCATGCTAAAAAGAAGTATGCGATAAAACCGCAAAAGTCGTTTAAAGATCCAAATAATAAACTTAGTATTTATGATACACTTATTAATGATGGTCGCATTGTATTTAATTCTATAGAAAATCATCAGGCAGAGTATATTGTAAAAGATATAGAAGGAAATACGGCTAGATTAAATTTTAACTTTAAGAGTGATAGTAGTATTGAAGTTCCTTCTGTTCATAAACATAGAGAACTCTTTATGTATAAAAATGAAAACAAATTTCATGATGAAAATATTAGTTTGATTATACAACCAAATAGTCTTTATGATAACATCAATTTTTCTTATAAAGTATTGAAAAGTCAAAATAATCTTATCAGTGATATACATTGTATTCATCATGAAGAAACACCAATTCATTCTGCATATTCTATAGCTATAGCTATTGACAGTTTAGAAGTTTCACATCGCAATAAAGCAGTAATATGTATGATTCAAAAAGAATCAGTAGTTTCTTGTTTACCTACCAATTGGGATGATGATACTTAAGAGCGGAATCTAGAACTTTTGGACAATATGGTGTTGTTATAGATTCAATTGCTCCAAGCATAAAAACAAAATCATTTTCTTATGATCTTAGTGTAGCAAATTTTATGAGTTTTATTATAGAGGATACCCTTAGTGGAATTAATACATTCAAAGCATTTGTTGATGGCGATTGGATTTTGTTAGACTATGATGCAAAAATAAAAAATTGACTCATTATTTTGATGGAAAGATTAAGCCTGGGCAACATGAGTTGGAAATTATCGTTACTGATATGGTAAAGAATGAAAAACGACTCAAACTTAAATTTGTCCGTTAAAAATATCTTTATATTCGCAGTGTATGATGTTTAAAAAGAATTTACTTTTAATAGTATTCTCGATATCCTTTTTTTTCTGAATATTCTTTAGCACAGCAAGCCACTCTTTATGGTACTGTAAAAAGTAAGCAAGAGATAGCAATAGATGGGCTTAGTATTGAATATAAAAAAATAGGGACGATAAGTGATTCAGAAGGCCAATATCTTATTAAACTTCCTGCAAATATTGAGTTATCCATTGTATTTTCACATTTAGCATTTAAAAATCAGGTTCATAAGATGACTTTAAATGAAGGTGAAGTCAGAAATCTAGACCTATTGTTCGATGAAGATATAAAACAAATTTCCGAGGTGGACTTGGTTGATGATGCGTTGAGGTTTCAAAATGTTACCACAATTGATAAAAAGAATTTAAATGTTATTACAGGTCCAACTGGAAGTGTGGAGGGATTAATCAGCACTTTAGCCGGTGTGAGCTCTAAAATGAAATGAGTTCTCAGTATTCTGTAAGAGGAGGTAATTACGATGAGAACCTTGTTTACGTAAATGGTTTTGAAATATATCGTCCCTTTTAGTTCGAAGTGGTGAGCAAGAAGGTTTGAGTTTTATTAATTCAGATATGGTAGAAAACATCTCTTTCTCCGCTGGAGGTTTTGAGGCGCGTTATGGAGATAAACTTTCTTCTGTGCTTGATATAAAATACAAAGACCCAAAATCATGGAAAAGTCATTTAACACTTAGTTTTTTGGGAGTCAATGCCACTGTAGAAGGTATAAGTCCGTCAAAACGTTGGTCACATGTTACCAGTTACCGACAAAAGATAATCAGTTTTTGTTAAGTACATTAGATACTGAGTCAGATTACATGCCTAGATTTAAAGATTTTCAAACATTAAATACATACCATTTTAACCTCAAGTAAAATTAAGTGCTCTGGCCCATTATTCATCAAATACTTATCATTCTGTTCCAGAATCTCGTCAGAGTGAGTTTGGTACAGTTGATAAACCTTGCAATTAAATATTTATTTTGATGGTCAAGAAAAAGATGCTTATGAAACTGGGATGGGAGCACTCCGTCTGGATTATCAGATTCATGACAGTTTACATATGAGTTTATCTTCTTCCTTATTTCCCAAACACTTGAAGAGGAGTTTTATGATATTGAAGCAGAATATTGGCTGGGGCAGTTAGAAAATAGTTTGGGTTCAGATAATTTTGGAGAAGTTGTTGCAAATAGAGGTGTAGGTGGGTATCTTAGGCATGCAAGAAATGAATTGTATGCTCAAGTATATAATGCTCAGTATAGGGGAAAGTGGTTTAATAATAACAAGACTTTAAGTTGGGGTGCGAAGTATCAACACGAAATGATTGATGATCGTTTAAATGAATGGCAATTAATTGATTCTTCTGGTTTTTCTATGCCTCAGGGCGTAGATTCTCTTTTAGGGTTGTTTGAGTTTATCGAATCAGAAAATGAATTAAATTCAAGTCGATTAAGTTCTTATGTTCAGCAAAGTGGTCGAATAGGAGTTGATAGTACAACATTTTCATATACGCTTGGTTTTAGAACTCAATATTGGTCAATGAATCGAGAATTTTTTGTTTCGCCAAGAGCAGTTATAAGTTATCAACCAAATTGGAACAGAGACGTGCTTTTTAGAGGTGCTATTGGTTCATATAATCAATCTCCTTTTATCGTGAATTACGAGACAAAGAAGGTGTTTTATATACAGATTTAAAATCTCAGAAATCGACACATTTTGTGTTTTCAACAGATTATAATTTTTTGTCTTGGAACCGTCCTTTTAAATTTGTAGGTGAGATTTATTATAAGAGTTTAAGAAATCTTATTCCTTATGAGATTGATAATTTAAGATTGCGTTATTTGCCGAGTTTAACATCTCATGGTTACACAGCTGGTCTCGATTTTCGTGTAAATGGTGAGTTTGTTCCTGGTGTTGAGTCGGGCAAGTATGTCTTTAATGAAAAGTGAAGAAGATATAGAAGGAGATGGACATGGATATATTCCAAGACCAACCGATCAACGTTTTGCATTCTCTTTATTTTTCAAGATTATTTTCCTGGAAATCCAGTTATAAGATGAATTTAAAGCTTCACTACAGTAGTGGTTTACCATCTGGTGCAATAAATTCTGAACGTCATGAACAAGTTTTTCGAATACCTGCTTATAGACGTGTCGATATAGGGTTTACAAAGGTGATAAAGGAGGCTGGTCAAGGCTCAAAATCAAAGTATTTTAAGCACTTTGATTCACTTTGGATAAGTGCTGAAGTCTTTAATCTTTTGGGATCCGAAACACCATATCATATTTGTGGGTTAGTGATGTTGTACAAAATCAATATGCAGTTCCAAATTACCTAACTTCCGATTGCTTAATTTAAAATTACAAGCTAAATTTTAATTTTGACTGAATATCTTATTTGGTTTATTAAGCTCATTTTACTCGATATTTAAGTAGATTAAAAATCCAATGTTAATTCTTTGCCAATACCTTGTTAGTTTTCATCAGCTGAAAATTTCAAAACATAAGCTTGATGTTTACGCATATTTAATACTTGACCATTTTCAAAAGTAAGTATTGACCTTTAATACCCATCAATCGTCCTTGAATAGTTGGGGTTTTGTCAAAACTAAGACTTTTTACTTTTGTTGGGTATTCATTAACAGGGTATTGAATATTTAGAATGTCTTCTTTTAAGTAGATACTTGTGATATTCTTTTGGGATTAATTTAAAAACTTCTTCACGTTTTTCTTTTAAATCTACATGAGCGATTTCATTTTTTAACATGCGTTGCCATGCAGTTCTGTCGGAAATGTGTTGTTTTAAAGAAACTTCAATCATTCCACACAAATAACGATTAGGTGTTCTAGCAATAGGAACTGCGTAACTTGCACCCTGATCAATCCACCGTGTTGGCACCTGCGTATCTCGAGTAATTCCTACTTTTACTCCACTTGAAATGGCTAAATAAACATAGTGATCTTTTAGGTGGTGTTCTCGTTCCCATTCCATATCTCTTCCTTCTCCCAAATGAGCTCTACATAGCTCTGGCTTTATAATACATTCAGACGACATTGGGCTGTTTTGGAAGCAAGTATAACAAAACCCTTGATTGAATGATTTTTTTGTGCGTTGACCACAATCCAGGCAATAGATTTCACCATTGAAATGAAATTGAATATGCTTTCCGATCCATTGATTCATTCCTAAATGTTTGTTGCCTATTGGTAAATAATACTGAACAGGATGATTAAGTTCAGTTTTCATTTTAAGAATTTGGCCATGCATCTCCATATATAAAGGATATTTTGTAGTTTAGTTTGAATGAAAAATAAGTATTTTTTTTATAAAAATATAGAATGAAAATATATAATTCTATTGTCAGTTGGATCATCAAAAAGCGCATTCATCAGATTAAATTATTTATCGACCATCCACATGAAGTACAAGAGGAGTTGAGACAGTCTCTTGTAGATAAAGCCAAAAATACTGATTTTGGAAGAACCTATGATTTTAATTCTATCAAGAATCAAAATCATTTTTCTGAACGTATTCCACTGCACCATTATGAAGACTTAGAGCCTTATATTTATAGAATGCGTTCTGGTGAACAAAATATTCTTTGGCCATCTAAAATTAAGTGGTTTGCAAAGTCTTCCGGAACAACAAATAACAAGAGCAAATTTATTCCTGTAAGTAATGATGCTATTGAAGATTGTCATTACAAAGGTGGTAAAGATTTATTGTCTATTTATTGTAATAATTATCCTGCAAAAAATATTTTTATAGGTAAAAGTTTGATGCTTGGAGGCAGTCATCAAATGTCGCCTTTATCCGATCGAATGTTTGAAGGAGATCTTTCAGCCATCATCGTAGAAAATTTACCTTTTTGGGTTCAATTACAGCGTTCTCCCGATAAAGATATTGCCTTAATGGGCGAATGGGAAAAGAAATTAGATTTGATGGCAGAACAAGCTATTAAAGAAGATATAACTTCGCTTTCAGGCGTTCCATCTTGGGCGTTGGTTTATGCAAATAAAGTGCTAGATATAACAGGAAAGTCTAACCTTCATGAAGTTTGGCCTAATTTAGAATTATATATGCATGGAGGTGTTAATTTTAAACCTTACAAAACAAGTTTTGAAAAACTTTTTCCTAAAGGCATTAATTATCTGGAATCATATAATGCTTCAGAGGGGTTTTTTGGTGTTCAAGATGACCCTCAAAAACAGGATATGCTTTTGATGTTAGATTATGGTGTTTATTATGAATTTATTCCTCTAGAAAATATTGATGATGAATTACCAATAACTTTAAATTTGAGTCAAATAAAAATTGCAACTGATTATGCCCTTGTAATTACTACAAATTCTGGCTTATGGCGTTATGTTATTGGAGACACGATTCAGTTTACACAAAAAAAACCGTATCGGTTTATAATTAGTGGCCGTACCAAGCATTATATAAATTCTTTTGGTGAAGAGCTTATGGTTCATAATGCAGAATTAGCACTTCAACAAGCTTGTTCAAGTTTTAATACTGAACTCGTTGAATTTACAGCAGCACCAAAGCATATTTATAAAGGACATAAAGGATGTCATGAATGGCTTATTGAATTTAAAGAACCACCTGTAGACCTGAATGGTTTCATAGATAAGCTTGACCTTGCTTTAAAAGCAGTAAATTCAGATTATGAAGCAAAACGCTACAAGGATTTAATACTTGAGGCACCTAAAGTTCATATTGCATCAAAAGGTTTGTTTTTTAATTGGATGCGAACAAGAGGTAAGTTGGGTGGCCAGAATAAAGTCCCTCGATTATCTAATAAAAGAGTTTATTTAGATGAACTTTTATCGATGAACTCGTAAATTAGGCTTGTTCATTTCATCTAAAATTGTATTTTTAATGCCTAATTTAAAATTTTAAAAAAATGCATATTGCTGTTGCTGGAAATATAGGTGTAGGTAAAACAACTTTGACAGGCTTATTAGCTAAAAACTTTAATTGGGAACCTCATTATGAGTCGGTTGATAACAATCCCTATTTAGATGATTTTTATACCGATATGCAGCGCTGGGCTTTTAATCTACAGGTGTATTTTTTAAACAGTCGATTTGGTCAGTTAAAAGAGTTTCAAGAAAGCGGAAAAAATATCATTCAAGATCGTACAATTTATGAAGATGCTCATATTTTTGCGCCCAACCTTCATGCTATGGGACTTATGACTTCTAGAGATTTTGATAATTATTCAAGTTTGTTCAATTTGATGTCTTCTTTTGTAAACTCTCCTGATTTATTAATTTACCTTAGAGCATCTGTACCTACTTTGGTAAAACAAATTCAGTCGCGTGGAAGAGACTATGAATCTAGTATTCGTATTGATTACTTAACTCGTTTAAATGAACGCTATGAAGCTTGGATTTCAGAGTATACTAGTGGAAAACTCCTTATTATTGACACGGATGATTTAGATTTTTCTAAAAATCAGGAAGATTTAGGTTTTGTTGTAGATAAGGTAAATGCTGAGCTTCACGGTTTATTTTAGCCTGTTATATTTTCATAAAACTTTACAATGAGAGTAAAGGAATCTTTCATAATTCATCAGGGACAAACCACACCTTTTCCTTTGTGTATTGATGTGGCATCTGCCAAGGGTGTTTATATCACTGATAAATCTGGAAAAACTTATCTTGATTTGGTTGCGGGTGTTTCTGCCTGTACTATTGGACATTGTCATCCTCGTGTTGTGAAAGCCATTCAAGATCAGTCTTCAAAATACATGCATGTGATGGTTTATGGAGAATTTATTCAGGAACCTCAGTTAGCACTTGCTAAAAAACTGGCTTCTTTGTTACCTGATACTTTAAATTCTACATATTTTGTTAATTCTGGTGTAGAGGCTATTGAAGCTTCGATGAAACTTGCAAAGAGATATACAGGTAGAGCAGAAATAATTTCTTGTAAAAATTCTTATCATGGAAGTACGCATGGTGCGTTAAGTATAATGGGTAAAGAAAATGTATAAACAGAAATTTAGACCTTTACTTCCAGATTGTAGACAAATTATATACAATGATGTTGATAGTTTAAATGAAATTACTAAAAATACCGCAGCTGTTATCATAGAACCTATTCAAGGTGCAACAGGTTTTATTACCCCTAAGAATGGATATTTAAAATTAGTTCGAGAAAAGTGCGATGAAGTTGGTGCACTTTTAATTTTTGATGAAATTCAGACCTGTTTTGGTAGAACAGGGAATTTATTTGGATTAGAGACTTATAGTGTTACTCCAGACATTCTGTGTATGGCCAAAGGAATGGGAGGTGGTATGCCGATTGGTTCTTTTACAACTTCTACAGAAAAAATGCACAGCTTAAGAAGACCCTATGTTAGGACATATTACCACTTTTGGCGGTCATCCTATAGTTTGTGCAGCATCATTGGCCACACTTTATGAGTTATGTGAAACGCAACTTTTTCGTGAAGTAGAGAATAAAGAAACTCTTTTTTGAGAGCTTTTAAATCACCCAAAAATTAAAGAAATTCGTGGTAAAGGACTTATGCTTGCTATTGAGTTAGATGATGTTGAACTCTGCCAAAAAGTTGTGCATAGGGGTATAGAAATGGGGATTATTACCTTCTTTTTCTTGTTTTCGAAAACAGCTGTAAGGCTAAGTCCACCCTTAACGATTACGGATGATGAGATTAGATTTGCTGCCAATATCATTCTAAATATCCTAGACGAATAAGTCTTTTTATTCATAGTTAGACCGAATATAAATTAGATAAAAACTCTCTTTTTCTGAACTAAATGTTTAGTATTAGCCGTAAATTTGTCTAGAATAGATTAAACTTTAAATTATGATAGGTAAAGAAATTGAAGCGGCATTAAATAACCAAATTTCTGCAGAGGCAAATTCATCTCATTTATATTTAGCTATGGCTTCTTGGGCAGAAACAAGAGGCTTTGAGGGTGTTTCAAACTTCTTCTACAGCCAGTCTGACGAAGAACGACAACATATGCTTAAGCTGGTAAGATATGTCAATGAAAGAGGTGGTCATGCAAAAGCACCTGCTGTTAATGAGCCTTCAAAAATGTTTGATTGTTTGACTCATGTTTTCAAAATTTTTGGATCATGAAGTTAAAGTATCTGCTTTGATTAATGATTTGGTTCACCTTTGTCATGAAAAAAGAGATTATACCACTCAAAACTTCTTACAGTGGTATGTCGCAGAGCAAATTGAAGAAGAAGCTTTAGCGCGAACTATTCTTGATAAGCTTAAATTAATTGGAGACGATAAAGGTGGTTTATATCTTTTTGATAGAGACGTAAATCAATTAACAGTAACAAGTGCTGCCGCTCCGGATATTAATGATTAGAATAAAATTATGATAAATAAATGAAAATCTGCACATAGCGGCTTTTATTTGTTATCTTTTGTTCTAATTTCTTAAACTCATTTTCAAGAATTTGATTCAGTGCCTCGGAATCAATTTGTTTGGCAATAATTTTTTCTTTTCGTCTAACAAATACAATCGAGGTGTACCCATGATATTATATTTCCCTCTGAAGTTTGATTTATTTTCAAGGTCAATCACGTTAATCCAACTATCAGTTTCTTGTTTTACGATAAACTCCATCCACATCTCTTCATCAAACTCAGTACAAACGGCATAAACCTTTACACCCTTATCAGCATAGGAATCGATGACTTCTTTGACTTTTGGTGTTTCTGTTTTACAATGTCCGCAATCTGGGTCGTAAAAGAAAAGTGCTGTAAATGGTGCTTTTATTTTATGTAGGTCTTGTAGAACTCCTTTATCATCTGGAATCTTGAGGAATGGAGCTGTGGTACCAATTAAATTAGGGCTGATTCGCATGGCCTTATCAATAATATTGGTTAATTGAACTTCCTCAATCCAAGGGGTTTGTCTAGTAATGAAATAGGTAAATACTAAATGAACAAAAACAGCATCTTGTCCCATTATTTTTGAAGACTCGAAGTGGTGTGTCGACCAATTAATTATGTATTTGAAAAGTTCCTCACTTTCCCTTACCTTTTCTATTAGTACATCTAATGATTTAATAATAGAATCTGGCATTTGTGGTGTGTATTCTAGTAAATATTTCTCCATTTTACCATGGAAAATAGGCGTTCTTACCATTCGGTCGTCCTTTAGATCAAAGTGATCCCAATAGTGTTTTTGTAATAGTTGTACTGAAATTTGGAATCTACTGTTCCATCTTCAAGTAATGGTGATTCAGGAATTACAATAGGTTCCATAGCATTTAGAAGTTTTACAAAGAAAGTAGAGAAATGTTTTTGCATATAATCTAACTTAAAATCGGTGACTTCGTCATCGATTTCTTTTAATTGTTTTTTAATTTTCTCGTATTTTCTCGAATTCTTCTCAAGTGTTTTTAATTCTTTTTTAGTGGCTCAGCTTGTATCCCTTTTTTTTGTGTGAATTTTGATATTCATAAAACAATTGATTTTCTTTTGATCCCTGAACTTTCATGTCCATAATCATATTGTCTTTACTGGTCTCAAAACTAAAATTTCGAGTTTCGTCAATAATTAATTGAAAATATTGTTTGTTAGGTAGTAAAACGAAATACATTCCACTCTCAAGTTCTTCTTCAGATTCAAAATGAAAAATCCGTGGTGTGAATCAACGGTATCTTTTACAAATTGTTTGTCGCCATAGTAATAGCCCAATAATACTTCTCCATCAGGCATGTCATCAATTTTACCAAAAATGGAATAATTTTGTGCTATGAGCACTGTGTTAAAAAAGTACTACAAATATGAAATTTATGATTCTCATTGTATATGATTGAAATTTCAACAAAGATAATTTTTTAATGAAAATAAATTGTAAAAACCTTCTATACTATCAATTTAGATATATTTGCAAATCTTAAGCTGATCTTGATGCAGGAATTAGAATTTAAATTGGATACTGAGTACATAGAACTTAATAAGTTGCTAAAGATTTTATCTCTAGTAGAAAGTGGTGGTCAGGCTAATAATGTAATTACAGAAGGTTTCGTAAGGTATAATGGTGAAGTTGATACCCGAAAGCGATTGAAACTTCGTAAGGGTGATAAAATTGAATTTTCTGAAATGTTTATTCGAATTTGCTAATGAAGTTTGAAGAGGAAATAAAACGTAGGAGAACTTTTGCGATTATATCTCACCCCGATGCGGGTAAGACAACGCTTACAGAAAAACTTCTTTTGTACGGTGGAGCTATTAATGTAGCAGGTGCAGTAAAATCCAATAAGATCAAAAAACAGCCACTTCCGATTTTATGGAAATTGAACGTCAAAGAGGGATATCTGTGGCTACTTCGGTAATGGGCTTTGAGTATTTAGGAAAGAAAATTAATATTCTAGATACACCTGGTCATCAAGACTTTGCTGAAGATACTTTTAGAACTTTAACAGCTGCCGATTCGTAATTGTGGTAATTGATGTTGCTAAAGGTGTAGAGCCACAAACTGAAAAGTTAGTTAAGGTTTGTAGAATGCGTAAGACGCCAATTATTGTTTTTATTAATAAGTTAGATCGTATTGGTAAAGATGCTTTTGACTTGTTAGATGAAATTGAAGATAAGTTGGGTATTAAAGTACGTCCATTAACCTGGCCAATTGGTATGGGGCCTGATTTGAAAGGTGTTTATAACCTATATGAAAATAGCCTTATTCTTTATACGCCTAATTCTACAGAACGCGTTTCAGAAACACTTGCTATTTCAGATATTTCTGATTCTGAACTCGATAATCAAATTGGTGATGAGGATGCTGAAATGCTTCGTGAAGAGGTTGAACTCGTTGAGTCGGTTTATCCGGAATTTGATAGATCTGTATATCTAGATGGAGAAGTGTCTCCAGTGTTCTTTGGCTCAGCTATTAATACTTTTGGTGTACAAGAGCTTTTACATTGCTTTTTGGATATTGCTCCTTCACCTTTACCAAAAGAATCTGAGGAAAGAGTAGTGGACCCTTATGAAGATAAGTTTACGGGCTTTATTTTTAAAATTCATGCCAATATGGACCCCAAGCACAGAGACCGTCTGGCATTTGTGAAAATTGTTTCTGGAAAGTTTCACAGAAATACAAACTATAAACACATTCGTTTAGATCGGAATATGAAATTTTCTAGTCCTACAGCATTTATGGCTGAGAAGAAATCAATAGTTGAAGAGGCTTTTCCAGGCGATATTGTGGGACTTCATGATACGGGTAACTTTAAAATAGGGGATACCTTAACCGAAGGTGAGTTGATACATTATAAAGGAATCCCGAGTTTTTCTCCTGAGATGTTTCGATTTGTTAATAATGCCGATCCCATGAAATCCAAACAATTAGCAAAAGGAATTGATCAGCTGATGGATGAGGGGTTGCTCAATTATTTACGATGTCACCAATGGTCGCAAATTAATTGGAACAGTAGGTGCACTTCAATTTGAAGTTATTCAATATCGATTAAAACATGAGTATGGTGCTTCATGTTCATATGAAAATCATAATGTACATAAAGCTTGTTGGATTCGTGTCAGGATAAAGTTCAACTTCAAGAATTCAAAAAGTAAAGTATCGGTCTATGGCGACAGATAAATTCGATAGAGATGTTTTCTAGCGATTCTGCTTTTACCATCCAAATGGCTGAGCAAAAATTTCCAGAAGTTAAATTTCATTTTACTTCTGAATTTGAAGAATTAGCTTAATCTTTTTCACCCATTTGCGTGATAATTCACCGACTTTTATGATGTAAATTCCTTTTGGTATTGCACCCACATTAACTTTTGTTTTTGGAACTGTTATCTTGTCTTTGTAAATTAATTTACCCTGAAGATCATAGATTTCATACATTTCTTCTTTATTACTTTCAATAATTAAATATTCTGATGCAGGATTAGGATAAATATGAATATTATTTTCTAGTTTAACTTCAGCAATTTCGATGACATCGTTAACAGATTGAATTTTTGTGGTATAAATTCCATTTCCATGTGTAGCTAAAACTACTAAGCTGTCTTGAGCTCTTGTTTTAACCTGTTCACATACAACATTACCAATAGTGTTAGCACCCATTTGTTCCCATCTTGTTTCCTGACCTTCAATTTTATTTGTTCCGTAAAGTCCAGTACTTGTAGCTACAAAATATAGGGTGTCTTCTCCAAAAGGCATAATGGATGCCCAACGGAATGATGGACCGTTGCCTCCTCCATTTGATTGTTGTTCTAAATTACCTCCAGCACGCGACCATGTTTCTCCTCCGTTTGTTGTGTAATACATGCTGTAGACTTCGTAGTTTGAAAATACTGTTAATGCCACATTTCCATCATTTGGATGAACAGCGATGTTGTTTATGTGTCCATAGGCATGGAAATAGTCTCCTGAAACCATTCCTGCTCCAGAGTCAAAGTATTTTGTAATTTCAGTAATTATTGGTTCATTGCTATTTGCATTATCAACTCTGTATAATTGTTTTCTATTTGTACCTACGTATAATCTGTTACTTGGGTTTGTTTTTGTAGTACTTATACAGCTAATTTCTCGTCCTGAAAGATCAAGATCAATTGCTTCTGACCATCCTTCACTTATAGAGTCCCATTCATTAGTTAATTGGATGTTATTTAAGTTTGAATGTCTCCAAATTGTTGTTTCGTCAGGATAATACATTATGTTATCTGTAATAGGATCTACAACAAATGGATGAATAAACATTTGCTCCTCAGGTCCAATAGGATCTATTCTTCTCAGTCCTGTTCTATTCCCATTTTCATCTATGGTAATTTTATATACTTTACCGTTTTGAATTGACATGAAATAAACTTCCTCATCAGCTGTAAAATGAGCAAATGCACTGTCTCCATTTAATGGCATTACCCATGGTGTATTAGGATCTTCTGAATTGGTAAAGAAATTCCCATTATCTTGAAATCCACCAAGTATACCATTTGTGGCCTGATGTTCATTTATTGTAACAGTATATAGTTGTGTACTGTAGTACCCATTGTTAAGAGAGTTCCATTCGACGTCTTCAGCTAAATAATTATCACTGATAAATAAGCCACCATCATTTGCGTTTATGATACTGTTAGGAGATGAAGGTAAAAATGCAACTTCATGCTGATCTGGGTGTGTGTATCATAGATTTGAAAATCAGGAAAATTCGTTCCTTTTTGGTAACCACCAATTTGGTTTATATTATCCATAGTAGTAAAGCCATCGGTAGATATATAAAGATTGGTGCCTCCAAGGAAAATATGGTTTTCATTAAATGGGCTAATTGCAATAGTAAGATTATATGATCCTTGTGCTAAAAATTATCGAAGTTACTTCCAATTCCAGTTGGAATGTTTGACGATAGATCTTCCCATACACCCATTTGTGAGGTGGTATCTTCCTCAGAATAGGTATATTTCCATAAGCTGCAATATTCTGTTTCATCACTAAATGTGATAGATGCTTGACCAGCATCAGGTGTTACAGCGATAAAATATACTTCATTTTCATTATGAGGGTTAATGGCCATTTTTATTCTATCGTATGTTGATGGCCAGTCTTCAGGTAAAATGTTATTCCATTCTATGCCATTTTCACTTCTCCAAATACCTTTATCTGTACCATCACTACTTAGTGAGGCGTATACCATGCCCTCGGTACTAACTTCAATTTCAGAAAAATAAGCACTGTTAGATCCTGAACCTAATACTCTCGTCCAATTTTCCCCTCCATCTTGGCTTCTGTGAATGGCACCATAAGTGGCTGCGTAAATTATATCTAAGCTGTCATTTGAAGGGTCTATTTCAATATCCCATATCAAGTCCCATATCTCGTCAAATTCTTCCGGTGTATTGGAAGCTGTACTTGTTAATGAATTCCAAGTTTCACCATTATCATTAGACTTATAGATTCCGTTTCCAAAGAAATATGCATCAGTACCAGAGGCAGAGTTGCCATAAGCTTCTCCACTTCCATAATACCATGTTGCAGTATGTCCTTCTCGAGTGTCTTGGCGTAAACAAGTGACATTGTGTAGCATTTCAGGACTGGTTAACTTAGTCCAAGAATCTCCTTTATTTTCTGAACGCCACACACCTCCAGAAACACCTCCAGCCATGATGGTGTTTTCGTCGGTAACATCAATAGCCATAGCACGTGTTCTTCCACCTACATTGTAGGGACCTCTGGCAATCCAGTTGGTTTGTAATTTTGAGTTTTGAGGAATTGTTTGGGCAAATTTTAATTCTTTGGCTCTAATGTTATCTGGAATCTTACCTTCAGGATTTAGTAATCTTGAAAAGACCAATTTCTTAAGTTGTTTGGATTGGATTCTGAGCCGACACCCATTCCAGCGATTTTCACTTTCTTTTATCAGCTTTTGCTTTAGTTGAAGATCAATTTTTGTTTGATAGTGTTTTATGCTGAAGTAACTTATAAATATAAGTGTAATAAATGCAATTGTTTTTTCATGATAGGAGGTTTGTAATTGAATTTGTTTACAAAACAAAAAAAACCTCAACTATTGATGAGGTTTTTTCTAAATCTATTTAATAAGAGATTTCTGTTTGGTGTATTCTTTTTTTGAAAACTTCTTTCCCTATTTCATCATATACTTGAATACTGCAAATACGTTTGCGGTATTCACCTTCAACTTTTATACGGCAAAGTTACCATCAAATAAGCCTTCAGGACTTAAACCAGGGAATTTTAGCTCGTAGAGAGGGTAGCATATTTTCGATCTTCTTTTATCAGTTCTGTTTTATCTGTGTCTCCAGTAATAAATACGATCCCATTAATGCGTGATAGGTGAAGTCTTCTCATGAACTCTTCGTATTCTTTTGAGTAATCTTGAAAAGGTTCATCATCTTCTCCTTCTGTTAAAATACTGTTTCCACAAATAATGAATTTAAATGCAGCATTAGATCCCATAATTTCGTTGATAAAACGATTCATTTGATTGTCTCCGAAAAATTCAGGTTCGTCTTGATTTAAAGCTGTTTTAAACATTCGGTTATCCATCATAAATATTTCTACATCTTCATAATCATAACATTTGTATACACCATATTCTCTGAATGTATAATTGTATGTTTTTTAGGTGCATTAGGCCAGAATAAATTAAAAGCCATTAATGTGGAATCCTTAAGTGCAAATCGTGTATCAGAAGTATTTAATCCAAAATCTTTATCGTTCCAAGTGGCAATATGAGGCATCTTTTCATGAAGTGATTCACGCTTTCACGCTTTCTAATGGATTTGTATTTTTCAAGCATTTTTTGAATGAATTAGATTCACTTTTATTGAATGAAACATTATTACCCATCCAAACCATAAAGTCAGATTCAACTTCTGACATGGTATTGAGAATTTTATCACCCTTGTCATTCTCATTTGATAAATTCAAATTGTGTCCTAAAAGGAAGTATATGTCAGCTAAGAAATTACGTGGTGTATAGATTTCCATATCTTCTTCAACCATTACAGAATCAGATAAATTTCTACATGGTATTCTGAGTCGGAATTAATTCTTCTAGAGTGAGTACAACTGGTATTTCATCTCCATTATTGTAATCCGTTATGTGGAAGTCAAACCAACTTGAGTTGTTATAACTTTTTGGGTCTGTAAGATCGTAAACTAAGGTTTTGTTTCGGTCTTCATCAAAATTTTCCAGTTTAATCGTAACCTCTTTTTGTTTCTTTTGATACTAAAAGCCACATCTGAGCATGGTAGTTATCAATATAAGAAAGCATAGGTCCTGCAATCAATTTAGATTTCTCTTCATCTTTTGATTTCTTTTTGTGCAAAAGAAGAATTTATATTAAGAATAAGCTGAAGCTAATAAAAGTAAATATTTGTTCATTGTCGTTGTTGTTTTGACTATCAAAGCGTAAATATATGCAAATTGTACTAATCAAAACCCCACTAAAAGTGGGGTTTTAAAATAAAATATTAAAAGTTTATTTATTTAACATCTACCAATTCCACATCAAACTCTAAAGTAGCTTTAGCGGGAATTACAGGAGGATAACCTCTTTCTCCGTATGCCAAGTGAAATGGAATTATAAAAGTTGCTTTTCCGCCTACTTTGAGTTGGCTCACACCTTCATCCCAACCTTTAATAACTCTTCCAGCTCCTAAAGGAAATCAATAGGATCACCACGTTCAATAGAAGAGTCAAATACAGTACCATCCATTAAACGACCAGTATAGTGCACTGAAACAGTTTTCCCCACTATTGCATCCATACCAGATCCGACTACTTCATTTGCAATAATTAAACCGGATTCAGTTGTTCGCGCATCAGGATATTTTTCTTCAATTTGTTTCTTTAAAGCTAAATTGGCTTCCTTTTCTTTCTCTTTTGTTTTGTTTCGAAGTTTTTAAGTTCGTTTGCAAATAGGGTAGGTGCATCAAAGTTATTTGCTGCATCACCAACTCTTTGATATTCATTTTTCTATAACATCATCTTGAGCAATACTGTTTACGACGTTCATTCCTTCAATGACATTTCCGAATACAGTGTGTTTGTTATCTAACCAGTCGGTAGTTAAATGAGTAATGAAAAATTGTGAGCCATTTGTTCCGGGACCAGCATTAGCCATAGACAATACCCCTGGTCCTGAATGTTTTAAATCTGGATGAAATTCGTCAGGAAAATTGTACCAGGTCCACCTGCACCCGATCCTTTTGGACACCCACCTTGAACCATAAAGTTGTCAATTACGCGATGAAATTTTAATCCATCGTAGTATGGTACACCGTGAGCCTTCTCATTGTTAGGTATATTTCCTTCAGCCAAACCAACAAAATTTGCTACAGTCATTGGGCATTTTTCAAACTCAAAGGGATAAAACAATGTTTCCTTTGTTAGTTTGAATTTCTGCGAAAAGTCCTTCTTTCATTACTATTTTTTTAGTGTTGGTGATCGTGGTCATGGTCGTGGTCATGTCCATGAGTATTGTTTTTAACGATTTCAATTAATTCTACATCAAAAATTAAGGTTGCATTTGGAGGAATCACTCCTCCAGCACCTCTTGCGCCATACCCAATTCTGAAGGTATAATTAATTTAGCTTTTCCACCTTCAGACAATAAAGCGATTCCTTCATCCCAGCCAGGATAACTCTACCTACACCAATAGGGAATTCTGATAGGGTACCACGTTTTAAGGATGAGTCAAATACAGTTCCGTCTACCAATGAGCCTGTGTAATGAACCTTTACTATATCAGGGGGCTTGTGGTTTTTCTCCTGAGCCTTCATTTTCCATAAAATACATCAAACCACTAGCTGTTTTGGATGCTCCAGCGGTGAGCTCATCTAATTTAGCTTTGCAGCAGCTTCTTTTCAGCAGCAATTTCCTTGGCTTTTTCTTTTTTTCTTGGTTAAAAACTTTTGGAGCATCGAATTTTTTTTCTGTTCTACCATTTCTAATGATTTTTACTGAAACGATTGAATCGTCTTTTCAATTGCATTTACAACACTTTGAGAAATAGAATCGAGTACATGACCAAATACAGAGTGCTTTCCGTCCAGCCATGGTGTTTCTTTATGAGTAATGAAAAATTGAGAGCCATTTGTTGCAGGCCCTGAATTAGCCATTGATAAAATTCCAGGTCCTGAGTGTTTTAAGTCTTCATGAAATTCGTCGGCAAATGAATAGCCTGGATCTCCAGATCCATTGCCTTGTGGGCATCCACCTTGAATCATAAAGTCTTTTATGACACGGTGAAACTTTAAACCATCGTAGTAAGGTACACCTATTTCTTTTTCATCATTTTCCATTTTTCCTCTGCTAGCGCTACAAAATTAGCTACTGTAAGGGTGTTTTTGAAATTCTAATACTAGGTTAATAATACCTTTATTAGTGTTAATTTGAGCAAACATACCATTGTCTTTTATAGACTTTGGATTTATAATTTCTTCTGAGCCACAAGATTGTAGACCAAGAGCTAATAATAAGCTGTAAATAAAAAATACTTTTTCATTATTTTAATTTTAAGAATAGGTTAGTGATGCGAATATACTGTATTTAAGTAAGGATTCTTTTGATTTAACAAAGTTTAGCAATTTGCTATGAGTTCTTCTTTGAATTCTGGTAATACTTTTTTCAATTTAGCAATTGCTTCTTCTAGAGTTCCTTCATACATTCCTCCAGCAGCATTAATGTGTCCACCACCATTAAAATGCTTTACTGACAGTAAGTTTGCTCGAAAATCTTTCAAACTACGGAAGGAAATTTTAACTCTTTCATCGTATTGAATAAAGAATGCTGTAAACACAACGTCATTAATAGATAAAGCATAATTTACAAACCCTTCGGTATCGCCTTTTTTAAAGTTAAATTTATCAAGTTCTTCAATACTCAAGCTCATTATTGCTGTGTGGTATTCTGGTAGAACTTCTAATTTTTCACTCAGGCAATAACCCAATAGTTTTAAGCGACTCTCTTTGTTGTTGTCGAAAAGTTTTGGTGAATATCAGCTTGATCAAGTCCCAGATTTATAAGGGCAGCGGCAATTTCATGTGTTCTTGCATTCTACAGAAGAAAATCGGAATGATCCGGTGTCGGTCACCATACCTGTATAAATACATTTGGCAATATCTGTATTGAGTAAGTCTTTCCAAGCCATATTCTCTATGAAATCGAAGATGAGTTGTGCTGTGGAGCTAATATTAGGTTCTGAAAAGACCATGTCTGCAAAATCACTTGGATCTTGGTGATGGTCAATCATTACAAATTTACCAGAACTTTGTTCTAATGCTTTACACATCATATCTGTTCTTCGTAAATCATTAAAATCCAAACAGAATATTAACTCTGCTTCATTAATGTGTTGCTCAGCTATCTCTTCGTTTCCTTCAAACTCAACAACATCATCGTTATATGGAAGCCAGTGTAAAAATCTGCATAGCTGTTTGGTACTACTACAGAAACTTATGGCCTAGGGCTTTCAATACCTGATACAGCGCCAAAGAAGAACCCATGGCATCACCATCAGGACCACGGTGTGTGGTAATGAGAATATTAGGTTGCTTTTCAAGTTCTGCTTTAACAGCTTTATGGTTGTGATTTTTCATAGAAGGCAAAATTAGTGATTTCTCAAAGATTTTACTTATTTTCGCCGCGAATAAAAACAAGAAAATGGCTACAAACAGAACATTTACCATGCTAAAGCCTGATGCTGTCGCGAACGGATACATCGGCGCTATTTTAGAAAAGATTACTGCTGCAGGATTCCGTATCGTTGCAATGAAAATGACTCAATTAACCAAAGCTGATGCTGAAGCGTTTTATGCGATTCATGCAGAGCGTCCTTTCTTCGGCGAGTTGGTAGAATATATGACTTCGGGTCCTATTGTATCGGCTGTACTAGAGAAGGATAATGCTGTTGAGGATTTTCGTACTTTAATAGGTGCGACAAATCCAGCTGAAGCCGCAGAAGGAACGATTCGTAAAATGTACGCTGAATCTATATCTGCAAATGCTGTTCACGGTTCGATTCTGATGCAAATGCTGGCATCGAAGCTGCATTTCATTTTGCAGGTAGAGAACACTTTTAATACGTTTGATTTATACAAAAAAAAGCCGCTCATGAGCGGCTTTTTTTGTTCTTAAAGAATAGGTTTATTTAATCCCTAATTTCTTTTTGATGTTTTTTGGTACTGCATCTTTGTGTAACATAATGTCAATGGTTTTGTATTCAACAAATGCTTCAGAAGCAAAGAAGTATCCATCGCAGTCGTTGTAGCTTGTGCCCCATGAATTTTTAATGATGTAATATTTTTTACCAGTCTGATCCTTTACAATACCAGTCATATGCATTCCGTGATCGTCTGTGGTTTCGTAATTGTCAAATGCAAGCTGTCGCATTTCCTGGGTGATTTCTTTTTCCTCGCATGGTGCATCAAAAACAGTGCTTTCTTTTGCTGCTCCAGCATCAGAGAAGTTTTTATTGTCTTTTCCTGACTTTTTAATTTTTGCACCATCTAAAGGAACTAAAGCCATTCCTTGACGGAATGAAAAACCTTCTTCAGAAACATCCGATGCCCAAGCCAAAGAATAGTCATTCATTAAGGCGTGGTCAATCACCTCCATCATTTCATTCATTGGCACATTATAGACTTCTTTCATCATCCAATTGTCAGGTACTTCTATGATAAATTCATCATAAAAAGGGTGGTGTGTAAATGAGCTGATGAATACATAATCGTCTGCATTAAAGTTTAGAGATTTTGCAAAAGACTTTGGTGTGTATTTTTTTCCTTTGTAGGAAAATTCGCTAGGTATTTCTCCTAGGTACGTGTCTAATACTGCTTCGTAAGCAGGTTTCCATAAAGGTGTTAATGTTTCTTGCTCTGCATCTACTACGGCTTTAACCATACCTAAAAGAACATGATCCATTTCACCATGGTTAAACTTTTCTTCATTGGCTGGCCTTCCTGTGTATGCTTCTAAGGGTACAATACCGTGTGCCTTGATCATTTCACTAACATCGTGAAAAGCACCACCTGGTCCAAAGTTTAGGTTCCCGTGCATACGCACATATCTCTCTGCTTTGTCAGAATAGGTGTTACGCACGATAAACATTTCTGACAATTCGTGTTTTCCACCACCCAAACGCATGATTTCAGATTCGATAAACGACAAAGCAGAAAAACTCCAACAAGTACCTGTTCTTCCTTGGCTTTCTACATCTGTAGCTTCAATGTCAGTAACCACAGTAAATTCATAGTCACTTCCTTCTTTATTGGTTATTTTGTCTTGTGCTTGAACCGAGATAAAGAGTCCAACTACTAGCGTAAACAAAGCTATTTTTTTCATTATGTAAGAATTTTAAATTTATAAGCCAGCAAGTTATTGATTTCAGCTTAAATAAAAAATGGTAAATATTAAGTGTAACTTTTTAAATTTAAAACTATCATTAGATAATATCTAATGTTAAGGTGTTTATGAATTAGATATCTTGTCAACTATTTTACCTCCTATCCAAGCCATTGGAATATATGCGATAAGAAGATCTAAAATGATAAACCAAATTGGTTCAGGCAGCATATAGCTCATTATAATTCCTCCTGCTAGGAATAGACAACCAATTACCAATGAAAATTTCATTTTGTGACTTGCTGCTATTACACCTGCAATAGTTGCACCAGCCAGAGTACCTAGGGCATGTGCTAAAAAAGGAAAAATGAAGTATTCGAATTCTAAAGTTGTCATCATAGCTGATAGTGCATCAATGTCATTTGGAACAAGACCCTCCATAGGAAAGACCTTGTGACCTGTTTGAATGAGTCCCATATTTATAATGCTTCCACATAACCATCCGGTGATAACTGCTAAAATGTTTCTAGTGATTGTTTTCATTTGCCTCTTTTTTACATATATAATTCTCTTTTTAAGAGCGTTAAATTTTAGTTAACTAACTTCTTCCCCAAATTTTAAGTCTAATTTGTTTCGAATAAATGCTGTACTGGCGTATAGTAGAGGTGTGTCTATAAAAGCACAGAGTATTTTAAAGAGCCAACCGTCAAGAATAAATTGTATGATTTCTGAATTAGACCTTACACCTAAAAACAACACACATACAACAAGTGTGGTATCTACCAACTGAGAAAATACAGTAGAGAAATTATTTCTGAGCCACAAGTGTTTACCAGCTGTTTTTTCTTTCCAGAAATGATAGATGCGCACATCAATCAATTGAGCACAGAGGTAGGCTGTCATGGAGGCAAATGTAACCCGCCACGAATTGCCGAATACTTTGTTAAATGTTTCATCATCTACCGGAGAGCCTGCAATAGCGGTAAATTGTTGTGCGAGTAAAAGCACTCCTAATACAAATAAGGAAGCCACAAATCCGGCCCAAACAATGCGGGCAGTTTTCTTTTTTCCATAAATCTCTGAGAGAATATCTGTAATCAAAAATGTGATTGGGTAGGGCAGTACACCTGCAGAAATAACAAAGGTTTTAATGCCCAGGTCAATCGTTATAAACTTATTTGCAATAAGGTTACAAACAACCAAAGCCGCGATAAATGTCGCGGCCAGGTATAGGTATATTTTTTTTGACTTTTCAGTATTCAAATTAAATACCATTTTAGTCTATAACAAACTGGTAAGGCATTCTAGCTTGAACGCCTTTAAGATGCTTGATGTCTTGTATGGTTTTGTAATACTTGTATTGGTCTCCCAATTGATATTTTATCCAAGAAGTTTGCATGTCTTCTTCAAGCTGCTCTAGTAATTCTTGGAACGGATCTTTTTGTTCGGGCAATTCGTAGATTCTATAATCCTCCAATTCTGCTAATTCTGCAGCTCCGGCAACAGCAGCTTCCAAGCCACCATATTCATCAATTAAGTTGATGTCCATGGCATTGGTTCCACTCCAAACGCGTCCTTGTCCAATATCATCTACATTTTCTTGACTCATATCACGACCCTCAGCAACTTTTGAGGTAAAGGTGTTATATACATCTACAACCCCTTTTTGTATAATGTCATATTCTTCTTGAGTTAATGGACGATTCACGCTTCCTAGGTCAGCGAATTTATTGGTTTTTACATTGTCAAACGTGATTCCAATTTTATCCGTCATCAGCTCTTCTATGTTTGGCATAATACCAAATACCCCTATAGAGCCAGTAATGGTATTAGGTGATGCGTAAATTTTATCTGAAGCACAAGCAATATAATACCCACCAGAAGCAGCTACATCTCCCATGGAAACCACAACAGGCTTTTCTTCATTGGCCAGTTTCATTTCTCTCCAAATGACATCTGATGCAAGAGCACTTCCACCTGGCGAGTTTACACGTAATACAATGGCTTTTACTTTTTCATCTTTACGTGCTTTTCTAATGGCTTTAGAAATTCGTTCAGAGCCAATTACTGTTTCACTTCCTTCACCCGACTGAATCTCTCCTTGGGCATAGATAACAGCTACTTTCTCTTTTTTAAATTTATCACGTGCATTTTCATTTTTTACTTTGTTGTATTTTTTCAAACTGATAAAATTAATATCGTCGTAATTTTCCTGTTCCATTAAATTAGCCAGATGATTTTGAAACTGGTCTCTATAAAATAAGCTATCTACAAGTCCTAGTCTAACAGCATCTTCTGTAGTTTGAATTTCTAAATTTTCAGCCATTTCATTTAGTCGATCTCTTGTAAGTTTTCTGTCTGAAGCCACATTTTTTAAAAAGTGCTCCCATATAGATCCCATATAAGTTTCTATTTGTTCTCTATTTTCATCACTCATTTCTGTAAGCATGAAAGGTTCTACAGCACTTTTAAATTTTCCGTGTCTGATGACTTGTGGCTCGATCCCCATTTTCTTGAGGGCATTGGTGAAAAAAGGAATTGTACTGTTGAGTCCTCTAAGCTCCATTCCACCTTCTGGATACATACAAATATAGTCTGCTACAGATGCTAAATAATAAGACCCCTGAGTATAAATTTCAGAATATGTGGTGATAAATTTACCCGATTCTTTAAAATCTAATAATGCATTTCTAATCTCCTCCCTGGTAGCAAAACCAGCACTTATCATCCCTATTTCGATATATATTCCCTTAATATTTTCGTCTGTTTTGGCTTTTTTGATATTGGCCAGTATATCATTTAGTCCCAATATATTGACGTCTTGTCCTGTAATTTCTGACAAATCAAAAGGCATTTCTTCAACTCGATCTTGAATTTCGCCGTTTAATTCTAAACGTAATACATAAGGCTTATCCAATTGAACTTCTTTAGAATCGCCACTTGCAGCAAGGATAGAAAAAATAATAATGATTGAGAATACCCCCAACATAAGACCAGCAGCTGCGGCTAAGGTAAATTTTAAGAATTGTTTCATTGTTTCATTTTTTATGAATTACAATATTAATGATAATTAACGGAATCATTTATCACTTAACTTAGTTTAACTTAACAGTTGTTTTAGCGAAACTTATTTAAGTTTTGAATCTGATTATTTATTAAACATTTTAATGGCATCACGCAAACGAGCGGCCTCAGCAAAATCAAGTTCTTTTGCGGCTTTTTCCATCGCTCTTCTCAGTTCATTAATTTTTTTGCGTTTATTTTCTTCTGTTAGGTATTTAATTTCATCTTCATTTACAGTTAATGAACTGTCTGGTTCTGCTGCTTGATTGTAGTTTTTACCAATCACTGCAGTTTGTTCTAGAATACTTGCCTTAGATTTTTTATTTGCAAAAGGTGTTATGTTATGTTCTTCATTGTATTTAATCTGTAAGGTTCTTTTTCTATTGTTGTCGTCTATTGTGCGCTGCATTGAATCGGTAGTTTTGTCTGCGTAAAATATAGACTTTCCTTCGATGTGTCTTGCTGCTCTTCCTACAGTTTGAGTTAGTGAGCGTTGAGAACGTAAGAAACCTTCCTTGTCGGCATCTAAAATAGCAACTAAGGAGACCTCTGGAAGATCTAATCCTTCACGTAATAGATTCACACCAATGAGAACATCAAATGCACCCAAACGAAGATCACGCATAATCTCTACGCGCTCTAAAGTATCTACATCGGAGTGTATATAACGACACCTAATTCTATATTTTGTGAGATATGTTGTAAGCTCTTCCGCCATTCTTTTTGTCAAAGTTGTGACCAAAATACGTTCGTCTTTTTCTACCCTTAAAGTTATTTCTTCTAATAAATCATCAATTTGATTTTGTGTGGGGCGAATTTCAATGATTGGGTCTAAAAGTCCAGTAGGACGTATAATTTGTTCTACAATAATACCCTCAGATTTTTCGAGTTCATAATCTGCTGGCGTCGCACTTACATATACAACTTGAGGAACAATGGCTTCAAATTCATCAAACCTTAAAGGTCTGTTGTCCATTGCTGCGGGAAGTCTGAAGCCATATTCAACGAGATTTTCCTTACGTGATCTGTCTCCTCCATACATGGCTCTAACCTGTGGGAGTGTTACGTGACTTTCATCAACAAATAGCATGAAATCCTCTGGGAAGTAGTCTATTAAACAGAAAGGTCTAGAACCAGGTGCTCTTCCATCTAAATAACGAGAATAGTTTTCTATTCCTGAGCAATAGCCTAACTCTTGAATCATTTCTAAATCAAAATTCACCCTTTCTTCCAGGCGTTTTGCTTCAAGATGTTTACCAATTTCTTTAAAATAGTCTACTTGTTTAATAAGATCTGTTCGAATATCGTGTTTTGCGACATCTAAACGGTCTTTTGAGGTCACAAATATATTGGCAGGATAGATTTTAAGATGTTCAAATTGGTCTATTTTTTTTCCCGTAATTGGATCAAAAGATTCTAAATGCTCAATTTCATCATCCCAAAATAAAATGCGCAGTCCAAAATCTGAGTATGCAGGGAAGATATCCACACAATCTCCTTTTACTCTAAATTGACCTCTTTCCAATTGGGTTTCAGTTCTAGAGTAAAGTGATGCTACCAAAGCTAAAAGTAGTTTTTGACGGTTTAGGTTTTGCCCCTGCTTAAGTTCAATAACATTTTTACTAAATTCTTCTGGGTTTCCAATACCGTAAATACAGGAAACCGATGAAACTACAATCACATCTCTTCGACCTGATAGTAATGCAGAAGAGGTACTTAATCTTAGTTTTTCAATTTCTTCATTTATAGAAAGATCTTTTTCAATATAGAGTCCAGAGTGAGGAATGTAGGCTTCGGGTTGATAGTAATCGTAATACGAAACAAAATATTCAACAGCATTGTTTGGGAAGAATTGTTTGAATTCCCCATACAATTGAGCTGCAAGTGTTTTGTTATGACAAAGTACTAGGGTGGGTCGATTAACTTCTTTTACGACGTTTGCCATAGTAAAAGTTTTTCCAGAGCCCGTAACACCCTGAAGTGTTTGATAGGGAATATCTTGCCTTAAACCTTCTACAATTTGTTTAATGGCTTGAGGTTGATCTCCTGTTGGTTTAAATTTTGAAACGAGTTCGAAATTCATAGTTTAAAAAGAAAAGGCATTTTCTTAGAAAATGCCTTTAAAGTTATATACTTTTTACGAAAGCCATCCGAGTTTTTATCTCTTCAAATTTTTCTTTTTGTCTTTCGATGTTTTTTCTCACTTCTTTAAGGAGTGGGTTGTCATCTTTCGCATTTTTAAAGAAGCTGATGTTATTTTCTAATAAACTGAGTTCCTCTTTACATTTTTTAGCGCTTTGTTGAAGTTTGAAAAGTTCCTCACTCAATTTAGATTTATCATCTTCTGCAACAATAGCTTCAATTTTAGATTTATATTGGATATCTCTTTTTTCAGCTTTATCCATATCTAATTGCTCAAAATAAGCGTCAATTAGTTTGCGAAAAGTCTCTTCAATTGTTTTGATGTTTTTGCGAGGTACTTTTCCAAGCTCTTTCCAAGAATTTATAAAACCTTTAATTTGTTCCACATCTTTTTTTGTGTCACCTGAATTTTTGAAGGCTTCCACTTCTTTTAATAACTTTTCTTTTAATTTAAGGTTTTCTTCAAATTCTTTGTCCTGTACCTTTTGTTGTTCTTTTAGGTTGTTGAAAAAATTGTTACAAGCATTTTTAAGACGGTTCCATAGCAAATCAGCTTCTTTTTTAGGGGCCATTCCAGATTCTTTCCAATCGTTTTGTAGCTTTTTAAGAGTATTTGCTGTGTTCTTCCAATCTGTACTATCTGATAGTGCTTCTGCCTTTTCAACAATTTCTTGTTTCACTAAAAGATTTTCTTTTTGATTTTTCTTTAAGTCTTTATAAAAATCGTTTCTTTTAGAGTTGAAAATTTTAATAGCAGTTATGAATCGCGTCCATGATTTTTCATTTTGTTCGCGACTAATTGGTCCGATTTTTTTCCAATCTTCTCTTAATTTATTGATGAGATCAGCTTGTTTTTGCCATTTGTTATGGTGTAGCAAATTTGCATAGTCAATATTTTCTACTTGTTCACATAAACCTAATTTAGATTGATAGTTTTCTTCAAAAGATTCTTTTCGTTTTTCGAAGTAGTCGTTTCGATTTTTGTGAACAATTTTAGTTGCAGTTTGAAAACGCTCCCAGATTTCTTCTCTCTGATCTCGACCTACAGGTCCTATTTCTTTCCAAGCATCGTGAAGTTCTTGTAAAGTAGTAAATGCTTTATCTACATTTTCTTCTTTAGAAACAGCTTCAGCTTTTCACAAAGGACTGTTTTTTGTTCTAGATTTCTTTTGAATTCAATATCTCTTAAGTCGTTATTGATTCTAAGGTAGTCAAAGAAATTTTCTACGTGATGGTGATAGGTTTGCCAGAGGTTGTTAAGTTCTGATTTTGGAACTTGTCCTGCTGCTTTCCAACGCCCCTGAATGTCTTTAAAGTGCTCGAAGGTTTCTTTCATTTTTTCTTCGGCATTTAATAATCCTTTTAACTCTTCAATTAAACCAAGTTTAATTTGGAGATTTTGCTTCATCTCTTTTTCTTGCTTTTTATAAAAGCATCTCTGCGTGTCTTGTATGTTTTAAAACAGATTTAAAATCGTCTGCATAAGGATAATTATACTCGAATTCAATTTTATTTTCTTCTTCTGTTTCTTCCTGTTCAGATTTAAACTTATCAAAAGCTGTTTTATATGATTTATTACTTCTATCGTAAAAAATCTTTTTAGCTTCATCAATTTGTGCTTTTATTGTATGGATAGGAGCCTTATCTACAATTGTTTTTACGGCTGTTATTAAGTCCTCCGTATCAAGTTTATAAAAGTCTTCTAATTCAATAATTTTAGAAGATTTAATTGTTCCTTCTGAAGTATTCAGTTCTGAGTTTTCATCTTCTGTAACTTGATTCGTTACGTCTAATTCTTCCATAGTAAGTGTTAATGAGTCTATTTTTAATGCGCAAATATATGAATTTAAGGCCTTATAAAATTTTGAATAACTGTAACTAATAATTTAATAATATGCATTAATACTTTTGTAAAAAGATTTTATCATTACAAAGCGAGTTAACTGAAATTAATGTTTCTATTGTTCTCGTATGATTGCTTTTTGTATTTTGCGCTATTAAATTCTGTTTATGTCTGTGATTGATGAGTTAAGAAGAGAGGTGATCTTTCCCAAGCTTATGATTTGGCAAAGAGCGATTGAGTATTAAATCGAATAAGGATCTTATTAAACGCGATTTAGCTAAAGTTTTATCAGACTTGCTTCAAAAGAATTGTTATTCAGTTCAGTCCGACCAATTTTTTGATTACCTTATTGAGTTTTATGATTTAGAAATCCCAAAGACAGATTCGGTTATTCAAGAAAATATTATGTGGCAGGTGGGAAAATTCATTAAAGAATTAACTCGAGCGGAAGCCTCATCAGATCTATTTGACCGTCTCTATGATATCATTTCAGATGTTGAATTACCTAAAGGTTCTAGTCTTTTTACTTTTATTACCAGTTCTGTGATGGAGTCAAAAGATTTAAATGATTCTATATTAATCTTTTATTAAAATATCGTGTTCGTAATTTACCAGCAAATCATTTTGAAGCTATAAATGAGGATGGAGAAAAGAAACCTTCTTTGGGTGAGTTGCTCTTACTAACTATTGCCAAAAATGTAACCCATCGTGATAATCTTATTGAGTCAGATGTTCATATTTTATTAGAAGAATTAGAATATGTAGAAGAAAATTACTCAAATATTCCGTATGTTAATTACTACAAAGCCAAGGCATATAATTGTCTTGGTGATAAACTGAAGGCAGAAGAAGCGATATTAACATACTTACAAAAGAGAAGTAAAGAATATTTGGCATGGGAATTACTTTCGGATATATCAGAAGTTAAGGAACGTAAAGTGCAAGCTTTATGTAAAAGCGTTATTTGTCACACCCGTCCTGGACAGTTATTACGTTCCAAAACAAAACTATTTTATTTATTAGTTAAGGAAAAAAGTTTGATGTCGCTAAATCTTTGTATAAGAATATCACTAAATCAAAGCAAATGTTAGGTAAAAATATATCTGATGATTGGTGTTCATTATCGAATGATTCGTGGTTTAAATCTGTAAATAAAGAAGTAGATTATTCAGGTTATTGTTATAATAGGTCGAATGATATTGTCGCTTATGTTTTTCAAGAATGGAAGTCGTATTACGGGATTATTTATGGATTAAATTTAGAGAAAGATTTAGCCGAATTTATTGTTACCGATGATATGCATGGTGCTTTTAAATATTTTGGAGATAAAAGATTTAAAGTAGGAGATTTTGTTAGACTAAAACTTCAAAGAGTTGCAAATCATGAAGGTGTAAAGTATAAAGCACTATATGTTGAAAAGTCTGAAAAGCGTCCAAAGCGAAATATATACAAAGTAGTAGAAGATGAAATATCAAAGAAAAACGAAAAATATTATGTTGGATCTGTTCCAATAAATTTTAGATTCGCTCAATCTAAAGGTTATAAGCTAGGAGATATAGTTAGAGTAAAGGCTGTAAAATTACCCTCTTCAAGAGTTAATGAAGAAAATACAAATGGAAAGTTTTGTCTTTCCATAACAAAATGTGATTTATTTTATAATTAAATCCAAAGTTTTTAAGAGCTTAAGAAATTCTTTATGACAAATAAGTTGTTATTATAGTTAGCCACTTATTTATTCTGTGTAATTTCGCAGCTTAAATTTTAAGCATGAAATCTATTCGTAATATTGCTATTATTGCACACGTTGATCACGGCAAAACTACTTTAGTAGATAAAATCATCCACGAATGTCAGATTATGGATCCTAGGAAAGAATCGGGAGAACTAATTCTTGATAACAATGATTTAGAGAGAGAACGAGGAATCACGATACTATCAAAGAATGTAGCCGCAAACTATAAAGATGTTAAAATTAACATTTTAGATACACCTGGTCACGCGGATTTTGGTGGTGAAGTAGAACGTGTTTTAAAAATGGCCGATGGTGTTTTACTTCTAGTAGATGCTTTTGAAGGTGCCATGCCTCAAACCCGTTTTGTATTGGGTAAAGCAATTTCTTTAGGTTTAAAGCCAATTGTCGTTATAAATAAGGTCGATAAAGAAAATTGTACACCTGATATTGTTCAGGAGCAAGTATTTGATTTGATGTTTAATTTAGATGCTACTGAAGACCAATTAGATTTTGTAACCATTTATGGTTCATCTAAAGAAGGATGGATGAGCACCGATTGGCAAAAGCCTACAGATAATATCATTCCTTTATTAGATGCTGTTCTAGAAACTATTCCTGAAGCGCCTTACCAAAAAGGTACACCACAAATGCAAATTACTTCTTTGGACTTTTCTAGTTTTAAAGGTAGAATTGCTATTGGACGCGTTTTCCGTGGTGATTTGGAGAAAGGAAAAGATTACATGCTATGTAAAAATGACGTCAATAAAAAGGTTCGTATTAAAGAACTCTTTGTATTTGAAGGTTTGGGTAGAACGGAGGTTAATAAGGTACGTAGTGGTGACCTTTGTGCAATAATCGGTTTAGATGATTTCGAAATAGGTGACACCTTAGCTGATTTGGAAAATCCGGAAGCTATGCCAAGGATTTCTGTAGACGAGCCTACAATGAGTATGTTGTTTACAATTAACAATTCACCTTTTTTTGGCAAAGAAGGTAAGTACGTTACCTCTCGTCATCTTAGAGATAGACTATTTAAAGAAACTGAAAAAAATCTTGCCTTACGTGTAGAAACAACAGATTCAGAGGATAAATTTAACGTATTTGGACGAGGTATACTTCACTTGTCAGTACTCATTGAAACGATGCGTCGTGAAGGTTATGAATTACAAGTTGGAAAGCCACAGGTAATTGAAAAAGTTATTGATGGTGTTAGTTGCGAACCATATGAGACTCTGGTTATTGATGTGCCGGAAGATTTTTCGGGCAAAGCTATTGAATTAGTGACACAACGAAAAGGTGATCTGCTTGTGATGGAACCTAAAGGCGATTTACAGCATTTGGAATTTGATATTCCTTCAAGAGGTTTGATAGGTTTACGAAATAATATGTTGACAGCAACTTCAGGTCAGGCAATTATGACACACCGTTTTAGAGAGTTTATGCCTTATAAAGGTGAGATTACTTCCAAAGTCAAAGGTGCTTTAATCTCCATGGAGCAAGGTCCTGCAACAGGTTTTGCGATTAATAGACTGCAAGATAGAGGTCGTTTCTTTGTTGCTCCAGCTGAGGTGATCTATAAAGGTCAGGTTGTGGGTGAGCATTCTAGAGATAATGATTTGGAAGTAAATCTAGTAAAGGGGAAGCAATTAACAAACATGAGAAAATCAGGGTCTGATGACGCTATGAAAATCGCTCCTAAAGTTCTTTTCTCACTTGAGGAGTCTATGGAATATATTAGTGAAGATGAGTACCTAGAGGTAACTCCCGAAAGTTTAAGAATGAGAAAGATTAATTCCTAATTGTTCTTAAATGATAAATAAAACAACAACTTTTGTGGTCTTTTTTGTTTAGATATTTATTTTAAACGACTATGAAAGTAGCTATTGTTGGTGGAGGAGCTGCAGGTTTCTTTCTGCATTTTCCGTAAAGGAACATCATCCTGAATCTCAGGTGATAATTTTTGAAAAGTCTGATAAGCTTTTGTCAAAAGTCAAGATTTCGGGTGGTGGACGATGTAATGTTTCCCATGCTTGTTTTCATGTGAGCCAACTTTCAAAATTTTATCCAAGAGGAGCGAAGCAGTTAAAAAAGGCATTTTCCATATTTCAGCCAAAGGATACTGTTGCATGGTTTCGTTCCAGAGGAATTGACATTAAGACAGAATCTGATGGTAGGATGTTTCCCGTTACAGATGACTCGCAAACTATTATCGATTGTTTTTTACATGAGGCTCTCATAAAAAATATCCAAATTATTAAACAATCTCGAGTGAGTGAATTGCATCCTGATAAAAGTGGATTTACACTAGTAATTAATGAATCAAAAGAACATTTTGATAAAGTTATTATTGCTAGTGGTGGTAGTACAAAAGCCCGTGGGTTTGAATGGTTAAAAAATATTGGCCACTCAATCATTAGTCCAATTCCATCTTTATTTACATTTAATATGCCTGAAGATCCTGTAAAGAGGCTTATGGGCGTGGTGGTCGAAAATGCAACTGCCCGAGTTCAGGGTACAAAACTAAAATACACTGGTCCGATTTTAATCACTCACTGGGGAATGAGTGGGCCTGCTATATTAAAGTTGTCGGCTTGGGGTGCCCGCTTGCTCTATGATTTTGATTACAAGTTTAATGTTCAAGTAAACTGGTTGTCGGTTAAAAGTGAAAATGAAGTTCATGAAATGATTAACGCTCAAATTGATCATACTCGAAAGAAAAAAATAGCAAATGTCAATCCTTTTGGATTACCTAACAGAATGTGGTCATTTTTATTAGAGAAGGTGCAAATTAATTCAGATTCTCCTTGGATGGAATTATCAAAGAAAAATAGAAATAAGTTGGTCAATGTTTTACTCAATGATGAATATGCTGTTTCCGGTAAAACAACTTTTAAAGAAGAATTTGTTACCTGCGGTGGAGTAAGCCTTTCTGATGTTGATTTTACAACTATGCAAAGTGTAGTCTGTAAAGACTTGTATTTTGCAGGTGAAGTGTTGGATATAGATGGTATTACTGGCGGATTTAATTTTCAATCTGCTTGGACAACTGCATTCATAGCAGGAAAATTGAGTAATTAAGAGATAATATATTTTTAAATATAATTAAAATCAAAAATAAAATCTATTAGTAAAAATTGGTGTTAATAGATTTTATTTTTGATTTTAAGGATATTTGATTTAGTAGTCATCTATTTGAGGTAATTCTGTTTCATACCAATCACATACACTAAAATTGTTTATTGGTTCTAAAAGTTTTATTTGATAACCAAAACCAGGTTGCAACTCACCAATTCCATTAAAACTCCATTCTGGTAAATAAGCATTGCCTTCGTAATCTTTTACTATTTTAATTTTATCAATATGAGGTTGTAACAAATCCACAACATTTTTTTGTTCAGGACATGAATAACCGATTAAATTCCATCCTTCAACTAAGTCAATGGATATATACCAAACCTGAAATGCTTCAATGATTTGACTGTATCTTAATTCAACACAATTTGGATATGAATCTAATTGTGATTGAAAATGGTCAGGATAATTATTCACACACTCTAATGGATTTCCAAAAATATTTAATGATTGAAGTGTTTCTGGAATGTTAGGTAAATAAGTCAAATTGTTATTATTGACTGTTAAAGTCAACATTGATTCAGGAATTTCCGGGAGATTGGAGATGTTATTATTTTGAACAAGAACTTGAATTATATTTTCAGGAAATTCTGGAAGAGATTCAAGATTATTACTTGCACATAAAAAATATTTTAGACTATCCGGAAAATCAATATTGACTAAATCATTAAAGCACAAATACAAAGTTTCAATTTGATTAGGAATTCCAATAACTGCACTTATGTTGTTTCCTCGTGCGTCTAAATAAGTCATATTGCTAGTGAAATGATGAAGATCACTTAAGTTGTTATTTCGACATCTTAAGTGTTTTAGACTTTCGGGAAGACCGTGTAATTCACTTAATTCATTATTATTCACATAAAGAGTTTCTAGTTTTGTAAAATACTCTAATCCTTCAATAGAAGTTATTCCAAGGTTATCAAGATTCAAAAAATCTATATTATTTGAAATAGACGTATCAATTAATCCACCTGAAAAAATACCATCGAAATTATTTAATAAGTAATCATATAATATTGGATCTGAAATAACAGAATTACCAAAAGAATCAATTGATTCATCATCAGAAGAAAATTCAATGGAATTTAGAACTTGAAATAAAGAATCTAATTCCATAAGAATATTCATAGGATAGTCTGTGCAATTAGGATAAAGAGTCATAATTGAATCAATCTGATTTTGAATTTCTGTTGAAAGCAAATAGTTCGATTGATTTGTTTCAGAATGGTCATCATTATGATCACTCTCGTCATGATCATGATTATTACTTTCGTCATAAAGACACTGACTATCGTTAATTTCAGCATTAGAGTCGAAATTTAATGCAAGAGTATCTGTACATCCAAAATTAATACATCTACCAACAAACAAATTATCATAAGTTCCGTCAAATCCAAAATCTTCGGGTGCAGTTCTGTAAAATTCATTTATAAATTCATTAATAGATTGAGAATTAAAATCATTGTTAAGATATGTTTTTCCCCAAGAGAGAACTGCAATATTGGCTTGAAGATTAGGATAAGGAGTTAAAACATATCTAAACGCCCCAGTTTCATCATCAGGCACTGAACAGGCAACATTTCTTAACGAATCAATTAAGTCTTGATTGACACAAGGATGATACAAAAATACAATTCCACCATGCTCGAGATTATGAAGGTATCTTTGTGGCGGCATATATAGATATTCACCCCATTTACCCCACATTGATCTATGTGGACCACTCGATGGAGGATTTTGTTGATAACAAAGACCTGTTGGGAAATCTATATGAGTAGCAGGTGAAATACTCTGTTGATAAATAATAGGAGAATCGATGTTAGGGTGAGCAAAACCATCACACTGGTAATAGATAATATCATTTTCAGTATTTTCACAGAAATAGAAACATGAAGAGTCGCTGATAGTTGCAATTGAATCAAAATTTACAGCACTAGAGTCAATGCAACCATTCGATTCCTGCGCATAAATTTTAAAGGCTAATATTAGCAAAGTAAAGGTAATAGGTTTATTCATTTTGTATAATTTTATTAATCAAAGTTATACAAAATAAAGTAACAAAAATATTATTTCAATAATATTATTTAGAATTTATTTAATACTCTGACTTAAAACAATATTTTTATTGCCACGATTTGAAATTTTATAATACAGAAATCTAAATTTGATTTCACAACAAGATCATAATTCTAAATTTAAAGAAGTGCAAAAAAAACAAGCAATTATAACTTTGAAATGATTGCCAAGACATATCATGGTTTAGAAGATGTGCTTGCAAAAGAATTACTCCAACTTGGTGCACAAGATATCAAAACACTCCGCAGAGCTGTAAAATTTAAAGGCGATTTGGGTTTTATGTATAAAGCCAATCTATCTTTACGAACAGCGGTAAGGATTATCAAACCTATTAAAAATTTTAAGGTTCGTAATGAAGATCAACTTTATCGTGAACTTCGTAATATTGATTGGGAACACTACATGAGTATTGATGATAAGTTTGCTGTAGATTCCTTTGTGAATTCTCCATATTTTAATCATTCACTTTATGTTGCATTGAAAACAAAAGATGCCATAGTTGATCAGTTTAGGGAAAAATGTGGCATGCGTCCAGACGTGGACCTTGATCATCCGAATTTAAGAATAAACGTGCATATCACAGATGAGACTTGTACCTTGTCTATAGATAGTTCTGGAAAGTCTTTACACAAAAGAGGCTATCGTTTGGAAACCAATGAAGCGCCTATTTCTGAGGCATTAGCTGCAGGATTAATATTACTTAGCGGATGGGACAAGAAATCTCATTTTATAGACGGCATGTGTGGCTCTGGTACTTTTCTTATTGAAGCTGCTATGATTGGTGCTAATATCCCTGCAAATTTCAATCGGGAACATTTTGCATTTCAGGATTGGCCTGATTATGATGAATCGCTTTGGAAGTTGATCCGCAGAAGTCAATTAAAAAGAGCTCAAGATTGTTATGGTCAAATTATTGGTTATGATTTGAATCCGATACTGTTGCTTCAGCAAAATTAAATATTGTAAATTCAGGTCTCGAAGATTATATAGAAATTCACTGCAAGAATTTCTTCGAAACAAAAAGCCTGAAGGTCCTACGCATTTGGTTTTTAATCCGCCTTATGGGGTCCGTATTCAAGCAGATATTCCCGAGATGTATAAAAGCATTGGAAATACACTTAAGAAAAATTATTCTGGAGCCGAGGCATGGTTTTTAACTTCGCACATGGACGGTCTAAAGCACGTGGGACTTCGAGCTTCCAGAAAGATTGAGATATATCAGGCTAAATTAGAATGTAGATTTGTAAAATACGAAATGTATCAAGGCTCGAAAAAAATGAAATACAAAAAAGTTTGATCAGAGGTGAATCAACATATGTAGATGTCATACTCCCTCTGCCATTAAAGCTAAAGTTTACTTATCAGATAGGGGAAGAACATTTATCGAAAGCAATTCAGGGTTGTAGAGTTGCTGTACCTTTGGTCGTTCTAAGGTTTATGCTGGTATCATAGATTCAATTCATCATACTAAGCCTGATTACGAGCTTAAGTTTGTTATTGAAGTGTTGGATGAATCGCCAATAGTTTCACCTAAACATATCGATCTGTGGCAGTGGATTGCTAATTATTATATGTGCTCTTTTGGGGAGGTAATGAATGCTGCTTTACCATCTTCGTTTAAGCTGGCTAATGAAACATACATTGTCATCCATCCCAAATGGGACAAAGATACTTCTAAGCTTAATGATGCTGAATATCTCATTATTGAGGCTCTTCAACTTCAACAGCGTTTAAAGATTCATGAAATTTCTCAGATCTTACAACGTAAAACAGTCTTACCTTTTGTTAAAAAATGCAGGAGTTGAAATTGGTGGAGATCGAAGATGAGGTTTTGAACGGTACAGACCAAAGATTCGAAAGATGATGCGACTTCGTCCGGGCTTAAATTCTGAAACAGCAATAATTTTGTTAAATACACATCGTTATTCGCCAAGGCAAGAAGAATTTTGGAGCAATTTTTATTGGAACCTAAAACCGAAGTTCCATTTCATCAATTTTGTAAGCGTCATGCCTTAAAACTTCCTACAGTAAAGGCTTGGTGAAGAAAGAAATCATTGAGCTTTATGATCTTGAAGTAAATCGTTTAGAACAAAAACAGATGCAATGTACGCCAATGGCTGATCTTAACGAAGAACAAAAGAATGCACTACAATATTTAAATACCACGGATAATAAGGTAAACCTTTGCATGGCGTAACTTCCAGCGGTAAAACTGAAGTTTACATTCATCTTATTAAGTCGGTTATCGATTCTGGTAAACAAGTGTTATTTTTAGTTCCAGAAATCGCTTTAACCACTCAATTAGTTTTCGTTTAAAACATGCTTTTGGCGATTTGGTTGGTGTCTATCATTCTCGATTTGGAATGAATGAAAGAGCTGAATTATGGCGTGACGTAAAGATGAACTTACGTTTTCCGATTATTATAGGTGCACGTTCTTCAGTGTTTTTGCCATTTGATGATCTTGGAATGATCATTGTTGACGAAGAACATGAAAGTTCTTTAAGCAGCAAGACCCTGCACCGCGATATCAAGCTCGTGATGTAGCTGTTTTTATGGGACATCATTATAACAGTAAGGTTATTCTTGGAACAGCTACACCATCATTAGAAACAGCTTATAATGTAAGCAAAGGCAAATACGGTTTTTTTTTCTATAAAGCAGCGTTTTGGAGGCTTTGGTTTCCCTAAAATACATATTGTAGATATTGCACATGCTTATAAGCGTAAAAGGATGAATGGACATTTTTCTGAGGCTTTGTTAATGGCCATTCAGGATACTTTAGAGCGTGGTGAGCAGGTCTTGTTATTTCAAAATAGACGTGGTTTCGCGCCTCAACAGGAATGTCAATCTTGTGGTCATGTACCACATTGTAAGCACTGTGATGTAAGTTTAACTTACCATAAGAGTACACATCGCTTAAGATGTCATTATTGCGGCTATGCCGAAAAAACTTCTACAAATTGTAAGGCTTGTAACAATCATGATGTAAAGCTTAAAGGTTTTGGTACTGAAAAAATTGAAGACGAATTACAGGGGTTTTTCCCGGAACAGGTAATCCGACGAATGGATCTTGATACCACGCGTAAGAAAGATTCCTATGAAAATATTTTAAATGCGTTTGAAGATCAGGAAATAGATATTCTTGTAGGAACACAAATGATTTCAAAAGGCTTAGATTTTTCTCACGTAGGCTTAGTAGGTGTTCTAAGTGCCGATCAAATGTTAAACTTTCCTGATTTTAGAGCTTTCGAGCGCGCTTTCCAAATGCTTTGTCAGGTGTCGGGAAGGGCAGGGCGAAAAAAGTCAGAAAGTCAAGTTATAATTCAGAGTTTTGAACCTAACCATGAGATATTAAAGTTGGTTAAAGGTCATAATTACAAAGACTTATTAAAAGGACAATTAGTAGAACGCCAAGCATTTAGGTATCCGCCTTATTTCAGGTTAATACACATTTTGGTTCGTCATAGAAATAGGCGAGTGGCAGAACAGGCTTCATCATTTTTGGCAACTGCTATGCGTACTGTTTTTGAGCAACGCGTTTTAGGACCTGAATATCCTGCTTTTGAGCGTTTGAAAGGTTATTACCAAAAACAAATCCTTCTCAAGGTAGAAAGAGATTTGTCTTATTCGGATTCAAAACAAAAGTTAAGTCGTTTTGTAAATGGACTTTTAAGTCATGACAATTTTAAAGGCGTGAAAGTACGTGTGGATGTAGATCCATTTTAATTTACAATAAGTGACTAAATGATTTGTTGGTACTATATTAATAGAGCTAAATAAATGATGATATGGAATTAGAAACCATTATAAAGCATAGAAGAAATATTAAGCCTCAATTTTTTACTCCTGATATAATTCCTGATCAGGAAATAAAAGATATTTTGGAATCAGCAAATTGGGCGCCCACTCATGGGTTTACCGAACCATGGCGATTTGTTGTTTTTTCTGGTTCCTCTAGACAAGATTTTGCCACTTTTCAATCCGATACGTATAGGTCAAAAGTTGCGCCTGAATCTTTTCAGAAAATTAAATATGATAAACTATTAAGTACACCACTTTTGGCTTCGCATATTATTGCTGTTGTGGCTAAAAATACAGAGCATTCTAAGATTCCTTTTCTTGAGGAAATTGTTGCTGTATCTTGTTCTGTTCAAAATATATTATTGTCTGCTGCAGAAAAAAATATTGCAGTTCACTGGACAACTGGTGGTGTGACTTATTCTGATGAAATGAAAATCTACTTAGGGTTTGAAAAAAAAGACACTATTCTTGGGTTCTTGTATTTAGGGAGATCAAATGATAAAATAAATCAAAAAGGAAATCGACGTTCTGGGATGGAAAATAAAATAATTTGGAAATAAATAAAGATATTAATTACTGGAGCCACAGGGTTTGCTGGTGGCTATTTATTGCGTTAATAAAGAAGTTATAAACAGGCTTTCCAAATTGGATTTTTTGGAGGTGGTGCACAGATCTTTATCATTTCTTTTTTGACAGGGTGAATAAAGTTTATTTCTCTTGCATGCAAGCAAATAGATGCGTCTTTGTTTGATCGTTTTGCTCCGTACTTTAAGTCGCCTTTAATTATTGAATTTATTGTAGATAATTGAACTCTAATTTGATGATGTCTTCCCGAAATGGGATTAACTTCGAGTAAAGTATATCGATCTAGGTGTTTTAGTGTTTTGTAGTTTAATACAGCCTTTAAAGCCCCAGTATGTGGTTTTAAATAGGCGTGTGATTTGTTTTTTTGTTGATTCTTAATGAGATAATGTTCTAAGGTATCATGCGCCTCATGAGGTGCATTTTCTACAATTGCCCAATAAGTTTTTTGAATGGATTTAGTTCTAAACAATTCATTCATTCTGGAAAGTGCTTTGCTCGTTTTTGCAAAAAGTACCAATCCACTAACAGGTCGGTCTAGACGATGGATGACACCACAAAAAACATTGCCTGGTTTATTGTATTTATCACGTAAATAATCTTTAACAGATTCACTTAAAGGTTTGTCACCTGTTTTGTCTCCCTGAACCAGATCACCTGATTTTTTGTTTACGGCAATGATGTGATTGTCTTCGTAAAGAACTTCAATCATTAATATTGTTCTTTTTCGTTTGGAAAATCAGCAGTTTTAACATCTTTTACATAAGACTTAATGGCATCTGTGATTTGTTCATATAAAGAAAGGTACCTTCTTAAAAAACGTGGGTTAAATTCGTGAGTCATTCCCAATAAATCATGAGTAACGAGTACTTGACCGTCTACTTGGCCACCTGCACCTATTCCTATCACAGGAATTTTTAGGCTTTTTGCTACTTTTTCTCCAAGATCAGCAGGAACTTTTTCTAATACAATGGCAAAGCACCCAGCTTTTTCGAGAAGTTTTGCATCTTCAATTAGTTTATTGGCTTCTGCTTCTTCGTTTGCTCTAACAGTATAGGTTCCAAATTTGTATATGGATTGAGGTGTAAGACCTAAATGTCCCATTACTGGAATTCCAGCTGTTAAAATACGTTCAATAGACTCTATAATTTCTGCGCCACCTTCAAGTTTTACTGAATGAGCTCCAGATTCTTTCATCACTCTAATTGCAGAATTTAAAGCTTCTTTAGAGTTTCCTTGATAGGTTCCAAATGGTAAGTCGACTACCACTAATGCTCTGTATATTGCACGAATTACAGATGAAGCATGGTAAATCATTTGATCTAATGTGATAGGAAGTGTGGTTTCGTGTCCTGCCATAACATTTGAGGCAGAATCGCCTACTAGTATGATATCAATTCCAGCAGCATCAACCATTTTTGCCATTGTAAAATCATAGGCAGTAAGCATGCTAATTTTTTCACCATCTCGCTTCATTTCCTGAAGCACGTTGGTGGTAATTCTTTTGAAATTTTTCTTTTGTACAGACATCTTATTCTGTTTGTGTTTTAGGGGGTTTCAATCAACAATGAATCGATTCTTATTAAACTGTCTTGCAGAAAGGGTTCGTTTTGATTAAGTAAACTATCTACTTGGCAAAACTTCACTAATATAGAGTCAATAAATTGCTGTTCTTCTATTTTTTTATCAATGACTTTTTGAAATAATTCGACTTCTAAATTTTCGAAATTCATTTTTACACTTTTAAGCGAATCTGTCATCAATTTGTTTTCAATTTTAAGCTGTCTGTTCTCTAGTGTTTTATTAATTACTTTGTGACTCAAGTCCATTAATAGATCAACTTGATTGGTGTCTACAGCAGATTTAATAATGGCATATTGAGAGTTTTCTTTATCAAGTTGTTCATTTACCAAACGCATGGTCTTTAATTGATTTTCTAGTATTCGAATGGCATTTTCTAATTCTAAAGCTCGTGCATCCAAAGATTGTTCTAGTTTTATCTTTAAATCATCATTTTCTGTTATCAGGTCTCTTATTTCATCATCTGATAAATAAATTTTTGATTTATCTCTGTAATGTTCATCTGCATAAATATTAAAATAATCTATTCGACCTTTAGTTTCTGGTCCTATTAATATACCAAAAGAACCAGCTTCAAGATTTTCGATTCTAAAACTATAAACGAGACTACCATTTATAAAAATATCGTGGTCAGAACCGTTTGTTTTAATATTAATATCGTTGTATTCATTGATTCCTTTAATTACATTATTTTTAATCCAACCGTCTTTTCCTTCAGCAGTAATAATTTGGTAGGTTCCATTGCGCAATTGACGTATTCTAAATCGATGTGATTTATTGATATCGCATATCAAGGCAGACTGACCATCATTACTTGCTCTAAAAATAAGACCTAAGCTTTGGTATGAGCTTTCTGCTGGTCCTAACATTAAGGATGAACGAAGACTAAAAGAATTTAAATCATTTTCCCAATTTGCCATAATCGCGTAAGGTGTTTCCCTTTTAGTTCGGTTCATGAAATACTCTCCTTGTCAAAAACAAAAAGTTGTCGTCGTTGGTAATAACCGGCCATATGTCGTTCAATTCACTGAAAGATTCCTCTAGTAAAATTTGGTTTAGTTTTTTATGAACAGTCTGTTGAGCAGCAGATGAAAAGTCTAACAATAGAAGATAAATATAGGCACGATAATTGTTTCATAGATCGAGATTCTTTTGGTCAACAAAAATAAGAAAATATTATACCTTTGCTCACATGATTAGAAAAACACTTTTAGTATTGATCACATTAGCTTCTGTAGTTTCTTGTGATAACGATTTAGATATTATTGCGGATTGGAAAGATATTCCTGTTGTTTACGGTATTTTAAATGCTCAGGATTCGGTACATTATGTCAAATTAAATAAGGCTTTTTAGGTCAGGGAGATGTGATGTCTATGGCTCAAGAATTTGATTCTCTTCATTACAACCAAGAAGAGGTTGGATTGCGCTTAATTGAGTATCGAATTGCTGCAGGCCAATATATTGAGACCAATTTCATTGAAATGGAGCCTACATTTAACTCTGTTAAGCCAGAAGAGGGTATTTTTAGTGCACCTGACCAAATTATTTATAAATCAGATGCATCAATAAATAATGAAAGGTATTACAGCGCTCATGTTTATGATAAGAGTTCAGATACTGTTATTGCTTCTAATCAATACCCATTGATGTACTCAGTCCTTACAGATTATAAACCTAATCCAGCTTCTGCTTTAAATCTTATTCCCAATGGAAATTATCCTGTCACAGTTGAGTGGCCCCTTTAGAAGGAGCAGCTTTATACGAGCTTAAAATTCGCTTTCACTATGTAGAGCAACAAATTTCAAATCTTTCAGATACTACTCATAAATATATTGACTGGACTTTTCCATACCGATTACCAACTTCTTCTATCACACCAGAATCTATTAGTCTTGAAGCAGACCAATTTTTAAATTTCCTTGCGGTTAATATTGATGAAAATCCAAATGTTTACAGACAAGTTAAAGGCATGCAAATTACACAAGCAACTCTTTCACATGCCTGTTTGGATATTACTCTAATGGCTGCTGGTCAAAATTTATCCACATATATTTTGCTAAATCAAAATTCTAATTCTCTCGTTACAGATCGACCAGAGTTCTCTAATATTGATAATGGTATAGGTATTCTTTCTTCCAGATCTTTTAGTGTTTTAAAAGGCGTTAAAATCAATAATTTCAGTAATGATGAGATTGCTTTTAATGATATAACCAGACACCTTAATTTTGCTTATTTTGAGTTTGATTTTGACGACGGTGTTGATACCCTTTATGTAAATTAATCAGACATTATGTCATTTAAAATGTCATGTTTTGGCTTTGAATCTGTCAAAATATGACTTTTTTTATGCTTGTTTCTTTGAATTTCTTAATGGCACAATGATTGACTTTAGAAAGTAAAATAAAAACAAATTAAATTTTTAAATATGAGTAAAATTATCGGAATTGACTTGGGTACAACGAACTCCTGTGTATCGGTAATGGAAGGAACGAACCAGTTGTTATTGCTAATGCGAAGGAAAAAGAACAACACCATCTATTGTTGCCTTTGTAGAAGGCGGTGAGCGTAAAGTTGGTGATCCTGCAAAAGACAAGCAATAACAAACCCTAAAAAACAATATTTTCTGTCAAGCGTTTTATGGGTGAGACCTTTGATAAGTGTGCAAAGGAGATTAAGAATGTACCTTATTCAGTAGTAAAAGGTGATAACAATACCCCACGTGTAGATATTGATGGTCGAATGTATACACCACAAGAAATTTCTGCGATGGTGCTTCAGAAAATGAAAAAAACGGCCGAAGAATATTTAGGTCAAGATGTAAATGAAGCTGTAATTACTGTTCCAGCTTATTTTAATGATTCTCAAAGACAAGCAACAAAAGAAGCCGGTGAGGTCGCAGGATTAAAAGTAAGACGTATCATTAACGAACCTACTGCAGCTGCACTAGCTTACGGTCTTGATAAGAAAGATAAAGATGTTAATATTGCGGTATTTGACCTTGGTGGTGGTACTTTTGATATTTCTATTCTTGAATTGGGTGATGGTGTTTTTGAAGTCAAATCTACTAACGGTGATACTCATTTAGGGGAGATGACTTTGATCAAGTGATTATTGATTGGTTGGCTGAAGAATTTAAAGCTGAAGAATCTATTGATTTACGTAAAGATCCAATGGCGCTTCAACGTTTAAAGAAGCAGCTGAAAAAGCAAAAGTTGAGTTATCTTCTTCAACTCAAACAGAAATTAACTTACCTTATGTTACAGCAACCGATTCTGGTCCTAAGCACTTGGTTAGAACTTTAACTCGGTCTCATTTTGAGAAAATTGCCGATTCATTAATTCAAAGATCTATAGCACCTTGTAAGAAAGCTTTAGCTGATTCTGGTTTAGATAAAAATGAAATCGATGAAGTTATTTTAGTAGGTGGTTCAACACGAATTCCTGCAATTCAGTCCATTGTTGAAGAATTCTTTGGTAAGAAGCCCTCAAAAGGAGTGAATCCTGATGAGGTTGTTGCAGTTGGAGCAGCTATTCAAGGAGGAGTTCTTACAGGAGAAGTAAAAGATGTACTTTTATTAGATGTTACACCATTATCTTTAGGTATTGAAACAATGGGTGCTGTATTTACAAAGCTTATTGATGCCAATACAACTATCCCTACGAACAAATCTCAAGTATTTTCTACAGCAGCAGATAATCAGCCAGCTGTAGATATTCATGTGCTTCAGGGAGAACGATCTATGGCTGCAGATAACAAAACAATTGGTCGCTTTCAGTTGGCTGATATTCCACCAGCACAAAGAGGCGTACCACAAATTGAAGTTACTTTTGATATTGATGCCAATGGTATCATGAAGGTCTCTGCAAAAGACAAATCTACTGGTAAAGAACAACATATTAAGATTGAATCTTCATCTGGTTTAACAGATGAAGAAATTCAAAAGATGCGTGATGAAGCTAAAGCCAATGAAGATGCAGATAAGTCAGCAAAAGAAAAAGTTGATAAACTAAATGCTGCAGATCAGATGATTTTCCAAACAGAAAAGCAAATTGCTGAGTTTGGTGATAAATTGCCTGCAGATAAAAAGCAACCGATTGAAGATGCTATTGCAGAATTGAAAAAAGCACATGAGGCTCAAGATATTCCAGCTATTGATGCTGCTATGGATACTTTAAATCAGATTTTCCAAGCGGCTTCTCAAGAGATGTATACTCAATCTAATGCTGAAGGTGCAGACCCTGAAGCTGAAACATCGGAATCAACAACAGAAGATGTAACCGATGTTGATTTTGAAGAGGTGAAATAGATTAGGTTGATAATTTTAAATAAAAGGTTAGGATATCCTAACCTTTTATTTTTTTAGAACAAACCAATTTACTAATATTGTTAAGTATTAAATGAGTAAGATTATGAGATTAAAATTAGTATTAAGTTTAGCTGCAATTTTCGCACTTTCTTGTCAACAAGACCCATCTAAAGTTCAAGATGCTACTTCTAATAATGTTGAGGTTTTGAATTCCCTTACTAAAGAGGAACAAAAAATACAAATTAAACAATTATATCTAATGGTTGAAAAGGTATTAGTTAAAGAATCAGATAACAAAATTCGCTCTAAAATGATTTCTAACTTTTTTTTAAAATCTAAATTGTCTGATATTGACAAGAATGATGTTTTAAAAAAAGCTATGATAAAGCTCGAATTGTCAACAGAAGATCGAAAAGAAATCTCACTTAATTTGACTAGACTTAAAAGAATGGATTCAAAAAAATAAGATTTGTTTCAAAAAATGTAATTTATATTCCCACCTCTTTGGTGGGTTTTTTATTAATTGATTAATCACAGTCAAAAGCCTTGCGGAATTTCGTAAGGCTTTTGTTTTTTAATTTATATTTGAGTAGAATATTCAAATCTATGAATCAACCTTTAGCAGAACGATTACGGCCTAAAAATATTGAAGAATTTGTCGGGCAAGCTCACTTGGTCGGAAAAGACACTGTTTTTCGCAAGGCCATGGATTCGGGTGTTTTGCCTTCTATTGTATTATGGGGTCCGCCTGGGGTAGGAAAAACAACTTTGGCGCAGATTATTGCACAGCAGCTCAATAGAGAAATTTATACGCTGAGTGCCATAAATTCTGGTGTAAAAGATGTGCGTGAGGTGATTGAAAAAGCTAAGGGTAGAGGTTTGTTTGGAACAGATAGCCCTGTCTTATTTATCGATGAGATACATCGATTTAGCAAGTCCCAGCAAGACTCTCTTTTAGGTGCTGTAGAAACCGGTGTAGTTACTCTAATTGGTGCAACCACCGAAAATCCATCCTTTGAAGTGATACCTGCATTGTTATCGAGATGTCAAGTGTATACCCTGGAACATTTTTTAAAAGAAGATTTACAACATTTACTCAAGAGAGCCATTTCTGAGGATGAAAAATTGGCTCGTAAAGAGATTGTGATCAAAGAAGATAAAGCTCTATTAAGACTATCAGGTGGCGATGCGCGTAAGCTGTTAAATGTATTTGAGCTCATTGTGAATTCAGAATCTTCTCATAAAGTGATGATTGACGATGCTTTAGTGGCAAAGCACGCCCAACAAGTTATTGCGATCTATGATAAAGCAGGGGAACAGCATTACGATATTGCTTCTGCATTAATTAAATCCATTCGTGGCAGCGATCCAAATGCTTCTGTATATTGGCTGGCTAGAATGCTTGAAGGTGGCGAAGATGTTAAATTTATTGCCAGACGCTTGTTAATTGCCGCCAGTGAAGATATAGGTAATGCCAATCCTACAGCCTTAATTATGGCCAATAATTGTTTTCAGGCCGTCACAACGATAGGCATGCCAGAGAGTAGAATTATTTTGGCGCAATGTGTAACTTATTTAGCCTGTTCTGAAAAAAGCAATGCTTCTTATACTGCTATAAATAAGGCACAAGCAATGGTAAAACAAACTGGAGATTTGTCTGTGCCGCTTCATCTTAGAAATGCCCCTACAAAGCTGATGAAAGATCTTGATTATGGTAAAGACTATAAGTATGCACACGATTATGCCAATCAGTTTGTGGACCAAGAATTTCTTCCAGACGAAATGTGTGGTGAAAAGTTTTTTGAACCAGGTGATAACACCAGGGAGTCTGCCATGCGTGCATTTTTAAAAATAAGATGGAAGGATAAATACGGGTATTAATGCTGGTTTTAGATCATCCAAGCCAACACAATTCCTAGTCCAATAACCAAGAGTTTTTGTATATTGAATTTGTGTCCTTCAGAGCTTTCGAAGAGGATGGTGGTAGAAATGTGTAAGAAAATACCAACCACTATAGCCATAATTCCGTTGTTGTACTGGCTGAGTTCTTGAATTAAATTTCCTGAAAGTGTACCAAGTGGTGCCGTAAGAGCAAAGATGGCAATAAAACCAAAAGACTTTATTTTTGAGTAACCAGCTTGTGCAAAAAGACTCATTAGAACAATGGTAACTGGAATTTTATGTATCGCAATTCCTGTTAGTAGTGAGTCTTGAAAATGATGTGTATGACCATGCGCATCTACATCAGCAAGAGGCATGCCTTCTAAATAGGCGTGAATTGCTAAACTTATGAGCATTGATATGGGAATGGCTCTGTTGTGTATGTGTGTATGGCCATGTTCAATTCCTTGAGAGAAAAACTCTAAGATGATCTGAAGGATGAAACCCAAGAGTATGAAAATGCCAACAGTTTTATTTCCGCCTGAATAAATCTCGGGAAGCAGATGAAAAACAGAAATGGTAAACAAGTATGCCCCAGAGAATGCAAGCAATAGCTTGATTGCATTTGCATTTAATTCTTTTACTGCCTGCACTATAAGTGCTCCAATAAAGACCGAGATAATTAATACGATATAAGTCATCTGTTTCTTTTGATGCGGCTAAATATAAGAAGAATATGTGTTTTATTTTTGCTCAGCTTGCATTAATAAGATGAGTCTGTCTGAATTTTGACTGTTGAAATCCTGAAGCTTATAATTTCCAAAAATATTAATGATATGGAGTCCTGAGCTGTTGGCCATTTTTTCTAAAGCGACCAGTTCGAGAGCTGAAACAACTTCTTTAAATTGATGCTTTTGATGGCCATCATTTACAAGAATCTCTTTTATGATTTGTTTACCATTAAAAGTTCTGTTGATTATAAAATTAATGCCATCTATTGTCTTGTCTTCGTTTGCAATGAGATTAGGAATCACTTTTTTTACATTAAGAAAATCTAAAACAAATATGCCCTCAGATTTTAAGTTTGCTGCTGCTGCTTTTAAAACTTTAAGGTTTTCTTCATCTGCTTCAAAATAGCCAAAGCTGGTAAAGAGGTTAAACACGTAGTCGAATTCTTTTTCAATAAAAGTCTTGCGCATGTCGTGCACTTCAAAATTTGCATTCTCAATTGCATGTTCTTTTGCCTTGTTAATGCTTTCTTCTGAAAGATCGACGCCAGTAGTTTGGTAGCCTTTTTTTGCAAGATGAAGCGCATGTCTGCCTTTCCCACAAGCCAAGTCTAAAATTTTCGAACCTTTTTTTACCTTCAAATATGCGCATAAATGATCTATAAAACGATGTGCTTCCGATTCGTCTCTATGCTTGTATAGCGTATGATAATAGGAGGTGTTAAACCAATCTTTAAACCATTCTTTATCCATTTTAAATGAAATATGTATAAAGATTAAATAATTTGATGATGGCCAGTAAAATCATGGCAATAAGAATGCGTCTTACCCAAACACTGGCATTTTTATTTTCCAAGGCAAACTTTGTGGCAATCCATGCGCCCAGTCCCTGACCCAAAGCAAGTACTATAGCAGGTTCCCAGTCCACTTGATTGTTGTAAATGTAAATTAATAATGCTGGAAATAGTATGGCAAAACTGATCATAATTTTGATCATATTGGCATGTGTTAAACTGTATTTTGAGACCAGAACCAGGGCTGCTAAAAATAAAACACCCATACCCATTTGAATAAAGCCTGCGTACCATCCAATGGTAAAAAAGATCAGGTAATTTAAAACGGACTTGTTGTTTTCGCGACTTACTGTTTCTATAAGCCACCGCTTTGGTTTTAAAAGCACAATTCCGAGCATAAAAATCATCAGATACCCAATAACTTTTGTAAGTGTATCATCGGGAATATTAATGGCAGAATTGGCGCCAATAACAGCCCCAATAAAAGCAGGTACCATTAAAACAGCACTATTTTTTAATAAGGGTTTAAACTGATTGCTGTTGCGAAATGTAGCGATGCTTACAATACATTGAACCAGTGCACCAACGCGGTTGGTTCCATTTGCGTGACCTGCCGGCATGCCAGAGAACAAGAGTAAACTTAAGGTAAATACTGAGCCATTACCAGCAAGGGTATTAATAAACCCTGCCAGCAATCCGGCAAAAAAGAATAAAGGGTATAAGTACCAGCTTAAGTCCATAGCAATTTAAAAGGCAAATATACTTATTTAGCATCAGCAACAAAGTGTATCTACAAGGTACTAATTGGCTCAGTTTGACGCTTTTTAAAATTAAAAAACACAATTAACTATTCATCGTTCATAAGTTCATTTTGTTAGATGTATTCTCATTCAATTGTTTTCTAATTTTAGTAAATAAATATTAAAAATGAAACGATCTATAATTCCAGGATTTCTGTTAACTTTTTTTACACTTCATGGTGTTTATGCCCAGCAAGTTCAGGTTGATCCTTTAACGGAAACATACCAATTGGCTTTGGAGCAGTACAACTCTGCTTCATACGCTGCAGCATACCAATCTTTTTTAGAATTGGAGAAAGAAGATATTGCGCCGCACAGCATGTTGGCTATTTATACGCACTATTATAAGAGTCTTTCTGCCATGAAGCTTTTTCACAATGATGCTGTGAAATTAATGATGGGTTTTTTAGAGACTTACCCAAACAGCACTATGTATGATGAGGCTTCTATGCGTATTGCCGATTATTATTATCAGAAACGCGATTACAAGAATGCTGTTTTGTTTTACGAAACTGTAGATATTGGACAATTAAGAAAAAAGACATCCCAAAGTATAAATTTCAGTATGCCTATAGTTTGTTTGAGATAGGAGAGACGAAGTCGGCGGCTTCTTTTTTTCACGACCTTATTTCTAAAGGTGCTGATTACAAAAATCAAGCAAGCTACTATTTTGGATACATTGCTTACACAGATGGCAATTATGCCACTGCAAAACAATATTTTTTAGAGCTGTTGGAACAAGCGATGTATGTGGATGAGTTGCCACTTTTTGTGGTACAGATATACCACCATCAAAAAGCCTACGAAGAACTTATTGAATTTGCTTTACCCTACAGTTATCAATCAAACCCAGCCTCTTATGAAATGTATAAGCTCATAGCAGAGGCTTATTACCACTTAAAGGACTATGAGGCTGCTGTTTCGTTTTTTCAAGACAAGTATTTGGCTTCTGGAGCCAAGCTAGAAAGTATAGGGTATTACTTGCTGGGACAAGCCTATTACAGAATGAATGAGTTTTCCTTGGCAAGCACCGCATTCAATAAAATTATTGAGGCCGAAGACAGTTTGGCCCAAAATGCATCTTACTATTTGGCAGATTGTTATTTGGAGTTGGGCGATAAACGCTCTGCCCAAAATGCTTTTGAGTCTGCTTCGTATTTCGATTTTAATCCATCTATTACAGAACATGCCAACTTTAACTTTGCCAAACTGTGTTATGAGTTGGGGTATCCTTACAACGATCCGACGATGATATTACAAGATTTCATCAATAATTTCCCTGACTCAGAATATATTGATGAGACCTATTCTTATTTGGTAAATGCCTTTTTAACGCATAAAGATTACGTTAGAGCAATTAAATCTATGGAAGAAAATGGCTTGCAGAACATCCGTTTGCAGCAGGCCTACCAGGAAGTGTCGTATTACAGAGCCGTACAACTATTTAACGATGGAAACTTCCAGGATGCCATTGTGCATTTTGATAAAGCTTTGGTTTATACGCACAACCAAACCTACGAGGCCCTTTCGCATTTTTGGAAAGCAGAATCTTTTTATCGCCTGGATGCTTACACAGAAAGTATTGCATCGTACTCAAATTTTCAAAACACTGCATTGGCCACAACCATGCCCGAGTTTGAGGCAGCTTCTTATCATGTTGCCTATGCCCATTTTAAGCAATGGGACTTTGCTGCATCCTTAAAAGCCTTCGAAACTATGCTGGCAATGCATCTGATACTGATGTTCGATTGCACGATGCCTATGCACGTATGGGCGATTCGCATTACATGCTCAAAGCCTATAAAAAGCCATTGCCGACTACGAAAGGGCTATTGACTTGTGGGGCGTAGATGCCGATTATTCGGGTTATCAAATTGCCTTGGCCTACCAACAAATGGAGAATTATGACAAGGTGGTTGAGCGCTTACTTAATTTTAGTACAGACTTTTCTAATTCCACCTATAGAGATGATGCTTTGTATAGAATGGGAGAGGCTTATGTAAAACTAAAACAGCCAGATGAAGCCATTGCGATGTTTGCATCCATACAAACGCAGTTTCCCAACAGTGCTTATTTGGCAGATGCAAAAATGAAAATAGGCTTGGTGCTTTACAATACAGATCGCTATGCCGAGAGTATTGATGCTTTTAAAGCCCTTGTGTCAGATTATCCAGCCACCAGTATTGCTCGAGAAGCCATTAGTAATGCGCGAAGTGCTTATGTAGATTTAGGCGATGTACAATCTTATGCCGATTGGGTAGAGACCTTAAGTTTTGTAAACATCAGTGCATCTGAATTAGATTCTACCGCTTATGAGTCTGCCGAATTGCAGTATTTAAAAAATAATTTTGGTAAAGCTTTTACGGGCTTTCAATCTTATGTTAAGTCTTATCCGGAGGGTCTTTTTAAACAATCTGCACATTATTATTTGGCGCAATCGGCACTCGAAATAGACAGCACAGATCATGCATTGGCTGCATTTGAAGTTGTAAACAGCTTTCATCCAATGCCTTTACGCTTTCAGCATTAAAGCAAACAGCTTTACTGTATCAGCAAAAGAAATGTACAATAAGGCGCTAAACAAATACATGAAGATTGATGATTTGGCCGAAACGGTAGAGATGCAACTGTTTGCCAAACAGGGCTTTAATGGCTTGTTATTTTGAATTGGCAGCATATGCGATGCCATTTCCCAAGCCGAACTCGTACTTAACTCTGGAGGGTAGATGAAAGTTTGGTTTTAGAATTAAATACTTTGTTGCACGTGCTGCATTTTTAGATTTGAATCGGGATTTGGCTGCCGAGAAATACCGTTATGTAAACAATGCCAGTCAGGGTGAAGCTCAAGGCCGAAGCCATGTATCATTTGGCTTACCTGGCCTTTTATGAAGGCGATTATGAGCTGTCAAAACAAATTGTATTTGAGCAATCTCGATTGCTGCCTTTGTATAAAAAGTGGTTGGGCAAATCTTTTATCGTATTGGCTAAAAATTATTGGGAAGAAGAAGATGTTTTTCAGGCCACACATACCTTGAGATCAATTAATTATCAATATAGATGATTCGGAAGTATTGCAACAAGCACGAAGCTTAAAAGCGATATTTTAGCTAAAGAGCAGGGCATTGTAGCAGATTTAAGCTTAGGTTTAGATACCTTATTAGATTCACTGCCCATTACAGATTCCATTTCAACGAATGATACCTTAAATATTTCAGAAGACTAAAGCAATGAAAAAAAGACCTAATAATAGTTGTATCCTGTGTTTCAATGTTTGCGCTTCAGGCTCAGGAAAATTTAAAGAATGAAGTCATTGATGTGGTAAAAGATTTTAGGCCTAAAGTGATGCAAGCCACTAAAATTAAATCTCAGCCTGTATTTATAGATACCAGTAAAGTTTCTGAAAATCTGAGCTATAAAATAAGATTCGAGGAATTTAGAGTACAACAGCAAACCGACTCTTGTCTGCATTGCTCTTGCTTCGTCCTGACTTAAATAAGTTGTATACCAAACATGTAGAGTTGGGCTTGGGCTCTTTATTGAACCCTCATTTGGCCATGGATATGAGCAACGGAAGGCGTACAAAGCAGTTTTACCGCCTGTATTTTAATTACAATGGTGCCTACGCTTCGGCTTTGCCAACAGAAGATCAATTCAGCCATTTAAAACTTGGCGCTGCCTATAAGCATGTTTTTGATGACTTTGTTTTGCAGTCGGATGCGCATTTAAACGATTTGTATCGTTTTGATACTGCAGATCAACGATTTCATAATAGTGTTTTGAATTTTAACAGCAAACTTCAATTTACCGATTCATCAAAGGTCTGGTTACCTGCTAGTTTACAGATGTCTGCAATGGGTTTTTATAAAGAATCTCAATCTGAAGAGCGTTTGTTTTTTGTTGAAAGCCAACATGAAGGCATGCATGAAAAGTTACACCAATGGACTTTTAAAAATAATTTTTCATTGCAGCATTCGGCATCACAAAATTATGTACACTGGCAAAGCCAGTTGAAGTCTAAAAAGAAATTTAATTTGGCTGATGCACAGATGGCTTTAGCTGTTGATGTTTTACAATCTAACATCAAGCTCATACCAGAGCTTAGCGTGCAATACCAGCTAATAGAAAAAGGCTTGTACAGCTCATTCGAACTTGGTGCAGATCGCGCCCTTTATACCTTGCGCGATTTGTATACCAGCAATCCTTTTTTGCAGTATTTTGTTCCAGAAGGACACTTCTTCGGAAGAGCTTCCATCTAATACCAAGTATTATACAAGACTCGGTTTAAATGGTAATTTATTTGGTGGTGTTTCTTATCAGGTTTCAGTAGCTGCTACCAGTCAAGATAACTTTATGCATTATGTACACCATAGCAACGCTTTGGATGAATGGATGGCCCCAGCTTACACGGCACTAAAATCTTTGAATTGCATGCTGGGCTTGATGCCCAATGGACTGAAAATATTCACTTTTGGCTTAATGCCGATTACAAAAGATTTGACCAAACCTTTCTTATGTGCCAAATATGGAGCTAGGTTTGTATGGTTCCTACCATTATAATGAGCAATGGTATATGAGTGGATCTATGCGTTATATAGGTGAGCGAGATGCCATTAGGCTTGATGAGCTTAATTATTTCGGAGAGGCGCAAAAATTAGACCCTGTTTTAGATGTAAATACAAAACTACATTTTGCTTATAACGAACAAATAGGCTTTTATATTGAGAGCTTAAACTTACTCAATCAAGATTTCGTGTTATGGCGTCAAGTACCTGTATTAGGAAGACAGATTAACTTTGGAGCTAAGTACCGTTTTTAATATTTTTTGCGCATCATAAGATGAAATTTAAAGCACAGAAATCTAAAATTAGATTGTATAATTTAAGCTATCAAATTGCTTCAATAATATTATTTAGAGTAGGACTTGGTCTCATTGCTACTTCTGCTTTTTTGGACATGAGAGAATAGTAGCCCTGAATATTTATAGAAGTCCCTTGTATGCTGTTTAGCTCTTTTATAATTTTCACCTCATTATTTTCTAAAGATTTAGCTACAGTTGCAAATTTAGCTTGTAAATCTTTATCTTTAGTTTGCTTAGCTAATTCTTGCGACCAGTATAAGGCTATGTAGAAATGACTACCTCTATTGTCCAGCTCATTTACTTTTCTCGAGGGCGACTTTCCATTTTCAAGTAAAGTAACGGTTGCATTATCTAATGCCTCTGCTAATATTTTTGCTTTTGCATTGTTATTCGTTTCTGCTTCATGCTCAAAAGAAACTGCCAAGGCTAAAAATTCTCCTAAAGAGTCCCATCTTAAGTGATTTTCTTTATTGAACTGTTCTACATGCTTGGGCGCTGAACCACCTGCACCGGTTTCAAATAAACCACCTCCATTCATTAAAGGCACGATAGACAACATCTTGGCGCTGGTGCCCAATTCTAAGATAGGGAATAGGTCTGTATTGTAGTCTCTCAATACATTTCCTGTAACTGAAATTGTATCTTTTCCATCTTTCATTCTTTGTAGTGATACTTTGGTAGCCTCCACAGGAGAAAGAATTCTGATGTCTAATCCCTTAGTATCATGATCTGGTAAGTAGGTTTTTACTTTTTTGATCAACTGCGAATCATGTGCTCTGTTTTCATTTAACCAGAAAATGGCAGGCACTCCAGTAGATTTTGCTCTTTTTACAGCCAATTTAACCCAGTCTTGAATCGGCAGGTCTTTTACCTGACACATTCTCCAGATATCTCCTTCTTTAACTTCGTGTTCCATTAGCACAGCACCTGAATCGAAAACAACTTGTACCTTTCCGGCTGAACTTATTTCAAAGGTTTTATCATGTGAACCATATTCCTCAGCTTTTTGAGCCATTAAGCCCACATTTGGAACTGTACCCATGCTGCTAGGATTAAAAGCACCATTCTCTTTACAAAAGTCTATGGTTGTCTGATAAATTCCAGCATAAGAGCTATCTGGAATTACCGCTTTAGTGTCTTGTGGTTTCCCTTCTTTATTCCACATTTGTCCTGAGTTTCTAATCATCGCAGGCATAGAAGCATCAACGATAATATCACTTGGTACATGAAGGTTTGTAATCCCCTTTTCTGAATCTACCATAGCCAAATCTGGTCCTTTAGAAAAACATTTATTTATTTCGGCTTCAACTTCTGTCTTTATAGCGGGAGTAAGCTTATTTATGTTACTCAATAGATTACCAAATCCGTTATTTACATTTATTCCGGCTTCGTCTAATTCTCTACCATATCTTTCGAAAACGGATTTAAAAATACACTCGTACTGCATGACCAAAAATGATAGGGTCGGATACTTTCATCATAGTTGCTTTCATATGAAGTGAGAATAATACGTTCTTTGTCTTTGGCATCTAAAATTTGTGCTTCCAAAAAGGAAAGCAATGCTTTTTTGCTCATGAATGTCGCATCGACAATTTCGCCCTCGAGAACTGGAACAGCTTCTTTTAAAATTGAAGTACCTTTTGCATTAACAAGCTGTATTTTCAAACTACCTGCTCTTGAAATGGTGACAGATTTTTCGTTAGATGCAAAGTCGCCTGAACTCATGGTAGAAACATGAGAGGCTGAAGATGCAGACCAATTGCCCATGCTATGAGGGTTTTTAGCAGCGAATGCTTTAACCGGTTTAGGAGCTCTACGGTCTGAGTTACCTTCTCTTAATACAGGGTTTACTGCACTTCCTTTAATTTTATCATAGATAGATTTTGTTTTTTTTTCTGTTTCATAAGATGGTGAATCCGGATAGTTTGGTATTTTATATCCGGCATCTTGCAATTCTTTAATGCATGCTTTGAGTTGAGGAATGGAAGCTGAAATATTAGGTAATTTAATAATATTTGCTTCAGGTTTTTTAACCAATTCGCCCAATTCAGATAAGGCATCTGGTATTTGTTGCTCTGGTTTTAAAAAAGATGAGAAATTTGCTAAAATTCTTCCAGCAAGAGAAATGTCTTTTATTTCAATGTCAATACCACAAGTACAAGCAAATGCTTTAACTATTGGTAATAGTGACTTAGTAGCCAAAGCTGGAGCTTCGTCAGTATGTGTATAAATTATTTTAGACGGCATGCCTTTTTTATTTAATCATTCGATAATACGTACATTAGAATTTAATTTAATTAGGAAGGCTAATATAGAAAAATAGATGCTTTTAGCTTTAGATTTGAGCTTAAAAATGAGAGAATATTCCAGCTATTAAACTCAGTTATGTATTTCGTTTCGACTTGGACTATTAAGTTTCATTATGGGTATTAAGATATACTCTTTCAGTATAGTCTTTAGGGTTAAATTTTATGGGGTATTTTCCTTGAGGATAGTATTTTTTTAAGTTGTTAAAAATTTCTTTTTTCACTATTTCTCTCAGTTCATCAACATCTTTTAAGGTTAGAGCGCTAGTTTCAAATGGAGCCGACATATAGTTGATGCATTTACCTGGTCTTATTCTAATTTTATGAGGTGGAAAAAGTTCTCCTGCATTAATCATACTAATAGCAACAATAGGTGTTTTACTCTCAATAGCTATTCTGAAAGCACCGTTTCTCATCTCGTTAAGCAGTTTATCGTTCATGTATACAGCACCTTCAGGACAAAGGAAAATAGAACTGCCACTTTTGGCAACTTTTAAAAGGTTTTGGTAGCTTTCTTTCCGAGCTTGTTCAGATTCTCTTTGGACAGATATGTGACCAAATTTACGGGCAAAATAGCCAATAAGTGGCCATTGAAAAACTTCAGCCTTACCTAAAAATTTTTTCTGTTTGTTGATACCTGCAACTGCAATAAATACGTCTAGATAGGAGCGGTGGTTACTTAAGTAAATATAAGGAGTGTTTGCATTTATTTTTTTATCTCTGATGATAACCAATCTAATGCCCCAGAAAATTAATGTTAGTTTTGACCAAAACCTAAGGTATGTGTCTACAATATTGTTTTTACCTTCTCCAAAAATGAGGGCAAAGAGCATTAAAATAGGGAGGTTAATTAATAAAAAGAATCCTGCAATAAATAAACACCAAATAGTCCAAAGCATTTCAAATATGTTTTTAATAAACGTCATTGGTTTAAAGGGGGCGTTTAATTTTTTAGACTTCGGCTTTTATCATTTCTAGCATGTCTTTGGTGTTTTTAATATTTGGAAAACAGTCTAAAAGTGAAAAAAGTACTTCTTCAATTATTGCATCAGGACAAGAGGCACCACTAGTCAGGAGGATGTCAGTGACTTCTTTTTTTGGAAGGAAGTTTTTAGTGTACATCATTTTATTTTTTTTGAAGTTAAAATGTTTGATGTCGCTTTTATTTTTAATCTCTCCAGAATTACAAATAAAGTATGTTGTAAGTTTTTCTTCACACAGCTCTACCAAATGTGAGGTGTTTGAGCTGTTGTATCCTCCCACTACAATGGCTAAGTCAGCTTTTGTTTTTAAAAGACCATAAGTTGCATCCTGATTTTCGTTGGTGGCATAGCAAAGTGTGTCTCTGGTGTTTGCCATGTTATTAGCGTCTTCTGTGTTGTCTTTTTGCGCCATAACTTCTTTAAAGAAGTTTGAAATGGCCATTGTTTCTGAAGCCAACATGGTAGTTTGGTTAATTACCCCAATAGCTTCTAAATCTTTTTCTGGATCGAAGTTTGGACTAAATTTATTTTTAAAAACCTCTTTAAATTCTGAAAGGGGTCTTTTGTTAAGAATAAATTCTGACAAAATGATGGCTTCGTCCATGTCTTTTATAATCAATGAAGGTGCATTTTTTTTACTGTAAGAGTAGGTTGCTCTAGTTTCTTCATGATTGTATTTACCGTGTATGATTATGGTGTAATTTTGTTTTCCCAATTGGTCGGCTCTTTTCCATACGCGTGTTACAAAAGGGCAGGTGGTATTGTATTGTTTTGTAGATACACCTTTTGGTTTAATATATCTAATATCTCTAGTGTTGTTCCAAAAGCTGGAATAATAACTACGTCATCGCACTAATTTCATTCCAAGGAACAAGTTGTTTACCAGTTGTGTCCATAATAAAACGAATACCCTTCGTTTGTAAATCATCATTTACATCTGGGTTATGAATCATCTGACTTAATAAAAAAATTCGTTTATTTGGATTTTCTTCCACTGCTCTGTATGAAATTTCTATGGCATTTTCTACGCCAAAACAAAAACCGAAATGGCGAGCAACATGAAATCTAACTGGGCCATAATCTAACACAGTTGGTTTGAAATCCTGTTTTCGAGGATCATTTTTTTGACGAATTTTCTTTATTTCACTTATAACTGAAGAGCGGTAGTGCTTTGGAATATTGAATTTCTTCATATCTTAAAAACGCTTTGATGTAAAAGTAAGGAATAATTTAGTTTTTCAGTTTTTATGCGCTACCTATTTATATTAGAAATTTAATTTTTAATTGGTGTTTTATTCCTATATTTGCACACATTTTCTAATAAGGATTGCGGAAATAAATTTTTTATGAACCCTTTCGTCTGATTTTAAAGCAATCCGTGGACGGAATACAAAACATTTTTTTAAATGTCTAAGGAGAAAGAAACCAAATCAGCTGAAGAAACTGAAGCAATGACCCCAGAAGTTGAAACAGCGAGCACTGCAAAAGTAGCTACAGAAGCAGCTGCAGAAAAAATCACAACAGAAGTTAAAGAAGAAACGGTAAATACTTCAGTCGATGATGAATCGCCAGTAGAAAAAGTTGTTGCAGATAAAGATTCAGAAGAATCCGTGGTTGAAGAAGCACAAGCAGAAGAAATTACAGAAGAACTTGTAGTTGAAGAAGCACCAGTAAAGGAAGTTGTTGTAGAAGAAACGACAGAGGAATTTGATTGGGATGATTATGCTGAAGGCGGTCTTACGACATATACCAGCAAAGAATACAAGAATTTTGAATCTATGTACAATGCTACACTTCCTGATGAAAATCAGGCAGGTGTTATTGATGGTACCATTATTAATTTAACCGATCGTGAAGCGATTATTGATATAGGTGGAAAATCTGAAGGTGTTATTTCTTTGAATGAATTTCGATACAATCCTGATCTAAAGGTTGGTGATTCTGTAGAAGTGTTAATTGATCAACAGGAAGATCGAACAGGTCAGTTGGTTTTATCTCACAGAAAAGCACGTTCTATCCGTTCTTGGGATCGAGTTAATTCTGCGCACGATAATGAAGAGATCGTTAATGGTTTTGTGAAGTGCCGTACTAAAGGTGGTATGATTGTAGATGTCTTCGGAATAGAAGCTTTCTTGCCAGGTTCTCAAATCGATGTGAAACCAATTCGTGATTACGACGTATACGTTGGTAAAACAATGGAATTCAAAGTGGTGAAAATTAATCACGATTTTAAAAATGTTGTTGTATCTCATAAAGCGCTCATTGAAGCAGATATTGAGCTTCAGAAAAAAGAAATTATTGGAAAACTTGAAAAAGGACAAGTCCTTGAAGGCGCTGTTAAAAATATTACCTCTTATGGTGTGTTTATTGATTTAGGTGGTGTAGATGGTTTAATCCATATTACAGATCTTTCATGGAGCCGTATCAATCATCCAAATGAGATTGTAGAATTAGATCAAAAAATAAATGTTGTTATTTTAGATTTTGATGAAGCGAAAACGCGCATTCAACTAGGTCTTAAACAACTTTCTGCTCATCCATGGGATGCATTAGATAAAGATTTGAAAGTATCTGATCGTGTTAAAGGTAAAGTGGTTGTTTTAGCTGATTATGGTGCCTTTATAGAGATTTTACCTGGTGTTGAAGGTTTAGTTCATGTCTCTGAGATGTCGTGGTCTACTCATTTAAGGTCTGCACAAGATTTTTTAAATGTAGGTGCTGAAGTAGAAGCTGAAATTTTAACATTAGATCGAGAAGAACGTAAAATGTCTTTAGGTCTCAAACAATTAACTTTAGACCCTTGGGCAGATATTACAGCAAAATATCCAGCTAAATCTAAGCACAAAGGTATTGTGAGAAACTTTACTAATTTTGGTGTTTTTGTGGAACTAGAAGAAGGTGTTGATGGTTTGGTTCATATTTCTGACCTTTCCTGGACAAAGAAAGTGAAACACCCATCAGAATTTACTTCTATAGGTGCAGAACTAGAAGTTGTTGTTTTAGAGCTTGATACTGAGAATAGAAGACTTTCTTTAGGTCATAAACAGGTAGAAGATAATCCTTGGGATACTTACGAAACAATTTTCGCAGAGGGTTCTGAGCATGAAGGTGAAGTGATAAATGTTCATGATAAAGGATCTACCGTACTTTTCAAGGCTGAAGGAGTTGAAGGATTTGTTCCTGGAAGACATTCTGAGAAAGAAGATGGTTCTAAGTTAACCAAAGGTGAAATGGAACAATTCCGAGTTATTGAATTTAACAAAGGCTCTCGAAAGATTGTTTTATCGCACACTATCCTTTTCAAAGAAAATTTAGCTGCAGAAAAAGCTGCAGAGAAGAAGTCTACTGCGAAAAGTATGAAAGCAGTTCAGTCTAAAGTAGAAAAATCAACTTTAGGTGATATTGATGCATTAGCAGAGTTGAAAGATAAATTAGAAAAAAACTGAGTAATATGTACATCATGTAAATATTTTAAAAGCCTTCCGATTAATCGAAAGGCTTTTTTTTAGTCCTTAAGTAAGGCCGTTCTAGAATAACATTAATATATTTGTGCTTATGAGCGAAAAAATTGTGTTCAATTATGTTGAGTTAGAACTAAGTGTTAACCGTTTGTGTTGGCAGTTGATAGAGAATCACTCCGACTTTTCTGACACCGTTTTAATAGGTATGCAACCTAGAGGATATCAATTGGCTCAAAAAATCCATTCTAAATTAATTGAGCTAAGTCCAGTTTCAAATATTTCATTAGGCTCTTTAGATATTACCTTTTTTCGAGATGATTTTAGAAGACGTGAAGCGCCTATTTCACCAAATCAAACTGATATAGACTTTTTAGTCGAAGGCAAAAAGGTGGTTTTTATTGATGATGTGCTTTATACCGGAAGAAGTATTCGTGCAGGAATGGATGCCATTAATTCTTTTGGTAGACCAAAACAAATCGAATTATTGGTTCTTATAGATCGTAGGTTTAGCAGAGAACTTCCTATTGAACCAAATTATGTTGGTATGACTGTAGACGCTATTGATACAGAAAAAGTTATTGTTGAGTGGGATAAAGATTTAACTCATAAAGCACGTGTAAGTTTGATTAGAGAATAACTATGGCAGGTTTAAGTGTTAAACATCTGGTTGGAATAAAGGAGTTGTCAAAAGAAGATATAAATTTAATCTTCCAAACGGCCGACAATTTTAAATCTGTGATAAACAGACCTATAAAAAAGGTCCCATCTCTTAGAGACATTACCATCGCCAATTTATTTTTTGAAAATTCTACACGTACCCGCCTTTCTTTTGAATTGGCAGAAAAGCGTTTGTCAGCAGATATTGTCAATTTTTCAGCTGCTTCATCTTCTCTCAAAAAAGGCGAAACCTTAATTGATACTGTTAATAACATCTTGGCTATGAAGGTCGATATGGTAGTGATGCGCCATCCTAACCCAGGGGCAGCAAAATTTTTATCAGAACATGTCGACTCCAGAATTGTAAATGCTGGTGATGGTTCTCACGAGCATCCTACTCAAGCTTTACTAGACTCGTATTCTATTCGTGAAGAATTGGGTGAAGTAAAAGATAAAAAAGTAGTTATAGTTGGCGATATTACTCATTCTAGAGTGGCTTTATCAAATATATTTTGTTTAAAAAAATTAGGCGCTGAAGTCATGGTTTGTGGTCCTGCCACATTAATTCCAAAATATATTGATGAGTTAGGGGTTAAGGTAGAGTATGATCTTAGAAAAGCACTCGAATGGTGTGATGTGGCTAACATGTTAAGAGTTCAGTTTGAACGCATGGAAGTCAATTATTTCCCTTCTATAAGAGAGTACACGATGTTGTATGGATTGGATGGAGATTTTTTACATTCTTTACCAAACAAAATTGTTGTTATGCATCCTGGCCCTATTAATCGAGGAGTTGAAATTACTTCTGATGTTGCAGATAGCGATCAATCAATTATCTTAGAACAAGTAGAGAACGGTGTTGCCATTCGCATGGCTGTTATTTATTTGTTGGCCGAAAAAATTAAAAGAGAATCTTAACATGTATTGGGATATTAAGAAGGCCGATTCTTACACACTTTATTCACCTATAAAGTGGGATGAAAATGATTTTATCTCTGCTTTGAACTCAATTGATTTATCTGAAAATAATATTATTGATGCCTCAAAAATAGCTTTTACTGAGTCTGTAAAATTAGCCCTTTCAAATTGTAATGAAGCGCACCTAGATGTTCATAAATCATTTGTGGTGGTGATAGGAAATATGCTGTCTATGAGTGATTTAGAAGAACTATTTGTAGTTGTTCCTTCGATTTCTGAAGCAATTGATTATATTTACATGGAAGAATTAGAAAAAAACCTTTAAATCAACTTTAATTACCCCTTCTATGAAAAACGTATTTACATTACCCTTATTTACACTTTTAACAGTGACTTTATCCTTTGCGCAAGGATTTGAACCACCTTTAGGAAGTACTTATAATGCAGACAGTACTGAGATTACACTGCCGAGTGCTTATTTAGATGCTAATTATATAGATTCTATTATTTTTGATGTACCAGAATCATTTACTGTTGAACTTGGAGGTCAGTCACTAGATTTACCATTTAATTTTGCTCAAATCACAGGTGTTGCAACTCCTTCTGGGATGGCTTACGACTGTAGTGTAATGAGTTGTTATTTTGAAGCTAATACCTCTGGTGGTGTTGTATTGTCAGGAATACCAACTGAAACAGGTCTATATGAATTAGCTCTTTCAGCTGCAGTATCTATTAATGGAGCTCCTCTTGGAATTAATCTTGATGTAGATTTCAATATTCCTTACACTGGTGGTAATGTTTTATTAGATCTTGCCCTAAATGGTGATTATTCAGTTTTAAATGATGTTATTCCAACATTTTTTATTAATGTTGAGCCAGCAGAAAATAATCCTAACCTGAGTATAGATTCTAAAAATATAGAGAATTTTGATCGTTTTGTCATGTCGCCTAATCCAGCATCAGAGATAGCAAGTTTTTCATTTTACAATAACGATGCAAAGTATATTTCACTTGAAATCTATGATTTACTTGGAAACCTTGTTTATGCTGATCAATTAAAAGGTTGTGTTCAGACTGAACAAACATATAATGTGAATACTTCATTATTTAATAATGGTGTTTATTTATACAAAATGTCAACATCTAATGCATCACATTCTGGACGTTTAGTTGTGAATAAATAAATTACCTAGATAATGTGAAAAAAATAGCTGCTTTATGCAGCTTTTTTTTTTGGAATACTTTTTGGTAACTTTATAAAAAAATAAAATATGAAACGTCTCCTCCCTCTGATTTTAACGTTTTCTTGTATTTTGGCGTATGCTCAAAACAACAGTTTGCCTTATGAAAACACCAGTGTTGTTAAGATTAAGTCTTTAACACCAGAAATAGAATCTGCTCTCGATGCTTTTGATGTCAATTATTTATCCTGTCGAAGTCATGCATGTGTTCCTGATGTTATCGTTAATAAAGAAGCTAAGAATTGGCTCAAAGACAATGGTGTATCTACGAAACTCTAGTAGAAGACTTGAAAGAAAAATTGATCGCGAAAATCAATACATGAACATGATGCGTTCTCAACGCGATGGTGAAGCTTGGTACACTATTTATAGAACTTATGATGAGGTTCAGGATAAATTAGAGGAAATAGCCAGTTCTAACTCAATAGCTACACTCATTAATTTAGGCTCATCATACGAAAATAGATCCATAAGAGGGATTAAGTTTAGCACTGGTGGAAATAACAAACCTGCTGTGTTTTTTAATGGCTGCCAGCATGCTAGAGAGTGGGTAACTGTGATGGCAACCACTTATTTGGCTGATCAATTGTCTCAAAATTACACCTCGGATAATTTCATTCAAAATTTATTAAATATCGTAGATGTTTACATCGTACCAATTGTAAATCCTGATGGTTATGTATATTCTCATACTACAGACCGCTATTGGCGTAAGAACAGACAACCGAATCCTGGATCTTCATACGTTGGTACCGATTTAAACCGGAACTGGGATGCTGACTGGAATGGTGGACAAAGTACCAGTACCTCACCTTCTTCTGACATTTATGTTGGTGCTTATCCTTTTTCTGCTTATGAGGCCAATGTGCTAAAAAATTATATGCAATCTATTCCAAATTTACTTGGGCATCTGGATATTCATTCCTATTCTGCTTTGGTTTTAGGACCTTGGGGTTATACAAACATTCAAACGCCAGATCACGCTGAAGTAGTCAGTTTAGGGAATGCTATGAATAATGCCATTACCAATACAAATGGCTATCCTTTTACATTTGGTACTGGAGATGCCAATGGTTCGCTTTATTTAGCCAGTGGTACCATGCCAGACTGGAGCTACGATGGTTTAGGCGCTTTAGGTTATACCTACGAATTAAGACCTAATTCTGCTTCAGGTGGTGGTTTTGAGCTTCCTGAATCACAAATTTTAGATGCATGTGAAGAAAATTACAACGGAGCTATGGAGATGATTATTTGGGCGGCAGATATTCAGGCTGGTTGTACCGATCCTAGTGCTTGTAATTAAACGCTAATGCGACTGTTGACGATGGTTCTTGTGCTCAAATAGATGAATGTGGTGACTGTGGTGGAATGGTCCCGCACCAGGTTATGATTGTAATGGAAATTGCTTAACAGGAGAAACTTAAATATTCAATGTTAGACTCATATGGTGACGGCTGGAACTGGCTAGTAATTTAGTTGTTAATGGTATATCAGTTACCCTTAGCACTGGAAGTTCTGGATCAGAAGTTTTATGTTTCGATTATTCAGAAGGATGTGTTGAAGTTAATGTAAGCGAAGGTTCTTGGCCAGCTGAAGTTTCTTGGACAATTAGCAATGCATCTGGACAAGAATTACTAAGTGGCGGCGCTCCATTTACTGGCGAATTTAATTGTGATGTTCAGGTGAGTGGTTGTACCGATCCTAGTGCATGTAATTACAATGCCTCCGCCGAGGTAGATGATGGTTCATGTGCTGAATTAGATGAATGTGGTGATTGTGGTGGCGATGGTCCACTTCCTGGTTACGATTGTGATGGAAACATTGAATGTGGTTCAGGGGCCTTGCTAAGTGTTGAAATGGTTGATTCGTATGGTGACGGTTGGAATGGGACAGATTTAATTATAAATGGTGAGTCTTTTACTTTTCAAACTGGTTATTCTGAATCTGCATCTCTTTGTTACAATCCTTCTGAAGGTTGTGTTTCTGTAACAGCAACACAAGGGAGTTATCCAACGGAGGTGTCTTGGACTATTAGTGATGCTTCTGGTCAAGAATTAATTAGTGGTGGTGCACCATTTGCTGGAGAATTTAATTGTGATGAGCCTGTTAGTGGCTGTACAAATCCTGATGCGCTAAATTACAACGCTGATGCTGAAGTAGATGATGGTTCCTGTGAGTTTGCTCCTGTAGCAGATTCACAAACCATAGATTTACCTGAGGGTTGGTATACTTTTTCTACCTATATCCAACCAGTTAACCCTTCTATGGATGATGTTTTAGCTCCGGTATACAATTCTTTAATAATTGCTAAAGATGGTGAAGGATTAGCTTATTTGCCAAATTTCGATTTTAATGGCATTGGCGATTTAAATAATGGTGAAGGTTATATGATTAAGCTTAGTTCTGCAAACGACTTAACAATTACTGGAACGAAATTACTTCCACAAGCTTATCAGATGGAATTAAATGCTGGTTGGAATATGTTTTCTTACTTAAGAGACTCTTCGGGTAATTTAGAGCAAATGTTAGCACCTATCTTAAATGAAATTGTTATTGTTAAAACTTTTGATGGTACTGCATATCTCCCTGAATGGGATTACAATGGTATTGGAGATCTTATTTCGGGTGAAGGCTATCAGGCTAAGTTAAATTCTTCAGTGACGTTTTATTATCCTGGAAATTAATTTAATTTTTATTTTATAGAATTTATAGCTTCTCATTTGTTTGAGAAGCTATTTTTTTAGTTTTACATTTTATTAAAATATCTCAGTTTTATGAGTTTTGAAATAACTGTTTTAGGATGTGGCTCAGCTTCTCCGACTTCTTATAGAAATCATACTCTCACAAGTAGTAAAAGTTCAAGACCGTTGTTTTTTGATAGATTGTGGGGAAGGAACACAGGTCCAGTTGCGTAAAAATAAAATACGCATGCAAAAATTCAAGCTGTTTTTATTTCTCATCTGCATGGTGATCACTATTTTGGATTACCCGGATTGTTGTCTACATTTCATCTCTTGGGAAAGAAAAAGAACTTGATTTATATGCCCCAGCTGATCTTTTAAACATTTTACAATCTTTATTTAATGCATCTAATACTTACTTAAGTTATAAGCTTAATTTTCACCCTCTAAATTTTAAGTCTCCTGCACTTTTATTTGAAGATAAAAGGGTAGAAGTTCATTCATTTCCGCTCCGTCATTCTATTGATACCTGCGGCTTCTTAGTTAAAGAAAAATTAAACCTCGAAAAATAAATCGCAAAGCTATAGATGCTTTTGAGGTACCAGTTTATGAGTTAAATAAAATTAAGGATGGTGCCGACTATATTAAAGCGGATGGTACTCTTATAGAAAATAAGAAATTGACCTTTGATCCTGAACCTTCACTTTCATACGCCTACTGTTCTGATACGATGTACTACCCAGCTCTATGTGATTTTATTAAGGGTGCAGATTTGCTTTATCATGAAGCTACCTTTGCAAAGGATAGCGAGGCTTTAGCTAAAAAAACCAAACATTCTACAGCCGAACAAGCAGCATTAATTGCAAAAAAAGCAGATGTTAAAATGCTTTTGTTAGGTCATTATTCAGCGCGATACTCCGATTTAAAATTACTTTTAGATGAAGCAAAATTGGTGTTTGATAATACTGTTATGGCTGATGATGGCTTAAAGATTAATTTGTAATATTTTCTTTTAGGTATGCCATTATTTCAGATTCATTTTCTGGTTTAAAAAAATGATTCCTTGGGTCTCTTCTAAACCATGTCATTTGTCTTTTGGCATATCTACGTGTATTCTTTTTGATCTCCTCAATGGCAGTTTCTAAATCCCATTCGCCATCAAAGTAGGCAATGAGTTCTTTGTAACCAACAGTTTGTAGGGCGTTATAATCTTTATAATCGTAAAGCTTTTTAACTTCTTCTAACAGGCCTTCCGTCATCATTTTATCTACTCTTTTGTTGATGCGAGAGTACAATTCCTCTCTTTCTCTATTCAGGATGATTTTAACTGTTTTAAAATTCCTCTTTTTAGACTGTTGTTTACGAAAGGATGTAAAGGGTTTACCTGATACCATGCAGACTTCTATGGCGCGTATTATTCTGTGTGGATTTGATGAGTCTACCAGTTCATGATAGTCTGGGTCAAGCTTCATAAGTTCTTCTTTTAATGCATCTAAGCCTTCGTTTTGATAACGTAGATTTAATTCCTCACGAATTGAATCAGGTACTGGAGGGAAATCATCTAGACCCTTGCAAACGGCATCGATGTACATCCCAGAGCCTCCAACCATCACGACCACATTGTTGTTTTTGTGAAGATCTTCAATTTTTGCAAGTGCGTCCCGCTCAAATTGTCCTATTGAATAGTTGTCTTCTATGCTTAAATTTTGAATAAAATGGTGTTTAATTTTCGATAATTCATCAGCATTAGGGACTGCAGTTCCAATACACATTTCTTTATAAAATTGCCTGGAATCACATGATATAATATCTGTTTTGTATTGTTCGGCAATAGAAAGTGAAAGTTGCGTTTTTCCAACTGCAGTAGGGCCTGCAATCAGGATGAGGTATTTGTCCATTAGCTAATGAATTTAAACAACTTTTTTATGAAAGGTAATTTTGAAGCATAAGGGGCATATCTAATAGGAATATCGATCCATGTGCCTCTTTTACAATACCTTTTTGGTGGCTAAAACATTCAAAACTTTTTGCCCTGTGGTAAGATCCTATACCACTTGTTCCGACACCACCAAATGGAAGGCTTTTTCCGGCCACATGAATAACGGTGTCATTGATGCATCCACCACCAAAATAGAGCTGCTTTAAAAACGTTTCTTGGTCTTTTTTGGTTTCCCCAAAATAGTAGGCAGCAAGAGGTTTATCATGTTTGTTTATGGTGTCAATTATTGTGTTTAAGTCTGTAAAGGTCATGATTGGGAGTAATGGCCCAAAAATTTCTTCTTTCATACTTTTTGAATCCCAATCTATATCATTAAGTAGAGTAGGTTCTATATACTTTTCTTCAGCACTGTGTTTACCGCCATACACAACTTTTTCTTTGTCGAGCAGTGCCATAATACGGTCGTAGTGCTTATTATTTACAATACGTGCATAATCTTTACTTTGCTGATGATTTTCACCTAGAGCAGCTTTAAATTCGGCAATGAGCAGGGCTGTAAATTCTTTTTTACCGATTCGTGAACGTAAATGTAGTCTGGTGCTATGCAAGTTTGCCCAGCATTGAATAGTTTTCCCCAAGCGATTCGTTTTGCGCTTTGTTTTAATTTCGCATCTTTATTTACGATCACAGGACTTTTACCTCCAAGCTCTAATGTAATAGGGCAGAGCTGTTCTGCTGCGGCTTTCATAACAATTTTACCTACAACTGAGCTTCCTGTAAAGAAGATATACTCCCATTTTTGTTTTAATAAAAATTGAGTTAGATCTATGCCTCCTTCTATAGCAGATACATGCTCTGGTTCAAACACTTGTGCAATCATTTTTGCGACTAATTGAGAGGTGTTTGAAGATACTTCCGATGGTTTACATACCACGCAATTTCCAGCGGCTATTGCTGCTATCATTGGATTAATGGTTAGTTGAAACGGGTAATTCCAAGGGGCTATTATGAGTACTTTCCCATAAGGATCTTGGTAGATGTATTCTTTAGAAGGAAAATTTAGTAAGGCACTTTTGACTCTTTTGGGTTTACAAAGTTTTTTTATGTTTTTAATAAAATAGTTTAGTTCTGTAAGTATGACCCCTATTTCCGAGGCGTAAGCCTCTAATTTGGGTTTTTTAAGGTCTTTGTATAAGGCATCAATAATTTCTTCTTCATGATCATGAATGGCCTTTCTTAAACGTATCAAACTTTCTTTTCTATAGTTTATAGAAAGTGTTTTTTTAGATTTAAAAAAAGAATCTTGATTTTTTAAGAGGCGAACGTTTTCTTGCATGCCTATTCGTATTGGTTAAAATCATCAAAGTCATCAAAGATATCATCTTCGAAAAGTCCAGATTCTTTTGGTGTCGCACTTAAATCTTCGTGACTTTCAAATTGAAAGTTTTCTCTTTCTCCTGGCATGATACCTTCAGAATAGATCAGTCTAGGGTAAGATTCGCCTGCTTTAGGCTCATTTATTTTCATCACTTCTACATAGAAGGTCCACATGTTTAGGAAATCGAAGATGTAAAGCATTTTGCTACCTACTTCTACACACATTTGCTCTATGGTCCAGTCGGACATCAGAAAGGCTTTTTCGTCCACTGCAAACAAACTGATTTCCTCACCTTGAGTCCATTGCTCATCACTTTTGTAAAATGAGGCCATTTCTCCAGAGTCTAAAGCAAAGGCTTGTACTATGCTGTTGTGAAAGTCTTCAAATGTTGCTTCACTTGATATTTCAATATCTCTAAAAATGTCTGCTTGATTGTAGTCAAGTATGACACGAAAACCGTATATGGTCATAAACTTTTTTTTAATAAATATACAAATCCTTTTATTGTTTCTCTAAGCCTTGTTCTTTTGCTTTTTCAAGCATATAGTTATAAGCTTTATCATATTCATTTGGGATGACGCCATCGAGTATGGCTTCCCGAATTTGGTTTTTTATTTCGCCAACAATTTTACCAGGTTTTATATCAAAGGTATTCATAATAAGCTCACCAGAAATAGGAGGTTGCCAGTTTCTAATGTGGTCTCGCTCTTCAATATCCTTTAATTTTTGTCTTACAATCTGAAAGTTGTTTAGAAATCGTTTTACTTTTTTTTCGTTTTTAGATGTGATGTCTGCTTCGCACAAGAGCATTAAGTCTTCCAAGTCTTCTCCAGCATCGAATAAAAGTCTGCGCAGAGCGGAATCACTAATAAAGTCTTTTGATAGGACAATAGGTCGAAGATGAAGCAGTACAAGTTTTTGTACGTATTTCATTTTTTCATTTAGAGGAAGCTTTAGCCGTTTAAAAATTTTAGGAACCATTTTGGATCCTATAAATTCATGACCGTGAAAGGTCCATCCGTGTCCTTCTTCAAATCGTTTCGTTTCTGGTTTTGCAATATCGTGTAGTAGTGCAGCCCATCTCAACCATAGGTTGTCGGTGTTTTTTAGATAGGTTTTCTAAAACTTCGAGGGTATGGTAAAAGTTGTCTTTGTGTTTTTTACCTTTTATAACTTCAACCCCATGTAATTCAACAAACTCTGGGAAGAACTGATGCAGTAGTTTGGTGTTGAAAAGTATCTTAAAACCTTTGGAAGGTATTTCAGCAAGGATAATTTTATTTAATTCATCAATAATCCTTTCCTGAGATATGATTTCTAGGCGTTTTGCATTACGTTCTATTGCTTCTATGGAACTTTGTTCAATGGTAAAGTCTAGCTGCGTTGCAAAACGTACCGCACGCATCATTCTTAATGGGTCATCAGAATAGGTGATATCTGGGTCTAATGGGGTTCTAATGATTCCCTTTTCTAAGTCACTTATGCCATTAAATGGATCAAGTAGTTCTCCAAATCTATCTTTATTTAAACACAGTGCTAATGTGTTAATGGTAAAGTCTCTACGGTTTTGATCGTCTTCTAAGCTGCCATTTTCAACACTTGGTTTCCTTGAATCTTTTTGATAAGACTCTTTGCGTGCACCTACAAATTCTATTTCTAAGTCTTTGTGGTTTACCATAGCGGTTCCAAAGTTTTTAAAGACTTGAACTTTTGGTTTACCATGTAACTTATGGGCCACTTTTTTAGCCAATTCAATACCACTGCCTACGCATACAATATCTATGTCTTTTGGCTCTTTTCGCTTTAATAGTAGATCTCTAACATAACCGCCAATTACGTATGTTTCTAAGCCCAGTTCATCTGCACATTCCGAAATGCATTTAAAGATTTTATGTTGCAGATGTTGTATCAATTTATTCTCTAATAATTTTTATTAATCCTGAAGGGTCTAGTTTGATAATTGTAGAGCTTTGCTTTGGCTCACTTTCATCTTGGCGCAAATTTACAATATGATCTACAGAATTCTTAATCTCTTGAGAAATCTCTGCAAAACAGTTCGCTTGTTTTTCTCCAGAGATGTTGGCAGATGTTGAAATGATGGGTTTGTTAAGTTTGTTAATGAGTTTTTTACAGAATGTATCTTTGACCAAGCGTATGCCTAAAGAATTGTCTTTGTTTACTGCACTTTTTGCAATGCCTTTTGGATTATCGTATATTATGGTAACAGGTTTTTTACTATAATCTATGATGTTCCATGCAACTTCTGGGACTGCTTCAACGGTTCTTTCTAGTCTAACATGATTGTCTACCAGAACAATTAAGCTTTTGCTGTCGCTACGTTTTTTCAGTTTATAAATTCGCTTGACTGCTTCCTCATTTGTGGCATCACATCCAATTCCCCAGATCGTATCTGTAGGGTAGAGAATAATTCCTCCTTGTTTAAGTATTTCGGTTGCTGTGTTAATTTGATCTTGCATTTTTTAATACCTGCTAAATGAAGTTATTTTAAATGGTTATCTCATTATTTAAGCCCCCTGTTTAGGAGCCATAAATTTACGTAACGCGCAAAAATAGAATATGCAGAAAATATGGCAATAAATAAGCCTTCTATACCGTCTAAAAAACCGCGTCTTAAGAAGTAGTGATTGATAAAACGGTATAATGGTTTAATGAGAAAGTGGAATACTCCCGGTTTTAGACCTTTTTCTGCCAATTCTTTTGCTTGGAGTTGAGCGTAATGATTTTTTTTCTGAATGTAACTATTAAATCCTTTGTATGTAAAGTGGTCAAGCTTATTTTTTAACCATCCAATTTCTCCTTGGGTTTGGATCTCTTCATGAACTAATTTTCCATTATAATGGCTTTTTTCCTTAATAAAGAGTCGGATCACTTTGTCATTTTGCCATCCGCTATATTTTATTCTTCTTTTCATAAAGAAATTGGATCTGAAAATCCAATATGCGGAATATTTTGAGGGTTTAGAAATGATTTCTAATACTTCTTTTTGAAGTTCATTACTTACTCTTTCGTCAGCGTCTAAAAGGAAAATCCAAGAATGTGAAGCATTTTCAATAGCAAAGTTTTTTTGGCTTGAGAAATTATCAAATTTTCGTTGTAAGATTTTAGCGCCTTTTGATTTAGCTCTTTCTACGGTAGTGTCTGTACTGAATGAATCAAGTACAATAATTTCATCAGTAAAATTAAGAGAATCTATAGCTGCTTCAATATGATTTTCTTCATTGAATGTAGGAATGATTCCAGTTATTTTATTGGATACATTCATTCGTTTATGAATTGATTAATTTCATTAGCTGCTCTTTTAGAAGAACTGATTTCATTTGAAATATCAAATGTGTCTTGAAATAATTCTGTTTGTATTTGTTTGAATTTTTGATGGGTTTCTTCTATATTTTTAAGTTCATTTTTAAGATTAGAAACATCTGAGAGGACTTTTCCCAAACTCCAATGTAAATAATTTGGGTCATTTGTCCATTCAATTTTATTTGAATTTATAAATAGGCAAGGTCTACTTTTGAATATAAATTCGTATACCTGACTGGATACATCTCCTATATAAACATCTGCAGAAAGTGTATAACTCATGTTTGAGCTTTTTTCACTTCCAAGATCCATAAGGATGTTTTTGGCATTGAAGTATTTTTTCTTAAGGATTTTAGGAGAGAGATATTTTTTGTCATTAAAAAGATTGATGTGAGGTGCAAATATTAAATTATATTCTTTTTGTGTGTAGAAAAATTCTAAAATTTCATTTCCATTTTTATACCAAGAAGATAATTCCCAAGAATTATGAGGATTGTATAGAATCGTTTTATTATTATTTTTAAATATAGATTCATTTTTTTGTTCGACTATAGCAATATCAAACTTTGGATAACCCACTATTTTATAATTTTTATTTTTCAGCCCTTCATTCAGGATTCTATTGAGGATTTTTTTCCCTGCTAAAAGTAGTAAATCAAACTCTTCCAATTTAGGAATATTGTACCCATATGCTCTGTCACCTGAGCCATGACTTAGGTATATAAATTTTGTTTTGTTGTTTTTATTAAAATAAATGGTTTTAAAATCAGTAAACACTAAAAAATCATATGATTTCATGATTTTTTTGTTGTGTTTTGTAAGAAATAATGGGCTTGGTCTTTTTCTCTTTTTTATTTTATCAATCCACTGTCTAATCTTATATGTTTTTACTTCTATGAGATTGATATTATCTGCTTTTAAAAGTTCTATTAAATGCTTTAAATATTTGTGTTCACTGGAATATGTTAGAATATCTACTCGTATGTTATCATTTTTTGATAATTCTGCTGCTACTCCAATGAAATGAAGAATATGATGCAAATCATCAAAATAAATAAAAGCTACTTTTTTTTTCATGGAATTATACAGCCACACTATGGTCTCTTAAAGCATCGTTCAAGGAAGTTTTCTTGTCGGTGCTTTCTTTTCTTTTACCAATAATTAAAGCACAAGGTACTTGGTAGTCGCCAGCTGGGAAAGATTTTGTGTAAGTCCCTGGAATGACTACTGAACGCGATGGAACGTAACCTTTGTATTCAATGGGTTCATTACCACTAACATCAATAATTTTTGTTGAGGCAGTTAAGACGACATTGGCACCTAGTACGGCTTCTTTTTCTACTCTAACACCTTCTACAACAATACATCTTGACCCAATAAAAGCATTGTCTTCTATAATTACTGGAGCGGCCTGAAGGGGTTCTAAAACACCTCCAATTCCTACACCACCACTCAAGTGCACGTTTGATCCAATTTGGGCACAAGAGCCAACAGTAGCCCAGGTGTCGACCATGGTTCCAGAACCAACATGTGCACCAATATTAATGTATGAAGGCATCATAATCACGCCCGGGGCAACATAGGCTCCATAACGCGCTATGGCATGAGGCACGACTCTAACACCGAGTTCTGCATAGTTTTTTTTCAATTCAATTTTGTCATGGAATTCAAACGGACCTGTTTCAATGGTTTTCATTCCTTGTATAGGAAAATACATAATAACAGCTTTTTTAACCCATTCATTTACTTGCCAGGTAGAGCCTTTCTGATGGGCAATTCGTAATTGGCCTTTATCGATGTGTTCTATCACTTCTCGAATGGCATTTTGGGTAGCAGTTTCTTTTAATAGACCACGGTCTTCCCAAGCTTTTTCTGTTGTATTTTGTAAATCTGTCATAAGGAATTATATAGAGCGAAAATAATAATTTATATACATTTTAATCTATTTATGATTGTTCTTTTTTGCTTTTACTGAAGTCATATTAAGTTCTGTAAGCTCATTTTTCATCTTGAATAAATCCGATTATTTTTGTTTTATGATTTTTCATAGCTTTTCTGTGCCTGTCTTATCTGAAAGGATGCGTATTTTCGATTATGTGTGCGTTCACTTATCTGGGGTATTCCCATCTAAGAGTGCGGTGAAAAAGGCTTTTAAAAATGAATTAATCTTGTTAAATGGTAAGATTGCCTTGTCTGGTGAATGGCTCGCAGAAGGAGATAAGGTAGAGGTGAAGGCACAAGATTTAGGTGCATTTAAAATTTTCCCTTTGAAACTTGAGGTGCTTTTTGAGGATGCGTTTATGGCTGTTATTCATAAGCCTGCGGGCTTTCCTGTAAGTGGAAATTATTATAAAACCATTCAGAATGCGCTGCCATATAATCTATCTGTTTCTAAAGAAGAGGATGCCTTAATGCTTCCAAGACCGGTTCATCGTCTGGATAAGTTGACCTCCGGACTCCTATTAATTGCTAAAACAAGAAGTGCTCAAATTAATTTAGGTCGACAATTTGAAGCCCAACAGATTTCTAAAACATATGTAGCTCTTGTAAAAGGGAAACTAGAAGGTGAAGGCATAGTGGACATATCTATACATCATCAGCATGCAAAAACATTATACAAGAGTGTTAGGGTAGAGAAGTCTTTATCTTATGCTGATGTTAGTATGGTTGAACTTCAACCTAAAACAGGTCGAACACATCAGTTGCGAATTCATATGGCTGAGATAGGTCATCCGATTGTTGGAGATGCTGTTCATGATTGTGAAAAAGTTCTAAAAGGTAAAGGCTTGTTTTTATCCGCTTGTAAAGTCTCATTTATTCATCCTATTAGTCAGTTAAACCATACTTTTGAAATTTCACTCCCTTCCAAGTTTGATGCATTTTTAAAACGTGAGAAACGCCGATGGAATAAGTTTCATGTATAAGTCCAGATGCATTTTTAGTTTTTTTATATTTGTTCTAATTTGTGTTTTATGACTAGATTGTTGGCATTAGATTATGGGACTAAAAGAGTCGGTATTGCAGTTACTGATGAGCTTCAATTGATTGCCTCTGGTCTTTGCACGGTTCGTACACATGATTGTATGGATTTCTTGATAGAATACCTTTCCAAAGAGTCTGTGTCTACCATTGTTATGGGAATACCAAAGAATCTTAGGAATCAGAATACAGATGCCACACCTTACGTTAAAGGTTTTGCAAAACAGATTAGAAAGCAATTTCCAGAAATGAAAGTTGAATTGATTGATGAACGTTTTACTTCAAAAATTGCTTTTCAGTCTATGATTGACGGCGGTTTAAAAAAGAAAGCACGTCAGGATAAGACACTTATTGATGAAGTAAGTGCTACGCTTATATTACAATCGTATATGGAACAACAAAAAATATAAAATTAGTATGGTTTTACCTGTAGTAGCTTATGGCGATCCTGTTCTCAAAAAAGTAGGAGAAGAGATTAGTTCTGATTATCCCAATCTCCAGGAACTCATAGCCAATATGTTCGAAACGATGTATGCTTCAAGAGGTGTAGGTTTGGCAGCGCATCAAATTGGAATTCCTATTCGATTGTTTATTGTGGATTGCTCTTCTTTTAAAGACGAGGAACCCGATTTGGCTGATTTCAAGAAAACATTTATCAACGCAGAAATTATTGAAGAAGAAGGTGAAGAGTGGTTGTTTAGTGAGGGCTGTTTAAGCATTCCTGAAGTGCGTGAAGATGTGTCGAGAAAGCCAAAGATTACCATTCGCTATTGCGATGAACATTTTGTAGAACATACCGATACTTTTGATGGATTTGCTGCTCGAGTGATCCAGCATGAGTTCGATCATACTGAAGGAGTGCTGTTTATCGACTATCTTTCTATGCTCAGAAAAACAATGATTAAACGCAAGTTAAGTGATATTATGAATGGTAAGATTAGCCCTGAGTATAGAATGCGCTACTACAAACAAAAAAAAGGAAGACGATGAGAGTTATTTTATTGTCTCTGCTGATGCTTTTGGTTTTAAATGCTTGTGAGAACAAGCAGCAAGCAGATTTAAAAAGCCTGTTAGAGCTTGAAAATAAATTAATGCAAGTTGAAGACGCGGCAGCAAACCAAACACTTGCAAAAGAAGTACTAGTGGCATATAATGAATTTATACGTGCTTATCCTGATGCTGAACAAATTCCTGAATTATTGTTTAAATCAGGTGAAGTTTTGAAAGGTTTGGGTGCACATTTAAAGTCTGCGAAAGCATTTCATAAAGTGCATACCCAATTTCCTAATGCCAAGGTTGCTCCAATAGCACTTTTTCATCAAGCCCATTGTTTTGAAGCACTTGATCAACATCTAACAGCAAAAAACACCTATGAGGATTTTATAGAGCGTTATCCAAACCATCCTTATGTATCTCAAGCTAAGGGAATGATTCAGATTCTCAATTTGTCTGATGAAGAATTGATTCATAAATTTCAGAATTAAATGAAAATACGTTTTTTATTATTTTCGTTTTTATCATGCATTTTATTCATGCTCAGGATGTGTCTTATTTAGCACGATTGCATCCTGGAGTAACGCTTAACGATTTGTCTGAGCGAGGTGTGCAAGCTAAGTATGCCTATAATGTTGATCCAGTTAAACAGCCTTTTTTGTCTTCATTTATTTATATTAACACTTCTAAAACCTCATTTTTAGATGATTTAAAAGCTTTGGGAGTGCTTTTGTATTGGGAGCATCCAAGAACACAGCAACTTTATTTTGAACCTTCAGATCCTTCTTTTTCTGTACAATGGCATTTGGATAAAATTATGGCTCCTGATGCATGGGATACTGCTCAGGGCGACAGCTCTTTTGTTGTGGCTGTTGTAGATTCAGGAGTTGATTATATGCATGACGATCTTAAAGACAACTTAGCTTACAATTACGATGATCCTATAAATGGACTTGATGACGATAATGATGGCTATATAGACAATTATTACGGTTGGGACTTTGGTTCAAACGACCATGATCCTATGGTAGACGGTACAAACTTTTTAGCACATGGTTCTTCTATATGTGGCGTTGCTGCGGCCAGTACAAATAATGCTATAGGTGCAGCTTCTCCGGCATTTAATTGCAGGTATTTACCTGTTAAAATCACCAATTCTGTAGGATATCTTATTGATACCAATGCCGGAATCTTGTATGGTGCACAAATGGGTGCACAGGTAATTAATTGTTCCTTTGGGAGTCTTGAGTATAGTCAAGCTGAGGCAGATGTTATACACTATGTTATTGATTCGATGGATGTACTTGTTGTTGCTTCGGCCGGTAATGAAGGATTGAACACAGATGTGTTTCCGGCGGCTCTGGATAATGTAATAGGCGTTTGTGCACTTGATTCAAATGATCAGAAAACACCTACCTCTAATTATGGTGAGAATTTTGATATCGCCGCTCCTGGCGCTTCTATTTATAGTCCTTATGTTCAGAATCAGTATGGTTCAAATAGCGGCACCTCAGTTGCTGCTGCTATTGTATCTGGTTCGGCCATATTATTAAGATCTCATTTTTCAACGGATAATGCTGCTCAAATTAAGGCACGGTTATTAAATTCAACAGATGATATTTACCCATTCAATCAAGACTATCAAAATTTGTTAGGTACTGGAAGGCTTAATTTAGCTTCAGCTCTTGCATTCGACTTACAAACCAATGATACTGAATCTGCTAAAAATCCTGATATAAGTGTTTTCCCTAATCCAAGCTCAGGACAATTTTATCTCACTTTTCAGAGTCATGTAGGTATGGAATATCAATTATATGTTTTTGATGTGCTAGGAAAGTTGTATTATCGCGAAAACTTTTTTGCAACAGAAGAAAATGTTTATAAAGTCTTAAGTATAAAAGACATAGATCGTGGGTATTATACCATTCAAATGATTGGCCCGCAATGTAAAATGAATACTGGCATTATGATTTATTAATATTCGAATTAGAACAAAAACAATTAAAAATGAATGTAGAAGGTATTATTTCAGTTTCAGGTAAACCAGGTCTTTATAAAGTCTTAGGACAGACAAAAAATGGCGTTATAGTTGAAAGTTTAATAGATGGTAAGAAATCAGCCATATCATCTAATTCTAAAATGAGTGCCCTTAAGGATATTGCGATTTATACTTCACTCGAAGATTTGCCTTTGGCTGATGTTTTAGATAAAATTAGAGTAAAAGAAAACGGTGCCCCTTCAATTGGTCATAAGTCTTCTGCGGTAGTTTTGTCGAAATATTTTAAAGAGGTTTTAGCAGATTATGATGAAGATCGTGTTTACACATCAGATATCAAGAAAGTCATTTCTTGGTACAATACGCTGCAAAAAGTTGGTTTGGCATCAGAAACCGTTGAGGCATCTTCTGATGAAAGTTCTGAGACTTCAAAAAAAGTTGCTGCTAAGAAACCAGCAAAAACAAAATCTAGTCCTAAATCTGCAGCCAAATCAAAAGCCAAACCTAAAGCTGCTGCGACACCTAAAGCTAAAATTAGGACAAAGAAGTAAGGTCTTCGATTCACACGTACTAAAAATGCTTTTTTAATGACGCTAAGCTGATGAGAACATTTTTACCTGAAGATTTATCCATAAAAAATTGGGCACAAATTGAAACCTATTTTGAGGATTTAAATACAAGAGCGATTGACTCTGTTGAAGATTTAAAAAAATGGATGCATGATAGGAGTGAGTTAGAAGCCGTATTGGAAGAAAATATGGCATGGAGGTACATCAAAATGAATATTGATACCACGAATCCTGAACTTCAAAAATCATTTCAATTTTTTGTCCAAAACATAAGTCCTAAAATCGCCTCTTATGCGCATGATTTAAATACCAAGTTGATAAATTCTAAGCATCTGAATGATCTAGATTCAGCTTATTATTTTATTTATCTGCGAGACATAAAGAATGCTATTCATCTTTACAGAGAAGAAAAACATTCCTCTGTTTACTGAACTGACCAATAAAGCTCAGAAGTTTGGTGAGATATCTGCGCAAATGATGGTGCAGATAGATGGTAAGGATCAGACTCTACAACAGGCATCTGTTCATCTTAAGAGTATTGATAGAGATAAGCGTAAAGCGGTTTTTGAGTTAATTAATGCACGAAGAACAGAAGACCAAACATCTTTAGATATTCTTTTGGATGAGCTTATTTCAAAACGTCAAGAACTTGCTCGAAATGCCAATTTTGAAAACTTTAGAGATTATAAGTTTCAAGCCATGGGGCGTTTTGATTATACCAAAGAAGATTGTTTCGATTTTCATACCTCTATTGAAAAAGAAATTGTTCCTCTTATTGCAGATATTCATAAAGAACGAAAGAAGCTTTTAGGTGTTGAGGTATTAAAACCTTGGGATATGCAGGTAGATCCTAATGGAAATGAACCATTAAAACCATTTGATGGGGGTGAAGATCTTTTGGATAAATGTATTGCATGTTTTGATCAAATTAGACCTTATTATGGCGATTGTATTAGGAAAATGAAGGCTATGGGACATTTGGATTTGGTGTCTCGTAAAGGTAAAGCGCCTGGGGGTTTTATGTATCCTTTGTATGAAACAGGTGTGCCTTTTATTTATATGAATGCTGTGGGTTTATTAAGAGATGCGGTTACGATGGTTCATGAGGGTGGACATGCCATACATTCTTTTTATACCAAAGACATGGAATTGACCTCTTTTAAAAGTACACCTTCCGAAGTTGCTGAATTGGCTTCTATGAGTATGGAGCTTATTTCTATGGAGCATTGGCATGTGTTTTTTAAAGATGAATCTTCTTGGAAACGTGCTCGTAAAGAACAGTTTCAAGGTGTGTTGGCAACGCTTCCTTGGGTGGCTATGGTAGATGAGTTTCAGCATTGGCTTTATGAAAACAGTACCCATACACATCAAGAAAGGCATAACAAATGGGTAGCTATTTCTAAGCGCTATGGTACCGGTTTGGTTGATTGGACTTCTTATGAGAAGTACCAGAAAACAGCTTGGCAACGCCAATTACATATTTATGAAGTACCATTTTATTATATTGAATATGGTATGGCTCAGTTGGGTGCCATTGCCATATGGCGTAATTACAAGCAGAACCCTGAAAAAGCTCTAGATGATTATGATCGCGCATTAAAATTGGGTTACACTAAAACAATTGGTGAAATTTATGAGACAGCTGGGATTAAATTTGATTTCTCTGCTGCTTATGTGAAAGATTTGGCAAATTTTGTAAAGTGTGAATTGGAATTACTTGATAATTAGAGAAATGCTATACATGAGATTTGCTCTCAGGTAGTCTTGCTTTTATTGAAATGTAAATAATGATCATAAAAATTAATTTTTTTTGCTTGAAGCATTTGCAAGCCTTGAAAAATCATCTATATTTGCACCTCTGATAAAGAAAAGTTCTTTAATTTAATTTGGTCTGGTAGTTCAGTTGGTTAGAATACCTGCCTGTCACGCAGGGGGTCGCGAGTTCGAGTCTCGTCCAGACCGCAGACAAAATTCTTAAAATCAGTTAAAACCCTGTAAGTTAATAGCTTACGGGGTTTTTGTTTTTCTATACATATCTCAAAAACCATAAAAAACTGTGTATTAATGACTTAAAAAGGTGACCAAATCGGTGTCTGTTTTTTGTTAATAATATGTTGATATAAATTATTGATTATCATGACTTTAGCGTGATTTTTGCACCTATTAATTTTGAATAAAATGTGCACCAAAAAACAGCTAAATCGGTGACCTTTTAGAAACAGACATTTACAGTTTTAGTTTATTTAAAAACCTCCAAGATCAATTCGAAAGGAATGGTCCTTTATGTATTCGAGTTACTGTAAATGGTAAGCGTTCAGAGATATCTATTAAACAATTTATTGAACCAACTAGGTGGAATTCAAACAGACAAAGATTAAAGGAAAGGGACATCATATAGGGGGGTAAAGACTATAAATAAGTCTATAGAGCTAGCTATAAACAGGATTAATGACATTCATAATGACTTAAACCCAATAATAAACTAGGGTTTCAGCAAAGGATTTCAAATAAGTATTTAGGTAGAGATGAGCTAGGTAAAACATTACTTGAAGTATTTTCATATCACAATAATAGAATGAATCTTTTTGTAGGAAAAAAAAACACTAGATCAACCTATGTTAAATACAATACAACCTTTCATCACTTAAAAGGTTTTATAAATCAAGAGTTTAGGAGAGATGATATATTATTATTAGAGTTAAATCATGCGTTTTTTAGATAGTTTTAGCACTTTTTAACGATTAATAAGCAGATAGGAGTAAATACCAATAATAAGTATTTATCTCACCTTAAAAAAATTGTAAATCTTGCAAACAAAATGAGTGGTTGCTTAGAAACCATTTGTAAATTTTTAAAACTAAGAATGAGGATGTTGTAATAGAGGGGATTAACAGAGCAGGGGGATAGGGGTAGTTGCTAATCTAAGACTAACTCACCCAAGTCATCAAAAAGGGTTTGAGATATATTTCTCTTTTGCTGTTTTTCAGGTTTTAAAAATTGATATAAAGAATCTTAGTAAAGATGATATTAGTGTTGGTATTTATGGAAATATTTGGATTCGTAAAAAAAACAAAAGACGGGGGGATTATTAGGGAAATTTAAAATTTCTTGAAATAGCTTCGGACATTATGAATAAATATAAGAGTGATGATCAATTTGTTTTCCCTGTTTCATCTAATCAAAATATGAATAGAATATTAAAAAAAAAATTACCTCATATCAGGATTTTTGGAAAAAACCTTTTTCAATGCACATGGCAAGACATACATTCCCCCAAAGTATGCCATGACTAAAAAAGTATCTATTGAGACTATTAGTCAAATGCTTTGGGCATAAGTCGATAAAGTCAACTCCCGATATATGCTAAGGTTGTGGATAGTAAAATATCAGATGAAATGGATATGTTCAATCCAAAAACCCTACCAAAAAAAATATAAAATTTGAAGGTTTTTTAGTTTTCAACCACTCTTTTTTTTTGTGGTTCCATCA
>BOWN01000003.1 GCA_019649675.1 Cryomorphaceae bacterium | reverse complement strand
TTTTTAAAATCTTTTGAAACTTTTTAAAAAAAATTGGCACATATTTTTTTGAATAAATTTTAAAAAATCATTCAGTGATTGAATTTCTAAAGTTTCCCAAATTTTTATTATTATAATTGAGCCATTGATTCATTATAAATAGAAAAATATCATTAACCGAATTTGGACTTTCTTTTAATTGATTTTTAGACAAATTTGAGAAAAAATAGAGTCTTTTAATCAAATTTTGGGTTTATCCACCACATGTTCTTCGGATAAGCTCACCACATGCATTTTAAACTCCGGTATTAGTTTTTTAATATCTTTAAATTTTATTATTCCAAAAAGTAAAAATTAGTTTTGGGCCCAAAGTTAAAAACTTGTTGAATAAAAAACCAGACTTATTCCAACCAAAATTTCATGACTAGCAAATTCATGTATTTTTTCAATTCATTTCTGGATTTCATTATCCTGTTTGAGAAAATAAAAGATGTCTAACAATAGCTGAAATATCAAATTTCTCCCTTTTAAAAGGCTTTCCATTTGTTAATAACTCTCTAAAAAGTTTCCCCCTTTTAATTTAAAAACCAGATTTGATGGCGGGTCTGATTAATTCTTCACAAATACCGTAACCTTTTCTCATCTATGATATTCTATTCTACCACTTGAACAAAAAAATTTAAAGATATTCTATTTCTCCATCATCTAGTTCCATCAGATACAGCTACAACTTACCAAACTGGATAATTTTAAAAATATGGCAAATCTATTTTGAATTTTTTCAGGATAAATTTAAAAACGCAATCATCAAAAATTTTTTTGAACTTCTGTATGTATCTCATTTTTAAACAAATTGTTCCAACCAACTCTTTTTGAAATTGACCTACCTCAAATAATATCATCACCCTGAAAATAGTGGGTGCTCCTTAAGACCTTCGCTATTTCTTTATTTTTAATTAATCTAAATTGATTTTTTAAAACCTTTATTAATAAATCGACATTTTTAAAAATAGCTGTTTCATATTTTTTAGAGCTGTTGCGTTTTCTTCCCAAACTTAGTATATTGAAGGGCAAACAAATCAGCTGAACTTTTACATATTCTCCATTTTTTTAAAATTATAAATGAACTTTTTTACTTTAAACTATTTTCTTTATAAGAAAACTTTGTCTAATATTTGTTTACAGGGTACAGAAGTATGATTGTGAAAAAAAATGAGCAAATTCATGTGCTATTACACTTTTAGACTCATCCTTATCTAGCTGATTAAAAAATGTTGAGATAACACAACAATATATTCATTACTTTTTCTCCTAGACACAAAAGATGTCTTTGATGTAGCATATGCCCAGGAAAATCTTTTTGTCTCAAACATAAACTGAAATGTTTAATTTTTCATCATACTCTTTAATAAATCATTAATTACATCTTTAATGATAGGGCAAATGATTGATCTTATTGCTGGCCTAGCCTATTATGGATACCTAGTCATTTCTTGTTTAAATAAATCAGCTGCTCAAATCATTTTGAGATGAACCAAGTTATCTACTTCTTTATTGAGTAATATTATACTTATCATAACCAGCAGAATAATAAATGTCTTCCTACTGATATTTTAAAACTCGTTCCATAAGACCAAAATATTAAAAATGTAACACATATAAAATACTTTCATATATAGTTTGAAACCAAAAACTAAAAGCATGAAATATTGTACAAAACTAGAATTCACTACATGCTTGATGTAGACATTTGAAATAAAAAATATGGAAACGAATAAAGCAATTATAAATAAAACATGCGTCAAAGAGATTTAAACAACGAAGAGGTATTCAAAAATCACGTACAAAGAAGTTTTTTATGCATTAACTAAAGGGAAATCATTAGATGACACAAAAGCGAAGGCAAAAAATATTTGAGAAATATTATAAATTTAACGGGCACGAAATAAGTATTCGAATATTCAATGGATTTGTTTGGATATTTAATAACAACATATTGATAACTCTATATCCAATACCAGGAAGTAAAATCATAAACAATTAAAACAATAGAAAATCCAAACTTTAACAAAAGCTAGTTTCAGATGAAAAATATTAAAAATATGGTTGCTTTTCTTTACTAATCACCTTATTGGTAACAATAAATGGAATTTTATTGTTATGGCTATCATATGATATAGGTACCATCATCACTCCTATTCAAAAAGAAAGCTATTAGCAAACCAAAATATTAAAGTATTAGATCTTCAAAAAAGTTATAAACCTTACGGAAAAGGATGTAAATTTTGCTTGTTACCATGAAAAATATTTTTTATGAGATTCAATAGTAAAGCAATATTAATATTATGTATACTTGCTTTATACTTAGAGAGAGAATTAGCATGTAGAAACCTCGGTATTGGATCAATAATGCTTAATAATACTTTCCTTGAAAACTTGTGGCTAGCTTTCAAACCATACCATTTGGTTCTATTAACATTCATCTTGTTACTTATAAAAATAAATCTCTATAATCCCTATTACATTAGGAATCATTGGCTTAGTGAGTTCATCGTATAGATTTATAACTAGTGAAATATGGAAGTATAATCACTATGACGATTATGAATTATTTACTCCATATGATTCGCTTGAGATTAGAACAATATTGCTATGTAAAGATTGTATTTTATGCAACTGCTTTTTGGTCTTATTATAAATTTTCCAGTTGTAATTTAAGAGCCGATTAATAGACAGATTTCCCGATAAACAAGAATTAGGTTGGTTTACAAAACCAACTAACAAGTATAAAAATTAACGAAAATATAAATATGTCAGGAAACAGAAAAAATTAAAATTAGTTCGTTATGCAAAGTATGGGATAATAACGATTTTGAAAGTTTGAAACATATCATAATCCGATGAAATAAAAATTTATAGTCAGTTTTCATTTTATGATTTTGATACAAGAGAAAAGTACATCAATTTTTAGTAGAGAATATTACACCTAAACTTAAAAACTGTATCACTGAAACTCAAATTGAATATTATAATGGAGACCCTTGCTATCATAGCTAATATTTATAAAAAGCTCGACTAATAAATGAATATAAAGTTCAAAAAGATGGACAAAACTATTCATTTGAGAGAAGAATGTCAAAAGAGATTCTTTGGGTAATCATATTTGATTTTAATAATAAAAAAATATCAGGATTTCTAATTATTGTGTGCCAACTGAGCAGGAAGTAATGGCATACTCCAAAGTTAAATTAACTAATTATTATATTATGAAGTTTTACAATCTAGACACTGAGCTTACATTCGGAAAAACATAATGGCAAAAACCTTGATCAAGTTATTATAACAGATAGTTCATATGTAAACTGCGCATAATGCGGTCCAGATCATTTCTTTATTTCTGAAGATGAAATCGAGAACATAAAACAAAAGCATCCTGATTTTACTATATCAAAATTAGCATTAGAACAATTATCAAATAAAGAAAAGAGTGGTATGATTCCTAGAGATGAAGAAGACTATACATATAACAGTTATCAAGACTACCCGAGTGCTTATGACAGCCCATATTACAACGATGATTTGGATATGGATCAACAAGGTCCTGACTTGGGATAGTCTTTAATTACTTTTAATAACTTTATATTAATAACATTAAAAACTAAACAATATCAGGAAATGTAAACAAAAAATTACTAAGACAATTATTTAAAAAATTAAATTGTACATGATAATTACTTACCTTAAAAGAATAAAAGCTAAAACAGCTCAAGTGTTTAAACAGTGTTGACTGGGAAAAACAAGGTGTTAAACTGCTGAAAATCATTGCAAGAGAAAAGCGCTTTCGCTCCCTTCCTTTAAATTCAAAAAATTGCTACTTTTGACTTAAAATTACCAAAATGACTAAAAAAGAGAGTTTTTTAACGAAAATAGCTAAAAAAAGTCGAAAAAGTAGATTTTTACAAAACATCCATTTCATAGCTACTTTGAACTTTAGTTAGAAGCAGGGTTCTAGAGGGGGTACTTAAATTCAAAATTGCCAGCTTTCCTTTTTTGACTAAAAATCACCGAAAATGACTAAAAAAGAGTGTTTTTTTAACAAAAAAGTAGATTTTATGTAAAAAACTTTAATTATTAGTTTTTACATAAATTCTTTATTTAATAAGTAAGTTATATTTGTATAAGCACAAATCAAAGTATGAAATATATAGCTTCTAACTTTACCTTACCATGTGGTGCTATCTTAAAAAATCGCATCGCTAAATCAGCAATGAGTGAAAATATAGGAACTCTCTCAAATGCTCCTACAAAAACACTCATCAATGCATATGAAGTTTGGGCAAAAGGAAATCCAGGGCTTTTAATTACTGGAAACGTGATGATAGATAGAAAAGCCTTAGGAGAACCTAGAAATGTAGTAGTAGAAGACTATACACATTTTGACTTACTAAAAGCATGGGCAAAAACCGTGAAAGGAACTGATGTACATTTATGGCCTCAATTAAATCACCCCGGTAGACAAGCATTTGGAACAATCAATAAAGAAATTGTAGCCCCATCTGCAGTTCCATTAAAAATGGGAGGCGTGTCAAAAATATTTAAACTAGCCAGACCTTTAACTGAAGAAGAAATATTTGACATAATTAAACGCTTTGGTAATAGCGCGAGAATCATGAAGGAGGCTGGTTTTACAGGATGTCAAATTCATGGAGCCCATGGCTATCTTGTTAGTCAGTTTTTATCGCCCATCAGTAATATCCGAAAAGATCGATGGGGTGGCTCACTAGAAAATAGAGCTCGGTTTGTTAAAGAAGTTTATCGTGAGATAAGATCTCAGGTGGGTCCAGATTATCCTATTGGAATTAAAATTAACTCTGCCGATTTTCAAAGGGGCGGTTTTACCGAATCAGAATCCATGGAGGTAGTTCAATTTCTATCCAGTGAAGGAATGGACTTGATTGAAATATCAGGAGGTAACTATGAAAAACCCGCTATGGTAAAAGGAAGTCGCAAACAAAGTACTTTTGAAAGAGAGGCTTATTTTTTAGACTATATTGAAAAAGCACGAAAAATAACTGATAAACCTTTATTGTTGACTGGTGGGTTTCGTTCTGTTAAAGTAATGGAAGATGCCCTTGAAGAAGGAAAACTTGACGTGATTGGATTAGGGCGTCCTTTTTGTCTGTATCCTAATTTAGCACAAGATATTTTTGACGAAAAAGAGACTTGTTTTGAGGCACCAGTTCCAACTATAGGCATAAAACTATTAGATAAAATAGGAGGAGTTGAACTTCCTTGGTATGAATTGCAAATACAACGTTTAGGAAAAGGCAAAAATCCTAAACCTAATCTTCCCGGTATATGGGCTTTACTAAATACCATAATAGGAATGTTGCTAAAATCATTTTTAAAAAATTAAGCTAAACAAAATAAATTTGAATAAATTAGTTAATCAGGTTATAAGACTCAAATGAAAATTACAGAACACAAATCTCAACCTTACAAACCTAATATTTGGTTAAACAGCAGTAAAAAATGTGATATACACAAAATTGGATATATTGGTATAACTCATAAAGATGAACCTCAATTAAATAAAGGATATAAAACACATGTGTTAGTAAAGTTTGAGATTAAAAACAGCATTACAATTGTTGTAAATAGAGTTATAACGAAGGTAGATAATGAAATAATTGATGATGAATTTTATTTTTCAGAAAGAGAGAATTGGAATGATGTTCCTGAATTTATAACCTGGAAAACAAAAGATGAATTTGATAATGAATATTGTGATTGGTTAAGTTACATTCATTTTGGTTTAGGAAATATAAATACCAATATAGAGAATGAATATTATTTGGGCTCCATGTTTATTACTAAATCATCTTATGAAAACGATAGATTTTTAAACGAAATGAGTGAAAAATATAAAGCAAAATACAAAACAACACGTGAAATAGTAGAGCAGATAAATACTCGAATGTCCGAGATTTGTATTGACAAGTTTTATTAAATTAATTGGTGATCGATTTTGTAATTAGTTCTTCTAATTACTTTTACCTCACATCGTATATCGGTGTGAGGTTTTTTAATGCCCAAACACTCACAATATTATAGTAAATACAAACAGTAGAGTATGATGACCGTGAACTGTTTATTTGACCTCTGCTAAATCAATTCTTAAAACAACCTTTTTATCATCAGGCCTATCAGTCTCATTTGGATATTTAATTTTTACCCTCCAGCTTTAATAAAAAAGCATGTTCCAGAGCAACTTCTTTCAAACTTTCAAACCGACCTGAAGCACCACCATGACCTACATCCATATTACAATACATTAACAATAAATTTTTGTTTGTACGGTATTCTCTTATTTTCGCTATCCACTTTGCTGGCTCCCAGTATTGAACTTGACTATCCCAATATCCAGTTGTGATTAATAAATTAGGAAAATCTATACGTGACACATTATCATATGGAGAATATGATTTTATATAATCATAGTAAACTTTATCCTTTGGGTTACCCCACTCATCAAATTCTCCAGTAGTCAAAGGAATAGACTCGTCCCACATTGTATTTATTACATCAACAAATGGAACTCCAGCTATAACTCCATTCCACAAACTAGGTTCCATATTAATAATTGCACCCATTAACAATCCTCCAGCACTCCCACCCTGTGCATATAAATGAGAAGGACTGGTATAACCACTATCAACTAAAAATTTACCACAATCTATAAAATCATAGAATGTATTTTTCTTTTGTAATAATTTACCGGATTCATACCAATCACGCCCCATTTCTTGGCCTCCTCTAATGTGTGCAATTGCAAAAGCAAATCCTCTATCCAATAAACTAAGTCGAGTTGAGCTAAAATAGGGATTCATATTTGAGCCATAAGAGCCATATCCATAAAGGAGTAATGGTGATGTTTCATCTTTTTTATAACCTTTTTTATAAACTATTGATATCGGAATTCTAGTTACTCCATCTCTTCCCGTAGCATATAATCTCTCTGAGATATAATTTTCAGAATTAAATGTACCACCCAAAACTTCTTGTTGTTTCAATAGTGTTCTTTCTTTAGAAACAAGATTATAATCATAAACTGAATTTGGAGTAGTTAATGAGGAATAAGAAAAACGAAATAAATCAGTATCAAATTCAAGATTTACGCTAGGATAAACAGAGTACGTTGGGTCATTAAAACTAATGTAATGCTCTTGACTATTAGACCAATTCATGACACGCATATTGATAAGCCCATCTTTGCGCTCTTGTAAAACCAAAAACTTTTTAAAAATTTCTATACCACTTAAAAAAACATCATCTCGATGAGTAATTAGTTCCTTCCAACTTTCTTTTGATGGAGATGAAACTGGTGTTTTCATGAGCTTGTAATTTTTGGCATTCCAGTTTGTTCGTATAAAAAAAGAATCATCATAATGACTAACCGAATATTCATGACCACGCTCTCTTGGTTGAATAATTTTCCATTCTCCATTTGGCTTGTTTGCATCTAAAAATCTTATTTCTGTTGCTAGGGTTTGATACGATCCAATAAAGAGATATTTGTTACTCTTAGACTTGTAAACATAACAGCTATAGGTTTCATCTTTTTCCTCAAACACGAGTTCGTCATCTGATGAATCTGTACCTAATACATGCTTAAAAATCTTATGTGATCTTAATGTTTGTTCGTCTTTTTTAACATAAAAAATAGTCTTGTTATCATTAGCCCAAGTAATTCCTCCAGTGGTATTCTCAATTTGGTCTTTGAGTGTTTCTCCTGTAATTAGATCTTTAAAATGTATCGTATATTCTCTCCTAGATACTAAATCTGAACTATATGCTAAGATTTTATTGTTTGTGCTAATGGACCAATCACCGAGAGAAAAATACTTTTGCTCTTTAGCTAATTTTGGTAAATCCAAAAATAATTCTTCTTTACTTCCTTCTTTATTTTCCTTTCTATAATAACGTCTATAGTCTTCCCCCTTATCATATTTTGAAGAATATATGTAGCCGTTTTCTATGTATGGTACTGATGAATCATCTTGTTTAATCCTTGAAACATATTCATCAAAAAGTTTAGATTGAAGCTCATCTGTATCAGACATGTTTACATCTAAAAATTGGTTCTCAGCTTTCAAATAGTCTAATACATCTTTTGTTTGTGAATCAGGAGTAGACGATTCCTTTTGCTGATCAGATAAACGCATCCAAAAATAGTTATCTGTTAAAGTATCTGAATGGTAATTTAATGTTGTTGGTATTTTCTTTGCTGTGGGTTCAATCATCTTTTTATTATAATTTGATTGGCAATTAGAAAAGAGTATTAGAATTGTTGAGACTAAGAATATGTTTTTCATTTGTAATATTTATTTAAAACGCAAAATTACATTTTACTTTTACATTATTTTATATGGATAAACATCAAAATAAAATTAATTCAAATAAAGAGATAAACTGGTGTCTTATTAACTACTTTATTGTGATTTCATTTAAAATCAAATAGCTACAAAACGGTTTTATCAAACCAAATTATATTTACTCAATTTAAAAATAGAAAGATTTAAAGTCCTAGCATTTCTTGCTTTAGGCTTTCCTGAGCAGGTTTTTCACCTAACCAAATACCAAAAAGAGCTTGTTTAAAGGGAAGTCCAGAAAATTCTCCTCGAACTTCGGTGTTTTTTATATAGATAAGTTCTTTCCTCTGTGGAGCTGTAAGCCAGAATAATTTCATCGCCTGGCTCAAATGCATCACTCAGATATTTCTTAAAACTTTCGATTTGCATAGGGGTGTATTTTCCTACAGTCGTATTTTCAAAACCTTCTTCTAAGGCCTCAATAAATCGTTCACGTGAAACAAGTCTAGAGGCAATAACAATTCGAATAGCCATAGAGTTGCCACTAGTTACAATTTGATTCGCGTCACTACTATTTGCAGATAAATATAAACCTCCAACATACAAATCAAGGAACCCCAATTTTTCACGTAATCCTCCTCCATTTAAAACGAAAGTATCATCATTTAAAGATAGCTCATCTGGGAAGTCAATACCTTCTATGTTAGTAGTCTGCGCATTAAGAGAAATTGCACAAATAAAAGTCAAAGTTAATAACGTGGATTTAAATTTCTTCATCTTGTTTTATTTTATTAAATAAATTTTAAAGTAAATATAGATAATAATAACAACGGACATTTGATAGTAACTATAAAGTATTATAATCTAATCAAAAAGAAAATAAATAAAATATACATCAATAAAGTAAAATAAACTTCTTTTTATTGAACTTTCCTATAGAAAAAAAGAATTCCTATGGCTGCTGATAATATCACAAGAAGAAGAAGAGAGATTATCAATTGTTCTGAGCTTATCTTTGAGTTTTGATTTAAAAATAAATCTCCATTTAAAAGAGTGTAAATAAATATGCAATCCTAGTCCAATACAAATATCAAAAATATTAGATCCAAACGCATTAGAAAACGCATCATCGAATTGACCTTTTTTGCATCATAAAATGATAAAATAGTGTCAGGTACACTTGAGGCTATAGCGCTATAAAAAGAGAGACATAAATAAATTTATCCAAATAAAGAAGATAAACGCTCACATGAAAATGTTAACAGCTGACAACTACTTGCAATTAAATTAGACTGATAAAAACAACTATAATAGAACTGAATTTACTTACCGTAGAGTCAAACAAGGCAAAAATTTTAATTTGTAATAAGTCACTTAAAATTGATTCATTTTTCAAAATAATCTCATCATGAGGCTTAGTATGATAAGTTTTCTGTACTTAAATACAGAATATACGTACATAAAATAAAGGAGGATTAATAACAATGAATTAAGTGGAGAAATTTGCCCAAAATAAAATATAATCCCTAATGTAACAATCGACAATATATTAAATAATGAATCTTGAATAATAATACTACTATCCAACTTAATAGAGTCTTTATCATTAAAGTAAAAATATGCTGAAGCAGAAATACATGGAATTAGACAAATATTAAATGCAGCACTTCCAATTATAGCAGCATAACCTGCCGAAAACCCTTCTAAATCATTGTAATGAAATAAAAACAAAAAGGAAATTAATAATTCTGGCAAGGATGATGCAATCGCATTAATTGTAGGTCCTTTAATTCCAGTTGGCATTTTACGAGTTAAAAAACTTGCTGCTAAGTCAAAACTATAGGTGGCTTTGAAAATCACATATGTAGATAATATTATAAAAAAAATCATTAATAAAACTGACATAAACCTTAAATATAATTAGATAGGTAAGATAATTTATGTTTGAAAAAAAGGCCACATATTGTGGCTTTTTTATTAATGAAAAATATTATTGAACGTTTATTTTTTTGATGACTCTACCATTATCATAAATGTAAAATAAAACTTTTCCCTTAATATGTTCATTGTGTTCTCTTCCTAAAATATCAATCACTTTTACAAGTGAATGGTTTTCTAAGGAAAATTCTTCAATTTTTAAATCATCACATTCACCATCTTCATCAACATCATTATCATTGTAAGGAAGTCCACCTTGAATTATAATATCATCATTCTCGTCACTAATTGTCCATGAAGCTTCATCCATATACTCTCCTTCTATGGTATAGAAGGCCCAACAGTCTTCAAGCTCAATACAAAATATATCTTCATCTCCATCTTCCAATGTATATGATGTACCGTTAATAATTAGTTCTGAACCCTCCCATCCATCGTCTGCATCATCCTCTAATGTTAATAATAGTTCATTAAAGGTGCATGGGTATGGGTACTCGCATGATCCATCATCTATGTTTGCATTTGTATTATAATTTAAAGCTGATGAATCTGTACATCCTAGAGTGAATTCATCAACACTGGAACAGTAAAATATAATATTATAACTGAATTCTCCATCTTCTTCCATTATTGTTATAGAAGACGACATAATAAGATTTTCATTTTGTTGCAGATACTATTGTAAATTCAGTAAAAGGAAAATCTTCATCAAACGTAACCAATGAAATTGTAGAATCTGAAGACCAATTATATGTTAAAGGGAGTAAACCATCTGAAAATAAGCCCATTTGACTCTCATTAAATGAAAAAGCTGAAATACCAACTTCATCTTCAGGAATAGACATGGTTACACCATTAATAGTAATGTAATCCCATTCTTCTTGAGAAGTTGGCATCGGAAACCCCATCATATCCATAAAATCCTCAGCAGATATCATCCCCATTCAACCATCATCATTAGTTCGTCAATTTCTTGTTGAGATAATAAAAATGTTACAGTAGCGTAAGCTTGAGTCTACAGTCCAATTTCCAATAATATCGAGTTCATTTTGAGCTGTATACTATTAATCATAAATATAATATAAAATGCCTTAATCATTTTTTTTGTAAAGTCTTTCATAGTAAGCTATTTTTGATTCTAAGCGTTTTCAATCAAATTAAATAATTATTGTAAATGTAATAAAATGGTTTTATAATTTGGTGTATTTATTTAAACCTACAATATCTAATCATAATTAATCATATTTGTGATAGTTTCGTTAATTTTGAATTATAATTAAATGTTTTGATATGTTTGGATTTTTTAAGAAAAACACCCCTCGAAAAACTTCAATTAGAATATAAAAAATTGCTATCTGAGGCACATAAGTTGTCAAAAGTAGATCGTAAAAAAAGCGATCAGAAAATGGCTGAAGCTAATGAGGTTTTGAAACAAAATAGATAATTTATCTAATGTTTAAATTAATTATAGTGTAAAGTTTTTATACCGTTATGCTTAAATTTTTTGCTATTATTTCTTCTTCTCTAATATTTGTATATTTTGCATTTTACTTTTTTCTTAAGGCTGAAGAAAACGATTATCAAGTTTTAAAAATAGTAGATGAGGTCGAAATACGTCAATATGATGAAATGATTTACGCATCATATACACCTAAGAATGAAAGTAATCGTAGTTCATCTTTTAAGGTGATTGCCAATTATATTTTTGGAGGTAATAATGCAAATGAAGAAATATCAATGACCTCACCTGTAGTTATGAAACCATTTGATAATCATGAAATGGCCTTTATTATGCCTAATCATTATACACTTAGTTCTTTGCCCAAACCAGACAACAGTCAAATTAAGATTTCTAAAGTATCATCATCAATAAAAGCTGCAATTCGATATTCAGGTTATTCAAATGCTAAAATAGAAAACAAAAAAAAAGAAGAATTGACATCTATTCTTAATGCTCGTGAGATTGTGCACGAAAATGATTTTGAGATTTTGGTTTATAATTCACCTTATAAAGTCTTTAATAGAAGGAATGAAGTTGTTGTTTCAGTAAATTATAATAATAAAACAAATAATATGTCTCATAAAAATGAAATTCTATATGTTGGAGGTGGCTGTTTTTGGTGTATTGAAGCTGTATTCCAAGACGTTATTGGCGTTGAAAAAGTAGTTTCTGGATATTCTGGAGGTCATATCAAGAATCCAACCTATGATCAAGTGTCTTCTGGTAGAACTAAACATGCAGAAGTATGTGAGATTACATATAATCCTTCAGCTATCAAATTAGAACAGTTACTCAAAATATTTTTTGCGAGCCATGACCCTACAACAATTGATAGACAGGGTAATGATGTGGGTCCTCATTACAGATCTATTTTGTTCTTCTCAGATTCAAATCAAAAAAAGATAATCAAAAAAATCATTAATGAGTTAAATGAAAATGTTTTTGACCACAAAATTGTAACTCAAGTTCAGTCATTCGATGCATTTTACAAGGCTGAAACCTATCATCAGGATTACTACCAAAACAACAAATATGCACCTTACTGTAGCTATGTTATTTCTCCAAAAGTAGAAAAGCTAAAAAAGAACTTAGTCAATTTTATAAATAATAAGTTTAAAAATTGGGAAATCTTTTACTGATTAGAATTCAAATGTTAAAAACACTCTTATGAGTGGCTATATTAACGAGAAATTAAATATCTATTTAATATGTTTTTCTACAGTTCCGTCATCATATAAAATTAGATATATTCCACTTTTACTAGGATGTGTAATTGTCTTTCCTAACAGATTAAAATATTTTTATTTTTTATTAGCTTTTGATTTATTTCTGTAACATCGACATTATAGTTTGCGTTAGATAATTCAATAATCTCGTTAGGGGGTTGACTAGGCCATGTATTTCCATTGGTAGCAAGATAAATTTTTCCATCAGGACTTACGCAAATATCTCTTAACCTACCCCATTCATATTGAAAGAATTCTGTTTCATTGGTAACCGATTGTCCATCTTCAGAGAACTCAAATCGAACCAACATTTTATTCTTAAGTACTGTCATCAATAAAGTATTTTGAAACTCTGGAATAGCCGGATGATCGTACCATATGATATCTGATGGGGCAATTGTAGGAGTCCAATTTACCAAAGGTTCAACTACATTATTTTGCTCGCAAAAGTCGGTTTCAGTAGGTTCATCACAAAAGCCTTGAACATAAGGCCAACCATAATTTCTGTTTGGGACCAAAATATTTAATTCATCATCTGTGGTAGGTCCATGCTCAGAGCTATATATTATCCCATTTGGTGCTAATTCGAGCCCTTGAGCATTTCTATGGCCCCAAGACCAAAACATAAGAGTTAGGGATAGGATTATCAGCAGGTATTCCCCCAAAATTATTTTCCGAAATATCCATTCTTAAAATTTTACCTGTCAATTCATCTACATCTTGAGAGGCAGGTTGATCTTGAGCATCACCTGTAGAGATTAAAATAGTTAAATCTTCAAGGGCAAGAATTCTACTTCCAATATGAGTAGTGTAACCATTAATATTATTAAGTAGAATTTGTTCATTTTCAAGCGTTTCAGAATTTATATTGTAGGTAAAAGATGATAAACGTTCTTTTATTTGATTTCCTTGAATAAAGGTATAGGTCATAAATAAAATATGATTTGTTGAAAATTCAGGATGAAATTCCATCCCAAGCAAACCTGCTTCGTTGTTTCCTGAGTAAACAGTGTTTTGAATATCTAGAATGACATTTTTTCACCCGTTTCAACATTCACTCTACTTACAATTCCTGGTCTTTCTGTCATCCAAATGAACCCATCATAACCCCATTTTATTTCCCATGGGATATCTAAGTTTCCAATCACTTCTCTTACTTGAAGTGTCGTATTTCCAACAGTAATTTGTGCAAATGTATTTAAACTTGTAAAACAAACTAAGCAAACAATAAGATGACGTTTCATAAACTTTAATTTTTTATAACTTTTACTGATTTTCCTTCGTACTTTAAAATATATACACCAAAAGGAAGTTCATTTAATTCGTTATGCATTTTTCTTCCTACTAAATCATAGATTCCGATTAATATATCTTCATTTGAATTTATTTCTTCAATATTAGTGTGACATTCAATTGCATCGATATTAATTTCTAAAAATTCCTCTGATTCACAATTTGAATTATCCAACTTATTTGCCATTGTAAAAATAGTAGTATTCGTTACCATATTTGAGTCAGTATTTAACTACTTTTTTCGATAATATATGGATAAGAGTATTTCATTACATCTTTAACATGGGATTTTCAAATCCAAAATTTGAAAGGGTTCATTTTGATTTTTGTTCACCCTGTAGTTGAGTCCTTCTGGAATATCCCAATTCAATTTGTCCATCACCGAAATGTAAACAGTTGTATCAATTAATACTTGATTTAAATCATTTCCTCAATTCAATGTTCTATTTCCAGATATTGACTGTCTGAAAAAACATCTAGGAGTTTAAATGAAATTTCTATTTGCATTAAATATTAGATAAGAATTTATTGCTCACCACTGTAGGAGTTTGAACCTGTGGTTGTTTGCCAACATTATCACTCTCAGTTTTAGGAATTTGACTTGCATATAAATGAATATCTTCCCTTCTATACAGGAAGTAATTAATGTTTCCGGTAAAAATTTGAGCTCTTGATTTCATTTACCAATTTGCACCCTTCTACATCAAGTTCAATAGAAATTGTTCTCCTAGCAAGATGATGAAATTGGATTTTAAATTGAAGGTGCATCAACTCGAACTTCAGATACATTGGTTTCGCAGATCCGTAACAAAGAGCAATTGAATTTTGAACTGTTCAGGATAATTCCAGATTCATTGACTTGATTGATTGAGTAGTTTCTCCAGTACTCCATAATAAGAATCCCAAAATTTTGCTGTTAGTTCAATATCATCCCCTTACATATTTCAACATCCCCCGTACATTAATAGTTGATGTAGAACTTTCATTTTGAAGATAAAGGGTTACGGAAATTTGCGTGTAATTATTTCATCATTTTCCTCTAAAAAATAGTTTGGGATCTGCAATTCCAACAATCCAATAATTTCCATTACATAAGTTTGGATCAATATTTATCCATTGTTCACTCAAGCCATTCCCCATAAAATCAACCAAACCAGAAAAAATTTCCTTGCTCAACTTCGGAACAACCATATTGCCTCCACCGAGCCCAAAGTTGGGAAGTCTTCATTGTAAAGGCCTTTTCCTATCCATAATTGTATTATCATCTCTACAGTGCCCGGGAAAAATCTCGAGCAATTGATTATTTATGGAGTGGAATCTGGGTCAGGACTACATGTATTATAATCATAGCAAAACCTAATTTTGCCCATCAGATACTATAGGCCCCTTTCTGGATCAGGTTCAGTATCATCTTTTTCGAGGTAAAAAATCCAATCATTTGTGTGATTATGACCATGTGTTGGTGATAAGTCATTACCGCTTCTCTGTCATATAAGACATCTTCCTCAGCATTCCTGTGGTAAATACGTTTCCAAATTATTTGTTGAGCATCAAGTCCATTATCACAATTTTATTCAACCCCAGAATAAGGATCATATATTTGGTTTGTTCATTCACATATAAAGTTCTGTACCTCGTCCAACCTCTTTTTGTTAAGGGCCCCTGTCCCGTTTTGGGGTTGAAACACTAATTCTTAATCGACCATTATTTCTCCTTACCTTTTTGTATATTCTTTGGGCCCCCTTGGCAACCTTTCAAATCCAACCAAGAAACTTGAAAGTCTGGGAGTAAGTCACAATCTAATTGATTGGATCTAAACATTGACAATCAGTTGCATCTTAATAGTCATTGACCAAAATCAAGAAAGAATTTAAAAAATAAAAAAAAAAAGGGATTTTGGTTTCATAGTTTTATTTTAGGGGTGTAGTTAAAAATTTCAATATTTTAATGAAATTTTTGTTTAAAAGTCATTAAAACTTTTTTAATAAAAATTTAGTTGAATTTTTAAAAAAAAACAAATTAATTAAATTGATCTCTGGGGGAATTTTAAATATTTTTATTCATGTAACCCATCTCGAATTTATATTTGAATTTATTTATAACCTAGACCTCCATAAATTCTATTTCGATCAAATGTATTTCTTCATTTGAATTAATAAAATTTCATTATACAGAATGTAATATTTTCTTTCCCTTTTTTTAATGGTAAATTAAACTTAAGAATACGATATCGGAGTTTAAAATCATCCTCATAAACCTCTGTTCAAAGCGATACCTGTGTTGAACTTTTATTTTACCAATAGCTGTTTTGAAATGAATTGCTGATAGATTCTGTTTTCATTGACTTTTATTATTTCATTTGTTTCAAAGAATATGTTGCGACTGTCAATAAAACCATATCCCAATAAATATTGTTATATTCATTTTACATTATATCCTAGTCCTGTTCTAATCAGCAATTGTTCAAGTTCTCCGAGTAAATTATAGTTACGATATTGAATTTCGTGATGCCAATTTAATTTAGAATTTAAGTCCTTATTACCGAAGTATATTAGCCAATTTCCTACATTGTTTTCTTGACTTTTAACAGAAAAGATATTAATTAAAAATAGAATAATCAAAAGCTGACTTTTCATACGACTATGAGTTTTCAAATTAAATAATGCAAAATTACACATCTTTATCAAGTACTTAAAGTGTTTAATTCAAAATTTGTAATGTCTAATATGAAAAAAAATAGCTTTGTATTGGAATGTTATTGTTTGATTTTTTCTACACTACCATCATCATAAATGTAAAATAGAATTTGATTATTACATTGATGATTTAAAACTTTTCTTCCTAATACATCTATTACCTGAATAAGTTCTTTATTATCAATTGAATTTTTTATTTCATCAGTTGATAGTGGGTCACAATCAATTTGTCCTTCCAAGTTAAATTGTGAAACAAAGTTCCATATTTCTTCTGTTGCATTTATGTCCATATTTCCAAAAGATCCGGGCCAGTCATGATCTCCATTAATTACTTTTAACTCTTGAATAGAAACACAGTTATCTCCATTTAACCATAGTTTTCTTTCAACAGTACTTCCGTCATTAGGTGCACTATTTACTACATCAGTTACAACTGGATTTATATCTGTATTGTTGTAATTAGACCAGTAATTTGTAATGTCATTTGCCGACATATAGAGTGGCATATCACCATAAGAAAGTCCTTCGTATAAAGAATGTGGACTCCCGTCAATTGTTCCAGGTATAAGCATCATACCCGTCGGGTGAACAGGAGTACAAGGACCCCATCCATAGATATCATCTCTGTAATAATTATCAAGCATACTTCCAGAAACTGCTGCAAAAGCTGCAATTTTACTATTTAATCGACAGCCCAATTCGTAAGAAATAATAGCACCCTCAGAATAGCCACATGCATATATACGACTCTGGTCAATCGAATATTCTAAACTCATTGCATCTATAATTGCTTCAACAAAATAAATATCATCGTGATCAGTTGGTGCTTTATGAAGCCATGAAGTTGTTCCTGAGCCTCCATCTTCTATTGTATTAATTGCTCCTTGAGGATAAACTGCTATAAAGTCAGCGGTATCTGCAATAGATCTCATATCGTTTGTGTATATAAAATCACTAGCATAACCAGCTCCACCATGAAAATTAAACATCAAAGGGAATTCTTTTTGACCATCATAACTTTCAGGAATGTAAACAATGTATTCTCTTTCCATCCCATCAAAAAATAAGTCGTTAGTAATAGTTGTTTGTGACATACACAATGAGGGAATAAGAAGTAAAAAAAGTTTTCTCATGATAAATGAATTTTTTAATTATTAGTTTAATATGCTTGATTAATTGGCAAGTAAAGTAACTCATCTGATTGATTTACTTTTACTTGATACCCTTGACCAGGAATTAAATTTCCTATACCATTAAAGTCCCAATCTGGGAGATAAGCTTGTCCTAGGTGATTTTTGACAATCACTAAATTATTATCATTTACAATTTCTGCAAAGACCAAATCAGCAGCTACCATATCAGTTCTTAAATATGAAATTGCTGACCATCCATTATTTAAAGTAATAGGATTTTCTTCTGGCAAAAGAAATGAACCATTAATATTAAGAATGGTATTTGAAGTAGTTTTTACAAAATATCCTTCAAGAGAATTAAATGCACCAATTCCATTGAAGTCCCATTCTGGAAGATATGCTATCCCATAAATATTTTTAACAATCACTATATTTTCTTCTATAGGTGTGAAAATTTCTTCAACCGATTGATTTAAATTTAAATACGATGAAATTAAATTCCACCCATTATTTAATTCAATACTTTGAGAAGATGGATATGACAATTCTATTGAAAATTTATATCCTCCCTGTGGCGCTACTATTGGACGATTTATAACTTTACCACTCAAAGCTGTTGCCTTAAAGTAATACTCGATTTCTGTATTTGCAGGAATTCCAGTAACCTCACAAATATAATTATTATCTTGAATGTTGTTCATTATCATACTTGAGTAATTTCCACCACCAATTTTGTAAAATAACTCCATAGACTCTATCCTGAACGATGTTGAGCAGAAGCTTCAAACTGAATATTTGAACCATAATTCATACTTTTCATTGGAGCATGATTAATCAATAAAGGATCATCAATTCCTACAGCTTTAGTAATGCAATGAATTGCGCCACTAGCTGATATTATATTATTACCAGAATTGTCGCAATCTATTCCTATTATTTCATATCCAGGAAGAGCTTCTTCATATATTCTCTGAGCAATTGTATCATATTCTGTTCTGTAAAATGGTACTAATACTTTTGAATTGATAAAAACAGAATTAGTGTACGTTCTATAATAACCATTATTGTCTGGGTAAAGTCCACTTGTACTTGGAGGACTAGGAATTCTAATTATGGTATAAGGGTTACCATAAGGCGTTGTGAAATTATTTAATATATATTGAATATTTTCTTCAATCTGAGGTCCATCTGCAACACCTTGTGGATACTCCGCAACTAAAATTGTCTCTTCATTTAACAGTTTCATGTGCATGTCAATATGATGAATACCATCATAAGGCAAAGTTTCCATTTTAATGTATTGATCAATTCCCATGAACTGATTCATAATATCATCAATTTCCTCTTCGTTATGATTTGGATAATTAACTGAACCATAAGGTCCCCATCCATCATTTTCTTCTAATATTAGATTAGATGCAAATGCATTTCCCATCCCATCACTCATGAAATTACCACCTGTATTTACCAATTGAGTATTACCTGTATTTGTATTGTATAATTCATATCCATTTAAAAGTTTGCTATCAATTCAGGACTTTCGTCATCAAGAGGTCTAGGTCGATTATAAATCCAGTCTATCAAAACTTGATCTCCTACATCATTTGCATAAACCGTATGTTGGCCATAATCTCTAATCCATATTGAGTTAGTCGATTGGTTAATATATGTTACCTGATTGGTATTTACCCCTGCATTATTCAAAATATTTTCAACGCTACTAGCATCTGAGGTGAAAATAATAACTTCAACTTCTTCTACAGCTTCTCTGACAATTTCAGTAAGAACTCCTGGATATCCTTGCCAACTAAGTGTAATAGCTTTAATTTCCTCCCATTCTGCCATAGTTCGAACAGGAAAATTTGGTGGATTTGTTGCGGTTTTTCAGAAAATTTTGATAGGTATTTATCGATAATTGCTTCTTCGGATTTGGTGATGGACTTAGGTAAAACTTCCTGTGCTTTTATCTTGATTATTGATAATGCAAGACATAAAACCCAAAGAAAAATTATTCTATGCATATGTTTAGATTTAAATAAATTAACATAATAATTATATCTGTAAAATTACAACAATTATTTTCTTCACGTTTTTAATGTTTTAATTATAAATAATTTACCAAATTAAGTTGTTGAGGGAGTATCTATATGACAAACATTTTTAATAAAAAAAAAACCTATATGAAATTTCAAATAAGCTTTTTTAAGTTATTAAGTTCCCTGTTATATAATTTGAATAGATTAAAAATTACTTTTTAAGGTACAATCTTTTTCGTTACAGAACCATCATTATACAAATACAATAAAATTGTACCTGAGTTTTGGTTTTCAGGATTGACCTCTTGACCTAAACTATTTAAAACTTTTACTAAAGTTTTAATATCGTTAGGATGAATAAGTGGTAAATCATTTACCCATTCTGGTACAGTCTCATTAAGTTCAATTCTTAAACCATCTAAATTAGTAAACATAAAGTCATTTACTTCTTCACGCATTAAAACTTGATATCCTTGTCCAGGTAGTAAATCACCTATCCCGTTAAAACCAAATTCTGGCCAATACATATAACCCCAATTACTTTTTACAATATGTATTTTATTAGATATTTCATCAAAACAAGCAGCTGTATTTTGTTCAAAAGGTAAAGTATAACCGATAAGGTTCCATCCTTGATAAAGATCAACTGATATTGGAGTTGATATTAATAACAACGAATCATAGGAAGCTTCCAATAGTTCAAGTTCGCGTATTCTAGAAACAAGATATCCACACGACCCTTATCTTCAGTAGCTAAGGATTAAACTCAATATACAAGCTATCATGTACAACCGTAAACAATTAAATTTTCACAATCACCGTTATCTATTGAAGCATCATCTGAAAATTCATAGAACTCAGAATAAGTACACCCATCATATAAACATGAGTTATCATCGTCAGTAGCCGATGGGTTGTAATTATTGCTGATGGATCAGTACAGCCTTCTAGATTTACAATTATACCATTTGAACATACACTTGAAACAGCCGCTGTATTTTCAAATATAAGCATACTATTATTTTCATATAATATAGAATCAAAAGGATTAATATTATAAACGTTGTAGCCGTTAACTAAATATAAATAAATATGTTCGTTTTGAATTGCACCATCAATATTTGGAGTACCTGTGTCATCACCCCAAATTGTTAATGCATTAATATCTGTTCCGAAAACATCAACAGAACCAAATGTTGTATTACTATTATTTGTTGCAACAATATAAGAGCCTTGCTGGAAACTTGGTAAGGAGTTCATGAAATCTTGGGTAAATAAGATGTTCATGTTTATACCCGTAACGGTGCCATCGTAAACAAGTGGGAACACGCAATTGAAATCATTATTGTATAAACATGTTCCATCATCAGTATTAACATCTACTGATGGATCACCAATTGGTTCAATATAATTAGATGCAATGGGATCTAAACATCCATAAAAGGCAGTTGAGTATAGTAACCATTTAAACATATAGTTTGTAACTCTTCAAATTCGTTTAAAATAGATGTTTGATTATCAGAGTAATTAATATCACTCAAAAGCAAAATTCTATATAAATTGGTACCGTCTACAACATAAAGACTATTTCTTCCCAGCAAAGTGCTCCATCAACATCACTAGTTTGTTGGTCATCACCCCAAAGGTAATTGAAGTCATTTGACCTGTATAATTGGAGCAGAACCAACAACAATTTCTGATGAAGTCATACCAACTATATATGCATCATCACTAACAATTTGAATTTGACTAGTAAATTCAGAAGTAATTAAAATATTCATATTGGATCCGGTAATTACACCTGAATAGTTATCGGGTAATACACAGCAAAATCAGCAACATTATAAATACAGACCCGTCATCTAATTTGCGTAGAATCATAATTTAATGCAGACGGATCAGTACAACCATAATATATACATGAAGCAGGTGTTGGGGTATTTGCATTAGAATTAAAATTATCCGCATTTACGTCCATACATCCGTAATAAACACAGGGAAAACGGGATCTGTTGCTAATGGATTATAGTTGCCACCTGAGGAGTCCATACACCCAACTATCTCTAACTCATCACATACACCATCGCCATCTACGTCATTTAAACAGATGCCATTACAGTCATAGTATTCTTCAGGGAGTTGACAAGAACCATCATCTGTGTTTGCATCCATATCATAGTTACATGCTGACGCATCTGTACAGCCTAAGTATTCACAAGATCCTGGGTCGGTTGCCAAAGAGTTATAATTATCTGCACTTGGGTCTTGACACCCAGCTATCTCTAGCTCATCACATACACCATCGCCATCTACGTCATTTAAACAGATGCCATTACAGTCATAGTATTCTTCAGGATATTCACAAGTTCCATCATCTGTGTTTGCATCCATATCATAGTTACATGCTGACGCATCTGTACAACCTAAGTATTCACAAAATCCTGGGTCAGTTGCCAAAGAATTATAATTATTAGCAAACACATCCATACACCCAACTATCTCTAACTCATCACATACCATCGCCATCTACGTCATTTAAACAGATGCCATCACAGTCATAATATTCTTCAGGATATTCACAAGAACCATCATCTACATTTCTTCCCATATCATAGTTACATGCAGACGCATCTGTACAGCCTAAGTATTCACAAAATCCTGGGTCGGTTGCCAAGAGTTATAATTATCTGCACTTGGGTCTTGACACCAGCTATCTCTAGCTCATCACATACACCATCCCATCTACATCATTTAAACAGATGCCATTACAGTCATAGTATTCTTCAGGGAGCTGACAAGAACCATCATCTGTGTTTGCATCCATATCATAGTTACATGCTGACGCATCTATACAGCCTAAGTATTCACAAGATCCTGGGTCGGTTGCCAAAAGTTATAATTATCTGCACTTGGGTCTTGACACCCAGCTATCTCTAGCTCATCACATACACCATCGCCATCTACGTCATTTAAACAGATGCCATTACAGTCATAGTATTCTTCAGGATATTCACAAGTTCCATCATCTGTGTTTGCATCTATATCATAGTTACATGCTGACGCATCTGTACAGCCATAAACAGGAGGAAGAGCATCAGACTCACAAAAAGTGAATAATTAATTGGGGTCAATAATGGTACTATGCTATTTATTGTAAAAGTAATATTTGTTTCAAGATCGTACACACTAGCTCCATCAACTAACTGAGAAATGTTTTCATCACCCATTGCAATCAAGCTCAGGGAGTAAATGAGTCATCTCCCCAAATAGCAAGAAGAGCCTTGAGCAATACCATAAACATCAGCAGAGCCTACAAGTAGATTGTTAGGAGTATAAGCAACTAAATATGCGTTAGTATTATTAATTGGTAAAGAGTTTAGCGCTGTTGAAGTGATCATAACAGTCATATTTGCCCCGGTATTATCACTATATTTTAAGGGTAATTCGCATGACGAAACTGAGCCTGAATCTGAACAAATTAATTCAGCAGTACCACCAATTACGGGTAAAATGCCGTTAGTTGTATATGTATTAGGTCCTCCAAAAGTTAAATTTAAATCATACAAGGAGTTACCATCTACTAATTGAAGTGTGATTTCTCACCGGCTAATAATCCATCTATTTCGGGTGTTCCGGTATCGTCACCCCAAACTCCAATTGACTGTTGACCACCAATTAAATCAGTAGAAGCGACAGATGCGCTACCTACTATTAGTCCACCTGTAGAAATAGCAACAACGTAAGGTGAATCAGAAGATATTGGAAGAGCATCAATTACTTGAGAGCCCAAAAATAATGTCATGTTTGAACCCGTGTTACCCGTGTAAGGTTGAGGTAAATCACACTGCGCCTTAACCAATATGGCAAGGCAAGCAGTGCGATTGCAAAAATTTAAACATTCTATTCATGACGACAGTCTTAAAAGATTAAAACTAATTATTGATTTAACCTTTTCTCAACCGTTCCATCATTATATAGGTAAAGTAATACCTCTCCTTTAGCAAGTTCCGGATTAACTTCTTGCCCTGATAGGTTAATTACCTAACAAGAGTTCTAACATCATTTGGATGTAAAGGAACCTCCATGTCAATTGCCCATTGAGGGACGGTAGGGGTAAGTCTACTCTACCTTCAATTGGAACAAACACAAATCCATAGCATCTTGGGTTAATCTTAACTGATAACCTGACCAGGAATTAAATCACCAATTCCATTGAACAAATTCAGGCCAATAAGTTTGACCATAATTGTTTTTGACAATTTCAATATCATCTTCAATTGGTTCAAATGAAGCTACAATATCTTGAGGACTTGATAGAGTAACCTATCATATTCCAACCTGCTAAAAGATCGATTGAAATAGGAACATTTTCAGGATCATTTATACATTGGTCGAGGTTTCTTCACATGTACTCAGAGAATTCTGACAAGATCTAACTCAGCCTGAACAGCATCAACATCCGCTTGAGTAATACCATCATCTGGAGTTACAGAAGCAACACCTTCATCATATGCAGCTTGGTTATCTAGAGTAATATCTACTGATGCAACACCAGCATCAAAAGCAGTTTGGTTATCTGAAGTAATGTCAACTGATGCAACACCAGCAGAATATCCAGAGTCATACCAGCATTTGAATCACATACTACTGAAGCAACACCGGCGTCAAAACCATCAGCGTGAGCAGCATTAGCTACTGCATCATTATCAGAAGTAATATCTACAGAAGCAACACCGGCGACAAAACCATCATTATTACCATTATCATAACCATAGTTATACTGATTAACATTTTCAATAATGAGTTCATCAATAATTAAATTAAGTGCAGTTGTATCAGAACTTAAGCTATTTATATTACTCTGAAGAGTACTATTTTCAATAGTTAAAGAGAAATTGATATCTTCTTGTTCAGATAAACTAATATTTAATCACTAACCGCATCAGTCCAAAAAGAATTTCATTTTCAAGTGAAATAATTTCAGCACCCATTACAGTTGTATCTCCTTCTAAAAATGAAATTTGGGTTTCTAGTGCTGAATTCTGAGTTTCTAATAATGAATTATCTGAAATCAGTGATTCAACTGAATCATCAAGATCATCAATTTGATTATTTAAATTATTAATAGTAGCATTAAGGCTAGATATTTCAGCATTTAAAGTGCTCTGAGTATACTCTAATGACAAAACATTTAATTGTAAACTTGAAATAATACCTTGTAAATCAGATTCTGTAGCTGCAAAAGTTTCATTATTTGCAGTGATCTCATTAATATGAGCTATCATTAAGCTATCAATATCGCTCTCATAACTTGAAGTAAGAGATATTATTTGAGAATTCAAATCAGCAATGTCATTATTTTTATCGGCTATAACACTATTTTTAATGACAATCAGGCTTCAAGATCAGCAACTTCAGAATTCAAATTCGCAATTTCAGCGTTTGAATATCCAGAGATGATTGAGAAGAATAATTTGATAATTTGCAAAATCTAACTGACTGGTCAAACTAGAAACTTCATCTTCTAAAATAGTAATTTGAGAATTTAAATCACTAATCTCATTTGATAATGATACCACTTCTTTCATGTGAAGTTGTTAAATCAGTAATAATATTATTAAAATTAATAACTGTTTCACTTAATGACTTTCAATCTCAGAGTCTAAGAAAGATTGTTCTGCATTACAAGCAAATGTGTATCCTGAGTAGCTAAAGGATCATAATTAATCATAGTTTCATACATACAACCTTCTCTGAAACAAGATTCAGGATCAGCTGTCGTAGCTAATGAATCATAGTTATCTGCCCAATCATATTTACAACCTAATCTATCACAACTACCATCATCAGTTGTAGCTAAAACATCATAATTATCTGCCCAGTCAGATGTACAACCAAGTCTATCACAAATTCCATTATCTGTTGTAGCTAATGAATCATAGTTATCTGCCCAGTCTGACATACAACCTAATCTATCACATATACCATTATCTGTTGTAGCTAATGAGTCATAGTTATCTGCCCTGATGATGTACAACCTAATCTATCACAACTTCCGTTATCTATTGTGGCTAATGAATCATAGTTATCTGCCCAATCTGACATACAACCTATTCTATAGCAAGAACCATCATCCTCATTAGCATCTTGACTTGCATTCGGGTTAGTTGTTTCTAGGTAGTTATCAGCATTTGAATCAGTACATCCTAAATAAACACAAGAATTATCTTCAGTTATTAACATCTACCTGATTATCACCAACCAGTGTAATGAAATTATCAGCCTCTGAATCCATACAACCTTCAATCACTGGGTAACAAGATCCGTCATCAGTGTTAGCTAATGTATCATAATTAAACATGCTCTCAATAAGACAACATCAATAAAAGGAATACAAGATCCATCTTCGTTATCTGCTAATGGATTGTAATTATACATGGTATCAACCATACATCCATTTACAAAGTAACATGTACCATCATCTGTATTTGCATCTAGGTATGGATTACTAATAGGTGTATCATAATTCAGAGCAAGTTCATCAATACAACCTTCAATCACTGGAATACAGGACCCATCATTTGTATTAGCAGAAGAGTCATAATTAAACATTATAGGATATGTACATCCATAATAAATACACATATCTATTTTAGCTGTATTTATATCAACAAGCGGATTTCAATAGGATATACATAATTATCGGCAGTTACTTCCATACATCCTTCGATAACTGGAATACAAGATCCGTCATCTGTATTTGCATCTTCATCATGATTAAATGCACTCTCATCTGTACAACCCTGAACAATGTCTTCACAAGATGCGTCATCTGTATTTGCGTCGGATCATAGTTAAATGCAGATACATCCATACATCCTTCAATCACTGGAATACAGGATTCATCATCTGTATTTGCGTTTGCATCATAGTTAACTGCGGATTCATCCATACATCCTTCAATATATGGGACACAAGTACCATCATCTGTTATAGCTGATGAATCATAATTGTGAGCAAATGGATTTGTACAACCTGTGTTACCACAAACATTAGCAGGTTGCCAGTTAGCATTTTCATTGTAGTTATGGAAATTGTCATCCATACATCCTGGATATTCACATCCACCTTCTTCAATTGAAAGCTGAACGTTAGCTGAAGGATCATATAAATATGAATTTGGATTCATACATCCATGAACAATATCTTCACAGGATCCATCATCTGTATTAGCGAATTCATCATAGTTAAATGCAGTCTCATCTGTACAACCTAAATATTCACAGTCACCGGAATTTGTTGCAGATGCATCGTAATTTGAAGCAGTTTCATCATTACATCCAACAACCTCTAATTCATCACATACACCGTCACCATCATCATCTAGAATACAATTACCATCACAGTTATAATAATTTTCAGCATATTCACATAAAGAATTGTCTTCATCAAGTGTTAAATCTGAATTATAATTACAAGCCATTGAATCAGTACATCCTGAAACCTCTAATTCATCACATACACCGTCACCATTCATATCTAGAATACAATTACCATCACAATCATAGTAATCTGCAGCATATTGACATGAGCCATTATCTTGTGTAGCTCCTGCCATAGTATTACAAGCCATTGAATCAGTACATCCTGAAACCTCTAATTCATCACATACACCGTCACTATCTATATCAGAATACAATTACCATCACAATCATAATAATTTTCAGCATATTGACATGAGCCATCATCATCTGTAGCGGTCTCATCATAATTACAAGCAGTATGTCTATACACCCAGGAACCTCTTCTTCATCACATACACTATCTCCATCACTATCATTTAAACAATTTCCATCACAGTTATAATTAACTGTAGGATATTCACATGAAGTAGAATCAGGAGTGTTTGCTAGACTATTAAAGTTACATGCAGGAGTAGAATCATCCATACAACCTATCACAACTGGAATACAAGTACCATCATCTACATTTGCTAATGAATCATAATTAAACATTTCAGGATAGGTACAGCCATAGTATTCACATAAATCATTATTGGTTGTATTAACATCAATCTGAACATCACCAACAGGGTGATAATCTATCAGCATCTTCAGCAGTACATCCAGTAATTATTGGATAACAACTTTCATCATCTGAGTTTGCTGTATAGTCATAATTAAATGCAGTAGAATCTGTACATCCATAGACAGCTACAATGTTACACGATTGATCATCAACATTAGCTAATGGATTAAACTCTAAATAATCTACATTCATACAACCATAAGTGATTAAATGAATACATTGTGATTGATCATTTGTATTGGCTAATTCAGAGAACTCTATATAGTCTGCATTCATACAACCATAAATTCTGTCAATACATGAAGATCCAACAATTGTATCTAAAGTAGCAGTAGAATCTAATTAAACGCTAGTTCATCCATACATCCATAAATCTTTTCTATGCAAAGAGAATTTCCTAAAGTATTAGCTAAAGAATCATAATTAAGAGCTAAAGAATCCGTACAACCATGTACATAAGGAGCACAATCTGATGGATTATTTTCTATATTAGCTAGTGAATCAAAATTGAACATAGTAGAATCCATACATCCATAAATCTTTTCTATACAAAGAGAATCTCCTAAAGTATTAGCTAAAGAATTATAATTAAGAGCTAAAGAATCCGTACAACCATATACATAAGGAGCACAATCTGATGGATTATTTTCTGTATTAGCTAGTGGGTCAAAATTAAACATAGTAGAATCCATACATCCATACAAGAAAGGAATACAGCTACCAGTAAGTTGATGAGTTGCATTAGGATTATAATTCTTCATGGTTTCATCCATACAACCATAGTAAATACAGTCTACAGTGTCAGCAGGGGTGTTAGCATTCGGATTGAAATTATCAGCAATAGAATCAAGACATCCATATATATAAGGTATACAACTACCATCGTCAGTATTGACATCAACATTAACATCACCAGTAAGTTGGACAAAATTCCATGCTGTTGAATCTGTACATCCTTTCGATGATAGGATAACATGAGTTATCGTCTTCAGTTACATTTACATCATAATTAAACATAAAAGAATATGAACACCCAAACTTGTAACACTCAGTGTCAAAATTATGTGTTGCCAGTGAATCATAATTATCTGCCCATTCAGACATACATCCTTCACGAGAGCATGTATCTGCATATTGGGTAGCATTAACATTATAATTGTCTGCCCACAATTCCATACAACCTAATAAATAACAGCTATCTCCTCTAATGTATTTTGTGTAGCAAGTGAGTCGTAATTCTCTCGCCCACTCATCCATACATCCTTCACGAGAACATGTATCTGCCTCATGGGTAGCATTGGCATTATAATTATCTGCCCATTCAGACATACAACCATTTAAATAACAAGAACCGTCATCTATGTTTGCAAGAGTATCATAATTCTCAGCCCACTCAGACATACAACCAAAATATAGACATAAAGTAGAATCGTTAGTGTTAATATCAATTAAAATATTTCCAGTTAAAATATTAGGAATTGAATCTTATCATAATCATTGTAATTGTCAGCATTCAAATCTAAACATCCGATAATTTTATCAATACAACTTCCATCATCAGTATTTGCGTCTTGAAAATAATTTAATGCATTAACATCAGTACAACCTAAAACTACTTCTGTAAAACACATTGTGGTATCAGTATTCGCTAATGGATTAAACTCAACATAATTTGAATCCATACAACCATAAATAACAGGTAAACAAGATCCATCATCCACGTTTGCATTTGCATCCTCATCAAAGTTAAAGGCTTCTGAATCAGTACAACCATAGTATATACAAAGTGTTGAATCATTTGTAGTTGATATCAGTAGTATTAACTCCTGTTAGGCATTACTATACCATCTCCATCAAAATCATTAAAATTATCAGCATTTTCATCCAAACATCCAGTGATAACAGGATAACAAGTGTTGTCATTAGTATTTGCTAATGAGTCAAAATTAAATGAGGACCCCTGAATACAACCAAAGTAAATACATAAGTCATCATCATTTGTGTTTATATCAGTGAGAACATTACCAGTTAAAATATTTGATAAGCTATCTAAATCATAGTCGTTATAGTTATCAGCATTTTCATCCATACATCCGTAGATTACAGGATAACAAGAACCATCATCAGTATTTACGTCGATTTGTACATCACCTGTTAATTCGATAAAGTAAACATGGTATCATCCATACAACCAGAGATAACTGGATAAAAGAACCATCATCAATGGTAGCGGTTGAATCATAATTGAACATCAACTATAAGTACAACCAAGATAATCACACAGAGTTGAATCACTTGTGTTTATATCAACAAAACATCACCAGATAAACAACATAATTGTATGCCTCTTCATCCATACAACCACTAATTACTGGAAAACATGTCACTGTACTGTCACTATGATCAGCTAAAGGATTGAAGTTAAACATGGTATCATCCATGCAACCTATTATATAATAGCAGAACCATCATCGACATTAGCTTCTGAATTGTAATTTAGAGCTGTTTGATCTGTACAACCCATAAATGAACAGAAGCCAGAAATACTTGCTAATGGATTAAAATTATCAGCTAACGAATCCATACATCCCACGTATAAAAAGATCCATCATTTGTATTTGCCTGAGAATTGTAGTTTTGAGCAACAGGATCATCACAACCAAAAACTCACAAGATCCGTTTTCAGTATTTGCATCAGGGGTCATAATTATCAGCATTTTCATAAGTACAACCTTCAACACATCAACACAAGATCCATCATCCGTGTTTGCATTAGAATTGTAATTAAATGCAGAAACATTAGTACAACCTTCAACTACATCAACACAAGATCCATCATCCGTGTTTGCATTAGAATCGTAATTAAATGCAGAAACATTAGTACAACCTTCAACTGAATAGTAACACAAAACAGAATTAACAGCCTCACTATTATCAGAACTTAAGTGTGCACGTAATAATTATCAGAACCTGAGCCAGAAGGAATTCCGGTACTTGGATCATCACAATCTAAAAGTAATATTGATTACCATCATCAGTGCAATAATTATATTGAGTTCCATCAGCATGCTCAAATCGTAAAATAAACGTAACCTCCATCCCAGTTAGTATATCCTGTATATATCAGATCATGATCGTAATTAGATAGGCGAAACGTTTCTGTGAACTGTCATCAGAAACAAAATCGTTATTACCAGGTTCTGACGGGAAATTAAAGTAAGCTAGTAATTCTTCATCGCAGGTTGGCCATTCCAACCACCTCTGGTTTACCATTACTGAAAACTGATAATGGTTGGATATCCATCCAAAATTAACAGAGATATGTCGTGAAATTCAGTTGCACCTGAATCATAATTTAATGCTGCAGGATCAGAACACTGAGCGTTTAAATTTGATTGAATAAAAAATAATGAGAAAATCAAAGTAATATTTGCACTTGTGTAAAGTGTTTTCATAGTGAGAGGGGTATTATAAATTAATTTTAAAAATTCTTTGTAAAGTTAACCGTCAAATTTATTAAAAAATCCAAGATTAAACAAACATTCAATTATTTAAATTATCTAAAATTTCTTGCAATTAATCGTAATCGATTTTAGTATTTTAAAAACAATTTTGTACAAATCAGTAAATAAATGACTTCAAAATAGAACTCAAAATTCATAAAAACATATAACCATCTTTGAGCTTTTTTGGCTATTTTTAGCTTTTTTGTTTAAAAAAACACATTTTTTGATGTTTTTAGTCATTTTTGTCAAAAAGAGAAATTTTGAAATTTAATGTATACCTCAATAAAATCATATTTTGGTATTTTTTTAATGATATACCAAATCGAATTAAATAACTTTCTTAAGACAAATGACATTACATATAAATTCAAAAAAGTTATATAAAATTAAAACATAGAAAATATTATTATGAAACAAAAAATGAGCTAGTTTATATTAAAACTGTTTAACTATATTTAAATTTTATTATTACACACTTCATGAAATATATTGTTACTAACTTTGTCTTTTGGCTTTTTAACACTCTTTGTTATAGCCAAATCGTAAATTATGAATTGATTCAATCTTGGGACGTTGCAGAGATTGAAAACATTTTTTCAGAAAATGCTATACCTGACTACGCTGGGGATATTAATTTTGGAGTAAAAGGCTATAAAATTTTTTACTTAACACCAAACGAAAAAGACTCATTAGTAGAAGCAACAGCCGCAATTTTCTTACCTGAAAACAACGGTTTTGATTCCCCAATTTTGAGCTGGCAACATGGAACAGCAGTTTCAAATCTGAGTGTTCCCTCTGCACAAATAAATAACCAAAATAGCTTAGGGATTTTAGCAGCTTCTCATGGCTATATAACATTAATGAGTGATTACCTGGGCCTTGGTGAGGGTGAAGGTGATCATAATTATTGCCATTCCAAAACAGAGGCGTCAGCTATTATAGACCTTATTCTTGTTTCAAAAGATTTTGCAGAAAGTCAAGACGTGGGCGTAGGAGAGCAATTATTTTTAATGGGCTACTCACAAGGCGGGCATGTTACTATGGCAGCAGTGAAAGAAATAGAACAAAATTATGCCGATGAGATAATACTAACTGCATCCTGTCCAATGGCTGGACCATACAGTATGTCAATAGCTCAAACAACAATGCTAAATGAAGTCTACCCTAATCCGGGATACTTCCCATATGTTATTTTTTCATACCAAAGGGTATATGGCAACTTGTATAACACACCTGAAGAACTTTTTATGCCAGGATTCGAATCTTTATTCGAACTTTATGATGGTAATTACTCTATGGGACAAATAAACGATTCCATATGGGCTATTGCAGAAAGCAACTATCAAATTACCCCATCTAACTTCAGGCCTATAGATATGATTCGAACAGAATATTACAATGAATATCTAAATAATACAGCACATCCGTTTCATCTCGCACTAGTAGACAACGATTTAATTGACTTTACGCCACAAGCTCCAATGCAAATGATACATTGTAACGCAGATGATAATGTACCTTATGAGAATGCAACTATGGCCTACCAAGCTTTTATTGAATCCGGTGCAAATACAGATAAAATTACACTTATAGATGGTGGTAATTTTGACCATAATGAGTGTGCTACATTTTCTGTAATATCAGCAAAACTTTGGTTTGACACTATGTTAGATGGGTATGAATCTATAGGCATAAATGAAACCAAATCAATTTCAAAAAAACGCTTAAAATATGTTATTAATTTATTTGGTAAAATTGTTAACCCAAAAACCATTACAGGTGATGTCATATTACTTTATGTATACGATGATGGAAGTGTTGAGAAAAGAATCAATATGATAACCAACCGTTATTAGGAAAATATGTTGGAATATAGGCTTTATTTGATTCTGATTTCCCACCAAATATGCCATAACCATTTTCAATATTTGAATGTAAGAATATAGGTTCAGAGACAAATAAAGGATTGTTTGACGTTGCACTTTCTTCTCTTCTAGTCTTATTAAATTCGTATAAGTCTCTACTCAAAGCTCTTAATTCAATGAAAAAATGATCAAATATACCTTGAGGCTTAAATTGCTGAATGAAGAAACTTTTTGAAGTTCCATTAAATAATTCATCAGTAAAATAAGCACTTCCTCCGGAATAATTCCCTTCGGAATCCGTATCATTTAATGGGTTAAGAAAAGATGCATCGCTCACTGAATATGAACAAGTCCTAACTTTTGCATTAGATGTATTTACAACAAATATTTTGAGTTGATAATAGTTTTCAGTGAAAGGGTCATCATTAATGACCAAATTAAATTGACTCAGTTCACCATCATAACTTTTCTTGTCTAAATAACCTAATAATTCAAAATCAGTAATTTCGTAACTAGGCTTAGCAGGCACCTTATCTATTGCATATATGTCAGGATACCCATAAGCCTCAACTTCCAATCTATAGGTTGTATTTTGCTTTGGACTCAAATCGGGATTATTATAGCAGTAGCAATCATAATCAAACTCTAACACATATGAAGCAAGATTTTCTTGTAATTCGTTGGTCTCATAAATTGATACAGTGGCGTTATTTATTACTGGTATACTATCAGTATAATCAAAATTATCATCAGATTCTAGAGCTGAAATTGAATTAGAAACATATACATAAGAATATTGACCATTAAAATAATCATCAGCAAGAAGATTAGAAGTAATTGAGAGCCTTGATTTATCTATCGGAATATCAATATTTAAATTTTCCTCACATGAAATAAAAAATAAACATAAAAATATAAAAGTAAGTTTTTTCATTTTTTTAAAATTTAAATGCATATCTCAAAGTTGGAATAATGGGAAATAAACTAACCTGTTTTGCCTTAATAAAATCAATATTATTATTTGCAGAATCCTGAAAATATATAAAAAAGGGATTTCTTCTGTTGTACACGTTATAAATAGAAAATGTCCAAGTTTTTTCTCCCCAATCTTTCAACTTTTTATAATTAAGGCCAAAATCAAGTCGATGATAAGGTTGCATTCTGTAACTATTTTTTTCGCCATATTCATAATATTCTTGAATTCCATATTGACTGACAATTAAATATTGTTGTCTAGGAAGAGTAATTGAATTTCCAGAACCATAAACCCAAGTCAAACTAATATCGATTGCTTTATTAATCTTGTATGAAGAAACTATTGATAAATCATGAGGTCTATCAAATTTATAAGGGTATTCTCTACCCAAATTTATTCCTTTAAATTGTCTTATACTTTTTGATAAAGTATAACCTATCCAGCCTGTGAGTAATCCTTTATTCTTCTTGAAAAAAAGCTCAATTCCCTGGGCTTCGCCTAAACCTGATAGATCAACACGATCTTCCCAAGAGGTAAAATTAGTTCCTAAAATATTTGATCCTTCTGAATAAGTAATTAAATCTTGCATTCTCTTATAATACAACTCTATGCTTGTTTCATATTTATTTTCATTAAATGAAACATTATATCCGCAAACTAATTGTTGAGATCTTTGTGGAGGCACATCTCGAGTTGCAGGAACCCATATATCATTTGGCAGACCATAACTAGAATTTGTAAGCAGATGAATGTTTTGTTGCATTGTTGCATAGGACAACTTTATTGAAGAATTTTCATTTAATAAATACCTTAAGCTAAATCTTGGCTGAAGGGAATGATATAACTTAGAGTTTTCATGATATATAGAATAGTGAAGTCCAAGATTAGAAGATAATCGATCTGATATTGAATACTGATCTTCAAAATAAATAAAAAATTCACCTGGGGTCTTTTGATTAGAAAAAGTCATGATGGTATCTGTATTCTCTCCCCAATCTGAAGTCAAATCTATAAAGCTTGGTGAAAAATGATGTTTAGTATAAGACCCTCCAAAATTAAATTGATGATCAATTCTAAAATCATAAATAAAATTGAATTTAACACCTATATCTTCTATTCCACTTTCATAGGAATAATCGTATAAACTTGACCAATTTGAGCTTGTAAGATCTAAATACTCTTCAGTTGTTTGAGAAGTAGATAGTATTTTATTTTCAAATGAATATTTACTATAAATTATTGAAGTATTTAAAAATAATCTATCACTAAAAAGATGTCTCCATCTAAATGAGCTTATTATATTTCCCCATATCAGTCCATAATTAGAACTTCCATAATAGTACCAATTATAATCCGAACCTACCCCATTTGTTTCCTCTGTTACTAATCCAGAAAAATTATCTGAACCAGAATAAAAACTGAATGAAATTTGATCACTAGCAGATACTTTATGAAATAGTTTAAAATTTAAATCATAGAAATAATAATTTCCATCTGCATCTGAATCTCCAAAATCAAACGAATTCCTAGCTAATTTTATTATTGGTTTACTTACTTGGTCAATCCAAGTTCTTCGTAAAGAAAGGATTACTGATGTAGTATCTTTTTTTAATGGCCCCTCTACACATAAAGAGCCTGATATAACTCCAATTCCACCATTAAATTTCCATTTTTTCATATTCCCTTCTCTACCAGTAATATTAAGAATAGATGAGAGTCTACCTCCGAATTCGGCTGGGAAGCCACCCTTTATAATTTGAATTGAATTAACGGCAGATTCATTGAAGGTTGAAAAAAAACCTAAGAGATGAGATGAATTATAGATTGGGGCTCCATCAAATAAAATTAAGTTTTGATCTGGCCCACCACCTCTAACATAAAAACCACTTGCACCCTCATTACCAGACTGAATACCAGGTAATAGTTGAATTGCTTTAATTATATCCATTTCACCTAATAGTTGAGGAATTTCTCTAATTTCTTCTTTGGAAACACTAATTGTACTTGTCCTCAGAGATTCTATGTTTAACCTTTCATCATTTACAGTAATCTCACCTATGTCTAGCGAATTAATTTTTAGTTCAAAATTATATTCAACATCATTTTTTGCTGAAATAAATAGAGTATCCATAGAGTAACCTATAAATGAACAAACAACAAATGTAGTTCCTTCATCTACATATAGACTATAGTATCCATCAATATTAGTTGTTGCGCCTCTTCCAGAATTACTATCAACTATGTTTGCGCCTATCAATGTAGTTCCAGACTCAAAATCCAGAACATAACCACTAATTTTGTGTAATTGTTGCGCAAAACAACTGTTGGTGAATAGAAATAGTACAAATATTTTAAAGAAAGAATTCACAAATCAATATTAATGATAAATATCTATCATTAGTATAAAATTGGATGTAAATTGACTAAAACTGATTTTACTCATATATTCAATAACTTATCTTAAAACAATTTGATAGTTTACTTTAATAACATAATTTACATTCAAAAATGATTGTCATAAACAGTTTTTATTAGGACAACATGGAACAAGTTTTTTATTAATTAGTCTTAATCCAAGTTCGGCAAATGAACACAAAATTGGTCAACTCCAGAAATATTAGGAGTATTACCAACAATAATAAATGTGACGGATGGTGGCTCAAAAACTTATTTGCCCTTCGAGCACAAAACCTCATCTTCTTTCATTAAAAGCAAATATAAAACTGGAAAAAACTAAATCACTTAGAACTATTATAGCTTAACATATTCTAATATTGTAATATGAAGTCACCATTAGCTTTAATTTGATAACCTTGTCCTGGGTTTAGGTCTCCAATACCATTAAAATCGAATTCAGGTAAATAAGCAGCTCCCAAATAATCTTTAATAATCACAATTAAATCCAAAGCAACTAAAGATTCGAATATTTCCTCTAAAGGAGAAGGAGTGGTTCTAAGATAACCAATAATATTCCATCCGGATGAAATCGTAATTGGATTTTCTTCGGGAGTCAAATATGCTCCATAAAAAATGAGACTGGTAGATACAGTAGTTTTTACATAATAGCCATAACCTATTTGCGCATTTCCAATACCATTAAAACTCCATTGTGGCAAGTATGCATTGCCTAAATAATCTTTTACAATTACTAAATCATCTATAATTGGATCAAATAATACTTCAATATTAGAGTTTTCAGGATCTATATACGTAGAAAAATATTCCAACCTTGATTAAAATAAATTTCCTGTTGATTAACAATTATAATAGAACATAGCGGATAAGGACAATTCGAAGTAGAAGATGTCTCAGAGTCATCTGTGCAATTTAAACCTCCATAAATCCATTCATTTCCAAGCTTATAAGACCAAGAATCAGTGTACTCCCAAACTTCACCTGTTCCATCAATATTTATATCTCCGAAAGTTTCAATAACTTGATTATTTTCATACAACTCTATTGCGTCGTTGCCGTTCTGTGAAATTCCAGAACCAGCCTGTATAATATGATCAAAATTGCTAAAACACTCACCAAAATAATTTTCCATCGCTGACGGAGTTCGAGCAAATAAAATTTGATCCCCAGCTGATACAGAAATAGCGGGAAAAGATTCTTCCTGACCATCTGATCCACCACCATTATTTGCAACTCCAATTCCAAACATACTTATATCTGATATATCAGAATTAGCAATTAAATGAATTGCTTTACCATCAAAACCACCTGAAGGTAAATCAAGATCTAAAATACCTTGAAGAGATAAATTAGAAGTAAGCGGCAATATACATGAACCATCATCTGTATTTGCTTCTAAGTTGAAATTGGTAGCTAATTGATTAAGACATCCAAAAACAATTTCAATACAAGAACTGTTATCAATATTAGCTAAAGGGTTATAATTAAATGCATCGGAATCTGTACACCCATAAACAACTGACTCACAAGAGCCATCATCTGTATTTGCTTGCGAATTATAATTAAAAAGCAGTGATATCCATACAGCCATAAATAATATCAATACAAGATCCATCATCCACATCTGCAGAAGCATCATAATTAAATGCATTCAAATCAGTACAACCCGATATTTCAGAACAAAAAGGATAGAAACAACTTGAATAAAGGCCGGAATACAACCAATCTGAGGCCAAAGGAGCCATCGAAGCATAATCATGACCAACACCATCAACGATTTCAAAAGTCCAAGAATAAGGAAGAACTAAACTTTGAGACAAGTCTTGACTGTATTGAAAGAAAGACATTGCACGCTCTAATCTGTTAGCACCCTGAAGTTCTGCCTCTTCTGTATGTCTTAAACCCGGTGCATTCGGATCATTATCCAAAGAGCCAATCATAATTTTAAAATCTTTATTGAAAATTTGTCCTAATTGTAAATTTTCTGCTGGAGAAGATTCAAGCCCATAAGGAAAAAGTATGTTAGAATTAGGAAAAGTATACCAACCTGACGCACAGGTTATAATTTTATTAATTGGACTATTAGGTTTAAACAACAAAAGACGGTGAGCTACTTGGCCACCGGCAGAATTTCCAAAAACATCATATGTTTGAGAAGTATTGTTAGTTAAATCTTTTACATATGTAAATAAGGGATCAAAAATAGAAAAAGACCATTCATTTTCTGGGTTTAAAGTCTCTGAGTTTGGGTTATCTCCATCAACAAATATATTTCCTAAGTTGTAAGAATCTCCACCTGGGAAAGAAGCTTGAGAAAATTCTGGCGCAACTACAATAAAACCTAAACTATTGGATTTATCTATAAAAGCATCTCTGTAATCATCGGCATTTCGACCACCACCATGAAGAACCATTAGAATAGGAGTCTTAGAGTCAATTTCATCAGGGACATGGTAGTAAACATCCATAGACTCATCCATTGAAAATTGTGATAAATTAAAAGAAAAGAACCAGTTCCAGTTATTGAAGAATTAACGCCTTCACAATTTAGCCCATAAGACCAAATACCATCAAAATTATAAGCCCATGAATCAGAATACTCCCATGATTGTCCTGTTCCATCAATATTAACATCTCCAAAGTCTCAATTAAAACACCTTGTTCATAAACTTCAATGGCATCATCTCCATTTTGAGATATTGCATCACTAGCTTGAATTACATGATCAAAATTCTGGTAACAATCACCTAAATAAGATTCAATAGATTCTGGAGAACGAGCTAAAAGAATATGATCTCCTTCTGAGACAGACATTGCAGGGAGTATTTCCTCTTGTCCATCTGTTCCTCCTCCATTATTTGCAACACCAATTCCAAAAATACTAAGATCAGGAATATCTTGCTGAGCATAAAGGTGAAGAGATTTTCCATTAGACCCTGAAAGATCAAAATCCATAACCCCTCTTAATCTAAGAGCATTTGACAGAGAGCCATCATTACCCCATAAAATTGCGACATATTCTGGATTATCAATAAACGGGTTTCTATTCCCCTGAATATCATATATGATCTCGTTGCGTGTGATTTCAAAATCATCTACCGGATCTTGAATATGCCAATCTAACAGCGTACTTAATTTACCAATATTTGAAACTCCGGATGTTGTGTTAAGCATTTCAGTAACCGCTAAATTGGGTTCATCCACTCCACCTTCATATCTTATATCCATATAAAATAAAATCCTAGCAATATCTCCTTTGACATTATCAGCTGGCTCCCATGTATTTTGAGTATAGAAACACTCTAATGCTTCATCGTGTTGTGTACCACCATTATCAAAATTTTTATTTCCTTTTGAGGAATTGACCGATGGGTCAGATGGTTTAAGATTATGAAGATCAGAATATGCATCTGAATCGTAAAGACCAAGTGATGCAGCCCAAACATGTTCTCTATTCCATGTTTCTCCACCATCCCATGATTCATTAACGCTATTTTGTTTGTATATCAAAATAATATTTCCAGGATTGTTTGGGTCTGAATCAGTGTTCTGTAAATGTTGTTTACAAGACTCATAAGAAACTACATTATGATTATCAATCAAATTATGTAATGTAGTTCTCAGTAACTGGCTAGAACTTACATTGACATTATCGTAATAATTTTGAGCAAGTAAATGACTTGATAAAAGAAATACAAAACCTAAAACAATTCTCATACCTTCTATTATTTATTTCATTTAAATAAAAAAGGCCCTAAAAAGAGCCTTTTTATTTGAACTATTTACATATTAGTCTATAAATCTCTCTACAGAACCATCATCGTATACGTTGAATAGAACTGTTCCTTTGAATGGCTCATCATCCAAGTTTACTTCTTGTCCTAATACGTTGATTACTTTTACCAATACTCTCTCTGTAGCATTTAGCTCTGTAATCGTATTATTAGTTTCAATAGTAGAAGCTACGCTAATACCATCTACTTGGTAAGAAGAAGAACCTTCAATCCATTTAGAAACTGTAAAGTCACTAACTTCATTTGTGTTCCATACTTTGAATGATACTGATTCTGAAACAACCATACCATCTTTAGATGTTGTTGTTGCATCATCACCCCATACTGTAACAACTGTTACAGGACTAGAGTAGATTGCAGACCCAACCATATTACCATCCTTATCAAACGCTGCAATCTCAGCTCCTTCTGTTGGAAGAACATCCCAAGCAGCATCTTCAATAACAACAGTCATGTTGTTATCTGTAGGGGCTACTTTAGAATAGTGAGATACATTGTTTTCTGTAACTTCAGTAGAAGACATTCTATAAGAATCATCATTAGATAAGTACTGAAGTACATCTGCGTTATTTACTTTAACTTGGTAAGCTTGGCCTGGATTTAAATCACCAATACCATTAAAGTTCCATTCAGGAAGGTAAGCAGCTCCTAAGTAATCTTTTGCGATGATTAGATTACCCGTTGCATTAATGTCTGCCAAAACTGCATCTGCTGGTGCTGCATCTGTACGCAAGTAGCCAATCATATTCCATCCAACTGTTAAATTAATTGGATTATCTTGAGGCATTGCATAATCACCAGTAACAGTAATACCTGTAGTTTCAGTTGTTTTAATTTGGTATCCTTGACCCAATGTTAAATTACCAATACCATTAAAGTTCCATTCAGGAAGGTAAGCAGCTCCTAAATAATCTTTCGCAATAATGACTTGGTCAACAATTGGAGAAAGTAAATTTGCTAAATCTAAATCGGCTGGAATCATGTATGTAGAGAACATAGACCAACCAGTAGCAAAACTTAATTCCTGCTCAGATGGACCAGAAGGTGCTTCTGTAATTTCTGAAACCTCCGTGATTCCATTGATAGTAAATACTTCTGGACCTGCATTGTAAGTTGCATTGGCAGCAAATACATTTCCATAACAATCAGCTATCAACCATACTAAAGCTTCACCAGCAACAAGCCCATCTACTTCATCAGTAGTCGTATCATCACCCATAGCAGAAATTTGTACTGTTTCACCTTGTGTAATTTCAGCGCTACCAGCACATGCTAAGTTACCATCATTATTTGTGTAGAACACACCAACATTTGCATGATCAAGTACATTGCCATCGGCAAGTGAAACAATTGCTGAAGAAGGAATTACAATAGTGTGATTAGAACCTGTTACTATAACATCCCAATCAGCGGGTGCATCACAACCAACAGGTGCATAATTACACATTGGATAAGGGCAATCAGACTCAGCTGATGTAGTTGTACCATCTGTACAGTTAACAGCTCCATAAGTCCATTCTCCACCTACTTTGTATGCCCAAGAATCCATATATTCCCATGGTTGTCCGGTTCCATCAGTATCAATGTCTCCAAATGTTTCGATGACTAGAGAATCTGAATATAACTCAATTGCATCATCGCCATTTTGAGAAATATCTGAATTTGCGACCATTACAATTTCAAATTCCGTAAAGCAATCAGCAAAATAAGCTTGCATAGCTTCAACCGATCTAGCAATTAATATGTCATCACCAGCCACAGCAGAAACTGAATCTAAAGTATATTCCATTCCGTCGGTTCCTCCTCCATTATTGGCAACACCAATTCCATACACACTTAAATCAGCAATATCAGCAGTTGCAACAAGATGAATAGCTTTTCCATCAGATCCTCCAGAAGGGACAGTAAAGTCCATAATTCCTTGAAGTGAAAGTGCAACTTGCTCAAAAGTACACGAACCATCGTTAGTATTTGCAGAAGGATTATAGTTATCAGCACCCTGGAGAGTACATCCATAAATAACAGTTATACAAGTTCCATTTTCTTCAGTTGCATTTGGATTATAATTAAATGCTGGTAAACCATCTCCATCGTAATCAAACTCAAGAGAACCGTCGTCCATACATCCTAAAACTGAAACTCCACCACAAATAGGATATAAACATGAAGCTTCTGAAAAGTTTGTTGTGCCATCTGTACAATTTACTCCACCATAAGTCCATGAACCATCAACTTTATATGCCCATGAATCCATGTACTCCCATGGTTGACCTGTTCCATCAACATCAAGCTCTCCAAAAGTCTCAATTACAATTCCTTGCTCAAATAGTTCAATAGCATCATCACCATTTTGGGAAATATCACTATTTCCAACAAGCACAATTTCAAACTCACTGTAACAATCAGCAAAATATGCTGACATTGCATCAACTGATCTTACAATTAAAATATCATCTCCTGAAGATGCCGAAACAGAATCTAAAGTATATTCCATTCCGTCAGTTCCCCCACCATTATTTGCAACTCCAATTCCAAACACACTTAAATCAGCAATATCAGCTGTTGCAACAAGGTGAATAGCTTTACCATCTGAACCTCCAGACGGAACTGTGAAATCCATAACTCCTTGAAGTGATAATGCGTTTGTTAAAGAAGCATTATCGTAAAGACAAGAACCATCTTCTGTATTTGCTCCTGAATCAAAATTTAAGGCTAATGAATCTGTACAACCAAAATAAGTTGTGTAACAACTACCATCGTTTGTATTGGCATCTGGATTATAATTGTCTGCACCTTCCCAAGTACATCCTTCAACTACAGGCACACATGAACCATCATCTGAAGTTGCATTTGGATTATAATTAAAAGCTGAGGAATCCATACACCCTGCTACAGCAATACCACACAAAGGATAAGGACAATTAGAATCAGCTGATGTAGTTGAACCGTCTGTACAATTTACTCCACCATAAGTCCATGAACCATCAACTTTATATGCCCATGAATCCATATATTCCCATGATTGACCTGTTCCATCTGTATCAATATCTCCAAATGTTTCTATTACTGTTTCTCCTTCAAATAACTCAATGGCATCATCACCATTTTGGGAAATATCACTATTTCCAACAAGCACAATTTCAAACTCACTGTAACAATCAGCAAAATATGCTGACATTGCATCAACTGATCTTACAATTAAAATATCATCTCCTGAAGATGCCGAAACAGAATCTAAAGTATATTCCATTCCGTCAGTTCCCCCACCATTATTAGCAACTCCAATTCCAAACATACTTAAATCAGCAATATCAGCTGTTGCAACAAGGTGAATAGCTTTACCATCTGAACCTCCAGACGGAACTGTGAAATCCATAACTCCTTGAAGTGATAATGCGTTTGTTAATTCTACCACATCATAAGTACATGAACCATCATCAACTGTAGCATCTACATTAAAATTATTTGCTGTAGAATCCATACATCCAAGCACGTCAACTACTACATCATAAGTACAAGAACCATCATCAACTGTAGCATCTGCATTGAAATTATTTGCTGTAAAATCCATACATCCAAGCACATCAGCAGGTGGCTCAACTGAACCACACAAAGGATAAGGACAATTAGAATCAGCTGATGTAGTTGAACGATCTGTACAATTTTACTGCACCTGTAAGTCCATGATCCATCACATTTCTATTACCCATGAATCCATTACTCCATGGTGACCTGTTCCATCGACATAGCTCCAAATTTCATATGTTCTCCTTCAAATAACTCAATGGCATCATCACCATTTTGGGAAATATCACTATTTCCAACAAGCACAATTTCAAACTCACTGTAACAATCAGCAAAATATGCTGACATTGCATCAACTGATCTTACAATTAAAATATCATCTCCTGAAGATGCCGAAACAGAATCTAAAGTATATTCCATTCCGTCAGTTCCCCCACCATTATTTGCAACTCCAATTCCAAACACACTTAAATCAGCAATATCAGCTGTTGCAACAAGGTGAATAGCTTTACCATCTGAACCTCCAGACGGAACTGTGAAATCCATAACTCCTTGAAGTGATAATGCGTTTGTTAATTCTACCACATCATAAGTACATGAACCATCATCAACTGTAGCATCTACATTAAAATTATTTGCTGTAGAATCCATACATCCAAGCACGTCAACTACTACATCATAAGTACAAGAACCATCATCAACTGTAGCATCTGCATTGAAATTATTTGCTGTAAATCCATACATCCAAGCACATCAGCAGGTGGCTCAACTGAACCACACAAAGGATAGGGTGCTCGGAAGTATATACAGAATATGTACCATCATTTTCATCTGCGTCCTCACCAGGCTCATTCCATGATCCATCATCATTTCTATATACCCATGAATCCTCATATGGATCTCCTGACATAGCAGAACCATTAACATCTCCATAGAAATCAATTACTGTTTCACCTTCAAATAACTCAACTGGATCATCTCCATTTCCGTCAGGAAAACTAGATCCTGTAGCTATGGTAATTTCAAACTCAGAGAAACAATCTCCGAAATATTCAGAAAAAAAGTTTGCTGAATTATCAGCACTTCCAACTCTATAAACTAAAATATCATCACCGGCATTAGCTGATCCAGATAATGTGTATTCTGGACCATCTGATCCTCCACCATTGTTCGCTACACTGAGAGAATATAAGCTAAGATCTGCAATATCTTCATTAGCAACTAAGTGAATAGCTTTACCATCAGTTCCACTGTATGCAGTAGAAGCATAGAGATCTAATACACCTTGAAGAGTCAAAGAATTAGTCAGTGAGCAATTAAAGAAATTGTTCCTAAAATAAAACAAAATAAAATTGCTTTAAGAGAAAATGTTTCATAACAAAGGGGGATTAAGAAAATTTAGTTTGGTTAAAGTTTATTTTTAAAATTTGAGCTCTAATATACAATTTTTCTAACTAAGAATTTAGAACTTTTTGTTAAATTATAATTAAAATTCTAGCTGAACTAAGAACTGATAAGTAAACGTATTTACATCTGATATTTTTAAAACATCAAAAGAATTTTGAATGACAACTGCACTGTCTTTAATTCTTTTAGACAGAACTAAACTTTTAAGATTAGAATCTTTTACAATACTATTTTCATTTTCAAATTCAGATGTAATAGAAGAGTTAATAAAACCTATTGAATATCCTTTTTTTGAAGTGTAAAAAACATGCATAGTCAAGCCTGTACCCAGTGCTAAATAGGTTGATATTTCTGTAGGCTGAAGCTCTTGAATAAGTGATTCGGTAACTAATCCTTCTAAACCGGTAGCAGTCGAAATCGAATACTCTCCCATAAAGCTAAAACCCTTGTATTTAGATAGAAAATCAAAATTTAATTCACGGTAATCAGGCAACATGACCTGATTTAAATTATTATACAAATAGAAATCTCCGTGTCCCTCTCCAACAGAATTGCTAGCACCATCATTATAGCTGGCAGCAGCACCAATTACAAGCTTTAAGGATTCTTCATGTGCGTAATCATTTAAAGATTGAACTTGACCCTCTTTAAACAAACCTAAAGGATAAAAATCAATTCTAGAAGCATACTTAAGACCACCAAGATCAACGTCTCTAGAATCAACGCCAAAAGAATTTAAACCATCTCCACTGGTAATTTGAATCATAGGAATGAGTGAAAAATCTGAATGACCAATCATGTAAGAGCATTTTAAACCAAACTCTCTCCCTGTTGCATTAAATGTTTGACTTAAAAGACTACGACTAAAATTAGCAAGACTATTTTCAAAAATCAACATTTCTCTATTGTTTGCAATTGATCGAAATTGACCAAATGTAAATGATAGTCTATCCACTGGCTTATAGGAAACCCATGCTTCTAAAAGCGGGTTATTTGATGAAAAATCAGTTAAAAAATAAGCCGAAACATTTTCTTTTTCAGAATTGGCTTTGAAGTGAAAAAGGTTCTTTTAGAACCATAAAACATATTAACAGTTTCATCATTGATAGACTCGTATGAAATATAAGGCAACAAAAGCCCGCCTAAATCAAACTGATAATTCTGATCACTAGATTCAAAATGTAAACCACTACCAAACTCATAGCTTGAAGTACTTTGACCATAAGAATTTGTATCTACTAAATTGGATAACAAATAAACTACTAAAAGAATTTTACTAAAATGCATTTTTTCATAGTAACGATAAATAGGGAGTTCATGATTAAGTTCTGTTTTTATTAACCCAAACGATATAAAACTATTAGGTGCTTCTGGCTCAAGAACTTCTATTGCTAAAGCCGAATTTTTCTGTTTCATAGAAATGATATAATCACCCATTTCAAAATCTTTAATTATCATATCAGTTTGTGTCTTCACATATTGCCGAAACACACCCTCATATTTAAAATCTTCTCTCTCAAGCTCATTAACATAATAAGCATCTACCTCTAACTTTTTATCCTTAGACAATTCATCAACATGTAAACCCAAAACTTGAAGCTTGTCGACCAAATCTTTTTTTGTTTTTGGAATAATATACGCAGTAGGAGCAGGCCTGGAGTGGGTCGATGAAGATTGAAGTGCATCGTTTGTTTTAGCACTTATATTGATAAGATTTGTGGTATACACATCAATCATTTTAATATCTTGAATTATTTTTTTGGGCACAGATTCTACAATAACAGAATCTCTAAGCTTTCCTGTTCATTGAAAAGATAACATCTCAAATAAAGTATATCGATTTTCATAGGCGGAAGTTAAATAAGACATAGAAACTAAATAAGCTGAGTGAACGCGTCTTTTGAATGAAGTCTTTCCAATACCGACGCCTCTAATTTCAATCAAAGAAGAAATACAATTACTTAAAGCAAAAGAAGTAGCACTTGATCGTGAATTATTTGATCCTTGTTTAAATTGAACTTCACCATGTACCTTTTGAGTAGAAAAATAATCATGCGAATTATACTTAAAATGATTCAAAACTTGGACTGCAGGCTGAACAAATGCTGATTGGGTAAACTCCCTAATTTTTGATGGAACATTTAAATTACCTGAATATAAAAACATCACATCATAATAATTTGTTACCCCATACTCTCCCAAAAGAGTAAAATCTCTTCTAAAGGTCTGTATTCATGAAGATCTAATGCGACATGGGGACCAAAATCACTGAAGGCTTGTTTTAAACAAACACTTTCTTTAGCCATTAATTTTGTTTGATCACGATTTAAATCCAAACCATTTGCTGCATAACGATCATGACTTTCATAACCATCGATATTTGCCATAGGCACAATAGATATATCTAAATGATTTAACAAATGAATACTATCATTTAAGAGTTGATCTATGAGATAAAAAATACTTTCTGTACCTGCTGGCTCATCCCCATGAAGACCACCTTGAATCCAAACCTTAATCTTTCTATTTTTGCTTTCACCAGTGAGTCGAAATTGAGGTATAGGCTTACCTTTTTGGCTTTCTCCAATAAAATCAATAGAACAAATATTAGGAAATTCTTCTGAATAAGTAGTTAAATATTCCATCATTTCCTTATGATTTGTATAACCCTTTTCTTTTTAAAAGCAGGGGTATTGATTTCTATTTCAGGATTAGGGAAATATTTATTTGTAATTTTCTTTGATTGAGAAGAAATCTGCCCTAAACAAACCAAAGAATAAAAAAATAAAAAATATGTAACTAAATATTTCAGCATATCTAGAATGAAAATGTTGTCATAAATCGATAAATTATTTCATGACCAGAAACCAGTGGTCTGTTATAAGGTTCTAACTCATTTCCAGAATGAACATTCGCATTAGCACCTTCACCTAACTCGATAAATGTTACAGAGCCTTGAATTTTAAAACCATATCTTCTGCTCAGATATTTAGTTAAACCAAAAGTGTAATAATTGGGCCGGTTATAAAACGTATTATTATTAAGAAAAGAATTATCATCGGCATCTAGGTGACAATATCTTAAATCAAGAGAAGTTCTATTTCTAAAAACATATCCCAATTGAATATTATATCCTTGTCCTAGCATTAATTTATTATTTGGATAGTTGGAATCATTAATGGTAATTCCAGTAGAAAGTGACCCATCGTTTCTAACGTAATACTCAATATCTGATGGTAAGTATGATCTTGACTTTACATATTCACCTAACATTGAGAACCCTTTAAATTTAAACAGAAAATCAAAGCCGTATTTTTCATAATCTGGTAGTGACTCTTCTAAGTCATTATTTAAGAAAATGATATCTCCACTAGTCCTTCCTCTTCTACTACTCATACCGTCATTGTAGCTGTAATAACCACCAAAAATAAGCTTTGGACTATTTTCTCTAACAATATCTGCCTGTCTAAACTGACCAAAATTGGTAAACAAACCAAAGGGCAGCACATCCAATCTACCTCCATATTTTAAACCCCCACGATCTTGAGTAAGTCCATTTATTCCATCTCCATTTGTTATGACAAGAGAAGGTTTTAAGTAACGTTGGGGAGCGAGTTTTAATAGTTCCATCAAGGAAAAAACCAAATTCTCGAATTGACGAAAATGCAGAAGTAACTTTACTTCGTTCAATCAATTGAAGCGCATTAGACCCCATTGAAAGCTCTCTATTATCAGTTGGAGTTCCACGCTGACCAAAAGAAAGTTTTATGCGTTTAGTTATGTTATATGCCACCCATGCATCTAATAAAAGACCATTAGAAACACCATCTACCTCATTATTACCAGTTAAATCTGTCTGAAATTTATATGAAATTCGCTCATTCGCAGACTTACCAGTAATTCTAATTCTTAGTCTTCGAATTCTAGAGCGATAATCCGGATTGGTTGACCTTCTATTCCAAAAAGAGTCTCCAAGTGTATCAGAATACATTTTAGCATCAAAATAAGGTTGAAAATACCCCCGAATTTTAAGACTCGAACCATTATCATTAACAAAATTTAAACCTTCGCCAAAATTATAATGATCTAAGACACTATTTTGACCATTAACTGAAAGTGAACATATATTTAAAACTATGTAGAAAAGTAATGACTTATTTTTCACTAGAAACTATTTTTAACAATTAATTCTCCGTTTTGCATCACAGAACATCCTTGCGCAAAAACATCCGTTATCGAATATGAATCATCTAGAACACAAAGATCAGCATCCGCACCTTCATTTATTCTTCCTTTGTGGTTGAGGCCTAAGTTTATTGCAGGGTTTAGTGTAATTAATGAAATTGCTTCTTCTAATTTACATCCTTCATTTAAAAGATGTTTTACTTGATTGAAGCTCTCAGATATAGGCGCACACCGGAATCCTATTAAATGACCTTGATCATCTAATTTATCAAGACCCGCATTTCCATCACTACTGAATGTTAAATTACTAAATTTAACACCTTTATTTAAGGCATGTAAAACTGCTTTATATGGCTCAGTATATTTAGATGCACCAGTAGTTATATCAATAACCCCACCCATTTTAGCAAATTCAATAGCATGCTCAAAAAGATCTTCTGTACGTCCAACATGGGTAGGAGAAATATGCTCAATAGGAAATTGATAATCTTTTACCAATTCGAAATAGTGGATCCATCTTAGATTTTAAATTACCCAAATGGACATGGAGAATACCCTTTTTACGAGCAATCATTCCACCAACTTTAACTTCCCGTAGAAGTCTCAAAAGTTCTCGATCCGAAGGATAAGAAGAGCGAATATCTGAAATAGCAATTTTACAACCTAAAACAGCATCTATATATATAAGATCTTCTTGTACATTCTTCATTAAATGAACAGGATCTATTCCATAATAACCTGTATGCATAAATGCAGAAATACCTTCTTGATTTAAGGCTTTAACTTTTGCATATAAAGATTTTAAACTTCGTGTAGCTCCATCAGTACCCAGAAGTCCAACTACTGATGTAATACCATTTTTTACAAGATCAGTGACCTTAATCTCTGGTGTCATAGAAGCAAAACCGTGCTTACCTCCAGCACCTGTTAGTGAACATGCTGATCAATAAACCCTGGAACTAAATACTTATTTTCTATGTCAATGACTTTAACATTTGAAACAGAATCTATATTATCAGATATCAAAAGAATTTTGCCCCCACCTAAAGTATATCTTTTTTACCGATGTGAGACGGATCGTAAACATTTGCATTCTTAAGTAAAATCATAAGACAAAATGTAAGATTAATAACATAAAGATATTGATCCCAAAAGGAATTGCATTTCTTTTAACAATATCAATTGGCGAAATACCAGCTAATTCTGATACTGCAATTAAAACACCTGATATTGGCGAAACAGTTCTCCCCATAGAAGCCGACAAATTCATAGGCAGTACAAAGAGCGAACTAGACACTTCATAAGTCTCTGAAATTTTAGAGCTCAAGGGCGCAAAAGCAAAAAATGATGCATTTCCGCTACCCATAATAATGGAAGAAACAAATATTAACAAGGTCATAATAACAGCAATTCCAATAACACCAAAACCAATATTTTGAGAAGCAAAAACTAAAGCATCAATTACGCCAAGTGCAATTAGCCCTTTGGAGAAAACATCAGCGACTATAATTAAAGTCACTACGGTTTTAAAAATATTACCCATGCCATGCCAAAAAACAGTCAAAGAGTCAAAAACATGCAATATACTTTTTGTTCTAACCAACTCAAATAACATTGCAATAATTAAACTCATAAACATTGATGTAGTGGTGTCGAGTAATATAGGATCATTAAAAAAATCAAATAAGTTAGAGAATACTATTAAAAATAAAAGTGGAAGTACGGGTATAAGTGCATATAACTTTGGTACTTTTTCAACGGACTCATCTAACATTTGTTCATCAGAAAACAGAATCTCATCTTGAATATAAGAGCTCGAAGCTTTTTTTTTATCAAAATAACTATTCACAAAATAATAGCTTACTGTAAGAATCATAGATAAAATATAAACTAGTGGAATTTGCGACTCAATGAAATACGAAATAACTGGTTGGGATACAATTTCAGAAGCTTGAGTAGTAATGGCAGATGCAGGGCCTATACCAAATGCAGTACAAGCAGTAATTACAGACGCGGCTGAGATTCTAGAAACACCTAGTTTTATCAGAATAGGAAATACAGATGCCATTAACAATAAACCCAAGCCTGCCGCAGATGGAATACAGATAAATAAAAGCTGACCTATTGGAATTACCATAACAGCAAGCAACTGAGGCTTCTTTTTAAATAAAGACAATGGTTTGATTGCCAAATTTACCAATGCTGAGGAAGCACCAATATGCTTAATATATGCAACAAAGCCTCCTATAGACATAATCATCAAACCCACCCCAGCATTTGTTTTTGCAAAGGCTTCTTTTATCAATCTAAAAAAATCAAGTAGCTGAGATCCTGTTGTTTTTTTAACCACAGGTACATTTAACTCAAGGCACCAAGCCAAAAGCAACATAACAAGACCTGAAAAAAGAAGAACTGCATAAGGGTTCACCTTCCTAACGATCAGTAATACCGAATAGCAAAGAATCAATAAACCTAAAATGGGGCCTAAGAAATTCATATGTTAGAAACTTGTACCATCAACTCGCGTTCCGGGAGAATATAAGATGCCATCAACAGCACCTGCGTGTTGAACAAAATCACCAGTCACATCAGGATATCTTGTATAAGATTCATTAGGATTATTTGATAGAGGCTCAACATCAAATTCTAACAAAGTATTACCCTGAGCATCTTGAATGGTAAGAATATCACCTCCATTGTTTAGATTTATTGGTTGATTAGAACAAATTTGAACAAGTGCTCCTCCAAAATCACTAGCAAAGGTACTCAAATCTCCTCCTCCAAATAAAACAAATGCTTTTCCGGGGAGCAAAATAGTATTTTCCGGGACTATATGAGCTGGTGAAGAAGTACCAAGAGCTTCTGTGTCAAAAAACATATAACCCGACAAGTCAATCGGAGATGAAGAGCCATTTACTAGTTCAACAAACTCATCATCATCATGAACATAAGCACCATTTGAGTTTGCATCTCCATCAAGACCCACATTTGATGGATCATACAAAACTTCATTAATGATTAACATATCAACAACAGAGTTACCTTCACAATCAAATCCTTCAAGAGCATATTCACAAGAGCCATCGTCGTCACTTACACTAGGATTATAATTACAAGCTAATGAATCTGTACATCCTTCCACTTCATCACAATCGCCAACTCCATCTTGATCAGAATCAATCACAAAACCATCACAATCAACACATTCATTGTCATAAGTACAAGAACCATTGTCATCAAATGCCTCAGCATCATAATTACATGCTAAAGGATCTGTACAACCCAAGTTTGCAATTACATCATTTGTTTCACACGAAATTAAGATTAATGAGAGAGAGAGGTAACCAAAATATTTTTTCACGATATAAATTTTAAAAGTAAATTTGAAATTTTGACAAATATATTAGTTAAAGCTTAAATTTGAGCACTTATTAATATAAAAACATGAAGCCTTTTAAAATTATTATTGTTTTTACTTTGTTTATTTTATCATGTGATAAAAATAACGCTCCAATTACCTCAGATTCAGATCCTTTAATTACTGGAACAAGTTCTTTTGTCTTTGATTCGTATTTGCCACTTGCTGACAAACCGATGAATGTTTTTTACCATGTTCCAGAAAATATTAACACACAAACACCTATCTTATTCGTACTTCATGGCAGTGGCAGAAATGCCGCCCAATATCGAGATGCCTTTGTTACTAAATCTGAGCAGTTGGGATTTATTGTTGTTGTGCCAGAGTTTAATGATATTGATTTCCCCGGTGGAGATGCTTACAATTTAGCTAATATTTTTGATGATGGAGACAATCCGTCAGAATCCACTCTTAATGAAGAATCGGACTGGACTATATCAGTTCTCGATCCAATATTTGATTATGTTAGAGACTTAACTGATAATGAAACTTCTAGATATGACTTATTTGGACATTCTGCTGGTTCCCAAGTTGCCCATCGTTTCATACTATTTAAACCAACTAATAAAACTAATAAGGTAATTCTATCTGCTGCAGGTTGGTATACTGTTCCCAATATATCCATTGATTTCCCATATGGGTTAAATAAAGGACCATTCATTTATTCAAATAATATTTTAGAGGAGTTTTTTTTCAAAAACATTTATGTTATTGTTGGAACTGAAGATAATGATCCTAACGCACCAAGTTTAAGACATACAGATGAAGCTGAACTTCAAGGTGCACATAGACTTGCACGTGCAGAGCACTTTTTTAATGAATCTCAAAATATAGCAAGCGAAATAAACAGTCCATTTAATTGGCAATTTCAAACTGTACCAAATGTTGGACATCAATATAGTATTATGGCTGGAGTAGCCTGCGAATTATTGTATAACTAGATCTATGGGTATGTCAAAAAAAAATATTGGGCTATTTTTGGGTCCATTTCTATTTATTATTTTATACTTTTTTATAAAACCAGAATCCCTATCGTCAAAAGGTTTAGCAATAGCTGCTTCTACTCTATGGGTTGCAGTTTGGTGGATCACTGAAGCTTTTCCAATTGCCATAACATCACTACTTCCAATTATTTTATTCCCCTTAAGTGGCGGACTTTCGATGAGAGAAACAGTCTTAGGATACAGCCACCCTATCATTTATTTGTTTATTGGCGGCTTCATTTTAGCTATTGCCATAGAAAAATGGAACTTACACAAGCGAATTGCTCTTAATATTATTTCTTTAATTGGAGACAGTAAAAAAAAAATAATTTTAGGGGTAATGCTTGCTTGCGCTTTTTTATCGATGTGGATTTCAAACACAGCCACAACTGTTATGATGCTTCCCATAGGCCTGGCAATTATTAATCAATTAAAAACAGACAATAAAGATTTTAGTGTTGCACTATTATTAAGCATTGCTTTTAGCGCTTCTATTGGTGGGGTTGCTACATTAATTGGAACACCACCCAATCTTATTTTGGCTGCAAACATTCAAGAAGAATTTCAAATAGAGCTAGGCTTTTTAGAGTGGATGAAAATTGGGCTACCTTTCTCGATGTTGTTGCTTGTAATTTGTTGGGTGTACTTAACTAAAATCGCATATGATTTTAGTAACGAACAAAATCAATCGATTACCACAATAAAAGAAGAATTAAAAAATTTAGGTGATATGAGTACTGAAGAAAAAAGAGTACTGACCATATTTGTTCTTTCAGTCTTAGCATGGCTCAGTAGAAGTTACTTACAAAATTTCATTCCTCAATTAAACGATTCTATTATTGCTCTTTGCGCCATGCTTCTTCTATTTTTATTCCATCAAAAGACTATTCTCGAAATTAATTTCTTGGAAAGAAGCAGAGCAACTACCTTGGGGTATATTACTGTTATTTGGAGGAGGTATTTCGATTGCAAATGGATTTAGTAGTACCGGATTAGCCTCATGGCTTGGAAGTCAGCTTAACTTACTTGAGCATGTTGGTCTCTTTGTACTTCTTGTTTGCATCGTAGCGGGTGTTAACTTCTTAACTGAAATCACTTCCAATCTAGCAACAACATCTATTGTACTGCCTATACTCATCTCTTTAGCATACATGGTAGATGTACATCCCTACATCTTAATGATTGGCGCTACCATTGCAGCTTCTTGTGCATTCATGCTTCCTGTTGCAACACCTCCAAATGCAATTATTTTTGGGTCAGGCGTCATTAAAATGCATGATATGATCAAAGTTGGTTTTTGGTTAAACATAATTTCTATAATTATACTTACTCTAATCACATATTATTTGGTCCCAGTTGTTTTTGATTTAAATCAGATTTAGATTTTGAACTTAAAAAAGGGCTGATAAATCAGCCCTTTTATATAAATTTTAATACGATTTATCTTATTGTTTTAAAACACCTTGCACCTTGCCATTATTATAAATGTAAAATAAAAGCAAACCTGAGTTGTGAGATGTATGAACTCGACCCAACATATCAATCATTTTGATAACTTGAGGATTTCCTGACTGAAGTTCATCCACACCCAAACCGTCATCATAATCAACCTCATCACATTCGCCATCCATGTCTGTATCATTTATGCAATTTCCATCACAATCGTAAAACATTTCTGCATAAGCACATGAACCGTCATTTTGAGTAGCGCTTGGGTTATAATTACATGCTTCAGAATCCATACAGCCTAAAATCTCAATTGGAGTATCAGAACAAATTGGATATGGGCAATCAGATGTTACAGATGTTTGAGAGCCATCTGTACAATCAACTCCACCATAAGTCCATGAATCTCCAACTTTATATGCCCAAGAATCCATATATTCCCATGATTGACCAGTTCCATCAACATCAAGCTCTCCAAAAGTCTCTATTACTACTCCTTGCTCAAATAGTTCAATAGCATCATCTCCATTTTGGGAAATATCACTATTTGCAACCATAATTATTTCAAATTCACTGTAACAATCAGCAAAATATGCAGACATTGCCTCTACAGATCTTGCAATTAAAATATCATCTCCTGAAGATGCAGAAACAGCATCCAAAGAATACTCCATTCCATCTGTTCCTCCACCATTATTGGCAACTCCAATTCCAAATACACTTAAATCAGAAATATCTGCTGTTGCAACAAGGTGAATAGCTTTCCCATCTGAACCTCCTGAAGGTACAGTGAAATCTATAACTCCTTGAAGTGATAATGCATTTGTTAATGAGCCAGTATCATATATACAAGAAACCATCATCAGATGTAGCATCTGCATCATAATTAAAAGCAGTAGAATCAGTACAACCTAGATATTCACAACAACTAATACATGAAGTATTTGCATCTGAATCATAATTTAAGGCATCATCATCCATACAACCCTCCACAACTGGAATACAAGAGCCATCATCAATTGTAGCATTAGGGTTATAATTAAATGCCATTTCATTCATACAACCTAAAATATCACCACCATTATCACAAAGAGGGTAAATACAATTTGAAGACAAAGTTGTTTGAGAGCCATCAGAGCAATTAACACCTCCATAAGTCCATGCTCCGTCTAACTTTAAATGCCCATGAATCCATATACTCCCATGCCTCTCCTGTCCCGTCTGTATCAATGTCTCCAAATGTTTCTATGACCATTTCTCCTTCAAATAGCTCGATTGCATCATCACCATTTTGTGAAATACTCGAATTTGCAACCATAATTATTTCAAATTCAGTGTAGCAATCTGCAAAATATGCAGACATTGCTTCAACAGATCTTGCAATTAAAATATCATCTCCGTTAGACGCTGGAACAGCATCCAATGAATACTCCATTCCATCTGTTCCACCTCCGTTGTTAGCAACTCCTAATCCAAAAATACTTAAATCAGCAATATCTGCTGTTGCAACAAGGTGAATGGCTTTCCCATCTGAACCTCCTGTAGGAACATCTAAATCGAAAACACCTTGAATTGATAATGCATTTGTTTGAGCAAAAATTGAAATTGATCCAATAAAGAAACAAAGAATAAATATTCTTTTGTGTAAATTTTTCATGATTAAATAAAATAATGAGGTTAAAAATTAATTTTTCGAATATACAATAAAGAAAAAAATATATGACCAAAAATTTCCATTGCTTTTTGACATATTTATTTAAATTTGTGAAAAATTAGAATTTAATTTTACCAAACAATTAAAAAATGAAAAAACTATTTTCAATTATTGCTATCATTGGTCTTTTAAATATAAATAACAATTCCCTGATCGCACAAAGTAATAACGTAATACCTTCTGAAGTTGCGAGCGACTCTTTAACTACAGACTCTGCTATGACAGACTCTGCTATGACAGATTCTGCTATGACAGACTCTGCTATGACAGACTCTGCTGAAGAATTCTGCCCTCAGAAACAGAAGAAACGAATGAAGCAAGTTTTCACCAAGTTTTAAAAGAAAATTCATTGAAGGTGGTGCTGGTTTTATGGGTGTTGTATTAATTGCTTTAATTCTAGGTCTTGCCCTTTGCATTGAACGTATCATATACTTAAACTTAGCAACCACTGATACTGATAAATTATTATCAGACATCGATGAGGCTCTAAAAGGTAAAAAGGAATGGAAAGCGCAAAAGAAGTTTGCCGAAACACACCTGGACCAGTTGCTTCTATATTCTATCAAGGCTTAGAGCGTTCTTCCGAAGGCTTAGACATGGTTGAAAAATCAATTGTTGCGTATGGATCTGTTCAAATGGGCCGTCTAGAAAGAAACACCTCATGGATTTCTTTATTTATCGCGCTTGCTCCAATGCTTGGATTTATGGGTACTGTTATCGGTATGATTGGTGCATTCGATGCCATTGAAGCTAATAATAATATTTCTCCAGCCTTAGTAGCAGGAGGTATAAAAGTAGCCCTTTTAACCACAGTATTTGGTTTAATTGTAGCAATGATTTTACAAGTGTTTTACAACTATATTATCTCTAAGATTGATAGTTTGGTAAACAGTATGGAAGATGCTTCAATTACTTTAATTGACATCCTGGCACGTCACAGTGGTTCAAAAAAATAATTAAAAACCGTCAAAACTTATTGAAATGGGAGATTTCATGGCAAATTACGGTATAATAATTACTTATATCTTATTAGCTGTGGCAGCAATTGCTGCTATAGCGTTTCCTATCATACATTTGGTAGCAAACCCTAAAAAAGCAAAACAGGTAGGCACGGCAATTGTTGCTCTGTTAGTTGTCTATATCCTTGCATACATATTGGCTTCTGATGAAGTTACAGAGCACTATGCAAAATTTGATGTTACAGATACGCAATCAAAACAAGTTGGAACAGGCTTAATTGTATTTTACATTCTTGCATTTGGCGCGGTTGTTTCTGCACTCTACACAGAACTAGGAAAAATGATTAACAAATAACTCATGTCTAGAAGATCACTACCTGAAATCAATGCAGGTTCGATGGCAGATATCGCCTTCTTACTTCTAATTTTCTTTCTTGTAACAACAACCATGGATGTTGACACAGGACTGGTTCGTAAATTACCTGCAATGCCTGAAGAAGAGGAAATTTTAGATGATTCTCAAATCAAAGCCAGAAACATCTATGTTGTTTTAGTTAACGCTAAAGATCAACTCCTTGTAGAGGAAGAACTTATGGACATTTCTCAATTGAGAGAAGGAACCAAAGCTTTCTTAGATAACTGGGGCAAAGATCCGAATTTATCAGATAACCCACAAAAAGCCATTGTATCGCTTCAAAACGATCGTGGGACATCATATGAAATGTACGTTAGTGTGCAAAATGAACTTTCTGCAGCATACCGCGAACTAAGAGATCGTGAGGCTCAAAAGAAATTTGGTGTTAACTACATGGAATTAAAAGGAGACAATAAAAAAGAAATCCGAAAAATGTTCCCAGAGAAGATTTCTGAAGCTGAACCAAAAAATGTAGGAGGAAACTAATGAGTCGTTTTAAAAAGAAAAAGGGAGGCGGCACGCCAGCTATCTCAACTGCTTCACTTCCTGATATCGTATTTATGTTGCTATTTTTCTTCATGGTAACTACTGTGATGAGAGAAACTACCTTATTGGTAGAAAATACACTCCCTCAAGCAACTGAAGTTAAGAAAATCGAAGACAAATCTCTTTGTAGCTATATTTATGTTGGTGCACCTGTTGCTGGTATGAAAAGTAAATTTGGAACTGAACCACGCATTCAATTAAACGATGCATTCAGACTATCGTCAGATGTTCAAGAGTTTGTTGCAGCAAAAAGAGAATCTACTTCAGAAGAAAAGATTCCTCAGTTGATTACCTGTATCAAAGCAGATGTAGATGCGAAAATGGGACTCATCTCAGATATTAAACAAGAGCTTCGAAAAGCAAAAGCATTTAAAATTAACTACGCTACATACGAACGCGTAGAATAATTGAAATTAAGTTTAAAAGAGATAACTGAGAAATCTTTAGCTCCTATAAGGAAAAAAAATCTATTGACTAAACCCACTTCACTCAAGTAGATGAATATATTAGTTTATAAAGAAACTACTGGGAAGAAAATAAATAGTAAAACCTTAATAATGAGTATTAATCTTTGAATTACGGTCTAGAAGAAATAAACCCAAAACAAATACTGATATCAGAACCAACATCAAACCTTCTTCGCCCACCTCTTGCCAAGATGAATCTATACCTCCATGCTGAATAAAAAAAGTGATGACTAGCAATGAACTATTATAAAAGAAATGAAGCAGCATAGAACTAATAAGATTTCCTGAACTTACATAAACATAACCAATAAGTGCGCCTAAAACAAAACGAGGTAAAATAGCATGATATTGTAAATGAATCACACTAAATAAAAAAGCGCTTAACCAAATGGCAATGTGGGGTGATCCAAACCACTCATGAAATAAATTTTGAAGCACACCTCGAAATAAAAGCTCTTCACTTACTGCAGCAACGAAACCAATTAGACCAAGCATCAAAAATAAATCTATATAGGTATCCATATTAAGAAACTGCTCAGTGATGAGAAGGGTTTGAGCTTCTATCTCATTTAAAAAACTTAAAAACTCAGGTAAGGGTAATTTGGTGTTTATCGTACCCAAAAAATTCGCTACTGGAATCATAGCTAAAGCCATAATAAATATAGAAAGTAACCTTTTAAAACAAACAGATGGATTTATTTTTAAGTAAGTATAAAATGACTTACCTCTAAAATGCAAAAAGAGAATTGACGGAATAATAAAGACTCCAATAGCATTAAAAAACTGAAACAGTTTCATTGCATCAATTAACTTTTTATTCTCAGGATCATAAATATCTTGGGTGCTCGAAAAAAAACTTACATCAAAAAGAAAATGACATATAAATATGCCTATTATATGAGAAAGTAGCAGTCCACTTAAAATCAAAATTGGGAAAAAATAAAGTAAACTAGAATAACTTTTACTTGCCCAAATCCCCTTACTTCTATAAACTATATTTAAAGCCATGTGTTTTTCGTATTTTTGGCACAATTTTGTAAATAGTGGTAAAGATAGGAAATATAGAACTCGGAGCATATCCCCTATTACTTGCACCCATGGAAGACGTTAGTGACCCCCCCTTCCGCGAGCTCTGCAAGAAACATGGAGCTGATGTCATGTTCACTGAATTCATCTCTTCTGAAGGGTTGATTCGTGATGCTGCTAAAAGTGTTCAAAAACTAGACATCTTTGAATATGAACGTCCTATGGGAATTCAAATTTTTGGCTATGACATCAATTCGATGCGTGAAGCTACTGAAATTACAACACAAGCGAAACCCGATATTATCGACATTAATTATGGTTGTCCAGTAAAAAAAGTAACCTGCAAAGGAGCGGGGGCGGGAATTCTCAAGGACATCCCAAAAATGGTCGAAATGACTAAAGAGATTGTTAAATCTACCGATCTTCCGGTGACTGTCAAAACACGTTTAGGTTGGAATGATGAAAGCAAATACATCGTAGAAGTTGCAGAACGTCTTCAAGATGTAGGAATAAAAGCCATATCTATTCACGGTAGAACACGTAAACAGATGTATAAAGGTGAAGCAGATTGGACTTTAATATCTGCAGTAAAAAACAATCCACGTATGCATATTCCTGTATTTGGAAATGGTGATATCGATTCGCCAGAAAAAGCTAAACAAATGAAAGACCGATATGATGTAGATGGTATGATGATTGGGCGTGCTTCAATTGGATACCCTTGGATCTTTAACGAAATAAAACACTATTTAAAAACAGGGGAAAAATTAGCTCCTCCATCCATAGATGAACGCGTGGCTGCATGTAAACAACATTTAAAAAGATCTTTAGATTGGAAAGGTCCGATTTTAGGTGTTGTTGAAACACGAAGGCATTACACAAATTATTTTAAAGGAATGTTTGGAATAAAAGAATTCCGCTCAAAATTAGTTACTACAGACAATCCTGAAACTATATTTGAACTCTTAGACGAAATTGGTGAACATTTTGCTGGCTACAACTTTAGTTGAGAAATTTACGTTTTAAAATTTGAACTGGAATCAAAGTAACAACAACACCAATTGATACAACGGTAAGCATAATTAAGAATATATCTAGCGTTTGAACTTCAACCGGATAAGAATTGACAATAAAATCACCTTCAGACCCTAAGGTAAGCAAACCAAATTTTTGCTGTAACGAACACAAACCGACACCAAAAAATAGGCCTAATACTGCACCGAAAAAAGTAACGAGTAAACCCTCATAAAAAAATATTTTAGTAAGAGTTACATCAGAAGCACCAATAGATCTAAGACTAAAAATATCTTTACGTTTTTCTAAAATAATCATAATCACAGATGCTACGATATTAAAAGTAGCAATCAATAAAATAAAGGACAAAATAAAAAAAATGGCCCATTTTTCTGTTTGCAAAACTTTATACAAAAACTCATTTTGCTGGTATCGACTTTTAACTTTAAAATCTGGACCTACTGACGCTTGAAGCGCTTCTTGCACAGAATACTTATTTAACTGCGATGTATTAAACTCTATTTGGGTAAGTTTACTAGGACGACTCAAAAAATCTTGAACTGTTTCTAAAGATGTAATTACATAAGAAGCATCATAAACTGGCTGAACTGAGTAAATACCGGAAACATATATGGAAGTTTCTACAAAAGGGCGTTCTGAAATAGAGTTAAATTTTGCATTGACCTTAGGAACAAATACCTGTAAAGGTTTAGAAAACTGTCCTGCAGAAACGGATAAGGTGTAAGCCAAAGATTGACCTAATATAGCCCAACTAGAATCCGATCTAAAACTTTCACCTTTAAATATGTATTTTTCAATTGCTAATGAATCCTCACATGGTGATTGTTTTATACCTCTAATCTTTGCGAGTTGCTCACGGTTATCATAGCTAAGCAATACTTTTTCTTCATACACCTCTTGAATTGATGAAAATACTGCCACTTTTTGAAGTTCATCGTAATCAATAGACGCTACTGAAAAATCTTTTGAATAGACAGGAGTAACAACAAAATCAGCACTTACCGGATGATACATATCTTTAATCAAAGACTCAAAACCATTAAAAACAGATAAGACCACAACCAAAGCTAAAGTGCCTACAGCAATTCCTAATATTGAAATAGCAGTTATAATATTAACCGCATTTTTACGCTTAGTAGAAAATAAATATCGTTTGGCTATGTAAAGGGCTACATTCAAAATTATTCAGAAGGATTTGTGTCTTCGCCTCGTAACAAACGATCTATATTTTCCGCATAATCTATAGAATCATCAATGTAAAAGGTGAGTTTAGGAACAATTCTAAGTTGATTGCGAACTCTTCTGCCCAAATCATTTCGAATCTCGGAACTTTGTTTTCCCAAAGATTTTAAAAACGCTGAGGCATCGTGAAGTGGAAAAACTGATAAAAATACTTTTGCATAAGACAAATCAGGACTCATCCTAACTTTAGACACGGAAATTAATGCCCCTGGTAATATTATACTTGTCTTTTGAAGTAAAATTTCTGCTACATCTTTTTGTATTTGACGGGCAACTTTTTTTTGTCTTGTACTTTCCATGAATCAAAGATATAAATTTAGGAATAGTAAATGACATACTTATATTACTATTAAAATACTTAAATTAATATACTTAATGAAATGAAAGTATATCAAATTGTATTCTATATTTGCAATATATTTAAACATGCTTTATAAGAAGGAATAGCATCATGGAGCCCTTTTTTAAAATTTTAAAATTTGCTTATAAATATAAATATTTAGCACTGCTTAATGCCTTATTAAATATTTTATCGGTTCTTTTTGGTTTAGTTTCTATCACCTTAGTTATTCCAATTCTTGGTATTCTATTTGGAACTCAAGAAAAGATAACCTCACCTCCTGAAGGTGAAATATCTTCAAAATGGGTTGCAGACTTCCTAGGATATAAACTCACAAATATTATTGAGTCAGTTGGTGAAACAGGTGCCTTAAGTATTATATGTATTACCATTATTGTTACCTTTTTCATCAAAAACCTAGCAAGATATTTTGCTCAGTATACTTTGATACCAATACGTACAAGCGTCGTTAGAGATATCCGAAGAACTATCCACACAAAAATGTCTTTACTTTCTGTATCTTATTTTTCTGAAAAAAGAAAAGGAGATTTGATCTCAAGGATGACCTCTGATGTCACAGAGGTTGAAGGCTCAATCATGAATTCTTTGGGTATTGTTGTAAGAGATCCTGTAAATATTGTTGCCTCAATCGTACTTTTAATAACAATGAGTCCAAAACTTACAGTTATTGTAATATTTCTCTTTCCTATTGCAGGACTAGTCATAGGTAAAATTGGGAAAAGTTTAAGACGAAAATCTAATAAAGGCCAAATTCAAATGGCTCGGATTCTTTCAGCCATTGAAGAAAATATCTCCGGACTGAGAATTATAAAAGCATTTAATGCTGAAAAACAAATCAATACTAAATTTGAAGAAGAACTAGAAAAGCAACAGAATATTACATCGAGCATTCTACGAAGAAGAGATTTAGCTTCACCAATGAGTGAATTTTTAAGTACACTGGTCATGGTAGTCATTATTTGGTACGGGGGGAATTTAATTTTTGAAAGTCAAAATAATGAAACTGTTTCATCACTTAGCCCACAATCATTTATCGGATTTATCATCATTTTTTCTCAAATATTACCACCTGTAAAATCACTCTCGCAAGGTTATTACAGTATACAAAGAGGTTCTGCAGCTGCAGAACGGATTATGCAGATTTTAGAAACTGAAATAGAGGTAAAAGAAAATGAAAATGCATTACCTATTTCTTGTTTTAGAGAATCTATTCATTTTGAAAACGCTTGTTTTTCTTATAATGAAAAACCCATTCTTAAGAATATTAATCTGGAAATAAAAAAGGGCCAAACTATAGCTTTAGTAGGAAAATCAGGTGGTGGAAAAACCACACTAGCTAATTTGGTAGCAAGGTATTATGATCTTAATGAAGGAACTCTTTTTATTGACGAAAAAGACATCCGTGACTACAAACTTTATGATTTAAGAATGCAAATGGGCGTTGTAACCCAAGATGCCATTCTTTTTAACGACAGTATTTTTAACAACATTGCTTTGGGAATTAAAAATCCAGACCCAAAAAAAATTATTGAAGCAGCAAAAATTGCCAATGCACACGAGTTTATTTCAAAATTTGAAGACGGCTATCAGCATAACATTGGTGACGAAGGACATAAACTGTCCGGTGGACAGAAGCAACGTATTAGTATTGCACGAGCAGTTATGAAAAATCCTCCTATTTTAATTTTAGATGAAGCAACCTCTGCATTAGATTCTGAATCAGAACAATTGGTACAAGATGCTTTAACCAAACTCATGGCAAACAGGACCTCTTTAGTGATTGCACACCGCTTATCTACAATTCAAAATGCAGACGAAATTGTGGTCATTAATGAAGGTCAAATTGTGGAAAAAGGCACACACGACATGCTGTTAAAAAACAAAGGCCACTACTACAAACTTCATAATATGCAAAACCTATCATAATGATTGAAAAAATTGAACATATCGGAATTGCAGTAAAAGATTTAGACAAGGCGAATAAAATCTATGAACAACTTTTAGGCACTTCGCCCTATAAAATGGAAACTGTAGATAGTGAAGAAGTCAACACTTCTTTTTTTAAAACAGGTGAAAGTAAAGTGGAGCTTTTACAAGCCACAAAAAATGAAAGTGCTATCGCAAAATTCATAGCTAAAAAAGGCGAAGGTATTCACCATATTGCCTTTGCGGTAAAAGACATTCATAAAGAGATAAAAAGACTTAAAGAGACCGGATACACTATTATTAATGAAAAACCGAAAAAAGGGGCTGACAATAAACTAGTCTGTTTTGTGCACCCTAAAAACACAAAAGGTGTACTCATAGAACTTTGCCAAGAAATACCATAATAACCAATCTTCATAACGTTAAATATAAAGATAATGATTTATCACACACGAAAACTTGTAAAACCCGAGGATCTTAATGCTGGAGGCTCACTTTTTGGAGGGACACTTTTGCGCTGGATTGATGAAGAAGCAGCAATATATGTCATGTGTCAGTTAGACAGTAAGAATGTAGTAACTAAATTTATGTCTGAAATAAATTTTGTAAGCCCTGCACGAACCGGTGATGTCGTAGAAATAGGTTTAGAAACAGTAAAATTTGGTAAAAGCTCTATTACAGTTAAATGTGTTGCTCGCGTAAAACAAACACAAAAAATCATCATTACCATAGACAAAATTGTCTTTGTTCAACTTGATGAACATTCTAATCCGATTCCTCACGGAAAAAGCTGATCAATGGTCTGTTCATCTGTTAAATGGTGTGCTTGAAGACCAGCCTTTATAGCTCCCTCAACATGATGAATAGAGTCGTCTATAAAAAGAGTTTCATTTGCTTTCAAGCCCTTTTCCTTCAATATGTGATTAAAAACATCAGTATGTGGTTTTCGTAAACCAAGTTCATGAGACAAATAAACCTTTTCAAACAAAGAACAAAAATCTGAAAAAAAGGCAGTGCCCACTCTTTTCTCTATTTCCTGAATGTGAATCTCATTTGTGTTGCTCAACAAAAAAATGCGGTAAGTTGACCTTAATCGCTTTAAACAAACTAAAGCATCGGGCATAAAGCCTAAGAGCATACCATTCCATGCATTAAAAATTTGTGAACTTGTCATATCATGTCTAGATAAGTTCTTAATGCGTTCTACAAAAACTGCACGCGAAATTTTACCCTCTTCTAAATCATTAAATAAATCAGACTGACCAGCTTTGGCATAAAGCTCTTCAAAACGATCCATACCCAAAGCTTTAAATGCATTTATGGTTTTATGGTAATCCACATCATAAATCACGCCTCCCAAATCAAAAATAACTGATTTAATACCTTCGTACATTTCTTTTAATTTTAGAGCAAGATACACATATATTGTGGTCAAAATAAAATAAATACCCTATATAATCCCATGATGATTTAACTCAATTATCGTTTTTGTAAATTTGGGTTTTAATCCTCTTATCATGAAGCAATTATATCTCATTATTTGTCTCTTTATTTGTCTTAGCATACATTCAATAGGCCAAAATATTACTACAGACCTTTTTCAACAACCTGCAAATACAAGTGAAAATATGACTATTACCTTCAACTCATCTAATTTGGACCAATATGAAGGAGGGCAAATAGATGCTTTTTTCGATTCAAATGTTGATGATGGTTCTTGTGAATATATAAATGGATTTTGCGAACAAGACCAATGGCTCCTCCCTTTTGAAGGAAATACTGGTTCAAACATGACACTTCTTCTTCAAGAAAGTTTTGTCACCTCTTTAAACATCCAAACTAGCAATGCCTATATAGTAGCAACTACTGAAACTGGTTTAGTCGTTGGCTCTTCATATCTAAACAACTCCCAAACAAGTTTGGCGGTATGGGGAAATGACTCTTTTACCTCTGAAATAGATGGCGCAACTGACGGGCAGCTTATTAATTTACATTTAATAGACAGTAACCTACTCTACGATATTAACATATCTCTAAATTATGTAACCAACAACTTAGATGTCATAACAAATGAAGTATCACCTGTATTAACCTGTACTGCTGAAAACCTAGGCTGCACAGATGAGAGTGCATGTAATTATAATACAGAAGCAATCATTGAAGACGGTTCTTGTTCTTATTCAGAAACCTATTTAGACTGCAATGGCAATTGTATCAATGACAGTGATGCAGACGGTGTATGTGATGAAATGGAAGTGCCTGGATGCACTAATCCAATCGCAAGTAACTATAACAACATTGCAACAGATGATGACGGCACTTGTATCTTTTTGGGTTGTACCGATCAAGAAGCTTGCAATTGGGATTCTGAAGCAAATACGGATGATGAATCTTGTTTTTATGCAGAAACCTATTTTGACTGCAACGGTAATTGTATTAATGACAGTGATACGGATGGCATATGTGACGAACTGGAAATACCAGGCTGCACTAATCCAAACGCAAGCAACTACAACAGTAATGCAACAGATGATGATGGCACATGTATTATTTTAGGTTGTACCGATCAAGAAGCATGTAACTATGATGATGAAGCAAATACGGATGATGAATCTTGTATTTATGCAGAAATGTTTTACAACTGCGATGGCAGCTGTATTAATGATTTTGACCTAGATGGAGAATGTGACGAAATAGATTATGACGATGGCATAGGTATAAATGAAGTTGAAGTAGAAAGCACAGAACTAATCAAAATGATTGATGTTTTAGGAAGAGAATATAACGAACATAAGAATGGTATGCTTCTGTTCTACATCTATGAAAATGGCAAGGTTGAAAAGCGCGTGATACATTAAGCGTGAAAAGACGTAAAAACTTACAATAGTATATCGTTCATTTCATTGCAAGATAAAGAGATATTGCGTATTATTGCAGCCTATTTTTATGGGATTGCACAATAGAGCAACCAAAAAAATAGGGCCTATAGCTCAGCTGGTTAGAGCACTTGACTCATAATCAAGGGGTCCCTGGTTCGAGCCCAGGTGGGCCCACTTAAAAACAAAGCACTTACAGAGATGTAGGTGCTTTTTTTGTAAAAGACTAGACTTTCCAAACACTATGCAATTTTTATATATTTACTTCTTTAAGAACATATAACTATGAAAAAAGAATACAAAATAGAGGTTATCAAAGAAAGTGCACTAAGCTCTCTCTTTCTAGGTGCAAGTAAAATGCCAGTAAAAAAAATGGAGGCAGTAATGAATCAATACGGACAAGAAGGTTGGGATGTATCTTTTCAAGTGATCGAACAACACCGCTTATTTTTATTTTGGACAAGAGAAGCGGTTGTCATCACTTTTGTAAGGAACTTATAAAACTAAAGACAAATTTATCTTCTAAAGACTTTTACTAATGAATCGTACGGATAAAATAAAGGCATGCCGTCCTCATATTACTATAAAAGAGTGTAAAAACACAAGTGGTGAAGAACAGTTTCAAAACCAAGTTCTCCGCCCTATTCTTAAATTCCAAAACGAGCTTTTAATCAAACTATTTTTATCAAATTGTAAGACTTACAAGATAAATTTTACAGAATTTAGTAGCGAAGAAAAATACGAGTATATAGATAACATCTTCAAAAAAGACTTCAAAATTAGAGCATCATTTATTGGAACTGTAATTGCTCTTTTAACCCTAGAAGAATTTGAAAAATATTCTGTAAATCAACAGCTTTACAACAAGCGAATCATACAAATGCTCGCCGAAAGATTAAAAAACCAAACAGCATAAAACAAATTACACACATAAGTTATATATGAAAAAAACAGTTGTTATACTTCTATTTATCTTAGCTCCAATAATAGCTTTTGGTCAACATACATTTTCCATTGTTGCTATAGACAGCGTCACAAAAGAAGTAGGAAGTGCGGGAGCCACATGTGGTGATGCAGTATTATGGCCTGGAACCCCAGGTGCTGCACTAATTAGCGATATCATACCCGGACTTGGTGCGATACACACCCAATCATATTGGAATGAACAGAATCAAGATCAAGCCCATCAAAAATTACTTGAAGGTTATACTGCTGAAGAAATTATTGACTGGCTTATTTATAATGATGCAGAAAATAATTCATCTATTAGACAATATGGTGCCATTACGTTAACAAATGACAGCATAAAAGTAAGTGCCTATACCGGAGAAAATTGTTTTGATTATAAAAATCATATTATAGGAGACCACTATGCCATTCAAGGAAACATCCTACTTGGTCAATCAATACTCGATTCAATGGAATCAAGGTTTTTAAATACATCAGGCACATTATCTGAAAAACTTATGGCCTCTTTACAGGGGGCGAAAGTGATTGGTGCAGACACAAGATGCTATGACAATCAGGTCAGCTCGCTGTCTGCTTTTCTGAGAGTTGCAAACAGTGAGGACCCTCCAAATGACATTTACATCGACATCATTGTAGAAGCCACTCCAGACTTAATTGACCCAATAGATGTGGTACAAGAAGAATTCAATACTTTAAACCTAGTGATAGAAAATTCTTCAATTCAGTATTCAGAGCCTCAACTTTTGCGAATCATAGATATTTTAGGACGAGAAGTAACTAACACAAAAAAGGGTGCACTACTTTTTTACATCTACGACAATGGCCTCGTTGAAAAAAAGATAGTGAAATAAACAAACCTTCACTGCCGAAAATAATTCATAATAAGTCAATATCTAATTAACATAAAAGCAAAAATTATCTTATATGTTCGCGGCAGGTAAATTTGATTCTATGAAAAAAATTCTTGTTTTGTGTACCGGAAATTCATGCCGAAGCCAAATACTTGAGGGTTGGCTCAAAACTTTCTCCAATGGAGATTACCTTGTTTTTAGTGCAGGAGTTGAAGCCCACGGCATCAATAAAGATGCAGTTCATTATATGAAAGAATTCGACATTGACCTTTCAAACCATACCTCAGATCTAATTGAAAAATACTGTGATATAAAATTTGATCTGTTTGTTACCGTATGTGATTCAGCTAAAGAATCCTGTCCGATTGTACCAAAATCCGCAAAAGTACTTCACAGAAATATTGACGATCCCTCAAAAGCTCAAGATAAACCTAATGAATTCAGAAGAGCTATATTAGAACTCAAAAAATTAGCAGAAGAACTAGACCAAATAATAAGAAATTAATGAATCTTCAAAAAATGAAAATCAAAAAAGAAATATGGCTTTTTATCTCTGCATTTGGAATTATGTTCGCCATACTATCTTGGTTACAAGAAGCTCAAATCATTCCTGATACAAATACCTTGGGCGCTCTAAAAGGTATATTTGCAGTAATTACTGGATTCTTATTATTCCTTTACTTCAGAAAAAGCTTGTAATTTCGCATGATATATTTTACAAATAAGAACATCTTATTCATTAAAAAAATATCAATTAATATTGATTAAAATAATTACTATTTAGAATTGTTCTAATTTCTAAATTGAACATTAAATATCTTATTTGTGTAAGTTTAATTTAGTAATTTTGCACTTATAAATGCTAAGGTAAAATATGAGACTTTATTAAAGTTCAATTATGGCTCTAAAGCATAATGATTAACATTTATTTTGTTTCGAAAACTTTATAGATTATGACAGGTATCTTAGTTGGTTTAATTATAGCAGTTTCATTAATTGTTTTGGTGCAATTATTAAGGGTAAATGAATTAATTTCTCAAGTCAAAAATGAAGATCCTAATTTAGTCAATGATCAAGACAACCAAACGCAAGGTGTTTTAGCTTTTTTAATCATGGGAGTGCTTTTTTTAGGTTCTGTTCTATGGCAATTTAAATACTGGGAATTCATATTTTACCACCTGCAAGTTCTTTACATGGCGCTACAATTGATACTTTGATGAAAGTTACCTGTGGTCTTATTTTATTTGTGTTCTTCATTACTCAACCTATTTTAGCATGGTTTACTTACAAATACAGAGGAAATAGTAAAAAATCTGCATACTTCTTTGTACACAATAACAAATTAGAACTTGCATGGACAATTATTCCATCATTGGTTCTTACACCTCTTATCATTTATGGTTTAAATGTTTGGAACAATATAACTAGTGTAGACACAACAGATTCACAAATAATTGAGCTTTATGCTAAGCAATTTGGTTGGACTGCAAGATACGCAGGAGATGATAACACACTAGGTGATGCTAATTACAAATTAGTAAAAGGGCTCAATGAACTAGGCGTAAATATGGAAGATGAAAATGCTGCCGATGATATCATTACAAGAGAGGTACATTTAGTTGTAGACCAACCTGTTCTTCTAAAAATGCGTTCTCAAGACGTTATTCATTCTGCATTTTTACCTCATTTTAGAGTACAGATGAATTGCGTACCAGGTATGTCAACTCAATTCGGATTTACTCCAACACAAACAACTGCTGAAATGAAAGAACAGGAAGGCGAAGATTTCGATTTCGTACTCTTATGCAATAAAATATGCGGTGCTGCTCACTATAATATGAAAATGAAATTTATTGTAGAAAGTCAAGAAGAATACGACGCATGGATTGCATCGCAAAAAAAACTCAAGAATACATTAACTCTTAAATAGTTATAAATGTCAGAGCATCATAAAGAAACTTTCATAACGAAATACATCTTTAGTTTAGATCACAAGATGATCGCCAAACAATTCCTGATTACAGGAATGTTTATGGGTGTTGTTGGAATGACAATGTCCATATTATTTCGTTTACAATTATCCAATCCAGGGGAATCTTTTGCTGTCTTAGAATTTTTCTTAGGTGAAAAGTGGGCTCCAGGTGGTGTTCTAGACCCAAATATGTACCTAGCACTTGTAACCATGCACGGTACAATACTAGTATTTTGGGTACTTACAGCTGGCCTGACGGGAACATTTGCCAACTTCCTTATTCCACTTCAGATTGGTGCAAGAGATATGGCATCAGGCTTTATGAACATGTTATCTTACTGGTTCTTTTTTGCTGCAACTGTAGTTCTGATGAGTTCTTTATATGTTGAAACCGGACCAGCTTCTGCAGGGTGGACTATTTACCCACCTTTATCTGCTTTACCTGAAGCTGTTCCTGGGTCTGGACTCGGACAAGATCTGTGGCTCATAGCAATGACTTTATTTGTAGTATCATCACTTTTAGGAGGTCTAAACTATATCGTAACGATTTTAAACCTTCGTACAAAAGGTATGACTATGATGCGCCTTCCACTTACAATATGGGCATTATTAATTGTTGCAATATTAGGTGTATTATCTTTTCCAGTCTTCTTTCCTGTGCGTTGTTACTAATTTTTGACCGTAGTTTTGGTACATCTTTTTACTTATCAGACATCATAATAAATGGAGAAGCCTTCACAATACTGGAGGTTCTCCAATACTATTTGAGCACCTTTTCTGGTTCTAGGACATCCAGAAGTTTATATAATTCTTCTTCCTGCTCTTGGTATTGTATCAGAAGTAATTTCTGTAAATTCTAGAAAACCAATCTTTGGATACAAAGCAATGGTAGGAGCATTACTTGTTATTGCTTTTCTATCTTTTATAGTATGGGGACACCACATGTTCCTTACAGGAATGGATCCATTTCTTGGTTCAGTATTTACATTTACAACATTACTTATTGCCATCCCATCAGCTGTTAAAGTATTTAATTATTTAGCAACCCTCTGGAGAGGTAATATTCGTTTCACTCCTGCTATGCTATTTGCTATTGGCTTTGTATCTACCTTTATCACAGGAGGTTTAACAGGACTTATACTTGGTGATTCTGCACTCGACATTAATGTTCACGACACTTACTTTGTAACAGGACACTTCCACATAGTTATGGGAGTTTCTGCGATATACGGAATGATGGCCGGTGTTTACCATTGGTTTCCTAAAATGTATGGAAGAATGATGAATAAAAAATTAGGTTATTTCCATTTCTGGGTAACATTTATTTCTGCCTATGGTGTATTTTTCCCAATGCATTTTTAGGTTTAGCTGGTTTACCCAGAAGGTATTACACAAATAGTGCTTTCCCAATGTTTGACGAACTTACCAATATTAATGAAGTGATTACTTTCTTCGCAATAATAGGAGGACTAGTTCAGTTATTATTCATATTCAATTTCTTCTATAGTATTTTCAAAGGAACAAAAGCTACAGAAAATCCATGGAAGTCCAATACTTTAGAATGGACAACACCTATCGAAAGAATACATGGAAACTGGCCGGGTGAAATACCTTCTGTAGAAAGATGGGCATATGATTACTCAAAACCTGGTGCAGATGATGACTTTATTCCTCAAAATGTCCCCTTAAAAAAGATGAGTCAGAACACTAATTTTAGATGAATAGTACATTGAGAAATAATAAAACTTACAAACAACTACTATGGATTGGAATAGGGTCCATAGTAATGTTTTTTGGTGGTCTTACCTCCGCATATATCGTAAGAAAAGCTGAAGGAAATTGGCTTGAGTTTGAAATGCCGATATGGTTTACGTTAAGTACAATTGTTGTAATCGCTAGTAGTTTAAGTTTATGGTGTGCTCTTCACAACATTAAAAAGATAAATCTGCAACCAACTTTTTAGTAACAACACTAATTATTGGACTTACATTTACTTTTTCTCAAGTACAAGGTTGGAAAGACTTAGTGGATCAAGGCGTATATCTTACAGGAGAAGGAAGTAATCCTTCAGGGTCTTTCATCTATGTTATTACTCTTGCACACCTAATACATTTATTGGGTGGTTTAGTAGCTTTAGGCATTACAACAGTTAAATCAAAACTAAATATATACTCAAAAGAAAACTATTTAGGAATAGAACTCATCTCAATTTATTGGCATTTTATTGGGTTGTTGTGGTTATATCTATTTTTATTTTTAGTTATTCATAAAACGAGAATAAATTTTAATTATGGAACATTCAGTTGAAAATAAAAATCCATGGGGTGGTAACGCAAAACCATTTGGAGCAAGCTACGGAAAGCTTATGATGTGGTTTTTCTTAATGACAGATGCACTAACTTTTTCAGGATTCTTAGCTGCATATGGCTTCAGTAGATTCAAATTTGTTGATGTTTGGCCTATTCCTGAAGATGTATTTACTCATTTCCCATTTCTTCATGGAGACCACCCTTTACTATTTGTTGCTTTAATGACTTTCATACTAATTATGAGTTCTGTAACTATGGTACTCGCTGTAAACTATGGCCATAAAATGCAAAAAATAAAGTGATTCTTTGGATGTCTTTAACCATTATTGGTGGCTCAATGTTTTTGGGTGCACAGGCTTGGGAGTGGGGTCACTTCATCCATGGAGATAGAGGAGGTGTAAATACAGAAAATGAATATATTGTGCATGTGGCTAAAGGTGAAAAATTATCTTCTATTTATGATCTTATGGATATAGATAAAAGCTCTCATAATAGTAGCTTAAATTACTTTGGTCTTGAGGATTTAACCAATGAAATGAAAATTGGCTTTGACGAAGAAAACGTTAATAATTTAATCGAAAAATTAAAAGAGAAGCCAGAGTTTAATATCAGAAAATCTAACAAAGAGTATTTAACAAATCTAGAATCTCAAGAATACCTTCGCAAAAATGCAACTAACATTTCTTTAGGAGCTAACCTTCATGAAAATGAATATGGTCACTCATTATTTGCAGATTATTTTTTCTTTATAACAGGGTTTCACGGATTCCACGTTTTCAGTGGTGTTGTTATCTTGATTATTATTCTTATAAATGTAATCAAAGGAACTTACGAAAAAAGAGGACATTATGAAATGGTAGAAAAAGTCGGTTTATATTGGCACTTTGTCGATCTAGTTTGGGTATTTGTATTTACATTCTTCTACTTAGTTTAAATTTTAAAAATTAGTATTATGGCACAAGAATCATCAAATAGTAACTGGTGGATTTGGAAAGTATTTTGGATTCTACTTGTTGTAACTGGAGTAGAAGTCATATTAGGTATTATTAAACCACCCTTTTTGGTTGAAACTATCTTTTTAGGGACCAAGCTTTTAAATCATATTTTCATTATTCTCACATTAGTTAAAGCTGCCTATATTGTAATGGTGTTCATGCATTTAGGACACGAAGTAAAGGGATTGAGATGGGTCATCATTGCACCAATGTTTGTTCTAATTCCTTACTTACTTTTTATACTACTTGTTGAGGGATTCTCTAATTATATATAAACATAACTTGATTTATGGAAAATTTAATCAAAAAATTTGGCTTACTTTTTCTATTACTTTGTTTGCCTTATTTCATTTTCACATACATATCAAAAGGACAACATTCTTTTATAGAATTAGCCGTTATTGGTGAAAAAGATCATAAGATTCCTGAATTCTCATTTTTAAATCAAGACAGTATAATTGTAACTAATTTAGATTACGAGGACAATATATATATCGCAAATTTTATTTACACAACATGTCCAACAATTTGTCCCACTATGACAATAAATATGCGATATATTCAAAATAAACTCAAAATATACCCAAATATCAAGTTTCTATCTCATACCGTTAATCCTGAATACGATTCACCTAGCGTACTTAAAAAATATGCTCAAAAGATGAGAATTGATGAATCTAACTTCAATTTTGTGACAGGTGATAAAGATGAAATCTATGAAATTGCAAAATCATATTTTGTAAATGTATCAGAAGATGAACTTGCTCCCGGTGGATTTCTCCATTCTGAATTTCTAGTAATAGTTGATAAAGAAGGAAGAGTTCGATCGGGTTACAGTAACTTTGTATGTAATACATGTCAAGCGACTTCCAAAAAGTACACACTAACATGTCCATCTACAGGTGAAAAAAACACTATGAAGGGTAATGCTCTTGGCAGCTATGACGGCACAAAAGATTTTGTGATAAAAGATATGATAAAAGATATCAAAACACTTATGGCTGAATATCATGAAGATGTAAAAGTTGTTCGACATGAAAAATAAAATCATTCTTTTAATTACTTCAATTGTAATTCTATTTATAACAATAGATCTCAATGCGCAATGCGCAATGTGTAAAGCAGTTGTAGAAACTAATCTCGAGACTGGAGACACAAAAGGTATGGGCTTAAACAATGGGATATTGTATTTAATGGCATTTCCTTACATTGCTGCAACAATATTTGCCATCTTATTCTTTCTTCAAAAAAAGAAAACAAATTCCTCATTACTTAATAATTGATCGAAAGCATTAAATATTACGGCCAATTATTAAAGTTTCGATTATCATCATCAGTCGTGTTTTCTGCTATGGCTGGTTATTTACTTGGTTTTGAAAAGTTTTCACTAAACGAATTTATCTTTCTCATAATAGGTGGTTTTTTTGTTACAGGTTCAGCAAATGGATTCAACCAAATTATAGAAAGAAATCATGATAAACTGATGAAGAGAACGTCTACTAGGCCTTTACCGATGGGTAATCTCACAATAATTCAGGCATTAATATTTTCTTTATTATTAGGTCTTGTAGGGCTTTACTTTTTAAACTTCATTAACCCGCAAGGTAGCTTTTTTGGAATTTTATCAAAGTGTAGTTTTTTCGGCTTGCTTTCTATCATACTTTATGTTCTAGCTTATACACCTTTGAAACGTTTTTCCACAACATCAGTTTTTATTGGTGCTATTCCAGGAGCTATCCCTTTTTTATTAGGTTGGGTTGCTGCTACTGATGATTTTGAACTGTATGGAGGGACTCTTTTTGCAATTCAATTTTTTTGGCAGTTCCCTCATTTTATTGCTATAGCATGGGTTCTTGACAAAGAATACAAAAAGGCAGGTTTTAAAATGCTATTTGGTAATAAAAAGGGAAGATATCCAGCAGTATTATCTATAATATCATCACTTATCACAATAATAATCTCTTTGGTTCCTTTCTTCTGGAATCATAACACATTAAGTCTATCTATATACGCATTTATAATTATTGCAATATTGGGAATATGGTTTGCTCTAAAATCTATTAGGTTATATATAAATGCAAATGATTTTAATGCTAAAAAATTAATGATTGCATCAATATTTTATTTACCGTTGTTACAGATCATTTATATTGCAGACAAACTTATAAGATAGTGAAACTCCTTTAAAAAGGATAGTAAGGAGAGATCATCAAATAAACGATTACCCCCGTCAAAGAGACATAAAGCCACAAAGGCATAGTTATTCTTGCAATTCTCTTATGTCGAGAAAACTCTTCATTTAACGCCCTTGAAAAACTTATAAGAACCATAGGAACAATGGCTATGGCCAAAACGATATGGGTTATTAATATAAAATAATACAAATACCTAATTAATCCCTCACCGCCATATGAAACTGTATCATGTGTTGCATGATGAAGAACATAAGAAATAAGGAAAATTACTGACAAAATTAATGCGGAATACATCAATTTCATATGAAGCTGTCGCTTGCCTTTTTTAATAGCAACTAGAGCAAAAATTAGAATCAAAAAGACACAAGCATTAACACAAGCATTAAATAGGGGTAAAAAATCAACAGTATTTAAAGAGAACTTGGGCATAAAATACAATCCCGACACAGCAATTGGTAATAGGAGAGAAATAATTAGAATAAGTCTTTTATGGCTCATATAAATAGTGTTAAAGTTTTTTCAATAATCTCATAATATTTAATAATAAATCACTAAATTACAAAATTAGCAGTATTTACTGGGTGTATAATAAATCAAAATCATTTCAAGATTCCTTCTTTACATCCTTTATTAAATTAAGTTCCTCAGCAAAATATCGGCAAAACCGACGCATTTCACCTGACATTTTCTCATCACCTGTAGCACGCTCAAAAGTATCACTCATGGCAATTAATGTTTGATGAAAAAAAGTTTTCATCTCATCAACCTTCATTTCTTTTGTCCAAAGATCAATACGCAAGGAGTTTTGTTGCTTAGCATCCCAAAGTGAAATTAATACAGCTTCTGATTTTTGATCTCGTTCACCAGCATCCTCTGCAGTCCAATGAATTTGTTCAGGTACTTTATTTTCATCTAAACTGATTTTAATTTTAATTTCCGACTCTTTCATTGTTACTATTTTGGTTTATATCGAGATTCACGTAATATCTTTTGAGCATCGGTCTCTTTTATAAGATCTGTTAAAGTTAAATCTGGATGAAAATTCATATAAGCTTCAACTATTTTCATCCCCACCCATTGCCCTATTCGACCAGGACTTTCTCTATCAAACGATGTATAAAATTTAGAAAATGGTGCATCCTCAATAAAACGCATCTTATTTTGGCGATCGGAAGAAAACAAAAGCTTGTTCTCTACAAAATAAGCCCAAATATTCGCTTCATTCCTAATGCACCATTGCATTTTATCTAAAGTATATCCCATTATGATATGAGAGCTGTAATTGGGCAACATTGAAGAAATTAAATAATGAATTTTCCCATAATACAGCATAGATGCTAATAGACTATTATTATCTGATAAAGGAATATTAGATGAAAAATAAGAGCGAAACAGATCAGATAAAATATACATTTTATCAAAGCGTTGTTTAATATAATCTGGTGCTGTTTTATAAAAATGAGATTCAGAACCCAAATACATATCTAATGAAATAAGTAAGGTGTTTTCTGAAACCAGTATTGGATCTAAACGCTCGAAATTTGAAACCCACGTATATATTTTTAAGCTGTCATGACTTTTAAAATGATGATAGTAATATTGAAATGCTCTATACAGTTCAATATCTAACTCCTGAGTACTAGAAAAAACAGAATCAACAGCGTCATATAATTCACGAATTTCTGTATCATAAAAGCGATTTTTATATATGGCTTTTTCAAATCCCATTTTAAAAAAATCTGGATATTGTTTGACTAACATTAATAAATCATCATCAAAATTTATGCTATCCATACCAAAGAAATCATGATCAAAATGTCTTATTTCAATCATCGGAGACACTGAACTCACATCTAGATTACCATCGTTAATACAAGACGATAAAAAAAGTAAGCCAGAGCAAACATATACAAATAAATGCTTCACAAATTCTAATTTATATGGCAAAAATAAGAAATGAAAAATAACATATAATCGTGTAATAGATAATAATCAAAAAGGCATTTTTACTAAATTTGCCTAAGCACAAAAAAATATGAGAACTAAAGATGTCATTAAACATATCATAACCTGGTTAACAGACTATAGTGATTCATCAAAAACAAAGGGTTTTGTAGTTGGTATCTCTGGAGGTATTGACTCTGCAATTACCTCTACACTGTGTGCGCTTAGTGGAAAAAATACACTATGTATTTTGATGCCAATCCATCAAAATGAACAAGAATTTAACCGCTCTAATGAACATGCAAAATGGTTGACTTCAAAATTCTCTAATGTATCTATTTTTAAAGTGGATCTTTCTGAAACTTTCGATACACTTTTTAAGGAAATTCCTACAGATATTAAGAGTGATTTGAGCATGGCAAATACACGTGCTAGAATTCGTATGACCACACTTTATACCTTTGCTGGTTCAAAAGGAATGTTAGTCGCGGGAACAGGAAACAAAGTGGAAGATTTTGGTGTTGGTTTCTATACTAAATATGGTGATGGAGGTGTTGATTTAAGCCCAATTGCAGATTTAATGAAATCAGAAGTCTTCGAAATCGCTAAAGAATTAAAAATTATAAATTCAATTCAAGATGCAGCTCCAACAGATGGATTGTGGAGTGATGGGAGAAATGATGAAGATCAATTAGGAGCGACGTATAACGAACTAGAATGGGCAATGAAAGAATACGATAATTCGAAAGAAAATAGATTTATTGGTAGAGACAAAGAAGTGTTTAATATATTCACAAAATTACATCTTTCAAACCAGCATAAAATGAAGCCTATTCCTGTTTGTGTTATACCAAAAGAACTAAAATAATTTTTATGGTATTATTTTATTTCCCATGTATTTGGTCCTGACAATAACTGATCTAGATCAGGTGTTCCTTTTGATTTTTTTACACCTACAAGTTGTTCTCTTAAGGCATCTTCATAACAAAAGCGACTCTCTTGATAAAAAATACCAAAAGGTCTAGGAAGAGCCTTTTCATTGGATGGATCATCAAAAAAACGTGTTAAAATATTTGCTTTATTTCTATCATACACATCATGTATCCAAAGTTTTTCTGATAATTCTGCATCAGAGTCAAGATTAACAATTCGAGGCTGAAAACCATCTAGTACAATTCCTTTATCACCTTTAGTACCAAAAATCAACGGCTTTCCGTGCTCCAGATAAATACTGTTTTCTTTTTTTATTTCCTTATCTGTGAAGGTACTAAAAGCTCCATCATTAAAAATATTACAGTTTTGGTATATCTCTATTAATGAAGTGCCTTTATGATTGTTTGCGTGCAATAAAATTTCTCGCATATGCTTTGGCTCTCTATCCATTGCTCTTGCAATAAAGGTAGCATCTGCACCCATACATAAAGAAAGAGGATTAAATGGATGATCAATTGAACCTAAAGGAGTAGACTTTGTTTTTTTTCCTAATTCAGAAGTAGGCGAGTATTGTCCTTTTGTAAGTCCATAAATCTGATTATTAAAAAGAAGAATATTAACATCAAAATTTCTTCTCAACATATGTATCAAATGATTTCCCCCAATAGATAAAGAATCACCATCACCGGTAATCAACCAAACACTCAAATCAGGACGTGCAGCCTTTAATCCACTAGCAACTGCAGTTGCTCTTCCATGAATGGAATGCATGCCATATGTATTCATATAATATGGAAATCGAGATGAACAACCAATACCAGAGATAAAAACAATATTTTCTCTAGGAATACCTAATTCAGGCATTACAGCCTGAACTTGTTTTAAAATGGAATAATCACCACAACCAGGGCACCATCGGATATCCTGATTACTTGCGAAATCTTTAGGTGTTAATTTTGAAACTTGTTCTTTAAAATCGCTTACTTTAGACATATCTAAAAATTCAACATATTAAGAATAGCTGATTTAATTTCTTGAGCCTCAAATGGCATCCCTTTAATTTTATTTAAAGGTTTTGCATCTACTAAATATAGGTCTCTGATCAACTTAATTAATTGACCATTGTTCATCTCAGGAACCAAAATTTTGTCATAATTGGACAAAATTTTCCCTAAATTTTTTGGCATTGGTTGTATGTATTTAATTTGCGTGTGAGCAACATCTACACCCTCGGTAGCTAAATCTCTCACAGCTGTTTTAATAGCTCCAAAGGTGGAACCCCAACCAACAACAATTAGCTTTGAATTTTCGGAGCCACTTTCTAATTCTTGTAATGGAATATAATCTGCAATTTTATCAACTTTTGCAGCGCGTATTTTAACCATTTGATGATGGTTTTCTGGATCATATGAAACATTTCCTGTTTCTTGATGTTTTTCTAAGCCTCCAATACGATGTTCCAGTCCTTTAGTTCCGGGAATAGCCCACGAACGTACTAACTTCTCATCGCGCTTATAAGGCATGTAAACGAGATCATCTTCTTTTCTTTCCTTTTGAAAACGAACATTTATATCGACTAAATCTTTAGATCGTGGAAAGCGCCAAGGCTCTGCTCCATTAGCAATATAACCGTCACTTAACAAAAATATAGGCGTCATGTGTTCTATAGCAATACGGCATGCTTCATATGCCATTGTAAAACAATCTGAAGGAGATGAAGCAGCTATGACTGGAATAGGTGCTTCACCATTTCTACCATAAACAGCCTGAAACAAATCTGCTTGTTCTGTTTTAGTTGGTAATCCGGTAGAAGGTCCACCCCGCTGAACATTTATAATAACCAATGGAATTTCAAGCATCATAGCAAGACCCAACGCCTCACCTTTTAGTGCTATGCCAGGTCCTGAAGAAGCTGTAACTGCTAGATCACCACCGAATGAGGCGCCTATTGAAGCGCAAATTCCTGCAATTTCATCTTCAGCTTGAAAAGTCTTTATTCCAAAATTCTTATATTTAGCTAGTTCATGAAGAATATCTGAAGCGGGGGTAATAGGATATCCTCCGTAAAATAAATCTAATTTTGACTTTTTTGAAGCAGCAATAAGACCAAGCGCAATTGCCTGATTACCAATTATATTTCTATAAAGTCCCTTAGACATTTTTGCAGGCTTGACTTCATAACGATTAGAAAAGATCTCACTGGTATCAGCAAAATGATATCCTGCTTTTAAGACTGTAACATTAGCTTCTAATATCTCAGGCTTTGACTTAAATTTAAGATTCAAAAATTCAATGGATGAGGAAAGAGATCGGTTGTACATCCAATATACAAATCCCAAAACAAACATATTTTTACACCGATCTCTATCTTTGGTGCTCAAAGAAGAATCTTTTAAACTTTCTCTAGTGAATTTTCGTAACATCTATTTCATGAACCTTAAAACCTTCTAAACTATTATTATTTAGAGGATTTTCGTTTTCATCAATACCAGCTAAGCGAAGATTTCGTTTATCAAAACCTGATGTATTGACAATAATAGTTCCGCGTTGTTTTAATCTTGATAAGTTCTTTTTTAATGCCGCAGCATTCATAACTACCAATACATCACATAGGTCTCCGGGAGTAAAAACATCAGTAGAACCAAAATTAATCTGGAAACCAGACACACCTGCTAGAGTTCCTAAAGGCGCTCTTATTTCTGCTGGAAAGTCAGGAAATGTACTCAAATCATTACCATGCAGTGCTGTGTTATTTGTAAACTGAGTTCCTGTTAGTTGAATCCCATCACCAGAGTCACCGGCAAAGAGTACTGTTACTTTTTCAAGTTTTTCTGTAACCTGATTCATTTAGTGCGCCTTTTATGCATCTATATTTACCACTCCTTCAATTTCAGGAGCATACTTTTTTATTGTATGTTCAACACCTGCAGTTAAAGTCATTTGATTAACTTTACAACTCTTACATGCACCGTGAAGCTTAACCTTGACAAACATATCCGAAGTGACCTCCATTAAAGAAATATCGCCCCCATCAGACTGTAAATAAGGTCGAATTTCAGTTAATGCTTTTTCAATTTTTTCAAGTAATACAGAATCGGTTTTTACTGGCATATATAATTATTTTAACTAGAGCATCCATCCATGTTGGTAATTTTAACCGCTTGAGTGGGGCTTATATTTTCATTTCGAAACTTTATCTGCTCCACAACATTATCTGCTAGTTCAATAAAAGCACTTGCAGAGATACCATCTTCTTGTAAAACAACTGGGCGTCCAATATCGGCAGATTCACGTATTCCCTTTACGAGGGGAATCTCTGCCAATAGTGGTAAATTTAAGTCGTCAGCAAGATTTTTAGCACCATCTTTCCCAAAGATATAATATTTATTTTCAGGAAGTTCTTCAGGTGTAAAGTAAGCCATATTTTCAACAATCCCCAATACAGGCACTTGGATTGTATCCAATTGAAACATTCCTACACCTTTCTTTGCATCTGCTAAAGCAATATTTTGAGGTGTACTAACAATTACTGCTCCAGTAACCGGAACTGCTTGAACTAATGACAGGTGAACATCTCCAGTACCTGGCGGCAAATCAATTAATAAATAATCTAAGTCACCCCAATATGAGTCTTTTACAATCTGGTTTAATGCTTTGGTAGCCATAGGCCCTCTCCAAACGACAGCTTGAGAACCTGGTGCAAAAATCCAATAGACACTAATTTAACCCCATAACTTTCTACTGGCAGCATTACAGGCTTTCCATTTACTTGACTTGCTTGAGGGCGTGACTTTTCAACATCAAACATAATATGCTGAGATGGACCGTAGATATCTGCATCTACCACTCCAACTTTATAACCTTTTCTTTGAAGTGCAACAGCTAAATTCGCTGTAACTGTAGATTTACCAACACCTCCCTTTCCAGAAGCTATTGCAATAATATTTTCTACGCCTTGAATCTTCTCACCTCTAATCAAATTAGAATTTTCTTGCTTTATTGCTTCTACATTTACACGAACCTTTATCTTAGCTTTAGGATACACCTGCTCATGAATTGCCTTTAAGATATCAACCTCTACTTGCTTCTTTGCATGAAGGGTAGGATTATGTATAGTTAAATCAATGTTTACTTCATCTCCAAATACAACAATGTTAGTTACAAGATTATTTTCTATCAAAGATTTTTCATCACCTTTCACTTTTACACTCTTGAGTGCTTCTTGTATTTGCTGCTTCTGAATATTCATGAGTTTTTTTACTCTGCAAAGTTACAAAAATATGAGTTTAAGACTCTGATGGATCCCAAAATACATCCTTAAAATTTAATAGCTTATCACCAGAAAATGTGTGACCTTCATTCTCTAATAATTCTTTCATTAAATTAATTCCAGGGAAATGATGTTTTCCTGTCAATAAACCTACTCTGTTTACTACTCTATGAGAGGGAATGTTTTTATCATGACTGTTATTCATAGCCCAACCAACCATCCTAGAAGAACCTGCTGTTCCAAGATATTTAGCTATTGCTCCATAAGTGGTAACCTTACCACAAGGAATTCGAAGAACAACTTCATAGCAACGCTCAAAAAAAGAAATCTCGTTAGATGCTTTAGTCATTTTTATTGAACTGAAATTTTATGTAAGTGATGGGGAATCCCTTTTCTCGAAATATTCCTTCATAATTGGTTCTTATTTTCAAAAGCACATCATCAGGTTTTTGCCGATCTATATCATAGCTAGAATCTAAAATTTCACAGCCTAAACCCTCTAAAATCCCAAGCGTATAACCATAAAGAAATTGTGAGTCCGTTTTTAAATGCAACAAAGCATCATCAGACAATATACTCTTGTACTTTTCTAACATAGATGGCGAAGTCAAGCGCTTTTTACGACGCCGAAATTTAAGATGAGGATCTGGAAAAGTAATCCATATTTCACTTACTTCACCTTCAGAAAAACAATGGTCTATCAGCTCTATTTGTGTTCTGAGAAAACAAACATTCTTCATCATTTTATCAGTTGCAGTTCGAGCACCACGCCACATTCTTGCACCTTTAATATCTACACCTATAAAATTTTTATCAGGAAATTTCTCGGCCAGGCCAATAGTATATTCTCCTTTACCACAACCTAATTCTAAAACTATTGGCCTATTGTTTTTAAAAAATTCTTTGTGCCACTTACCTTTAAATGATAAACCATTTTCCAAAAGGTCAGTTCTTGGAGACTGCACCATATTTTCGAAGCTAGCATTTTGCTCAAACTTCATTAACTTATTCTTGCCCACTAATCTAATTTAAGAGATAAAAATCCGAGAATTAAATAGAATTGTATTATTTACAATCTTCTTTGGTAAATGGTACATCTAAAATTACATTAACTTCATCCCAAGTTTTTGAAATACCATCTGCACCTTTATGTAAATCGTAGCACTTAGCACTTATGCTGTTGTAAGCTTTGTAGGCTCCCATTTCATCCAATGAAATTAGTGCTCTCAACTTGAGTACATTATTGACTATTGAGTGTGTAAATTTTACTTGACGATCAACTCCTAACACATCAATATTTGCAAGTAAAAAATCATTATTATATTCTAAAATATTCCCATTAATTTGAAAGTTATCTGTCAAATAATTAAAAAAGTAATCTCTTAAGTTTGCATCTCGAATTGGATCTCCTGATTCTGAACTCTTTGAATTAATTGAAAAGGTAATTCCATTTACTAGCTCATCAATAGATGAAAATTTTTGGTCAGAATGATTTGTTTTAATTTCTTGAAAGCTTCCTAATACCTTTAACTTATCTGTTGTCTTATATCCCGCCCAAAATAACTTTATAGTAGAGTCAGAAAAAGAATAGATACATTTATCAGCTTTAGGTTTTAATTCTTTAATATCATCTGTTTTAATATTTTTATCTTGACCTGTGTTACAAGAAATCACAATAAAAGAACAAAGAATAACCGGTAGTTTTTTGATGTTTATTTTCATAAATACAAAGTTATGAAATTCAAAATCAAAATAGATTAATTGATGTTAGCTTTCTTGAGGGTAAATGAAAAGGTTGTTCCAGTTCCTATGGTACTTCTAACATTTATAGACTGATTATGAGCCTCTATGATGTGTTTTACAATAGACAATCCAAGACCTGAACCTCCTTGCTCTCTATCACGTGATTTATCTACTCGATAAAAACGTTCAAAAATCTTACTTAAGTGTTTTTGTGGTATGCCGTTTCCATTATCAGCAACCTCAATTAAAATGTTTTCATCCATATCAAAAGTACGAACTAAAACCTCGCCATCTTCATTACCATATTTTATAGCATTGACCATTAAGTTAATCAAAACTTGTTTAATTTTCTCAACATCAGCTTCTACCATATATCGACTCAATCTAGAATCCTCAACAACTAGGCTAACATTTCGTTTTTTAGCCTTCATTTCTAGTTGATCAACAACATCTAATATCAACTCTATTATATCTACAGGCTCTTCTTCAATATCGATTTTACCACCTTCTAGCTTGGTATAGCATCTAAGTCTTCTACGATATATATCATTCTAGAAACACTTTTATTTGCGCGTTCTAAAAATTTTCTATTAATATTTGGATCCTCAATAGCACCATCTAATAGTGTATCAATATAACCCTGAATATTAAAAATAGGTGTCTTTAATTCGTGTGCAACATTTCCTACAAACTGGCGGCGGTAACTCTCTCTGATTTCTAGCTTTTCGATTTCATTATCTCTGTTTTCACTCCACGCGGCTACATCACGATCTACTTTATCTAAATCTACCCTTCTAAATATCCTGGCGTAGCTTTATTATCGCTAATGTTTTTATAAATCAACTTTATTTTATCATGAATAAATTTATCAACTATCCAACGGACAAATATATAGGAACAGAGGGTAACTGATATAAGAAGAACAATTATGCCATATACATTATTTGAAAAAATCAAAAGAAAGCATTTATAAGTAGGACAAATATTAGAAATACAGAAGTTAATATAGCTAGTGAACCAGAATTATGGATATTAAATATATTTTTTCCAAACATTGTAATATTTAAATACTAGAATTAAATTTATAACCAACTCCTTTAACAGTTACAATATAATCTCTTCTAATTTCCTTCGAAGCTTACGAACATGCACATCTATTGTTCTACCGCCAACAATAACATCATCTCCCAAACTTTATCAAAAATTTCCTCCCTTTTAAAAACTTTTCCTGGTATAGTAGCAAGAAGATAAAGTATCTCAAATTCTTTTCTGGGTAAACTAATTTCAATTCCATCTCTTTCTACTTGATAGCTTTCACGATTTATATTTAAGTCAGATATATTAATAGAACTACTTGAAATGTTTTGATCTATACCTTGAGATGTTTTTCTTCTGAGCAAAGCTTTAACTCTACTAACTAATACCTTTGGTTTAATGGGCTTATTGATATAATCATCTGCTCCAGCCTCTAAACCGGCTACTTGAGAATAATCTTCAGATCTAGCTGTTAAAAAAGCAATAATGATGTTATCATAATTTGAATTGGCTCTAATTATCTCACATGTCTCAATACCATCCATACCCGGCATCATGACATCAAGAACTATTAGGTTTGGTTGAAACTCATCAATAACTTTTATAGCTGAAGATCCATTTAGACAAGTTTTAACAATAAATCCTTCTTTAGTCAAATTATAACTTAAGAATTCTAAAATATCTTTTTCATCATCAACTAAAAGTATTCTTTTACCAGAGGACATGATTTCGTTAATTTTTAATTAAGCTAATACTATTCTTAAAGTTAGTTGAAGATTTTAATTATTTAAAATTTTAAGAAAAATTTTTTAATGCCAAGAATAAATTCACTTGGGATTGTCTCAATCATTGATGATAGTGTTAATTGATCATTGACACCAATTGCTATTGCTATAGAAATTATTAGCCCAATCATGGCTAATGAAAAATCTTTTGATAAAAGTTTAAATGAAGTCAAAATATCGTGAGATCCTGTTTTCCTGATAGCCATAGCAACTTCCCTTCCACCAAGTAAACCGATAAATACCCATGTGGTACTCATTGGTATTTGAGAATATAGCTTAAAATAAAACAGAATAATACAATATATAAAGTCGACAATTGTGGCAAATCTAACATCTGTTATCACAGATTTTTCAGATACTATTTTTTGAATACGCCCACCTTTAAAGTAAAGTAACATACCTAATCCAAAAAATACTATCAAAGCAAAACCTAAGAATTCTATAGAGGACATATTTCTTGGTAAATAAACTGCGATATTAGCAGCATCTTGCATCAACCAAACAGACCAGAGTGTCCCTGTAGTAATCCATTGAATTACAGTCCAAGTAAATTTTGCTTCACCAACAAAGTACTTTTTAGCTAACTTAGCGACAGATATGAAAACAAAAATCCTAAGAAGAAAGCTAAAATATAACCACTCATACTTTTTGCTAAAACTTTACCAATAGCTGCTGGGGCAGCTGCAAATGAAGTAAGCAAAATGAATGTTGTTGACACAGGCATTCTCAGGCGGGTAAGTATCAATAAAAATACAGGAGCTGCAATTTGCAAAAATGAAACTCCGAGGGAGCTTTATCAAATCCTTTTGATAATAAACGACCATGAGATACATCACCGGAATAGTTTAACCAACTATATCCAACTGTTATTAGAAATATCCCACCAATAAAAATCCATAGCACCCACCACTTTCTATCTTGATTGGAAGCAATAAAAGTACCTAAAGTTTGGATACTATCATTGGCAACTGCAGCGTATGCGGCAAATAAAACCAACCCACATAGCAATTTGAGGATATGGTGTTACGAACATTGCAGTAAAAGCTACTATGATGAAAGTTAAGAACGATCTTTCATCTTTTGAACCCAAAAAGTAAAAGGAAAACTAAATCTCTTGATTAATTTTTTCATGAAAAGAGATTATAAAAGTGACTGTTTCGTCTTAAGAAACAACAGCAATAGTGTATACAAAAACTAAAATAAAGCAATAAAGGAACGTGCTTACTTCAATTTTTCTATTAGTGGATACATTCATATCATTTAGTTTGAAAACAAAGTAATAATATAAAAACCAATCGTATGTTAACTGAATATTAACTCTAAGTAAACTAATGTTTACAGTTACAATTTATAATGAAGCTTGTTCAGATTTTGTTTCATATAAACTAGATAAACAATAATGCAGATTCATTAAGAATCATAATATAAAAAAACGGCTCTGTAATATAGAGCCGTTTTTTATAATTGAAAAAAATCTACTTTTTAACTAATAACTTAGTGTGAGGTTTAGAATCTTCAGAGTAAATTTGAAGATAATATAAGCCTGACAAACTTATATCTGAAACAATTATATCTTTACCTTCAAATGTATCACTTGAAATTAGTTGACCAAGAGAATTAAATATTTTGTAAACACCGGATGTCGACTTATCAAAACTTATATTAAAATAATCGTCAACTATCGGATTTGGATAAATATCAAAATTGACTTTAGTCACCTCATTGATATCAATTAACTCACCCTGAATAACCCAACCTGAAGTCATTGCTAGTGTCCATGACGCCCAGTCTGCATGACCCGCCATGTCAACTTGAGTTTCTGACCAAGTCATACCGTGATTAGATGATGTTGTGTTTCCATTCTCATTAAAATACTCAGATAAATCTTCGCCTTCAGATGTTACAAATACATCTGATCCACAATCAACAACATTATTTGTAAATGTTAAATCACCATTCAAAAACCTTGAATAAGAATCTTCTCCTTCAGCTAAATCTTCAATATCAACGCCTTTCGCATAGTTAAAAAATATAGAGTTCATGTAGTGACCACCTGCATTATCTCTGAAAGTCAATGCACGCTTTCCTGCATCTGATCCTCTTCCTATAAAAATTGCATTATCGATTGTTGGTAATGCATATGGCTGAGCTGTTTCAGGATCTGTTCCACCATCATGCTCTCCTCCTCTATCTCCGTCATCTGAAGATGCTACTGCAACCCAATTAGAATTTAGCTGACCTCTCCAACCTTCATCATAATCATAACTATCGTCTCCACATGCTGACACGAAAGCGTTTTGAACACTAACAGTTCCTCCAAAAAATTCTATACCGTCATCAGCGTTACCAATAACCTCAACATTATTAATAGTTGTTCCTGATCCTACTCCTCCTAATGTGAAGCCATTAATTTCATTACCAGCACCAATCTCAGTACCACCATGACGAATAGAAACATAACTAATTACTCCAGAGTTATCTTCATCATCAGTTCCTCCATATAAACCTCTGGTCTCTTCGGTTGGAATCCCTTCTACTGCAGATTCTCCTGGAGTTGAATTTAAACTTGCATTACCTAGTATAATTAACCCACCCCATTGACCTCTTGTAGTTACTGGTGTAGACCCATCTAATGGATCTGCTTCAAAAGTAAATATAATTGGAGCTTCCGAAGTTCCTTCAGCCATAATCTTACCGTCTCTTGCAACACATAAATATGATGATTCTTCACCAACACCTGACATACCTTTAATCACTGTTCCTGCCTCGATATAAAGTGTTGTGCCGGCGTTTACAAAAACACTACCATCTAAATGATAAGTGTTATTTGCTGTCCAGTAAACGTCACCTGAACCTACATTATCTGTAACTGTAATATCACCTTGAACGGCCTCACCTGGAGAAACCCAACCTGAAGTCATTGCTAGTGTCCATGACGCCCAGTCTGCATGACCCGCCATGTCAACTTGAGTTTCTGACCAAGTCATACCGTGATTAGATGATGTTGTGTTTCCATTCTCATTAAAATACTCAGATAAATCTTCGCCTTCAGATGTTACAAATACATCTGATCCACAATCAACAACATTATTTGTAAATGTTAAATCACCATTCAAAAACCTTGAATAAGAATCTTCTCCTTCAGCTAAATCTTCAATATCAACACCTTTAGCATAATTAAAAAATATAGAGTTCATGTAGTGACCACCTGCATTATCTCTGAAAGTCAATGCACGCTTTCCTGCATCTGATCCTCTTCCTATAAAAATTGCATTATCGATTGTTGGTAATGCATATGGCTGAGCTGTTTCAGGATCTGTTCCACCATCATGCTCTCCTCCTCTATCTCCGTCATCTGAAGATGCTACTGCAACCCAATTAGAATTTAGCTGACCTCTCCAACCTTCATCATAATCATAACTATCATCTCCACATGCTGACACGAAAGCGTTTTGAACACTAACAGTTCCTCCAAAAAATTCTATACCGTCATCAGCGTTACCAATAACCTCAACATTATTAATAGTTGTTCCTGATCCTACTCCTCCTAATGTGAAGCCATTAATTTCATTACCAGCACCAATCTCAGTACCACCATGACGAATAGAAACATAACTAATTACTCCAGAGTTATCTTCATCATCAGTTCCTCCATATAAACCTCTGGTCTCTTCGGTTGGAATCCCTTCTACTGCAGATTCTCCTGGAGTTGAATTTAAACTTGCATTACCTAGTATAATTAACCCACCCCATTGACCTCTTGTAGTTACTGGTGTAGACCCATCTAATGGATCTGCTTCAAAAGTAAATATAATTGGAGCTTCCGAAGTTCCTTCAGCCATAATCTTACCGTCTCTTGCAACACATAAATATGATGATTCTTCACCAACACCTGACATACCTTTAATCACTGTTCCTGCCTCGATATAAAGTGTTGTGCCGGCGTTTACAAAAACACTACCATCTAAATGATAAGTGTTATTTGCTGTCCAGTAAACGTCACCTGAACCTACATTATCTGTAACTGTAATATCACCTTGGGCGAATAATGCTAGGTTAATCATTAAAAAAAATAATAGCGTAATTTTTGTTTTCATTTGTTTTTAAATTTTAATTATTCGAGGACAAATATCAAAATGAAAAATTATCACAGCGTTTAATCAATATTAATTCTCTGTTATATTATTAATTAAGTTTATATTTAATTAATATTGACTAAATACTTTGTTAACATTAGTAGTCTTTTTTTGCATTTAAACTTAATTAACTGATATGAAGTTCCGCTTAATATTATTTTGTACGCTTTTTACGCAAATTATCTATTGTCAATCCTACAAAATAAGTGGCAAAATAACCGATAAAAGCTCAGGAGAAGAGCTAATTGGAGCAGCAATTTTTGTTTTAGGCACAAACAATGGATCAATCACTGATTTTGAGGGTAACTATGAATTATCAAATATTGAATCTGGTCCGAAAAAAATTGTATGTCAATATATTTCATACCAAAATGATACTATTGAGGTAAACATAAACCAAAATCTTACACTAAATTTTGAACTTATATCTGACAGCTATACAATTAGTGCTGTAGAACTCATCACCAAAGTGGATAGAAAAGATGAATCTTATGTAGTTAATGTGCAAAAAAAAGCTGTCGGAATGATTAATACGCTTTCAAAAAAGCAGATGAATGTTACCGGCGTATCTAATGCAGCAGATGCGGTTAAAAATGTAAGTGGAGTAAATGTCCAAGGAGGGAAATATGTTTTTGTTAGAGGACTTAGTGATCGATATAGTTTAGCTACGCTCAATGGAATAGCAATACCAAGTTTAGATCCAAACAAGAACTCTGTTCAAATGGATTTAATCCCATCGAATGTCATAGATAATATACTTGTATTTAAAACTTTTACACCCGACCTACCTGGAAACTTTACCGGAGGGATGGTTGATGTTTATACAAGTGACTTTCCTGATTCATTAGAAATTTCTTTTAAGTACAGTACTGGGTATTCTAATCTTTCTAATTTAAATGACAATTTTTTAGGTCAACAAAGTAGTTCAACTGACTGGTTAGGATACGATGATGGATCAAGAGATATTCCTAACTTTGTTTTAGAAAATGGCATCAATAATTATTCTGGATCCTCATTTGAAGAAGCTTTTTACTATGCTCAATCACAAGACCAAGAATACGCAGATATGTCTCTGGAAGACGTTCAAGATGCTAATGGTAACTTCAATGGATGGACCGATAGATGGTTTTGGATTGAGCAATCAAGAGTTTTCGCAAACGATTCTCTTACTATTGCTTCAAACTCTTTTTCTAAAGATTGGGATCCAATAAGATTTAAATCTGGATTGAATCAATCATTTAATTTCAGTGTTGGAAATAAATATGTATTAAATCGCAAAGAAATTGGATTTAATTCAGGGATTAGTTACAATAAAAGATACACATTTTATGAAAATGCTGAATTTGGTAGATACAAACAAACCGGAGTAGATTCAGAAACATTAATTCCTCAAAAAACTGGTTTAGAATCTCGAGGAGATGAAAATATATTTGGGTCAGTATTTACCAACACATCTTTAAAGTTTGAAAATAATCATAAACTGAGTTTAATGGCTATGCTCAATCAAAGCGGTCAAAGCTCTGCTCGATATTTTGATGGAGAAAATATGTCCGACGCAGTTGGACTTTATGAAGAACAAAGAACCCAAAGATACCTTGAGAGACAAATGCAAACTGCTCAATTGTCAGGAGAGCATAATTTTGAAGGAGATAAAACATCCGAGCTTAAATGGAATCTTGGTATTACAAAATCTAAACAAAACACTCCTGACTTGAGAGTATTTACAAACTCATATGAATTTTTAACTCTAGAAGATGACGAAACAGGAGACTTTTATTTAGACACTATTCCAACATATTCAATTCAGGCAAATTTATACCCTGCCCCAACAAGATATTACCGTTATTTGGATGAAAATAACATAAATTTCAAATCTGACTATAAACTCAATATTAATGAAGAAGACTTTGTAAAAGCTGGTTTTTATTACTTAAGTAAAAGTCGAGAAAATATAGAATATAGATATACTTTTATGTCACAAGGAGTCGATTACATTAACAATTTAGATGATTACTTTGACTCATCTAATATGGTTGTTGGTCAATCAAATAATGGTTTAGGAGGCCAGGGTGAATTCATAAATGTAATTGATAATACAGAAATTAAGAATAACTATAAAGCCGAACAAAAAATATTAAGTTCATACTTAATGAGTACTTTACATCCTAATGAAAGGATTGAAATTACATTTGGAGCTAGGTTTGAAAATGCTGAAATACTTGCAACTAGTGCAGATACCGCCCAAGATGTTGGTGAGTTAAATAATAACGATATTCTTCCTGCTTTTAACACCAAATTCAGTATTGATGAAAATACGCACCTAAGAGCGTCATACAGCAAAACTTTAGCAAGACCTAGCTTCAGAGAAATTGCCCCTATTTCATGGTATGATTTTGAAACAACATTCCAATTTGTTGGAAATCCTAATTTGCAACGTACAATGGTTACCAACATTGACTTAAGATTAGAGAAATATACCTCAGGAGCTGGCTTATTATCAATTTCTGGATTTTATAAAAAGTTTAAAAATCCAATTGAGCAAGTAATGAACCCTCAAGCACAAAATGTTGAATTATCGTGGAGAAACGTTGATGAAGCATCATTAATTGGAATTGAATTTGAAGCCAAAAAGAAATTTGTATTTAAAGAAAATGAATACTTAAATATTGGATTTAATACCTCGTTAATCAAATCTGAAACTAAAATAGATTCATTAGAACTTGATCTAATAAGAGCTTTTGATCCAAACCACCCTGAAACAAGGCCTATGTTTGGTCAATCGCCATACATAATTAATTTTTACTCTCAATACCAAAAAAACAAATGGTCTCTTGGTGCAAACTTTAATGTTTCAGGTAGAAACATTGTAATTGTTCAAAAAGGAGCTGTTGATGTTTATCAGGCACCTCAACCTATGCTTAACATAAAATTAAGTCACCAAATATTAGATAATAGTACTTTATCTTTAAGTGCTAGAAATCTTCTAAGCGCAAGAAACAGATGGTACTACCCATTTAATGGACAAGAGTATGCATTTAGAGATTTCTTCTATGCACCACAATTCAACTTATCGCTTCAATTAAATTTATAAAAACATTTATCTTTGCAATAAATATATTTTTAAACACGAAAATTGAATCAAATCCGTTGTAAATAAAATCAATCTAAATCATAGAAATGAATAATTCTTTTTAAATAATTTAAGATCAGATATTCCGGCGAGTATTGTAGTTTTTTTTGTTGCTATTCCTCTTTGCCTAGGGATTGCTCTTGCCAGTGGTGCTCCTTTATTTTCAGGTATTATTGCTGGTATTATTGGAGGAATTGTTGTCGGTCTATTAAGTGGTTCTCAAATTGGAGTAAGCGGACCTGCGGCAGGACTAGCAGCTATTGTTTTGACAGCAATAAGCACATTAAATGGATTTGAAAATTTCCTTTTGGCTGTGGTAATTGGTGGTGTAATTCAGCTGACATTTGGGATTCTCAAGGCGGGTGTAATTGGACAGTACTTCCCTTCGTCAGTAATTAAAGGGATGTTAACTGGTATCGGTTTAATTATATTTATTAAACAAATCCCATACTTTTTGGAAACAAAAATTTAGAATTAGGTAGCAATATGCTAAGTGAGATCAGCTTAGGCTCAACTCTTGTGGGAATTATCGGATTGTTCATTCTTATTCTCTGGGAATCAGTACTTTCTAAAAGCTAAAATTTTTCAACTTGTACAAGGTCCACTAGTTGCAGTTATTGTTGGAATTATTTACACAGTAACTATGTCTGGAAATGAAAAATGGGGTATTGTAAAAAGTAATTTAGTAGACGTTCCTGTTCCAAGTAATTCATCTGAATTGATTAGTAAATTCTTCACATTACCTAATTTCTCTGCCATTAGTAACACAGATATATGGGTAGTTGCGTTTACTATTGCACTTGTGGCAAGTTTAGAAACTCTTCTTTGTGTTGAAGCAACTGATAAACTCGATCCACAGAAAAGAGTAACTCCTAAAAATCGTGAATTAATCGCCCAAGGTGTTGGTAATATGTTGTCAGGTATGATTGAGGCCTCCCGGTGACACAAGTTATCGTTAGAAGTTCAGCAAATCTTCAGTCTGGAGGTAAAACAAAATCATCAGCTATTATTCAGGGTTTTTTTGCTTTTGATTTCTGTATTGACTATACCTGCACTATTGAATAAAATACCTTTATCCGTATTAGCATCAATTTTATTTCTTGTTGGATATAAACTTGCAAAGCCTGCTTTATTTAAATCAATGTATCATTTGGGGTGGAAACAATTTGTACCATTTATGATTACAATTATAGGTATTATTTTTACAGATTTACTGATGGGGATTTCTATGGGACTTGTCTTAGCAATAGTTATTATTTTACTAGAAAGCTATAAAAATTCTCATTCAACCGAACTTGACGAAAAATCAGTAAATATTACTCTTGCTGAAGAAGTAACATTTATAAACAAAGACTCTATATTTAGTGAACTTGATAAAGTAAAACCTGAAAGTTCAGTAAATATTAATATGAAAAACAATAAATATTTAGACAATGATATCATTGAAATACTAAATGATTTTCTTGAAACTAAATCAGAAAGAAAATTAAAAGTTACAATTCAATCTGATAAGGGTACATTTGAAAATCCAGTTAACATTAGTGAAATTAATATTTAATAATATGATAGCAGCAAACAAAGAATCTCAAATTAATATTAGTCCTACTGAGGTCATCAATATTCTTAAAGAAGGAAACAAAAGATTTATTAATGGTAATGAAACTAAAAAAGATTTCTCTGCAGAAGTCAAAGGAACAAGTTCAGGTCAGTATCCCTTAGCATGTATACTTGGCTGTATTGACTCAAGAGTCCCTGCAGAAATAATTTTTGATCAAGGAATAGGTGATATTTTCAATGTTAGAATTGCTGGTAATTTTGTTAATACAGATATTTTAGGGAGTATGGAGTTTGCCTGTAAAGTAGCTGGTTCAAAAGTTATTTTAGTATTGGGCCATTCTCAATGTGGTGCAGTAAAAGGTGCATGTGATGGAGTTAAATTAGGTAATTTAACATCAATGTTATCGAATTTTGATCAAGTGATTAATTCAAATCAATACTCAAATGGAGAACGAAATTCTCAAAATGGTGAATATGTACACTTAATTGCAGAATCAAATGTTAAGAATACTATCGAAAAAATTAGAACCGAAAGTCCTGTACTAAAAGAAATGGAAGATAACGGTGAAATAAAAATTATAGGTGGAATGTATTACGTTTCAAATGGAACTGTAGAATTTTATTAAAAAATTAGACATTAAAAAAGCCCACATTAAGTGGGCTTTTTTTTTTATTGCTAACTAAAATCTATCAAGTTGGTCATCTCTTGGAACCTTGACCTCGATTTTAGATTTAGGAAATCTTATTGATAAAAAGTGGGCAATCTTAACAGTCATTTCATCATAATAAAATGATTTTTGTACAACACTGATTTCTTTTTGAAATTTACCATTAGAATATTCGTACTCCATTGGTCCAAAGACACCTACAACTTCGCCTTCATATAATACTTTATCTCCTTTTAAAACAAACTTTTCTTTTTCTTCCTCAGTTAAAATTGGATTAATTACAGAACAAGAACATAGAAACAAGAATGAAATAATACTAGCATATTTTAATTTTTTCATATCAGGGGTATGATTTATATAATTGTTATAAAATTATAAGATTTTTAACAATATGATTACCGTTTGTAAAATTAAACTTAACAAAATAAGTCCCCGATTCCAATTCATTGATATAAATCTTATTTACTTGTTTGTTTAATGAATTTATTAAAACTTCACGACCAGTCATATCAATGATTTTAATAGAAGTAACTTCCGCTTCGCCATAATTTATTAAAATATTGTCACTAGCTGGATTTGGATAAATACTAATACGTTCAATTATCTCATTTAGTCCTAATTGTTCACAAGAGCCATCATCAATAATTGCATTTTCATCGTAATTTGATGATTCAGGGTCAGTACATCCAACAGTTAGTGACTGATCACAACCAGCAATAAAAGAAATTGTTTCTCCATCTCCGTAATTACTTCCGGATGCTATAACTTGATCACATACTATAATCTCGTAACCTCCCCAAAGTAATCCATCACCATATCCATCAAAAATTTCATAAGTTAAATATGAATTGTTATTCACACAAAATATATCCTCATAGCTGGTTTCCTCATCTAAAGAATTTAACGGAGCATTTCCAATGACATTTTCGTTAACATCCATGAGTGTCCAGGATATTTCATCAGGGAAACCATCAGTTGTGAGATTTACCTGAACCTCAAATGAACCCAAAGAACAATTAGACGTGTTAAGATTAACTAAATAATCAGAAGTATAATTATCTTGGGTAGTGGCCAAAATATATATTTGGTAATTCTCAGCGTTTGGAGCCATTTCATCCAGAAAAACGGGAACTGAAATAACAACGTCAGAACCTTCATTAATAGGGCTAAATAATATTGAATCTTGAATAATTTGCAGAGAACTAAAATCAGAACTTGCAATTACAATACCATCTAAACTATTTAAAGCACCTACATTAGCTAGTGTAACATTTATAACAGCTGACTCATTGAAATCAATAAATCCATTTCCATCAGCATCATCTATTGTATGAGAAACAAATTCTATATCTGGAGCATTAACAGTAAAACTTCCAATAGACTCCCAGACATTCCCTAAGGTGTCAGAAATAGTGAATACTAAAGAAATATTTTCTTGATTTTCAAGAGGACCAATTAATTCAATAGACAGAGCATCAACTAATGAAAGAGAATCAGATGCACCTAATCCATCAAAGCTTAATGATTCAGATGTAATGCTAACATTAGGATTATCAGTTGAAACCTGCATGAACAACTCTCCGGTCTCAACCATTCCGAAATTTTGTAGCTGAACATCTACAGTAAAACTATCTCCAGCGTTAATTTGTGAATTTCCAGAAATACCATTAATCATCAAGTCAGAAAAAATAACAAACGGCTCATCAGCAGACATAATATTTACATCCTGAATATAAACTTGCTTATTTTGTTTACTCGCAACAATTTCGATAGGAATCATAGAATCAAGAGGATCAAAATTTAGAGTAACATTTCCAGACTCATCTGTATACGAAGCATCTAATAAAACACCATCTTGATTAATAGCAACATAAGTATGTTGCTCTGAAGAAATGTTTACAGAATTAGAGCCTAGAGGTAATACCTCAGGGTGATTTATTGATAAAAGTGAAGGCACACCATAATAAGTTAATACCGTAGGATCACCCATTAACATATATATTTCCCAATAATACTCATCATCTGCATTTGATTCTGATACTGCAAGATTCCCTGCATGGAGTATTTGACCCTGAGAAATAGACCAAGTTTCCTCATCCTCATCATTTTCATGAAAACTACAATCATATACACCTTGACTGGTCTCTTCGTAAGTAGGGTTAACTTGAATTGCTCCATTTCCTACGCTCCAATAATAATCTTCATCCCAATAGGTACTGTTTGTAGCACCAATATATCCAACAGCTCCTTTGTTGGGTGTTCTTAAAAGCGCCTCACCTAAACAGGTTACACCTGCAAATTCATTGGAATTACAACAATTACCAATCAATAAACCATATTGATTTTGATTAGCTAAATCACTTACATCATTTACTAGAAAGGCCGGTTCAGCCCAGCCCTCAGGACTACAATGTGCAGTATAATTACCATACCCAACACCTTTACTTATTTGGTCTATAATTTGCTGCTCTGAAGAAGATGTACCAGATTCAGGATACAGGAATGTATGAGATGTTAATCCGTGACCTGAATTAAAATAATAATATGTTCCGTAATTAATTTGTCCATTTCCATAAGTTGCAGCCATACTCTGATCAACACCTGCAACCATTAAAACCTCATTCAAATATGAAGGATCTGGCATAGTATATTGCTCATACTCTAATGTTTTTTCAATCTGAGGAATCAACTGATTTACTGAACTGGCAGAAAAACGCCCGTAATACATCTCAGGGAAATAGTCTCCATTTCCATCAAACTCACAGTAAACCATATCAGAAGTATGCCCTCCCCAATTGCCGTTGCCCATCTGAAAACTAGGTATTTGCTCGTGATCACCTACAATTAACAAATAGGTAGGAGCTGGTTCTTCTGCTGTTGCATTATCATAATAGGATTGCACAAAAGCCTTCATAGATTCTTTTGTATTCCCAACACCGTCATCTCCTTTGTATGCTTCAATAATATCAAATCCTAATCTTGTTTTCCAAGCTATAAATTCTTGTAATTCTTCTTCAAACATTGGGTCTGAAAGAATAATCATTCTAATTGGTGAACTTGTAAAATCATTCTTTGAATGAATATCTGCGTTAATTAATTTTGAAAAATTTGTTGAATATACTGCTGAATAATAGGCACTATTTTGGGATGGAAGATTTGATGAATACTCAACCTTAAATTCCAAATCGTCAATTATCTTTAAAGAATGTCTCAAGGGATGATAAGAAAAAGGTGAGATTTTAATTCGAGCCAAAGTTCTTTCTCTCATCTTACCTAATCGCTCAACAGTTATTAGTTCATTTGCATAATATTCATCTGTCCTATAAACCTTTTGATTAAAGTTAAAATTAATATTCGAGGGATCTTCGCTCTTAGATATTGAAGGCTGAGATGGCATCAATTTATCTGAATATCCTATATCAGTCAAATCTATGACTGTTTCACTTTTATTAATAATAGAAACATAAATATCTCCACTTTGCGGAACCTCTATTAATTTAGAAAAAACAGGCAAATCAGGATTCCCTATATCATAAGATTTAGAAAATCCATCAACATTAATCTCAGTAAATAATTCTCCTTTATTTTCTACTTTTCGAAATTCTAAGTCACTATTAGTGAAAAATAAATGACTATAAACTTTAGTATTTTTTATGACGTCCAAAGAACTATTTTGACCAAAAACATTAAACGTAACAAAAAAAAGAAAAAAGAAATATTTGCTCATAATTTTATATGTTTTACAAAAATATTTGGACAAAAAATATGCCAGAATCAAAATAATAGTTTAAACTGTTATTTACATGAACGAACATTATTGACAGCAGAAATTAAATTAGAGGTTACTAACTGAATAGTATGTATTTTTACCTACTCTTTCTGATATTAATATTCTTTTATTCTTGAGTGTATTTAAATGATGTGATGCAATTGCCTGTTCAATTTTTAAAGCTTTAAAAATCTCAGTAACTGACATTTTAGAAGACTCATCTAATAATTCAATAATTAAAATTCTAATGGGATGACCTAAGACCTTTAGCATCGATGCTGCTGTATGTAAATCTTCGGAATTTAAGTTTATTGATTTCATGTTTATGGGGGAGTTATTTAAAAGAAATCAAATTTACGATTTACATTTAAATAATCAAATTTATATGTATGTATAATATTAATTTATTTAGAATTTGATAACTAAATTTCTTTTCTTAAACGAGCAACTGGAATACTCATTTGTTCCCTATATTTTGCAACGGTTCGTCGGGCTATAGGATAACCTCTCTGATTCAGTAAATCCATCAACTTATTATCTGTTAATGGCTTGGATTTATCTTCATTGTTAATCAACTGATCTAATATCATTTTAATCTCTTTAGTTGAAACATCTTCTCCACTACTATTTTTTATAGCCTCTGAGAAAAAATGTTTAACCAAAAATGTACCATAAGGAGATTCTACATATTTACTATTTGCCACTCTAGATATTGTTGAAATATCCATATCTACAATCTCTGCAATATCCTTTAAAATCATTGGCTTTAAAAGCTTTTCATCTCCCGTCAAGAAATAGGGTTCTTGGAAATTCATTATTGCTGTCATGGTCAACATTAGTGTTCTGTGCCTTTGTTTTATAGCATCAATAAACCATTTTGCTGAATCTAACTTTTGTTTCACAAAAAGAACTGCAGCTTGTTGCTCTTTATCCTCTGAATCGTTAGATTCTTTATATCCTTGTAATAAATCTTTAAATGAACTATTAATTCTTAATTCAGGAATCATTCCTGTATTCATGACTAAATCTAATTGACCATCAATAATAGATATTATAAAATCAGGAATAATATGCTGAACAACTTTAGAAGAGCCAAACGCACAAGGCTTAGGATTCAATTTAGAGATTTCGTTTAATGACTCTTTTAGCATGTCTTCTGAAATAGCTAACCTAGACAGAAGCTTTGAGTAATGCTTTTTAGTTAATTCGTTAAAATGATTAGATATTATTTCTTTTGCTAAATCTATCGAAACAGACGACTGCTTTTTATCTAACTGTATCTTTAGGCACTCTTGTAAGTCCCGAGCACCAATTCCAACTGGATCAAAATCCTGAATAATCTTTAAAACTTCTATCACCTCAATCTCAGTTGTTAAAATATTTTGAGAAAAAGCAAGATCATCCACTATAGCTGAAAAGTCTCTCCTTATATACCCATCATCATTTAAACATCCAATTAGAAATAATCCTATTTTATAATGTTGATTATCCAGATCTCTTAATGAAAGTTGCCGCTCTAAAGTTTCTAACATACTAACACCCATTGCAATAGGGACAGATTTTTCTTCTTGATCAGGACTAGTATTATTTGCAACAGTCGGTACCGAGGTATTTCATCATCACTAAGTACTCATCGACATTAATATCTTGCGAATCGAACCTTGACCTCCCAAGTCATAACCTTCAACATCTGAAATATCTGAACTCCTATCAGTCACCTCTTCTATAGCCGGATTTTCCTCTAACTCATCTTTAACTTTTTGCTCTAGCTCGATAGTTGGAAGCTGTATAAGTTTCATCAACTTAATCTGCTGAGGCGAAAGTTTCTGTGCTAATTTTTGTTGTAGAGACTGCTTTAACATAAAATTTAAAAATCTGCATTTTTTGGTGTTCTTGGAAAAGGAATTACATCTCTAATATTACTCATTCCAGTAACAAATAAAATCAATCGCTCAAAACCTAATCCATATCCACTATGAGGAACTGTACCGAACTTTCTAGAATCAATATACCACCATAGCTCTTTTTCAGAAATATCCATCTCTTTCATCCTTTGTTTAAGTAAATCAGTACGTTCTTCACGTTGCGAACCTCCAATAATTTCGCCAATGCCAGGGAAAAGTACATCCATTGCACGAACAGTTTTACCGTCATCATTCATACGCATATAAAAAGCCTTTATATCTTTTGGGTAATCGGAAATAATTACAGGCTTTTTAAATTTCTTTTCTACTAAATACCTTTCATGCTCCGACTGAAAATCAGCACCCCATTCATCTATTGGATATTTGAACTTTTTCTTCTTATTAGGCTTAGAATTTCTTAAAATATCATAAGCCTCTGTATAGGTAATACGCTCAAAATCATTGTCCACCACAAATTTAAGCTTATCAATTAGCCCCATTTCTTGACGCTCTTCTTTTTTCTTATGCCTCTCCTCTTCCTGTAAACGTTTATCTAAAAATACTAAATCATCTTTACAGTTATTTAACGCATACGAACATAAATATTGAAGCATATCTTGTGCTAGATTCATATTTTCATCTAAGTCTGCAAAAGCAACTTCAGGCTCAATCATCCAAAACTCTGCTAAATGACGAGAAGTATTCGAATTTTCAGCGCGAAATGTCGGGCCAAAAGTATAAACTTTACCGAGCGCTAATGCTGCCATCTCAGCCTCTAACTGACCAGATACAGTTAAATTGGTCTCTTTGCCAAAAAAATCTTTCGAATAATCTACATCTCCATTCGCCGTCAATGGGGTGTTGACTTTATCTAAAGTACTTACGGTGAACATCTCTCCTGCACCTTCACAATCCGAACCAGTAATTATAGGAGTATGAATATTCGAAAATCCCTTACTATTAAAAAAATTATGAATCGCAAAGGTCATCGCGTGACGAATTCTAAAGACTGCACCAAAAGTGTTTGTTCTAAACCTTAAGTGAGCCTTTTCTCTTAAAAATTCTAAAGAGTGTTTTTTCGGTTGTAATGGATATTCATCTGGATCAGCTACTCCTATTAAATCAATAGACTCAGCTAAAAGCTCTATAGCTTGACCTGAACCTTTTGATTGAACTAATTTTCCTATAACAGAAATACTAGATCCAGTATTAATTAACTTTAAAATATCCTCAGAAATATTTTGTTCAGCCACTATTTGAATATTGCTAAGTGTCGAACCATCATTTAAGGCAATAAATGACACATTTTTACTTCCTCTCTTTGTTCTTACCCAACCCTTTAGATTGACCAATCCATTAGCAACACTTGTACTCAGAGCCTCTTTAACTTCTATCCTAGTCATATTTCGAATATATAATTATGTCTACCACAAATTTAATTTTTTTCATTAGCATATCAACTATATTATATGTTATGACCACATTCTTTATTACATTTGTATAATAATTCAAAAACTCACTAAGATTTGTCTTTAACAACAACATCAATATTAAACAACATTGACTCTCCGTCTGATTTAAAAAATCTAGATTCCTCTGACTTAGTAAAACTATCTAAAGAACTTCGTCAGTTTATTATAGATATCGTTTCTGTAAATGGAGGACATTTCGGCGCAAGCCTGGGTGTCGTTGAGCTTTCGATTGCTCTACACTATGTCTTTAATACTCCTTATGACCAATTAGTATGGGATGTAGGACATCAGGCCTATGGACATAAAATTCTTACCGGAAGGAGAGATGTTTTTCATACAAATAGAAAATACAAAGGCCTTAGTGGATTCCCTAAACGTTCTGAAAGTGAATTTGATACTTTTGGTGTTGGCCACTCCTCTACATCTATTGGTGCAGCCCTCGGAATGTCAATTGCATCATCTCTTAAAAATGAAGAAAACAAACAACATATTGCAGTAATTGGAGATGGCGCCCTTACCGGTGGACAAGCTTTTGAAGCTCTGAATCATGCAGGTATGGCAGACTCTAATATTTTAGTTGTATTAAACGACAACTGTATGTCAATCGACCCAAACGTAGGAGCATTAAAAGAATACTTAACCGACATTACAACTTCACACACTTACAACAAAATCAAAGATGATGTTTGGGACCTACTTGGTAAATTCAGCAAATTTGGACCTAATGCGCAATCTATTGTTCAAAAAATAGAAAACGCCATTAAATCATCTATGCTAGAGCAAAGCAATTATTTCGAATCACTTAACTTTAGATACTTTGGACCTGTTGATGGTCATGATGTTGAACATCTAGTTAAAATTTTAGAAGATTTAAAAGATATTCCTGGCCCAAAAATACTTCATTGTGTGACAAAAAAAGGTAAAGGATACAAACCTGCCGAAGATGGAAATACTACAAAATGGCATGCGCCAGGCATCTTTAATAAAGATACAGGTAAAATATTAAGTGTTTCTAATACTAAAGATGAAGCTCCAAAATACCAAGATGTCTTTGGACATACCATTATAGAACTTGCTAAGAAAAACAAACAAATTGTAGGTGTAACTCCTGCAATGCCAACTGGTTCATCTCTCAAATATATGATGGAAGAAATACCAGACAGAGCATTTGATGTTGGAATTGCAGAGCAACATGCTGTTACTTTTTCAGCAGGAATGGCTACTCAAGGTCTAATTCCTTTTTGTAATATTTATTCAACATTTATGCAAAGAGCATATGATCAAGTAATTCATGATGTTGCTATTCAAAATTTAAGTGTGGTGTTTTGTCTAGATCGTGCAGGCTTAGTTGGAGAAGATGGTCCAACACATCACGGTTCATTTGACATTGCGTATTTTAAATGTATCCCAAACATGATTATCTCTGCACCCATGAATGAAGAAGAGTTGAGAAATTTAATGTATACAGCTCAAGAAAAAAAACACGGACCTTTTACTATAAGGTATCCACGTGGTAAAGGTGTAATGCCTGAATGGAAAACAGATTTTAAATCTATCGAAATAGGAACAGGACGAAAGCTAAGAAGTGGTGAAAATGTTGCTATCCTTTCCTTAGGTCATGTAGGAAACTATGCTTCACAGTTATGTTATGAATATGATAAAGAAGGTATGCATATTGGACACTATGATTTAAGATTTGCTAAGCCACTTGACCAAAAAATGCTTCACGAGGTCTTTCAAAATTATGAACACATCATAACTATTGAAGATGGATGTATTTCTGGAGGAGTCGGCTCATCTGTTATTGAATTTATGGTAGATAATCAGTACAATTCATTAGTATATCGTTTAGGAATTCCTGATGAGTTCATTGAACATGGATCACAAACTCAACTCCACGCTTATTGTGGATATGATAAAAAAAGTCTGAAAAATAAAATAGAACAGATTAAAAGCAAATTAAAACTTGCTGTTTAATTCTACAAAAAAATCCCAAACTGTATCAACAAATTGGGATTTTCATTTTACAGTTAAATATTAATTTATCTCTTTAAGACAAAATCGTCCATAAACTTCGTTGTATAATTACCCGATCTGTAATCATCATTATCCATTAATTGCAAATGAAATGGAATAGTCGTCTTAATACCTTCAATTGTGAACTCTCTTAATGCCCTTTTCATTTTTCTATCGCTTCGTCTCTAGTTTGAGCAACAACAATAAGCTTAGCAATCATAGAATCATAATGTGGCGGGATAACATATCCAGAATAAACATGAGTATCAACTCGAACACCTAATCCACCAGGTGCATGATAATTCGTGATTTTACCAGGGCAAGGTCTAAAATCATTCATAGGATCTTCTGCATTGATCCTACATTCAATTGCATGAAGAAATGGTTCATAATTCTTACCTGATATAGGAATTCCAGCAGCAACTTTAATTTGCTCAGCTATCAAGTCATAATTAATCACTTCTTCTGTAACTGGATGTTCGACTTGGATACGAGTATTCATTTCCATAAAATAAAAATTGCGATCCTTGTCAACTAAAAACTCGACAGTACCTGCTCCTTCATATTTTACCGCTTCAGCAGCTTTTATAGCCGCCTTTCCCATTTTTTCACGGAGCTCCTTTGTCATAAATGGTGAAGGTGCTTCTTCTGTTAGTTTCTGATGTCTTCTCTGAACCGAGCAATCTCTCTCAGATAAATGACAAGCCTTACCTGATGAATCTCCAACAATTTGAATTTCAATATGACGGGGTTCAACGATTAACTTCTCCATATACATCCCATCATTACCAAAAGCCGCGCCTGCTTCTTGACGAGCAGAATCCCAAGCTGCCTGAAAGTGCTCAGGTTCAAAAACAGCTCGCATACCTTTACCTCCTCCTCCGGCAGTGGCTTTTAACATGACAGGGAAACCTATTTCATGTGCTAGTTTTTCAGCTTCTTCATAAGTTTCTAAAATTCCTTCAGATCCAGGTATTGTTGGAACACCAGCAGCTTTCATAGTTGCTTTAGCATTTGCTTTGTCTCCCATACCATCAATCATCTCAGGTGATGCACCAATGAACTTTAGATTGTTTTCTTGACAAATTTTAGAGAAATTAGAATTTTCAGCTAAAAAACCATAGCCAGGATGAATTGCATCTGCATTTGTTATTTCGGCTGCTGCGATAATATTAGGTATTTTTAAATATGAATCAGTACTAGGAGCAGGCCCTATACATACTGCCTCATCTGCAAACTTAACATGAAGACTATCAGCATCTGCAGAAGAATATACTGCCACTGTTTTAATACCCATTTCTCTTACAGTACGAATAACACGAAGAGCTATTTCACCACGATTGGCAATCAAAATTTTCTTAAACATGGCAATTTTTTATGAAATAAAAATTATGAAGGATCTACCAAAAATAATGGTTGATCAAATTCGATTGGACTCATATCCTCAACTAATACTTTTATTATTTTACCTGAGATTTCAGATTCAATCTCATTGAATAATTTCATTGCTTCCACAACACAAACAACAGTTCCAATATTAATTTCATCTCCTACATTAATAAAAGGATCTTTTTCTGGTGAAGGCTTTCGGTAAAATGTCCCAATCATTGGCGATTTTATTGTAACATATTTTGAATCGTCTGTATCAGAACTAGTAACCTGAGGTTCGACTTTCACTTCAGTAGCAGGTGGAGCCACCAAAGGTGCGGATTGAACTGCTACTGGATTAACTGCAGGCGCTGTTGCAACAGGAATTTGCTGAACAACTGTTTCTATTTGTCCTTTACCCTTTTTAGGTGGCGTTTTAATTGAGATTTTCATTTCTCCTATTTCCAAATCTACTTCGGAAACGCCTGATTTTGCTACGAACTTAATAAGTTCTTGAATTTCTTTAATATCTAATGCCATAACAATTATTAATGTTACTTTTCTCTTTTAATATGCCCATTTAAGGTAGATAGACCCCCAAGTAAAACCACCACCAAAAGCAGCTAATACCAGGTTATCTCCTTTACTTAATTTATCTTCCCACTCCCATAAACATAAAGGAATTGTTCCGTTTGTTGTATTACCGTATTTCTCAATATTTAACATGACCTTTTCTGAGCCAACGCCCATTCTTCTAGCAGTTGCATCAATAATACGTTTATTGGCTTGATGTGGAACTAACCAAGCTACATCATCTCCTTTTAGGTTATTGCGTTCCATAATTTCTGCAGACACATCAGCCATATTTGTAACAGCAAACTTAAATACTGTTTTACCATCCTGATAAATATAATGCTCCTTCGCATCAACAGTTTTATATGTAGATGGATTAACAGAACCTCCAGCTTTCATATTCAAATAATCTCTTCCTGATCCATCGCTTTTCAAAATAGCATCTTGGATACCTAAACCTTCTTCATTTGGTTCTAACAATACTGCACCAGCACCATCTCCAAATATAATACATGTTGTACGATCTTCATAATCAACTATGGAAGACATTTTATCTGCTCCAACTACAACTACTTTTTTATAAGCGCCAGACTGTATATACATTGAAGCAGTAGATAAAGAGAATAAAAATCCAGAACAAGCCGCCATTAAATCAAAACAAAAGGCATTTTTTGCTTTAATTTTATCAGCAATAATACATGCGGTAGAAGGGAAAAGCATATCAGGTGTTGCTGTTGCACAAATAATAAGGTCAATCTCATCTGCCTTTAAATTTTTCTTCTTTAATAACCCTTCAACTGCATTAGCGCCTAAATCTGAAGCACCTAAACCTTTTCCTTTGAGGATTCTTCTTTCTCTTATTCCTGTTCGTGAAACAATCCACTCATCATTTGTATCTACCATAGTAGATAACTCATGGTTTGTTAATTTATACTCAGGTACCCACCCATTAACTCCTGTAATAGCTGCTGTTAATTTACCCATTTTTGACAACCTATTTAACTTTTTCTAATAATTACACATCTCACATTTATAAAAATCAAATGCATATTGTTGCAGCTTTAAAATTTAAATTTTTTGGGTTATAAGTTATTAATATAAATCATTTTCCATAACAACTTACGACCTCAGCATTTTTAAAATAAAAATGTAGATTTAAGCCTAATTAAAAACGGGTTTAAATCTACATAAAATACTTAATACGCAAACAGTAAAAAAAGAATAAATATCAATAAAAGTGAAGTGATAACATTTAAAGGATGTTATTCTGAAACCACATTACCTTTATAGTACATTTTACCTTCATGCCAATATGCTCTGTGGTATAAGTGCGCCTCACCTGTTTTTGAGCAGACAGACACAGTAGGGGCTTCAGCTTTATAGTGGGTTCTTCTCTTGTCGCGTCTTTGTTTAGAAATTTTTCGTTTTGGATGTGCCATTTTTACTAATCTTTATCCGTTAATATTTTTTTTAATGCTGACCATCTATCGTCAACACCTTTATTTGATTCTTTTTTTTGATATTCTTCAAGTCTTTTTATTACTTCTTCATCACATGTTTGTCCATTTGTTTCTTGATTATGAAACTTTCTAATCGGCAAACCTAAAAAAATAGTCTCATATACAATATGAGATACATTAATTTGGTGGTCTTCACGTCCGATAACTAAAACATCATCTGTATTATCAAAATCTTCTTGAGAAAATTTCACAATTCTAATTTCTTGATGATCAAGAGGTAAATTTAAATCACCACCGCACCTATCACACTGACAGTGAATACTTCCCTGTGCCCGAAACATTAACTCCATATGATTTGATCTTTTTTTTAAAATCAAATCTACTTGAAGACTTCCTTCTTGAATATCAGTATTATCAAATTCTTTAAAGAACTGCCGATTAACTTTGAACCTGTAAGAATGCTCCCCAAACTTGAGCCCTACTATTGGTATAACGAAATCTGTGAGCTCATCCATTCAAATTACTTTTCGGTCCGCAAAGATAAAATATTTTTTTAATTTGACAGAACAGACAGTCAACACAATATTAAAAATTAAACCGCCTGTAGCTTTTCTTAAAGTACAATTCTATTTATTGTAAGATATTGGCTTAATTTTCAATGGATTTTCATTAAGCTTTGAATATTCTAGCCTGTTCTTAAAAAGCTTAATAGCGAGGTAAACAGCTTCACGAAATGACGACTCTTGAGCCTTATTTTTCCCAACTAAATCGTATGCAGTCCCATGATCTGGAGATGTTCTAACGACAGATATCCCCGCTGTAAAATTTACTCCCCTATTAAATGACATATTTTTAAAGGGAATTAAACCTTGATCATGATACATAGCCAACACAGCATCAAACTGAGTAAAAATATCAGAAGCAAAAAAGCTATCTGCAGAATAGGGGCCATAAACTAATTTACCAGAATTAAAAGCCTTTTCAATAGCTGGCAATATTATTGTATCATCTTCTTTTCCAATAACACCTTTGTCACCATTATGAGGATTAAGGCCTAAAACTGCTATTTTAGGTTTACGAATATTAAAATCACTCTTTAAAGATTTATCTATTTGATTAACTTTTTTCAAAATCTTTTCAACTGAAATAGAAGAGGCTACATCAGCAATAGGAATATGACCAGTAACCACACCAATTTTTAAAGAATCTGAAACCATAAACATTAATGCTTCCCCTCCATTAAACTCATTTGCAAAATACTCTGTATGCCCAGGAAAATTAAATTCATTAGACTGAATATTATGTTTATTTATTGGAGCTGTAACCAATACATCAACATCACCTTTTTTTAAAGCATCAACAGCAGCATACAAAGATTTTAAGGCATAAATACCACCATTATCAGTTTCTTCACCTAAATTCAAATTAACATCTTCTTCCCAACAATTAATAAGATTTATTCTATTAGAAATGAATTTGGAGTTAGGCTTAACAAAGTTAAACCTTATATTTTTCATCCCTGTCTCTTTCTGATATGCCTTGACATAATTTGAAGAAGCATAGACCACAGCAGTGCATAAATCAAAAATACGATTATCGGAGAATGCTTTCATAATAACTTCTAGTCCGATTCCATTAATATCTCCAACAGAAATTCCTAAACGAACTTTCTTGGATTTTAATTGTTTTCTCATATTTAGTTTATTAAAAAAGTTTCATTATTGTCATTGAAAATTAACTTTTAAACCTCTAAAATTTATTGTTCTACATTAACACATTTCTTTAGTAAGAAATCAAAAAGAAGACGAACGCCTGTGCCTGTGCCTCCTTTTATTCGATAGTGGTCATCACTTGTCAAAAAGCAGGGCCAGCAATATCTAGATGAATCCAAGGGTAATCAGTAAAATGTTCCAAAAACTTACCAGCAGTTATTTGTCCGGCTTCAGCTGGACCCAAATTTTTCATATCTGCTATGTCAGATTTTAATAATTCTGAGTATTCTTGCCAAAAAGGCATCATTGCTAATCTTTCATATGTGAAATCACCACTTTCTCGTAATTCATTTTGAACTCTGCTATCTGCATTTCCCATAGCAACAATACCATATTTACCAATAGCTCTAACTGCTGCACCAGTTAATGTAGCAAAATCAATAACTAATTCAGGATTATACTTCTTAGCATAACATAGGGCATCAGCCATAACCAAACGACCTTCAGCATCTGTATTAAGTACCTCAACAGAGGTGTTATCCATCATGTGAATAACATCACCAGGGGCATAAGCATTTCCTCCTGGACGGTTTTCAGTAGCAGGTATTAATCCGACAACATGAACAGGTAATTTAGCTTTTGCTATGGCATATAAAACACCTAGCACTGAAGCAGCACCACCCATATCACACTTCATCATATCCATAGAATTTAGAGTAGGCTTTAAGCTCAATCCACCAGTATCATACACGATTCCCTTTCCCACTAATACAAATGGCTTAGAGTTAGTATGGTTTTCTGGTTTATATGTAAGAATATTAAATGTTGGAGGTTCCAAAGCGCCTTGATTTACAGCAAGCAAGCCTCCCATTTTCAAGGACTCTATTTGCTTTTTATGAAGAACCTCTACCTTAAATCCTGCCTCCTTTCCTAAAGCTAACATATCCTCAGAAAACTGAATAGCTGTTAAATAAGACAAGGGCTCATTAATAAAATCACGAGCATATATAGTTCCCGATACAACAGCATTCATTTATGAATAGCTGATGATTCAGCATTAACAAAAATTGCTTTTAAACTGTTTCGTTTTTTTCTGGGTTACTAAAATATTTTAAAAACTGATAATTTGCTAAAGCCATACCCTCAGCGACATATAAACTCATATCACTACTTGATAAGCTTATTAATTCTACTTCTTCAATCTTAGCATCATTAATTCTCTTTACTAATTTAGCACCTGTTTCCCTTGCTTTCTCAAGATTATTACTTTTTGTGGATTCCTCACGTAAACACTCAATAAATATACTCCTTGAATACTGATTGATGTGAATAGAATGCTCACCTACCACTAATTTAGATGTTACAAAATCATACTCTAACTTACTTAACCCTATCTTGGAAAAGTCAGAATCTAGAGATCCCAAAACAACTAAATGTCTAGCTTTTGAAGTTGCCTCTACTTTATGTATAATACTATGCATTTTTCTTAATTTTGAAGAGTAAAAATACACATTTTAATGGAGACTCATAAGCTATTAGATAGGGCACTAAAATTTGAATTCCTCAACGCAAATGAAGGCCTTTTTCTTTTTGAAAACGCTGCTACAGCAGATTTGATGTTTGTTGCAAATGAACTTCGTAAGAAACAGGTGCCAAGTAACAGGGTTACTTGGATAATAGACAGAAATGCTAACACAACAAATGTTTGTAATGCCAACTGTAAATTTTGTAACTTCTTCAGAATTCCAGGACATAAAGACGCTTACATTACGACCATAGAAGAATACACTGAAAAAATTGAGGAGACCATTCGATATGGAGGAGAACAATTATTACTTCAAGGTGGACACCATCCTGACTTGGGATTAGATTTCTATTGCAATCTTTTTAGTGATATTAAAAACAAATTTCCAAATATTAAGCTTCACGCTTTAGGACCACCTGAAATTGCTCACATAAGCAAAATTGATAACAAAAGTCACAAAGAAGTTTTAAAAGCATTGATTAAAGCCGGATTAGATAGTTTACCAGGAGCAGGAGCAGAAATACTTGATGATAGAGTTCGAAGAATGATTTCAAAAGGAAAATGTGGTACACAAGAATGGCTTGATATCATGAGAGAAGCTCATAAATTAGGACTAACTACATCAGCTACCATGATGTTTGGGCATATAGAAACACTCTTAGAACGATTTGAACACTTGGTTAAAATTAGACAAGTACAATCTGAAAAACCTGAAAACTCAAATGGGTTTCTTGCATTTATTGCTTGGCCATTTCAAGATGATAGGACAATACTGAAACGAGTCAAAGGCGTCTCAAACAATGTATATGGAGATGAATATATCCGAATGGTTGCTTTATCTAGAATCATGCTTCCCAACATAAAAAATATTCAAGCATCATGGCTTACTGTTGGTAAAAAAGTTGGACAATTATGTTTACATGCAGGTGCAAACGACTTTGGATCAATTATGATTGAAGAAAATGTAGTTTCAGCTGCAGGCGCATCTCATAGATTTACATCCACAACAATTCAAGAAGCTATAAAAGAAGCTGGATTTAAGCCTCAATTGAGAAATCAAGAATATGAGTACAGAGAATTGCCTAAAATCATTGAGGAACAAGTAATTAATTACTAAAATTTCATTTAAATTATTACTTCAATAAAAAAATGCACTATGTTCACAGGTATAATTGAAGAATTAGGAACAGTAAAGAAGGTTGAAAAAAATAAAGGTAACATTCAGCTTACAATTGAGGCGAAATTTACTCAAGAGCTCAGAGTAGATCAAAGTGTTGCTCATAACGGTGTATGTTTAACTGTAATTTCTATCAAGGACAATCAATATAGTGTAATTGCAATCAAAGAGACTCTTGAAAAAACAAACCTTGGCAATCTTATCTCCGGAGATAAAATTAACTTAGAAAGATGCATGAAAATAGGAGACAGATTAGATGGTCATATTGTTCAAGGGCACATAGACTTAACAGCTACTTGTACAAAAATTGAAACTTTAGATGGTTCATGGATGTTTAAATTCAAATACGCCAAAAAATCTATTACAGAAACAACTGTTGAAAAAGGTTCAATAACAATAAATGGAACCAGTCTAACTGTTGTAGATTCAAGTGAGTCTGAATTTTCAGTATGTATTATTCCTTATACATTTGAAAATACTTCTTTTAAGTACTTAAAAGAAGGAAGTCAAGTAAATATAGAATTTGATATCATCGGAAAATATATTGCACGAATGATGAAGAGTCACAACAAAAATTAATCGATAAAATTGTTGTAACTAATAGAACAGGTTTACAACTCCTTTATAAATATCTTCCTCCTGAGTCACCTTATTACCAACTTTTAAAACATAAAAGTACACACCCGCAGCCAACTCATCATAATGATGGGTATTCTTTCCATCCCACCATGAACCATCTAACCCATAATGTCCATTTTTATATACTTCATCTCCCCATCTATTATAAATACTCATATTACTATATGAATAGTACTCATAAGTAAGATCTTCAATTATAAACAAATCATTATATCCGTCTCCATTTGGGCTAAAAGTATTAGGTGGCTCTAAATCGCACATAAACAGCACATTAAATGTCACAGAAGTATCACATCCGGTATACATTAAAGTATAATCCCCGTACTCAGGGACATCTAAATCAATTTCAAATGAAAGTGGATCACTGAAAAAAGGAACAGCAGGACCATCGATAAAACCCCAACCTTCATCCATACCAAAAGACTCTACCTCTAATGTGGCGTCTAAATTACAACGAACAAGCTCTTCAATATTAAGTTGTGGTATTGCCTGAGCAAATTGAACCATTAATGTATCTGATGTTTCACAACCATTAATAGTGTAGGACATCTGATAGCCTCCAAAATTGTCAACTTCCATTTCTATCATTGGATTATCAAAACTTGAAATTTCAGCAGAAGTGTGATTAGGTTGACTTAGTAGTTCCCAGAAACCATCTGTTGGTGAAGGATTATTTACTTCAAGCTCAACCTCCCAATCACAAACCTGAATTCCAGGATTATAAATTACAGGGTCTACAGTAATAAAGTTTAAATCTATAGTATCTGTTCCGTAGCAAAAATCAATAGTAAAGGCTGCTTGATAAGTCCCAAAATCATCTACGCTAATATTGGTTTCAAGCATACTAGAATCTGCTAAGTAAGCATTCATAGAAGTATCATTGGAAAATACTGTCCAAACTCCACCATTTCCAGTAGGATCAATAACACTTATGGAATTATCTAAAACACATAAAACATCATTTGATTCTTCAACTATTGGATCAACAACTTGGACATCAACTGAAACAGTGTTTGACAATCCACAGTCATTATCAGTAAAAACAAAAGTATAATCTCCAACTTCACTAACCGTAATTTCTGGAGTAAGTGAGTTAGTATCTGGGTCAAAAGAAAGAGATGAATTATCTGGACCACTAACCCACTCCCAATAACCTCCACCAGGCGGAACACTAGTCACCTCTAGATTAAATTGATCTTGACATTCAGAAACTAAATTAGGGCCAGTTTCTGGTATATTATAAACGTCCAAAATAAATTCCTCTGTATAATCACACCCATAACTGTCAGAGAGGCTCATCACATAGGTATGAATACCTGGCGTAGTTGGTTGAACAACAACCATAGTTGAATCAAAAGTAACAATGGAAGAAGGCTCTTCTTCACAATACCATCCATAAGAAAGTATTTCTGGCACCAAAGAATCTACAATAACTTCTTCTTCTTCTCCAACTACATTCATTGTGATTCCCCAAGCACAAATGAAGCCATTATCGATAGATAAATTATCAGTGATGGTTAATGTCCAGACACCATTAGCAGACGAGCCTTCAAAATCAGAGAAATCTCCTTCTGGAGTATAGGAACCAGGAGCCATTGAAGGTGAACCGTTTGGAGCTATAATAGTATTTGATAAGGAGTTCCCAAAAGTACTAAATTCAGCATCTGTAGACCAACAATATTCCCAACACTCTCCGGGTGTTTCAGTAGCATCGTTATCAAGTGCATTTCCTAACCAAGTACTTGTACCTCCACTTCCGTATGAATGAAGTATAACTGATGATCCATTTGGTGATGTGAGTTCTAATTGAAGGTCACCTAGATAAGAATGTTCAATTTCAATACAAATTTCTTCAAAATCATCATCATCTAAAGTGGCTGTAACATCAAATGCTTGAATGTTAACAGTTGTTTCATATGAAACACCACTACCATCAGGCAGATATATTGGATCACCAAAATCTTCACCTACATTCAAAGCTTCTTCTGTAATAATCCATGTTACAGGACTAAAAAAATTAATGACAGTATCTGTTCCGGGTAATGAAGAACTTACTTCAACAATTGTTTCAGGGCACACTTCATTATCTTCCGGAGGAATAATAGAAGTCATAACTCCAGGAGCATCGTTAATTACTTCAATGGATGTCTCTGCTATACATCCATTAACATCGGTGGCAACTAAACTTAAATTAAATGTATCTAACTCAGCATACAAATGAGTTACTGACTGGTCATCAGAAACTTGATTGTCACCAAAGGCCCAATTAAATGACGTTGTATTATCTTCTTGGAAGTAATATTGGTTATTTTCTGGGTAATCAGTTAATGCATTTAAATCTATGTCATAGCAAGCCTCTAATTGACCTAGAGCATTTATCCAATCACTGGACTCAATTTGAACTGTAAAATCTTGGCAAGGATACTGACAATCAATTTCTGCAAACCAACCAGCTGACTGATTATTCCCAGAGCTAAATGAGATTGTTAAGCAACCGCTTTCATTGTTATCCGTTGCCACTATGTTTCCTGGTGGAGGGTCTCCTGGTCCATTATATGAATACAATATAGGTGAGTCAGTAGTTTCACCATCATAGATTATCATGACCGGTGATGACCAAAAAGATCCTCCTAAATCGAATGAATAAAAACTAATTGCTGAACTTAAATCAGGGGAATCACTACAGATGGTATAAACAAAATTCTCATTAGAATTAAAGTTACCATTTGGACCTCCTGAATCATAAAAATATCCTGTGCAAATATTATCTGTTCCAGGACCCATGTATACATTAGGCCCTTGAACCTCAGCCATCTCTGTTAATTCACAACCTAAAGAATCAGTAATCGTTACAAAATATACTCCTGGTGCAACATTGTTTAAGTTTTGTGTTGTGGCTCCATTAGACCATTCATATGTAAAAGGTGGATTTCCTGCGTAAGAAGTGGTGGTTATAGAGCCATCACTAGCAGTTACTGAAGATGCATTTGATTGCTGTAGGTCAAGACTGAAGCAAAAACAATTATCTGTTATAAATGGCAGAGAAAATGATTCAGAACCACCAGAACCAGAAGGTGCATTCCCACTATTATTAATAATTGTTGAATTTCCTCCACAAATAGAAAGCTCATACCAAGAACCAAAACCCCAGCCATCTCCACCTGAATCATACGTGTTAAATGTATAAATCTCGCCTTCTGGTAAACAAATTTCATCAGATGTATAGATGAAGTTTGATGCAATTGGAAGATAATCTAGGTCTTCAAGAACATTTCCATCGCCGTCTTGAATATCCCAAGAAACTTGTCCAGCAGGAACATTAACATCAGTATATTCCATTGAAACAAAAACACCAACCTCTCCGCTTTCACAACTAGTAAATTCTTGGGCAAAACTTGAACAAGACACAAGAACAATAAAAATAATTCTTAATACTTGCTTCACTTTAGTATTGATTTTCATTAAACATTTCATTTATTACTTTTTTGCTTCTAAAAACGATCAAAAGATTACTTTCTCCAAACAAATAAGCTGTACTCTTGTTTTCAAAGAATGGAACATTAAACATAAGAATGTTAAAATTATCTTTGTTTATAGGCTCTTCTAATTGGTAATCAGGGGGCAAAGAAAGGTGTTGGAAAATATCTTGATAATCTTGCAACTTTTGATTAGGAATAAAGTTTGCGTCTTGAAAATAGTGAGAATTATTAAGGTAAAAATTTAAATACTTAATTTGATTTGAATTCACAGAAGCTAAATCATCTAATTGACTTTGAGTAAAACGAAACAATAAACGATCATCTACCTCAGGCAGATCCTGAGCAGATGTATTCAAAACAATAACAAAACAAAAGAGAAATAATATTTTTTTCATAAAACAAATTCCAAGGTCAGAATACTTATTTAAACACAAATTAGATTTAACCGACCAAAACAACAAATATAACTTTTTTTTAGCTGCATTAGCAATTCGTATTATCACCAAATAATGTAATTTTGCAATGATGAAACAAGAACACATTCGCAACTTTTGCATTATTGCACATATCGACCATGGTAAAAGTACATTAGCCGACCGGCTTTTAGAACACACTCAAACGGTAACAAAGCGAGAATCTCAAAATCAACTTCTCGACAATATGGACCTAGAACGTGAACGAGGTATTACAATCAAGAGTCATGCCATACAAATGGAATTTCCATGCAATAACAACAGTTACAGATTGAATTTAATCGATACACCAGGTCACGTAGATTTTTCTTATGAAGTATCCAGATCTATAGCTGCCTGCGAAGGAGCTCTGTTAATTGTTGATGCTGCTCAAGGTATTCAAGCTCAAACTATTTCAAACTTATATTTGGCGCTCGAAAACGATTTAGAAATAATTCCTGTACTTAACAAAATTGATCTACCGAGTGCAAACCCCGAAGAAGTAAAAGATCAAATAATTGATTTAATTGGTTGTAATAGAGAAGATATTATTCCAGCCAGCGCTAAAACAGGAATTGGTATTCAGAATATATTGGAAGCAATTGTAGATCGTGTTTTGCCTCCTGGTGGTGATGAAAAAGCGCCTTTACAAGCCTTGATTTTCGACTCTGTTTTCAACCCTTTTCGTGGTATTGAAGCTTATTTTAAAGTTGTTAATGGTACCATTAGAAAAGGTGATAAAGTAAAATTCTTTGCTACAGAAAAAGAATATTTTGCCGACGAAATTGGTGCACTTAAACTAGATCAAGAACCTCGAAAAGAAATAAAAGCAGGTGATGTAGGATACATCATATCGGGTATTAAAGTAGCCAACGAGGTAAAAGTTGGCGACACCATTACCCATACAAATGGGTCCTGTGACAACCCTATTGAGGGTTTTGAAGATGTAAAACCAATGGTCTTTGCCGGTATTTACCCTGTAGACACAGAAGACTACGAAGAGCTTCGTACGTCAATGGAGAAACTTCAACTAAATGACGCCTCACTTACTTTTGAACCTGAATCTTCAGCTGCATTAGGATTTGGCTTCCGTTGTGGATTCCTAGGCATGCTTCATATGGAAATTATCCAAGAAAGATTGGAACGTGAATTCAACATGACTGTTATTACGACCGTGCCAAACGTATCATATTTCTCATACTCCAAAAAAGGTGAAAAACTCCTTGTAAACAACCCTTCAGATTTACCAGACCCATCTGTGATTGAGAAAGTTGAAGAACCATACATATCTGCTCAGATTATTACAAAATCTGAATACATTGGTTCTATAATCACGTTATGTATTGAAAAAAGAGGTGTCCTTAAAAATCAGGTTTACCTTTCTACAGACCGCGTAGAATTAAGTTTTGAATTACCTCTTGCTGAAATAGTATTTGATTTCTATGATCGATTAAAAACCATTTCAAGGGGTTATGCCTCATTCGACTACCAACCAATTGGTTACCAGCAATCAAATTTGGTTAAAATGGATATCCTATTAAATGGAGATCAGGTAGATGCCCTTTCGGCTTTAATCCACAGAGATAATGCTCACAGTATTGGTAAAAAAATATGCGTAAAACTTCGACAATTAATCCCAAGACAGCAGTTTGATATTGCAATTCAAGCAGCTATCGGCTCTAAAATTATTTCGCGCGAAACCGTAAAAGCTTTAAGAAAAGATGTTACTGCCAAATGTTATGGTGGTGATATTTCACGAAAACGTAAATTATTGGAAAAGCAGAAGAAAGGTAAAAAGAGAATGCGTCAAGTAGGAAATGTAGAAATTCCTCAATCTGCTTTTATGGCCGTACTTAAACTCGATTAAGACTGCACTATGAAAAATAAAATAAAAGCACTTAAGACTAAAATTTCAGAAGCTAAAAAAGGTGGTGGCGACAAAAGAATTGAAGCACAACACAAAAAGGGAAAATTAACCGCTCGTGAGCGTATTCACTTTCTTTTGGATGAAGGGACTTTCGAAGAGATAGGCATGTTGGTAACACACCGTTCCTCAAACTTCGGTTTAGACAAGAAGAAAATTTTAGGGGATGGCGTCGTTACAGGATATGGAAGTATTAATGGACGCTTGATATATGTTTTCGCACAAGATTTTACGGTAATGGGAGGCTCATTGGCTGAAGCTCACGCTCAAAAAATATGTAGAGTAATGGATCTGGCCATGAAAAATGGCGCTCCAATTATTGGCTTAAATGACTCGGGTGGAGCACGTATTCAGGAAGGTGTTGTTTCCTTAGGGGGTTATGCAGATATTTTTTATAAAAACACATTGGCCTCTGGTGTCATTCCTCAAATTTCAGCGATTATGGGACCTTGTGCAGGTGGTGCAGTTTACTCACCAGCATTAACAGATTTCATTATGATGGTAGAAGATACTTCATATATGTTTGTTACCGGACCCAACGTCGTAAAAACCGTTACGCACGAAGAAGTAAGCTCTGAAGAATTGGGAGGCGCTTCAACTCATTCATCTAAATCTGGCGTCGCACATTTCTCTTGTGCAAACGAAGTAGCATTGATAGAAGACTTAAAAACACTTCTTTCTTACATACCTCAAAACTGTGAAGAAGACGCACCTATACACCCCTACACAATTTCTAATGAGCATAGGAAAAACTTAAACAATATTATTCCTGAAAACCCAAATCAACCCTACGATATCAAAAAAGTTATTAACGAAATTACAGATAACGACTCTTTCTTTGAAGTACATAAAAATTATGCTGAAAACATCGTTTGTGGTTTTGCTCGTATGGCCGGAAAATCAATTGGTATAGTAGCAAATCAACCTGGATTTCTTGCAGGTGTTTTAAACATTGAAGCATCAACTAAAGGTGCACGATTTGTTCGATTCTGCGACTGCTTTAACATTCCTATACTGGTATTAGAAGACGTTCCAGGTTTCTTACCCGGTACCGATCAGGAGTGGAATGGAATCATTACTCATGGTGCCAAATTATTATACGCATTTTCTGAAGCCACTGTACCGCGAATTACTGTCATTACACGCAAAGCATATGGTGGCGCATATGATGTAATGAACTCAAAGCACATAGGTGCCGATATGAATTATGCATGGCCATCAGCAGAAATAGCTGTAATGGGCGCCAAAGGAGCAGCAGAGATTATCTTCAAAAATGAAATCAAAGAAGCGAATGACCAAAATGCCAAATGGGAAGAAAAAGAACAAGAATATGCAGAGTTATTTGCGAATCCATACAATGCAGCTGCCCATGGTTATGTAGATGAAGTTATTGAACCTGAACATACCCGCCTGAAATTGATTAAAGCATTTAAAATGCTAGAAAACAAAGTAGATACACTACCAAAAAAGAAACACGGAAATATACCACTTTAAGATGAACGTACTCATATTAGGCTCCGGAGGACGCGAACATACCTTTGCCTGGAAATTGGCAAAAAGTCCATTACTAAATAAATTATATATAGCTCCTGGTAATGCTGGGACTGCTAAATTGGGTGAAAATATAAACATAAAAGAAGATGACTTTACATTAATAAAATCAATCTGTAAAGAAAAAGAAATTAACATGGTGATTGTAGGACCAGAAGCTCCATTAGTAAAGGGTATTCACGATTTCTTTATAGCTGATTCCGACTTAAAAAATATACCAATAATTGGACCTCAAAAAGCTGCTGCTAAATTAGAGGGATCAAAAGATTTTGCCAAAGAATTCTTATTCCGTCACAGCATTCCAACGGCTGCATACAAAACCTTCACTTCTGAAAATTTAGAAGAAGGATATACATTTTTGGAAACCTTAAAAGCACCCTACGTTTTAAAAGCAGATGGTTTAGCTGCAGGTAAAGGTGTGCTCATATTAAATTCTATAGAAGAAGCAAAAATAGAATTAAAAGAGATGCTCACCGAAGCAAAATTTGGTTCGGCAAGTGCTAAAGTGGTTATCGAAGAATTTTTAGATGGAATTGAACTATCTGTTTTTGTTTTAACAGATGGCAACAGTTATAAAATACTACCTACAGCCAAAGACTACAAACGTATTGGTGAAGGCGATACTGGCTTAAATACTGGCGGTATGGGTGCTATTTCTCCGGTTCCCTTTGCAGATGATGTATTAATGCAAAAAATTGAAGAACGGATCGTAAAACCAACAATTGAGGGTCTCAGAAAAGACAATTTACCCTATAAAGGATTCATCTTTATCGGATTAATAAAAGTCGATAATGAACCCATGGTCATAGAATACAATGTTCGTATGGGTGACCCAGAAACAGAAGTTGTTCTACCAAGAATCAAATCAGATCTATTGGAATTATTCCAAGCTGTTGGAGAAAGTAAATTGGCCGAAAAAACACTTGAATTGGATCCACGTTTTGCCGCAACAGTAATGTTGGTATCAGACGGCTACCCTCAAGCATACGAAAAAGGTAAAACTATAACTGGGATTGGAGATGTTAAGGATTCAATTGTATTTCATGCGGGTACAAAAATCGTAGGATCAGAAATTCACACTAACGGGGGACGAGTAATAGCATTAACATCCTTAAAAGAAAATATGAATGAAGCTTTATCAAGCTCATTTACCAATGCTGATAAAATAAAATTTGAAGGTAAATACTACCGAACTGATATTGGTTTCGATGTGAAACATCAAAATTTAAATAAGTAGCTGTTTACTGCTTTTATGATTCTAATTTATAACATATTATTCTAAAATATTTTTCTCAGCAACAGAAATTTTACCACAAAAATATAGTGCTCCTGTTCCAACTATTGCCAAAATTAAGTTCGGTAAATTACCTGCTGAAGCAAGAATTTGAAATGAGGCCTCAAATAAATCACCAATAGCATAAATAAAATCGTTCATATCTTAATTAATTTATCTTACAGAAAACAAATTTACATATTTTTACCATATGTTAGTAAGCATTTTTCGACATAGTCAAACTACTTCCATAGCGATCATATTAAGCCTTTGTTTATTTATCTGGATGGGTATTTCTTTTGAAAGTCTAGATTTGGCAAAAGAATCATCAAACTTTTTCTACCAATTATTAATTAGCCCAATTGAATCAAATTCGATATTTCAAAGAGTCATTCTTGGGAGTATAATATTTTGGCAATGTATGCTAATGAACCGTATGATGGTTAATGAAAAAATTATTTCTAACAACTCTTTTTTTGCTGCAGTATTTTATTTTTTGTTGCTTAGTATTTCTCCAAAAATAATTCATATTAACCCCACCATTTTGTCCATGTTTTTGTTAATTCTTTCACTAACAAAAATACTAAGTAGTTATTTAGATAAAAATGCTTACTCAAAGGTATTTGAAAGTGCCTTCCTAATTAGCTTAGCAGGACTTATTCACTCTCCATTCATTATCTTTATTCCAATCGTATGGATTGGTATGTCAATCTTTTCTCAAGTAGAGTGGCGTCATTGGATATTAAGTATTATAGGAATAATTTGTCCGTGGTATATATTGTTTAGCATCGCCAATTTTTACTCAATTCAATATACAATTTTCGGATCTTCATTACTTTTTTTATTTGAAGAAGTACCCAAATATTCTCTTAATTTAAGGGATATTTTATGTCTTACAGCTTATGGATTTGTTTGTTTAGTAGCTCTTACCGAACTTGTAATAAGGTTAAAACACAAAAACATAAAAGCACGTAAATCATACATATTGCTGCTCTGGATTTTTCCATTATCTGTAATTTACTTTAAAGTCAGTAACGACTTTTTTATTCGAAACTTATCATACTCGCAATTCCTTTTTCTGCCGCGATTAGTAATTATTTTTACCATCATAAAAATACAAACTGGCTGAATTTCTTAATTTTATCTCTAGTAATTGTCGTAATCTCAAATCATCTTTTAGGCTAAATAATTAGACTACTTATTTATTGGTAAGTATTTTACCGTTAAATGAGGAAATTATAGAGCAAATACTCGAGAAATATTGAATCCGAAATAAATGTCACCTTGAGACCAGCTACCAAAAGTTTCTCCTATAAAAGACCTTTCAAACATACCCTGTGAATTGGTGACATGTAACTGAAATACGTGCCCACCTGTTTCAATATCAAAACCAAGCGAAAGAGAATTTATATAGGCCTCGTCGGGTCGATTGAACTGCTGAAAATATTCAGCATTTAAAGAAACTCTTTTAGACAGTTTGTAGCGCCCTCCGTATCCTATCGCAAAAAAGTCATTATTCATGATTTCTGTTTCAACCAAATTTCTATGGATGAAACTCGGTGTAATTTGTAAGGAAAAAGAAGAATTGAATTTTCTTGCTATCATGATCTGGTGGGCATAAGATAATCGTGAGCTAAAAAGATTTTTACGCTCTATATTCTGCCAATGCAAAGAATTTAAAAATATGGCATGGTAAGAACTTATTGATACTGGACTTCCATTCTTCAACTTTTGTTTTATCAATTTAGATTTCATTGAACCCTCAAAAGTTTTCTGGAAAGAATTTCGTGCAAGCCCTAATGCCAACCTATCACTTACACCATAATCTAGTGACATACGCATCTGAGCTTGATCTAGCCCCCAAAGTTCATATGCACCACTATTAATAGTACCAAAACGGTGCGCTATAATGAATTGAAGTGTCCGTTTAGAAGGCAACTCAATTGATTGCCCATTAATTACTTTTGTTCCTTTAAAAGTAGATCGCACTTCAGTAGCTGCATTTTCATCACTTATAAGATCAAATAAATCATCTTGAGCAAAAAGCGAAGATACACCTAAGAAAATAAAAAAAATAGAATTCTCACAGATCGTTATATTTTAGTTAACGCAGCCTTTACAGAAACATGAATTTCATTAGCTAATTTATCAGAAACAATTTTAGGAATTTTGATGCCAAAATCCGAACATAATAAAATAAAACTAGAGGTCCCAACTAGCTCTCCATCTATAATCTGAAGACTAACACTTACTTCAATATCTTTTTGTACTCCATGAAAATCCATAACTCCATCTGCAACCAACTCATGTTGTTTACTTAGATCTTTAGGAAGATTAGTAAAAGTTCCTTTAAAAGTAGCTTTAGGATATTTTTCAGATTCGACGTAATTTTCGTTAAAATGCTCTTCCATCAATGCAATTTTAAATTTAAAAGCTCTCATTTGAATTTGAAAAGCAATATTATTGCTGGATAAATCTACAGCAGCTCCTACCTGATTATTAGTCGCTTCAACCACCTCAAGCGCATCTGTATCAGATAAAAAATACACCTCAGCATTTCGTGTCATATAGCGCTGAGCCATAAGCTGACCAAACGAAAACATCAATAATATAAATATAATTTTTTTCATAACTAATTGTTTAATGCCCCTTGTTCTACCCAAGCAACGATTTTATCAATTTGACATTGCGGAATTCTATAAGAACCGGGCATCATAGATGGATCTCCTTCAGAGCGACTAATGCGATCAATAATTCCATCATAGTCTGTAGCTGACTGATAAATTTGATCGTATGTTTCTAGCGCTAATTCTGCTGCAGGAAATGAGCCACCATGACACATCGTACAATGCGAGCTAATAATCGGGGAAATATCCATTTCATAAGACACATAGTTAATATCGCAATCAGAAATACCATACAAAGATTCCTCATTGTCGTAAATACAGCTGTTGAGAAATAAAATCCCAAAAATAATAAAGATCAGATTTTTCATAAACATTTAAACTAATTCTATAAAGTTAGATAATTTCCTAGATACAAACCGAACTCAATAATTTGTTTTAAATTTATTAATTAAATATCTAAGAAAAACATAAATTTAATTAATTATAAAGTGAATGATCTTTGTTGTAATTTCATTAAATCTAAAACAAGAAATACTAGATGAACAAAAAATTAATTATTTGCCTTATCACATTTTTAATAGGATTATATGCCTTATATAGATATGCTTACAAAGAGCACAGAAACATCTATAAAGAAGAGCCAAAATATATTTTATCAAGTGACAGCCTGTTTCATCACTTCAATATTAATGAAAAAGAAGCAAGTCAAATTTATAACAATCAGATTATAAAAGTAAAGGGGGTCATAAATATAGTTTCTGAAAACCAACTAATTTTGCACCCTGGTATTGCTTGTTTGGCTGATAGCAATATTAAAAAACATGGAGTTTTCCCAAAAGATACTATAGAAATAAAAGGACGGTGTGTAGGTTTTGATGATTTATTTTCAGAAGTTAAAATGGACCAAATAACTATTTATTGAAATACGTAAAATATTTTGGTACACTTATTGATTAAATTTAAACAAATAATAGTGAACCTCATTAGGGGGGGTATAATATTATTGAGACTCCGAACATTGTTCGGAGTTTTTTTTAAAAATTATTATCTTTCTTTTTGAAATCAAAAAAATTTAGCATCATATCAGATGAAGACAAATATTACGGTACTTTTCATTCTGCTTTTTCATTTTAATATATCAGCTCAACAAAATAATCTACCATTTAAAAAAGGGGAAAAACTAGACTATAAAATTCACTATGGTCCTATTACAGCAGGCTTTGCTAGTCTTGAAATCGACACACTTCCACATAAATATAAATTTATTGCAAATGGAGAATCTAATCGTTTATTCAGTTTATTTTTTGAAGTAAAAGATATTTATGAGAGTATTGTCGATAAAAAAAGCTTATGCCCAAATCAATTTTATCGAAATGTTAAAGAAGGTGGTTATAAAAAAATTGAGAATGTATTTTTTAATCATAAACTCAAACAAGCAGAGACCACAATGGATACAATACCAATTCCAGAAAACCCTCAAGACATTTTATCAATATTTTATTATTTACGTACTCAAAATTATGATAGCTTAACTGTAGAAGATAGTATTCCTATCCAGGTTTATCTAGACGACAATTTTATCAATTCAGAACTATACTATTTGGGGAATGAATCGATTAAAACTAAGTTTGGATGGATTGCAACAAAAAAATGGGCTCCAAAACTAGAAACTGGAAGAATTTTTAAAGATGAAAATGGAATGAATATTTGGATTACTGATGACAAAAATAAAATCCCAATAAAAATAAAAACAAAAGTATTAGTTGGAGCAATTGAATTTGATTTAATAAAATATTCAGGACTTAAAGAACCTCTAAAATTCACTAAGAAGAATTAAAAAAAAGTTAAAATTAACTTTCATTTAGTCTAAAAATATAACACTCTACTTATTTGCCATTCAAACACCAAACTATTCTATGAATTTGTAAATTAGCCGAAATGAGTCAAAAACAAGATAGATTTAACAAACGTAGACTTCGATCTTCATATATCTCTGTAGTGGTAAGTATCACTTTAGTTCTATTTCTAATGGGACTTCTTAGTACAGTTCTCTTCCACTCTAAAGCAATAGCAAATCAAGTTCAAGAAAATGTTGCTTTTACAGTTTTACTTAAACCAGACTCTAAACAAATTATGGTAAAACAGTTTCAGAGACAATTGAAACTAAGTGAACATGTAAAGAACACAGAATTCGTATCAAAAAATGAAGCTGTGGAAACACTTAAAAAAGATCTGGGCGAAGACTTCATAAAGTTTCTTGGCTTTAACCCACTTACTGACGCAATCGACATTCACTTTCAGGCTTATTACACACAAACTAAAAGCCCTGAAAAAATTGAAAAAGAACTACTAGCTGTTCCAATAGTTCAAGAGGTAGTTTATGATAAATCTCTTATTAAATTATTGAATGATAACCTTAAAAAAGTCTCTTACACATTACTCTTATTGAGCTTATTTTTTAGTGCTATTGCCATCGCACTAATTAACTCATCGATACGTTTATCAATATATTCCAAACGTTTTTTAATTAAAACCATGCAATTGGTAGGGGCTACAAAATCATTTATAAGAAAACCATTTATACAAAAGAGCCTGCTTCACGGCCTATTTGCTTCTGCATTAGCAATAATATGCATTGATTTACTTATTAGAAGTGGAACAGATATTATGCCTGAAATACATAGACTTCACAACCAAGAGGCAAAAATAATACTATATACATGCATTCTTTTATTAGGTCTTTTAATACCTTGGGCGTGCACATATTTTGCAGTGCGTAAATATTTAAAATTAAATACAGACGAATTACACTATTGATATGGAAAATCAAAAAGAAATCTTCGGTAAAAAAAATTACCAAATCATGTTTACTGGTTTAGCATTTATAATTGCAGGCTTTATATTAATGTCTGGGGGTGATACTGGAGATGAAACAAGCTTTAACCCTGAAATATTTAATTTCCAGAGAATTACACTTGCACCTATTTTGATCTTAACAGGTTTTGTTATCGAGGTTTTTGCCATCATGCATAAACAAAAAAAATAAATTTCAATGGGACTCTTAGAAGCCATTATTTTGGGAATTGTACAAGGCCTTACAGAATTTTTACCTGTTAGTAGTAGTGGCCATCTTGAAATCGCTAAAGCGCTTTTAGGCATGTCCAAGCAAGAACAAAATTTATTAATTACCATTGTACTTCATGCAGCTACTGCACTAAGTACAATTTTTGTTTTCCGTAAAGACATTAAAGAAATAATAAGAGGTTTGTGCCAATTAAAATGGAATAAAGAATTTCAATTTTCTCTTAAAGTCTTTCTTTCTATGATTCCTGCAACAATTGTTGGTTTACTTTTTGAAAATGAAATTGAACTTCTATTTAGTGGAGAAATTTTATTAGTAGGCTGTATGCTAATTACTACCGGGCTTTTGCTGTTTTTAGCAGATAAAGCTAAAAACACAAATCAAAACGTTAAATTTTTCCATGCACTCATCATTGGTGTCGCGCAAGCCATTGCAATATTACCTGGTGTTTCTCGCTCTGGCGCAACAATATCTACTTCTGTTTTATTGGGGATAGATAGAGAAAAAGCAGCGCGATTTTCTTTTCTTATGGTTGTCCCTCTCATCTTAGGCAAAATGGGTAAAGACATTATAAGTGGAGACATTTTAATAGAAAACGCTACACTTATGCCACTAGTGACAGGCTTCACAGCCGCCTTTATAACAGGACTATTTGCTTGTAAATGGATGATTCAATTGGTAAAAAAGTAAATTAAAATATTTTTCATTTTACTGCTTTTTTGTCGGAACTGCTTCAATTATTTCCATCTTTTTTTAACTTATTATTCGTAAAATTTAATGAAACTTTTCATTCTAAAAGGATTTTTACTCCTTCCTCTAATTCTATTTTCCCAAACAGAAAAACGAGCTCTGTTTATTGGAAATAGTTACACATATATGAATAGCTTGCCTGAATTGATAAATCAGATAGCAATTTCAAAGGGAAATAGTTTAATTTATGAGAGTCATACACCGGGAGGCTCAACACTAATGCAACATGCATCAAATTCTAATGTACAAAGTTTATTAAATGTCACAGAATGGGATTATGTAATTCTCCAAGAACAAAGTCAAAACCCTTCTTTTCCTCCTTCTCAGGTTGCCTCTCAGGTATACCCTTATGCTGAAAGTTTATGCGAATACATTAGAGAGGCTAATCCTTGTACTGATCCTGTTTTTTTCATGACTTGGGGTAGAGAAAATGGTGATTCACAAAACTGTGCAGCCTACCCACCTATTTGTACCTATGAAGGCATGCAAGATCGACTTACTGAAAGTTATACGGAAATGGCTCAAAATAACGAATCTCTGCTAGCGCCTATTGGTATTGCATGGAAAGATTTACGGGAACAACACCCTGAAATAAATTTATATTCATCAGATGGCAGCCATCCAAGTATACAGGGCTCGTATTTGGCTGCTTGCGTATTTTATGCAGTTTTATTTGATGACTCAGCTACAAACAACTACACTCCTACTAACTTAAACATTAATGAAGCCCAATTAATTCAGACATTTGCCAATAATGCTGTAAATAATAATGAAACTGATTACAATAGATATCCTGAAGCTCTTGCTGATTATAAAATCATTGGCGAAAATCTGCACCTATTCAATCAAAGCATTCATCATGATACAATTCATTGGGTAGGGCTTAGTCAAAACATAACATCATCTGAAGACTCATTAATTATTAATATAAATGAATTTACAGAATCATATGAAATAACCCTTATTGCTGCTAACCAGTGTTTTGAATCTGAATTATTAATCCAAATCAATGATCTCAAACTCTCAACACCAAATAACACACCTATTATATACCCTAATCCTTCATCCGGTATTCTGAAAACAAATCTCATATCAATAGATGCTAAAACAATTTCTGTCTACAACAATATTGGTCTCTTAATACTGCAAGATGATTTTAAACCTTCAATAGAATGGGATTTATCACATCTATCTAATGGGATTTACACCATTCTATTAACTCAAAAAATGGACAACAAAAAGCCTCTCTTGGATTAAGAAAAATTAATTAATGTAACAACTCAAAGTATTCTTTTACATTATCTTTGCGCTATGCAGGAAAAGATAATTATAAGTGGTATGGAAGTATATCGGCACTTGGAAGTGATGCCAATGAAATTTGGGATCACTATCAAAGTAAAAGCACCCGAATTACAAACTGTTGTTTCAACAACACTGATACTCCGTAGGAAAACTTCATCCTCAAGAGGAAGCACTTATTAAAAAACTTCGTCAAGAAAACGCACACTATAAACGTTTAGACAAGACTGTTCTTTTATCGATACTTGCAGCACGCAAAGCTACTGATCAAGCATCTTGGAAGAAAGAAAAATATGTAAGCGTAAATCTAGGTTCTTCAAGAGGAGCTACTCAACTTTTCGAAAAATACCACAAAAATTTTTTATCTAGTAATAATTATCGAACAACGCCACGTGTTTCGCCAACAACAACTTTAGGTAATTTATCATCTTGGGTGGCTTATGACTTAGGATTAAAAGGTACCAGTTTTTCCCATTCAATTACTTGTAGCACTGCTTTACATTCTGTTTTAAATGCAATAGCTTGGATACAGTCTGACATGGCAAATAAATTTATAATTGGAGGTTCCGAAGCACCTTTAAGTGACTTTACCATATCTCAAATACGTGCTTTAAAAATTTACTCAAACAAAAAAGGTAATTATCCTTCCTTACCTCTAGAATTAAATAAAAAAGAGAACACACTTATCTTAGGTGAAGGAGCTGCTATATTTTGTTTAGAAAAAGATACGGGACAAAATAGAATTGCCAAAATTGAAGGAATTGGATATTACACTGAGCTTATCGAGCATAATGTATCAATTTCTACCGAAGCAGAGTGTCTCCAAAAGTCTATGAAAATGGCTCTTAAAGATGCTGGAATTTCCAAAGTAGACAGTATTGTAATGCATGCACCAGGAACAATTCAAGGAGATGAAAATGAATATAAAGCCGTTAAAAAAATATTTGGAGATGAACTCCCACACTTAATCTCAACTAAATATGCAACCGGACATAGCTTTGGTGCTTCCGGAGCACTTAGTATGGAGTTGGCTATCTTAATGCTCAAACATCAAAAAACAATTAAATTTCCTTATGAAAGTTTACCTTATGGGACCCCTAAAGAACTAAATACTATTATGATTAATGCAACAGGATTTGGGGGTAATGCGGTAAGTATCATTTTATCGAGATAAAACAAATAGCTAAAAAAGAAACTTTATATTTGAAGTTCAAACAAAATAGGAAATGACGGGATACAAAAAAGAATGGACTAAAGAAGAAGTCATTAAGCTTTACAATAAGCCTCTTCTTCAATTAGTCTTTGATGCTGCCAAAGTACACCGCGAACACCACGACCCTACTGAAGTACAAGTAAGTACATTACTTTCTATAAAAACAGGTGGTTGCCCAGAAGACTGTGGCTATTGCCCTCAAGCTGCACGTTACCATACTGATATAGAAAAAAATGACTTAATGTCTGTTCAAACAGTTAAAGCACAGGCTTTACGTGCAAAAAGTTCTGGATCCTCTAGAGTTTGTATGGGGGCAGCTTGGCGAAATGTAAAGGAAGGAAAAGATTTCGATCAAGTCCTAGAAATGGTTCGAACTGTTAGAGATTTAGACATGGAAGTTTGCTGTACCTTAGGTATGCTAACTGAAGACCAAGCCAGAAGACTTTCTGAAGCTGGTTTATACGCATACAACCATAATCTAGACACCTCAGAAGAACATTATAAAAAAGTAATTTCTACACGTGGATATGAAGACCGAATAAAGACGATTGGAAATGCTAGAAAAGCTGGTCTAACAGTTTGCTCAGGAGGTATAATTGGAATGGGAGAAACGCCAGAAGACAGAGCTGCCATGTTGGTAACATTATCTTGTTTAAATCCTTATCCCGAGTCTGTACCTATTAATGCACTTGTAGCTGTTGAAGGAACACCAATGGAAGATCAAGAACAAATCCCAATCTGGGACATGATTCGTATGGTTGCAACGACGCGTATTGTTCTACCTAAAACTACAGTAAGGCTATCTGCAGGTAGAACTGAAATGAGTGATGAAGGACAAGCACTCTGTTTTATGGCTGGAGCTAGTTCAATATTTGCAGGAGATAAGCTGCTTACAACGCCAAACCCAGACATAAATAGAGATATGGAATTATTTAGTGTCTTGGGCTTAACCCCTCAAAAGGCATACAAAAAAGGTGACAAACCTGTTGTTAATGAAAATTATAAAAACAGTTGTTCTAATGGTGAAAAACAAAAATGGTCGAGACCGAAACACACCATTGAAGCTAATATTAGAGCAACTAAAAATGCAAAAGAAAAACGTAGATTAAATCAAAAATCATGAAAAAACTATTCTTATCTACTTTGCTACTAAGCACTAAGTTTTGGTGTCTCAGCTCAAAGCTTTTCTTGGGGTGCAAAAGTTAATGTTGGAAGTCCGAATCTAAAAATTAAAGACATTCAAACCGATGATAATATTGCCAAGCTATTGGATGATACCGATGCAGTTTTAACATATCAGCTTGGTGTATTTACCAGGTTTATGTTTGCTGGAATTTATGTTCAGCCAGAGGCCATGTTCAGCTCTTCTAAAACTGAAATGAAATTCGAAAACATTTTCGATGAAAACAATACCAGTAATAATGTCGTTGGAGAGATGAAACTAAATAAACTTGACGTTCCTGTAATGATTGGTAAAAGATTCATGAAAATTTTAAGAATAAATGCTGGACCAGTATTTAGCTATATTTTGAGTCAAAACATTGGTCAATCTGGAACTAAAGAAGCTTGGAATGAAATTAATGCTGAATATAAAAATGCAACAGTAGGATTGCAATACGGAATAGGCGTTGACATTGCAATGATAAATATTGATCTTAGAGTAGAAAAGGGGTTTCAAGCTATTTCTGAAAACCTAACTATTGGTGAAACAAGTTTTGCTGCTGATCAACGTTTAGAGCAAATTATGCTTTCAGTGGGTATGAAGTTTTAAGAGAAACAAATTACACACCATATTTAGAAGAGGCTTTAAATTTAAAGCCTCTTTTTTTATACAAATAAGCTCTTAATGATCGTTCAATTTATCGTTATTCTTATGACGATTTATGTCCCTTAATGTTTTCTTTTCGAAATTTTTCTTCATTGCCTCTTCAAGATTAATTCCTGTTTGATTTGCAATACAAGTTAGAACCCATAACACATCTGCAAGCTCATCAGCCAAATCCTTACTCTGATCAGATTCTTTTCAGATTGCTCTCCATATCGTCGAGCAATAATTCTAGCTACTTCACCAACTTCTTCAGTAAGTATTGCCATATTGGTTAATTCATCAAAATACCGAACACCATACTTCTTAATCCAGGCATCAACATTTTTTTGTAGTTCATTAAGGTCCATTACTCTCTTGTTTTAGAATCAATATTTATAGTTACAGGTCCATCATTACAAAGGCTAACTTTCATATCTGCGCCAAACTCGCCAGTTGATATTTGCTTATCTAACAGTTTTTCTAAACATTTATGAAATGCCTCGTACAAAGGAATCGCAACATCAGGATGAGCAGAACGAATATAAGAGGGTCGATTCCCGTTTTTAGTACTAGCAAACAAAGTAAACTGACTAATTAAAAGAATCTGACCGTCAACATCTAATAATGATTGATTCATTTTGCCCTGTTCATCAGAAAAACTCGAAGAGCAATAATTTTTTTACAGAGCCACTCAATATCATCTAAACAATCATCTGCACTAATTCCAAGTAGCACAACTAAACCTTGCTTAATTTCGATTTCACTTTTTGATTGATCAGCACCGAAGCTTCACTTACTCTTTGTATAGTAACTCTCATTAATGGTACTTTGATTCTCTATATTGATTACCATCATCCTCAAGTATTGAAATATAACTATCATAACGAATAAGATGAATTTCCCCAGTATCTAAAGCACTTTTAACAGCACATTTAGGTTCATTAAGATGTTTACAATTATGAAATTTACATTGTCCTTTAAATGCTAGCATTTCAGGAAAATAATCCGCTAATTCCGAGTCCTCAATTTCCACAAGACCTAAACCTTTAATACCAGGAGTATCAATAATAAATCCACCAAAGTCTAATTCAAACATCTCTGCAAAAGTAGTGGTGTGCATACCTTTTGATGAGCATCAGAAACTTGTTGAGTGAGTAAATCTAAATTAGGATCAATTGCATTAACCAAAGTAGATTTACCTACTCCCGAGTGTCCAGAAAGAAGGGTGACATTATCTTTCATACGCTCTTTTAGCAAACTAATATTTTGTTGATTTAGGGCAGAAACTTCAACACATTCGTACCCAGCATCAGAATACACCTTAACCACTTCATCGTGATACGCACGATCAAACTCATCATATAAATCAACCTTATTAAATACTATTATTGTTGGCACTTGATAAGCTTCTGCCGTAACTAGAAATCGATCAATAAATCCTGTTGATGTGAATGGTGATACTAGAGTAACAATTAAAAAAGCTTGATCTATATTAGAAGCAATTATATGAACTTGCTTCGACAAGTTAACGGACTTACGTATAATATAATTCTTTCTTTGCAGAATCTCATTAATCAAATAATCATTTCCTTCTAAAGAAAGTTTAACGCGATCTCCTACAGAAATAGGATTTGTACTTTTTAATCCTCCAATTCGAAACTTACCTTTTATACGAGATTGATGATATGTTCCATCATCCAGACGAACCCTATACCAACTTCCTGTCGATTTTACTACTACCCCTAACATAAAACAAAGGTAATATTTACTACTAATAGAAATAATATTTAATTTAAAATTAAAAAAAGGGCCCCATTTGAGCCCTTTCAAGCATTTACTCGCTATGAGTAAATACATCTATTAGTATTATTATAGATTAAAAATATGTCATAAACACTTGATTTACAATTGGTTTCTAGTTAAAGGCTGTTTTCACATATTTATCGGGCAAACTCACCTTTATGATAAAACAATCATATAGCATAATATTTATAATCATGATTATATTTAAAATAAACTATCTTCGTACTCATGTCAATAAAAGTAAAAAAGCTTAGTAAGGTATACGGAACACAAAAGGCACTCACAGAGGTCTCTTTCGAAATTAATAAAGGGGAGATTGTAGGTTTTTTGGGACCAAATGGTGCAGGGAAATCTACCCTTATGAAAATCCTAAGTGGATACATACCACAAACTAATGGAGACGCTAAAATTTGCAATCTAGATATTAATGAAAACTCAATAGAAACTAGAAGCAGAATTGGATATCTACCTGAACACAATCCACTTTACCTTGATATGTACGTTAAAGAATATCTAGAATTTGTTGCTGATATTTACAAGGTAAACCGTAAGTATATTGACGAGATGATTAAAAAAACCGGATTGCTACAAGAACAACACAAGCTTATCGGTTCACTATCTAAAGGATATAGACAAAGAGTTGGACTTGCTCAAGCCCTAATTCACAATCCAGAAGTTCTAATACTAGATGAACCCACAACCGGATTAGACCCAAATCAACTTATAGAAATTCGTTCATTAATTAAAGAAGTGGGTAGAGAAAAAACTGTATTGCTTTCTACTCACATTATGCAGGAAGTTGAAGCAATTTGCGATCGAGTTATTATCATAAACAAAGGGCAAATTGTAGCAAATAAAACGATTGTAGAATTGCAAAAAAGTAAAGGAAATAGAAAACTTATTACTGTTGAATTTGATAAAAAAGCGGAAAAAAAGAACTCATAAAATTGGAAATGTACTTGAGGCTAGAGAACTTAAGGAAATAAATACCAAATCTTTTCCGATTCTAAATTCGACTTAAGGCCTGCTTTATTCGAATTTGCAGTTAACAATGAGCTTACCGTACTTCAAATGAATATGGAAGAGCAAAAACTTGAATCTATTTTTCAAGAACTAACCAAATAAACCACTGATATAAGCTTATGCCTATTTATAATTTTATAAATTAAAAAAGATCCATTACAAAAACATTTACCAACTAATTATACCAGGATTTTAGACTTAAAATTCATCATTTTAAGTGGATGACTTATTTTACAAAACAACTTTCACTTACAAACTAAACGAATTCTTATATTTGCAATGAAGTGGATAAATTTGACTGATTGCTACCACTCTAAAAAAGGCTAAAGCAGTGCTCATCTAGCAGCTAAGCCAAAATCAGATTACATTTTAAAACCTTAAAAGACTATAATATGTCATATTTTTTTACATCTGAATCTGTATCTGAAGGGCACCCTGACAAAGTTGCTGATCAAATTTCTGATGCCATACTTGATGCTTTCCTAGCTCAAGATCCCGAATCAAAAGTCGCTTGCGAAACACTTGTAACTACTGGACTAACAGTTGTTAGTGGTGAAGTAAATTCCAAGGCATGGGTAGACGTTCAAAAGCAAGCTAGAAACGTAATTACAAAAATTGGTTATACAAAGTCTGAATATAAATTTGATGCTGAATCTTGTGGAATTATCTCTGCTGTTCACGAGCAATCTGCTGACATCAATCAAGGAGTAGTTGAGGGAAAAGGCTTACACTCGGAACAAGGTGCGGGAGATCAGGGTATGATGTTTGGGTATGCCACAAACGAAACTGATAATTTTATGCCTTTAGCCCTAAGCCTTTCTCATATACTACTTCAAGAATTGGCTGAAATTAGAAGAGAAAATCATACGGAAATGTATTATTTAAGACCAGATGCAAAATCTCAAGTCACCATCCAATACTCCGACAATAACATCCCTGAAAGAATTGACACCATTGTTATTTCTACACAACATGATGATTTCGACGAAGAATCTAAAATGTTGTCTAAAATTAAATCTGATGTAATAAATATACTTATTGAACGTGTTAAGAAAAAATTACCAGATCATATTGTTGCATTATTCGATGAGAATATCACCTATCATGTTAACCCTACAGGTAAATTTGTAATTGGAGGCCCACATGGAGACACAGGCCTAACTGGTAGAAAAATTATTGTTGACACCTATGGTGGAAAAGGTGCTCATGGTGGCGGTGCATTCTCTGGAAAAGACCCATCAAAAGTAGACCGATCTGCAGCTTATGCGACGCGGCATATTGCTAAAAACCTAGTCGCCGCAGGAGTATCAGATCAAATATTAGTACAAGTCGCTTACGCAATTGGAGTGGCAAAACCGATGAATATATTTGTAGACACCTACGGATCATCAAAAGTTAACCTTAGTGACAGTCAAATTGCAAAAAAAATAGAGACCCTTTTTGACATGCGTCCTGCTGCAATAGTAGAACGATTCAAACTTAAAGATCCAATTTATAGTGAAACTGCTGCCTACGGACATATGGGTCGAAAATCTGAAAAAAAGACTATTAAATTTGAAGTAGGAGGTGGAAAAGTAATCTCTAAAAACATTGAAACTTTCCCATGGGAAAAACTCGATCGTGTAGATGAAATTAGATCAAATTTTGGACTATAAAGTATGCACTTTAAGTACGAAGAAAAAAACTACTCTATTGAGCGCTACCCAAGTTCTGATAACAAATCTTTAAGAGCATGGAGTGCAGCAGATGAATACCTTCTAAAATATCTGAAAGAAAATAATATATCATATACTAAACCGCTTATATACAATGACAGGTTTGGTTTTTTAAGTACTATACTGTCTAAACAGCAGCCTAATATTATTATCAACTATAAAAGCCAAGAAAAGTCACTTGAAATAAACCTAAAAAAACATGGTATTGACCTGAATACTATTTCAAAAACAAGACCTTTAGACAAGCTTAAAACTCCTTTTGACTTGGTGCTTATAAAAATCCCTAAATCACTAGATTTATTTCGTTTTCAACTCGATCAACTGCATGAATCATTAAAGGAAGACACCCTTGTCATTTGTGCTTTTATGACCAAATACTTTAGCGCCCAAATACTAAAAATTGCAGAAGATTATTTCGAACTGTGCGAGCAATCAATCGCCTGGAAAAAATCTAGATTACTGTTCTTAAAAAAAAAGCGAAAAGTCGAAAAAAAAAGAACTCATAAACAGTATTTCTTATTCCAAAAAAAAGGAGTTTAAACAATACTACGGCGTCTTTTCAGCAAAAAAAATTGATCAGGCAACACTGTTATTAATTCAACATCTTGATGTAAGGCTTGGGCACAATAAAATACTAGACTTGGCTTGTGGAAATGGGATTTTAGCTCACGCAGCTTTGGTCAACAAGCCTAATGCAGAGATTCATTTACTAGACGATTCTGAACTAGCTATTGCCTCCTGTAAAATAAATATCGACTCAGAAAAAGCATGCTTTCACTATAACGACACTCTTGATAATTTTGAAAACAATACTTTTGACTTAATTATTTCAAACCCTCCTTTCCACTTTGAGCATGAAACAAACATTGAAGTCGCATTAAATTTATTTAAAGAGGTAAAAAGATGTCTTAAAAAAGGTGGTTCATTTCAGTTAGTTACCAGCAATCATTTAAACTCAAAAACACACTTAAACAAACTTTTCCATAAAGTAAATATCATTGCACAAAATGAAAAGTTTGTCGTTTATCATTGCGTATAAACCTTTCAAAAAAATAGATAAATTTCACTGCTATAATGAAAACAACTTAAATAAACCATTAACCTCCCACATGCTTAAACAGTTCTTAATTTGGAGAGTAAAAAACATCTCACAAAAACAATTTATATTAATCATGAGCCTGATTGTTGGGGTAGGCTCGGGTCTAATAGCCGTTCTAATTAAAAATACGGCACACAATTTAGGTGGTATTCTAAAAAACTTTAGTCTTGAAACATCTGATTTTAATTACACGCTTTTATTCTTACCTATCTTAGGTATTATAAGTACTGTAATGTGGAACAAATACATAGTAAAAAAACCTGAAAGCAATGGCTTCCCAACAATTTTGTATGCTATAGCGAAACGAAGTGGTATAATGAAGAGGCACCACATGTTTTCTTCAATAGTTTCATCTATTCTGACTGCTGGTTTTGGGGGATCTATTGGGTTGGAAGCGCCTGCAGCATCAAGTGCTTCTTCGTTAAGTTCAAACTTAGCGCGGATGCTTCATTTAAACTTCAAAGACAGGATGCTCTTGATAGGTTGCGCTTCAGCAGGAACAATTGCTAGTATTTTTAACGCACCTATTGCAGCAATTGTATTGGCCATGGAAATATTAATGCTGGACTTAACAATGACCTCAATAATTCCCTTACTAATTGCTTCTGTTTCTTCTACGATCAGCTCAAGATTAATATCAGGTGATGCCGCATTATTACAAATTGAAATGGTTCAAAATTTTGAAGTGGCTGTCATACCGTTTTACATTATTTTAGGTGTTTTTTCTGGTCTTGCATCTGTATTGTTTGCTAAAATATTCTATCTGACAAACAAAACTTTAAAAAAAATCAGTCATAAAATAAACCGCGCACTTATAGGTGGGGTAAGCCTAGGATTACTTATATTTTTAATCCCACCTTTATTTGGAGAAGGTTTTGAGACAATTAATTTACTACTCTCTGATCAAGGACAAAAAATTTTATCCGACAGTTTTATTGAAAATTATGCATGCACCGAAATATTCGTAATTACGACAGTTTCAATAATGATTCTATTTAAAATTCTTGCCACATCTATTACTATTGGATCCGGAGGGATGGGTGGTATTTTTGCACCTTCTTTATTTATTGGTTCTGCGTTGGGTTATGTTTTTGCAAAGTTTATAAACCATTTCTTTTTACTAGAACTATCTGTAAGTAATTTCAGTTTAGCCTCTATGGCAGGCCTCATTACTGGCGTTCTACATGCACCATTAACTGCCATATTTCTAATTGCTGAAATCACCAGTGGTTACGAATTATTTATCCCTCTAATGACAGTAGCTGCGATATCCTATGTGTGTTCAAAATATTTCATTCCTCATTCTCTATTTAATATGCAACTTGCTATGAAAGGTGAATTAATGACACACAATAAAGACAAAGCAGTATTATTACAAATGCAACTGGAAAAAAGGTAGAGAAAACTTCTATAATTGGTCCGATATGCATCTGGGTGAGCTGGTAAAAATCGTTGCCGAATCTAAGCGTAATATTTTCCCTGTAGTAGACAAAAACAATCTATTTTTAGGAATAGTAACTCTTGATGATATTCGAAAAGTTATGTTCGACCATAGCCTTTATAAAAAAATAAAAGTAGAAGACTTAATGCATGAACCTATGGGTACTATTTCGCTTCACGAATCTATGGATAAAGTCATGTCTAAATTCCGCACAACAGGTGCGTGGAACCTTGCTGTAACTTGTCATGGTGAATACATTGGTTTTATTTCTAAATCAAAATTATTTAGCAAGTACAGGCTAAAATTGGTAGAGTTTTCAGAAGAATAACAGTAATTATTAATAAGTAATTAAAATAGTAGATATTTAAGTTTCAATAAGGCGGAAATGTTAAAGAAAAAACCTACTTATAAAAATACATTACCTTCGTTTTTTAACCTTATTCAAATATGATTTTACCCCTTGGAAGTATCGTAAATGCATTATCAGTTATTATAGGGAGTATAATTGGTATATACTTCGGATCTTTTTTATCTGAAAAAATCCGAAAAGCTGTTTTTCAGATTATTGGTTTATTCACCCTAGCACTGGGGATGCAAATGTCTTTAAAAACAAATCAATTTTTGATTTTGTTGGTCAGCTTAATCACAGGAACTATTATTGGCGAAATTTTGTCTATAGAAAAAGGTATCGAATCATTAAGTAATAAGCTTAAAATTAAATTACAGAGTGAAAACAAACTATTTTCTGAAGGACTTATCACAGCATTTTTATTGTATTGTGTAGGATCTATGACCTTTGTTGGATCTATTGAGGAAGGGATTCATCAAGATCGAACCTTGATGTATACAAAAAGCTTAATGGATGGAATTACTTCAATACTATTAGCATCTAGCTTCGGAACTGGGGTGCTTTTTTCAGCGATCCCTTTGCTCATTTTTCAATCTGCTTTAACTCTAGGAGCTCATTATTTTGAGTCTTATTTACATCCTGAACTCATTACAGAAATATCTGCTGTAGGTGGGGTAATAATCATTGGAATTGGATTGAATATTCTTGAAATAACAAAAATAAAAGTTAGTAATATGCTTCCAGCTTTATTGTTAATTATTCCAATTTATCATTTAATATATCTTGTACAGATTTACTAAAATATATGGTTTATAAGTCCAAGCTCGTTTGACGCAATAAGAATTCTAACTGAGAGCAAGATCGGGTTAGTTTTTGAATAAGTTCTTTACGATCTCGTCTTAAGAAAAACAACTCCCCTGCATTTTCAATTGCTTTTTGCATGGCTTATCTTGGGTGAGGCTTAGCAATATATTTGTATCCCTGGCCCATATTAATTGAATCTATAACTGCATTCATATCTGCATAACCTGTTACCAATATGCGAACTGGGAAAGGGAACAACATTTACAATTTCTCTTCCAATTAAATAACAAATAAATCTGAAGTAATACGATCCGCTATTAGCTTTCCTTTTTCAGAAAGAGTATATACGCCTTTATTTTCAATAATGTATCCATTTATTTCATAGCCTTTAATTTGAACTTTAAAGTAATTTAAATAAGACCTCGAATAATACTTTTCTATTTCGATTAAACTACAGCCCCACTTAGTTCTTAAAGACGTCATAACATATTCATTATACATGTCCTGAGTATTTAAATTCTCTTTTGAAAGAGGCAATCTTGATGCGGACAAAGCCTTAATATATTTTACATTATTAGAAACATTCCACAATCGCGAATTCCCAAAAAAAGAATGTGCAGAAGGACCTAAACCTAAATAATGATTTTTTTTCCAATAAGAGCTGTTGTGTCTACTATATGAATTGTCTTTGCAAAAGTTAGAAATTTCATATTGCTCATAACCATAACTTAACATTTCGTCCATCAAAATCTTAAACTGATTAGCGCTTTGTTGCTCATCAACAGCATCAATATTCTTCTTTAAAATTTGGTAATATAATGGCGTTTTTTCTTCAACAGTGAGCGCGTAACTTGATATATGAGGAAGATTAAGTGCAAAGCTTTTTCTTAAATTATACTTCCAATCTTCATTACTCATTCCAGGCGTACCGTAAATTAGATCAATTGTTATATTTTGAAATCCTAAATCCTGTGCTACCTTAATCGAATTTAGTGCTTCGATAGCAGTGTGTGATCTATTCATATATTTTAAATCTTCATCTCTAAAAGATTGCACTCCAATACTAAGTCTATTGATAGGAGTATCTTTTAGCTGATTTATCTTATCAAAACTGAGGTCGTCTGGATTTGACTCTAAAGTGATTTCTACATCTGCATCGATTGTAAAACTCTTATAAAGCTTTTCGAAAATCATATCAAGTTCTTCTTTAGACAATAAAGAAGGTGTTCCGCCCCCAAAATAAATACTAGAAATAAGCTTATTTGCAAAAACATCTTTACGCAATTCAATTTCTTGAATTATTGCTTTCACAAAAGCAACTTTCATTTTCAAAGAAGTCGAAAAATGAAAATCACAATAATTACAAGCTTGTTTGCAAAATGGAATGTGTAAATAAATTCCAGCCATTAGCTCTTTAAAAGACTAATTCTAAAAGTCGATCCCTTACCCAGTTTTGAATGTAGAATATACACTTGACCTTTATGGTAATCCTCAACAATACGTTTTACTAAAGATAAACCTAAGCCCCAACCACGAAGTTTAGTGGTATAGCCAGGTTCAAAAACTGTTTTTAATTGTGTTGATTTTATTCCTTTTCCATTATCACTAATATCAATAATAACATTTTTGGAATGGTCTTTTACTTCAACTTTTATTTCTCCTTTTCCCTGCAGAGCATCAATAGCATTTCGCATAATATTCTCAATCACCCAACCAAACAACTGAGTGTTTAAAAAGCTGAATATAGCATGGTCACTGATCTCTAACTTAAAATTAATCTTTGAAGAACTTCTATCTTTCATATAATAAAAAGAACGCTGAACAATTGAATTAACGTCTTGATTTTTGAGTTCGGGTTGCGATCCAATTTTGGAAAACCTTTCTGTAATCATTTGGAGTCTTAAAATATCTTTATTCATTTCAGAGACAATTTCTTCATTACCACCTTGATCATGCAATAATGTTACCCAACCCATTAAAGATGATAAAGGCGTACCTATTTGGTGAGCAGTTTCTCTTGCCATTCCGGCCCATACTTTATTTTGTTCAGATTTTCGAGAATTACTAAAAGCAAAATATCCTGTTACAATAAACAAACTAATAACCACTAAAATAATATATGGAAAAATTTTTAGTCGAGTTAGTAAAATAGAGTCTTTATAATAAATTTTATTGTGTTTACCATCAGCATATTCAAAAACAATAGGCTCATGACTTTCCTTCATTATCTCAAGTTGCGACTTCAAATAATCAATATTATTCGCTTTTTTAGAAGGAAAATTCTTGTGGTACAAAATTGAACCATTATCATCGACTAAAATTACAGGAATTGTTTTGTTGTGATTAATAACTTCAAACACAAAACTAATATCCTCATTAAGATTATCAATATCTGTAGTTTGTTTTGTAGCATTAGCCCAGATGTTTACTTTAGTTCTTTCCTCTCTTCTTAAATCATCAACCAAATTATTGGTATACCACAAAATAGTAGTACCAATAATAAAGGCACTTAGTAATAATAATTGTTTACTAATTCTCTTTAATTTAAAACTCGAAATCACTTATCTGAAACGTTAGAATATTTAAATTTAATGCGGTTTAGCATATTTACGACCATACTGTTTTTCCTTTTTCTGATTCTTTATTAACTTATACTCTATACCAAATTGAAAAGATCTATTTTTTTCAGTAAAATCAAGAAACTGAGACTCACCATTAACTCCTACCCAGACATTTCTCAATGGATTAATATTTACTAAACCTTCGTAATATCTGAAATATATCTGTATTCTAGAAAAATCAAATCCAAGCCCCCCACACAATCCACTATCATACCTATGATAAGGCATTGAACCCTCTTGGATAAAATTGGCATCATAGACATATGCATCAATCAAAAGAAAATTTAAGACTCCGCCAAATTGAAAATTAAAATCTTTACCATGATAATATTTTAATAGGAGTGGCAAACTCAAAGTTGGTATTGTTAATTTATCATTTTTAGATTTTTTCCCCTCCAATAAGTCCTAAATCCAATTCAGTTTGAATACTATATTTTTCAGATAATGGAATATTTACGAATATCCCGTAAAGTTCACTAATTAGATAATCTGAAACATGTTCTCCAGAAAAAGAGCTCATAGAAACACCAATCTTAGATCCTGACAAAACAGTTCGTTGTGTATTTTTTGAGTCTAGTAAATCTGTTTTTTGTGCTTTTACTGAATAAACCCCTAACAAAAAACAAATCAAAATAAATTGTATAACCCTCATTTCAAATCATATAGATTTGTGAAAATAGTGAATTTTCGACTATAGCATTCGAAGTAATTCAAGTTCTTTTTATCAAGATGTTTCCAAGAACCTCTTTTCACATCTTTTTTGTTAGGTTTCCAAATACAACACGATCTAAATGAACTACTTGATAGCCTAAACTTTCAAAAATTCTACGTACTATTCGATTACGACCAATGTGAACTCTACACCCACTTGATCACGAGAAGAACCATCAATATAGGAAACACTATCTACTGGAGCAGGACCATCCTCTAGTTCAACACCTTCAGCAATTGCATTTAAATGATGTTTGGCTAATTTTTTATCTAATGTAACATGATATATTTTTCGAACACCATGCTTAGGGTGTACGAGTTTTTTAGCTAAATCACCATCATTTGTAAATAACAACAAGCCAGTTGTGTTTCTGTCTAACCTTCCCACAGGGTAAATTCTCTCATCACAAGCATTATCGACCAATTGCATAACTGTTTTCCGACCTCTATCATCAGATGTTGTAGTAATAAAATCCTTAGGTTTATTTAAAAGCACATATTTCTTTTTCTCACCACGAATTGTTTGCCCATTAAATTTTACTAAATCAGATGGCGCCACTCTATAACTTAAATCTGTGACAACTTTTCCATTAATCTTCACCGCACCTGCTATGATATATTTTTCAGCTTCCCTTCGAGAACAGGTCCCACCTTGAGCTAAAAACTTATTAATCCGAACTTTATCGTTAGGAATACTTCCCTCTTTCGCCTCACTATATTTACGATTAGTAGCTTTCTTAACAAATTTTGAATAACCCTTCTTATTCTCTGCTGCACGTCTTCTATCTTCACTTCTTTTTGCAGGATCATTATGACGCGTCTTATGATCAGAAGCTTTTTGACGCGCTTCAACTTTATAAGCTTTACTTTTCCCAATTCGTTTCTCTGAACTAAAATTCTTTTTAGACATCATCATATTTTTTTCAAAGATAAAAATACCTCTACATCTTTTACAACAAAAAAAACGACTGTAAACTATAGTTTAGATTTAATTAAAGTCTACAAAGTTTTATATCCAATAATCTCTAAATTTACCGAAACTAATTTAAGATGATTCAACCCAAATCAGATGAATATTTCATGAGAGAGGCTTTAAAAGAAGCTCAAAAAGCCTTTGATTTAGATGAAGTACCTATTGGAGCAGTAATTGTCTCAAATAATCGCATTATTGCTAGAGCTCATAACCTTACTGAGCGTTTAAATGATGTAACAGCTCATGCTGAAATGCAAGCATTCACATCGGCGGCAGAATTTTTAGGCGGAAAATATCTGCATAATTGCACCTTATATGTAACTATAGAGCCATGTGTAATGTGTACAGGCGCATCTTACTGGACACAATTGAACAAAATAGTATATGGTGCTAAGGATCCAAAAAGAGGCATAAGTGATTTAAATATAAAACTCTTTCATCCAAAGACTAAAATCACTTTTGGAATTTTAGAAAAAGAATGTTCAGACCTAATGAAGAAGTTTTTTAATTCTAAACGGTAACCAAAAGAGTAATGTTGTTAAAACCCTAATTATAAAATACGAGATTAAATTAACCAAGACTATTTCGAGTCAATTACTTTAGGTATTCGAATATAATCAGTGTCATTTACAGGGGCATTTTTTAGGGCTTGTTCTTGAGTCAACACCTGTTCTACTTTATCTTCTCGCAATACATTTAACTCTGAACTCATATATGATAGTGGTTCTACATTATCGGTATCTACCTCTTCGAGTTTAGCCACAAAATCTAACATTTTCTCAAAATCAAACTTCATTTTCTCTTTAGAATCGTCATCAAAATCTAATCTTGATAAATGAGCCAAATGCTCAACCAACTTATTGTTTACTTTCATAATCTGTTAATTTTTTATCTATGATATTGAACACCTCATTTTTAAACTCCTGAATAGTCTCAGATTGGTAAGTACCTGCAGGTATTGGCTTATGAATAAAAACTCTTAGTTTGCCTGGACTCCCGCCTAAATAATCACAAGGAAACCTACTCTTATTATCTACAAAAGTAACAGGAATCAAATCAACATTCTGCTCAATGGCCATCCTAAATGCTCCTGACTTAAATCTATGAAGTTTTATTTCAGATGAAGGTATCCCACCTTCTGGATAAATTGCTATCCCTACACCATCTGATATCCTGTCTGAAGCGTGTTTATATGCATTGTAAGAACTTCTATTGTTTGAACGGTCAACTAAAATCATGGTTTTTTTGTATACCCAACCAAATAATGGAATTTTAGATAGTGATTTTTTTCCTACAAAAACAAAAACACCGGGTATTGCAGCAAAAGTAACGGGTATATCGACATAAGAAACATGATTTGGACAAATAACATAAGCTTTAGACTCATCTAAATCGCCTTCTATCTCGACTTCTAAATTAAATCCACAAGCAAACAGTATAAAATGTGACCACATTTTACACATATAATGAAAGAATTTATACCACTTCTTGTTTAATAAAAGCACCCAGAAAAAGGGAGAAAATATAATAAGACCGAGGAATACAATTAAAGCAAACCATATTCTCCACACAATATTAATAAAATTATAAAAGAGTCTCACGATGCAAAAATATTAAACTTTTACTTAAGTGGTATTAGAAAGATAGCTTTGGCTTTAGTACTTTTACAATCTGAGATTAAATTTAAACACTATGGCTAGAATACTTACTGGAATACAAAGTAGTGGTATACCACACTTGGGTAATCTATTGGGAGCTATCATCCCTGCAATAGAATTATCAAAAGATCCAAAAAATGAATCTCTATTTTTTATTGCAGACATGCACTCTCTTACAACTATGAGAGATGCTGATGCATTAAAAGAAAATACTTATGCAACAGCAGCAGCATGGATCGCTTTTGGTTTTAACACAGATAAAAATATTTTCTACCGACAGTCTGACATTCCTGAAGTATGCGAATTGATGTGGTATTTAAACAACATTACTCCATACCCTATGCTTGCTAATGCACATTCATTTAAAGACAAAGCCAACAAACTACATAATGTAAATGCAGGTTTATTTACATACCCGGTACTTATGGCAGCAGACATATTACTTTATGACGCTGAAATTGTTCCTGTAGGGAAAGATCAAAAACAACATTTGGAAATGACTAGAGATATGGCTCGTACTTTCAATCATATTTATGGAAACACCTTAACTGAGCCTGAGGCAAGTATTGATAAACGCGTAATGATTATTCCAGGCACAGATGGGCAAAAAATGAGTAAATCTTATAACAACTTCATTAATATATTTTTACCTGATAATAAGTTACGTAAGCAAATTATGGGAATTCAAACAGATTCAACTCCATTGGAAGATCCTAAAGAAACAGAGAATTGTAATGTATATAAACTTTATGCATTACTTGCTTCGAATGAGCAAATAAAAGAAATGGAAGCAAATTACAATGGAGGTAACTACGGATATGGTCATGCAAAACAGGCTTTATACGAACTTATATGCAATAAATATGCAATAGAGAGAGAAAGGTTTAATGAATTAATGAATAACAAAAACCTAATAGAAAATGAACTTAAAAAAGGAGCAATAAAAGCTAGAAAAATAGCTAAAGATGTTCTTGGCAGAGTCAGAACAAACCTTGGATACTAATTAACGAACATCACTAACAAAAGTCATCTTTTAAAATACTTTTAGCTAAAATTACCCTACGGTTGACTGCATCAAAATTGCACAAAACCAAGCGGCATAAGTCCCTAACGCATAACCAAAGACAGCTAACAAAACACCTACTGGAGCTAAAGATGAGTGAAAAGCTGAAGCAACAATTGGCGCTGATGCTGCTCCTCCTACGTTGGCTTGGGATCCTACAGCAACAAAAAAGAACGGGGCCTTAATTATTTTCGCAACTGCTAATAAAATACTAACATGAATTAACATCCAAATAATACCAATTAAAAACAAGTCTGGATTATCAAGAATAGCTAAGGCATCCATTTTCATTCCGATGGTTGCAACCAAAATATATAAAAAAACAGAACCAACTTTAGATGCTCCTGCCCCTTCATATTTTTTAAGTTTTGTGAAAGATAAAATTAACCCCCCCGATGTAGCAATTACGATTAACCAAAAAAACTTAGATGTTAAACTAAACTTTGATAGCTCAGGTGAATTTAACGAAACCCATGGTGCAATTATATCTGCCCCAATATGGGCCAAACCAGTTAATCCTAATCCAATAGCTAAAATGATCATTAAATCCGTCAGGTTTGGAATATGAGTAATCTTTGACTGATACCCAGCCAAATTAACCTTTAATGCTTCAATAGAACTAGAATCTGCTTTAAACCATTTATCTACTCGACTTGAAATACCAGCGCCATATAACAAAAAGGCCATCCAAATATTTGCAACAATGACATCTACTGTAATCATTGCGCTAAACAACTTATCGCTACAGCCAAACATTTCTTTCATTGCTGTTTGGTTTGCTCCACCTCCAATCCACGAGCCAGCAATAGTTGCTAAACCCTTCCATATTTCATCTGAACCAGATCCTCCAACTAAATGTGGAGAAATATAAGAGAGTAAAATAACTGTTAACGGACCACCAATAACAATCCCAAATGTTCCCGCCAAAAACATAATAATGGCTTTAGGACCTAAGTTAATAATACCTTTTATATCGACACTCAATGTTAGTAGTACTAGCGATGCTGGAAGTAAATAGCGAGATGCCATGAAATACAAACCTGATTGTTCTCCCGAAATAAGCCCCATTGAATTTAATACTGAGGGTAAAAAATAGCACAACAAAAGTGCGGGTATGTAGGTGTAAAATTTTTTCCAAAATGGATTTTCTGAGGAAGATGTGTAAAAAATAAAGGCTAAAACTATTACAAGTATACCCAATACAGTTGCGTCATTTGTGAATATAGGTGCATGTTCCATCATTTACGTTTTAGGTGCTTAAATATAAGAAAACAGCTTTCAGTTGCAAATAATATAAACCTGAGTCGCTTAATAATAAATCAAAAACCGACTCACTTTATCAAAAAACTGAACAGGGCTTTCAGCATGTACCCAGTGGCCAGACTCGGGTATTTCTACAATTTCAAAATCAGGAAAATGAGATTCAATAAGCTCAATATCTGTTTTTTTGATATAATTAGATGCTTGACCAACAATAAAAAGTGTTGGATTTTCAAATAAAGCACTGATATGTAGAGCCTGTCCAACATTTTCAATTTGGTTTGATAGTACTTTTAAATTAAATTTAAAAGTCAATTCTGTAGAAGACTTCCAATATAGGTTCTTTAAAAGAAACTGACGTATTGTTGATTCCGAAAAATACTGAGACAAGATTTGATCTGCATCTTTTCTTGACTTAATTTTTGCTTGTTCAACGGCATTTAAAGCACTTAATATTTCTTGATGATGTGGAGGATAATATTTAGGTGCAATATCTACAACAACCAATTTTTCGACACTCTCTGGATACATGCACGCAAATGTCATAGCCACTTTGCCACCCATAGAATGCCCGATCAAATAAACATCATCGAGGTTATAGTCATTTAAATAACTTATCAGATCTTCACTCATCAATTCATAATTATGTTGATTGGCATGAAAAGATCTTCCATGATTACGCAGATCTATAATATGGGTTTCAAAAAAACAAGCGAACTCTTTAGCTAAAGCTTGCCAATTGTCTAACATACCAAAAAGGCCATGTAAAATAATTAATGGCTTACCCTCTCCAAAAATTTTCGAATGTAAAATTTTATTCATTTAATCTAGCTAAATACATTTGAACCGTATTTTCAAGGCCATAATATAATGCATCTGATATTAATGCATGACCAATAGAAACTTCCATTAAGTCAGGAATCTTTTGAGAAAAAAAATTCAAATTCTTAAGATTCAAGTCATGACCTGCGTTTAAACCCAAGCCCAATTCCTTAGCAAAGAATGAAGCTTCAACAAATGGCTTGATTGCGGCTTGACTGTTTTGATTATACATATTTGCATACGGTTCAGTATATAACTCTACCCTATCTGCTCCAGCATATTTTGCACCTTCAATAAATTTCATATCAGTACTTACAAATACAGATGTTCGAATACCTTCATTTTTTAAATCACTAAGAACTTCTGTCAATAAGCCCAAATTTTCTTTAGTATCCCAGCCAGCATTTGAAGTTAAGACTCCGGGTGGATCAGGTACTAAAGTCACCTGAGTTGGTCTAACTTTTTTCACTAGATCAATAAACAATTTATTAGGATAACCTTCCACATTAAATTCTGTAGTTAGCACTGAAGCCAAATCCTCAACATCTACATACTTAATATGCCGTTCATCTGGACGAGGGTGTACTGTGATGCCGTTTGCACCAAATCGTTCAATATCTTTTGCCACATTAATCAAATCAGGTGTATTTTGACCTCTTGCATTTCTTAAGGTAGCTACTTTATTAATATTTACGCTTAAACGTGTCATATTTTAATCATTTTTGGTAAATAAAGGTAAGTATAAGTTAACGCTTATTAGTTAACAAGTACACAAATTTAAACCTAGTTTTTCAACCATACATAAACATTAACTAAGAATAACAAAAAAGGAGACGTTAGAAATAGAAAAAATGCTAAGTTTGTAGTAAACAGAAGTTGAATGATTGCAGTAGATTTAATACAAGATGATATTCCTTTGCTCAATTTGTCAGATGATATCTCGACAGCTATAACTTTTTGATGACTATAAGTTACATCAAATTCTGTTTTTGAAGAATCAAAATTCTTGGTTTAATTGATAGAGGTAGTATTTTAAATGCTCTTCCAAAAGTAAAATACAGGACCTGAAAAATGCTTCAGAAAAGAAGAATTCTTCTGAAAAAATTTATTTGATGTTTTACATTTTTTAAAAAGGGGAATCTAAATGTTTCTTCCAGTTGTTGATAAAAACAATAATTACCTTGGTGCATACATGAAAAAAATTTGCTTCATAAAGTATGTGAAATATTAAAAGTTCAAACCCCGGTGGAATCATTCACCTTTGAAATTAGATAGTTGATTATAGCCTAGCACAAATCGCACAAATTGTGGAAGGGGAAAAGGTGCAAGAATACTAAGTTCAGTGTGTCTTACAAATTCATCTAATTCAAAATTGATGGAAATTTATTAAAATAAATCAAGAAGAGTTATCTGGTATAATTCAAACCTTTCAACGTTATGAGTATAAAATTATCGCTTCATCCCATAAAAATATACACAAGGAAGGATTAAACGATCGTTTAGAGTCATTTATTCGCTATCTGAATATCTAAAATATGAAAGTAGCAGTTTACGGAAAACAATTTCAACAAGAAGGGGGCTCCATTTGTTTACGAACTATTTTTAGAGTTAGAAAAGCAGAAATGGAGTTCTAGTATATGAGCCATTTTATAACTTTCTTTCTAAACAAATGCACCTAAATCTATTTTTAGGAACATACAATTCATATGAAGAACTTAAAAAAATATTAACCTATTCATAAGTGTAGGGGCGATGGTACAATTCTCGATGCAACACTCTAATTAGAGATTCCGAAATACCTATAATTGGAGTAAATACAGGTAGATTAGGTTTCTAGCTGATGTTGCTAAAGACCAAATTCCTAAAACTATAAAACAATTAATTAATAAACGATTTTAGAATTGACCAACGTACATTAATAAAATTAGAAACAGAGCAATCTATTTTTGGCGAACTTAACTTTGCACTTAAAAGAAGTAACGATTTCAAGAAAAGATACAACTTCAATGATTACCATAACAACCTATATTAATGATCAGTATCTTAATTCATACTGGGCTGATGGTTTAATTATAGCTACACCAACGGGGTCAACAGGATATTCTCTTAGTTGTGGAGGACCCATAGTTATGCCAGGTTCTGAAAACTTTATTATTACACCTGTTGCGCCCCACAATTTAAATGTTCGCCCACTCGTTATAAGTGATAAATATGAAATTAAAGTAAAAGTTGAGGGTCGAGCAAAACAATTTTTAGTAGCACTAGATTCTAGGATTCAAACTATGGATGCTGGACTTGAATTAACTATTAAAAAAGAATCTTTTAAAATTAATATGATTGAAACTGAGACTCAAGACTTTTCAAGTACCCTACGAAATAAACTTCTTTGGGGCTTAGACAAGCGAAATTAAGCATCAAAACAATGAAATAATTATCTTTGCAGGCCTTAAGAGAAAGTAATATGATAAAAAAATCACCATGATCTTTATATTCCTAATTTATGGAATATCATCGGCTCAAAAAATGAGCTTGGTGTGTTTTTGGTAGTTCTGGATATTATGGAGATATTGGTAAGAATGAAATAGGTGCCATTTTCAGTAATCAATTACCGGCAATAGGAATTTCTCATAAAATAAACTTTCACGATTATCTTAGTTTTAGATCAAGCATTTTATATGGTAGATTAAAAGCAGATGATGCATTATCTAATGATTTAAATATACAATCTAGAAATCTTAGTTTCGATCTCAAATACTGGATATAAATGTTGGTTTCGAATTTAACTTTAAGCGTTTTAAAATACACAAAAAGAAAAATTATTTATAGCCCTTACATTTTTGCAGGTCTTTCTTTTTTTACCTTCAACCCTCAAGCTCAAAACAATCTAAATCAATGGATAAATCTACAAAATTTAGGAACTGAAGGTCAAGAAACAGTAGCAAATAGCAACAATAAATACAACCTAAGTAGCTTTGCTATTCCATTCGGTATGGGCTATAAAGCTAATCTAAATAAAAAATTGCTATAAGTATTGAGTGGATTTGGCGAACAACCGCAACAGACTATATAGATGATGTAAGTGGCTACTATGTGAATTCAAACCTACTTTCAGATGAAGCTGCTGAAATGGCAAATCCAGGATCATCTGATTCAATTGTTGGTAAAAGAAGAGGTAACCCAAACAATAATGATTGGTACAATTTTACTGGTATTACTATAAGCTACAAAATCAAAAACAGACCGGTAAAATGTCCTAAAGAATTACTCCGTAATGAATGATATTTATAAAAATATTGATAAAATCGTATTCCAAAACATGTTGCAGTTATTATGGATGGTAATGGAAGGTGGGCTAAAAAAATGGATTTCAAGAGTTATTGGTCACGAAAAAGGTGTTAATTCTGTTAAAGCTATTGTCGAGGCTTCAGTCGAACTTAACATCTCTGTGCTTACTCTCTATGCATTCTCTACTGAAAACTGGAACCGCCCTGAATTCGAGATAAATGCAGTTATGGGATTACTCGTATCTTCATTAAACAAAGAGTCTTCAACATTTAAAAATACAATATTCAACTTCTTTCAATTGGTGAAAAACATACCTTACCAAACAATTGCCGAAAGAAATTAGATCGTATTATTAAAGAAACATCTCAAAATACAGGACTAAAACTAGTTATTGCACTAAGCTACAGCTCAAAATTAGAAATGATAAATTCGATAAAAAATGTAGCTCAAAAAGTTGCTGACAAAACCATCGCAGTTAATGATATCAATGAAGTATATTTCTCCAATGAATTATATACCGCTGATTATCCGGATCCAGACTTGCTAATTAGAACGAGCGGGGAGTATAGAATTAGCAACTTTTTATTATGGCAGATTGCATATACAGAATTATATTTTAGCCCTAAACTATGGCCTGATTTCAAGAAAAATGATTTCATAAATGCAATTATAGAATATCAAAGTCGAGAAAGAAGATTTGGTAAGACCTCAGAACAAATAAAAAATTAAAATGAAAAAGATCTCTTAATATACGTTTTAACTCTTCTAATTCCGCTTTCTCTAACTGCGCAAATTAATATAGGTAACAACCTTGAAAATATCTCTTTCGAGAGACCAGTAGAATATGAAATTGCAGGAATTACAGTTCAAGGGATTGAAAATTTAGACAAAAACGCTATTATCACTTTATCCGGATTAAATGTTGGAAGTAAAATTATGGTACCTGGAGAAGAACTGTCTAAAGCTATCATTAAATTATGGGATCAAAATTTATTTGCTGATATAAGTATTGATGTAAGTAAAGTTATGGGAGCAATATTTTCATAGAAATTTATCTGGAAGAACTCCCAAAACTTTCAAAATTTGGATTTAAAGGTGCTTCAAAGTCTGAAGTAGACAAAATCAGAGATAAAATCGAATTGACTCGCGGAAAAATAGTCACCGAAAATATAATAAACAACACCAAACATATAATTATAGAATATTATAAAGATAAAGGATACTTAAACACAACTGTTGAAATATATCAAGATGTAGATCCAACTTCTTTATCTAGTGTTGTTTTAGATATAGAAATTAATAAAGGTGAAAAAGTAAAATCAACTCAATTACATTTGAAGGTTTAAATAAATTCAGTGAAAAAAAGTTGAAGCGAACTCTTAAAGAGACAAAAGAAAAAAATTCTATAGGATCTTTAAAACCTCAAAATTTTTAGATAATGCCTTTAAATCTGACCTTGAACAAATTATCAAACTCTACAATGAGAAAGGATTTAGAGATGCCCAAATTGTTTTAGATAATATAGATGAAATCTCTCCAAATTTAATAGATATTAATATAACTATTGAAGAAGGAATACAATACTATTATAGAAATATTGATTGGTTAGGAAATACAAAATACAATTCAGAGTACCTTGATTTATTATTGGGAATAAAATCTGGAGATGTTTATGATCAAAAAATGATGAATGAACGCCTACAAATGAGTATGAATGGGACAGACATCACTTCATTATATATGAATGATGGATATTTATTCTTTAACATTGACCCTGTAGAAACACTAGTAGAAGAAGATTCTATAGACTATGAAATCAGAATTTATGAAGGAAAACAAGCTACTATTAACAAAGTTTCTGTTGTAGGTAATACTAAAACAAATGATCATGTAATAATGCGTGAAATTCGCACAAAACCTGGAGAAGCTTTTTAGCCGTTCTGATATTATTCGCTCACAAGAAGAATTAAATCGTCTAAATTATTTTAATCCACAAACACTCGGTGTTAACCCTAAACCCGATCCTCAAACTGGAAATGTGACATTGAATATAGCGTTGAAGAAAACCTTCAGATCAAGTTGAATTACAAGGCGGATGGGGGGCTGGACGTGTAGTAGGTACACTAGGTTTAACATTTAACAACTTTTCCTTAAAAAATATATTTGATAAAAGTACATGGAGCCCTTACCTTCGGAGATGGACAAAGAATATCAATTAGAGCACAAACAAATGGTTCATTTTTTCAAAATTACTCCTTCTCATTTACGAACCATGGCTGGTGGAAAGAAACCAAATTCACTAAATTTTTCTGCTTACCATTCAATACAAGACTACAGTACAGATGTTGTTGACAATAGATTAGATATCATGGACTTAATTTAGGTTTAGGTAAAAGACTTCGCTGGCCGTGATGACTACTTTTCTTGAGCCAATCTATAGTATACAACAATATAACTTAAAAAATCGCCAATTAGTCCCTGGATTTTCAAACGGATTCAAAAACATAAGTTACAGAACAACATTTTCCCGCAGCTCAATATTTGACCCTATTTTTCCTAAGACAGGATCTCAATTTACATTTATTGGACACTTCACACCTCCTATTCATTATTCAACAAAAAAGATTATTCATATGACTCTAAATGAGAAATATGAATGGCTGAATATTTTAAGATTAAATTAAATGGAACATGGTATGCAAATCCCTTTGCTGATTTAGTTATTAAGACTCATAGTGCGTTTGGATTTTTAATGGATTATAATTCAGAGGTTGGTCTTCCGCCATTTGAACGTTTTTTTGTTGGTGGTGATGGACTGATGGGCTTTAACATGGATGGAAGAGAAGTGATTGGATTGAGAGGGTATGCCAATAACACTTTATCTCAACATTTAGTTGCTGGTGGGAGTATATACTCAAAATATACACTTGAATTACGATACCCTTTATCGCTAAACCCAAGTTCTACAATATATGCCCCCTGGATTCGCGGAAGCTGGAAATGCTTGGGGCTCATTTTCAGACTTTAACCCTTTTGAAGTTAAAAGGTCTTTAGGGTTTGGCATTCGAATATTTATGCCCATGTTTGGTTTGTTAGGTTTCGATTTTGCACATGGTTATGACCCTATTCCAGGTGCAACTCAAAGAGTGGTGGCAAACGCACTTCTCGATTGGTCAACAATTTTAATTTATATAAATTCGCATTATGAAAAGAATTTATTACTACTTATGTATTTTAATTTTGTGGAAACATTAAGCTCAAAAATTTGCCTATGTAGATTCGCAATTTATTTTAGAGACATATTCCTGAATACAAACAAGCAAAAAAGAGTTGGATAACATCTCTACCAGTGGCAAGAAGAAATTGAAAACTGCTTCCCAAAGATATTGATAAACTTTACCGTGCCTATCAAACAGATAAAGTATTACTTACTGATAAGATGAGACAAGACCGGGAAGATGAAATTATTGAAAAAGAAAAAGATGTTAAGGATCTTCAACAGCAAAGATTTGGGACCGATGGCGATCTTTACAAAAAACAAGAAAAAGCTTATTAGCCCCTATTCAAAATCTGATTTATAATGCCATTCAAGAATATGCTGAACAAGGTGGGTATGGTATTATTTTTGATAAAGTCTAGTGACTATTAATGCTTTATGCTGATGAAAATCTAGACAAAAGTGAAAAATTCTCGACTACTTAGGATACGACTATTAATCTCAACAATTAAAAAAAAAAAAATTAGATCAATTCTATTCGTAACAATTTCGTGCTTAACATGCACCTTTTTGCTCAAGATAAATTTGGACACATTCATTCAGAGCAACTTTTAATGATTATGCCTGAAACTGCAGATGCAGAAAGCCATTCAAGAATACAGCCAAATGCTAGAAACACAACTTCAAGCAATGTATGGTGAATACCAAACAAAAGCAGGAGAAATTTCAAACAAATGAAGGATTAATGACTGATATCGTTAAAGAAGCTAAAATTAAAGAAATTCAAGATCTTGAGCTACGTATTCAGCAATTTCAACAAACAAGTCAAGAAAGCATTCAACAAAAAAGAAATGAAGTGCTTTCACCACTTCTTGAAAAAGCACAAAATGCTATTGATGAAGTCGCAAAAGAACAAAATTACACTTATATCTTCGATATTAGCTTAGGCTCAATAGTATACGGAGAAGAATCACGAGATATTATGCCTTTGGTAAAATCTAAATTAGGTATCGAATAATTATTAAAAGACTTTAAACTAACATCCCCTCGGGGATGTTTTTTTTGATGAATAAAAACAGTGCCATAGGAATATTTGACTCCGGGATAGGGGGATTAACTGTTGGACATCAAATTACTAAATTAATGCCCTATGAGCAAATTGTGTATTTTGGTGACACCAAACACCTTCCCTATGGAGACAAATCACCAAATTCTATTGTGAGCTTTAGTAAAGACATCAGCTCTTTTTTACTAAAACAAAAATGTAAAATGATTGTTGTGGCTTGTAACACAGCTTCAGCAATTGCTTTTAATGATGTAAAAAAAATCTGTAATGGAAAAGCAATTGCCGTAAATGTTATTGATCCGGTGGTAGACTATACCTGTAAATCTAAAACTCAAGCTGTAGGAATTATTGGAACAAAAAATACTATACAATCAAAAGTCTATGCCACTAAAATAAATAGTAATCAACCTAAGATTATTACAAAATCTTTGGCGACTCCATTACTGGTTCCAATGATAGAAGAGGGCTTTTATAAAAATAAAATATCCAACACCATTCTTTCAAACTACCTTGAAAGAGAAGAACTAAAAGGTATAGATCATTTAATATTAGGCTGTACACACTACCCTCTTATAGAGGATGAAATAAAGCAGTACTATGATGGAAACGTAAAAATCATCAACTCAGCTAAAATTGTTTCTAAATACATCAGAAAAAAACTAACTGAAGCAAATTTATTGAATGATCAAATCATAAATCAAAAACAAGAATTTCATGTATCAGATTATACAGAATCCTTTGAACAAAGTGCCCAACATTTTTTTGGAAAGCGTATTAATTTAAAAGAAACGCGATTAATCTAAAAGCTCCATTAATTTATCCATATTCGGGCTTAAAATAATTTCTGTTCTTCTATTAACTGCTCTGTTTTCATTCGAATTATTTTCTACCAAGGGGCTATGCGATCCCTTACCAGCTGCGGTAATACGATTTGCTTTTAAACCTTTATTATTTGCAAGAATACGAACAATAGCAGTGGCACGCATCACACTTAAATCCCAATTATCTTTAATTAGTCCTGTTCCTCTATATGGCACATTATCAGTATGTCCTTCTACCATAATTTGAATATCTGATTGTTGAACTAAAACCTTTGCCAATTCAACAATTGCCTTTTTACCGTTATCATTAACTTTCCAACTTCCAGAAGGAAATAGCAAACTATTCTCTAATGAAACATAAAGTTTACCCTCTCTTTCTTCAACGGTTAATCCTTCACCTTTAAATCCTAATAAAGCAGCAGCAACACTGCTTTTTAATCGACTTAAATTATTATCTTTTTCTTTTAACAGCTGCTGTAATTGAAGCATTTCTTCTTCTCTGATTTAATCGCACGTGCTCTTTCCTGAAGATCAATATCCATCTGACCTAAACGCTCCATAAGGACTCTATTCTCTTCGGCCTGCTTGGCCATCGTATTAGAATTATTCTTAATCAACAATTCATACGATGCGCTCAAATCGTTATACGCTCTAGCTTTTTTTCTGTAAGCTTTTCCTAAATCAATAGTATCTGCTTCTAAAGAACTAGCTCTTTTTGTAAGACTTAATACACTCTCATTTAATTCAGTGCTGAGTAACTTAAAATCGCTAAGCTCCTGTTTCTGAAACTCTATTTGCTGATTAGCAGATAAATAATCTGCATCCAAATCTTTAAACTTCTTTATAGACACACAAGACTGAAAAACATAGACCGAAAATATAAATACAAATAAATATTTTAGTTTCATCCTTTTAATTTATTTATTGTCAGCACTAATTTAGTAGATTTGTTTTAATTAATAGAATAACTACCTCTATGAAACGAATTTTATTCTTTGTCTGCCTTCTTACTACTGCACTCATGTATGCACAAGATCATAAAACTTGTGGTACAGATGAAATGATGGAAAAAGCATTTGAGGCTGACCCTACATTAAGAAAAAAAACAAAATTCATTAAACAAGAAGTTAACTCATATTTAAAAAGTAGAAACCCAAAGAATGATGATGAAATTTATGTGATTCCAGTTGTTGTTCATATCATTCACAATGGAGGGAGCAATAATATTTCTGATGCACAGGTCCATGATGCAATGCGTATCATAAATCTTGACTATAAAAAATTAAATAGTGATACCTCACAAGTTGTATCTGAATTCACAGATATTGTGGCAAACGTTGGTCTTGAATTTAAGTTGGCTAAACTAACACCTGATGGAGAATGCACAAAGGGAATTACCAGAACATATTCGGAACTTACAAATAGTGCAGGAGAAAACGTAAAAGATTTGATAAAATGGGATCATAAGAAATATCTTAACATTTGGGTTGTTTCTAATATTGAAAGTGGTGCGGGAGGTTATTCTTATTTACCGGGTTCAGCACCAAATAATGACACGAACTCTGGAATTGTTGTTAGAGCTTCTCAGTTTGGAAGTATTGGGGCTTCAGGTGGAGGAAACTTTTCATCAAGAACTTTAACACATGAAATAGGGCATTATCTAGGCTTATCTCATACTTGGGGAGGTACAAATGATCCAGGCTTAGAAGAAAATTGTTCTGATGATGATGGTATTGAAGACACACCAAATTCAATAGGATCATCAGGATGTAATTTATCACAAAACACCTGTGGTAGTTTAGATAACGTTCAAAATTACATGGACTATGCATCATGTTCTAAAATGTTTACTGAGGGGCAAAAATCAGTCATGAGAGGTTATTTAGAAGCTGGTTTCTCTAACATATACAGACATCTTTTACCTACAGATGAAAACTTAATGGCAACAGGCGTTCACGAAGATTACAATGCGCCAGATTGTTTGGCAAACATAGAATTTTATAGTACCTCATCAATAAGTTGTACAGATGAAGAAATTGAGTGGGAAAACTTATCATGGAATTACGACTCTGCCATAAGCTATGAATGGACTTTTAATGGTGGTACCCCTTCAAGTTCTTCAGAAGAAAATCCTATAATTACCTATAGTGAACCTGGCTCATATAATGTAAGTCTTTCTGTAACTACTTCAGGTGGTGTAAACACTAAAACAATCGAAGATGCAATTTACATTCAGGATCAGTCTGATGCTTTAATGGCGCCCAACACCATTCATTTTAATGAGAACAATCTTAATGAATGGTATATTGAAGACTATTTTGAAGGACAGACATGGTCTTGGAATTCAGCAGGAAGTTCATATTCTGATGGATCTATTCGTATTAGAAGTTCAGACTTTGTAGAGCAAGGGGGGGCTAGAAAAGCCTATATGCCTGCATTTAACCTTTCTAACATTTCACCTCCATGTTATTTATACTATGATTATGCTTATGCCCGTAAAAGTGCTCTAAGTGCAGATGAACTGAACGTAAAAGTATCTGATGACTGTGGTCAAACATGGATAAATAGGCTGAGTAAAAACACGGATGCTTTAACAACAACTTCTTCAAACGCATATTTTAATTTTATACCAACAGAAACCTTGTGGGAAGAACAAAGAATATCTTTAAGCTCCTGGACTGGAGAATCACAAGTACAAGTTTTATTTGAATTCTCCGGAAGTAATGGGCAATACTTATACATAGATAACATTCGCTTTGGTGTTCCTAATTTAAGTTCAGAAGAATTAATATTAAACAATCTTAATTTAGAAGTATTTCCCAACCCAAGCTATGGAGATGCTCATATCAAATTTAATTTACTTAACCCAAATATGGTTGAGCTAAAGCTTATAGATGTCTTAGGAAAAGAAATTAGTTCACTAAGTAGTAATTTTAATGCTGCTCAGCATCAATTGAATTTAGACGACTTAAAGCCTAACTTAAAACCAGGCTTGTATTTCTTAAATTGTATTATTGGCAATTACAAAGAAACCCAACGAGTTATTGTCTATTAAATAGTGATCATAAAAAGGCAAAGGCCCTAATCGGGTCTTAATTTAATATTCTATAGTGACTAATATCGGACAGTGGTCTGAATGCTTCGCATCAGATAAAATAGCTACTCTTTTCAATCGAGGTAATAGCGTATCACTAATCATATGATAGTCTATTCTCCATCCCTTATTCCGCTCTCTAGCTGCAGCTCTATAACTCCACCATGAATAATGATGGGGGGTTTTATTTAGATACCTAAAGCTGTCTACAAATCCGCTTTCAATAAAAGCGGTAACCCACGCACGTTCTTCAGGTAAAAAACCTGAAGTGTTTTTATTGGCAACCGGGTTATGAATATCGATAGCTTTGTGACAAATATTGTAGTCTCCAGAAATAATCAAATTTGGAATCTGCTTTTTTAATGATTCAACGTATTCCTGAAAATCAGCTAAAAAACTCATTTTAAAGTCTTGTCGAACACCACCAGTTGTGCCAGAAGGAAAGTAAACAGAAATAACCGAATAATCTTTAAAATCTGCTCGAATAACACGCCCTTCAAAATCGTATTTTTTTATACCACATCCATATTCAACATGCAAAGGTTTTTCTTTGCACAACAATGCCACACCACTATAACCTTTTTTTTGAGCAGAAAACCAATAATGATGGTAACCTAAATCTTCGAAAATTGATAACTCTAATTGATTAGTATGTGCTTTAATTTCCTGCAAAGCTATTATATCCGCATTTGTAGCCTTTGCCCATTCTGACCAGCCTTTTTTCAGGGCAGCACGAATACCATTTACATTATATGATATAATTGTTACCATTTTCTATTTTTTCTAGTCAAAAGATAAATTAATTAATGGAGATGGATTTAATCATAACTTGTAAAGTACTTGAATTGTTGATCTGTTCTTCTGAGTTAACAATACATCTTTACCTAAGAGCAATTGCTCAATCTCTTCATCTTTATAATGACGTAATGTAAGTAGCTCGAGACCAAAGTCATGTGTGACAATAAAATAATTCGACAATTCATTAACTAAAGAATCTATTTTCAAATCATCTATATCTAATGCAAACGAACAAGACACTGCAGAATTCTGAACGAGATTTACCTTGGCATTATATTTAGCTAATATTAAAAAAGCAGATGAAAGATGGTTCTCAAGAATAAAGTCCAAATCACTTACAGAAATGGATAATAGGGTTTGATTTTTTTTCAAAATATAAAATGAAGTAGCTGGTTTAGTTTCAGAATCATCTGAAATCCAAGTACCTTTTTCATCATAATTTATAAACGAACGAACCTCTAATGGTATACCATTTCGTTTTAAGGGCTGTAATGTTTTGGGGTGAATAACCGTAGCTCCATAAAATGCGAGCTCTATAGCTTCCTGAAATGAGAGTTTTTCAATCTTTTTGGGATTTGCAAAATAACGAGGATCCGCATGAAGTACACCAGGAACATCTTTCCAAATAACAAGTTTTTTTGCTTCTAAAACAGTTGCAAAAACAGCAGCACTATAGTCCGATCCTTCTCTTCCAAGAGTTGTGGTAAAGTTTTCGGAAGTACAACCAATAAATCCTTGAGTTATAGTTAATTGATCTTTATTGACTTTTTCTTTAATTAACTTGCTCGTTAAATTCCAGTCGATTCGAGCATCTTGATGGTTATTGTCAGTTTTAACAACATCTCTTGCATCCAATAAATCATTATTAATGCCGATTTCTTTTAAATAAGCACTTACAATAGTTGTAGACAACAACTCTCCAAATGATACAATTTGATCATATTCAAAAGAATAGTTGGGTCTTGGAGCATCTTCTATAGCCCACTCAATTTCAAGAAATAAGTTAGAAACAATATCATAAATAGAATGATAGCTATCAAATAATTCAGTCAAAATATGGTCATGAAACTGCTTCACATAATTCAGTTTCCCAAACGCATCTTGATTTAAATAAAAAGCTCGTGCAACTTCTTCTAAAGCATTAGTGGTTTTTCCCATAGCAGAAATAACTACCAATGGATTATCTTCCTTATACTTGGTAAGTATTTCAGCTAAATTCTTTATCCCCTCAGCATCTTTTACCGAAGCACCACCATATTTAAACACCTTCATTCTTCAAAACAATTTTAAACAATTGTAAATTTATAGAAATAAAAGACAAGGTATCATAATTAATATGACTTTATGATCAGTTTTCTTAATCGAATGATGCTTAACCTTTAAAGAAAAAAGCTTACCCTGTTAAGGTAAGCTTAGTGCGGATAGAGGGAGTCGAACCCACACACCTCTCGGCACTAGATCCTAAATCTAGCGTGTCTACCAATTCCACCATATCCGCTTGGTAAACGATAAGTTTAATAACTTATAAGGAGGCAAATTTAATACTATTTTAATCTTCAGCAACTAAAAAACATTTTTATTCTATTTTTCATATTACACCCCAATGTAAATTCCTACATTTGTTTTGATCATTAAAAGACATGCTTGAAATAAATCCTAAAGACTTAAGCACAAAAGATTTACACGGATACTTACTTAGCTCGGTGGGGCCTCGTCCTATTGCCTTGGTAAGCACAATTGACAATGAAGGACGCCCAAACTTAAGTCCATATTCCTTTTTTAATGTCTTTAGTGCAAATCCACCAATTGCTATTTTCTCTCCTGCTAGACGCATACGTAATAATACAATAAAACATACACTACAAAATGCAGCTTTAACAAATGAAGTGGTCATTAATGTTGTATCTTTTCCTATGGTAGAACAAACATCACTATCGAGTACTGAGTATAAAAAAGGTGTTAATGAATTTATTAAATCCGGCTTAACTCCTATAAAATCTTCTCAGGTAAAACCATATAGAGTTAAAGAATCTCCTGTACAAATGGAGTGTATAGTAAAAAATATCATTTCTTTAGGAGAAGAAGGGGGGGCTGGAAATTTAGTTGTCTGTGAAATTATAAAAATGCATGTTTCTGAAGACATCTTGAATTCTCATCATCAAATCGACCCCAACAAAATTGATCTCGTTGGTAGGATGGGGGCAAATTGGTATTGCAGAGCTTCCAATTCATCACTTTTCGAAGTACAAAAACCAAATTCTAAAATTGGAATTGGATACAATCAACTTCCGGAGCACATAAGAAATAGTGATATTCTTTCTGGAAATGATTTAGCAAAATTAGCAAATGTTGAATCCATTCCATCTATGAAAGATCTAAAAAAGTTCAAGGAAAATAAATATCTTGAAAAGATTTTAAAATCTTCTGTAGATAAGAAACAATATAGAGAAAATTTACACTATCATTGCAAGAAATTGTTAGAAGAAAATAAAGTATTAGATGCCTGGTGCACAATATTAATTGAAAACCCAAATCAAGAATAAAAATGAGCAATCTATCTGTAGAAGGAAGACTTAAGCGCATTAATGATGAACAAGTCATTAGCGACCGCTTTAAAAAGAGAGAGTTTGTAATTGAAACTGAAGAACAATACCCTCAAGTTTTGATGTTTCAATTGGTTCAAGACAAAACAAATTTAATTGACCAATTTAGTATCGGCGATAAAGTTGAAATTTTCTTCAACTTACGCGGGAGAGAATGGCAAAAAGACCCTTCCGCTGAGGTAAGAGTATTCAACACTTTAGATGCTTGGAGAATTCAAAAAGTAGAAGCTATGCAAGAAGCAACAACTGGAGAAAATTCTCCAGCAGAGCCAATTGAACCAGCAAGTTCTGAAGACGACTTACCTTTCTAAATATTCTTAAACAAAAAAACGCCGAAATCGGCGTTTTTTTTAGACTATTCTTAAACACTTATATGTTAAAATGCTTACTTTCATCGAGCATTGGATGATTTTTAGGTGTTAGCTCCATAGTAGACAACTTATTGGTCACAACACGAATAAACAAACCTAAAAGTCCAAGAAAGGCCCTATTTCAACAAATCCAAAACTCCAATGGCTTCCAACGGTACCTGGCATAATCATTACAAAAGTCCAAGTAATGTCCACTAAAATATAGAACCAATAATCAAAACCCTACTAGTGATGCGTTTTGCATCACGGCTCATTAACATGATAATTGGCACTGCAAAATTAAAGAATAATGCAGTCATGAAAGGTAATTTATAATTGTCAAAACGAGCAATGTAATAAGTAACTTCTTCTGGAATATTTGAATACCATATAAGCATAAATTGGGCAAACCATAAATAAGTCCAAAAAATACTAAAAGCAAATATAAACTTAGCTAAATCATGGTGATGACTTTCATTATAGTACTCTAATTGACCGCGAGACTTCAGATGTGTTACAACGATAAATATCACAACCAAAGCGGTAACGAACATACTCGAGAAAACATACCATCCAAACAATGTAGAGAACCAGTGCGTATCAATAGACATAATCCAATCCCATGCCATCATTGAAGAAGAAACAGCAAAAAAGACTATAAATATTGCAGATATCTTTTTACTAATATTATAATAACTAAGTCCGCCATGAATATCTTCTTGAAGAGATAAATGCGTTAATTTTTTAAGTGCCCAGAACCAACCAGCAAAATAAATTAAAGCTCTAATAAAGAAAAAGCCAAAATTTAAATAAGCCTCTTTACCAGCAATAATCGCGTCGTAATTTGAACTTTCAGGATCCATTATACCATCTGCCATCCAATGATATGTATGATTGCCAAACATATGTAGACCCCCTGTCAAAATAATCAATAATATCACTACAGCTACATATGGTAAAAAAGACCCAATAGCCATAAATACACGTTTCAATATAGCTGACCAACCAACCTCTGCAACATACTGCAGAGCAAGAAAAAAGACAGACAATAAAGAAGCACCTAAAAGAAAATAGCTGCAACCAGTAAACTCGACCATGGTCGCTGAGCTTTGCGTGTAATGCATGTATGTAGCATGAATAACATGCTTAACATCATGAGCCTCCATCATTTCCTCTTTTGTAAAATGCAAATGAAATTCTTCTTCAATTTTATGAAATAACGGTGCAAAATTAGTCTCTTCGTTACTATGATGATTATAAGTAGATTTTATTGAAAACCTTTTAATTTATATCATGATTAGAATCATTATGATCAACCATATGAAGTTGTAGATCATGAGCAAATGCCTCAATTTGGTGTGAAACTTCCTCATCTGTATGGTGTCCTGCACCTTGAATAAATCCATAACCCAAGGCAACAACACCAATAAGCATTAGTACTAATGAAGTAAGCTTCGTATTTTTAGTAACCGTATACATGGTTCTACGTCTTATTATCGTTATTAATTAGATTCTTTTTGTAGTACATTTACATAATGTACTATTTTCCATCTTTCTTCTTGAGTTAACTGACTTGCATGTGGTCCCATAGCATTTAATCCAAAAGTAATAGAGTGATATATATTTCCATCTTTTAGTTCGCTCATAGAAGATCCCGTTCTTCGAGGAATTAATTTATCAGAATAAGATGGAACTCCACTGTATAGAGGATGAGTAATTGAACCTTTTCCATCACCATTTTCACCATGACAATGTTTACAAAACATCTCATAGAGTTGCTTACCCTCTTCAAGAGTCTCTGAATTTAATGATATAGGATTTTTTAACTCATCACCTGCTCTCAAATAATCCTCAAGCGAATTTTCATATTCAAACGGAATAAAACCTCTAGGAATAGACCCTTTTACAGGTGTTTGTGATGTAATACCATTTTCGAAAATAGGATTTTCAGTATATGTGTCGTAGTAGGGTGAACGGTACATATTTGGCATATACTCATAACCAGGATGGTTCCCGTCTGCTCCACATGACAGAAGGGCTACTGAAATAACTAAAGTAGCTAGAATTAAATATGCGATCTTCATTACTTTTCTCATTATATAGATCGTTTAAGCAATTTTTTCTTCTTTAACTTCTACCGCTCCTGTTTTTTAAAAGATCAACAATCTCTTTATCATTTCCGTGCGATTCGATTTCCATTAAAAACATATCATCAGTAGTTCTAGGATCAGGACTTTTCTGATTAGAACCTGGGTATAACTTACATCTAATTAAATAAGTTAAGACCATCAAGTGTGCGGCAAAAAAAACAGTCATCTCAAAAGTAACAGGAATAAAGGCAGGAAGGTTTTGAAGTAGACTAAAATTGGGCTTACCACCTATTATCATTGGCCAATCTTCAATCATCATATACCACATCATTAGTAACGCAAGTGACAAACCTATACATCCATATATAAATGATGTAATAGCTAACCGAGTTGGCTTCAAGCCCAATGCATGATCAAGACCATGAATTGGAAATGGAGAATATACTTCATTGATATGAATTCCTTTTCACGGATGTCTTTAACAGCTTGTAAGATCACATCGTCATCGTCGTATATTCCGTATATAATTTTTTTACTCATGACTAGTTTTTTACTTTGGGTACTCGATGACTTCACAATTGTTTTCAATTCTGCTTGAGCAATGACAGGAAATGTTCTAGCATATAATAAGAATAAGACAAAGAAAAATCCAATTGTCCCGATAAAAATACCTATATCTACGAATGTTGGGGAGAACATAGTCCATGATGATGGAAGGTAATCTCTGTGAAGAGAAGTCACAATAATTACAAATCTTTCAAACCACATTCCTATATTTACAACAATAGAGATAAAAAATGTAAAGGCAATACTTGTTCTTAGTCTCTTAGACCACATAAATTGGGGAGAGAAAACATTACATGTCATCATAGCCCAATAAGCCCACCAGTAGGGACCTGTTGCTCTATTTAAAAATGCGTATTGCTCAAATTCAACACCTGAATACCACGCAATGAATAATTCTGTAATATATGCGACTCCTACTATAGAACCTGTTACCATAATAACAATATTCATGTATTCGATGTGCTTAATGGTAATATATGCTTCCATGTAAACAACCTTGCGCATTACCAGGAGTAATGTTTGTACCATCGCAAATCCAGAAAATATTGCTCCCGCAACAAAGTAGGGCGGAAAAATAGTTGTGTGCCAACCTGGAATTACAGAAGTTGCAAAATCCATTGATACAATAGTATGAACAGATAATACAAGAGGCGTTGCTAAACCGGCAAGAACAAGAGATAATTCCTCAAATCGCTGCCAGTGTTTTGCTCTTCCTGACCAACCAAAAGACAAAATTGAATATATCTTTTTTGTCAATGGTTTTACTGCTCGATCACGAATCATAGCAAAATCAGGAATTAATCCCATATACCAAAAAACCAAAGAAACTGTTAAATAAGTAGAAATTGCAAAAACATCCCATAATAGTGGAGAATTAAAATTTACCCATAAAGATCCATAAGTATTTGGTAAAGGTAAAACCCAATATGCAAGCCATGGTCTACCCATATGAAAAATAGGGAATAAACCAGCCTGTACAACTGCAAAAATAGTCATTGCTTCGGCTGAACGGTTAATTGAAAGACGCCATTTTTGACGAAATAATAATAAAACAGCTGATATAAGTGTTCCCGCATGACCAATACCTACCCACCATACAAAGTTTGTAATATCCCAAGCCCATCCTACTGTTTTGTTGAGACCCCAAACTCCTACTCCAGTACCAGCGGTGTATGCTAAGCATCCAGCACCCCAGGCAAAAGCAACAAGGGAAAATAAAAACAAAGCCCACCACCACTTATTAGCTTTACCTTCAACAGGACGAGCTATGTCTTCCGTAATGTCGTGTAGCGTTTTATCCTCAAGGATAAGTGGCTCTCTAATTGGAGATTCGTAATGCATTTATTTCTATTTAAATTTTATTCTTTGTTACGTACTTTAGTTTGATACCATACAGATGGTTGAGTATCTAACTCTTCCAGAAGATGATATGCTCTTGGGCTTTTAGATTCTGCATATACCTTACTTTTTTTATCTAATACATCACCAAAAACCATTGAACCACTATCACAAGCGGAAGCACAAGCACAATCAACATCACCATCATTTAATTTTCTGTTCTCTTTCTTTGCATCAAGTTTTGCTTTTTGAATGTTTTGAATACACATTGAACATTTTTCCATAACCCCTCGTGAACGAACAACAACATCAGGATTCAAGACCATTTTACCTAAATCGTTATTCATATAAAAATCAAACTGTTCATTATCAGAATAATTAAACCAATTGAATCTTCTAACTTTGTAAGGGCAATTGTTTGCACAATATCTTGTTCCAACGCAGCGGTTATATGCCATATGATTAAGCCCCTCTCTAGAATGCGTAGTCGCAGCAACGGGACAAACTGTTTCACATGGAGCGTGATTACAATGCTGACACATTACCGGATGAAACACAACTTCTAAAGATTCAGAAGCAGATGCATCTTCCATAGCTAAGAATTTATCTATAGACGATAATCCATCTTGATGAGCTTTTTCTTCGGTCATATCACTGGAGTAGTATCTGTCAATACGCAACCAATGCATATCTCTAGAGCGTCGGATTTCTTCTTTTCCAACAACAGGCACATTATTTTCAGCATGACATGCTATAATACAAGCTCCACAACCTGTACAACTATTTAGATCTACAGACAAATTCCACCAATGTACATCGCGATCATGTTCTTCCCATAAGTAATTTTCTCCGGTTCCATCGGTCCTTTATGAGTTTCCAAAGTCATTTGCTCATTACCAGAGCGTGGATCTTTTTAAAGGCATCAAAAGTTGTTTCTTTAACTATTCTATCTCTACCCATCATGGTGTGATGAAGTTGAGTACATGCAAATTCATGAACAGCACCTTCACCTTATTGATTTGAATTTCGGAAATTGTTGATTGATTATTCAATGCAAAAACATAGCATTTACTCCAACACCGTCTCCTGCCTTACCCGCACTATTTCTTCCATAACCTAGAGCTAAACCAACTGTTTTGTATGCCTGACCGAGGTTGAATTAAAACAGGAACACGTACCGAAGTACCATTAGCTGATAGGTCAACAACATCTCCATTTAATGCACCGTTTGACACATATTCATTTGCTAAACCAAGTTCTTTGGCAAATCGAGGAGAAACTGTTAAATAATTATCCCAAGTTGCTTTAGAAATTGGATCTGGGAGTTCCTGCAGCCAGGGATTATTTGAAAATTGTCCATCACCCATTCCATGCTTTACATAAAGCACAAGATCAATCCCATTAGAGGATTTTTGCTTTAAAATTTCAGCTGCTTTTTTAATAGAAGCCTTAAAATAAGGACTTTTATCAGTGGTGTTAACATTTTGAATACCATCATGTAATGCTTTATTCCATGGAGTAGAACCCAAAATATTTTTTTCCAATAATTTTTAACGAAAGCATAATAGTCTTCGCCCAAACCAGACCACTTCATTAAAGAAGCTTGCGCTTGTCTTGAATTAAATAAAGGTCGAATTGTGGGTTGAATTAAAGTGTAAACTCCAGTGTAAGGGTTTGCATCTCCCCAACTCTCTAAGTAATTATGGTCTGGGCAAACAAAATTCATCAAAGATGCTGTTTCGTCATTTCTGTCTGAAAAGAAACAGACATGTCAACATTGGATAAAGCTTCTGCAAAAGCAGATCCATCAGCTAAGTTATAAACCGGATTTGTATTGTAAGCAATTAAAGCACCAACTTTACCAGCATTCATGTCGTTTAATAAAGTAGCAACATCCACGTCGTTACCTTGTTTGAGATAAGATTTTTTCGTAAAATCAATTGTACTTCCAAAGTTACCTAGGAGATCATTAATTGCATTAACAATTAAATGAATATTCTTATCATTTCCTCCAGCTACAACCAAAGACTTTCCTTTGGCATTGATCAAATCATTGGCTGCTTTTTGTAATAATGAGTTTTCGTATTTTGAAACATCAACTATACTTTTACCAGACTTAACAGCAATTAAATTATACAGATTTAATAAAATAACTCCTGATTCAGAAGCCTTAACTGGGACTCGATAATCAGCATTTGCTCCAGTCATAGACAGGTTAGATTCAAACTGATAATGCCGAGACATTAATTCATTGGATTTCTTTTTTGGAATAATCCTTTGAATGTCCAGAGTCAAGCCAATCACCCAAAAAGTCAGCACCAAATGATACGACAACATCAGCTAAATCAAAACGATAGGTTGGTAAAGCTCTAACTCCAAAACCCTCCATATTAGCATCTAACATCCCAGATACTGATAAAGCATCGTAAATAACATGCTTTGCATTATATTTCTTAATAAACGCCTTGATTACTTGACTTGTAGACGGGAAATTATAGATGAAGTTAATAGAACTACTTGCTTTCCAGATTGAGAAGATGCCTTTAAGCCATCTTTGATAGCTTTATCAACTTTAAACCATGAAGATTCTTCTCCATTGAATAAAGGGCCCTCTAATCGAGTTGAATCATATAAATTTAACACAGATGCCTGAACACGCGGTGAGATACCTCCGTACTCACATAATTCGTTAGATTTTAATTGTATAGGGCGACCTTCTCTGTTTTTAATAAGTAAACTTGCAAACTCGTTACCATCGTAAAAACTAGAAGCATACCAATTTGCGACACCAGCAACAGTTTGTTCTGGCTTTACTACGAATGGAATAACTTTTTGAATTGGAGCCTCACATGCAGCAAGTGATGCAGCAGCGGTACTAAACCCGAGATATTTTAGGAAGTCGCGGCGTGAAGTAGAAGATTGAGATAATTTTTCTTCTTCACCTAAAAAAGCTTCAGAAGGTAAATTTTCAGAAAATTCTCTTTGCTGAAATTGATCCAAATCAGGATTATTCACCAACTCATCTATACCTTGGAAATATGTTTTATTTTTAGCCATCTTGATTATTTCCTTTTCAAATTAGTAGTGACACTTACCACACTCAAGACCACCAATTTTTTCGGCAGTAATGTCTTCTCCATGATACTTTTCAATCCAATTATCATTAAGGTCGTGATAATAATTATTGGTTGTATCTACTTTAGTTTCTCTATGACAATTTATACACCAGCCCATAGTAAGTGGAGAATATTGTTCTACAACTTCCATCTCTTCAATTGGACCATGACATTCTTGACATTCAACGCCTGCTACATTTACATGCTGAGAGTGATTAAAATATGCTAAGTCAGGTAAATTATGAATACGTATCCATTCAATAGGCTGCTGTTCGTAACCTTCTATATATGATCGTGTTTCAGGATCAAAACCAATTGCCGCATAAATTTTTGAAATTTCTTGTGTACCTTGTTCAGATCTTCCTTCATTAATATAAGTATGGCAATTCATACAAACATTGGCTGAAGGAACACCAGCACTTTTACTGTGACGGGCTCCAGAATGGCAGTAGTTACAATCTACGCCATTTTCACCGGCATGTAGCTTATGAGAAAAGGCTATCGGCTGTTCAGGTTGATAACCTTGCTGAACACCAACTGTCAACAAACCGTCCCAAATAGTCCCTAGTCCAGTTAAAACAAAGTAAAAAATAACCAACCCAATAACAACTGGGGAAGCTTTTAACCAATGAATTGCACTTTCAAGAAGTGAAGCCGTAGGATGGCCTTTCACCTCTTTAAGAACATTCTTAATTCGAGCTAAAATGATAGCAAATAATACAAGAGCTATTAAAAGAATAATTAATATTGTTGAGGAATTCGATGAGGAAGAAACTTCTTCAGAAGACTCAACTACTACTTCCTCAATCTCGGCTGGCCCCACCTTAATATACGCTAATATATTATCTATATCATCATTTGTAAAATATGGGAAAGCAGTCATAACAGATTTATTATACTGCTCAAAAACTGCTACGGCCTGCTCATCTCCACTAGCAATTAATTCTGATGAATTTTTTATCCAAGAATATAACCATTCAGTTGTGTATTCTTCAAATATATGATCGTTTAAACCAGGACCAACAAGCTTTTTACTTTCTGGGCCAAGATAATGACATGAAGCACAGTTACTAGAAAATAAAGACTCTCCTAGCTCAACATCCTGAGCTAAACTTAGATGAATTGTTGTTATAAATAGTAGAGTTAAAATTTTTAACGCCTTCCTAATAGGTGACTTACAATTCTGTCTTCTCATAATAATACAATCTTTCTAAGATTTTAGGTAGCCTATTTTCTAATAGCAAAAATAACATATTCATTTTTTTTGATAAACAAGATCACAATAAATTAATTAGTTTATATCGATTCTAAATTAGATCTTTTCTAACATTTTTAACTTAAGACAATTTAAAGTAAATTTACCTGAGAAAATGACTAAAATGAAACATTTACTAGCCTTATTTATTACAGTCTATATTGGTGCTTTTGCTCAAGAGACTAATTCAGAATGGGAGAATTACGCAGAAAGTCATAATAAAAATGTGAATGCTGGTCTGAATTTCATTAACACAAAACGAATTGATGATCTACTAATTAAGAAAAAAAGAAGTAATTCAAATAAAGTCAAAGTCTTTCGAATTCAGCTTTACTCGGGAAATAGAATTGGTTCTTCTGAAACTAAAAATAGATTCAAAAAGCTGTATCCAAATATTCTTGTTGAGAACTCTTACGAGCAACCTTACTTCAAAACTAAAGTAGATGCTATTAGATCTAGAATTGAAGCTGAAAAGATATTAGAAGCTTATAAAAAAAACTTTAAAAATGCATTCATTTTTGAAGAAGAAATTGAGATTGATAAATTATAAAAACATTTTAAATAATTTTATTTTTAATTTCAACTATTTCGTATCCTTCAATAATATCACCAGTTTTTATATCATTAAATTTTTCAATATTGAGCCCACACTCATAACCCTTACTAACTTCTTTAACATCATCTTTAAATCGTTTAAGCGACCCTAATGCTCCGGTATAAATAACAACACCATCTCGAATAACACGTACATCTGTGTTTCGACTTATCTTTCCATCTAAAACATAACACCCAGCGATTGTTCCAACTTTAGACACTTTAAAAATTTCACGTACTTCAATGTTACAAACAATCTCTTCCTTAGTGTCAGGAGAAAGCATACCTTCCATCGCTTCCTTAACCTCATTAATCGCATCATAAATAATAGAATACAACCTGATATCAATTTGCTCCTTCTCTGCCAACTTACGCGCAGATATTGAAGGTCTTACTTGAAAACCTATAACAATAGCATCTGATGCTGTAGCCAATAGGATATCCGATTCGGAAATTTGACCTACAGCTTTATGAATAATATTTACTTGAATAGAATCTGTAGATAACTTCTGGAGAGAATCAGAAAGGGCTTCGATTGAACCATCGACATCCCCTTTAAGAATAATATTTAACTCTCTAAAATCACCTAATGCAAGACGTCTTCCAATTTCATCCAATGTAAGGTGTTTTTGAGTTCTAATACTTTGCTCTCTTTGCAATTGAGTACGTTTCAAAGCAATTGATTTTGCCTCACGCTCATCAGACATAACATTAAAATTATCTCCTGCTTGAGGGGCCCCACTTAAACCAAGTATACTTACTGGTGTTGAGGGTCCTGCTGCTTCAACATTATTACCTCTCTCATTAAACATAGCCTTAACCTTTCCAGTAAAATGACCCGCTAATAAGAAATCTCCAACCATTAGTGTTCCTGATTGAACAAGCATTGTAGTAACAAAACCTTTTCCTTTATCTAACGAAGCTTCAATGATAGAACCATTGGCTGACTTGTTAGGATTTGCTTTTAAATCAAGCATTTCAGCCTCAAGCATTACTTTTTCTAATAAGTCTTCGACTCCTTGACCGTGCTTAGCTGAAATATCATGAGATTGAAACTTACCACCCCAATCTTCAACTAATAAATCCATAGAAGCTAATTGCTCTTTTATTTTATCTGGATTAGCATTTGGTTTGTCAATTTTATTAATTGCAAATACGATTGGTACCTCAGCAGCCTGCGCGTGAGAAATTGCCTCTTTTGTTTGAGGCATAATCTCATCGTCAGCAGCAATTACAATAATTGCAATATCTGTAACCTGTGCACCACGAGCACGCATAGCTGTGAAGGCCTCATGCCCTGGAGTATCAATAAATGTAATATGCTTGCCACTCTTTAATTCAACTTCGTAAGCACCAATATGTTGGGTAATTCCCCCAGCTTCGCCTGCAATGACATTCGCATGCCGAACGTAGTCTAATAATGAAGTTTTACCGTGATCTACATGCCCCATTACAGTGACTATTGGAGATCTAGCTACTAAATCCTCAGGTTTGTCTTCATCTTCAATTATGGATTCCTGAACTTCAGCGCTTACAAATTCAACTTCGTATCCAAACTCATCAGCAACAATGGTTAATGTCTCAGCATCTAATCGCTGGTTCATAGTTACCATTATACCTAACATCATACATGATGATATAATCTGAGTAACCTGAACATCCATCATCGAGGCAAGTTCGTTAACAGTAACAAACTCAGTTACTTTTATCGTTTTACTTGCCTCATCTGCAAGCATTTGATCCATAGCATCCTGCTCACGACGCTCATCTCGTTTAATTCGTCTATGCTTAGCACCCTTTGATTTACCTTTACCAGTGAGTTTATCAAGGGTTTCAGCAATTTTCTTTTGAATTTCCTCTTCTGTAGGTTCAACCTTTGCCACTTTAGATTTTCGTCCCTTATTACCACCACGATGTCCTGTTGATTTATTGCTTGGAATCGAACCTTCATTAGATGATCCCTGATTAATTCTTTTTCTTTTCTTTTTATTATCCTTATTTCCTGAGGGATTACTGGAAGATGCCACTTTCTTCTTTGGCTTCTTAAACTGATCTAAGTCTATAACTTGACCTGTTAACTTTGGTCCAGAAATTGATTTTGACTTGGCCCTTAAAACTTCTTGTTCATTTTGATCAAAAGGTTTTTCTTCTTTATTAGATTTATCCTCGTTAGTTGAATCTGAATGAATAGGCTTGTTTGTGTCCATGTCATCTAGATAATTAGGGGGAGACATAGCACTTTTTACTTTTACAACCTGATTATTTTTCACATTTAAATCAGCCTCTTCCTTAGTGTTAACAGAAGGATCTTTAGTTTTTAATTTAGATTCTTTTTCAGGCTGATTAGTAGCATCAAAAGTTTCATTGTTAGTATTAGCTGACTTATCTTTGATTTTAGTTTTTGACGTTTTAGGGAATTCAATTTTACCAACCATTTTTGGCCCTGATACAATAGCCTTGGCCTTTACAACTTCAGCTGTTTTATCTATTTTTTTTGCAGCCTCATCTTTTATCGCCTGTTTTTCTTCCCTTCGAGCTTGAGCAACTTGTGTAGAACGCTTATGTTCTTCAACATCAGCACTAAATTGCTGCTTTAATATTTCATAGGCATCTGGGGTAATCTTAGTATTAGGACGACCATCAACTTTGACCCCTTTGGAAGCCAAATACTCTACAATATTTGCAATACCAACATTTAATTCTTTTGCTACCTTACTTAATCTCATGCGTACTTTTTATCTTATAGCGATTCCATTTATTTAAACACTAAATCGATTAATCTTCAAATTCAGACTTTAAAATAGCTTGAATCTCTTTAATTGTTTCTTCTTCCAAATCTGTTCGCTTGACTAACTCTGTAGATGAAAGCTCTAAAACAGATTTTGCAGTATCACATCCAATATTCTTTAATTCATCAATAATCCAACCATCTATTTCATCAACAAACTCAGTCAAAGCTACATCTTCTGTGTCATCAACATCCCTGTAAACATCAATTTCATATCCTGAAATAGAGCCAGCTAAACGAATATTGGTTCCACCTCTCCCTATAGCTAAAGAAACTTGGTCTGGCTTTAAAAAAACCTCTGCTCTGAGATTATCTTCGTCGATATTAATTGACGTCACTTTTGCAGGACTTAATGCTCTAGAAATAAATAATGATGTGTTACTAGTATAATTAATAACATCTATATTCTCATTACCTAACTCCCTAACAATTCCATGTATACGAGAACCTTTCATACCTACACAGGCGCCCACAGGATCAATTCGCTCATCATAAGATTCTACAGCAACTTTTGCTTTTTCCCCTGGTATACGCTCTACTCTCTTGACAGTTATGAGACCATCTGCAACTTCAGGTATTTCCTGCTCAAATAAACGTTCAAGAAACTTTGGTGATGTTCTAGACAAGACAATTCGAGGCTTCATTCCTTTCAATTGCACCTCTTTTACAACCCCTCTAATAGTATCTCCCTTTCTAAAAAAATCTGATCTAATCTGTTGATCTTTTGGAAGAATTACTTCATTATCCATATCATCAATGATGATTACCTCTCTATTTCTAATGTGGTGAACTTCTCCTGAAATAATTTCACCAACTAATTCTTTGTACTTATTGTAAAGATCGGTATTGTCATGTTCTTGAATCCGACTAATTAAATTTTGACGTAAAGACAAGATTGCACGACGACCAAAATCAATCAAGTGTACCTCTTCAGAGACTTCCTCACCAACTTCAAAATCAGGTTCAATTTTAATGGCATCAGTATATGCGATTTCAGCATTACTATCCTCAACATCTTCATCTTTAACAACGATACGGTTTCTCCATATCTCTAAATCCCCCTTATCAGGATTAACGATAATATCAAAATTGTCATCTGAGCCATACTTTTTGACAATCATGTTTCTAAAAACATCTTCAATAATTCCCATCAAAGTTACACGGTCGATATTTTTATCTTCCTTGAACTCTGCAAATGAATCGATAAGAGCTAAATTCTCCATTTTTGTTCACTTAAAATGTAATTAACACTATTGTTTGCTTTATACTTTGGTAATTAAGTAACTTGTTATTTACAACTGTTATCTTACCCTTACCTGTTGGTTTTTTTTCTCTAGATTTCCATTCTAGTTCTATACCTTTTTCATCTGCGGCAACCATTTTAGCCTCAATGATTTCTCCATCAATTAAAGTCACTCTCACCTTTCTCCCTACGTTTTTCTTATATTGTCGTAAAACCAGTGGTTCACCAACGCCTGAAGAAGAAACAGTTAAAGAAAAATCTTCATCTTCTCTATCAAGACTAGTCTCTATGACTCGGCTAATCGATCTACAGTCCGATAAAGTCAAGCCTGAATCACTATCTAATAATACATTAATGTCATTACTAGAACTTACTGTCAACTTAACTAAAAAGATGTCTGTTCCTTCAACACCTTCTGAAATTAACTGCTCAACTTTCTCCTTCAACATATTAAGTATAAAAAGAGGGGACTTTTGTCCCCTTCTATCTTTCTCCATAAATTCGGAGCAAATATACATATTTTTTCTTTAATACTAACGAATTACAACCCTTTTATAGGCGCTATCATTATTAGAGGTCACTTTTACCAGATAGATACCTGAATTAAGGTGTGATAAGTCAAAATATTGAATTTCTGAACCAACAGTATTTATGGTTCTAGTCATCAGCAGTTGCCCTTGAATATTAACAAAATCAATCTTCACATCTTGTTTCTGTTTAACAGAAAATGTAACATAACAACTTTCGCTTGTTGGGTTTGGATAAATTGCCATAGAGTTTTGAATCTCATGTTCTTCTATTCCTACCAACATAGTATACACGTAAATATCGTCTATATACATCCAATAATTGTCTTCATCATTATGATGACGAAAACCAATGTATACATCTTTTCCCTCGAAATCACTTAAGTCTATTATCTCTTGAGCATACGTTGTTCCCTGAACAACCTTATCTAAGACCAAGATGGTATCAATAATGGTTGAACCTATGTCAATCAGGGAGTCAATATGCTCTTCATATACAATTATAGAATAATTGTCTAGGTATTGAGAATCTTCTCCTCTAACATAATAGGACAGGAATGTATTTTCCTCTATTTGAAGCTTAGGTAACCTTAATAAATTATCTGGATCTAGAGTACCAATATTATTTATATAAGAAGATGAGCCTACAGCACGAAGGCTGTTGTATCCAACTCCTTCAGAAATCATATGAGTCCACTTATATCCGTCCATATCTCTATCCATATTTTTCCAACAATCTGTTAAAAACTCATCTTCCTCAAAATCTTCGAAAAACGGTAATCCAACAGGAATACAAGATGAGTTTTCTTCACAAGTACCATCGTCAATAGTTGCTTCTATATTGAAATTTAAAGCATCATCATCAGTACATCCAGCAACTTCGGACTGCTCTTGCGCATAAGAAAAATGAAAGTCATCAATATAAAACATTCGTATTTGTTCTTCAGGAGTTACCGAATTGAACTCGATTCCATCCAAAGACATGATTCCATTTTCAAAACTACGATCTTGGTAAATAAACGGCCATACATAAATTTCTTCTCCATTAATCGAACAAGTAGCAATACCATTATTAATATCAATAATATGCTTAACCTCGAACCATTCCTCTGTTGGGACTACAAAAGATTGGGCCATCTCTTGACCGGCATTAATATATGCAAGCCCATCGCTTTCAGCATAAAACTCCATCGCAGGAATGGTATAAGATTCGACATTTTTACAATCTGAATCTGAATCATCGTCTTCAACCTCACATGTTTTATTATGCATCAAACGATAATACGCAGAACCATTAAAAGGAATGAACATCTGAAAATTAAGCTCATAAGTACCAAAGTCAAAATTACCTAAAGACATATAAATATTTGATGGTCCTTGATTAATAAGCATGGAATTATCACCACTTTTAGACTCAGTCTGAGAGACCATAGCAGCATTCTCAACACCACACATTGTCATCCAAAAATCAGATTGTGGAGCCACTTCATATTATGGATCATAACTCTCAAAATCATCAAAAGTATGTGTTTGACCAACATAACCGAGGGTTACATCATTTGTAAACTCTTGAGGCTCTTCGCTTGAGTCGGTAACATTAACCTCATAATCACCTGAGGCGACGCCCTCCATACTTGGCTCATTACTTAACACTTCTCCCTCATCGTTCATCCATGTAACGGTAAATGGACTTACACCACCAACTATGTTAACACCAAGCTGACCATTATACATATTTAAACTGGATGCAGCACTAACATTTAAATCTACCTCCATAGGAACCGAACATACATCTTGAGTAGAAATACCGGCAGCATTTAAAACGCCATAAAAACCAAGATGAGTCTCTGTGTAAGTCGTATCAACAGGGCTTATGGTAACAATTGTGGGTACACCTGTAATACCATATGCTTGATGAACTGCATCACCGCCTCCATCATAACCGCTTACCATTGGCAAACCATGTACATCAGGTGTAAACTCTTCCTCAAAGTCAAAACAAGCTTGTGTATCTGAACCAGTATCAATAGAAATAAAAATTACATCTTTATAATTACAACCAAAATCCTTATAACCTTGAGCTAAATCAGGTTGCTACTCCCTGGCATGGTCCGCACCAGGTACCAAAGAAATCAACAACAACATACTTTCCTTCACATAAGTAATCATAAAGTCTGTGAGTGTTCCATGAATGTCTGTTACTTCAAAATCTGGAGCAACTTCTTGTGCATTTAAGTTCACTGACATAAGTATTCCACTAACTAAAAGGGAGAGTAATTTTCTCATAATCTTATCAATTTTATTTGGTAAATATACAAATACCTGACCATATACAAAGAATAGATACTAAAGTCAAATTATTATAAATATAATTGACTAAAATTAAAATTATAAATTCTGCAAATGAATTTCTTATACTTTATTCATTTTCAAGTTAACTTAGAACATAAAATAAAATCAAGACATAAGACAATAAAAAAGCCCAAAATTCCATGAAATTCGGGCTTAATTTGTTGTCCGACTAGGGCTCGAACCTAGACTCTTCTGGACCAAAACCAGACGTGTTGCCAGTTACACCATCGGACAAATGCGGTGCAAATGTATTTCTTTTTGGTATTATTACAATAATAGTTTAAAAAGGTCATTAAAAATTAATGCTGATTTTAGCATATTTTAACCTAATAATCAATCACATAAAAAACAGCGCCAAATATTTTTTATACATTCGCGATAGATTCAAATGAGTTAAATAAATTTAATGTAAATGAATTATCAAAAAATTAACAATATTCTTGGTTGGCTTAGCTTACAATAGCTTTAGTAGTATACACATTAACTTTAGAGCCAACAACCAGTTTTTGGGATTGCGGAGAATATATTGCAACAGCATATAAACTTCAGGTGGGTCACCCGCCAGGCGCGCCAACCTATCTTCTACTCGGAAACTTCTTCTCAAACTTTGCTTTTGGAGATGTCACCAAAGTGGCATATATGATAAACTTATTATCTGCAACTTGCAGTGCATTTACAATTCTATTTCTATTTTGGACAATAACAGCCTTTGGTAAAAAATTCAGGAAAGTTGAGTCAAATGGCCGATTGTTTTCAGTGATGGGTGCTGGATTAGTAGGCGCCTTAGCATATACATTTTCAGACTCATTCTGGTTTTCTGCAGTAGAAGGAGAGGTATATGGTGTATCATCATTTTTTACAGCATTGTATTCTGGGCTGCATTAAAATGGGATAAGAATATGACAAAGATGGTGATGGTGCAAACCGTTGGATGCTCTTAATTGCTTATTTAGTTGGGCTTTCCATTGGGTTCACATGCTAAACTTATTAGCAATTCCTGCAGTTGTTTATATGTATTACTTTAAGAAGAATGAACCTACAAAAAGAGGTTTTTTGATTACGGGGGTTGTTTCTATTTTAATTTTAGGTTTCATTTTCTTTGGACTAATTCCACAAATTGTTAAATGGCTTGGTATCGTTGAACGAACTTTTGTAAATAGTTTTGGACTTCCATTTAACAGTGGAACAGTTTTCTTTATTGCTGCGCTTATTGGCCTAATTTACTTCGGATTGAAAAAAGCTAAAGAAAATGGGAGAAATTTAATCCATACCGCTATTCTTGGAATTACATTTATTCTAATAGGATATTCTTCTTTTACAATTTTAATAATTCGATCTAATTCCAACACACCAATTGATGAGAATAACCCTGAAGAAGCGGTTAGTTTATTAGCATACCTAAACAGAGAACAATATGGTTCTACCCTTTAATTTATGGACAATACATACCTGCCGGTGTTGATAAAAGAGATCCTTACAGCGATGGAACACCTGTTTATGTTAAAGATGAAAAATCTGGAAATATATTGTTTCTGACGATAGAAAAAATAGCATCCCTAACTTCGAGAAAGTCAATCGGGAATATTCACACGAATGTGGAGTAGAGATGATAGACATGTTAAGGCATAAAAAGCTGGGGTAATATTAAAGGTAGAAAAATAAAAGACCAAGCTTTGCTGATAACTTAGCATATTTCTTCAACTACCAAATAAACCATATGTATATCCGATATTTCATGTGGAATTTTGCGGGTAAACAGAATGACATTCAAAGCCATGGGTCTATTACTGAAGGACAATGGTTAACTGGGATCACTTTCTTTGACGAATGGCGATTGGGCCCACAAACTAATTTACCAACAAGTGAAAAAAATAATCCAGGAAGAAACCATTTTTACATGTTACCTTTTATTTTGGGGTTAATTGGACTATGTATATCATTACAATAAAAACAATAAAGATGCATGGGTTGTTAGCCTTCTGTTCATTTTTACTGGATTGGCTATTGTTGTGTACTTAAACCAATACCCTTATCAACCAAGAGAAAGAGATTATGCCTATGTTGGTTCGTTCTATGCCTTTGCAATATGGATAGGGCTGGGAGTCATGGCAATTATTGAGAAATTAAGAAATTATGCACCAGAAAATATTACAGCAATAGCCACAACTATAATTTGTCTTTAGCAGTCCCAGGAATTATGGCTTCTGAAGGATGGGATGACCACAACAGATCTAAAAGATACACTGCTCGTGATTTTGCTAAAGCATATTTAGATTCATGTGAACCAGACGCCATCTTATTTACCATGGGAGACAATGATACCTTCCCATTATGGTACGTTCAAGAAGTTGAAGGTTACTAGAACTGACGTACGTATCGTAAATTTAAGCTTACTTAATACAGATTGGTACATTGATCAGATGAAACGAGATGCCTACGATGGTAAGGGTGTGCCTTTTACGATGCCACATAACCTTTATAGACAGGGAACACGAGATCAAGCAATATATAAAGATGTTGGCGCCAGTGATAAACGGTGGGAAGTGTCAAAAATGAACCGATGGATTCAAAGTGACCTTGCTCAAACCAAAGTAAATTATGGTGGTAAAGATTACGTCTTCTTTCCAACAAAAAAGATTTCTATACCTGTGGACAAAGAAAAAGTCCTTTCAAATGGAACTGTTAAAGAAGAAAACGCTGACTTAATTTTACCAAGTTTAGATTGGAATCTAAATGTAAATCAAATGGAAAAGAAACACATGTTGATTCTTGACATGATTGACAATAACAAGTGGGAAAGACCAATTTATTTTTCTATAACCATAGGTAACAGTGCACATTCATATGCATATTTATGGGATTATTTTCAGTTAGATGGGCTTGCCTACCGACTGGTTCCAATAAAAACAAAATCTCAAGCAGGTAAAATTGGTAGAATTGAATCTGATATATTATATACCAGTTTAATGGAACGTTTTGAATACGGTAATATGAACTCTCCTGAGGTATATCTAGACGAGACCAATCTAAGATTGGTTATGAACATTCGAAATAATTTCTCACGCTTAGCAGATAAATTAATTTTAGAAGGTGATTCGGCAGGGCCATTAAAGTGTTAGATAAGTGTTTAGAACTGATGCCGAATGAAAAAGTAGAATACAATTTCTTTGTATTACCAATGATAGAAAACTACTACGAATGCAAAGAAAAGAAAAAGCCAGAGGGATTATTGCAACCATCACAGAAACCTTGGAAGAAAAATTAAACTATTACAATCAATTCGATCAAAAAAAAGACATTAATAACGAAATACAAAGATCACTTTCAATGTACAATAGTATCGTCAAAATTGCCTATGCACATGACGATGTTGACTATGCAGATGTTTTAGCAAATAGTTTTCAAGAAAACTTAAAGTAAAGCCGAATTAAATTAATAATATGTTTAGATAAAAGTTCTCAGTACTTTTATCAACTGTGACTTGGGCACAATACCAGTCTGCCTCCACAACAAACTTTCTTCTTTATAAATGGCTAATGTGGGTACACTTCTTACATTTAATTTTTGGGCTAATATTGGGTTTTTATCAATATCTATCTTAATCACCTTAACCTGATCTCCCATCTCCTTTGCTACTTGAGTTAAAATTGGAGCTAAGTTTTTACATGGCCCACACCACTCAGCAAAAAGTCAATTAAAACAGGCTTTTACTTGCTACTATTTCTCTAAAATCTGCCATATATTATTTAAACTATTAAGTCATTAAAACTAATATAAATGATTATTCAAGCTACCACACATATCTTCAGGTTTTACCCAAGCATCGAACTCATCGGCAGTGAGGTAACCCAAATTGATGATTCTTCTTTTAAGGTTGTTCCATTTTGGTGTGCGGTCTTCGCAATCTTAGCAGCTTTTCATAACCTATTTTAGTATTCAAAGCGGTAACCAACATCAAAGAATTATCCAAATTCTTTTTCAAATTCTCGTAATTTGGTTTAATTCCTACTGCACAATTTTCAGTAAACGAAACACAAGCATCACCAATTAAACGAGCAGACTGTAAAAAATTAGCAGCTATCATCGGCTTAAATACATTCAATTCATAATGCCCTTGCGTACCTCCTACTGCAATTGCCACATCATTACCCATAACCTGAGCACACACCATTGTCATAGCCTCACACTGTGTAGGGTTTACTTTACCTGGCATAATAGAAGATCCCGGCTCGTTAGAGGGAATAATAATCTCACCTATACCTGAACGAGGGCCAGAAGCCAATAAACGAATATCATTGCATATTTTATTTAATGAAACAGCCAGCATTTTCAAAGCTCCATGCGATTCCACAATGGCATCATGAGCTGCCAATGCTGCGAATTTATTCTCAGCTGTTACAAATGGAAGACCAGTAAAGTCTGTAATCTTTTCAGCAACCAAAACATCATATCCGGAAGGGGTGTTAATCCCTGTTCCCACAGCTGTTCCACCTAGAGCTAATTCCGAAAGATGATCTAAAGTATTTTTCAGTGCTCTTAATCCATGATTCAATTGAGAAACATAACCCGAAAATTCCTGCCCTAAAGTTAGAGGTGTGGCATCCATCATGTGGGTTCTTCCAATCTTCACAACATCTTTAAAAGCTTCAGACTTTTCTTTAAGTGTATCACGTAATTTTTCAACACCTGGAATGGTACATTCAACAACCATTTTATAGGCTGCAATATGCATTCCTGTTGGATATGTATCGTTAGATGATTGTGACTTATTTACATCGTCATTCGGATGAATTACCTTTTCGATATCAGCTAAAGAACCACCGTTAATCACATGAGCTCTGTTTGCAATTACCTCATTGGTATTCATATTTGACTGGGTACCCGATCCTGTTTGCCAAATGACAAGTGGAAACTCTTCATCATGCTTTCCAGCAAGAATCTCGTCACATACTTTTGATATTAAATCCCGTTTTTTTTCGGCTAAAACGCCTAGCTGACAATTCGCATGAGCAGCAGCTTTTTTAAGATATGCAAAACCATATACCACTTCTAAAGGCATGCTTGCGGCTACACCAATCTTAAAATTATTTCTGGAACGCTCTGTTTGCGCACCCCAGTATTTTTCTGCAGGGACTTGAACCTCTCCCATTGTATCCTTTTCTATTCGGAATTCCATAGTATGTTAATTTGCTTAGTGCGTATTTTGTATTACAAAGATAAAAATCAATATTTATTGCAAACGCTTTTTCAATTCCTTGATCTCTTCTTTTAAATTGACCTTTTCATTTAAAGCCAAAGCCGATGCCATTGTTTTTTGAAGAAAACGCTTGTGTGCTATAGAGGTTTCTATAAATGCCTTGTGATTAATCGACAAAAAAAGTTTATCAAGATCCCTATTTAAGCTTAATGAATCTTTTGTCAATATAGCCTCTGCGAATTTATCCCATACGTATCCAAGAGCCTCAACATTTGGATGCACACGATCCTTTTCATAAAACCGATAGTCTCGCAACTCGTCCATCACAATTTCATAAGCCGGAAAATAATGAAGGTCTTCAAAAGTATTTTGAATTGCATCACAGGCTAAAAGTAAAGCAGACTTAGACAGATTATTTTCATGCACACCATCACGAATGTGTCGGACAGGGCTTACAGTTAATAAAATTTGGACCTTAGGATTCAGCTTTTTCAATTCTGTATAAAACGAACGAAAAACATTTTGGATTTCCTCAGGACTCGAAAGCTCTTTATTAAAACTATCCGTGGGCTGTTTATGACAATTTGCAACTGGTTTCTCAGAAAGCAATTGATAGAGAAAAGCTGTACCAAAAGTCAGAATTATTAGTTTTGATTTTTTTAACTCACTAGCAACAGACGATTGTAAATCTAGAAGTTTCTTTTTTAAATCATTCTTTGATCCAGCATAAACTGACGAATGACAAGAGTAATGAAATACTGCCTCATCTCTTTCAACAAAAAGAGCCTCATCAATGTCAGCCTGTTTTAATGCATCTGTTAAATTTTGTAATAATGGAATAGGATGAAACAACGTTCCATAAAAATTACTGGCACAAGAGAACTTATAATGAAGCAATCTGTCAGCCATATGTTGAGCAAAACAAGAACCCATAGTAAAAACCCTATCACTTCGTGATAAACTAAAAGGATATTGGGGTATAGGGACCTTTGTCTGCCAGTTCATCTTAAATTAATTCTAGTATATTTTCCGGAGGACGGCCTAACACTGCTAACTGATCTTTCACTACAATTGGCCGTTCGATTAATTTCGGGTTTGCAATCATTGCTTCAATGACTTGATCATCGGAAAGCTCTTTGCCTTTATATTTCTCCTTCCAAACGGCTTCACCTTTACGAACCAATTGCATTGGGCTTATACCTAGTTTGACTAATAAACCTCTTATCTCACCAGCTGTCATAATATTATCCAAGTACAAAACCACATCCGGTTCTACTCCATTTTCTTTTAGTAAAGCTAAAGTCTGACGACTCTTAAAGCATCTTGGGTTATGATATATTTTCATCTATGTAATAAATTGAATTTTTGTATTAAATAGGACTAATTGAGTTTATTCCTTTTGTCCTTCTTGCATCAAATAAGCTTTAATAAACGGATTTAAATCGCCATCCATAACAGCTTGTACATTCGAACTTTCGTGATTAGTTCTCAAATCTTTTACCAGTTTATATGGGTGCATCACATAATTTCTAATTTGCGAACCAAAATCGATAGCCTTCTTACTCCCCTCCAACTTATCTTTTTCGGCTTGACGCTTACGCAACTCTAACTCATATAACTGAGACTTCAACAACTGCATAGCCTTTGCCTTATTTTCTAACTGAGAACGTGTCTCTGAATTTTCAATCATAATACCAGTTTCATGGTGGCGTAATCGAACCGCTGTTTCTAACTTGTTTACCCCTTGGCCACCTGCACCTCCGGCACGCATCGTTTCCCAAGTAATATCTGAACTTGCAATTTCAATTTCAATACTATCATCTACTAAAGGATAAGTAAAAACCGATGCAAAAGAAGTGTGCCTTTTATTGGCAGAGTCAAAGGGGGATAGACGAACTAATCTGTGCACACCATTCTCACCCTTCAGATTCCCGTAAGCAAAATCTCCGTCAAACTGTAGCGTACAAGATTTGATTCCTGCAGTATCTGCTTCATGCATGTCTAGCTCTCTAACTTTCATCCCATTTTTTTCACCCCACATAATATACATACGCATAAGCATCTCTGCCCAGTCCTGACTCTCAGTACCTCCAGCACCAGAATTTATAGACAAAATAGCTGGCATATTATCCTCTTCCTTAGATAGCATATTTTTAAACTCCAACTCTTCAATAGCCTTTAAAGCCAATTTATCTTGAACAAAAACTTCATCTTCTGAAGCTTCACCTTCTCTATGGAACTCAAAAATCACATCTAAATCTGTGATGGCTGTTTCAACCAACTCATAGGCGTCAACCCAAATTTTCTTGGTACGTATATTTTTTAAAATACTCTCGGCTTTTTTGGGATCATCCCAAAAATTTGGGTCATGTGTCAAGCATTCCTCATCTTCAATGAGCATTCGTTTTTTCTTTATATCTAGATAGCCATAAAGTGCTTTCAAACGCTCTTTATATATCTTTATCTGCTCTGTATTGATCATAAAAACAAATATACTTGAATTAAAGTTAAGATAATCTCTTAAATTTATATTACAACTAATGAAAGTTGTGTGTTAATTATCTATTATCAAAATAACTTTAATTCAACCAAACAATCAGAAATTAAATCATATTCGTACCCTCTGTTCACTAAATAATTGATAAGCTTCATTTTTCGCTTATATAAATTCGTTTCCTTTAAAATATCATTTTTCTTTTGGAGCAGTTCTTTTAAAGTATTTAAATAAGTCTTCTCATCAATTTCTAACATAGCAAAATCAATACATTTAAAGTTGACCTCTCGTTTTTTTAAGGCCATACGAATTTTCAGTTTACCCCACTTTTTAATTCTAAATTTACCTCTTGCAAAGCTGCGTGCATAACGTTCCTCATTCAAGAAATTGAATTGTATCAACTCTACAATTAATAGATCTATAACTTCTTGAATTAATCCCCAAGATTTCAATTTCATCGAGACCTCCATATGACACCTTTCCTGATAAGCACAATAGGCCTGAATTTTTTCTCGAGCAGTATTTAAATCGTAGATTTTCAAATTATGAGATTTTGTTAGTTAACTAAAAAGCTACCCAATTGGGTAGCTTTATTTATAGAGATAATTCATCATCATTTTTATCAAACAAAGAATATTGCATTAGATGATACGCATAAATAGGGCGTATTTTAATCCATTTATTATACCTAAAAAACCACTTCATTTGTTTCGAAAGAAAACCTTTACTCAAATAAGCTGCTATGAATGGATGAGCACATATGGTAACACTCTTTTCTTTATCTACAGTTAATGCGTGATTCAATTTGTCTTCAATTTCATCAACAATTAAAACTGTAGCTTCTACTTCACCTTTACCATCACAAGCAGGGCAATTTTCTACAGTCTTAATTTTCATTTCAGGACGAACACGTTGACGTGTAATTTGAATCAGCCCAAATCGGCTTGGAGGGAGTATTTTGTGCTTTGCACGGTCCTCCTTCATAGAATCTTTCATTGCTTCAAACAGTTTCTTTCTGTTTTCAGCCTTTTGCATATCAATAAAATCGACTACAATAATACCCCCCATATCTCGAAGTCTTAATTGACGAGCAACTTCTTGTGCCGACGCCAAGTTAACTTCAAGAGCGTTAGCCTCTTGACTTTCTACATTATTAGTCCTATTACCAGAGTTAACGTCTATAACATGAAGAGCTTCAGTGTGTTCAATGACAAGGTAAGCACCTTTTTTCATTGATACAGAGCGTCCAAATGATGATTTAATTTGGCGTTCTATATTAAAGTGTTCAAAAATAGGCTTTGTACCTGAATACAACTTTAGTATCTCCTTCTTGTCTGGAGCGATTGTCTGCAAATAGTTAGAAATCTCATTGAACAACACATCGCTGTCAACAATAATTCTATTAAAACTATCATTAAGAATATCTCGCAGAATGGCAGAAACTCTACCTAACTCTCCTAAAATTCTTTCTGGAGCCTTAGCTTTTTGTAGCTTTTTGTTAATGTTTTTCCATTTACCAAGCATATTGGTGAGATCAGAATCTAACTCAGCTACTTTCTTACCTTTTGCAACAGTGCGAATAATGACACCGAAACCTTTGGGTTTAATACTCTGAATTAAACGTTTTAATCTCTCTTTTTCAGCCGAATCTTTTATCTTTTGAGATACAGATACACGATCTGAAAAAGGAACCAAAACTAAAAACCTTCCTGCTATTGATAGTTCCGAGGTGAGTCTGGGCCCTTTAGTTGAAATTGGCTCTTTTGTTACTTGTACTAGTACATTTTGCTTACTAGTAAGAACAGAGTCAATGATTCCATCTTTTGAGATATCTTTTTCTAATTTAAAATCTGAAAGAGACCACCTGTGTTGTCGACCTGATATGGTATTCCTTATATACTTATTAAAAGATCGTATTTGAGGACCTAAATCATGATAATGCAAAAAACCATCTTTCTCGTAACCAACATCCACAAAAGCGGCGTTAAGTCCTTGAACTACCTTATTTGCTTTACCTAAATAGATATCACCTACTGCAAAACTATTATCACTCTTTTCATTGTGAAGTTCAACTAGCTTCCCTTCTTTGAGTAGCGCAATTACCACCCCGTGATCAGAAGACTTAACTATTAAATCGTTCACTAAATAAAAATTGTTTAATGATTAAGGTTAATAAAAACACGACTATTGTTGCACCTTAAGAACAATAGCCATGAAAGAAAATTACTTCTTCTTCTTGTGTCGGTTTTTTCTTAACCGTTTTTTGCGCTTGTGTGTAGACATCTTATGTCTTTTTCTTTTCTTTCCACTAGGCATAGTGTGATATTTTAATTCGTTAATACTATTTTAATTTTTCTAACATCTCTACAGCATTTTTTTTGGTGTCACCTTCCGACATATCAATCAAGGAGGTTAATACATTTGTCGCAGCTGATGTATCTTTTAATTCAACATAACTCATTGCCAGCTGGACATAAGCATCTAGCCTTTGAGCATCTATATTAATGACCTTTTCAAAACGAGCAACCGCCTTTTCATATTGACCAGACTGAATTGAAAATAGACCCATATTCCACTGTAAATCAGCATTTTCAGGGTATTTTTCAGTTAATGATCTCATTTGCAAAATACCCTTCATTTGACTTTGAGGATTATCAGCATCTTGAATATTTGATAACGCATCTTGAATTTGTTCAGTAATCGAAAGTTCTTTTTTATAGAAGGTCTGTTGGGTCTTACAGAGCTTATATAAACGTATAGAGCCAAAACGAGACCGAGAATAATAGCTATAAAAGGACTTCTTTTCATGAAATTTATTTTACTTGAACCTTTGTTTTCACCCCATCAATAAAAACTTTTGCAGGTTTGAATGAAGGGATATTGTGAGCAGGTATAATAATGGTAGTATTCTTAGAGATATTTCTACCTGTTTTTTAGCACGTTCTTTTATTATAAAAGAGCCAAAACCACGAAGGTAAACATTTTCTCCACTTTCTAAAGATTCTTTCACTTCTTTCATAAAGGCCTCTATGTTGTTTGAACGTCAACTTTTTCTAGTCCTGTTTTTTCGGCAATCTCAGCTACAATATCCGCTTTTGTCATTTTATTTTTCTTTTTTAAAGTGTGTTAACTCCCGATTTACCCTTAAATTTGGGGTGGCAAATATAGTTTTTTCAATTTAATTAAAAAGATATAATACTATATTTTATATCATACTATTCTCATTAACATATAATTAAGTATGAGATTTTCTAGGATTGTACTTTATTGGTATATCACAAATCAACGTGACTTCCCTTGGAGAAAATCTAAGTGTGCATACAAGGTATGGCTATCGGAAATCATTCTACAACAAACCAAAACTTCTCAAGGTTTAAGCTATTACAATAAAATAATAAAACATTCCCTACTCTAAAAGAACTTGCTGAGGCAAGTGAAGAACAAATTTTAAAATTGTGGCAAGGCTTAGGGTATTATTCAAGAGCAAGAAACCTACATTTTACTGCTAAGCACATTCAAAATAATCTTAATGGAGTGTTCCCAGATGATTACAATAGCCTAATAAAACTTAAAGGAATTGGCCCCTATACTGCAGCTGCTATAAGTTCTATCTGCTTTAATGAAAAAAGAGCAGCAGTTGACGGAAATGTCTATAGAATTTTAGCTCGAGTTTTTAATATTGATACCGCAATCAATAGTCCAAAGGGTATTAAAACATTTCAAGAATTGGCTAATTCTCTGATAAGCGAACACAATCCGGGAGACTATAACCAAAGCATGATGGATATAGGGGCGTCAATATGTACTCCTAAAACCCCAAATGTAATCAATGCCCTCTCAACTCAATTTGCTTGCACATGATAATAACTTAATTGACAACTTGCCTGTTAAGATAAAAAAACAAAATTAAACACCGTAACTTCAACTACTTATGCATTGAAACAATGGTAATTTTTTAATGAAAAAAGAACACAAAAGACATTTGGAAAAATTTGTACGATTTTCCTCTTATTGAAGGAGACAGAATACCAAAAGAAAATGACATTATCTATAAAAACTATTAAACTCTATTTTAGAATACGAAATTATTACTGAAAAAACTAAACACTATAAACACCAATTAACACACCAAAAACTACACATTACAATTAAATATATTAAGACAAAAAAAATAAATATTGATAATGATTTATTAAAAGTTAACCGAATGAAAGTCAATGAACTTCCAGTCCCAAAGCCTATAGAAAAGTTTTTCGAAGAACTATTTAATTAGCTTGATTCTGTAATATAAATTTATTAAGTTTGGTAGTATGCAATATACATATGTATTAAGTTAAATTATTAATTCTGACAACTTCAATGAATAAAGTAATTTTAATGGGTAACCTTGGTAAAGCTCCTGAAACAAGAACATTAGAAAGTGGTATTGTGATGTGTCGTTTCCCAATAGCAACATCTGAAACATATAAAAATCGTAAAAGTGGGGAAAAAACCAGCCACACTGAATGGCACAATGTAGTTTTATGGAGAAAGTTAGCCGAGGTGGCAGAAAAATATCTAAATAAAGGAGATAAAATACTAATTGAAGGTCGCATTAGGTCTAGATCATGGGAAGACAAAGAAAGCGGTCAGATGCGATTTATCACAGAAATTCTTGCCGACCAAATGCAAATGATTGGATCTGTAAAGAAAAACTCAGAAGATTTTAATGAAGCTCAAGAGCCTTCAACATCATTCATTAAAGAATCACCCATTGAACAAGAAGACCTTCCATTTTAAAATTAAAAATAGACTTTGCCCCCCACTCCCCTTTTAAATATGATTACGCTTTACTTTCTAAAACCCATCGATAATGAAAGTATAATTTCTATTTTAGTTCTAATCGGATTATTCGTTTCATCTGCTTTGATTTCAGGTGCTGAAGTTGCTTTTTTTGCACTTAAGCCTCAAGAACTAGATAAAATTAACAATGAAAAATCCAGAAGAGCTAAACTCATCAAAAACTTCTTATCTAGACCAAAAGAACTACTTGCAACGATTCTAATTGCAAACAATTTTGCTAATGTTGGTGTTATCATTCTATCTACCTATATCTCCGAATCATTATTTGACTTTCAAGGAAATGAATTGATGCAATTTTTAATTCAAATTGTAATCATCACCTTTCTACTTCTACTTTTTGGAGAAGTGTTACCTAAAGTATATGCAAACAATAAAGCAATTTCATTTGCAAAACTCATGTCATTACCTTTATCATTTTTAGAAAAAATATTTAAACCAATAAGTGCAATTCTTATATCTAGTACAAAAATTATTGATCGTAAAATTAAAAACAACAAACACGATCTCTCAGTAGATGACTTATCAAATGCTCTTGAGCTAACAATTGATGAAAATGAAAATAAAGATGAGAAAAAAATATTGGAGGAAATAGTAAAATTTGGTAATACTGATGTAAAACAAATTATGCGATCTCGAATCGACATAACAGCACTTGATTTCAAAAGCAGCTACACAGATGTTTTAAAAAAATTGAAAAACTGGATTTTCAAGAATCCCAATATACCAAGATAGTTTCGACCTCATCAAAGGTATTTTATATATAAAAGATCTGTTACCACATCTTAGTAAAGGAGATGATTTCAAATGGAATAAATTAATTCTGAAGTTTTCTTTGTCCCAGAAAACAAAAAATTGATGACCTACTTAAAGAATTTCAAGAAAAGAAAATACACTTAGCTGTAGTAGTTGATGAATACGGAGGCACATCAGGTATCGTAACACTAGAAGACATAATTGAAGAAATTGTTGGAGATATAAATGATGAATTTGACGATGATGACATCATCTACTCAAAACTCGATAATGAAAACTATGTATTCGAAGGAAAAACACACTCAAAGACTTCTATAGAATCATAAATATTAGTGGTGAAAATTTTGAACTAAAAAAAGGAGAAGCAGACAGTATTGCAGGATTCATTATTGAAAATACAGGAAATTTCCCCTGAAAAGGTCAGAAAATAAATTTCGAAAATTATACGTTTAAAATCGAAAGTGTAAATGACAGAAGGATTACAAGAATAAAGGTTACTTTGCCTGAGATTATAAATCGTAATGAATAAGAAAAATTTTCAATATATATTTCTAATCTTTATCTGTCTTTTAGTGTCTTGCGCTGAAAACTACAGCCCTAAGCCTTTGGGATATTTCCGAATTGATTTATCCGAAAAAACCTACAACATTTTTAAGAGTAATTGCTCATTTAGGTTTCTCCGTGCATCAGATACCAAAATTATTCAAGATAAAAATGACTGCTGGTATAATATTCATTATCCTTTCCACAATGCTACCATACACTTAACATACAAAACAATAAATAATAACTTAGGAAACATAATTGAAGAAAGCCATAAACTCGCTTATGACCATTCGGTTAAATCTAACGGAATTATTGAAAAAGAATATCGAAATGATGAAGATAGAGTGTATGGTATTTTATACGACATTCACGGAAACAGCGCTTCAAATCTACAGTTTTTTGTAACTGATAGTTCAAATCATTTCTTAAGAGGCTCTCTATATTTTAACACAACACCTAATTCTGACTCACTTCAACCTATTAAACAACACATTAAAGATGATTTACAAATCTTAATTGAAAGTCTTAACTGGATTTAGATTTACGAAGTTGAAAATATAAAGCTATTTGAATTAAGAATAGTAAACTTGCCACTGTAAGGTGAATAGGTTGCATTAATGCAAGCATATCAAAATAAGTTAAAATAATACCACTTAAGACCTCTAAAAATACTAATGCACAGATAAAATTAACAAGTTGGAATTTGTATTTTAATTTATAGTTTCTAAAAAACAAAGCAACATTGATAATAACTAAGCTTATAGCAAAAGAATCTATGAACCTTAAAAGTTGTTCCCACCAAATCAACCCAAAGTTTTCTTTCCATGTGATTTAAAGAAGATGCTATCTCATCGACTAACTGTCGAACTTGTGTTCCTAATATAATTTGGATTAAACTTAAAACAATAGCTATCTTAAGAAACTGATTTAATCGCTTATCAAAAATAATATGTTTTTCACTAAACGAATCTGGCACCTCAGAGATTAGATAAACCATTAATGCCAATATAACCAAAGCCATGAGCATATGAATGGTAATTTGAACAGGTTGCAAAACAGAAAAAACTACCGTGGCTCCCAACCAAGCTTGAAAACCCATTAAAAAGACAGTCATTCCACTCAAAAAAACAATTTTTCTTTTGGTATTCCAATATCTAAAAGACATTATGAACATCATTAAGGTAAGTAATCCAGAAATAGCACCAATCAACCTATTGATATATTCCATCCAGGTATGAAATGGATTAAATACTGCATAATCATGTTTTGTATACAAAGCCCAATTATCCTTGTTATACACTTCTGAACTAATAAAATTGTGATTAGCCGACCATAATTGTTCATCATAAATAATCATTTGACCTTCAAAAATTCCTTCTCTTTAGCCCATTCTAATTGATCTAAACTTGTAGGAGGAATTAAATAACCAAACACTTTGGCCAGTCAGGACAGCCCATTCCAGAACCAGTCATTCGAACCAAGGAACCAGCAACTATGATTAAAAATATACTTACTATAGTTATTTTGCTGAAACTTTTAAACGACATGCATTTTTGAGTTTTAATTTAAAACACAAAGATACTAAGCTTAATCTATTTTTTAATATTTATTGAAAGGTTGTCATCAGAAACAAAAAACCTCTTCCCAAAAAATTTGGATAGAGGTTTTAAATTATAATTTAAATCTTAGTTTATACGCAATAAGATTTTAAATTTATAGATTACTGAATTGTTTTTGATTCAGAACAAGACTTTTCTTCTTTATTAGCTGATACTTTTTTATCTGAAGAACAGGCCTTAGCTTTCGAAGCACAACAAGATGTTTTAGATTTATCATTTTTCTGAGCTAGCAATGTTGTTGCTTTGTATGAACCATCTTTAAAATCATTTACAAACGCAAGTAATCCAGCTTCAGATACTATGTTTGGATTAAACTCAATGCTTGCTGTTGCTGACTCAAAATCAACCAATGCATTACTAACCCCATCAACATTTTTTAACTCTGTTTCTATGGCTCTAGCACATCCCATAGCACAAGTCATTCCTTCTATACCCATTGTCATAGAAGAATTCTTAAGAACCTCCTGAGTTCCATCTGCCGATTGAGCTGTTGTTTCAGAACAAGATGATACTGATAAAATAATTGCCAAGCTAACAAAACCAATTTTTACTAATATATTCATGATAAAATGTTTTAAAAATTTATGCCAATTTACAAATTATAAAGCACATAGGCACTAAATCAATAACTTTGTCTTTCTCTAACAGCAATTTAAGTCTATTATTCATGCTTAAAAAAATTGACAGCAAATTAGGTCATTGGATTATACTCATAATGTTATCAGTAATTTGGGGGAGCTCATTTATGCTAATAAAGAGAGGTCTTGAAGCATTTAGCTATGAACAAGTGGCAACCTTAAGAATTTTTATAGCATCTATTTTTCTTGCAGTGCTCGGCAGAAAGTTTTTCACTAATATCCCAACGAAAAAGCTCTGGCCGCTATTTCTTACAGGATTTATCGGTAATGGAATACCACCTTTTCTGTTTTCGAAAGCTCAAACTTATATAGATTCTGGGATTGTTGGTATGTTAAACGTTCTTACACCATTATTCACAATTTTTATTGGCATACTTTTTTATAACTTAAAAGTCAAAATAGTTAATTATGTAGGAATTGTTCTTGGTATAATTGGCACGATTTATCTGCTCCTTCCACAATCAGAACAACTTAATTATAATACAATTCATTACTCTGTAATAGCTATATTAGGTACAGCTTGTTATGGTTGGAGTGCAAATATTATAAAAGCACACCTAGAAGAACTAGATGCACTTCAAATCACAACTATTAGCTTCAGTTTCGTTGGACCTTGGGCAGGAATTTACTTGCTTCTAGTGACTTTTTGGAAATTATGCAAAACCACCCTAAAGCCCAGAATAGCTTAATGTATATTGCAATATTAGCAATTATGGGCTCTGCAATTGCGGTAATTGCTTTTAATAAATTAATTAAAATGACAGGACCTCTGTTTGCTACTTCATGTACATATATAATCCCCATCGTTGCAATTATTTGGGGAATTTGTGATAAAGAAATTATCACTACACATCAAATTATTGGATTTATCATCATTTTAGCTGGGGTATACATAGTTAACAAAAGAAACTAATCTCTTTTGAGAATTCCATTTTATTGTGTAATTTCGCAGACCATTTAGTAATTTAACTAATTAATACTTAGCAGATGTACGCAATTGTAGAGATAGCAGGGCATCAATATAAAGTTGAAAAAGATCAGCGCATCTTTGTTAACCGTCTTGAAGGTAAAGAAGGTTCGAAAGTAAATTTCGAAAACGTTCTTCTAATCGAAGATAAAGGCAAAGTTACCGTTGGCGCCCCGGCTATAAAAGGTGCAAAAGTCTCAGCAAAAATTGAGAGTCACCTAAAAGGAGACAAAGTAATTGTCTTTAAAAAAAAGAGAAGAAAAGGCTATAAAGTGAAAAATGGTCACCGTCAGTACTTGACTCAGTTAACTATCGGAACGATCACTAAAAAGGTAGCAGCTAAAAAAGCAGCTCCTAAAGCTGAAAAAGCAAAAGCCTAATTAATTAACCTATAAAATTTAAACCATGGCTCACAAGAAAGGTGTTGGTAGTTCCAAAAACGGTCGCGAATCAGAATCGAAACGACTAGGAATAAAAATTTTCGGTGGTCAATTAGCTGTTGCTGGTAATATCATCGTTAGACAAAGAGGTACAAAACACAATCCAGGCGAAAACGTTGGTATGGGTAAAGACCATACATTATTTGCCTTATGTGATGGTACCATCCAATTTAATAAAAAAAAGAGATAATAGATCTTACGTAAGCGTAGTTCCATTCGCTGAGTAATTTTTTTATTGCTCATTCAAATTAAAAAGCTGTTTCGAAAGAAATGGCTTTTTTTTATTCAGTAAAGACATTATTAAAGATATGACATGACTGGAAGTTTTAACAAAAACTCAAAAGCAAATCTAATAATAGGACTATTACAACAAATAATATTTTTAGCAATCTGTTTGCGGGTAATATGTTATTTTTGTTTCTCATAAACAATAGAAGATGTTACAGGTACTACATATAAGAAATCACAAGGAAGAAGTCATCACTAAATTAGCAGTAAAAACTTCGATGCAAAAGACACTATCGATGAAGTTATTGCATTAGATGAACAAAGACGAAAAACACAAGCTGAACTCGACAATACACTTGCAAAATCCAACACGCTATCTAAGGAAATCGGGATACTCTATAAATCTGGAAATCTCAAGGAAGCAAACGCTAAAAAGCAGAAACAGCTGATTTGAAAGAAACGTCACAAAATTAAATCAGATACTTTCAAGTATAGAAAATGAATTGAAAGAAATGCTTGTTCAAATTCCTAACTACCTCACGAATCTGTTCCAGTTGGGAATTCTGAAGAAGACAATGAGATTGTGAGTCAAGAAGGTGACATCACTGATTTGGGTGCCCATTCAAAACCCCACTGGGAACTTGTAGCAGAAAAAACATTATCGACTTCGAAATGGGTGTTAAAATAACCGGTTCAGGATTTCCAGTTTATAAAGGAAAAGGTGCAAAATTACAACGCGCATTAATCAATTATTTCTTAGATAAAAATATTGAAGCTGGCTACGAAGAAGTAATTCCCCCACATCTAGTAAACGAAGATTCTGGTTTTGGCACTGGTCAATTACCCGATAAAGAAGGCCAGATGTATCATATTACGGAAGATAACCTATATCTAATTCCTACAGCAGAAGTTCCTGTAACTAATATTTTTCGTGATGTCATTTGAAAAAGAAGACTTCCCTATAAAATGCACAGCCTATACGCCATGCTTTAGAAGAGAAGCTGGATCTTATGGGAAAGATGTTAGAGGGTTAAACCGTTTACACCAATTTGACAAAGTTGAAATTGTTCAAATTGAACACCCAAGTCATTCATATAAGGCATTAGACTCAATGGTAGAGCATGTTGCAAAAAATTTTAAGAGACCTCGGTCTGCCATTTAGAGTTCTAAAATTGTGCGGGGGCGACATTAGCTTTACCTCTGCTCTTACATTTGACTTTGAGGTATATTCAATTGCACAACAAAAATGGCTCGAAGTAAGTTCTGTATCCAATTTCGAAAGTTACCAAGCAAATCGATTAAAATTAAGATTTAAAGACGAAGACAAAAAAACGAGATTATGTCACAGTTTAAATGGATCTTCATTAGCGCTTCCAAGGATCATGGCAGCCATAATAGAAAACTATCAGGATGCTAATGGAATTAACATTCCTGAAGTATTAATCCCCTATTGTGGGTTTGACAAAATCTAATACATTATCTTTAGCAATAATGTCATTTTTCATGTTTAAACAATTTTGTTACATACTCACATTAACTCTTTTATCTTCTTGTCACGAAATAAACATTGATAAAGAAGTTAAATATACAATGCTCCTCGACTCAGTATTATTTTATCAACAAGAGCTCATGGACAGTATGGATTCAGTTAAACTAAATTACTGTTTACAAAAAGCATTTAATCGTATGCAACTTTTAGAAAGTCCAAGTTTAAACGAATTTCAAAAACAATGGCTTTACCACGAAAAAAGTGCTTACCAAAAATTTATACGATATAAACAGCTTTAATAAAAACTGCTTTCAATAAAAAAAGAACTAAAATATTCTAAATCTCAAATTGAAACTTTAAAAGAAGATCTTATTCACAGACATTTTAGTAAAGAGCAATTTAACGCCTATTTTGAGGAAGAACAAAAGCTCTTGCAAACTAAATGCTTTAACCATAAATCTAAAGAAAATATATACTAAAGAGTTTAAATGACTTCGATTCTTTAGAATTTAAAATGCAAGGGATCATTAATCAAATATATGCATTACAAAATAGCCATGAAGCATCAAATAACAAATAAAAAAAAGGCTAATTTGTGTTTGTCTTTTGCTTCCGCTTATCGCTTTAGGACAAAAAAATCAAAATGCCCAATTAGCAAATGAGTTTTTAAAAAATGGTTCTTATACTGAAGCTAGCGAACTTTATAGTGATTTATATAATACTTATAGATCAACCAACTACTATCAGGGACTAATCGAATGCTATTTTTCAATGAATCAAATAGATGAAGCAGAAAAGCTGGTGAAAAAACACGCAAAAAAAGACAACAATGCTTCAATACTGGTAGATTATGCTCATGTATACATCCTAAAAGAAGAAGATAAAAAAGCAAAAAAGAAATTTAATGAACTCTTTAAATTATTAGAATCAAATCCTCAGTATACCATCTCAGCAGCAAATAAACTAACAAAATACAACTACTTAGAAGAAGCTGTCAAAGCCTATGAAATTGCATTAAAAGACCCTTCTAAGAGCTCATACAGATTTAAACTAGCTCGTATATACGGACAGTTAAATAATTTAGAAATGATGTATGAAAATTACTTGGAAGTTGTAAAAAGTAATAAAGCATATTTAAAAAATGTTAAAAATATGCTAAGCCGAACTATTAGTAAAGATTCTGAAAATGCAAACAACATGCTTCTAAAGAGTATTCTTTTAAATAAAGTACAACAATCAAATAACCAGAATATTGCAGAGCTACTCATTTGGTTATTTGTTCAAGAGAAAAACTTTGATGCCGCTCTAGATCAGGAAAAGGCGATGGATCAAAAATGGAATTTAAATCAAAAAAATGTTTTTAAGCTAGCCGACATATGTAGAAAAAACAAGGCTTTTGAGGTCGCCCTTGAGTGTTATAAATACATTATCAATGTGGGTACAGATTCAAAATATTTTTTAGATGCTCAACTTTCTCTTTTAACAGTAAATAAAGAATTGTTGGAATCTGACCCAAAATCTTCAAAAGAAAAATGGAAACAATTAGAAATTGATTATACAAAAAGTTTAAACAACCTAGGAAGAACTAGTTATACGATCTTACTTTTAAGAGATTTAGCCGCTATACAAGCTTTTAGATTACACGACATCGAAAAAGCATCAACAACTATTAAAGAAGCCTTAAATATATCATCTGCTAGCCCAGAAGACCTAGCCGAATGCAAACTTATTTTTGCAGACATCCTCTTATTACAAAATGAAATTTGGGATGCTATTTTAACTTATTCTCAAGTCGAAAAAGCATATAAACATGATGTTTTAGGTCATGAAGCTAAATTTAGAAGAGCTAAGATATCTTATTTCCAAGGTGATTTCAATTGGGCCAAGCTCAATTGGATGTTCTCAAAAATCTACATCCAAATTAATTGCAAATAATGCCATGGAATTATCTCTATTAATTCAAGACAATTTGAATTTAGATACAACTACAGTAACCATGGAAATTTTCTCTAGAGCAGATTTATTAATCTACCAAAATAAACTTAACGAAGCATATGCGACGCTAGATTCTATAATTATTGACTATCAAGGCCATAGTTTAGTAGATGAAGCTTTATTTAGACAATACGACATAAAAATTAAACAAGACAAAAAAGAAGATGCCAGTGAGCTGCTTGATCAAATTATCAACTTTTTTTCCTTCGACATACTTGCTGATGATGCTAAATTTGCTCAAGCACAATTACAAGAAAATCATTTTAAAAATATTGACAAAGCATCTGAACTATACCAAGACATTATAAGTAATCATCAAGATAGTTTTTTCTTATCTGAGTCAAGAAAACGCTACAGAATCTTAAGAGAAGAATAATCATGATTATCTATAATGTTACAATAAATATCGACGAATCTATAAGCCAAGAATGGTTGTGTTGGATGCAAAAAACACATATCCTTGAGGTTATGAATACTGGAATGTTTATCTCGGCTAAAATGACCCGCGTAATGGTAGAAGAGCAAATGGGGGGATAACATACTCGATTCAATATTTATGCGAAAGCAAATCTAAATTGGATGAATACAAGTTCAATTTGCACCAAAATTACAACAAAAACATACTCAAAAATTCCAAGGCAAATTTGTTGCTTTCCGAACTTTACTTGAGGTAATAAGTGACTTCTAGAATGAAAGTAAGAGCAAAAACATCTAGGTCAGCACTTTTTAAAAGATCTTTCTATTGCTAGATCTATTACCGACGATTGAGTGGTGAAGGTTATAGTAATATTGTTGAAGTAGGGCCAGGGATGGGTGTATTGACACAATACCTTCTGACGAAAGATTTTATTACGCATGTTATAGAACTCGATCGTGAATCGGTAAGCTACTTACAAGCTGAATATCCTCAACTAAGCCAACGTATCTATTCTGCGGACTTTCTTAAGCTAAACATAGAAACAATTACAGATCAACCTTTCGCACTTATTGGCAACTTTCCATATAATATCTCCTCACAAATTCTTTTCAAAGCCTTAGACTACAAAGATCAAATCCCCGAAATCGTTGGAATGTTTCAAAAAGAAGTTGCCGAGCGTATTGCTAGTAGCCCTGGAAACAAAAAGTATGGTATTATCTCTGTTTTAGTTCAAGCCTACTATAATATAGAGTATCTCTTTACTGTAGATGAAGACGTTTTCGATCCACCACCCAAGGTTAAGTCTGGAGTAATACGATTAAACAGAAATGATAAAAAAAAACTAGACTGCAACGAAAAGTTCTTCAAACAAGTCGTAAAGCAAGCCTTCAGTCAACGTAGAAAAACACTACGTAATGCACTAAAACCACTTATAGGTAAATCAGGATTTAATGATCCTAAACTTGAACTAAGGGCTGAAAGATTATCAGTTAAAGATTTTGTGTACCTTACCAACCAGCTTGAAAGAATACAAATATGAAATTTGAATTAACAAAAGAATTTCTTCAAGAAATTATTGATAAAATTGATCGTCAGGAGTTTGAGTTAATAAAAACCGAGCTTTCAGAATTACATAATGTCGATATTGCCGAACTTATCGAAGAGCTCGATGAAGAGTATGGTAAAATCTTGTTTGAGCTTTTTGAAGATGAAACTTCAGCAGAAATCCTTGTTGAACTGGATGAAGAAAATCGTGAAGCAGTTTTAGAAGACTTATCCTCACAAGAGATCGCTGAAGATCTTATCGAGAATCTCGACTCTGATGATGCTGCAGATATTATTGCAGACTTACCCTCTGAGAAAAAAGTAGAAGTCTTATCTCATATAGAAGACATTGAACACGCAAGTGATATTGTAGATCTTTTGTCTTATCCAGAAAATACAGCTGGAGGTTTAATGGCAAAAGAACTGATTAAAGTAAATGAAAAATGGGCTGTACTGCGATGTGTGAGAGAAATGCGAAAACAGGCTGAAGAAGTAGATAATGTATATACCATTTATGTAGTTGATGACGACGATGTATTACTAGGTACCTTATCACTTAAAAAACTACTTCTTTCAACAGAAAAAACATTTATCAAAAACATTTATAACGAAAAAGTTTTTTCTGTTAAAGCGAATTCAGACGATGAGGAAGTCGCAAATATTATGGAAAAGTACGATCTTATTGTTCTTCCGGTCGTAGATGATCTTAACAGATTAATTGGACGAATCACAATAGATGATGTGGTTGACGTCATGAAAGAAGAAGCAATGGAAGACTACAACAAAGCTTCTGGTATTTCTGAACAAGTAGACGCATCAGACAATGTTTTAACTCTAACTAGAGCTCGATTACCATGGCTACTTATTGGTTTAATGGGTGGAATTATGGGCGCAGAAGTTATTGGAATATTTGACATAGAAAACAATATTGAGCTTGCTTTTTTCACCCCACTAATAGCTGCTATGGGTGGTAATGTCGGTGTACAATCTGCCGCTATAATTGTGCAAGGTTTGGCAAGTAATAATTTAGGAATGGATTCTTTAGCTCAACGGCTAATAAAAGAATTAGGAGTAGCATTATTGAATGGAATAATTTGCTCTGGGCTCATCATGATTATAACTTCGCTGATAGGCTATCCTTACTCAATATCATTTACAGTAAGTATATCTCTTATGGCTGTTATTATTTTTGCAGCACTTTTTGGCACCTTTATTCCCTTGGTACTAGACAAATATAAAATTGATCCTGCTCTTGCTACTGGACCTTTTATAACTACCGTAAATGATGTCCTTGGCTTATTTATTTACTTTATGATCGGTAAATTATTTTTAAATTTATAACGATTCCTTATTTAAAAAATATATCTAGACAATCACAAATCTCTTTGTGATTTAAAAAATATGAAGGTCCTTTTTCTTGATACTGTACATCCATTACTAGAACGTCGGCTTATAAATATGGGCTTCAACTGTGAATATGACTATAGTTCCAATAGAACATCCATACTAAAGAACATTTCAGTTTACGATGGCATTATTATTAGGTCACGTATAAAAATAGATTTGAATTTTTAAGCGCTGCAAAAAAATTAAAATTTATTGCAAGATCAGGCTCGGGTTTAGAAAATATAGATTGTAAAGAAGCAAAAAAAGAGGCGTAACACTATTCTCAGCACCAGAAGGAAACAGACAGGCAGTGGGGAACATGCGGTTGGCATGATCTTAAGTCTTTTAACAAGCTCTCGATTGGAGACACTCAGATCCGTTCTGGAAAATGGAATAGAGAAGCAAATAGAGGAGTCGAACTTTCAGGGAAAACAATTGGAATTATTGGATATGGAAATACGGGAAGAGCATTTGCAAAATGTTTATCAGGTTTTAACTGTAAAGTTTTGGCATACGACAAAAACAAAAAAAACTTCTCTGATGACTGTGTTCAAGAATCAAGCTTGGAAGACATCCAAAATAAATCTGACATTATCAGTTTCCACACACCTTATGACGAAAGTACACACTACTATTTGAATGAAGCGTTTATAAAAAAATGAATAAACCCTTCTACGTAATTAATACTGCCAGAGGAAAAGTTATAAATACTTCAGATTTAATAAGGGTTTGAAATCTAAAAAATACAGGAGCATGTCTTGATGTATTAGAGTACGAAAAAGCGACTTTTGAAAACACATTTTCAGAAAAAATAAATTCGATTTTCAATACTTACTCAGTTGTAAAAACATACTATTTAGCCCTCATGTGGCTGGTTGGACCTTCGAATCTTATGAGAAACTTTCAAACGTTTTAGCAGATAAAATTGAATGCTTTTACAAGCTAAATAATACCTACTTAATTAAAATTCATTTCAGGGATTTCACCTTCAACTAATAATTTTCCTTCTGTTGCAAGCTGAATTTCTTCAACACTAACTCCTGGTGCTCTTTCTGTAAGCTTAAAACCACCTTCTGGAAGTATTTCCAATACAGCCAAATTCGTAACAATTTTTTTAACACAGGCAACACCAGTTAAGGGTAAACTACATCTTTTTAATAGTTTTGATTCACCCTTTTTATTTGTATGCATCATTGCAACAATAATATTCTCTGCAGAAGCAACCAAGTCCATAGCACCTCCCATACCTTTAACCATTTTACCAGGAATTTTCCAGTTGGCTATATCTCCATTTTCAGAAACTTCCATAGCGCCTAAAACCGTTAACTGAACGTGCTTACCTCTAATCATGGCAAAACTGGTTGCAGAATCAAAATAAACAGCACCATTTAAGGCAGTAATGGTTTGTTTACCGGCATTAATTAAATCTGCATCTTCTTCTCCAGAAAAAGGAAAAGGTCCCATTCCTAAAATTCCATTTTCAGACTGAAACTCAACTGAAATACCTTCAGGTATATAATTAGCAACCAAGGTTGGTATCCCTATTCCAAGGTTAACATAAAACCGATCTTGCAACTCTTGTGCAATTCTTTTAGCTATTCCATCTTTATCAAGTGCCATATTTACTTGTTTCTAAGAGTTCTTTGTTCAATCCTTTTCTCAAAGTATAATCCCTGAAAAATTCTCTGTACAAAAATACCTGGTGTATGAATTTCGTTAGGGTCGAGCTTTCCAACTGGAACAAGTTCTTCAACTTCAGCAATAGTAATTTTACCAGCCATGGCCATCATTGGATTGAAATTTCGCGCTGTGGCTTTAAAAATTAAGTTTCCTGCTACATCTCCTTTCCACGCTTTAACAATAGCAAAATCTGCTGTTAATGCATTCTCAAGAATGTGGGGTTTTCCATTAAACACTCGAACCTCTTTTCCGTCAGCAACTTCAGTACCATAACCAGAAGGCGTAAAAAAAGCTGGTATTCCTGTGCCTCCTGCCCTACATCTTTCTGCTAAAGAACCTTGAGGAATTAAATCAACCTCTAACTCACCACTTAACATCTGACGCTCAAATTCGTTGTTTTCTCCTACGTAAGAAGATATCATTTTTTTTATTTGTTTTTGTTGGAGTAATAGGCCTAAACCAAAGTCATCAACGCCAGCATTATTAGAGATACATGTTAGATTTGAAACACCCTTTTTTACTAATTCTGCAATACTATTTTCCGGTATTCCACAAAGACCAAAACCACCTAACATCAAAGTCATACCATCTTCTATTCCCAGGAGGGCCTCATGAACATTTGTAACAACTTTATCAATCATTTTTTATATTTTAATATTTTTACTGTATGCTAATAATAAATAATATTTCAATTAAAACTCTTCAACTTCATCATCAAAATTAACAAGTTCTTTTTCAAATTCTTCACAATCTAATTCAATACTCAACTTGGTCGGTGACTCAAAATCTAAATTAGAAATACCTAAGATCTTCATCAGCATAAACTCTAGTCATATACTCTCCCCATATAGGTAATGCCATGTTAGCACCTTGGCCTAAAGAAATATCTCTAAAGTGAACCGCTCTGTCTTCGGCGCCAGTCCAAACACCGGTAACCAAATTTGGCACAACCCCCATAAACCATCCATCAGATTGGTTTTGGGTTGTTCCGGTTTTACCAGCAATTTGATTTTTAAACCCATACTTCCATCGCAAGCGAACACCAGATCCTCTAGTTGTAACGCCTTGCATTAAATTTAACATCACAAAAGCTTTTTCCTCACTCAATACTTCATTTGTTACTGGGCTAAACTCATCTAATATTACGCCATTTTTATCTTCAATTCGATTTAAAAAAATAGGGCTTGTATAGACTCCTTTATTGGCAAAAGTTCCATAAGCACCTACCATTTCAAAAAACAGATACATCAGGAGTTCCTAAACAAATCGATGGAGCGGGCGGGATTCTACCATTTAAACCCATGGCTCGAGCCATTTTTCGAACTTTCTTTGGCCCTACTTGCTTCATTAAATAGGCGGTTATTGTATTTACAGAATTTGCTAATGCATCCTTTAAATTTAGCTCCCCACCATATTTTTCTCCAGAGTTTCTTGGTATCCAATCTTCTTCTAAGTCCCAGGTTTCTTTTTCAAAAATGACCTGAACATTTGAAACTTTCATACAAGGTGAATAATTATGCTGATCAATAGCTGTGGCATATACTAAAGGCTTAAAAGTTGAACCTACTTGTCTTTTTGATTCTTTGACATGATCGTACTTGAAATAATGATGGTTAACACCTCCTACCCACGCTTTGATATATCCTGTTTGCGGATCCATAGACATCAAACCTGTTTGTAATAAATGTTTGTAATGTAAAATAGAATCCATTGGGCTAAGTAATGTATCCACACCCCCATTCCAAGTAAAAACATTCATCTGAGTAGGTAAGTTGAACACCTCTTCTATTTCTATATCTGAGGTATTTCGATTTCTCAACTTCCTGTATCGATCAGAACGCTTCTTTGCATTAATTAATAATGTGTCAACTTGTCCTGGGCGTAAATCTTGATCAAAAGGCGCAGGTATAGAGTCGGAACCTTCTCCTTCCCAATGTTGATAAAATTGTTTTTGCAAAATAGGCATATATGTTTGCTACAGCTTCTTCGGCATATTGCTGCATACGAGAATCTATAGTGGTGTAAATCTTTAATCCATCAACATAAATATTATACTGAGTACCATCAGGTTTTTTATTTTCTTTTAACCAGTCTTTCATATACTTCCTCAAAAACTCTCTAAAATAGGGAGCTAACCCATCATTGTGATTTGTTCTTTTAAAGTCCAACTCAATAGGCAAGCTACATAATGAATCTTTTTCAGCTTCCTTTATTAGGTCATTACGATACATTTGTCCTAAAACAATATTTCTTCTTTTAAGAGCATTTTCTGGAAAACGCTTAGGGTTATAAAGTGAGGGGTTTTTTGCCATACCTACTAGAACAGCAGCCTGTTCTATGGTTAATTCATCAGGAGTCGTGTTAAAATAAATTTTTGCTGCGGACTTTATTCCTACAGCCAAATAAAGAAAATCAAACTTATTTAAGTACATCGTAAGTATCTCATCTTTAGTAAAATTTCTTTCTAGTCTTACTGAAATAACCCACTCTTTAAACTTTTGCTTGATACGCTCTATGATGTCTGAGGATACATTCGTAAAGAGCATTTTAGACAACTGTTGGGTAATGGTAGAGCCACCGCCCGAACTTCTTCCAGTAAGCGCGCCCGTTATTGCGCGAGCTAAGGATTTTGCATCAATACCTGAATGCATTCTAAATCGCTCATCTTCTGTAGAAATTAGTGCATTTACTAAGTTTGGAGAAAGCTGATCATAGGTTACAGGCATTCGATTTTCATAAAAAACTTTCCTAAAAGAACGCCATCAGATGCATAAATTTCGGTCGCCAAATTTTGCTTTGGGTTCTCTAATTCCTCAAAAGAAGGTAGTGGCCCAAACCATCCTATGGAAGCAAAGCATACCCCAACTATGATAACAAGTATTGGGCTCAATATCCCAATCCAAAACAAACGAATAGTCCACAAAATAAATTTTCTTTTCACACTTATTTTAATTTGATCTTTCTATTCGTAATCCAACATCTTCAATACCTATGAGAACATCATCTCTCATACCATGGACTATCTTGTATTTATATAGCCCTGACTGCATGGATTCGTTTTCTTTAAATTTAAGTAAATTGTATTTAATCTCTCCTACACCCGAACCTAACCATTTACCATCAGGTGCAGCAAGAATATATTGAAGGGTATCTATTCTATGAATGCCACTTGGGAGCTCAACATTTACAAAAAAGAAAATATTAGCATATAAATAATCATTATTATTTCTCAGGCCTATAAAAGTATTATATAAACCATTTTCCTGAGAATCAATTTCAACTTTAAAACCAATCGTGTCAGTTACATCCCAACCTTGAGAATCTACTTCTTTATACAAATCAAAAACTTTACTTCGATCACAAGAAACAAAAAATAAAAATGCACTAAATATGTAAATATTTCTATGCTTAGTTCCTATCATGACTTTTTGATTTCATTTTTTTTTTTGTGAGTTTGTTTTTTCTTGGATTTTTTTTGTACACGATTCTTATCAAAACGCGTAATACTATCTTGTCCTACAACATTCTCATAATCATGTCTTGGCTCCTCTACTGATTTATTAATATACATTTCTAACGACTCGGGATGATTGCCCTTTTTGTTTTCGAAAATAATTTCTTGAACCTTATCTAGGGGGAGTTCGATAAAATTAGAGGGTTCACTTGTATATGAATACCATAATTTACGCCTAAAAATATCCATCTTTTGCATAAAAGCATCACCTCTAATTGTTTTGAGTTTTACGTTGGACTTCGGAAAATCCTTTATAGCCTCTACATACATATCCAACTCGTAGTTTAAACAACATTTTAATTTTCCACATTGGCCGGCAAGTTTTTGCGGATTTAAAGATAACTGTTGATAACGTGCCGCGCTCGTACTAACAGATCTAAAATCATTTAACCAGCTGCTGCAACAAAGCTCGCGACCACAAGATCCGATTCCCCCCATTCTTTGTGCTTCCTGCCTTACTCCAATTTGTCGCATTTCAATACGAATCTTAAATTCATCTGCCATATGTTTTATCAGCTCTCTAAAATCAACACGACCGGAGGAGGTGTAATAGAAAATCGCCTTTGTATTGTCTCCTTGGAACTCCACATCGCCAATCTTCATGTCTAAATTTAAATTAGATGCCATTTCTCGAGCACGATACATGCAATCTTTTTCCCTATTTTTCGCTGTTTCCCATTTTTGAAGATCCAGTTCAGAAGCATGCCGATATAATGTTTTTACTTCTTTACTTTGAATGTTAACTTTCTTCTTACGCATCTGCAATCGCACGAGTTCTCCTTTTAGGGAAACAATCCCTATATCATGTCCTGAAGTACCTTCCACAGCAACACAGTCTCCCATGTGAACGTTTAAATTATTCTTATTTTTGAAAAACTCTTTGCGGCCATTTTTAAAACGCACTTCCAAGATATCAAAAGGGCTTTTACCAGCTGGTAAACTCATGTTTGAAAGCCAATTAAAAACAGGCATTTTACCACAATTACCAGTACTACAAGCTCCTTTACTTTTACAGCCTGGTGCATTACCAAAAGATGTTGAACAATTCGTACACGCCATTTTATATGTTTTTTTTAGGCACTTACCTGATTTAACTTTTTATGGAGCAAACGAGCAATTTTAAAAGAAGTATCCAAGAACAATATCTTAGGATTTGCATTTCTTTCTATATGCAATTGCGCCAAATTAAGCTCCGATATAATTTCCATACAATTATCAGCATGAATAAAAGGAGCAAATTTCTCCATGGTGAAGTTGTGTCCACTAACATTCATTTTCATCATCTTCTCAACACCATAGTTTTTCAGTAATGCATCACGCATTACATTTGATGCAAACAGGAGAAAACTCTTTTGACTCTCTCTACCTACCTTAGCCATCATTTCCGACCACTGCACCAACTTATTAATGTCTTTGACTTGCAAAGCGCTAAAACAAAGGCGCATCCACTGTACAAAATCCAAGGCGTTTTGCTCTGAATCTTCCACATATTCTACTAACTGAAGAGCATCATTAATATTGCCATCTACAAGATTAGAAATCATTCTGGCTCTTACTTGCTCAACTCCACGATTCATTAAATAATTTAATACCTCCTCATCAGAATGTCGAGGTACTTTTAACAATTGTGTACGAGACAAAACAGTAGCCAACATATTCTCTGTACTCTCTGCAACCAATAAAAACAATGTTTTTTGAGGTGGCTCTTCTATAATTTTCAACAACTTATTTGCTGCCTGAATATTCATCTTTTCTGGCATCCAAATTAACATTATTCTGGTCTCACTTTCATAAGGTTTTAAACTCAAATCTTTTAAAATATGAGAGCTCTCTTCAACAGAAATTATACCTTGTTTATTACCAACCCCTATGTGTTTTAACCAGTCGAATAGAGAAAAATAAGGATTCTCATCCAATAAAGACCTCCATTCACTTAAAAAATTCTTACTTACAGGCTTAGTTTTTACATTAGGGGTTGTAGCAACAGGAAAAACAAAATGTAAATCAGGATGAACAAACTTCAAATGCTTCACACAGGATGGACAAGTTCCGCAAGCATCGTCTTGTTGCTTATTTGCACATGCTACATACTGAGCAAAAGCAAGTGCTAATGCTAATTTTGCCGAACCTTTAGGCCCAAAAAATAATTGCGCATGAGGGATAGTCACCTTCTCGTACAGACTGCATCAACAACTTTTTGAGTTTTTCCTTGTCCTAAAACATCTTTAAAGTACATCTTTCAAATATACAATTTGAAATTTATTCTATTAACTTACTTTTTGTAGAAAAAAATCTTTTTAAAGAGTCCTCATTAAAATCTATATCGTGATATAAATCCACTATATTTATATGTCGTATTTTTATTTGAAAACAGCTTTTAAAATGAAAAAAGATGGAGAAAACAACATCAGATGCCATTGCTTACAGACGATCTGTTAGACTGTATAGAAATGAAGACATTGATAACAAAAAAGTTAAACAATGTTTGCTAAATGCATCAATAGCGCCTACAAGTAGCAACTTACAGTTATGGGAATTTCATCACATCACATCGAAAGAAAAAATGGCCAAAATTTCCATGGCATGCTTTAATCAAAGTGCTGCAAAATCTGCTCAACAAATGGTCGCTTTTGTTTCCAGAAAAGATCTATGGAGAAGTCGAGCCAAAGCCAATCTAAAATTTTTAAATAAGCAATTTGATAAACCAAATTTAAGCTCACAACTTTTAAGACGAAAAAAACAAATTAATAATTACTACAAAAAAATTATACCAACCATTTATACTGACTTCTTTGGGGTTTTTGGCTTAATTAAATTTGTTGGTGTTCTTATTATTGGCTTATTTAGGCCAATATATAGGCAAATACGACTAAGTGACATGCGAATAGTTGCTCACAAAAGTGCAGCATTGGCAGCACAAAACTTTATGATTAGTATGGCAGCAATAAACTACGATACCTGCCCAATGGAAGGCTTTGATTCATTAAGAGTGAAAAAAATTTTAAACTTGCCGAGTGACGCAGAAATAACTATGATTATCAGTTGTGGTATTCGAGAAGAGAAAGGGGTTTACGGTCCGCAGTTTAGGGTTCCTTTTGAACAGGTTTACTTTGAAGTGTAAACATTATTCTAATTTAGAATAAATCACCCTGTTCACATTAAATAAAACTCTTTCATAAAAAGATGTTTAAGTGCAAAATAGATGACTTACTTTTGTATGATGAAAACAATTGACCAAATTAATTTTAAGAATAAAAAAGCCTTAATTAGAGTCGATTTTAACGTTCCTCTAAACAAGGATTTAAAAATTACTGACGATACACGTATTTGCGCTGCACTTCCCACAATTAATAAAATAGTTAGCGAAGGTGGTTCTGTAATATTAATGTCACACTTAGGTAGACCTAAAAATGGATATGAAGATAAATTTTCTTTAAAACACATTGTAAATCATCTTTCTGAAAAACTTAATATCAAGGTAAAATTTGCACATAACTGCATCGGTGTAGAGGTTACTAAAATAGTAAATCAACTAAAGAATGGTGAGGTGCTCTTACTTGAAAATTTACGTTTTCACACAGAAGAAAAAGCTGGCGACAAAATCTTTGCTGAACAACTTTCAAAACTGGCTGAGATATACGTAAACGATGCTTTTGGAACAGCACACCGAGCACATGCCTCTACTGCTGTTATTGCAAACTTTTTTTCATGACAACAAATGTTTCGGTTACGTCATGGCTAATGAAATAAAAAATCTTGAAAAAGTGCTAAACGAAGGCGAAAGACCAATAACTGCTATTATGGGTGGAGCTAAAGTTTCTTCTAAAATTAGTATCATAAATAAGCTGATGGATAAAGTTGATAAAATTATTATTGGTGGTGGCATGTCTTACACTTTTGCAAAAGCATTAGGAGGAAATGTAGGCAATTCGCTTGTTGAAGACGATAAAATGGAATTGGCGCTTTCTTTAATATCTCAAGCCAAAAGAAAAAGGAGTAGAATTACTTATTCCTATCGACTCTTTAAATGCAGATGCTTTCCTCAAACAATGCAAACACCAATGTTAGCGATATTGACAAAATTCAAGATGGTTGGATGGGACTTGATATCAGCGAAAAAACGAAAAAAAAATTACCGAAAAGCAATATTGAGTTCAAAAAACCATTTTGTGGAATGGCCCAATGGGAGTTTTCGAAATGGATAAATTTTCAGGTGGCACTAAATACATTGCAGAGGCTATTGCAGATGCAACATCGCTAGGAAGTTTTTCTTTGGTAGGTGGGGGTGATTCTGTTGCTGCAGTTAAAAAATTTAATCTGCAAGATAAAGTTAGCTATGTGTCTACTGGTGGCGGAGCGATGCTTGAATATCTTGAAGGAAAAAAGCTTCCAGGAATTAAAGCCATTGACAGCTAAAATCTATCATCCTCAGTCAAATTTTCTATACTCTCTTTTGTATTTCAAATTGTTCTAAAATATTTGGATAAAATTGTTCTGCTTGAATTCGGATAGTGTTATAAATAAGAGATGAAGTTAAAATATCCTCATTTACCATTCTAAATTGCTTATTAAATCTGTCAAAAACGAAATAAATACAGTTAAAATTAAAAGGACTTTAATGCCGCCAAAAATGGCCCCCATTATTCGGTTGATGAAACCAAGTGCAACCATCTTGATTAGCATCGTGAGAATTTTTCCTGTAAATGAAATAAGCACTACAATAATTATAAAAGTAAGTCCATAAGATAAGAATTGAAGGTATACCGATTTGATTTCAAAATAATCACTTAAAAACTCAAAAGTAAATGATGAAAAATACAATGCACCATAAATTCCGAGTATCAAAGCGATTAATGAAGCAAGCTCGATAATCAAACCTTTCGTAAATCCTCGATACAAGCCATAAAGCAATGGCATGAATAAAATATAATCTAATGAGTTCATGCGCTAAATTTACAAGTAGAAAAGATATTTACAAAGAACATTGTACTTTTGTATAATTAATTTTAAAAATGAGAGATCCAGAATTAAAAGAAAAATGGGAAAATTTAGTGTCTTTTATCTCAAAAGAATTTGGTGATGGGGAGACTTTAGACCTTCAAGCGATTTTATTTCTAATTGGGATTCAAGAACTAGGTCAGGGATACAGATCATTTTCTAAAGAAGAAAAACAGACTTACTTCATATAGCAATTTGCCGTTTCTAAGTAATTACGGATATTACCAGCTGGAGGGTCGAGACAAGGATGGTTGGCCACATTACCTAACTAACGAAAAACTTCCCCGCTAAAACCAGGTGAACAAACTATTTTAATGAAAGAAGCTGCAATAATGTATTTCGAGGAAAGTGGTATTGATTTTAATAGACCACTACAGTAATTGGCACGATCTTATCCTCTTCTAGAACAATTAATGCCTCACCATGATAATCATTACCACCTTCTACTATTGAGTCAGCTTGAACTTTTAAAATGGCAACATTGTTATATGAAAAAGATACTTTACCAATATCGTTTGTCACCCCTTCTCTGTATGGTTCATAATCAGCATCTACATCTACAGTGGTTGTGACAGTAAATCCAGGTTTTGGTTCGCCATAGGCATTAACAACTGTTATCTCAGCTTCGTAAAAGTGATCCACTTCACATGAGTCCATAAGAGTAACAATGAAAAATGTGGCTAAAACGAAGCCTAATATAGAAAATAATCTGCGTTTCATATGTCCTTAATATTTAGTAATATTGTGCATTCCTACAGGCTCAAATATACAAATTTTCAATTAGGAATTAAATACGATTAGACAATGTAAGAATTATGCTAAAGCAGATTGAAAAACACATCTTAAAGATTGAAAAGTACAAAGCAGATTCAATAGAAAGTATTGAGCATTTTAGAATTGAGTACTTAGGGAAAAAGGGTGTTTTAAATGACTTATTTCTTGCATTTAAAAACATCCCTAGTGAGGAAAAAAAAGAATTTGGACAGGCTCTTAATAAACTAAAAATAAAAGCACAAGAAAAAGTTGAGATTTTACAAAAACATTTTACAGAAAAAAAGAGTCTTAAAAATCGTGAAATAGACTTAACTATGAGTGCAGAGCCCTTACCTTTAGGGTCTCGACACCCTTTGTCTATTGTCAAAAACGATATTATTGAAATTTTTTCTCGTCTCGGATTTACCATTTCCGAAGGACCTGAAATTGAAGATGACTGGCATAACTTCAGCGCACTTAATCTACCTGAAGAACATCCTGCAAGAGACATGCAAGACACCTTCTTTATTCAAAGAAACCCTGACACGCTTTTAAGAACTCATACTTCATCTGTTCAGGTTCGTTTCATGGAAAATAATAAAGCACCTATTCGTACGATCTCTCCTGGAAGAGTTTTTCGAAATGAAGCAATTTCTGCTAGAGCTCACTGTATTTTTCACCAAATTGAAGGCCTTTACATTGATGAAAACGTTTCTTTTGCAGATCTCAAACAAACACTCCTTCACTTTGCCCAAGAGTTTTTTGGTGAAGAAACAAAAATAAGACTTAGACCCTCATACTTTCCTTTCACAGAACCTAGTGCAGAAGTAGATATTTCATGCAACATATGTAAGGGTAAGGGATGTAATATTTGCAAATACAGTGGCTGGGTGGAAATTTTAGGTTGTGGAATGGTAGATCCAAACGTACTTGACAATTGTGGTATTGACTCTAAAAAATACAGCGGATTTGCATTTGGCATGGGAATAGAACGCATTACCATGCTCAAATATCAAGTTAAAGATCTACGACTCTTCTTTGAAAATGATATTCGATTTCTTGAACAGTTTAAACATGCATAAAGTTTAATTTAGGTTAAACCAATTCAAAATCAAGTTGCTTTTTTACCAAATCCACATTTCGAACGCGAACGCGTAATGGGTCTCCTAACTGAAATTTATTACCTGTTTTTCTTCCAATCAAACTATAACTTTCCTTGTTCAAGACATAATGATCATCTTTTATATCTCGCATAGAAACCAAGCCTTCGCATAAGCTATCTTCAAGCTCAACAAACATTCCAAATTCAGTTACACCAGATACCAGCGCATTAAACTCATGTCCTTCTTTACCCTCCAAATACTTTACTTGCATGTACTTAATAGAACTTCTTTCTGCTCAGTAGACAATTTTTCCATTTCAGAAGAATGCTTACACTGCTCCTCAATAGCTTCTTTGTTAATAACTTTTCGTCATCTAAATAACGCTGTAACAAACGATGAACCATCACATCAGGCCAACGTCTAATAGGAGAAGTAAAATGTGTATAATAATGAAACCCTAAACCATAATGACCTATGTTTTCTGTAGTGTATTTTGCTTTACTCATGGTTCTGATAGCCAGAAGTTCAACAATATTTTCTTCGCCTTTCCTGATACATCTGCCAAAACACGATTAATCGAATTGGCAATATCTTTAGTAGTTTTAATCTCATTTGATAACCAAACTGCTTAACAAATGCCGAAAAAGCGCCAATTTTATCAGGATCTGGAACATCATGTACTCGATATACAAACGGTTTTTTACTTGGGGTTCCATCCATTTTTTTACCAATAAATGAAGCAACTTGCCGATTTGCCAACAACATAAACTCCTCTATAAGTTTGTTTGCATCCTTAGCTTTTTTAAAATAAACACCGCTAGGATTATTGGCTTGATCTAGACGAAATTTTACCTCGACGCGATCAAATGTGATGGCGCCTTCCTTAATACGTTTAGTGCGCATTTTTTTTGCGAGTTGATCCATCAATAAAATTTCATCAACAAATTTACCCTTCTTTTTCTCAATAACATCTTGAGCATCCTCATAGGTAAAGCGGTGGTCTGAGTAAATCACAGTTCTACCAAACCATTCCGCTAAAATTTCTGCTTTACGGTTCATTTTAAATACGGCAGAAAAACACAATTTTTCTTCGTGTGGCCGTAACGAACAAACCTTATTGGATAATTTTTCTGGGAGCATCGGCACTACCCTGTCGACCAAATAAACAGAGGTCGCCCTTTCATAGGCTTCATCATTTAATACCGTACCTTCTTTAACGTAATGCGAAACATCTGCAATATGAATACCTATTTCCCATTCATCGTCAGAAATTTGCTCGATAGAAAGTGCATCGTCGAAATCTTTAGCATCATGTGGGTCTATGGTAAAGGTTAATACCTTTCGCATATCACGTCGCTTACTTATTTCTTTCTCTGAAATCTCTTCTGAAATAGAGGCAACATATGCCTCTACTGATTTTGGAAATTCATATGGCAAACCGTATTCAGCAAGTATGGCGTGAATTTCTGCATGATGCTCACCTGCTCTTCCAATAATTTTAGAGACTTCTGCAAAAGGGCTTTTAGCACTTTTTGGCCAATCCAAAATGTTTACTAAAACTTTGTCGTTATTCTTTGCACCACTTAGCTTGTCTTTAGGAATGTAAAAGTCCGTTCCAACTCTAGAATTGTCAGGTGTTACAAAACAATTTCCACCATCTATTCTTAAGTTCCCAACAAATTCTTTCCGAACTCTTTCAATGACTGATACTACAATCCCTTCAGGATTTTTCCCATTATGCTGACCCGTAAGGGATATACGAACTGTATCTCCGCCTAAAGTTTGTCCTGCATTTCGAGCTGAAATAAAAACATCGGCATCCAATCCCTCACAAATAACATAGCCGGCACCAGAAACAACCTTCTCTATTCTTCCTTCATAAAACGTCTGACTTTGTTTGATCCGATACTTACCATGACCTATTTCTTTAATGGTTCTATCGGCAAGCAAGTTTTTAATAACAAACAAAATTTGATGCTTCGTAATTTTATCTTTTACCTGTAAAAGACGACAAATATCTTTGTGGGTTAATGGTCGGTCTGAGTCTTTAAATAAGGCTATTAATCCTCTTTTAAGTGCGTTTAAATTTTTGGTAGTACTTGATTTGGTCCGCGTTATTTTTTTCTTTTTCATTATGGTAAAATTAAGAAAAATGAACTCGGTAGCGAGATATATTTAAAAAATAAAACCAAACAAGTAGTTTGTTTATATATGATTATATTTGCATTCATATTTTTAACTTATCATACATTATGAAAGTATGATCTCTAACACCTCAACTATGAAAAATCTCATTATAAGTGTTTTTGTTTCCTTGTTGGAATTTCGTCAAGTTCAGCTCAAAGTTGGTGTGGAACTGTTGCACATCAACAATCTTTAATTGAAAACCAACCTGAAAAAGCAGCTGAACTTCAAGAAAGAATGGAGCAATTTAACCGCTTGCAAAAAGAAAATTCGGCAAAGGGAATTAAAAACAACGAACATTATATTATCCCTGTAGTTTTTCACGTTATTCACGAAGGTGGCTCAGAAAATATTTCCTTTGAACAAATTGAAGATCAAATGCGAATTCTAAATGAAGATTTTGCACGTTTAAATCCAGACACGTTCAAAACCCCATCTGTTTTTGCAGAATATGCAGGAGATACAAATATTGAATTCCGTCTAGCAAAAATTGATCCTGATGGTAATTGTACTCAAGGCATAACTCGAACATTTTCAAATCTAACAAATGGCGCAAGAAACAATGTTAAATCACTTATTCAGTGGAATCCTGAACACTATATGAACGTTTGGGTTGTAAAAACAATCGAGCAATTTGACCCTGATGGAGGAATTGTTTTAGGATTTGCTCAATTTCCTAATCAATTATTTAGTGATGGTGAAACAGATGGTATTGTTATTAGACACGATTATTGTGGATCAATAGAAACTGCTTCATCAAACTATGGAAGAACGCTTACTCACGAGGCTGGACACTGGTTAAATTTAAGGCACATTTGGGGTGATGATGATTGCGGAGATGATAATATTGACGATACGCCTACTGGTAAAGAACCAAACTACGGAGTTTGCGATTCTAATGGAGATGCGGCAGGGGGAGATTTTCCTTACACCCCATTTATAGGGGCATGCTCTTCTAGTCCTGGGCAAATCATTACTCAATCTTCAGGAGAAATGTTTATGAATTACATGGACTACTCTGATGACTTTTGTATGAATATGTTCTCTTTGGGTCAAGGGGAAAGAATGCGAAGTGCTATAACCACTTATAGAAATAATTTAACAACTAATGCAAACTTAATTGCAACAGGAACAAATGACGATCATGTCCTAGTTGACTGTCCACCTATTGCAGACTTCAACTCAAATTATAGTTTTGGATGTAAAGGTGATGGATTTGAATTTGAAAGTAACTTTTATAATGCACCAGTGTCAAGCGTAACTGGATATGAATGGACTTTTGAAGGAGGGACACCATCAAGCTCAAATGATGCTAATCCTTCTGTAACATATATGCAGCCGGGAACTTATGATGTTTCTCTTACAGTTACTAATGATGCTGGGTCTAACACTATAACAAAATCTAATTATGTTAGTATTTCTCCTGCAAATGCAGAAATGACTGGTCCTTATTTTCAAAACTTTGAAACTGAAGGATTCCCAATTTATGAAGATTATCCTGAAGCGAATTGGATGATTTCAGGAAATGTTACTGATTCTTGGGAACGTGTTACTAACGCATCAAGTCCTAATTTGAGTCCAATTGATAATGGAGAAAATACAGCCTCGTTTCGAATTAGAAGTTTAGAATTTGATGATGCTGGTGAGACACACACTTTAATTACGCCGGGAATTGATTTAAGCGATTTAGACCCTCCAGTTAGAGCTTACTTTGACCTTGCCTACGCTAAAAGAAGTGGTAATACAAACGATTTACTGGAAGTACATGTAAGTGACAATTGTGGTCGAAATTGGACTAGAAGATGGGATAGAGAATGTAATGAAGATACTGATGATCTATCAACTAACGGTGGTGGTAATATTGTGTTCCCATATACTCCATCAAGTTCTCATTGGGAACAACAAAGTGTAAATATCAATAGCTTTGCAGGTCGAAGTAATGTATCACTAAAATTTGTTTTTAGCGGAACTGGAGGAATTGGTTGTATATTGATAACTTTGTTGTTTGTGAAACTGCAAACTTATCCTTAGATCAGAGTCTTTTTCTGAGTTAACATTTTCCTAACCCATCTAAAGGAGACGCAACTATAGAATTCTAATTTTATTGAAGACTCTAAAGTTGAAATTACTTAAGCAACCTTTATGGTGCTGTTCTGGCTCAAAAGGTATGTGAAAGCTAAATTAAAAGATTAAATTTAAAAAGAGCTTTATCAAGTTTTAAAGCTGGGGTTTACTTTATTAAGATTTACCAAAATGGTTTAAGCGCAACAAAGAAAGTTGTAATTTCCGAGTAATTATTTTTGACTAAAAACATAAAAAAGCGGACTCAAAGAGTCTGCTTTTTTAGTATATAAATACTATTAATATTTTATGAGCTTCTCAACAAATCCATTATCATATATATAAAATAATAGCTGTCCACTTTGATGTATGTTTTGTTCTCTACCTAAAATATCTATCATCCTAAGAAGCTTGGGATCTTGTTCATTTTCAATTTGATCTAATTCCATATTATGCCACATTACGGGTAAGAACATACGATATTAGGATCTCCTGCAAAAAGTATTCTACAACACATAATTCTCCTGTAAAAGGAAAGACCAAAATCATTTAAAATAATAATTCACGTGTTTCTGTCATATTAGAGAAAATCCATAAACATTACCTGCCGTAGATATCGTCTCCATTGCAATAGTATCTCCCATCTCATTTGTGAGCATGAGTCCTGCGTATGGAATAGAATAATTGCTGAAGTATGTTTCAATATTTACCACTAAAATAGTGTCATCCCAAACACCAGCTAAAGGTAAAATAGGGTTTAAGTTTATAGAGTCACAATAAGAATTATCAGACGGTACACATTCCGAACAACACTGACCTTCTACTTCTACCCACTCACCATCACAAGGCATACCCATTTCTTCCATACAGTCTATAACGATTTCTATAAACTGTCCATCTGGTACATTCGCCAGTATCACATGGGTCATCTGGGTTTTCCCAATAACCTTCTACAAATATTTCCACCCCTGATGGAGAGTACATAAAGCACCTGGTTGCCTCCACAATCCCAATTTAATGTTGTTTCAGCACCTGATTGATCAGTCCAAGACGAAATACCCGCAGCCTCAGCAACACATGAATGTCATATTCTATTCCATCGCAACCAATAACTGGGTCATAAATCCAAGGGCAAATTGCCATAGGGTTTATCCAATCCGGATTGATACAACAATTATCTCCAGACTGAGCGCATAAAGCAGCCTCACATTCTGCAAGAGATTCAAAAGGTACCACGCCACCGCATCCACCCCATGTGAAATCTTCACATTGCTGAGTTTCTTGATTGAAATAATACATTTGTATGGCCGCAAAACAGACCCCAGGATCTGGACTTAAAGTACAAGCATCTATAGTGGACGCACAATCTGGCATACCCTGTCCAGGTGAGCTTATGGTCCCAGGTATTTCAATACCATATTCATCTACACACCAGCATTCTCCAGTACTCCCCAACATTGTGTTGAAGCATAAGAACCGTCTTCTTCACATTGCGGAACAAATTCGCCTATTAAACCTGATGCATTAATTTGCGCTTGTTCACAAGGGGTTAAGGGATCTTGAGCAAAAGCAAAAGTGAATTGAAATAATAAAGGGTGTCAGTATCTTTTTCATGATCTATTTTTAGTTCATCAAATATATAACAAAAATAAAGCCAGCTCTTCAAATGACTCTTTTTAACAAACTAAATTCCTTCAGTTAAGACCAGTTAAATCCTGTCTTTTGTGGGCACGTGAAAAAGTAAGGTTGTGAGATTTGTATCCAAATTCCACTAAAACAATGTTAGATTGGTCTGGAAGGATGTCGGTAAAAATACTGTTTTCTATAAGCAAAGATTCAATCTTACCATTTTGGTTGCAATCGAGCACTTCAAAATAGATATAAAGATTGTGTAAGTCTTGACTGACTTCTTTACCAACCCACTGATAATGGGTTAAATGGTTGTTTGAACAAGCGTAAGGCGTTGGCGAAAATAAGCTTCGATGAGTTGGTCTACCGATTCAGTTTCAGCATTGGTGCCAATACTTATTTTTTAGCTGTTTGATCTTCCAATGCACGCTCAAGATCTTCAATAGCTACATTTACGTAATTTCTAGAGCCTCTTTATCGGCATTGTAATAAATGGTGGTATGCGTGACATGAAAATCATGAAACGAAACAAACAAAGACCATATAATAACAATTAATGAATGCTGCATAAATTATTCTTCTTGCCTAGAATCCGTTGAGCTGCTTTTTTCTTTGGCTCTACGGTCTCTTTGCATTAGATTTTCTCTGCTATTTCGGTCTTTAAACAATTGAATCTGGTCGGCTCTACCCTTGCTGGCCAGTAATTGTTATTTCGATCTACGTCTGCTGTTTCTAAAAATGGGTCTAAAGTAACGCGTGCTAATTCATTATCAAAAACAAATACTTTACTTACCTGTTCGTTATTTGATTTCCATAGTTCTGCAGGAATTCTTACCACCTCTTTTGTGCCATCAACATATTCAAACTCTAAGATGACAGGCATGACTAAACCACCTAAGTTTGAAAACTGAAGTTCATAATAGTTTTTATCAGCATTTAAAATTTCTAATTCAGCTTCTCCTAGGTTTTCAATATTATTTAAGTAGTCTTCCTTATCTAGAATACTCGTTAGAAAAGGATCATATGTGGTATAAAAATCTATTGAGGCAGGATCGGACTCATCTAATGTTTCAGGAATCAAAGTTTGATTTCTTGTATCTCCAATAAACGTGTTATTTTTTCCTGCTGTGCCTTAGCAATAGGATTTTCAATTTCTGGATTACCTGTATTGACTTTAAACCAACTGACCTGGTCTAAAGAAATATCTACATGATCTGTGGTATAGAACCAACCGCGCCAAAACCAATCGAGATCTACAGCGCTGGCATCTTCCATGGTTCTGAAAAAGTCTGCCGGTGTAGGGTGTTTAAAAGCCCATCTTTCGCTGTAAGTTTTAAAGGCATAATCAAAAAGCTCACGGCCCATAATGGTTTCTCTTAATATGTTTAAGGCTGTAGCTGGCTTACCATAGGCATTGTTTCCAAACTGTAGTATCGATTCTGAATTGGTCATGATCGGAACAATCCCGCTCTTATCACCCTTCATGTAATCTACAATGTTTTGAGCTGGACCTCTTCTCGATGGATAATTTCTCTCAAATTCTTGTTCGGTAAGGTATTGGACAAATGTGTTCAATCCTTCGTCCATCCAGGTCCACTGTCGTTCATCAGAATTGATAATCATCGGGAAGAAATTGTGCCCAACCTCATGAATAATAACCCCAATCATTCCATATTTGGTTCTTTTTGAATAAGTCCCATCCTTTTCTGGTCTCCCAAAATTAAAACAGATCATTGGGTACTCCATTCCAATAGACTTGGCATGCACTGAAGTTGCTTGTGGATAGATATAATCTATAGTATACTTTGAGTAAGTTTTAAGCGTTTGCGCCACTGCTCTTGTAGAGTATTGCTCCCATAGTGGGTTACCTTCTTTAGGATAATAACTGTAGGCCATTACGCGCTTGCCTGCAATATTAACAGCCATGGCATCCCAAATAAATTTTCTTGAGCTCGCCCATCCAAAATCACGTACATTTTTTGCCTCAAAACGCCAGGTCTTTAAAGATTCGCTTTTCTCTTTTTCATTTGCTGTTGCCTCCTCTTGTGTTACTATAATAACCGGCTCTTTGTAATTCTTTTTGGCTTTTTCCCAACGCCTTATTTGTGTTTTTGTTAATACTGATGATGCATTTTTCAGCTCTCCTGTTGCAGAAACAATATGATCGGCAGGAACAGTTATATTAACTTTATAATCGCCAAAAGGAAGCGTGAATTCACCTCTACCTAAGAACTGTTTGTTTTGCCAGCCTTCAACTTCATTGTAAACTGCCATTCTAGGGAAAAATTGAGCAATGGTGTAAATTGAGTTTCCTTCGTCTTCAAAATATTCATAACCACTTCTTCCACCAATTTTCATGCGATCGTTAATGTTGTATGAATATTTTATTTTAAAGGAAAATGATTGCCCTTGTTTTAAGGGTTTAGGAGGTTCAATTCTCATCATTGTTTCATTTACCGTAAAAGGCAGGTCATTGCCATTAACGTCAGTGATGAGTTCCAGTTTAAAACCACCATCAAAATTCATTTTATCATGCATTCTCTTGAGCGACCAAAAGCTCATATTATCATCCATACTTCCAGAAGAGGTCAGTTGACTTGCAGAGTTTTTTGCGCGTACATTTTGATCCAGCTGAATCCATAAATAATTTAATACATCAGGAGAGTTGTTAGTGTAAGTGATGGTTTCATCTCCGGTAATCACATGATTGTTCTCATCCAACTGAACGTTAATCACATAATCCGCTTTTTGCTGGTAGTATTCATGACCAGGTGCACCACTAGCAGTTCGATACACATTGGGTGTTGGAAGTATTTCAGAAAGTTGCTTGAATTTACTTGTATTGGTGTTCTCTTGGGCTGAAGCAAAAACAAAATAAAAGCATGCAGCTTATTAGAGAAAGTATATGGCATCGTTTCATGATGAAGAATTTTAATAATTGACACAAATTAAGTGTGCAAATATACAAAATGATAAAAGCCCACTGATGTGGGCTTTTAATTATTTTAAATCGACAGATTTGCGGTTCTATTATATAATAGAGTGGTAAAAGTTAAAGGCATAAAAAAGCCACCTTTCCAAGTGACTTTTCTAATTAATCTCCCCTACGAGACTATTTTTTAAATTACAATTAACCATAATCATACCAAATTGTTAATCCTAATCCTGAAATAACAAAACATTAACAAAATAAACTGACTTGATGTATTTTAATTTATTTACAGTTCTATTGAGTTTATTAAGGAGTTTTTTGCATTTAAAATTTCTTCCATAGATAAAAAAGTTTCTGTTCTTTGGATCCCATCAATAGACTGAATCCTTCTTAAAACTTCTCTAGCAGATTCTGAATCTCTAGATCTAATTTTACAAAAAACACTAAATGGGCCAGTAGTAAAGTCGATGACTGTAATTTGTGAAATTAATTTTAATTCAGAAATGACTGCCTCATATATATTGGAATTATCTAAAAAAACTCCCAAATACCCAGTAAAAGTAAATCCTAACATACTGTAATCAATATTTATAGTAAAATTTTTAATGATTCCTAGGTCCTCCATTTTTTTTACTCTAACGTGTATTGTACTGGGTGAAACAAGAATTTTTGAGGCCAAATCGGTGAAAGAAATCTTCGCATTTGAAGACAAGTTCTTTAAAATATCTAAATCAACTTTATCAATTTCGTACTTCATGAGTTTAAATTTTACTTAAAAAAAACAATTCAACAAAAATATATGCAAAAAATAATGAATTTCATTAAAATAAGGCAATTATACAATTTATTATCTATAAATTAATAATAATTACGAAATTTACAGAGATAAATAATCTGTGATATGAATAAAATTCCATTATTTTTTCTGGCAACTATAATAATAACATGTGTAGTTGCTTTATTTTTTTGGTCAAGAACTAATTTTAGATGACTTTCGAAAGGAGAGCGCTGCAGATGTAGCATGGTTAATTACTGCTACTTGCCTTGTATTTTTGATGACTCCGGGGCTATCTTTTTTTTATGGCGGTATGGTCAGCAAAAAAAATATTTTATCAACGATGCTCCAAAGTTTTATGGCGTTGGGTTTAATTAGCCTGATTTGGGTTTTTGTTGGTTTTAGTTTGTCGTTTGGGGACAGTTTTTTTGGTTTAATTGGCAATCCATTTCAACATTTTTTATTTAACAACATCACTCTGAGTCATTCTAAATTATCTTTAGAAATACCTCTACTTTTGTTTGCCCTTTTTCAAATGAAATTTGCAATAATTGCTCCGGCAATAACTACAGGTAGTTTTACCGAGCGTATCAATTTTAATGGTTTTTTATTATTTATGAGCTTGTTTTGCTTACTAATTTATTGCCCTCTAGCACATTGGACATGGCACCCAGATGGTTTTTTAAATAAGTGGGGAGTGTTAGATTTTGCTGGGGGTGCAGTCGTTCATATATCAGCAGGCTTTGCATCCTTAGCTGGTGCAATTTATTTAGGTAAACGAAAGTTTAAGCATTTAAAATCTTATAATACTAGTTATGTTTTACTTGGTACCGGAATGTTATGGTTTGGTTGGTTTGGATTTAACTCTGGTTCTGCTTTAGGTGCTAATGAAGATGCTATCTTGGCATTTGTAACAACAAATACAGCATCAGCAATATGTATGATTTCTTGGTTGGTGATAGAAGGAATTAAAGGGCATAAAATTAAAGTCATTGATGCATGTATTGGTGCAGTTGTAGGTTTAGTAATTATCACACCAGCAGCTGGATTTGTGAACATAAGCCAAAGTATGTTTATGGGGGCTATAGGCGCAGTTATATGTAACTTATTTCTTGATTTCTTTAAACGTTTTGATATTGATGACTCTCTAGATGTATTTGCATGCCATGGTATGGGGGGTATTGTTGGCTTGTTACTCACTGGGATTTTTGCAAAAGATGTTGGCTTATTTTATGGAGAAATAACAACTTTTAAAAATCATATTTATGCACTAATAATCATAAGTATTTTCACGTTTTTTGGATCTCTTTTAATTTATAAAATCACTGCGCTAATGATTCCAATAAGAGTGAGTAATGAGATAGAAGAAAAAGGTCTTGACCACTCTATTCACGGAGAAACCTTAAATTAAGAAACAAATACCGCTGTTTTATAAATTCAGAATTAATTAAAAGGGTTTAGATTAAAACTATAACTATAAAACAGCGGTATTATTTTAAAATCAAGTTAATATGAAAGGAAAACTAATACACACAGAACATAGAAGTTCAGATGTTTCTGAATACTATTTTAATATCTCTACAAAACTAATTACAGAAGTAAAAAATTTGCGATTTAATAAAACTAAGAAATACATGTATTCACTGGAGCAATTTTCGAAATCGAATCAGGGGACTAAAATAGGAAAGCTAATAATTAACAAATCAAATCTTAAATAAAGACTACAGAATCAACAATTAAATATAAAAAGCCACCTAATTGAGGTGGCTTTCAAAAGAATTTAATTATAATAATTTATTTCTCACTATAGCTTTAAAAAATTAATCATTGTTAATTAAAACTGGTGTTTTCCCGTCTGTAATAATAATTTTTGCATTTGGAGATGCTGACAATTCTCTTAAGACTTCTAGGCTTCTCCATTCAATATTATCTTTTGTAATACCTTCTCTTATAATATTCTGCGCATCCCTAATTCCCTCAGCTTCTACTCTTTTTCTCTCAGCCTCTTTTGTTTCGCGTTGCAATACGAACTCCATTTGTTGAACTTGCTGTTCTGCTTTTAACTTACCTTCTATTGCAGAATATAATCCTACTGGAAGCTTTATGCTTTTTAATAAGATAGATTCTATTACAAATCCTCTTCCCTCTAATACACTCATCATTTGATTTTTAATTTCTGATTCAATTTCAGAACGTTTACCAGAATGCATGTCTTTTGCATAAAATCTTGCACAAACATCTGCAGATGCTGATCTAAAAGTACTTAAAATCAGTGTTCTTTCGTAACTTATTCCAACTTCATTGATGATATCGATTACTTTATTCTCCTCTACATGATATAAAATTGAAATTTCTGCTGCTACATTCAAACCCTCCTTTGAAGGAAGATTTAACTTAACTTCTTTGTTGACTGTTCTAGTCGGAACTTTAACAAGCTCTGTAATTAATGGATTTAGTATTACAAGACCTTGATTTTGGATTTCACCTTTTAATTTACCGAATTGTTGTTTAACACCAACTTCTCCAGGATTAACAATAGCGCATGAAATTACACATGAAATAATAATAAGATTTAATAATATTTTTTTCATAATTATATTTTTTAGATTTAACTAACACACAAAAATACGTGAAATAATTCAGATTATGATTTTCATAGAGAGGCTTTAAGAAAATAATAAAAAAAAAAATAAGGATGGGGATAACATAACATGATTGCTGCAATTCCCCCCGAAAGTGATTTTTAAAAATGGGGGCAGTCAGTTAATTTTTAAGATTTCAAATTAAAATATCGTTTTAATGTGTAATAAGATGGAAAAAAAAGGTTTCACATAAGCTAAAAACGTCCCCATCTCACCCAATTTCTCAATAAAAATAGTTTTACCTCATTGAATATGTAAACATAAAACCAGTGTTATCTCAACATTTAATCAACACTAAGGCTAATATAAAAGCTTCTTTTACCCCAATTTATAATAAAAGGATATTATACCCCAAAAGTTTTTTGAGCAAACATAGATCCCCAAAAAAGAACCTACATTACTGTAATGTTTTTTTGAAACCCCTTTTGTATTTTTGTTCGAACCGTTTTTGGGATGATTTAAAGGGTTTTAAAGTTTTAAATTTTTGAAGCGCTAAAAGATAGGCACCCATCAATAATTTTTTTTGAGTTAGCCTTTGCTTCAATTGTAATTTCTTTTTTTCCAAATTCCCAAACCCATCTCTTGTGTTTAATTTTTGACCTTCTATTTGGCATCATCAATGAAAAAAACATATAACCCATTTTGGGGTCTTTTATCTTAAAAGGTTTTACTTATTAAACATAAAAAAGGCCTTTAAAACCCTGCTTTTTGATATACCCATTCCGCCCCTTTCTTTTTGGTGAAAGAACCTAAAAAAATTATTTTTAACAAAAATTTTCAATATTATCTGCTGAAAACGGGGATTAACTCTCCCCTATTTAAAAAACCAAAATTTTTGGGAAAATTTAATCTTTTGTGTTATTAGCAAAATTCATGTGATATACACCTGTTCCTCCCTCATGACTTGAATGTCTCTGATATATTTTATTTTCGTTCCCATATTATCTTTGGATAAATTGAACCAGCTAACGGTATCGTAAAATCTCCATATTATCTTGGATGTAATAAAACCCTTTGCCGCCTTGAATAGTATCATCATTTAAAACCCTTAAAACACCAAAATTCATTCGTTCAAATTTCTATAATTAGCAAAAAAAAATTTTGTTTAGCTTTTAACCATCCATGGTCTTGACCTCTTGTTTCGGCTTTATGTAATATTATTCATTGTTTTTGTTTCATTATTTTTGGGAAAAAGGTTATGTCCAGTTTTAATAATTCGACTTCATTTAGACTTTGAGCCTTTAAAATTTTTTGATAAAAAAACACATAAACTGGTTAATATACCTTTTAAAATAAACTCTTTTCATTTTTTTTTTTGCTTACAACTAGACTATTATTTAAAAATACAAATTAAAAAAACCACCCCCTAAATGATCTTTTATTTTATTTCCCCAGATATACAATAAAAATTTACACTTTAAAAGAAAAAACCTTGTTTGGGGGATTCCTTTAAAAAAAAACATTAACAAATAAAAAAGGGCAGGTTATTTTAAAAAAAACCTGACCAATAAAAACCCCCCTTTGGTTCTCGTTCGAAACCCCTTTTGGAAAAGATTTAAAAAGTTTAGGGAATGAAAAAAAGGGCCCCCCCCAAAGTGACCTTTTAATTTTATCTCGAATCCTATGAAAAACTTTACACTATTTAAAAAAAACCCTACCAATTATTAGCGTATTCAATTAATAACAAAACATTCAATAAAAGGTCAAGTTATTTTAACAATAACTTTAAAAATCTTTTGTTCCTCCAAACCGCCTTTAAAAAGGAAAATTTAATTTAGATTGAAAAAATCCAGGTTTTAATTTACTTTTGACTTTGGTAAACTCATTCTTTTTTATTTAAAAAAATTTTTCATTTATTCTAATTCAAGGCTTTAATCAGTTATTTTCTTTAATTCATGTTTTTTTTATTTAATAAATAAAAAAATTGGTCTAATCAATTTCGGAAAAATAGTCGATTCTTTTTAAAAAATTTTTTTGAGACGAAATTTTGATTAAATGATTTGGGGTTTATTTTTAACCATTTTCTAAAGCATCATTAATAACATTATCTCATAAGACAAATGTAATCTCACTAATTTTTTTTGACTCTATAATTGAATCAGTTCTTTTATGAAATCATAATTAAAAGTAATAGAGTTAGCGGGGAATTTTAAAAAGTTGTTATCATTTAAATTTTGAATTAATAATTGATTCAAATTTTCTGTTGGACAAATAAAATATAACTTTTAAAAATCTTATTTAGTTTTTTAAAGTGATAAGGAAAAAAGAATGGTGAACATCTATTTTTAAATTCCCATCAATTAATTTATAACCAAATGTATTACTCAACTTTAGCTTCATTACCTGATGTATCAGTGAAGAAATAGTTACCCATTCAAAGCCGATTTTCATCTAAAATTAAATTTGAATTTTCAAATCTGACTTTTGTCCAAGTTTATGGAAAACCCCCTTATCTTCATTACATGCTCTATCATCACCAGCTATAAAATAAGACTTAGCATCTAATTTGGTTGGCCTGAATTGTATTTCTTCACACTTAGTTGGTTTAAATAAAACTGGTCCTATTTCAAATGAGTAGAGACGGTCGAGGAAATCATTAGTATAAGATTCCAATCAGAACGTAAATTTTTTAACTCCCCAATTTTCACAACTCCATCACCCCATTCATTTTGAACTTTTAATACTTGATCTTTTGTTATCATAATTCTTGTTTTTTATTATTACAAATATAATTCAAAATACATTATTGCAACAGTGTTGCATTAGTATTTTTTAAATTTTTTTTGGTAAAAAAATTTTAATGGTGTCAAAAAAACTTCCTGTTTTCATTTGACAGAATGGAGAGAAAGGGGGCGTGGGTTCTTAGAGGGAATTTCAGGTGATTTAGAGACCCCTATCTACCGTTTTGAATTAATTTTACTGCGAATTTACTGCAGTAAAGATTAAAAGACTTAAATCGACCCATTTCGCATAATTTGATATATTTGAATAGATTTAATTACCTACAAAAAAGGACCTACATCTCTGTAAGTGCTTCGTTTTGCTAGATCCCCTGTTGGTTCTCGTTCGAACCGCTTTTCGGAAGATCTAAAGATGTTCCGGGGAATAAAAATAAAATGTGATATATCTCAACTGCTCTATTATTAAAGAACAAAACATAAGCAATCTTTCTTGTGTTCTTATTAATAATGTTACTATTACATCTCCTAAAGTTTGGTTATATTCCAATTTCGCTAAGTTTAGATTTAATAATACTTGACCACAACTTATATCCTTCAGTATTTAGATGTAATTCATCAGTCAAGAAAAGAGATTTAATTGGCAATCCATTTGTGCCAATAAACTTATCTCTTGTACTTATAAAGTAAAGGTTAGACTCCTTTTTACAAAAACGTTCAAGCTTAATGTTTGCTTGAAGAATTTTATCCCAAACTTTCCATCTTTTTGGGGTAGGTGTAATTTCTATTAAAAAAATAGGTACATGTTCATGAATACTTCTTATCAATTTATAGTTATAATTAAATAAGCGTTTAACTTCATTAGGGGATAAATCGCCTACTAAATTTCTTTCATCATGTGAGCCTGTTATATCATTTGCAACAAAAATTAAAATTGCTTTTGGAGAATGATTTTTTACTAATCTTTCGGAAAAATGAATTAAATCATAAAAATGAGCCCCTCCATAACCCCTTTTAATAGAACTGTATGGATACATATCTTCTTGAATATTTTCCCACAACCTTATACTTGAGCTTCCAATAAATAAAAGATCATTTTCACTTGCTCTTTCCTCAATATCTAGATCCTCCAAAAATGAAACATCTCCTTCAAATTGCTGATTTGATTGTGAAAATTTAATTCTTGGAGAACAAGATAAATTTGATAGAACAATAATTAGAAGACATAAAACAAATTTAATTTTCATAGTATTTTAATTTTAATGACCTGACCGAAATATATAAAAAAGGACAACCAATAAAAATAAAAAGATGTCCTATAAGGCTCCCCTTGTTGGTTCTCGTTCGAACCCTTTTTGGAAGGATTTGAAGAAATTCAAATAACAAATATTTCTTAAACAACTATATTTGTTCTTATGAATTGGATAGAAAAACGAGATAATTGTAAATCACATCAAATAAAAAAAATAACAAAAGATGTAGCTGGAATGAAAGCCGGATCATCTATGTTAATTGCAAATACATTCATTTTTGACAAATACATTCATAATATCCCATATGGTGAATTTATTCCACCAAAAAATATGAGAATAGATTTGGCATTAAAATTTAACTGTGATGTTACTTGTCCTTTAACTACCGGAATTTTTATAAGAGTAGTAAGTGAAGCTTCATATCAAGAATATATTGACGGAAAGCCAATAAATGCAATTACACCTTTTTGGCGAGTAGTTAGCCCCGAAAGTAACATAGCTAAAAAATTAGCATGTGGAATTGATTTTATAATTAAAAAGGCAAGAAGAAGAAAAATAAGTGTTGCATAGGGGGTTTAAGAAGAATATGGAATAAAAAGGTCAAGTTATTTTTAAAAATAACCTGAACTATAAGGCTCCCCTTCTAGGTTACCGTTCGAAACGCTTTTGAAGGATCTAAAGAAGTTAAAGTAATAAATAACAACTAAATTTTTTTTTAAATAATCCCAAAAACCTTATCAATGACTTTTTTTGTTCTTTAAAATCCGAAAATGCCCTTTTCCGTCTATTTTCATAAATTCAGATTTAGTCCAATTCTGATGTACATTTTTTGAACGAGAAATAGAATGACTTTGTCGTTAATATCGTGAATTATTAATGCATTTTCACATTTATAGATTTAATAAAATCGCTCACATTTAAATTTTGACGTCACTATTATTTCATTTTCTAATCTGATTATTAGTCGGTTTTTTCTTTGTCAGTAATTCCATAATTTCTGAAACATCATCTATTCTCTCAGTGAACTTATCTGGTGTAGAAATTAAGACGTATTTTTAATTTCTATGTCTTGATTTTGAAATAAGGCGTAATAGTAGCTACACTTCAAAAAAATGACTGACTAATAATTTAACGCATAACTTTTTATTAAAATGCCTACTAATTCCGTAAATTCAAAAAAATTTGTTTTCCTCTACTACTAAAACCATGTGATGGTGCATCGAATAAATATACTGTAAATCCACTTGCTTAAAAGTTTTTTAATTAAGTCTGAAAAGTTTCCTGCTTGACCTTCCCACCCCTGGATTAGCAAAACATTTTTCTCTCCACCTTTCCAATGTACAGCTGAATATCAAAATCTTTGAATTTATATTTTGCTTTATTACTTTCTCCCAATTAACTAATTCGTTTGTACGTAGTTTTCAATTTGTGATTTGTTAGATAGTTATAGGCAAACGCGTAATTTGATTTTGAAACAAATGTGAAGCAATACGACTAAACTTTTTCAAATATTCTTATAACTTATGAAAGTTTAACTAAAAAGATTTATAAATAGCTGAATTAAAAGGGAAGACTATATTCCAATGGGTTTATGTTGGTTTTTATAATTATCATGCCTTAAATTCAAGTAATTTGTCAAAACTCACATAATCAAGTGTTTTTATATTAGTTGCTTCAAAAATTAAATTAGGAGGACATCCAGCTTCATATGCTTCAACCCATCTTGAAACACACAAACACCATTTGTCTCCCTCTTTTAATCCTTTAAAATTATACATAGGATTATCAGTCGTTAAATCATTTCCTCTACTTTTCGAAAAATTTAAAAATTCAGTTGTTACAATAGCACAAACTGTATGAGTACCAATATCGTTAACTCCAGTATTACAATATCCATCTCTGTATGCACCTGTTAAAGGATTTGAACAACATAATTCTAATTCTTTTCCAAATATATTTAGCTGTTTCATTTAAATATTAAATCAATTATGGTCTTATAAAGTTAAGATACTAAAACTAGAAGTTAAAAGTATATATTGACTTATTTAGTCATAATTAATATGTAATCCCAATAATTTGGATCTCCTATACCAACTCCGGGAGTGTACAACAAAGTTGCAATATTTGGTGTGTTTTGAGTATAATTTTCAATAATTTCATATGAATTTATTGACTCCCAAATAGAATCAATTGGATATTCATATTCAATATTATGCTGATTTAACTCGATATGATTTAAATGATTAGGAAACTCAATATTAGTTGAAATTTGTTCCAAGTTAATTGAATTTTCAAAGTTTTCAGGATATAAAATTTGACCTAAGCCCATCCAAACTATTGTTCCATTAAATACTGAGATTGAATTATTATAAATTAACTCTATACTTCCAAAATCTCCTGGCGGAAAGTAATTTACACTAAGGGAATACTGTCATTAAAATAATCAATTTCATTAATTGGTATTTCATGGTAACCCTCAAAATTGTAAGTCAAATAATCTACTTTAATCAAAATTAAACTATTATTTGTCATATTTAATTCATTATCATCACTGCACGAATTAATTAGTAAAAGCATACTAATCAGTGAAATATAAAACAATGTGTTTTTCATATCAATAATAATGTCAATTCAAATGTAAGAAATAAAAAAGGTCTAGCTATTTTTAAAAATAACCTGACATTAAGGTTCCCCTTGTTGGTTCTCGTTCGAACCGATTTTGGAAGGACTTGAAGAAGTTTAGAGATTAAATTTCTTTTCTACCTTGCCATTATCATAAATGTAAAATAGAAGTGACCCATTATTATGTTCTTGTTGTTCCCTTCCTAATACATCTATCATTTTGATTAAGGTCGGAGTATCCTCTTTTATTTCATTTACGCCTATTCCATCATCATAATCACAAGCATCCCCTTCATCATCTTCATCTATGTCGTTTTGGTTTGAATTACTAATATCTATACAATTATCAAGTTCATCACATACTCCATCTAAATCAAAGTCATTGAAACAAACCCCATCACACGTATAGTATAGTTCTGCATAAACACAAGAACTGTCATCCATTAAAGCTGATGGATCATAATTGCAAGCTAAAACATCTGTACAGCCAATCTCAAAGGCATCACAGATACCGTCTAAATCAATATCATCAAGACAATTTCCATTACAATCCATTCCATAATCTGGACCTGAACCACCACATTCTCCACATATATCAAAATAAAAACATAGCCCATCATCATAATTTGCTGATAAGTTAAAATTACAAGCATCTGAATTTGTACAACCATATACGACAGTATCATCCTCACAAAAATGATACTTGTATCTAATGATTTCATTTAAATTAGAATCTAAGTAAGTTAAGTTTCTAGCATATAAGCTTGAATCTAATTCATAAATAACTTTATGTATAACTTGATTCTCTGAACTCAACATATAATTGTCGCTATTAATATCATTGATGGTCATCTCGACATTATTTTCATCAATCCAAGAATAATCATAAGTTAGTTGACCACCATTATTGTATAAAAATGTACTTTGAATAATTAAATTATCATTGTTATATAAAAAAGTTGCAGAATCAATATTAGATGACTGATTTGAAACATTATAATAATTAATAAGATTCCCTCCCTCATCAAAGATATAAGATGAAATTACATTAGAGCTATCCATAACAGTACACAATTTATTTGTATCAGCCCATTGTATATCATACGAGTTAAATGTTGTATTTAAACCAACAGGTGGCTGAGGCTGTAAATTATTTAAGATAGCTAAACCATTATCATCATAAAAATATGATCCATAAGAAAAAGGCCCAAAACCCGAAAGATTATAAAATAAAATGTTGCCACTATCATCACATATATATGTGTAGGAATATGAACTAAAACCTGTTCCTGGACAAGACAAAGCATGTGAAGAATTTGTACTATCCATTTCAATGAAATACATTGAGTAGAACACACCCCAAGGGACTGAATCCAATGTCTCTGAGAAGTCATAATATGACCTGTAGGTTGAGTATTGAGCGACAGTATCACCAACAAATGGAGAAAAAGAGTTGAAATATGTTGTTGCTCGCCCTTGAATAGCACAACTAAAATCAATTTTAGGAAGGAACAAATTAGAACTATTTAGTTGAATGGGAGCGGGTAAAATATCATTAGTAAAAGGGAAATAATCAATCATAGGAAATCTATGTTGAGTAAATCCTAATATAGGAAATATTAAAAAAATAAGTAAACTTTTTTTCATGATGATTAGAATTTGATGCCAAATATATAAATAAAAAAGGTCAAGTTATTTTTATAAATAACCTGACCAATAAGGCTTCCTTATTGGTTCTCGTTCGAACCCTTTGGAAAGATTTGAAGAAATTTAGGGAATGAAAAAGCCACTCGAAGTTGAGTGGCCTCTCTAACTATCCCCCCAGGATTATGAAATCTTTACAATATTTAAAACGCTAAAATCTTGCCAATTATTAGTGTGTTCTAAATGATAACAAAACATTAACAAATAACAAAAGCCACCCTTAATGGGGTGGCTTTTGTGTTATTTTATTAATGTAATTATTCGCAAATGTTATAATTACTTATTTCTTCTGAAACTTTTATTAAGTAACCATAGCCTCTTTCTAAATCACCAAGACCATTAAAATCCCAATCTGGTAAATATGCATTACCTTCTCCGTCTTTAGCAATAATAATTTTGTCTTGGATTGCAGCAAAAGCATTTAGTGCATTTGTATTTTCTGAACAAGCGAAACCAATCATATTCCAACCCTGAGACAATAAAATTGAAATGCTAGAACATGGATTATTTGAAACGTAATCACACTCACCACTTGTAAATTCATTGATATTATTACAAGCAGCATCTCCAGAATTTGAATATGTAACACCATCACATCCACAAACAGGATTCCAAACTGCAAGTGATGTACACCCTTCTATAGGATTTGCAAAACATACATCTGAATTATTTTCAAAATAACATGAACCATCATCTTGATTTGCATTAGGATTATAGTTTAATGCACTTTCATCTGTACAATCCTCAATAATATAATAACAATCAATTTGTCCTTCTAAGTTAAATTGTGAGACAAAGTTCCATATTTCTTCTGATGCATTTATGTCCATATTTCCGGAGGATCCAGGCCAGTCATGATCTCCATTAATTACTTTTAACTCCTGAATAGATACACAGTTATCTCCATTTAACCATAGTTTTCTTTCAACAGTACTTCCATCATTTGGAGCACTATTAACTACATCGGTTACAACAGGATTTATATCCGTATTGTTGAAATTAGACCAGTAGTCGGTAATGCCATTTGCCGACATATATAGTGGCATATCACCATAAGAAAGTCCTTCGTAAGTAGAATGTGGATTTTGATCAATTGTGCCAGGGATAAGCATCATGCCCGTTGGGTGAACAGGAGTACAAGGACCCCATCCATAGATATCATCTCTGTAATAATTATCAAGCATACTTCCAGAAACTGCTGCAAATGCAGCAATTTTATCATTTAATCGACAGCCCAATTCGTAAGAAAGAATAGCACCCTCTGAATAACCACAGGCATATATACGATTCTGATCAATTGAATAATCTAAACTAAGTGCATCAATAATTGCTTCAACAAAATAGATATCATCATGATCAGTTGGTGCTTTGTGAATCCATGAAGTGGTTCCACCATCAGGGTCTATAGCGCCTTGTGGATAAACAGCTATAAAACCAGCAGTATCTGCAATAGGCCTCATGTCATTTGTGTAAATAAAATCATTAGCATAGCCACTTCCACCGTGAAAATTAAACAACACTGGATAATCCAATGAACTATCATAACTTTCTGGGGTGTAAACAAGATATTCACGATTAATTCCATCAAAGATGAGAACGTGGTTATCTTGACCTAATAATACAAGGGGAAAAACTAGAAATAAATAAAGTAGTTTTTTTATGCTTTCTGGGAATTATAAGTGTAAATATAAGAAATTAAAAAAGGTCAAGTTATTTTTAAAAATAACTTGACCTGTAAGGCTCCCCTTGTAGGTTCTCGTTCGAACCGCTTTTGAAAAGATCTCAAGAAGATCCTGTAAATAAATAACCTCTAATTTTCAAAAAAATCTTAGAATATTCTTCTTTATCTTTTAACCTAAAGTAATTATTGGAATTTTCACTTGAAGTGACCACATAATCTTCTGAAATAGTATCACTATATGCATATAGAAGAAACTCTTTATTTTGTTCGTTAATTAATTTAAGCTTTGAAAGATAACTTGTTTTCAAATTTGAATCATCATAAAAATTTGTAAGATTCAGTTTAGAAATATATTTTACATAAGCATCCATTTTCATTAAGTCTACTGAATCTTTTGTATTTGTAATCCACTTAGATTCTTTAAAATTATATGTCCTACTGACAGAATCATCACGACTAATCTCGATACTAATTATAGAATCCAAATTAAAAAGCTGATTATTTCTGAATGAATTTAACCCACTTGAAAACATTAGTTCATAGTACCCATAAATTTGATAAATTCGACTATCATCATCTACTCTAACATATGATATAGGAGGCTGATTTTGATAGCCAGAATTATAATACTGTGGGTTACCTAGATCTGTTTTTCCAAAATAAATTTTTGAAGATGATTCGTTTGTTTCAAATATTTCTACTGAAGTAGTTAAAGAATCGGTAAGTTCATATTTACCCCAATCTTTATTTGAATTACTAACTAATCTCTCAATTTTTAAATTTGATAATTGATTAAATATTGAGTTTATATCGGAAGTTCTTGCACTAACTTTTTTCGATCTTTAACTATCAACCAATTATCATTAGCTTTAATCAGGGTGTCAATTTGATTATCAGAATTTATTATAATTTTATATAGATTGTCTGGATCGAAATTTAATACTTGAGATTTTAAAATCGATTTTGAATTATACTTTTCAAAATAATTGTTAGTGAAATATATTGTAACTAGTGCAACTAAAATTAGCACCATTAATTTGTTTCTTTTAGTCATAATTCTTTGACATTAGATGAATTCTTTTGAATTTATTAGATTGGATTCTATAAAGTCCATATAATAGAACTAAAATAATTGGTAGTAAAAAATTTAAATATTTTAAAAATGTTTTTTAGAATCTTTAAGGTCATCAATTGGTCTATATTTTATTCCTTTTGTTCTTAAATCAATTAGTCCAGTATCATCAGTCATCCAATCAATTGAATTAATCAATAAATTTATATTATCAGCTGGAACTCTTTTTGATCTTGTCCTTTTCCACCAACAGGAAAATCTCCATCTGAGAATATACATATTTTGGATATAGTTCCATTTTTATTTTTATTTTCCAGGACACCTCCAACAATAATTTTCTCATCAGTGAAATCTGAAGATGTCCATTGTTTTTGAATTTCAAAGTTTAGTGGCGCATCATATATACCTGATTTTTTTGATGAAAAGCAATTGGAGTAAATATGTTTGAAGTATCAATTTGATTATATTCAATGGAACTAGCAAACTCCATAATAACAGCTTCTATTCCTTTAGTTATAGGGTGGTCAGCAAAATTCGTGATGATTGGGATATAAGGAAATGATATACTTGACTGATAACGAAAAAACCTTGTTGTTGTTGAACTGATATTTTACTACAATTAGAGTCAATTACGAAATTTTCACCTACAGTAATACCTTTTGACTTTAACCAATTTGATATCCCAATGTTTTTAACATATCCCTTAGCATTTGTAAAATCTCCAACAACAGCATTCATGGCAATAAGAATATTGCCACCTTTATCAAGATAATTATCAAGTTGTTTTAAATCATCTGAAGTAAGTGAATCTTCTGGATTTATTAGAGCAATTGTAGAATATAATTTATTATTCAAATCGTTTAATAAATTTAAACTCTGAACATCATACAAAACACTAAGCCCAGCGTCAACCTGCTGAATTTCTTCAATTTCTGCTTCTCCATTAGCTTGCACTATTCCTATGACAGGCTTATCTTTTAGAGATACCTTTTTAATTGAAGATGAAAGAGCATACTCTAGAGCAGCCCCTGGTTTAACAAATGGAATTGTTTCCTTCTGATCAAGCATTTCAATTACGAGACCGAGATATGCCTTTTGCTGTTTTACTTGATCTTTTTCCCGAATATTAATCATCACGGGACTAATTCCATTTTGTATTGCCTCAGCTTCATTACTTTCATTAGAGCTTGGATCAATGAATTTGTAAACAAGATTATTATTTGATATTCTCGAATACTCTATCAAATAATCTAAAACATCATTTTTTGCTTGTGAAACATTTGAAGGTAAATTTTCAGAGAAATATGCCTTCACTGTAACTGGAGACTCTAAGTTGCTTAAAATATCTTTTGTTGCCTTACTTAAAGTGTATTGCTTGTCTTCTGTAAGATCAATTCTAAAAAAATATTGATCACTAATGAGGTTTAACATTAAAAGTATTGCTAAAAAAAGAATAGACGAAAAACTTAAATTACGCATATCAAATATTTAAGAATGGCTTTTTGATAATGAGAGTTCAGCTGAAAATAAACCAAGAATTGTGATTGAAATAAAATATACCAGATCTCTTGAATCTATAACACCTCTTGAAATAGAATCAAAATGAGTCTGTAAACTTAAAGTTTCAAATAACCAACTAATAATCCCAGTTGAATTAGCTGCGAGTACATCGAAAATTATATGAAAAAATAAACAAATGACCAGCGAAAGCATAAAGGCAACAATCTGATTGTTAGTCAAGCTACTTGAGAAAATACCTATTGCAGCATATGCTATTGTCATTAAAAAAAGTCCAAAATAGCCACAAATTGTTCCACCGTTGTCTAAATCTCCTATCAAAGATAATGTTATTACGTATGGAAAAGTTGCAACTAATGCAACCAAAACCAAAGAAACAGCACCAAGAAATTTTCCTATTATGAATTGTCTATCAGAAATAGATTTTGTTAAAATTAATTCAAGCGTACCAGATTTTTTTTCTTCTGCAATCATTTTCATGGTAATTGCTGGTATAAAGAAAAATAATGTCCAAGATGAAATTGTGAAAAAAGTTTTAAGGTTTGCTTGTCCAACTAAAAAAATATCATTTCCATAAAGCCAAGTAAAAAAACCACTAAAACCTAGAAACCCCAGCAACATTACGTAGGCAATTAAAGAGTCAAAGAATACACTCAACTCACGTTTAGCAACAGATAAAATTAAATTCATTTTAGTTTAAAGTTAAATTTCTAAAAATATCTTCAAGTTTTGTTTGATTTGGTGTCATTTCATGTAAAATCCATTGATTTTTGACGCATAATTCAAAAATTGATTTAGTAATGTTAAGATTAGAGGAAGACTTAACCAGAATTTCTCCGGTTTCTTCGTTTCTAATATCAACAGTTAATACGCCAGTTATTTTACTAATTAGATTTTCAACCTCTTTAATTTCATCACAATCTATTCTTAATTTAATTGTTTCTTGTGCAGTTGCTGCGGACTTAAGATCTTCTGCTGTTCCATCTGCAACTATTTCACCATTATTAATAATTAATATTCTGTCACAAGTTGCTTCTACTTCAGGCAATATATGAGTACTTAATATGACTGTTTTTTCTTTACCTAAACTTTTAATTAATTTTCTGATTTCAATAATCTGATTTGGGTCTAAACCAGTAGTTGGCTCATCTAAAATCAAAATTTCAGGATCATGAATCATAGCTTGAGCTATTCCAACTCTTTGTCGATATCCCTTTGACAACTCACCAATAAATTTGTGTTTTTCTTTATTTAATCCACAAACTTTTATCATTTCTTTTGTTCTATTTATAATTTCTGAAGAACTCATTTTCTGAAGTGAACCGCAATAGTTAAGATAATCTGTAACTCTCATATCAAGATAGAGTGGATTATGCTCAGGCAAATAACCAATCTTATTCTTAATTAAATCAGGGTATTTTGAGATACTATTTCCGTTGATAGAAATGTTTCCAGACTCAAGGTTAAGAAAACCCGTAACTAATTTCATTGTAGTTGATTTGCCAGCACCGTTAGGACCTAAAAAACCAACAATTTCACCCTGTTTAACAGAGAAACTAATGTCATTTAGTACTTTCTGTCCGTCAAAGGTTTTGGTAAGATTTGAAATTTCAACAGTCATTGTTATAAAGCTTGCAAGTAAAAATATTTATTGATTATTTAACAAAAAAAAAATTAACATTAATTAACATCAAAAATATTGATAAATAGTTCTTCATATGACATAAGGAGATAATAAAAAAATTAAGCAAGAAATTAACAACAATATGAGATAAGATTCAGAAAATACAAGAACTACTTTTGGGTGATAAAATAAGTGCTGAGGACTATGGTGAAATGTCTGAAAATCTAAAAAAAGAACGCTTAAAATACCAGGATGAACTCCGGGAATTAAAAGCACAAAATACGGACTATCATACTTGGATAAAAAACGGAATTAACTTTATCACTAATCTACCCCGAAAGGCTTACTGATAGGGACTTTAAAGAGAAACAAACAATTATTGGTTCGATATTTCCTGAAAAATTACAATTTGATGGGAAAAAAGTTCGAACCGCTTTTTTCAATGAAGCATTGTTCCATTTTCTCAGTATTGACAAGGGTTGTAGCATCATAAAAAAAGGACAACTCAATAAAAATATTAAGTTGTCCTATAAGGCTCCCCTTGTTGGTTCTCGTTCGAACCGCTTTTGGAAGGATTTAATGAAGTTTGAGAAATAATAAACTTAATTTGAAGTTAAACTAACTTTAAATTTAAACTAGATTTCAATTTATTCAGTCTCTATTTAATACAAACGTAATTTATCATTAACAATAAGTATTTATAAAATAGCTTTTTTTGTAAAAATTGTATTATGAAAAAAGTATTATTCATTTCAGACAAGCTTGAATATATTGAATCACACATATTATTTTTAAAAAAAAGAGGGATTCATGTAACTCACATTACAAAATTCAATTCTGAAGAGATCTATGATTATGTTTGTAACAGCCATGTTATAATCAGTGAGACTTTTATTAATGGTGAGGATTTAGGTTCTTTTCTGCCGAAATACAATACTCTAGAAAAAAAACCCATTCTAATTGGTTTATGTAATAGTACTTATTCTTATGAAGCTTTATATGCTCTTAAAACTGGAGCTAGTTTTGTTTTTAACTATAATAAATCACCGAAATATTTATTGGCTCAAATTGAAGCTTTAGTAAGATTGTCTGAAGATTTTTCAAGTTTATTTTCAGCTGTAAATATGAATAATCTAACAACAAGTTAACTGATTATGACAAAGTCATAATATAATAAACGATAAAAGTCCCTCAGTATGAAAATATTAGTTGTTGATGATGAAAATGATATTAGAACAATTTTAGATTATAATCTAAAATTGAACGGATTCAATGTTAAATGTGCTAAAAATGCTGAAGAAGCACTTGAATTAAATGAAGAATTTCTTCCAACAATAGTTATTTTAGATATCATGATGGACGGAATTGATGGTATTGAACTTTGTAAAAAACTCAGAAAAATAAATCCCTCTATTTATATTTTAATGCTATCAGCATCATCTGATGATTACACCAAAATAAAATCTTATGAGGCTGGGTGCGACGATTTTGTAGGAAAACCTATAAAAATGAAATTATTAGTTAATAAAATTAAGGCTATACAATCTAGATTAATTAAATCTCCAAAGAGACTTGAGCACGCCTTAAATAATTATTCAAATATAGCACCTAACACAATTATTAAGATAAATGACATTAGGATAGATCTAGATTCATACGTGGTACATATTGGTGATAAGATATGTGAATTGCCAAAAAAACAGTTTGAGCTTCTTGTGATGTTAGCTAAAAAACCAAATAAAGTGTTTACCAGAGAAAAAATATACGATTCAATTTGGGGAGATAGTGTTGTTGGTGAGAGAACTTTAGATGTTCACATTACTAGACTTAGAAACAAGCTGGGAGTAAACTTGATTAAATCCGTCAAAGGTGTTGGATACAAGATTGTTGATACAAACAACTAAACTAATAAAGGCAGAACTTAATTTAGCCATTATTAGTTTAGTTATTATTTGAAATAATTTTAATCAACTATTAACTTTAATCTCACTGACTGCTCTTCAAGAATAACTTTTAAATAGTATATACCCTTATTTAAAGTATTTGTTTCAAAAGTTGTTTTTTCCATATTAATGTCGTTCTTCCCTAAAATATAATGCCCTACAGAATTATACAAATCAAACTGACTAATAAGTTGGATAGACGATATAGTAACTTTATTGTTTCTCACAGGGTTTGGGAAAATTTTTACAATATCAACAACTTCATTAATAGAAAGGTCTTCTAAAAGATATTCATCAGAATAAACACAACCATTTTCATCACTTACTGACACTGTAAAGTTTCCGTTAATGATAGGGATATATGAGTTTGAATAACTTGGCAAAATAAAATCTTCAACTTGCCAAGAATATTCAGGGTTTACTGCATTAGTAAATACATTAAAACTTTGAGTATTTATATCGAAGCTAAGCAAAACATCGAAACTATAACATGACTCATCATCAGTATTTGCATTTCCATCATAATTACAAGCGTTTACATCTGTACACCCGAATATAATATCTTGACAATAATTAGTATTTATAACTGCATTTGGATTAAAATTAAACGCACTTTCATCCATACAACCTATTTGATTTTCTGAGTTATATATTGCAGAAACAAAATTTATACTATTAGCTGTAAATTGATTTGCGCCAGAAGAATAATCTAATAAGATTTGGTAGCTAAGCATGGTGCTTTCATCTTGGATAACCCAAAATATTTCTTGTCCATCTTCAAGCCCATCAATAAATTCGGTCGATTCATCATCACCACTCAATGTAATTGCTAAGTCATCATTTCCTGTATAGATGGAGTATCCAGCACAAAAAATTGAGCCTTCACTATAATAAAAACCTCCTACTATATCACCTATATCAAGTCCATTTGGTAAAAATGGAAAAGTTAAAGAGTTGATTTGGAAATTGTAAACTGACTGAAACGCTTGATAAATTGCTTTCGAAAAGTAAATTAAATGAATACAAACAACTACTATCATCCAGATTTACATTTGAATTATAATTAAATGCATCAATACTTGAACAACCTAAAACTAATATATTTTGACAAGAATTATCATTTTCTGTAGCTAATGGATTAAACTCAATAAATGTAGAATCAGTACAGCCAAAAACCTCTTCAAAATCACAAACATAATCTTCATCTATATCTATACAGTTACCATCACAATCAAAATTTGTCTCTGCATAAATACATGAGTTATCTTCCTCTGTTGCACCTATAAAAGTTACAAGCTAATTGATCAGTACAGCCCTCTGTTTCATCAATGTCACAAATTCCATCTTGATCAAGATCAATACAATTAGAATAACAGTCATATCCAAAGCTTGCATATTCGCATGGAATTTGATCATTATCAAATTCTGCTTCGGGATTATAGTTACATGCTGCTTGGTCAGTACAACCTATATTGGAGGTGTAAAATCAAGATTTGAAACAACGTTAATAGAGTTTGATGACCATAAATTAGATCCTGTTGTGAAGGCTATGATTCCATTCATAACAATATTCGCTTGTGTATCAAGCGCAATCCATTGAATAGCTTCTCCGGATGAAAAGCCATCTTTTTCAGGTGTTGAAGAATCATCCCCAAAAAGTGAGATTGAAAATGGTGAATTCCCATTAATATCTGAGATACCTCCACATTTTAATTGGTTATTATCATCAATATAAAATGCTCCTATTCGAAGGCTATAGTCAATTATGACTTGATCTATTGACACAGTTGATGCTTGAAAAAAATAAGTTGCATTTTGGTCTGTGTTAATTTCAATTTCATTTTCAGGCCAGTATAGGTCCTGAGCAATTATTGGGGTTGAAAATAAAAACAGAATAAATAATTTGCGTAGCATAATTTTGTTTTTTGTTTAAATTTTAATTTAAAATAATGATAGGCTACTTTTTAAAAAGTAGCCTATCATTTAGTTACATATAAAAATTAATTACCTAACAAATTTTCTACAGAACCATCATCGTATACGTTGAATAGAACTGTTCCTTTGAATGGTTCATCATCCAAGTTTACTTGTCCTAATACGTTGATTACTTTAACCAATACTCTCTGAAGCATTAAGTTCAGTCATCACATTATTAGTTTCAATTGTAGAAGCTACGCTAATACCATCTACTTGGTAAGAAGAAGAACCTTCAATCCATTTAGCAACCGTAAAGTCACTAACTTCATTTGTGTTCCAAACTTTAAATGAAACTGATTCTGAAACAAGCATACCATCTTTAGATGTTGTTGTTGCATCATCACCCCATACTGTAAGAACTGTTACAGGGCTAGAGTAAATTGCAGAACCAACCATGTTACCATCTTTATCAAACGCTGCAATCTCAGCCCTTCTGTTGGAAGAACATCCCAAGCAGCATCTTCAATAACAACAGTCATGTTGTTATCTGGCAAGTTTTGCAAAGTGAGACACATTGTTTTCAGTAACTTCAATAGCAGACATTCTGTAAGAATCATCGTTGATAAGTACTGGAGAGTGACAGCATTGTGCAGTCTTTACCTGGTAACCTATACCGGCTTCCATATCTCCAATACCATTAAAATTAAATTCTGGTAAGTATGCAGCTCCTAAATAGTCTTTAGCAATTATTACATCAGATACAATATCTGCAAATACCAAGTCTGCTGGAGCTGGCCTTCTCTTAAATATCCTACCATAAACCAACCCTCTGGAAGTAAAATTGGATTTTCAGATGGATCTAAATACTCACCTGTTACATTAAATTGATTAGAATTAGTCATTTTAATTTGATATCCTTGACCAACTTCCATATCTCCAACACCATTAAAGTTGAATTCAGGTAAATATGCCGCTCCAAGATAGTCTTTAGCGATAATTACATCATCAACGACTTCAGATAAAAAAGCATCAAGTGCTAAGTTGTCAGGAAGCATATAACATGAGAACATGACCAGCCACTAGGTAAAGCCATTAACTGTTCAGTTGGTCCAAATGGAGATGCATAAATATTATTAATAAATGTAATTCCATTTCCAGTGAATACTTGAGGCCCATTAGTATATTCAACTGTACCTGAATAAACTTCACAAGTAGAAGCATCCCATACATGATAAACTAACTCTTTACCTGCAACCAATCCATCGATTTCATCTGTTTGAGAGTCATCACCCATAGCTGCTATCTGAACAGTTCCAGTTCCAATTTCAGCGTAACCTGCACATGCTAATTCGTCAGATCCATTATCATAAAAGACCCCAATCAAAGAACCCTCACTCATTGAATTCCCATCAACATCAAACCATTGACCATTAATGAAAATTGAGTGGTTTTGATCAGTTACTACAACATCCCAATCAGGTGTACAACCATACTCACAAGAGCCATCATCATTTGAAGCAAATGGATTAAAATTATTAGCCGATGGATCGATAAACCAGAAGGTAATTCATAACTTAACCAACCTGAAGACATTGCTAGGGTCCATGATGCCCAATTTCCTGTTAGAGCATTGAAAGCCCCTTTATCAGAATTTGAACACCTTGAACAGTTGAGCTATATGAAAGACCATGATCAGATGATGTTGAATTACCGTTTGCTTAAAGTATTCAGATAAATCTTCACCTTGTGATGTAACAAATGTATTCGAACCACAATCTACAACGTTATTGTAAATGTTAAATCACCATCAAGAATCGGGAATTCACCTTCTGATAAATCTTCAAATTCACCTTTACCCCAATTGAAAATATGAATTGAATAACCCCCAAAATTTATCTCTAAAAGTTAATCCCGCTTTCCCATCTACTCCTCTACCAAAGTAGCTTTTTTTGGGTTGCATATGGTTGAGCTTCCCCGGATCTGTTCCCCATCATGCTCTCCCCTCTATCACCGTCATCTGAGGGAAAAGTAACCAGTAATTTAATTGACCCCCCAACCTTCATCATAACCCCAAAGCTGTCGTCGCCACTCGTTACAACGCTCTGAACTTACAGTTCCCCCAAAGAACTCAATACCGTCATCAGCATTTGCAAAACCCTCAACATTATTAATTGTAGTTCCTGATCCTACACCCCCTAAGGGAATCCATTAATCTCATTACCAGCACCAATCTAAACCACCGTGACGAATAGATACGTAAGTAATAACTCCTGAATTATCTGCATCATTTTTCCCCTCCATACTGTCCAAATGGAACGTTTGTTGGAATACCTTCTATACGACAACCGAGTTGAATTTAATCCTGCTTCACCTAATACTATTAATCCCCCCCATTGTCCTCTTGTAGTTAAGGGTTGAACCATCTAATGGATCTGCTTCAAATGTGAATATAATTGGAGCATCTGCAGTTCCTTCTGCAAATATTTGAGCACCTTTCGCCACACATAAGTATGATGACTCTTCACCTTGACCTGGCATACCTTTTACAACTGTTCCAGCTTCAATATGTAATGTAGCTCCTGGCTCAACAAATACACCACCATCTAAATGATATGTGTTGTTAGCTGTCCAATATGCTGTACCTGTCACATTTGATGATACAACTACATCACCTTGAACGACCTCACCTGGAGAAACCCAACCTGAAGTCATTGCTAATGTCCATGATGCCCAGTCTGCTCGACCTGCTAAACTAACTGCACTAGGTGACCATGTTAGACCATGATTAGATGATGTTGAATTACCGTTTGCATTAAAGTAAGCAGATAAATCCTCACCTTGTGATGTAACAAATGCATTCGAACCACAATCTACAACGTTATTTGTAAATGTTAATTCTCCGCTCAAGAATCGTGAATATGAATCTTCACCTTCTGATAAATCTTCAACATCTACACCTTTAGCGTAGTTGAAGAATACTGAATTTGAATAATTTCCACCAGCGTTATCTCTAAAAGTTAATGCACGCTTTCCTGCATCTACTCCTCTACCAACAAAAGTAGCGTAAGTAATAGTTGGTGTTGCATATGGTTGAGCTGTCTCTGGATCTGTTCCACCATCATGCTCTCCACCTCTATCACCGTCATCTGAAGAGGCTACAGCTACCCAGTTACTATTTAACTGACCTCTCCAACCTTCATCATAATCATAGCTGTCGTCGCCAACTCCTGCTACCATCGCATTTTGAATACTTACAGTTCCACCAAAGAACTCAATACCGTCATCAGCATTTGCAATAACCTCAACATTATTAATTGTAGTTCCTGATCCTACACCACCTAATGTGAATCCATTAATCTCATTACCAGCACCAATCTCAGTACCACCGTGACGAATAGATACGTAAGTAATAACTCCTGAATTATCTGCATCATTGTTCCCTCCATACTGTCCAAATGGAACGTTTGTTGGAATACCTTCTATACTTGACACACCCGGAGTTGAATTTAATCCTGCTTCACCTAATACTATTAATCCTCCCCATTGTCCTCTTGTAGTTAACGGAGTTGAACCATCTAATGGATCTGCTTCAAATGTGAATATAATTGGAGCATCTGCAGTTCCTTCTGCAAATATTTGAGCACCTTTCGCCACACATAAGTATGATGACTCTTCACCTTGACCTGGCATCCCTTTTTCAACTGTTCCAGCTTCAATATGTAATGTGCTCCTGGCTCAACAAATACACCCCTTTAAATGATAGGGTTGTTAGCTGTCCAATATGTTTATGCCTTTTGATGATACAACTACATCCCCTGAACGCCCCCGGGAAAACCCAACCTAAGTCATTGCTAATGTCCATGACCCAGTCTGCTCGACCTGCTAAACTAACTTGGTGACCATGTTAGACCATGATTAGATGATGTTGAATTACCGTTTGCATTAAAGTAAGCAGATAAATCCTCACCTTGTGATGTAACAAATGCATTCGAACCACAATCTACAACGTTATTTGTAAATGTTAAATCACCACTCAAGAATCGTGAATATGAATCTTCACCTTCTGATAAATCTTCAACATCTACACCTTTAGCGTAGTTGAAGAATACTGAATTTGAATAATTTCCACCAGCGTTATCTCTAAAAGTTAATGCACGCTTTCCTGCATCTACTCCTCTACCAACAAAAGTAGCGTAAGTAATAGTTGGTGTTGCATATGGTTGAGCTGTCTCCTGGATCTGTTCCACCATCATGCTCTCCACCTCTATCACCGTCATCTGAAGAGGCTACAGCTACCCAGTTACTATTTAACTGACCTCTCCAACCTTCATCATAATCATAGCTGTCGTCGCCAACTCCTGCTACCATCGCATTTTGAATACTTACAGTTCCACCAAAGAACTCAATACCGTCATCAGCATTTGCAATAACCTCAACATTATTAATTGTAGTTCCTGACCCTACACCACCTAATGTGAATCCATTAATCTCATTACCAGCACCAATCTCAGTACCACCGTGACGAATAGATACGTAAGTAATAACTCCTGAATTATCTGCATCATTGTTCCCTCCATACTGTCCAAATGGAACGTTTGTTGGAATACCTTCTATACTTGACACACCCGGAGTTGAATTTAATCCTGCTTCACCTAATACTAAATCCTCCCCATTGTCCTCTTGTAGTTAACGGAGTTGAACCATCTAATGGATCTGCTTCAAATGTGAATATAATTGAGCATCTGCAGTTCCTTCTGCAAATATTTGAGCACCTTTCGCACACATAAGTATGATGACTCTTCACCTTGACCTGGCATACCTTTACAACTGTTCCAGCTTCAATATGTAATGTAGCTCCTGGCTCAACAAATACACCACCATCTAAATGATATGTGTTGTTAGCTGTCCAATATGCTGTACCTGTCACATTTGATGATACAACTCATCACCTTGTGCATAGGTTAATGTTGCCATAAAAGACAACAGAATAAATGAAATGAGTTTTTTTGTTTTCATTAGGGGTTTTATTTTTAGTTAATGATAATTAAACAGTGCAAACATATTGTTAGAGTGTTTAAAATGAAGTTTATACTAGAATAAATAAACACTAAAAATATATTGAACAAATTGTTACTTAATTGTTGTCTAATTAGCTAACACCAAATAGCTACAAAATAGAATTCTTGAAAAATACGGACTACCATACCTGGATAAAACGGAATTAACTTTATCCGAAACCTCACTAAAAGGCTTACTGATTGTGACTTTGAAGAGAAACAAACAATTATTGGTTCGATATTTACTGAAAAATTACAATTTAACGGGAAAAAAGTTCGAACCGCTTTTTTCAATGAATCATTGTTACATTTTCTCAGTATTGACAAGGGTTGTAGCATCATAAAAAAAAGGGCAACTCAATAAAAATATTAAGTTGTCCTTAAGGCTCCCCCCTTGGCTCGAAAACCCAAAGGGCCCTCTGATTAACAGTCAGATGCTCTAACCAACTGAGCTAAGGAGGAATGTTTTGCAAGGGAAATATAATAATCTTAATTAAAACAAAAAGTGAAATCATAAAAAAGAGCTCTAAAATTAGAGCTCTTTTTTTATCATTAATTGACTGTTAAAATTTCTGAACAAATTTCAACGGGGCCATCATCGTATACGTTGAATAGAACTGTTCCTTTGAATGGCTCATCATCCAAGTTTACTTCTTGTCCTAATACGTTGATTACTTTTTCCAATACCTCTCTGTAGCATTTAGCTCTGTAATCGTATTATTAGTTTCAAAGTAGAAGCTACGCCAATACCATCTACTTGGTAAAAGAAGAAAACCCTTTAATCCATTTAGAAACTGTAAAGTCACTAACTTCATTTGTGTTCCATACTTTGAATGATACTGATTCTGAAACAACCATACCATCTTTAGATGTTGTTGTTGCATCATCACCCCACACTGTAACAACTGTTACAGGACTAGAGTAGATTGCAGAACCTACCATGTTACCATCTTTATCAAACGCTGCAATCTCAGATCCTTCTGTTGGAAGAATATCCCAAGCAGCATCTTCAATAACAACAGTCATGTTGTTATCTGTAGGGGCTACTTTAGAATAGTGAGATACATTGTTTTCTGTAACTTCAGTAGAAGACATTCTGTAAGAATCATCATTAGATAAGTACTGAAGTACATCTGCGTTATTTACTTTAAGTTGGTAAGCTTCGCCAGCTACCATATCGCCTATACCATTAAAGTTCCATTCTGGAAGATAAGCATTACCACTATAATCTTTAGCTATTACTAGATTACCAGTAGATGTTATGTCTGCCAAAACTGCATCTGCTGCTGCTGGCTCTGTACGCAAATATCCTATCATGTTCCACCCAGCTAATAAATCAATCGGGTTATCTTCAGGCATCATATATTCGCCTGAAACAAGAAGTTCGTTTGCATTAGATAGTTTAACTTGATAACCTTGACCAACTTGTAAATCACCAATACCATTAAAGTTCCATTCTGGTAAATAAGCTAACCCTGCGTTATCCTTAGCAATAATTACATCAGATATGATTGGACTAAGGAAAGCGACCATATCCATATTTTCAGAACTCATGTATGTTGAGAAGTTAGACCATCCTGAAGGCATAACAAGTAACTGCTCAGATGGACCTACAGGCATATAAGTTAAGCCAGCTAACGCGGAATAACCATTTACAACAAAGTTACCTTGATCGTTAAGCGCTTCATTGTAAGTCGCAAGCACCATAATTTCAACACTCTCTGATGCATCCCAAATCATCCATACAAATTCAGAACCAGGAACGAATCCATCCAATTCATCAGTTGTTGTATCATCTCCTTGGGCTGCAATCGCTCCATTGGAACCTGTCCATGTTGTTTGGCCAGCACATTGAAGGTCTCCATTATCATCTGTAAAGAATACTCCTAATGCATCACCAACTTCTAAAGTATTTTCTCCAAGATCAATCACTGCAGATCCATCTATAACAATGGTGTGATTAGTTCCGGTGATATATACATCCCATGGAGCTACATCTATCAAAATACAATCACCATCAACACATTCATATCCAGGACCACAATCAACAGCAGCACAAGGATCAGAATCACCACAAGAAGCTGTAAATGTATATTCAGCAAATGAACCACTAGTAAAGTCTGAACCGCCTGATACTAATTCACATTCAGATGTTTCTATTATGAAATAACCGCCGTTCCAGCCGTCTCCGTATGAGTCATTAGCCTCAAAAGAATAAGATACACCTTGATCTAAACATAAACTAGACTGATAAGAAGCATCATTTGAATAACCATTACCTGAGCCAACAACCTCTCCAGCAGAACTAACCAAAGACCATGATATCTCAGATCCGTAATTAACAGTTATTAATGTTAATGTAGCAGCTAGACCATTACAAGTATTTTCATACTCACATGACCCGTCATCAAAAGTAGCATTAGGGTCATAATTAATAGCGTTAGGATCAGTACAAGCTCCATAATCAATTATAATGTCATAATCACATGACCCATCATCTACAGTTGCATTAGGATTATAATTTAAAGCTAATTCATCCGTACATCCTGAGACTTCACCACAATCACCTATCTGACCATCATAAGGAGCTCCCCCTGATAGTTCTCCAAGAGTCCATGAAACTTCTTCTTGCCATAAACCACCACCAACTGTAATAGTATTACATGATGTCATATCAATACAAACCAAAGCTGTTCCTTCAGATCCAAATTCTAAAGTAAGAGATTGACCAGCTACCTCAAATGTATTTCCATTCCAACCATCGCCGTATGAATCAGACATGTTTAGTGTAAATGTTTCATAATCACAATCCACTGGCTCATCATCACAAACACCTTCAGAATAAGTCACGGCATCACAATCAGCGAAACATGAATTAGAATACGTGATACCATTAGCACCACAAACTGGCTCATATATTTCAGGACAAATACACGAATTATCATATTCACATGAACCATCATCTGAATTTGCATTTTCATTATAATTTAAAGCAATAGAATCTGTACATCCGAATATTGGACCATCTTCACATTCTTCGTTTAAAGCAAAGAATAAAACTCCTTGCTCACCTGCTTCTAATGTTCCGTTTAGTAATGTATCACCAAACTCGTTAGAAATAGTAACATAACTTTCGTTCCAGCCGTCTCCCCATGAGTCAAACATATTAAATGTAAGACAACCATCTTCTAAACAAGCTGCTGTTGAACCAACTCCACCATTCACATTTCCAATAGACCAAGAAACTTCAGAAGGATAATATCCATCTGTAACATCTATTGTAAGATAATTCAAGTCATCACAATCAATTGGGTATTCACATGAACCATCTTCTTCTACTGCATCAGGATTATAATTCAAAGCTGTACTATCTGTACAACCTGTAACAGGATATTCACACGATCCATCATCTATGTTGCTTCTTCATTAGAATTAAGTGCATTGGCATCTGTACATCCAAAAACAGGGCCACAGTCTCCGTCAAAGTTTAAGCCAAAACTCAATGTCCCCTCCGAACCGCTATCTAAAGTACCAGTTAATAAAACATCGCCTTGTTCAGAAGTTATTGTCACTACATTACCATTCCAACCATCTCCATAAGAGTCAAGCATTGTGAAAGTTAAACATCCATCCTCTAGACAAGCATCTGTTGAACCTACAGAGCCTGAAAAACCTGATATAGACCAAGAAACTTCACTTTGCCATGAACCACCTCCGACATCAATTGTAACATAAGTCAACCCACTACAATCAATTGGATATTCACATGAACCATCGTCTTCAAGTGCTTCAGGATCATAATTTAATGCTGTAGAATCCATACAACCAAACCCATCAGGCACAATTTCACCACAGTCACCTCCATCATTATCATAACAAGAAAGGTCTGCACCCCATGTTTGGTCTTCACAGTCTGCATAACCATCACCGAGCCATGACGCTGGATGACACTCTCCACTACCGTCACAATCTGCAATTTGTCCATCAGGGCAAGGATAACTACATGACCCATCATCATAAGTTGCTTCAGGGTTAAAATTATCAGCATTTGAATCCATACATCCTAAAACATCATAATCATAATAACAAGAACCATCGTCTACTTCTGCTTCATCGTTAAAGTTTAAAGCCTCTGCATCGGTACAACCAGAAACCGGATAAGTACAAGATCCGTCGTCTTGTGTTGCTTCAGAATTAAAATTTAATGCATTAAGATCCATACAACCAAGAACAGGACCGCAATCTCCTTCGTAATTTAATCCAAAGAATAAAGTTCCTTCAGACCCAGAATCCAGTGTACCAATCATTAAAATATCTCCGCCTTCAGAAGTGATTGTAACTTCACTTCCGTTCCAGCCGTCTCCATAAGAATCATACATTTTAAAACTAATACAACCATCTTCTAAACAAACATTAGTTGAGCCAACACCACCAGAAAAGTCTCCTAGCTCCCAAGAAACTTCTGAAGGCCAACCTCCATCAGTCACTTCAACTAAAACAGAAGTTAACCCAGAACAGTCAATAGGATATTGACATGAGCCGTCATCTTCAACCGCTAGTGGGTTGAAGTTAAGCGCTAAAGAATCCATACATCCTAATACAGGCGGGCCGCAATTTTCAGCACCAAATCCTCCGCTGTACGGAGCGCCACCAGTTAATAAAACGTTTCCATTACCATCAGAAATAGTCCATGAAACTTCAGAAGGCCAAGAACCTTCACTTACAGTCACTTCGTTACAACCTTCTGTAGAATCGAAGCACAAAATTTCAGACCCAGAACTCCCAGAGCTAAGTGTGACCGAAACGCCATTAATAACTAAATTGCTTCCATTCCATCCATCTCCATAAGAATCTGACATTTCTATAACTAATGTTTCACCTGTCACACAATTTCCTTCGCAATCATAACCCGGCGCCGGACCATCACCACCACATTCACCACATTCATCTACTTCATAAATACATGCTTCAGGAACATTATAAATAGCCTCAGAACTGTAATTACACGCAGTAGCATCCATACATCCGTATTCACTATTAACATCTGCATTATCTTCAATCCAGTCTATGACATAAGATACTCTAGCCCATACACCTGGATAATTAACATCTGCACATCCATATCCCCAACTAGTCGCACCAATTAATAACCATCTATTATCAATTAAACTTCTAACAACCAAAGGTCCACCTGAATCTCCTTGACATGCATCTTCTCCTCCATCAATTAAATCACCAGCACAAATCATAGAACCATCAAGAGAACTACATCCATAATCACCTGAGTTACCATTTTCGTCAGTAGCAGCACCACATGCTACATCATTTGAAACAATTGGTGCTTGAACCATTTGTAATGTAGAAGCCATAGCTCCACCGGAAGAAAGAGTCCCCAACCAGTAATAGTCGACATTACTCCAGCATCTTCAGAACCAGCCAAGACATCTGCTTCACTAATCAAATCTATTTTCCCAATATTTGGGTTTGAAAAGTTAAATTCTCCTTCTATTTCAACAAGAGCAAAATCATGGGAGTAACTTGTACCAGAACCATAAAGCGGATGAGTTATAACATTTACTACTGAATAGGTTTCACCACCAGAAGCATATGGTGCAGAGTTTCCAGCATAAATATAATTTACGCCTCCTCCAACACAATGTGCTGCAGTTAAAACCCACGAGTCTCCAATAATGGAGCCACCGCAGCCATAATCAACAGCTACTTGCCACGGATAATCTTTAATGTCTACATCAACGCCTCCAACAACTTTTTGTTGTGCTGAAACATTGTAAAAAGAACTCGCAAAAAGAATACGAGAACAATTGATTTTATCAGGAATTTACCTGAAAGGAGAGAGTTTTCATATCAATAATTTTAGGTTTCGTCTCTACAAAATAAAAGAGATCAAATTTAATGTACAAATACCTTGCCAAAAACAAAACTCTAAACTTAAAAGAGAAGATGTTTTATTTTGACAAGCCTTATACTATTGCTAATATACATCTATTACGCGACTACACCAAACTAGCCATGTTAGCACAAGTAATGCTCAATAAACAGATTAAAAACTACCATACAAAATGACTTGAAGTGTGATAAATAATAGTAAATTTGTAAAGTATTATGTAATCAACGTCTTGGTACATTTCCAATAAAAGCATCTTCTAAGAACTAGATAATGAAATGGGAAAACAAAATTTTTCAAAATCATACTGACAATTCATTTGAAGCTACTGCGCTGGAGATTTTTAAGTATCAAGCAAAGAATAATTCCGTTTACAAAACCTATTTGAAACTCCTTAACGTAAACCCAAAAAATGTTAAAAATTTAAGTCAAATTCCCTTCCTGCCAATCGAGTTCTTTAAACATCAAGATGTGGTATGTAAATCCAAAAATTTTGATACTGTATTTACCAGTAGTGGAACGAGCGGTAAACAAAGCAAACATATCGTTAATGACCTAAGTATTTACAAGAAAAGCTTTGCTTTGGGATTTGAACATTTTTATGGAAATGTAATGGATTACACCATCCTTGCTCTATTGCCTTCATATATGGAGAGGTCTGGGTCTTCGTTAATTTACATGTGTGAAAAACTTATAAAATATTCTGAGAAAAAAGAAAATGGTTTCTATCTTAACGAACACCAAGAGTTAAGTAATTTATTACTAGGACTAGAGCGCCAAAACCGAAAAACATTATTAATCGGTGTTAGTTTTGCTCTTCTTGAATTTGTAGAAAAATACCCTGTAAAACTAAAAAATACAATTGTTATGGAGACTGGAGGAATGAAAGGTAAACGAAAAGAAATGGTAAGAGAGGAGTTACACAATATTTTGTGCAAACACTTTAATGTCCAAAAAATTCATTCTGAATATGGAATGACCGAACTTTTATCGCAAGCATATTCAAAAGGTGATGGGGTTTTTGAATCCCCACCATGGATGCGTATTTCCTGTAGGGATGCCAACGATCCTTTGTCTAATAATAAAAAGACTGGGGGCATAAATATTATTGACTTGGCTAATGTTAATTCTTGCTCATTTATTGCAAGTCAAGACTTGGGAAAAATAAATGAAAACAACACTTTTGAGGTTACAGGTCGATTTGATGCAAGTGACATAAGGGGTTGTAATCTGATGGTGGTGTAAAAGTGCTAATATTTAAAAGATATACAAACTTATAAATAATTAAACCACTTTTAGTAAAAAATAATTCTTTTTCCCTTTTTGTACCAAAATATATTTTCCCTTAATCAAGTCATCTAATTTAAGTACCTTATCTGCTGTAACCTTTAACTTATTTATACTCACAGCATTAGATTGTAGCATTCTTCTTGCCTCTCCATTTGACTGAAAAACTTTTGATTTTTGAGCCAGTAAGTCGATAATTTGTATGCCAGGCTCAAGGTCGGATTTAGCAATATCGAATTGTGGTACACCTTCAAAAATATCCAATAAATCTCGCTCTTCTATATTCATTAACTGCTTGGCAGTGTCTTTTCCAAAAGAATTTCAGAAGCCTCAATCGCATGATGGTACGCCGCATCACCATGAACACGAATTGTCACATCTTTTCCCAAAGTTTTTTGCAAAACTCTTGTATGAGGAGCCTGTTCATGCTCAGAAACAAGGTTTTCTATTTCTTCCTCTGTCATCAAAGTAAAAATTTTAATGTAGGTCTTTGCATCTTCATCAGAAGCATTTAGCCAATACTGATAAAATTTATAGGGAGAAGTTCGTTTTGGGTCCAACCAAACATTTCCGCCTTCTGTTTTACCAAACTTGGTGCCATCTGCCTTTTTTATTAATGGGGTGGTAATAGCAAAAGCTTCCCCTCTAGCTTTTCTTCGAATTAATTCTGTTCCTGTAACAATATTCCCCCACTGATCTGACCCTCCAAGCTGAATTTTACAATTGTGCTCTGTATATAAATGATAAAAATCATACCCCTGAACCAATTGATAGGTAAACTCAGTAAATGACATTCCTGTATCTAAGCGCGACTTTACGGAGTCCTTTGCCATCATATAGTTTATGCTGATGTGTTTCCCCACGTCACGAATAAAATCTAAAAATCCAAACCCTTTAAACCAATCAAAATTGTTGACAATTTCAGCAGAATTTTCTCCACAATCGAAATCTAAAAAACGAGCCAATTGCTTTTGTACACATTTTAAATTGTGCTCTAAAATATCGGGAGAAAGTAAATTCCGCTCTTTAGATTTACCTGATGGATCACCAACCATTCCTGTAGCCCCTCCAACTAATGCGAATGGCTTATGTCCAGTTCTTTGAAGATGAACCAAAGTCATTATTTGAACCAAACTACCAATATGTAATGAGTCAGCCGTAGGATCGAACCCTATATAAGCAGAGGTCATTTCTTTTTGAAGCTGTTCTTCAGTTCCAGGCATGATGTCATGAATCATACCGCGCCATTTCATTTCCTCAACGAAATTCATAATAATTGCATTTTAAGACGCGTAAAAATAGGCGTTTTATTCTGTATAAAAAACTCCACTTTTACTTATCTTTAGGACATGATATTAGTTACGGGAGGAACTGGCTTAGTTGGGTCACATTTACTATATCAGATTTGTCAATCTGAAACAAAGGTACGTGCAATAAAAAGAGCGCAATCTAATATAAGCATAGTTCGTAAAATCTTTTCTTACTACACTGAAAAAGCAGACCTCCTTTTCGAAAAAATTGAATGGGTCAATGCTGATCTATTGAATATTCCAGAATTAGAATTAGCTTTTCAAGGAGTCACAAAAGTATATCACTGCGCAGCATGGATCAGCTTTAATCTAAAGCATAAAGACAAAATGATGCATACAAACATAGAGGGAACTACAAATATTGTAAACTTATGTCTTGCATATCGCGTAAATAAGCTTTGTCATGTTTCTTCAGTTGCTTCTCTTGGGTGCCCAAAAGATAGCTCTTCTACTAACGAAAACACTTCTTGGTTAAACAGCCCAGAAAACAGCTATTATGCGCTAACTAAATACCATGCTGAAATGGAAGTTTGGAGAGGTATTGAAGAAGGTCTAAATGCTGTAATAGTTTGCCCTGCAATCATATTAGGTCCTGGGAAATGGGAAAAAGGAAGTTCTATGCTATTTAGGCAAGTGTGGAAAGGCCTTTCTTTTTATACTTCTGGAACAAATGGTTTTGTTGATGTAAGAGATGTTGTTAATGTGATGATTCAACTCATGAAGGGTAAAATTAAATCAGAACGATTTATACTTTGTTCCGAAAGCATCCCTTTCAAAAAAACAATTGACTATATCGCTGAGGCTTTAGGGAAGAAAAAACCTCATATAAAAGTTGGTACTTTTTTAAGTGCCTTCAGCTGGAGAATCGCAAAAATTATTTCCATTATCAGTGGTAAACCCCCTTTAATCACAAAAGAAATCATCTTGGCAGCCAACAGTATCTCTATTTATGAGAATAAAAAAATAAAAACCACACTAAACTATCAGTTTAAATCTGTTGAACAAAGCTGTAAAGATTTTTCAACCATATTTATACAAGAACATAAGTTGGATTGAGCTCCCCGCTGATTGTTAATTCTCCAACTCCATCAGTTGGACCCGTATAAGAACAGAATCTAAAAAAACCTCCATTTGGCTTGGGCTTTTTGTAAAATAAGTAAAGCTTTCTTGGAACTCTTTATAAGAATATGGTTTCGTATCAAATAAAGCTTCATAGTAATCTCTGATGTTTAAGCTGTCATTTTTTAGGCCTTCTATTAAATTCAACTTCACTGCCGATTCAAGGAGGTGAATCTCGGTCAAAGCATCAATCATTTGTATGTCAGACAAAAGATGTTTAGGTTTTTTTTCTGCTTTTTGGTTACAAGAAAAAAATACAACCAACAATATGAATACAAAAAGCCTATACATGCCTGTCAAATTCTAAGCGCATCCCACGGTGTTTTTCATCAAAAATGCCACCATCATAAACTAAATTTCCATTAACAAAGGTCTTGACAACAGAAGATTTAAAGGTCTCTCCTTCAAAGGGAGACCAGCCACAATGGTACAAAATATTATTCTTCTCTACAACCCAGGGTTTATTAAGATCAACAACAACCAAATCGGCATAATAACCTTCGCGTATAAATCCACGTTCTTTTACTTGAAAACAAGTCGCTGGAGCATGACACATCTTATCTACAATCCACTCAAGACTCACTTTTCCTTGATGATGAAACTCGAGCATGGCCACTAAGGCATGTTGAACTAAAGGCCCACCAGATGGCGCTTTAAAATATGTGTTGTTTTTTTCATCGAGAGTATGGGGGGCATGATCAGTAGCTATAACATCAATTCTATCATCGATTAAAGCTTTCCAAACGCCATCTTTATCTTTTGCTGATTTCACAGCAGGGTTCCACTTAATCCAAGTTCCTTTTTCATCATAGCTTGATTCATCAAACCAAAGATGATGTACACAAGCTTCAGCCGTAATTCTTTTCTGATTTAATGGAATGTCGTTTCGAAACAAGTTAGTTTCCTTATCTGTGGAAATATGTAAAATATGAAGCCTAGTGTTGTGCTTCTTAGCAAGCTCTACAGCCATTGATGAAGATTTGTAACAAGCTTCTTCGCTCCGAATAATGGGATGAAAACGTATGGGTAAATCCTCGCCATATTCAGATTTCATTTGTGCGGAATTTTTCCGAACTGTTTCTTCATCTTCACAATGAACAGCAATAAGCATGTCGCATTTAGAAAAAATATCATTTAAAACTTGCTTGTCATCAACCAGCATATTTCCCGTAGATGATCCCATAAATATTTTAACACCGGCAACATGCCTTGGATCTGTCTTGAGTACTTCGTCCAAATTCTCGTTAGAGGCACCCATAAAAAACGAGTAATTGGCAAGCGAATCTTTAGCGCCTATGAGGTATTTGTCTTCTAAAAGCGCTTGAGTCAATGCTTGGGGCTTGGTGTTTGGCATCTCCATAAAAGAGGTGATACCACCAGCTACGGCGGCTTTGGCCTCAGAATATATACAGCCTTTATGTGTTAATCCAGGCTCTCTAAAATGAACCTGATCATCAATTACACCTGGCATTAAAAACTTTCCACTGAGGTCAATAATCTCAGATGTTTCATCGTTTATACTTTTGGCTATTTTTATGATTCGGTCATTTTTAATCATGACATCGGCTGTAATAATAGCCCCTTCATTAATTATTTGTGCGTTTTTAAGCAGCTTTTTCATGCTATATATTAAGCTAGGCTTGTTTGTAGGTTTTAAAGAAACTTTTAATCTTCATCTGAATCACACCAAAAAAGGCCTCGTAAAATATAGAAGTACTCATTTTAGACTCCCCCTCTGTTCGATCTGTAAAAATAACCGGAACTTCTTTTATCTTGTATCCAAACTTCCACGATTTAAACTTCATTTCTATCTGGAAAGCGTAACCCACAAAAGTAACTTTAGATCGGAGTACATTTTCAACAACTTTTCTTCGATAACATTTAAACCCAGCAGTGGCATCATCTACAGGTAAACCAGTTATTATTTTTACGTAGCGCGAAGCAAAATAAGACATCATCACGCGTGCAATGGGCCAGTTAATTACGTTCACAAGACCACCAACATATCGCGAACCAATTGCTAAATCATTTTCTTCATTGGCGCAAGCACTATAAAGTCGAATGAGATCGTCTGGGTTATGCGAAAAATCACAATCCATTTCTATGAAATATTGATAGGCTCTTTTTAAGCCCCAATTAAAGCCATGAATATAGGCTGTTCCTAGACCTAGCTTTCCAGTTCGTTCTGCAATAAAAAGTCGATCTGTGTACTCTTTCTGCAAATCCTTTACAATTGCTGCTGTTCCGTCGGGCGAGCGGTCATCCACAATTAAAACATGATATAACTTATCTAAAGAAAAAACCTTACGAATCATATTCGCTACATTTTCCTTTTCATTGTAAGTTGGTATAATAATTAAAGAATCGGACATCTATTTAAAGCTTGAAAAGCAAATGTAGTGGATTTTTTGTTTGAACATTTTAATGTGTTCATAAATTCTCAATCTTATTATTTAATTTAACTTGTAATAAATAGTTTTTGTTACTTTTGAAAAAAATAAAAATCGATGCCATGAAAAACATTTACTCCTTTATTTTAACTTGTATTATATCATGTGGGCTTCAAGCTCAAAATTGTACTGATCTTTTCATCTCTGAATATGTAGAAGGCAGTTATAACAATAAAGCCATAGAACTTTATAATCCAACTAGCGAAGATATAGACTTATCTAATTATGCATTGTCACGCTGGAGTAATGGCGCAACAACTCCGTTAACTACAATTTTATCAGGTACCATTGAAGCGCATAATGCTTTTGTAATTGCTCTTGATAAAAGAAACCCTAATGGCGAAGGGTATGAGACTCCATTATGGAATGGTTGGTATGTTTTTACAGACTCTATTTCCGGGCTTCTTGATAGCGTTTATACACCAGAAGATGACTTGATGGGCCGTGTAGATTTATTTATATGCCCTAATTATGAAGATGGAACCATGTACTTTAATGGTAATGATGCTGTAACATTAGAAACATCTAGCGGAGATATTATTGATATTATTGGGAAAATTGGGGAGGATCCCGGGGAAGCTTGGGGTGATGAAAATGATACTTATTGGACAAAAGACCAAACCTTAATTCGCAAAGCAAACGTTACAAATGGATTTGTGTATGACCCTACACAACCCTATTCTTTTGATCCTACCCTTGAATGGGACTCACTTCCTCAAAACACTTTTACAGAGCTAGGTCAACACCTCTGCGATTGTTCAGAAAACACATCAATTACAGAATATGAAAATTTATTAAATATATATCCAAATCCCAACAGCACAGGACTAATAAACATTGAAAGTACTTCTGCTATAAAAGAAATAAAAATCATAAATGTGATTGGTCAAAATGTTTTTACTAAAATAATGCAAGAGACAATTTTCAATGAAAGCATAGAAATTAACCCATCTCTTAATGGAATTTATATTATGGCTGTTAGATTGGAAAAACAACGAGCGTATTCTGAAAAAAATTATTCTTAAGTAAACTATAGCCCCCGCATAGGAGGTTTTTAATTCTTCATTTGCATGCGAGACCTCATTCTTATAGTTGCATTTCTAATCAATGCTCACCTTTCTGCTCAAGTAGTAGTCAAAGGCTATATTTATGACGATGTAAGCTCTGAAACTTTAATTGGAGCAAATATTATCGCTTCAAATGGCTCCGGAACAGTTTCAGATCTAGAAGGTTATTTCGAGTTGGTTCTTCCAAAGGGAGAAGTGGTACTTCGAGTTTCTTACGTGGGTTATAAAGAAGAAAAAAAGACACTTAAACTTAATCAAAATACCACAATCAATTTTTATTTGAGTACACAGATATTAGATGAGGTTCAGGTTGTTTCAGACATTGCGCGTTCAAGAGAAACACCCGTTGCCTTTTCTAACATCAGCCCGAAAAAAAATAGAAGAAGAACTAGCTGGGCAAGACATTCCTATGATCCTAAATAGCACACCTGGAGTTTATGCGACTCAAAGTGGAGGTGGAGATGGAGATGCTAGAATTTCCATTCGCGGATTCAACCAACGCAATGTTGCTGTGATGATTGATGGAATCCCAATGAATGATATGGAAAATGGTTGGGTATATTGGTCCAATTGGTTTGGTCTTGACCTCATGACAAAAACCATTCAAGTTCAACGAGGTTTGGGCGCTTCAAAATTAGCTATTTTTCCGCTGTTGGTGGAACCATGAACATTCTAACCAAAGGTATCAATAATAAAGAAGAGGTCACATTTTCACAAAATGTTGGAAATAATGGCTTTTTAAGATCCACATTGGGTTACAATAGTGGTAAACTAAATAATGGCTGGGGCTATTCTTTAGCTGCTTCTTATAAGAGGGGAAATGGTTGGGTAGACCAAACATGGACAGAAGGATTTTTTTATTTTATGAAAATCCAAAAAAAGTTTAACAACCACAGCTTATCATTTACAGCCTTCGGCGCACCCCAGGAACACGGTCAAAGATCGTATAAAAAAGAAATATCACTTTATGACATGGACTATGCTGCTAGCCTAGGAATAGATACAACTGGAGTAGATGGTGATTATGGTCTTCGATACAATGAACACTGGGGAGAACTTAACAGGTATACTGTAAATTTTGACGAAAACAATAATCCTATTGATACCGTTTTCGCTCAAGATGAGATCGTTAACGAAAAAATGAATTATTACCATAAACCACAATTAAGTTTAAACCATTTGTGGTCGGTAAATAAAAAGATGGTCATCTCAAATGTGTTGTACGCCTCATTAGGAAATGGAGGAGGTACAGGGGTTACACCTAGTCTCACGTCAGCTAACTTTAACGACAACAGGCAGATCGACTTTCAAAGTATTTACGACAGAAATAGTGGGAACACAAGAGACTCTTTTTAGGTGACGTTTCAATAGATCTAAACTATAGTAGTACCGAACGTAAATCAACTCAATTTTTAAGATCAAGCATTAACAACCACCGATGGTTTGGTCTCCTGTCGACTTATAATTACCAGGCAAATAAAGAATATAACTTTTCAGGAGGAATTGACCTTAGACATTATACTGGTGAGCATTACAGAGAGGTTTATGACCTTTTAGGCGGTGATTATTATGTGGCCAACAATAATGTTGCGGCAAGAGATAGCTCTGCAGTAATTCGAGAAGGAGATAAATTTTCATATCACAATGATGGTCTTGTTAAATGGGTGGGGCTATTCCAACAAATGGAATATACCTCTGGAAATTGGTCTGCCTTTGTAAATGTTTCATTTGCGTCTACTGGCTACAAACGAATTGATTACTTCAGACCTATGGATCTTGTTTTAAACGACACAATAATGGTCGAAGCACTTTCTTATGGAGACACCATCCTAAATAATGGAAATGAATATACTGTTGATTCTCCAGAAGCAAGGCACGCAGAAAGTAAATGGAAATGGATTCCTGGGTATACTTTTAAAACAGGTCTGAATTATAATTTAGACGAATTTAATAATGTGTTTATGAATCTTGGTTACCTTGAAAAAGCACCAAAATTCAATAATGTATTTGATTACGATAACCGACTTTTTGCTGATATTAGAAATGAAGAAGTTGCCGCCATTGAGCTAGGTCATAGTTATAATGGACGAAAAATCAGCTCAAATTTAAACCTATATCATACAGAATGGAGAAATAAACCTCAATCTGGAAGCACTGTAGTTGATGGGGAACCATTAAGATATAATATTAATGGAATAAATGCCCTGCACAAAGGTGTGGAATTTGATGTAGCAATTAATCTTTCAGACAAATTTACAATTGAGTTTTTATCTTCAGTAGGAGATTGGCGATGGACTTCCGGAGACACTATTAGAAGTTATGATGACAATAACCAGCTTATTGTTCCTGAGGGCGGTTTAGTTTACTTTGATGCCTCAGGTGTTCATGTAGGTGATGCGGCTCAATTACAATTGGGTACTAGTGTCAGGTACCAATTTCATAAAAATGCTTATATCAAATTAAGGGGTATGCGTTTTGACAACCATTACGCTGACTTTAACCCTTTTGATCTTCAAGGAGAAAATGTGGGTAGAGACTCATGGAAAACACCAGCCTATTCTCTTTTAGATCTTCATGGGGGTTACCGTTTTCGATATGCCGGGATGAATTTAGATTTTAAAATCAATATCCTAAATGTCCTCAACACAACCTTTATTTCTGACGCATTAAATAACGATACTTATATATCAGGAAATCAATTTAATTTTGATGCCGCTTCTGCTTCTGTATTTATGGGAATGGGAAGAAGGCTAACGAGTTCACTAAAAATATCATTCTAATTCTTTCAACATGAAAAAAATTCTTTCACTTTGTTTTTTAGCTTATTTACCAATAATAGCTCAAAGCCCCGATTATTATCAATCAGCCCAACAATTAACGGGCGACGAATTGAGAAATCAGCTTCATGAAATCATCAAAGCCATAATGAGTTTTCTTACAGCTCTACCAAAAATATTTTAAAACTTGCAGATGAAGATCCAAATAATGAAAATAATGTCATTCTTGTTTACAAGGGAAACTCCATAAGCAAAGACGATTTTGCTACTAACATGCAACAAGACTTTTGGAACCGAGAGCATGTTTGGGTAAAATCTCAGGGGGGCTTTAATGGCGATGAAACTTATGGTGCTTTAGGTGCTTATTCTGATGCGCATAATTTAAAACCATGTGATGCAAGTATCAATACGGCTAGAGGCACTAAAGATTTTGATAATGGAGGTACTCAAAACAGTGAGGCAATAGGATGTTACTCAACATCAAATACTTGGGAACCACGTGACGCAGTAAAAGGAGATGTGGCACGTATTATTTTTTACATGGCAACACGATATATGGGTGACCCTGGCGAACCAAGTCTTAATGTTGTAGATTATATAAACAACTCTAGCGATCCATTAATGGGAAAGCTTTCTACACTTTTAGAATGGAATGAACAAGACCCTGTAGATGCATTTGAACGCAGAAGAAACCAAGTTATTTTTAACTGGCAACAAAATAGAAACCCTTTTATTGATTATCCTGAACTGGCAAATTTAATTTGGGCAGGAGCAGAACTAAACCCTTTAGTATTTACTTCTGTAGAATTGCAAAGTAATACGCCTTCAGAGACTGAAAGCCAAGAAGTCTATGCTCATATATTTAGTAATGTAAACACGCCTGTTCAATCAGTAACTTTGACTTGGGGTACTTCATGGGCTGATATTTATGATGGGGCTTCAGAAAATATTATTCAAATGACAGAAGGCAATGTTGGCTGGGCCGCTACAATACCTGCACTTCCAGAAGGAACAGATGTTAAATACAAAATTACAGCTTCAGCTAATGGTTTAGAAAACACATTTTATGGAAATTATGTTGTGGCTTTAAATCCTTTTGAGGGAACAATTACAAGTATTCAAGACGTTCAGGGGCCAGGAGATTACTCCCCATATGAAGATCAAACTATATCTACTAAAGGAGTAGTTACCGCTGTTTTGGGAGATGATTTTTATATGCAAGACGGTGAAGGACCTCGAAGTGGGATTTATATCTATACCTCTCCTGTTATTCCTTCTATTGGAGATAGCGTCATCGTAACTGGAGAAGTTTCGGAATTTCAATGGCAAGATCCTACGCCTGAAAAAATGACAGAATTAGCTTATCCTGATCAAGTGTATATTCTTAATTCAAACAACCCCATTCCAAACCCAATAGACATCACTACTGGAGGGCTTGCAAATGAAGATTACGAAGGTATGTTAGTTCGTGTAACTGATGTGACCGCGACCTATGCTACATTTAATTTTGATGATTATGGACAATGGCGAGTTGATGATGGAACTGGAGAATGTAATATTCACAATACGCAAGAAGGTTATGAATACCCTGCAGAAATAGGAGAGTATATTTCATCTATTACTGGCGTGTCTACTTATCTGTTCGGAGAATGGAAAATTAGTTTAAGAATGGAAGATGACGTAGAGGCGGGATCTGATCAATCTGGGCCATCAATAATTGAAACAACAGTATTGAGTGAAACTTCTATAGCGTTATTTTTTAATGAAAATGTTGAACAATCTAGCGCAGAAAACCCAAATAACTATTCAATTAATAACGGGATTGTTGTTGAGTCAGCATCAAGGCACCCGTTTCAATGGTCTAGAGTAAACCTTACTACAAGTACTCACGCAGGCGGAGATTATCAGGTTACAGTATCTAATGTAATGGATGAACTAGGTAACCCAAACTCAGGAGCTCAAGGATATTATAATATCCTTGGATTAAATGAAAATTTAAACCCTCAGCTCACGCTATTCCCAAATCCTTCGAACGGAACATTATTCATTGGGGGCTTAGAAAAAAATAAGACCATTGAAATTGTTGACTTACTTGGCAAAACAGAATATAAGAATACCGTTTCAGAAGAAAAATTGGAGTTGGATTTAAAATTAAATTCTGGGATATACTTTGTAAAATACATGGGTTATAAAAGCCCTTTTATAATAAAATAAAAACATAAAAAAGTCTCATATCTATGATAAGAGACTTTTTTTTTGACTCACATACCAATTCAATTGAATGCAGTCATCGGGGGGGTTATATTTTAAATGAAAAGCTTTATTTGTAAATTTGAAAAGTTTACTACTAAATAGATAACATCATCAATAAAGCTACAAAAGATTATTTTTATCTCCTAATAATACAACAAAATATCTGTCTTACAATGAGATAAAATAGCCATTAGGCTATAATTGAGCCGTTTGAAATTCCTTCTGAGGACAAAAATTGTAGGGTGCCGTCTTTATCCTCTGCCATTAAAACCATGCCCTGAGACTCAATTCCTTTAATGTTTCTTGGTGCTAAATTTACCAGTACAGAAACTTGCCTTCCTAAAACGTCTTCTGGCTTGTGATATCTCCGATACCTGAAACAACGTTCGAATATCATGCCTGTGTCAACAGAAGCTTGAGAAGTTTTTGTTTTCTTAACTTTCTCTGAAGCTATAATAGTTCCTACTCGATATCCATGTCACAAAACGCCTCAAAACTAACATTCTCTTTTTGTGGATTCACCATTTGATTTTCAACTTTGAAGTTTCTAATTTTTTTAATTGAGCTTCTATTTCTGAGTCTTCTATTTTTCTGAACAACAATTGAGCACTCTCTATTTTTGAACCCTCCTCGAGAAGTACGTCAGACCCTGCATCTTTCCATGATAATTGATCAAGAACTAACATGCTTGCTAATTTATGAGCAGAAAATGGCATAAATGGCTCAGACACCACACTTAAATTAGCCGCAATCTGAAGTGCTATATTCATAATTGTTTTTGTGCGAACTTCATCTGTTTTAACTAATTTCCAAGGCTCTTCATCCGCCAAATATTTGTTTCCTAAACGCGCTAAGTTCATCACATCCATTAAAGCTTCTCTATATCGGTAAGCTTCAATAGATTTGGCAATCTTGGCTGGAAAGAGCTTCAATTCAGAAATTACTTGATGGTCATCATCGGTCAATAATCCTCTCTCAGGAACGAAACCATCATAATATTTATTGGTAAGCACCACTACTCTATTAATAAATTGCCATAAATTCCTACCAGCTCGGAATTATTTCTAGTTTGAAAATCCTTCCATGTGAAATCGTTGTCTTTTGATTCTGGCGCAGTAGCACATAATACGTATCGCATAACATCCTGCATGCCCGGAAAGTCTTCTAAATATTCGTGCAACCATACTGCCCAATTTCTAGAGGTAGATATTTTATCTCCTTCTAAATTTAAAAACTCATTAGCGGGAACATTATCAGGTAAAATATAATCTCCATGAGCTTTTAACATGGATGGAAAAATAACACAATGGAACACAATATTATCTTTCCCAATAAAGTGAACTAATTTAGTGTCTTCAGACTTCCAGTATGGCTCCCAATCTTTTCCTGTGTCTTTTGCCCATTGCTTGGTCGCTGAAATATATCCGATAGGCGCATCAAACCAAACATAAAGAACTTTTCCACCTGCACCATTTACTGGAACAGGAATACCCCAATCTAGATCTCTGGTAACTGCTCGAGGATGTAATCCCTGATCTAACCATGATTTACACTGTCCATATACATTTGACTTCCAGTCCGACTTATGTCCATCTAGAATCCACTCTTTTAACCACGATTCGTATTGGTCTAATGGTAAAAACCAGTGCTTTGTTTCTTTCATTACCGGCTTATTCCACTCAAAGCGGACTTGGGTTCTATCAAATCTGTAGCACTCAAAGACGTCCCACACGCCTCACACTGGTCACCATAAGCCCCTATATTTTGCAATGTGGACAAGTACCCGTAATGTACCTGTCAGCTAAAAACTGATTTTCTTTTCATCAAAATACTGCTTGCTTATTTTTCTATAAACAAGTTCTTTTGGTAGAGATGCTCAAAAATCAGAAGCTGTTTCGTGATGAAGCTTATCAGAAGTGCGGTGGTAAACGTCAAAACTAATTCCCAAATCCTTAAAAGAATCACCTATCAGCTTGTGATATTTATCTACAACCTCTTGAGGTGAAACACCCTCTTTCTTTGCCGAAATCGTAATTGGAACACCATGTTCATCAGATCCACAAACAAACACAACGTCTTTTTATTAGAACGTAAAAAACGGCATAAATATCACTAGGTATGTAAACTCCAGCCAAATGGCCAATATGTACCGGACCGTTGGTATAAGGTAAGGCTGCCGTTATGGTATATCTTTTTACTTCTTTAGACATCAAAACATGCTTTTGTGTAAGTAGCAAATATAAGAATTAGATTAAGTTGAGTCAGTATTTTTTTAGTCAATAGAATCAGCTTGTAAAATAAAGCTCGGTCAAGAATCAAAATAATTTAAGATATAAAAAGAAACGACTAAACTATACTTATTATCTTTAGTGCATGATAAAACAAATGTTATTGGAAAAAACAACATCTCTGCGCTAAAAAGGGTGATGCAGTTGCAGTTATTTCAACTGCTCGTAAAGTAAGTCCTTCAGAGCTCGATTTTGCCATAACCAAAATAAAATCTTGGGGTTTAAATGTTTGTTTTGGAAATAATTTATTTAAAAATCACCATCAGTTTTCTGCAACAGAACAAGAGCGCACAGAAGATCTTCAGTGGGCGTTAGATGATAATAACATCAAGGCTGTATTCTTTGCTAGAGGTGGTTATGGCTCTGTTCATGTTGTAGATTATGTTGATTGGCAAATCTTTAAAACAAACCCAAAATGGCTCATTGGGTTCAGCGACATTACTGTGTTTCATTCACACGTTCACCAATGTTTTAACACTACAACACTTCATGCGGCAATGCCCATCACCTACCCTCAGAATACTGATGAGGCTATAAAAAATATACGAGATATTCTTTTTGGAGAAAACGTCTCTTATAAATTTGAAGGACATTCTTTCAACAAAAATGGTACAGTGAATTCAGTCGTCGTTGGGGGAAATTTATCAATACTTTATAGCCTTTTAGGCTCTAAAAGTCAGTTAAACACAGATGGTAAAATTCTATTTTTAGAAGATCTAGACGAATACCTTTACCACATAGACCGAATGATGCAAGCTCTAAAAAGATCCGGAATGCTCGAAAATCTGAGTGGGTTAATGATTGGTGGTATGAACGGAATGAACGACAACACCATCCCATTTGGAAAAACAGCTGAAGAAATTATTCGTGATGTAGTTTCAGAATACACATACCCAGTGGCGTTTAATATTCCTGCTGGTCATGTAAATGATAACCTACCTCTTCTTTTCGGGGAAAAAGTAAACTTTTCTGTTGAAACAAATCAAGTTTTAATCAGATCATAAATTTAAAATACTCTTTTACTACCAGCACTAAATCAAAGAACAAATAAACCAAATTACAGGTGTTTGTTGAGAATACAAGTAAGGACTTTTAACTTAAAAAGATATTGTTAATATAATGTCATTTACTTAGATATCGTTAAATTTCTAGAATCAACAATTAAATCAACAACTTCCGGATCTAGAAGGGTGCTTGTATCTCCGAAATTATTTATTTCACCACTGGCGATTTTTCTCAAAATTCTACGTATAATTTTCCCCGATCGAGTTTTCGGTAAACCGCTTACAAACTGTATTTTCTCAGGGCGAGCAATAGGTCCAATGTGTTTTTTAACTAACTCATTTATCTGAGAACATATTTCGTTGGGGTTAAATTCAATTTTTGAAAGGATTACAAAAGCATATATTCCCTGCCCTTTTATTGAGTGAGGAAATCCAACAACTGCAGACTCAACAACTTCCTGATGTTGATTGATAGCGTCTTCTACTTCTGCTGTTCCTATTCGATGACCTGACACATTTATTACGTCGTCTACTCTACCGGTAATTCTATAAAAACCATCCGCATCTCTTTTGCAACCATCCCCTGTAAAATACTTTCCAGGATATGCACTAAAATAGACTTCTTTGCAACGATTATGATCTCCATAAGTCGTTCTAATCATAGACGGCCAAGGATACTTTATACAAAGATTACCCTCTACATTTAGACCTTGAATTTCATTGCCTTTATCATCAACCAAACAGGGCTGAACTCCTGGTAGTGGAAGTGTCGCATAGGTTGGTTTCAGTTTTGTTATTCCAGCCAAGGGCGCAATCATCATACCTCCTGTTTCAGTTTGCCACCAAGTATCAACTATTGGGCACTTTTCTTTACCAATATGAGTGTGATACCATTGCCACGCCTCCTCATTTATTGGCTCTCCTACTGTTCCCAAAACTTTTAAACTATCTAATTTATATGGGGTCACAAAATCAAGGCCCTGGGCTTCTAAAGCTCTAATAGCGGTGGGTGCTGTATAAAAAATGTTTACCTTATGTTTGTCAACTATCTCCCAGAATCTGCCATAATCTGGATGGCTTGGGACACCTTCAAACATAACTGTAGTGGCGCCAGACAATAATGGTCCATAAATAACATATGAGTGCCCTGTAATCCAACCTATGTCAGCAGTACACCAATACACGTCACCTTCCTGGTATTGAAATACATTTCTAAAAGAATATTCGGCACCAACCATATATCCGGCAATGGAATGAACAACTCCTTTAGGCTTTCCTGTTGATCCGGAAGTATATAAAATGAATAATGTCTCTTCTGATTCCATCTCTGTAGCATCACAATAATCATTAGATTCATTCATCAATTCACACCATAACAAATCGCGATCAGGAACTAGGTTAACTTCCGCTTTTGTTCGCTCTACCATGATACAATGTTCTATACTACCACAATATTGAATAGCTTCATCAACAATAGACTTTAAGTTCAAAACTTTTTCACCTCTGAAAGAACCATCAGCAGTAATAATTAATTTACATTCCGAGTCATTAATTCTATCTTGTAAGGCTTGGGCAGAAAAACCTGCAAAAACAACAGAGTGAATTGCTCCAATTCGTGCACAAGAAAGAACTGCCACTGTAAGTTCAGGAATCATCGGCATATACAAACATACCCTATCTCCCTTTTTAACTCCTAATGATTTCAGAACATTAGAAAACCGACAAACATTTCTATGTAACTCTTTGTAAGATATGTGTTTTGGTTCCTCATTAGGATTATTTGGCTCCCATATTAGAGCCGTTTTTTCTGAAGATGTTTTTAAATGTCTATCCAAACAATTTTCAGTAATATTTAACTCTCCCTCCCTTCAAACCATGATACCTTTGGTTTATTAAAATCCCAATCTAGAACACGGTTCCATTTTTTCTTCCATTTAAAGGTTTTTGCAATTTCTTCCCAAAATAAACTAGGGTTTTCTATACTTTTTATACTGATCTTCGTATTCTTGAAAAGAATTAATTTTTGCATTTCAATCGGCCTTATGATTTTAATTCTTTAAATATATGTGATTTTTACTTTTAAGACCACTAATAAATAAATTACTGATGAATTATATTTTAGTTTATGTAATCTATTGCATCATCATCAAAATTATTATAAAGTTGATGCAAAACAATTAGATTATAAACTTTTCAATATAACTTAAATATCTTCTTGGCTCACCAAACAAAATAATTTACATAGTGATTGCTTGTCACTATCTGATGACAGCTCGATACATTTTAGTATTTTGATGCTCAAAAGAACAAAATATGTTACGATCACATACTTGCGGAGAACTTAACCTAAACCATTTAGATAAAGAAGTCATACTCAGTGGTTGGGTACAAAAATCACGTGACCTCGGAGGGATGACCTTTGTAGATTTAAGAGACCGATATGGAATTACACAGTTAGTTTTTAATATGGAAACTGATGAAGCCTTGTGTCTTGAAGCTCGGAAACTAGGTCGTGAGTATGTTATTCAGGTTAAAGGGAAGGTTATTGAACGCAGTTCAAAAAACAAAAATATTCCTACAGGTGAAATTGAAATTGAAATTTTAGACTTAAATATTTTAAATGCTGCGAAAACACCACCATTTACAATAGAAAATGAGACAGATGGTGGCGATGACCTAAGAATGAAATACCGCTATTTGGATTTGCGTAGAAATCCGATTCGCGAAAACATGATTCTTAGATCTAAGGTTGCCATAGAGACTAGAAAATACCTCGCAGATCAAAATTTTATTGAAGTAGAAACCCCTGTTTTAATTAAATCAACACCTGAAGGTGCTCGAGATTTTGTGGTACCAAGCAGAATGAACGAGGGTCAATTTTATGCGCTACCTCAATCACCTCAAACCTTTAAGCAGCTGCTAATGGTTTCTGGTTTTGATAAATACTTTCAAATTGTAAAATGCTTTCGTGACGAAGACCTTCGAGCTGACCGTCAGCCCGAGTTTACTCAAATAGACTGCGAAATGTCTTTTGTTGAACAAGAAGACATCTTAAATACTTTTGAAAATCTTACTCGACACTTATTAAAAACAGTCATTAATGTTGACCTAAAAGATTTTCCAAGAATGACTTTCGACGAAGCTATGAGAGACTATGGAAATGACAAGCCCGACATCCGCTTCGATATGAAATTAAAAAACATCAATGATGTTGCGCAAAACAAAGGCTTTAAAGTCTTTGATGAGGCCGAACTAGTCCTGGCAATAAATGCAAAAGGCTGCGCCGGATACACCCGAAAGCAACTGGACAAATTAACCGATTGGGTTAAACGACCTCAAATTGGTGCTAAAGGAATGATCTATGTAAAATGTAACGAAGATGGCTCCTATAAATCATCAGTAGATAAATTCTTTGGACAAGAAGATCTAGCAGCTTGGGCAAATGCTACTGAGGCTAATCCTGGCGACTTAATATTGGTTCTAAGTGGAAATGCAAATGAAGTGCGCAAACAAATGAGTGAATTGCGATTAGAAATGGGAGAGCAACTTGGGTTGAGAGACCCAAAAGTATTTGCACCTCTTTGGGTGGTAGACTTCCCTCTTCTAGAGTGGGACGAAGAAACTAATCGCTACCATGCAATGCACCACCCTTTTACATCTCCTAAACCGGAAGATCTTGACAAACTTGACTCTGCTCCCGGCGAAGTTAAGGCGAATGCCTATGATTTGGTTTTAAACGGTTCTGAAATTGGAGGGGGTTCGATTCGTATACACGATAGGGCACTTCAAAAACTCATGTTTCAACACCTTGGTTTCACTGATAAAGAAGCGCAAGAACAGTTTGGGTTCTTAATGAACGCATTCGAATACGGTGCGCCACCACATGGAGGCCTTGCCTTTGGATTAGATCGCCTTTGTGCTCTAATGGGCGGCGCAGAATCGATTAGAGATTTCATTGCCTTTCCTAAAAACAACGCTGGTAGAGATGTAATGATTGATGCGCCTTCAAATATCGATGGCGGTCAGATGGACGAGCTGGGCTTAAAGCTAAAAAGTTAGTTCATTCATTTTATAATATAAAGCAACTTCATGTTGCTTTTTTATGGCATTAATCACGACAATCAAGTCAAGTAAAAGTACGTAACTTTGTAACTATTGCTAGACAATAAAAGAGAATCATATTATGAAAAACGCTTCCTTCCCCTTTTCTTTCTTATTAGCTTTTCTATGTTTGCGCAGTTAGAGTGCGTTATGCAAATGACAAGATGCAAATCCAAGATGGATTCAATTGATGTACAGCGACACACCTGATTTAGGAAAAGTCACTGAGGCATATACTAAAATACTACCAAACACATACATTTGTTAAAAAAAGCACACACAATATTACAAAAGATGGCTAAGATCTATTAGTAGAACTACTTCTCTTCCTTCTAAAGAATACTTAAAAGCAACTTCTAAAAATGTCAAATCTTCATCTGCGTGGGTACCAAGAGGACCTTTCGATTTTGATATAGATGCCGCAAGTCGGTCATACGCGCCAGGGGCTGCTCACATTTATTGTGTAGAACAATCCCTATCAAATACTGATGTTGTATATGCAGGAACAGCTACAGCTGGTTTATGGCGTTCAAATGATAAAGGAGAAAATTGGTTCTGTTTATCGAAATCACTTCCAATAAGCGCTGTTTATTCACTAGAAATTGATCCGAACAATGAAAATATCATCTACTTTAGTGGTGGTGGAACCTTATATAAATCTTCAAATGGGGGTTCTAGTTTTACGAACATTGGATCGGGAGAATTTAACTCAGGAATTGAAATTAAAGAAATTATGATTCATAATGGGAAATTATGGGTGGCTCAAATCAAGGTTTATATTACTCTTCAAATTCTGGAAAATCCTTTTACAAAAAATGTCTGGAAAATGGCTAGAAATGGAAGTGCACCCAACCAACAACCAAGTCATATATGCCATCAAAGAAAATACAAACACAACGGCATTTTATAAATCTACCAACAACGGAAGCAGTTTTACAGAATATAGTAATGGCTGGCCTAGTCCTAATTCTGGGGAAGAACAAAAACGAACAGAAATTGCCGTTAGCGCTGCCTCACCAAACAAGGTTGTCGCACTCTGTACTGGAGTCGCTAATGGTGGGTCTGGGCTATATGGTATATATATTAGTGAAGATCAAGGTGTGAATTGGGAATTCAAATGTTGTGGTGCTCAGCCCGGAGGACCTGCATCAACTTTAAATATTAATATGATGGGGTGGCAAGACGATGGTTCTGACGATGGTGGCCAATATTATTATGATCTTGCGCTTGCAGTAAACCCTAATAATGCAAACATCATTCATGTTGGAGGCGTAAATCACTGGATTTCTACCAATGGAGGCGACTCCTTTACTTGCCCTGCAAAATGGTCGCACCCTGAAAAGAATGAATACATTCATGCTGATATTCATGACATTCGATATTTTGGGAATGACCTCTGGGTTGCTTGTGATGGAGGTGTCTTTTACTCTGATGATGCAGGGGATAATTTCGATAAAAAAATGTATGGTATATCAGGAACAGACTTTTGGGGCTTTGGTGCCGGTTTTTTCTGATGGCGAAGTAATGCTTGGGGGAACTTATCATAATGGAACACTAATTAAAGACAATGAGGTATACGAAAACGGGTGGCTGTGTGCAGAAGGTGGTGATAATTATCGTGGATTTGTGAATTTTGCAGACAGTAGAAAAGTTTATACCGATGGAGGTGGGCGCATCTTATCTGGAGATCGAACCCAAGAACTGGCTCTTTTTCTATGCAGTATAAGCCAAACGCATCCTATACTATTGGGAAGTCAAGTAATTTAGAGTTTGACCCTCGATCGCCTAATATTGTATAATTGGAAACGAAACCACCTTATACAAATCATACGACAATGGTGCAAGTGCATCAGCCATTCACGACTTTGGCGAAAAGGTAACTTCAGTGAAGTTGCTGGTCTAATCCTGATATATTTACGTGGCTACATTTGCTGGTTGGTGGGATACAAAAAAATATATAGAACGACTAATGGGGTGAAAGTTGGGTAGATATTACCCCTTCGGCAGGAACCATAAACAATCAGGCTTGGATTCCTTACGACCTAACGTAAGCAGTGAAAATGCGGAGCATATATGGATGGTTCGAACATCTATGTATGGAACCCCTAGCGATGGGCAGGGCTATGATGTCTTTAAGTCAACCAATGGAGGGAACACATGGATAAACTGGACCACACCAACACTTAACAGTGAAAACATAACAAATATTGAGCACCATAGAGGAAGCAATGGCGGAGTTTATATTGGGACACGTCAAGCTGTTTACTATCGAGATAATACGATGAGTGATTGGGCCTTATATAACAGCAACTTGCCTTTACAAACATTTTCTGTTCAATTAATTCCTTATTACAAAGATGGAAAACTAAAAAATGGAACAAACCAAGGTGTTTGGGAGGTCGACTTTTACACTGAGCACCCGCCTTCGGCTCAAATTGCTGCAGACAAGTTATCTGTCAATTGTACAAACAATACCGTACAATTTTATAACCACTCTGCTATGAAAAATTCGGGTCAAGAATTTGAATGGTCATTTCCTGGTGGTATACCCTCAAGCTCTTCAGCTGAAAACCCTTTGGTGTATTATGCCAATCCTGGAAATTACGATGTAACCCTAACAGTTAATGACACCAATGGTTCTGACACCCAAACTATTTCTAATCTCATCACATATGAAGACTTAAGTCTTTCCGATTTGAATGAAATGGAAGAAACATTTGAAGGGTCTAATTTCCCTCCTTCGGGATGGACGCTTCCAGAGTCTGGATATTCCTGGCAAGGAATTGAAGTCTCTTCCGGTTCCGACTGCCAAATAAGTAATGCTGCTTACGTAGATAATTATTCAATCAATCAAAATAATGTTGAGGCTGCCCTAATGAGTCCTAAAATTAATTTGGAAGTTTTCGATAATCCAACACTTAGCTTTGATTATGCATATGTTCGCTACGGTAATAATTATTCTGATGGATTAAAGGTTGAAATCTCTTCAGATTGTGGCGCCACTTGGGTAACCCTTTGGGAGGCATATGGTCTTGATCTGGCAACTGCTCCTGACCAAGGAAGTTGGTGGGAACCAGAATGTGATGACTGGGAAAACTTAAACATTAGCTTAAGTGAGGCAACCGCAGAAACAGTAAACATTCGTTTTGTTAATGTGAATGGATACGGAAACAGTCTTTTTATTGACAATATTAACTTTATAAATAATGATGGCAGCATAAATGTAGTCAATCCAATACAAGGGTGCATAGATAGTAATGCAACAAACTACAACCCAATCGCAAATATTGATGATGGCTCTTGCTCTTATGTTTCATATGGTGGGCAAAACATTAATCTTTCCCAGGGCTGGAATATCTTTTCTACCTATGTCGTTCCCTCTAATACTTCTTTTGATCAGGTAGTAAGCCCGATTCAAGAAAACATTATTATTGCTAAAAACTATTTGGGCAGCTTATCTTCCAGATTGGGATTTTAATGGTATTGGAGATCTAAATAATCTAGAGGGGTATCAAATTAAAGTAAATACAAACTGTACGCTCACTGTAGAAGGTCAATTAATTGCACCAGAAAATGCAAGCATTCCAATACAACAAGGCTGGAATATTATTTCTTATTTAAGAGAAAATAGTGCAAATGCTGAGCTTGTTTTAGAAGATATTTCAGAAACATTAATCATCGTAAAAGATTACATGGGTAACGCCTATCTGCCTAATTGGAATTTTAATGGGATTGGGGACTTTCAAGTAGGCCAAGGATATCAATTAAAAGCGCATTCACCTACTGAGCTTCATTACATATCTAACGATTCTGATTATCGAATTTCAGAACAACAAAAAATTGAAAATAAAACTGAAAATATTGACTTCAACTTAAATACAGGATCTAACATGCATCTTTTAATTCCAGAAGAAGCTTGGTCTCTAAATGTTAAAAATGGTGATGAAATATATGCATACGATGCAGAAGGAAAAATGGTTGGGTCTTCTAAAGTAACCTTACCTAATACCGTAATTTGTTTTTGGGGAGACGATGAAACTACTACATATAAAGACGGTCTATACATTAGTGAACAGTGGCACATTAAGTTATGGAGTTCTACTTCTCAGACACTCAACAACATTAAAATAAAACATCCTGGCGAAAACACATATTTAAAAAATCAAATCATCACAGCAGAATCTGTTTCAATATATGAAGCCTCTAAAAATTTCCAATTATTTGATGCCATTCCAAATCCTGCGGCCAATGAAACACTCATCCGCATATATTTAGAAGATGATGCTAAAATCCAATTAAACCTTTTCGACATTATTGGAACCCACATTCAAACAATTTCAAATGGATTTTATACGAAGGGTTATCACGAATTTAATATAGACATAAGTGGACTGTCGGCAGGAACCTACCTTTACCAAATATCAACGGGTGGAGAAAGAAAAAGCAAACGCTTAGAGGTCTTGAAATAAAAAAAGACCGCTTATAGCGGTCTTTAAATAAAGATTATCTATGTGATTTAAACTGCTGCTGCATAATTTGCCGCTACTTTTTCCCAATTAATCACATTAAAAAATGCGTTTATATAATCTGGCCTGCGATTTTGATAATTCAAGTAATATGCGTGCTCCCATACATCGATGCCCATTATTGGGGTTCCATCACAGTCAACACCTTTCATAAGAGGGTTGTCTTGATTGGCTGTAGAACAAACTTCTAATTTACCATTCTTAACACACAACCAAGCCCAGCCTGAGCCAAATCGTGTTGCAGCCGCATTAGAAAATGCTTCTTTAAAAGCTTCTAAAGATCCGAAATCTCGATCAATAGCCGAAGCTAAATCTCCTTCTGGTGAACCACCACCATTTGGAGACATCACATCCCAAAACATGCAGTGATTAAAATACCCACCACCATTGTTGCGAACACCAACAGATAATGTTCCAGACGTTAAAATATCTTCAATAGACTTTCCTTCTAAATCTGTTCCTTCTATAGCAGCATTTAATTTATTGGTATAACCAGCATGATGCTTTCCGTGGTGAATCTCCATGGTGCGAGCATCTATATGGGGCTCTAAGGCATCGTGAGCAAAAGGTAATTCTGGTAGTTTAAATGACATTATTTTAAATTTTAAGTTAAATGTATAGAACAAAGATATAGAAAATGACCTAAATATTGACTTTTCTAGTACTAGAGCTTTAATTGGATAGGCTTTCTATTTTATTCATTCACTTAATACTCTTAAATTAGACGCCATAAAATGGATTTAATTTTTCGATAAACCCTAAAATACCCTTATCCTGGAATTAATGACAAGTGTGAAAAAGTATACGAACGAATCTGTATTGAAAAGCCTTCTCAAAAGCTTTTCTTGGCGGATCATTGCTATTTCGGATACAATTCTAATCGTTCTACTTGTAACCTGTATTATAGGAGATTGTAGTTTTGGAAATGCACTAGCAATCGGATTCCTGGAGTTCTTGATAAAATTTATCGCTTACTTCATTCAGAGAGAATCTGGCTTTCGATTCAATTTGAAAAACGTTTTGGGTAACTAAAACTTTATTTAAAACTCTTCTTGGAGGGTCATTGCAACTGTTATCACTTTTTCGTTGCTGGCGAAATACTAAATACAAAGATCAACTGCACTTTATATTGCAGGAATTGAAGTTTTCACTAAAAGTCTCTTATATTACATGCACGAACGAATTTGGCTTATTTTACCTTTAGGAAAACTTAGATCAATTGCTAAGAACATATCATATGAAAAAAACATCGTTAAACATTCATATTCAGTAATGAGATTCTAGAAAAAAACTAAAGCAACACCAATCACTCTTCTTTGGTTTACTGGGCTTTCTGGCTCAGGTAAATCAACCATAGCCAATTGTGTTGAACAAGAGTTACACAAAAATAGTATTCACACTTACACTTTAGATGGAGACAATATTCGAAAAGGATTAAACAGCGATTTATCTTTTAGCCCAAAAGATCGTAAAGAAAACATTAGAAGAATAGCCGAAACAGCCCACTTAATGATAGATGCTGGGCTTGTAGTATTAGCGGCATTTGTATCTCCCTATAGAAACGACCGGGACCATGTTCGAAAGATTGTAGGTGATGATAATATGGTTGAGGTATACATAAAACATCCATTAAAGAATGTGAACGCAGAGATGTAAAGGGCTATACAAAAGCCAGAAAGGGCGAAATTAAAAATATGACTGGATCTCTGCGCCCTATGAATCTCCTTTACATCCAGATATTCAAATAAATACAGAGGAAGTAACTATAATTGATGCCACAAAACAAATTATTAACTTTATCAACCCAAAACTGATCCTTCAGAATGAGTAATTATACCATAAACCACTTAAGAGAACTCGAGTCCGAGGCTATATTTGTAATTAGAGAAGTGGCTGCACAATTTGAAAAGCCTGCACTTTGTTTTCGGGAGGAAAAGACTCCATTTTGATGACACATCTGGCTAAAAAGCTTTCTATCCAGCCAGAATTCCTTTTCCTTTAATTCATATTGACACAGGACATAATTTTCCTGAAACAATTGAATTTAGAGACCGTTTAGTAAATGATTTGGGTGTAACTCTTACGTAGGCTCTGTTCAAGAAGCCATCGATAAAGGAATGGTAAAAGAAGAGACTGGAATAAATGCCTCCAAGAAACTCTTGCAAATTGTTACACTTCTAGATACATAGAAAAATACAAAATAGATGCAGCTATGGGGGTGCTAGAAGAGATGAAGAAAAGCTAGAGCAAAAGAACGTTTCTTTTCACATCGCGATGAATTTGGGCAATGGGACCCTAAAAACCAAAGACCTGAATTGTGGAATCTATTTAATGGTAAAAAAAATAATGGGGAACATTTTAGAGTATTTCCAATATCTAATTGGACAGAAATGGATGTTTGGGAATATATTAAATTGGAGAAAATTGATTTACCTTCACTCTATTTCTCACACAAACGTAAATGTATCGAAAGAGATGGCGTTATTTTGGCTGCATCTAAATACATTAACTTAAAAGATGGGGAAAAAATTACTGAAAAAACTATACGTTATAGAACCTGTGGAGACATGCCTATTACTGGGGCGGTTTACTCTGAAGCAGATACAGTAGAAAAAATCATTGCCGAAATTTCAACTACAAGAACAACAGAAAGAGGTACTAGAGCTGATGATAAAAGAGGTGAAACAGCAATGGAAGACCGCAAAAAGCCGGTTACTTCAAAATTATTTTAAATTATAGATTAAAATGGATCTCAAAAATACGCAGCTACTAAGATTTACTACAGCAGGAAGTGTTGACGATGGAAAAAGTACTCTCATTGGCCGATTACTTTACGATAGTAAGTCTATTTTCCAAGATCAACTTGAAGCTGTAGAACAATCAAGCCACAATAAAGGCTTTGACTATGTCGATTTATCTCTTTTAACCGATGGACTAAAATCCGAAAGAGAACAAGGAATAACTATTGATGTCGCATACCGATATTTTGCCACTCCAAAACGTAAATTTATTATTGCTGATACACCGGGCCATATTCAATACACAAGAAATATGGTTACTGGAGCATCAACTGCAAATTTAGCAATCATACTAATTGATGCTCGTAAAGGGCTTCTTGAACAAACCCACCGACATGCTTTTATTGCATCCTTACTTCAAATTCCTCACGCAATTGTTTGCGTGAACAAAATGGATTTGATTGAATATAAAAAGAAGCCTATGAAAAAATTGTTCAAGATTTTAAGCATTCTCATCAAACTTAATATTAAGGATATTCAGTTCATTCCAATCTCAGCTCTAGACGGAGATAATGTGGTAAATAGATCAAAAAATATGCTCTGGTACGAAGGTAGTACTTTAATGTACCTTCTTGAGAATGTTCATATTGCAAGCGACTACAATCATGTCGATTGTCGTTTCCCAGTCCAATCTGTTATTAGACCTCATACGAGAGATCATCAAGATTATAGAGGCTATGCGGGCCGAATTGAGGGGGGTGTCTTTAAGGCGGGTGACAAGGTTAAAATTTTACCTTCAGGCTTTTCAACTCATATTAAAGCAATAGAACTTAACGGAGTTGAAGTTAAAGAAGCGTTTTCGCCTATGTCAGTATCAATCAGGTTAACTGATGAAATTGACATTAGCCGAGGGATATGATTGTTCGAGAGAACAATAGCCCAGAAGTAACTCAAGACTTGGATGTACTCATCACATGGATGAGTGAAAAACCTGTCTGCAAAAGAACAAAGTTTTTGTAAAGCATACCACCAATGAGTGTATTTCAATGATTAAAGAAATCAAATACAAAATTAATATCAACACCCTTCATCGTATAGAGAAACATCGAAAAAATAGAAATGAATGACATTGCGCGTGTTTCTATTCGAACACCCAAACCGCTTTTTGTTGATTCATACAATAGAAACCGCCATACGGGTAGTATCATCTTAATTGATGAACAAACAAATGAAACCATTGGTGCTGGGATGATTCTGAACAAGAGTTAATTAATATGATTTCTGAGCTCACACAACTTGCAATAAAAGCTGCTTTGAACCCTAGTAAAGAAATTTAACCATTTCCCAAACTCGGAGATTTTGAAATAGAACAGAAAGAATGACAACTCTCCCTTAACAATAGCTGATAAGGCTGCCACAGAATTATATCTTCTATTTTACAAGAAAGTAAAATCCCCATTCTTTCAGAAGAGGGCAAGGCATTCCATACGAAACCGAAAAATATTGGATAAGCTTTGGATTGTGATCCGATAGATGGAACCAAAAGAATTTTTTAAAGGCGCAATGGAAAAGTTTACTGTTAACATTGCACTTGTTGAAAAAATACGCCTGTCATAGGTGTTGTTTTGCTCCACATCGGGAGTAATCTACTTTTCTGAAAAAACGTAGGGTCATTTAAGTCAATCGTTAATTTTGACTTTTTCAACTTGAAGATATTTTATCTAAGGCCAAACTCTTCCTATTATAATAAATTTGAGACATTTACCGTTTTAGTAAGTCGCTCACATTTATCGAAAGAAACAGAGGCTACATTGAAAATCTAAAAAGCAAAACATGGAAAAGTTAAATTCATGTCTATGGGAAGTTCTTTAAAACTTTGTTTAGTAGCAGAGGAAAAGCGATTGTTATCCAAGATTTGCTCCAACAATGGAATGGGATACAGCGCTGGACATGCAATATGCAAATTTGCAGGCTGCAAATTAACTGATTTAAAAACAAAACAAGAAATGATTTATAATCGAAAGAATTAACTAATAATTGGTTTATTGTTCAAAAAAGAACGAATTATAAAAAATAAACTTTAATATAATTCTATTAAATCAATAAGATTCTTTAATTACCTTTGAGAATGACTTTAAAGCGAAAACTTCATATTTTGTCACGAAACTAGTATTATAGACTCCCATGCCAAATTGGAAAGGCACAAAATATGGCACTTTTCTCATGTTATGCCTAATTGTATAATTGGTAAAAATTGCACATTAGGTCAAAATGTATTCATTTCTTCAAATGTTGTTGTTGGAGACAATACAAAGATTCAAAATAATGTAAGCCTCTTTGATGGGGTTACTTGCGAAAAAATGTCTTCATTGGCCCGTCTGTAGTCTTTACAAATGTTATTAATCCTAGATCTGAAATTAATAGACGATCCGAATTAGGAAAACTCAAGTTAAGGAGGGTAGCACTATTGGAGCAAATGCAACTATAATTTGTGGAATTTCTCTTGGCGAATATTCTTTTATTGCTGCTGGTTCAGTTGTAACAAAAGGATGTATTGCCATATGCGCTTGTTATGGGTAATCCATCAAGACAAGTGGGTGGGTGAGTAAATATGGAAATAAATTAAATTTGATTCAAAAAAAATTGCTATTTGTAATGTCACTAAACAAAAATATTTCTTAGAAAAGAATTCTGTTAAATTAATAAAATAAAATCCTTGAAAATTGACTTTGCTAACTTAAGAGTTGCCTATGACAGGCATAAAGAGAATTTAATAAGGCCATTCATGACGTTATTTCAAGCGCTAGTTATATTATGGGTCCTGAAATTCAGGTTTTTGAGGATAAGTTGCCAGTTATACTGGTTCTAGTCATGCACTAACATGCTCTTCTGGAACTGACGCCTTATTACTTGCATTAATGTCTCTTGACATAAAAAATGGTGATGAAGTAATTACGTCGCCCTTTACATTTATATCTACTGCTGAAACTATAGCTTTACTGGCGCAAACCTGTATTTGTTGATATTAAAGAAGACACATATAACATTGACACAAAAAAATTGAAGACAAAATAACTAAAAACACCAAAGCTATAATTGGGGTTTCTTTGTTTGGACAAGTTGCTGATATGAATGAACTTTAACTTAATTGCAAAAAGTATAACCTTTCAATAATTGAAGACGCTGCTCAAAGTTTTGGTGCAACTTACCATGGAAAAAGAGTTGTAGCATTTCTAAACTTGCCTGTACTTCTTTTTCCCGTCAAAACCTCTCGGTTGTTTTGGAGATGGTGGTGCTGTTTTCACTAATGATGAAACACTTCATAAAAAAATGGCCAGTATAAGACTTCACGGACAAATTAAACGATATGAGCATAGTTTCATTGGATTAGGAGCTAGAATGGATACATTACAAGCTGCTATTCTTAATGTGAAAATAGATTATTACAACGATGACATAAAAAACAGACAACGAGTAGCAAATAAATACCTGAACTACTAAAAATCATATTCAAACACCTATTATTAATCCCAACAAAAATCAGTATGGGCTCAGTATTCTATTCAGGTCAAAAATAGAAATCGTGCAAAAAAGTTACGTGATAAAAATATACCGACAGCCATTCATTACCCAAAACCACTTCATCTTCAAAAATTTTTTGAATATTTAGGATATAAAAAGGTGACTTTCCTATATCAGAAAGGGTGTCAAATAATATCATCTCACTACCAATGAACCCATATATAAGTGATGATGAAATAAATTATATAGTAAAAGAGCTACAGATAATTATATGAAAAGATTTGGTATAATTGAGTTGCAGGATACATAGCTCCAAAACATGTAAGTGCAATAAAAAAACTGGGAATAACTTTTGGCTGCAGTTGACCCTCATGATAATGTTGGTTATTTAGACTCTTTTTCCCTAAAGCAGCATTTTCACGAATTTGAAAGATTTGACAGATATATTGACAATTAACAACTAATCAAAGCTTTAGATTACATCTCAATATGCTCACCTAACTATCTCACGATATCATATCAAATCTGTACTTGAGGTGGGGTGCTGATGCGATTGTGAAAACCTGTTGTATTGAATCCATGGAACATAGATATGTTAGAAAGGGTTCAGAGAAAAAACTGGAAATCGATTTGGACTATTTTACAGCTAAGACTTCACCCAAAGATAATTTCTCTCAAAGAAAAAGTAGATAATAGTAATTCTGATGCTACATATGATATAGATTTGAATTATATTAGTGCAAGAGGTAATTGGTATTTCGCTTCTTGGAAAGGTTTTGATGAAAAATCGGGAGGCATTTCAACAAATATTGGAATACACCTTTTTGATATGTTATGTTGGGTGTTCGGAGAGCCTAAAGAGAACATTGTTCATTTAAATAATCATGACCGGGCGTCGGGATTATTGGTCTTCAAAAAGGCAAGAGTTCGTTGGTTTTTATCAATTAATGAAGCTCTCTTACCTGATGAAATAAAAAAGAAAAAACAGCGAACTTACAGAGTAATGGAAATAAATAATGAGGTAATAAATTTCACTGATGGATTTAGTGATCTGCATTGTCTAGAATATAAAAACATTCTTGATAATAAAGGGCACACATTAGAAGACAGCAAATTAGGAGTAAAAATAACCCATGAGATTAGAAATCAGAAACCAATTGGATTAAAGGGAGATTATCATCCATTTGCAAAAAATAAGACATCTATTCATCCATTTAATCAAAAACATAATGTCGCAAAAAATTAAAACTGCAATTATAGTTAGTGGATATTTTAATCCTATTCATAAAGGACATATTGAGTACTTTCAAAAAGCTAAAAATTTGGCAGATGAGTTGTTTGTAATTGTAAATTCGGACTATCAAAGATCTCTAAAAGGGAGTAAACCCTTTCAAGATGAAACTGAAAGATTAATAATTGTTAATAACATAAAAGCAGTTGATAAAGTATTTCTATCAATAGACGAAAATAAAACTGTTTGTAACACTATTGAAAAAATATTTAATGAATTTGGTTCAGAATTCGAATTATGCTTTGCAAACGGGGGTGATCAAAATAATAATACTATTCCAGAAAAAGATATTTGCGATAAATTAGGCATAAAACTTATTGATGGTTTAGGTAATAAAATTCAGTCATCAAGCTGGTTACTTAAGTAATTTATAAAATAATCTATTATGAACATAACAATCGTTGGGTCAGGATATGTTGGTTTAGTTGCTGGGGCTTGCTTCGCAGAAATGGGAAACTATGTTAGTTGCGTTGACAAAGACATAATAAAAATCAATAACTTAAAAGAAGGTGTTATACCAATATATGAACCCGGTTTATCAAAGATGGTAAAGGAAAACATCAAAAAAGAAAACATCAACTTTACTACGAATCTTGAGTCAGGAATTAAGGGTGCTGAGATTGTTTTTATAGCTGTTGGCACTCCAATGGGGGCGGATGGCTCTGCTGATTTAAAATATGTCCTATCTGTTGCAAAAGAGATTGGTGAAAAAATGCAAGACAACATAATTATAGTTGACAAGTCTACCGTTCCAGTTGGCACCGCTGACAAAGTAAGAAGTGTTGTTGAGTCAGAATTAAAAAAAAGAAACTCCAACCTATCATTTGATATAGTTTCTAATCCTGAATTTTAAAAGAAGGGCTGCAAAAAAACCCTTTTGAGCTATAGGTTGGTGGGGGCAAATATGAGCTTTAATAAATAAAATGGGGAA
>BOWN01000002.1 GCA_019649675.1 Cryomorphaceae bacterium | reverse complement strand
TCCCCGTTTTTTAATTTTCTTTTGACTGACCCGGGTTTAATATTTTTTTAAAGCTTTTTAATTTTAATAGTTCTAATTCTAAATTCATTTTTTCTTTTTTAAATTTTACCTTTAATTTAACATTTCATTGGTTCAAGGGTTTAAGTTATCACCAAACCCATAATGATTTTTTTAAAGGATAAGATGTTTATCTATCTGTTAATCAGTGAATTGAAAATCGTTGTTATATTTGGAATTAACATAACAATTGATGTTAGAGTCTTAAGTTTATTTTAAATAAACAAGAAATGAAAACACGTCGAGTTTTCTAGTATAAGGCCTTCAAAGCTTGCATTTCATCCTGAACTCTTGTGTTGACCATTCTGGCATAATGCTGGGTTTGTTTTATGCTTTTGTGACCTAGCATTTTGCTAACTACCTCAATAGAGATTCCTTGGCAAGTGTAATGGTTGTGGCAAAGGTATGCGGGCAATATGAAAGGTAAGTATTTTAGTTATGCCACATAGTTTTGCCAGGGTCTTTAGATGCTTATTTGTCTTTTGGTTGCTGATCATATATATGGCTCGTCCTTTTTCAATGCACCATGGGTGATTTTTGTATTGCTTGAGTAGCTCCAATACTTTTGGGAGTAATATAATTTCAGCTTTAACCTTTGATTTTTGTCTCAAGGTTTTGATCCAATAATCACCATTTTCAAAAATAATTTGATCACTTCTTAATGCTCTTAAATCTGCGTAAGCAAGACCCGTGTAACATGATATTAGGAAACTATCTCTTACAATCTTTAGATTTTCATCTTTAAGCTCAAGACTGGCTAGCTTGTTTAGTTCTGTATCATTAAGACACTCTCTTTCAATTGTTACTATTCGTCCTTTATATTCTATAAATGGATCCTATCGATTACTCTATTATGATGGCTGTACGTACAATTTTCTTAAAACATTGTAATGTATTTTACTGTTGTGTTATTCGAACATCTTCCTATTGTTCTAATATAATGATCCAACCCTTCGAAAAAAGGGTAGTCTAAGAATCTAACATCTAAATCTGTTTTGTTGTATGTTTTTTAAATAATTACATAGGTGTCTAAGGCACATGTCATACCTTATATAAGATCTGTGTGCTCTTTGGTTAACTGAAATAGCTGTTTGAACTGTATCTGATGTTTATTAAACAGTTCCACAAATCCCCGGAAATTGTTTATCTGGGCCCTTTGGAAAATTTGATTATTTTTTCCGGGGAGTAAGTCTTGCTATTTTTAATGCATTTCAGTCGGCATCATACATTTCCTTTTCCACCGTTTTTGATGGTCGTAATAGCGTTTACCCTCGGGTTTTTTTTTAAATTGGGAAAAGGGTTTTTTTTTTATCCCAAAATTTGGGGAGGGATTGTCTTACCCAGTGAAAAGTCTTTTCTTTTCCCCCTTGAGCGATGCCCGACAAAAATAACGCCCCCCTTTTTGGCTTGGCTTTCTGGTAAAGAAGTAAACATTTAAATAACTCATAGTTCTTAATTGATAGTAGCAAATATCATAAGTTTTTAACAGCCTTCGTATAAATTTTCTTGTAAAACAATTTAAAAAAACAGTTTTTAATGTTGCCATATCCACACTTAGGTATGGTTTAAATTTGAGAAATATGTAACCCGTCTTTTTAAAAAACTTCTTAAAAATCAACGTTTTTGTAAAAATTGACGGACTTGAATAAAGCCCTTAGCAGAGAGGAAGGGATTCAAACCCCCCGAGGGCTTGCACCCAAAAAAGTTTTCCCAGGCGTGCCCCTTTAAAAACCGCTCGGCCACCTTTTAAAGGGGGAAAAGCAGGATTTTTTTTGGAAAAAAGAATACATTTTTGGGAAATGCATAGCCCCCCGGAAAAAAGTGAAAATTTTTACAGCATGATCTTAACCGATACACACAGCCACTTGTACGATACTAAGTTTGTCGAGGACCGCAAAGCAAGATTCTCCGTGCTTTTGAGGAAAATATACAGCGCATTTTTACCCCAATATAGATTGGGAAAACCGTAAAAGCAATGATGGATATCGTGCTGCGTATCCCCAAAAAAAGTTTTTTTCCCATGATGGGATTACATCCCCGTCATGTAAAAAGAGAATTATAAACTGGGAAATTTGCGGTCATAAAAAAACATTTTGGATGGGGGGGTTTTTGTGCCGTAGGGGAAAATTGGGAAAGGACTTTTTGGGGAAAAACCTTTTAAAAAACAAAAAATTTCTTTTTTGAAAAACCCCAAATCCAATGGGCCAAAGAGAAAGGTTTGCCCATTGCTATTCACTGCCGTAATGCTTTTAATGAGATCTTTGAAATCCTTGAAGATGAGAAAGATGAACAGCTCCGAGGTGTTTTTCATTGCTTTACTGGTTCAATTGAACAAGCCAACGAGTCATTGATCTCAATTTTTATTTGGGTATTGGCGGTATTGTTACCTTTAAAAAGCTGGATTAGATGCTGTTGTAAAAGAAATAGATTTAAAGTACTTGGTGCTCGAAACAGATAGCCCTTATTTGGCACCGAGCCCTAACCGTGGAAAACGAAATGAATCTTCCTATCTTATACACATCGCTCGAAAAGTGGCCGAACTGCATCAGGTATCTATTGAAAGGCTTGCTCAAATAACAACCGATAATTCTATAAAACTCTTTGGATGTTGATATGAAAATCTTACTTATATATACCGGTGGAACTATTGGTATGGTTCATGATAGTGAAAGTAACGCTTACGTTCCTTTTGATTTTGAGAATTTACAATCACAAATCCCAGAGCTTCAGCACTTAGATTGTATCCTAGAAGTGCAGTCCTACGAACCTAGCATAGATTCTTCCAATATGCAACCAAAAATTTGGGCGCAGCTGGTAGAAACGATTGAAAAGTTCTATGAAGCTTTGATGGCTTTGTTATTTTACATGGTTCAGATACTATGGCTTACACAGCATCAGCGCTTAGCTTTATGCTGGAAAATTTAAATAAATCAGTTATCCTTACTGGCTCGCAATTGCCTTCTGGTATACCCCGAACCGATGCAAAAGAAAATTTAATTACCGCCATAGAAATTGCTTCTTCTTACAGAGATGGTGTTCCTGAGGTCCCCGAAGTGGCCGTTTATTTTGAATATAAACTTTACCGTGGAAACCGAACGCATAAAGTCAATGCAGATCATTTTGAAGCTTTTGTTTCTGCTAATTATCCGCTGCTGGCTGAAGCAGGTGTTCACCTTAAGTTTAATCGAAGATATTGTAGAAAAATTAACGAAGAGACTTTACAGGTGCACCCTAAGTTGAATACCAATATTATTGTGCTGAAATTGTTTCCTGGTATTACCAAAGCAACCGTTCAAGCCGTTTTAAAACAAGACAAAACAGAAGCTGTTCTTTTAGAAACTTTTGGTTCTGGAAATGCGCCCACTTCAAAATGGTTTTTAGATGAAATTGAACAGGCAATAAATAGCGGACAACTTATTTTAAATGTTTCTCAATGTATTGGAGGGCAGTTGAAATGGGGCGTTACGAAACCAGCAGGAGTTTAAAAGATTTGGGTGTGCTTTCGGCTTATGACATGAGCTTTGAAGCGGCACTAACAAAATTAATGTTTGTTTTGGGCTACACAAAAAGCATGGAAAAAGAATTGCCTTGTTAAGCGCTAACCTTCAAGGGAAATTACGCTATAGAAGGATTATTTTAATACTGCTCTTTTTACTTAAGCGGCTTTGTGTATTTTTGTTTAAACTCATTTTCATTGAAGAAGTTACTCATCATTCGTTTCAGCTCTATCGGAGATATCATATTAACCACACCCGTGCTGCGTTGTATTAAACAGCAACTCGGTGTAGAGGTGCATTACCTTACTAAGATATCTTTTTCAGGATTGTTGCAGCATAATCCATATGTAGATGCACTTCATTGTATCGATAAAGAAATAGGGATTGAATTAATTGAGAAATTGAAGGCAGAACAATTTGATTTTCTTGTTGATTTACATGGCAATTGGCGTTCCCTTCGAATTAAAAAAGCCCTTGGCGTTCCTTACAAAACTTTTGAAAAATTGAACCTACAAAATGGTTGCTCATTCACATGGGTTTTGGCCTTATACCTCTTAAACATGTTGCAGATCGCTATTTAGATACAGTTTCTCACATAGGAGTTTCTAACGACCATAAAGGGCTAGATTATTTTATGTCTCCCAAAACATCAGTTGATATACATTTAAATAAGCCTTTTATTGCCTGGAGCATTGGCGGTTCTTTTACATTTAAGAAATTAGCTGTGGCTCAGGTGGCAGCCGTTTGTAAGAAAATGGATGTGCCGGTTTATCTTTAGGCGATTCACAAGAAGTGGAAGAGGCTGAAGCAATTATAGAAGCTTGTGGGCAGCCTAATATTAAAACCTTCTGCGGTAAATTATCTTTAGATCAAACAGCTTTACTTATTAAAAAAGCAGGGTGTTATTGAGTAACGATACAGGTTTGATGCACATTGGTGCAGCATTTAAAAAGTCAATTGTGTCATTTTGGGGATGTACCAAGCCAAGCCTTGGTTTTGCGCCTTATGCAGCTGCTTCTGATTCGGTAGAAATTCTTTCTAACATCTCAAAAGACCTTGTTCAAAGCATGGGAAATCCTGCAAGCACAAAAACCTTGGCTGCATCAAATTTATTGATTCAAAAGACATCGAAAAGCAGTACTAAAACTACTCTAGAAGCCAAACAGACTTACCAGACGCTTTTAGCTTATTGAGCTTTATTAGCGCTTCATCTTTATTTTTATAAGATTCTAAAAATACACGAAATAGACCATTAGCGCCTTCTTGGATATTAGATGATGCAAAACCGTCTCTTTGAACTTGCTTTAATTTTCTTTTTGCATTTTCAAAAGAAGCATAACTGCCGGAAATAATATGGTAACCTAATGTAATTTCGTTTATAGTGACTGATGATATAAATTCCCGGTAATCATCCTTATTTTTTAATTTATTGATTTCCGTATTTAACTGTTCTATCTGACTTATGTTATTTTTGGTAATGCTATAAACATTTTTGATGTTGTTGCTATTGCTACTAATTTTGGCATCTTGAGATCTAATTTTAGCTATATTGTCTTTAATTTTAGCTTCATCTGATGAATCTATCTTTGACTTTAAATCTTTAAGATCTTTATAGATTATATGAAGTGGATTATTCCATTCTACAGATTCTTTCAAGGAGTTAAAACGGTAACTGATACCAACAGCACAAATTGGATAAATACTAGTTTCATACTTAAATGGGTTTATTCCTAGCTTTGTAGATATATCTATATCTATCCGCTGATATTGGTCGTTAATATTGAATTTTATTCCACCACCAATATTAGCAATTGCTTCTTTTCCTTCTGTTTTTGTGTCTATAAGATATGCACCTGAAGAAAGATACAATAGCGATTTAGAGCTCTTGCCATAAGTAAGGTTAGAAAGATTAATTATTCCATTTGCGCTAACACCACTAAGACCATCTCCAAAATAGGAATTTCTATGTTGCCAAATATTCCTTCAAATTGAAAAGCAATTACGTGGTTGATATGTTTTGTGTAGTTGAAGAAAGTTAATTTTATCGGTATTATTGTTAGATATGTCCGAGACTATACTCATATTTATACCAATTGAAGCATCATTAGTAAATATGTTCATCAAGTTTTCTTCTTGGCCAGTTAGAGAATAACTGATAAAAATTGATAAGACAATAAGTGATTTTTTGATTTTCATTATTTTAAAATTATTTTGAAAATCCATGGTAGGAGTCACTAGGAGAAAAATTATTTTATGAGTAGCCAAGTTGATTTTCCCGAATCCTTTAATTTTTTCATTTCTGTAACAGCAAGCTTTCTACTTTTATAAGATTGAAAAGCTACGCGAAATAATCCGTTTGCGTTTTGTCCAATTAATGAGAGCTGCAAAGCCTTCTTTTGAGTTGGTTAACTAAATTAATTGCGTTAAGTTTAGACGAGAAACAACCTGCAATAAGATGGAAGGGTTTAGAAACAACTGTTGTTTTAAAACTTGGTGCAGGAATATTTTTTTAACTTTTGTTTTAACTTTAATATTTCCGTTAATTTTTTCTACAACTGAGTTATGGGTAGCTATGATTTCTTTTAGTTCTATTGTTTTTTCTTTGACCTTAATAGCTCTTGGAATGTAAACCGATGTAGGTTTTTCTTTAAACGGATTTCAAGTATGCATAGTTGGCATATTTGTAACCCAATAGCATCTTGTTGAAAAGAAACATAAGTGCTAAGTCCAATTAGAGGAATTAAGACGGCTGCAATTTTCCAGTTGAAAGAAGTTTTTGAGCTTGAATACTTTTGCACCTTGGTAAATCTGTTTTGACAGATCAATTTCTTTGATTTTCTCAGAATCGCTGGCGATTGAATCGCTTCTAGTCCAAAAGAATCTGGGAGAAAATTAATCTTTAGGTCTGGTTCAAAAGAAATTATGCCATTTATGTCGACAGACAGAAAACCAATTTTAGAAAGTCTCGCTTCTTTTTTGTGTTCTAAATCGTTCTGAATAGAAAAAACGAAACGCTCAATTTTATTTTGTGCACTGGCAAAAGAAATAGATTCGCATGAAGAAACGTAGTTGGCCAATAAGCCATCATCTTCTTGAAGGTTTACATTAAAACGAATACTTTTACTTGGCGGTCGAAATGTATGACTTACAGGGTGAATTTGTGCACTGCGATAATTGGTATGAGGCCTCCCAACCCCGGAATGATTACACAGTTGTACGGTATAATAAATCGCTGATGTAAGATTCAATTTTCATACTTTGCTAAAGTATAAAAAGTAGGGATTATGAAAAGAATTTTTATCGATTCGAATTAAATCTTTGGGCAGTCAACAGCGATAGATTCAGAGTTGGTTTCTGCAGTTTGAATCCGATAGCCATTTTCAAGCCAACGTAATTGTTCCAAACCCTCGTTTTTCTCTAACAGACTGCTTGGTAATTGGTTGATTTCTTTTAAAACAAATGTGCGGAACCGTAAATACCTATATGCTTAAAAATGTATGATGATTTAGCCATTCATCTTTTTTAAAATCTTTTAGATGTGGAATAGGTGCTCTAGAAAAATAAAGTGCTTCTTTATTTGCGTTTAAAACCACTTTAGGATTATGAGGATTTTCAGAGTTTCTATCGAATCAATTTTTTTAACTAGGGTTGCGATTTGTGTTTTTTGTTTTTCAAAACAGGCAGTCAACAGATTGATATCTTCAGGGTTTATGAAAGGTTCATCACCCTGAATATTTACAACGATACCATCGTCTTGTATATTTAGTTTATATACGGCCTCAGCAATTCGGTCGGTGCCACTTTTATGAGAAGATGCGGTGAGTATAACTTCACCATTAAACTCCTTAACATGCGAGGCAATTCGCTCATCTTCAGTGGCTACCAATAGCCGATCTAATTTTGATTTTAGACACTGTTCATAAACCCTTTGCAGCATACTTTTGCCATGGATGTCAACCAATGGTTTCCCAGGAAATCTCGTTGAAGCATAGCGTGCCGGAATGATGCCTGTAATCATGTTAGAAAAGCAGTTTTAAGAGAACAGAGTAGGTTCGTGGTGCAGAAAGTGCTGCAGGTCGAAGCGATTGCTCAGTGTTAAAAATATTGTCTATGTTAAATGAAATCGAGCGTCTTCAGTAATGTCATACCCAAGACGGTAATCTACCATAATACAGTTTTTGTTAGTCGGTTCCATGCCGAAGTGTTCCTAAGTAAAGATCAAAAAGTGGTTCTATAAAGGCTAAATCTATATTATCCATTTTACTGTTAGAAACGTAAAGAAAGCCTGTTACTGTTCGGTTTCGCTCAATATTAATGTCAAATTTTGCCAAATGTTTATATCGGTATTTAAGAACACCAGAAGTATCTGAACTTGTTGTGTGTAAGAAATAGGGTTACTCACTGCGACAGTATCCATTATTCCTAGGTCAGAGTTAAATTCATTTTTGTAAGTTATGTATTCATCATATTGATGGTGAGTTCTTCAATGTATGGTTTGTTAGGTGTAACCTCCGAGTAATTGAATTTTTGTCTTTCCAATTTGTCCTTCTCCTGCAACAGAAACCTCCACACCTTGAATTCTTGAATTTCCAATATTGACAGATTTAAATCCGAAACCAAAAAGTTGCTCCCTCATCATCTGCACCCCATTTTCCGAAGCTGAATTCCATCATGTCGTTGTATTGCATAATGAAGGCTGCAACGTCAACAAATCCTTTCCATTCGCCAATTTTTAACACTTGTTTGATTCCCAATTCAGAACTCCATCCAGTTTCTGGATTTAAGTTTTCATTTGGGAAAATAGTCATCGGTCCTGTTTCGTAATTGACATAGCGCTCCAGCATAGATGGGAATCTGATCCCTTGTCCAAAAGAAGTTCTTAAAAAGTTGCTAAACCAACTCTGTAGTTTGCTCCCCTCGGAAGATAGGTCTAGAAATGGTATTTCTTGCATCTTGAAAGTGTTCGTAACGGCCCCCAATTGACAGAGTTGAATCGGTCTTTTTTGTAATCTACCTGTGTATAGAGTGAGTTGTTGATATTGATATGACTTCCATACACGTTTTCATCTGACCCTTGATCAATTCTGATTGTATAACCTGAGGTTGAAGAAAGCCCTTCTTTGTAGATTTTTGTACCTGAAAATCTGAATATGCTACTCTAGAAAATGTAGTCGAGTCTGTAGAAATAATTTGTCCTATAGTTTCATTTTCAAATGGTCCATAAAACTTGTGAAAGTACCTTGAGTTGATGATATATTTGATATTTTTTCTTCATTATGGTAGCTTATGAAAGGATCAATCATCACATATCCCCTTATTATAAAAACCTGGGTCATTGTCTAATGGAGTATATGCAAGTGAATCGTGCATCCACATAATACCATCTCCAATTCTACTCCTCATAAAGTTTGTTTTTATTCCGTATTGAAGACCTGAAATATTCTTAGAGTAGAAGGTTTTGCTCATATTAATTCTGGCTCTTTTACTGGTTACACCCTCTTGAAAACCAGCATCATTAAATAGATTCAGACCAAGCACAAAATCTGAATGCTTGTTTTTATGAGCATGTAAAAATGCATAGTTATTGCTGTCTTGAATATTATCTTTATACCAGTGAAGCCCTTCTCTTCGTGGTTTACCATATACGGTATGCGTAATCATGAGTTTATTAATAGGTTCATTGGTTGGGTAGGCTGTCCTAATGTTTATAGTTCCATTGAGTGCTGAAGAACCAAATAAAACAGATGAGGCCCCTTTAATGACCTCAATTTGTGAAATGTTTTCCATGGGTACTAGTTGCCATTCTACTCCTCCTTGATCGCCATTCATAAGAGGCATACCATCTACCATCACCATAACTCTTGAACCTGCGCCATAACTCCAACCACTACCACTACGAATATTAGCCTGTCCATCTACAATATGAACTGAGGGCGACTGGTTCATGGTTCGATCTAATGAGGTGGCTGATTTATTTTCTATTAAAGCCGGTTTAATCACATCCATAGAAACGGTTACTTCTTCTAGTTTTTGTTCAAATTTACCCGCTGAAATCACCACGGTTCCTAGGACTTCAGAAGATTCTACAAGGAAAATATCTAAGTTTAGATTTTTGTTCTGCTCCAAACACACATTTTTTAGAAGGTCTTTATAACCGATGTATTGAAATAATAAATCATGACATCCTTCTTGTAAGTTGATTTGGAAATTGCCATTAAAGTCAGTGCTAGTTCCTAACCCCGATATGTCTTTTACAGAAATATTTACACCGATAAGTTCTTCATTATTCTGACTAGTTACTTTTCCTGATAATATGTTTTGTGCAAATGTATGAGACATACTTATAAACAGTAGTAAGATAATTAGAATACATTTTTTCATTTTAAGAGTATTAGAATTCAGTGGTTAATTTTAGCGAAAAAAATCTTGGAGCCCCGAGGGATGCAGGACGTATTTGGTATTCTCGATTAAATGCATTTTCAACCAAAAATTGAGCGGATAAGTTTTCTGTAAAGATATAAGACACCCTGAAATTAGCAATAAAATCTCCAGAAATTAATCGTTCTCTCGATCTTTTTATACCCATATCATAGATATTTGCATCGGCAAGTGTAAAAATATCTAGTACTTCCGCGTTAAATGCGCCACTTTCAAAAAGTTGGTCTATATTTTCCATAAATGAATTGTAGTGCAAGTGTGTTCCGAATACCCAATTTTTTCTAGAAATTTCAAAATCTAGTTTGGCCATGTGTTTGTAGCGGTATTTTAAAGTTTCGCTATCTGGGTTTGAACTTGTAGAGTTGAATGATAATTGGCTGTCTTGTGCGGTTATTTCTTCAATTAAAGGAAGTAGAGTTTCATCAATTAGGCCTTCATTTAAGAAGTTTTGCAACAGGTTATCGAGTCGATCATTGTAATTGTCATAAACCAGATATGGGTCTACAGCCCTAGGATTCATGAAGGTGTAACTAAGTCTAGAACTGATTTTCCAATCACTTCCCAAATCGCCATCAGTTAAAATAGAGCAGTCAAGTCCGGAAATTTTTGTTTGACCTACATTAATAGGTTTAAATCCAACACCAAGCGGGTTGAGTCGCGTTGAGTCACCCCAAAGCCCATAGCTGTATTCTACCATATCATTATAATTCATATGAAAAGCAGCGACGTCAAAGTAGGCGGTAAACTTCTCTTTAGTAAACCATTTGTGTTTGTAGCCAATTTCTGCGGTATAACCTGTTTCTGGTTTTAGCTCTCGGTTAGAGTAAATTGATATTTCGCCTGCATCTCTAAATAAAAAACAATTCGTACATCGATGGGTATCGATACCCTTGTCCAAAAGAGGCTCTGAAAAAATTGTATTCATTGAGCTCGTAATTCAGACCCATCCGAACCACCGGTTGTCCTTCTTTCTTATCTCTAATGTTGTATTGTTCGTAGCGCGTTCCTATACTAAATCTAAGTGGTCCTTGGGTGTGGTCGTATTGAGTGAAAAGAGAATAATTGATTCCCTTTTGATCTAAATCAAAAAAGTCTGATAGCCCAACATAATAGTTCATGTTTGTACCTGACGTCCAGGTGCCGTTTAAATAAAATTTTTGAAATAAATATTCGGAATACAGTGCGATGTAATTATTAAGTACCTGACTTCCGTCGGGATTGAAATTTGTCTGTAGATAGCGTCCTAAAAGCTTGTGTTTTGTGTTTCGGTTTGAGTTGCTGTAGGTTAAACTTGGTGTAAGTATGGTTTGAGCACTTTTAAAGGTTGAGAAATTTTCTTCACTAAAAGGAGTGTAGCCAAAGGAATCGCTCAAATAAAGAAAACCATCGGCTTCATCAAACCGCATATACGTGCTGTTTAAACCATATTGCAGTCCAGGAATAAGTTTTGATTCAATGTTGGTATTAAAGTACATCCTAACGCGTTCTTCACCAACACTTAGGATTTCAACAAGGGTATCTTGTATGTTAATTGTGCTGTCTATGTAGCCTTGATATCCCGTACTCTTGTGAGCTTGGATTCCAAAATTATAACTTATGCTTTCATTCTTTTGTGCATGACTAAAGTTGATTCCATTTTGTGTAAGATCAATGCCAGCAGGCGTCCACCAGTTTAAGGATGCCCTATCAGCTTCATCGTATATACCATAATATGTTGAGAAAACCGTTCTGGGTTTTGGTTCTGCTTTTTTACTGGTAATGTTTATCAATCCATTAAGTGCCGAGGAGCCAAAGAGTACTGATGAAGCGCCTTTAATGATTTCGATACGTTCAATATTCTCAGCAGGAATTAATTCCCATTGGACAGCACCTGTAGTCGAGTTTACAACAGGAAGTCCATCTAGTAAAACCAACACTCTTGATCCTGCGCCATAGCTCCATCCACTTCCGCCTCTTATATTTACTTGACCATCAATAATATGAATACCTGGAGCTTGGGCAATGTTTTTTTCTACATTGAAATTGTGTTGATTTTCTACGTAGTTTCCCTCAAAAACATCCAATGAAACACTAATTTCTTCCATACGTTGCTTAAATTTCCCTGCACTTAATACGATAGTTTCTAATTCTTCTTTATTTGTGATCAGTTCTACAGGCAATTCTATTCGCTGATTTGCTTTTATTTCAATATTCTTAGTGGTAGTTTTGTATGCAACATGCTGAAAAGTAATTTGGTGCTTCCCTTCATTTAAATTAAGCTGAAAAAATCCATTTAAATCACTAAATGTCCCTTCGTTATTTTCTGTGATAACATAAACATTAGAAATTGGTTCGTTTGAGTTTTTTTCTATAATATATCCAGAGACAAAGGATTGAGCTTGTGAAGCAAAGCTAATTAGTAAAATAATAACAAGTATTCTAATGTATAATTTTGACATAAAATTTAATCAAAAACATTCCAAAAATAGACTTTTTATTCATTCATAATAATATTTTAAATATAGGCTGACATCTAAAAAGGAAATGAAAAAAATAATTAGTGTTTTTTTTTACACGTTTTACTTTCGTTTTTACTTAGATAAATTCATAGGTTAAATTGTTTAATTTAATTGGTGTTTTAAAAAAAAAATGTTTTACGTTTGTATAGTATTTTTAATTTAAAGTGCTTATAAAATGGAAGCAAAAATACAGGCTTTTATCGATAGCGTAAAAGTTAGAAACCCCAATGAACCGGAATTCATTCAAGCAGTTACTGAGGTAGCTGAGACCGTACTCCCCTTTATCGAAAACAATCCAAAGTACAACAACACTATGTTGTTGGAAAGAATGGTTGAGCCCGAACGTGTTATTATGTTTCGTGTACCATGGTTAGATGATAAAGGAGATATTCAAGTAAATAGAGGTTTTCGTATAGAGATGAATAGTGCAATAGGACCTTATAAAGGTGGTTTACGATTTCATCCTACGGTTAACCTAGGAATATTAAAATTCCTAGCTTTTGAGCAAGTCTTTAAAAACAGTTTAACTACATTGCCTATGGGTGGTGGTAAAGGTGGATCTGATTTTAATCCTAAAGGAAAAAGTGATAATGAGGTGATGCGTTTTTGTCAAAGCTTTATGTCAGAGTTGTATAGACATATTGGTCCAAATACAGATGTGCCCGCTGGTGATATTGGTGTGGGTGGACGCGAAATTGGATATATGTTTGGTCAGTACAAACGCCTTAGTAATGAGTTTACTGGGTACTTCCCGGGTAAAGGTGCAGCTTGGGGAGGATCATTAATTCGTCCTGAAGCAACAGGTTATGGTAATGTATATTTTGCAGAACAAATGTTAAAGACTAAAGGTGAAAGTTTGATGGAAAAACAGTCGTTATTTCAGGTTCTGGAAACTTTGGCGCAGTTTTCCTGTGAAAAAGCAACCGAGCTTGGTGCAAAGTATTAACCTTTCGATTCTTCTGGATTTATATACGACCCTCTGGAATAGATGCTAAAAAATTGGCTTTTTAGGGAAACTTAAAAATGTGAACGCGGACGAATAAAGCCTACGCGATCATTTGGATGTGAATTTCATAAAGGGGCCCCAGACCTTGGTCTGTAGTTTGTGATATTGTTTTTGCCTTGTGCTACGAAAAAATGAGCTTAATGCTGAAGAAGCTAAGGCTTTGGTTCCAATGGTTGTAACTGTGTGAGCAAGGGCGAACATGCCTTGTACGCCGAAGCTTTTGAGGTGTTTGATCAAAATAAAATTTTTTTGCCCCGGTAAAGCTTCCAATGCTGGAGGGTTGCCGTTTCTGGTTTGGAAATGCCCCAAAAACTCTTTCGCTTCAATTGGAGCCGTGAAGAAGTGGATGCCAAGTTGCATGCTATTATGGTTGATATTCATACTTCCTGTGGCTTATGGTTCAGATAATAATGGTTATACCAACTATGTAAAGGGTGCCAATATTGCGGCTTTGTAAAAAGGGATGCTATGCTAGATCAAGGTGTGGTCTAAACAGATATTTTTAATTCAATTTAAAGCGCCAATGCGCTTTTTTTTATGGCTTTAATTGTTGAAAATGAGACTTTAAATGGGTTACTATTTTTATCTTTGTATTTATAATTTAAGGGAGTTATTTATAACATTTAAACATTTAAAATGTGCGAGCTTCAAAGAACATTTAAAAAACAATTAGTGGACATCAAGTCTTCAGGTTTGTATAAGAATGAAAGAATTATTGTAACCCCCAAGGTAGCGATATTGGGGTTAGTGATGGTTGGAGGTATTAATTTTTGTCTAATAATTATTTGGGTTTGTCTTCTCATCCTGAGATGATTCCCGGCTTCAAAAGATGTGCTGGATTCCCAGGTTTCGGAATGTCATCTGTGCGTTTTATTTGGGAACTCAAGATATTCATAAGACATTAGAAGCCAAATTGTCTTCTTTTTAGGGATGGAGGACCCATTTTTATGCAGCAGCTTTTGATGCCAATGGTGGTGTTTTTGAGCCTTGCTCACCGACCAAGATGCCATCATTTCTGATGAGCTTAATCATGCTTCTATTATTGATGGGTTCGCCTTTGTAAAGCAAAGCGCTATCGATATAAAAACAGCAAAATGCAAGATCTTGAAGAGCTAAGAAGCCAGTCTGCGCGGTATAGAATGATTGTTACCGATGGGGTTTCTCTATGGATGGTTTCATTGCTAAGCTAGATCAGATTTGTGATTTGGCAGAGAAGTATGAGCCATGGTTATGGTAGACGATTGCCATGCAACAGGTTTTGTTGGAAAAACAGGAAGAGGTACACATGAGCATGCAATGTGATGGGTCGTGTAGATATTATTACTGGTACTTTAGGAAAAGCTTAGGTGGTGCCATGGGCGGATTTACTTCTGCAAAAAGAAATTATAGATATTTTACGTCAGCGTTCGCGCCCTTATTTGTTTTCGAATTCTTTAGCACCTTCTATTGTGGGGGCAGCCAATAAGGTAATCGATTTACTGTCCTCTTTAACCGAACTTAGAGATAAGTTAGAAGCCAATGCAAAGCAATTTAGATTGGGTATGGAAGTTTCCGGTTTTGATTTAAGACCGGGTGAGCACGCTATTGTTCCTGTAAAGTTTTACGAGCAGAATTGTCTCAACGTTTTGCAAACAGGTTGCTCGAAGAGGCATTTAGTAATTGGTTTCTTTTATCCTGTCGTTCCAAAAGGTTTAGCTCGTATTCGTGTTCAGCTTCTGCTGCACACAGTTCAGCGATATTGAAAAAGCTATCTTAGCCTTTACAAAAGTGGGACGAGAACTCGGTGTTATCTAAAATTTTAAAACAAGATTATTAGGGCTTTAATTAAGGTCTTTTTAGATGGTTTTAAAACTTGAAAAAGATAATGAAGGCAAGGTGGTTATTTGTGAAAAAAAAAATTAACTTTGCCGTCCGTTTTTATGGGCATGGTATGTCCATTCATAGGGAAAAATTAATTAACCTAAATAATTAAAAGGTGAGTACATTAAGCTACAAAACTGTTTCAGCCAACGCGCAAACTGTTCAAAAAGAATGGTTATTGGTGGATGCTGAAGGTCAGTCGTTGGGGCGTATGGCTTCTAAGGTTGCATTTTTGATTCGTGGAAAACACAAGCCAAGTTACACACCACACGTAGATTGTGGAGATAACGTGATTGTGATTAACGCTGAAAAGATTGTTTTAACTGGCAACAAATGGGAAGCTAAAGAATACGTAAGACACACAGGTTATCCTGGAGGTCAACGTAACGCAACAGCAAGAGAGGTTTTTGAGAAGGATCCAACACGTCTTGTAACCAAGGCTGTTTATGGTATGCTTCCTAAAAACAAATTAGGAGCTGCATTGAACAGAAATTTACGTGTATTCGTTGGCGATGTACACGGAATGGACGCTCAAAAGCCAAAATTAATCAACTTAAAAGATATCAAATAAGATGGAAGTTGTTCACACAATCGGTAGAAGAAAAAAAGCGGTAGCTCGCGTTTACCTTTCAGATGGTAAAGGAGCTATTACAGTAAACGGTAGAGACGTTAAAGATTATTTCTCTACAGCTACGCTACAATTCAAACTTGAGCAAGCTCAAGGTTTGGCCGGTGTCGAAGGTCAATATGATATTAAAGTAAACGTAGAAGGTGGAGGTATAACCGGCCAGGCAGAAGCAATTCGTTTGGGTATCTCTCGTGCTTTGGTGAAATTGAACCCTGATCACCGTTTAGTGTTGAAACCAGAAGGATTACTAACGCGTGATCCAAGAATGGTAGAGCGTAAGAAACCAGGACAAAAGAAAGCTCGTAAGAAATTCCAGTTCTCTAAACGTTAATATTGGTTTAGTATCTAAATTGTTAAGACTGCTTTGGCATTACTTAACGATTGCGAAAAAAAACGTAAAAAGAAAGTAAACAAAAAATTCAAATGATTGAAGTTAAAGAACTCTTAGACGCAGGTGCGCATTTCGGTCACCTTACGCGTAAATGGAATCCAAATATGGCGCCTTATATTTTTATGGAACGCAACGGAATCCACATTATCGATCTTAACAAAACAGTTGCTAAGCTTAATGAAGCTGCAGAAGCCATGAAAAAAATTGCCCGTTCGGGAAGAAAAATCATGTATGTTGCAACTAAAAAGCAGGCTAAAGACATTGTTGCAAATGCAGCAAATGATGTAAATATGCCATATATTACTGAGCGCTGGCCAGGTGGGATGCTGACAAATTTCGTTACCATTCGTAAAGCTGTTAAGAAAATGTCTGCTATTGACAAAATGAAGTCTGACGGGACTTTTATGGTTCTTTCTAAAAGAGAACGTCTACAAATTGATCGTCAGAGAGCTAAGCTTGAAAAAAACTTAGGCTCAATTTCTGACATGTCACGTTTACCAGCAGCTTTGTTTGTTGTTGATGTGATGCGTGAGTCAATTGCAATCTTAGAAGCAAAGAAGTTAGGAATTCCTACGTTCGCTATTGTAGATACCAATTCGGACCCTGATTTAGTAGATTTTCCTATACCAGCTAACGATGATGCATCTAAGTCTATCACAGCTATAATTGATGTTATCACTGCTAGCGTTAAAGAAGGTTTGAGTGATCGCAAGAAGGAAAAAGAGGTTCAAGCTGCTACTAGGAAAGACGAACCTGTTAAAGACGAAGTTAAATCCGAAAAGACAACTGAATCTGATAAGCCTAAGAAAAAAAAGTCAACAAAAGCTGAATAATTTTAAATAATTTATCAAGTTATGAAAATTACTGCCGCAGAAGTAAATAAATTAAGAAAGCAGACAGGTGCTGGAATGATGGATTGCAAGAAGGCTCTTGTAGAGGCTGAAGGTGATTTTGAAGCAGCTGTAGATGTTCTTCGTAAGAAAGGTCAAAAAATTGCAGCTAAACGTGCCGACCGTGATGCATCAGAAGGTGTTGCTTTAACAAAAATTAATGCAGACAAGACTGTTGGTGTTGCTATTGTTTTAGCCTGTGAAACAGATTTTGTTGCCATTAATGAATCGTTTAAGGCATTGGCATCAGATTTAGCTGATATCGCACTTGGTCAACCCAATAAAGATGCTTTTTTAGCAGCAGATTTTGATGGAATGACGGTTGTCGAAAAATTAGTTGAGCAATCTGGTGTGATTGGTGAGAAAATAGAAATCAAAGGTTTTGAGAAAGTTGAAGCTAAATTTGTAGGTTCTTACACACACGGCTCTAAAATTGCTGTTTTAGTTGGATTAAATAATGTTGTTGATAATGCAGAAGTGTTGGCTAAAGATTTATCAATGCAAGTAGCTTCAATGGGTGCAACAACATTGTCTTACAAAGATTTTGATGATGCTTTTGTAGCTTCTGAAACCGAAGCCCGCATTGCTGTGATTGAAAAAGAAAATATTGAGTTGTCTAGATTGGGTAAAACACTTAAAAATGTACCAAAATATATTTCAATGTCTCAATTAACAGATGAAGTAATAGCAAAAGCAAAGTCTGATATTGAAGCACAATTAAAAGCAGAAGGGAAGCCAGAAAAAATTTGGGATAAAATTGTTCCTGGAAAGTTAACGCGTTTCATTTCTGATAATACCACACTTGACCAAGAGATGTGTCTCTTAGATCAAGACTATATCAAAGATGAACAGCAGAATGTTGCAAGCTATATTGCTTCATATGGAGATGTAGCTGTTTCTGATTTTAAAAGAGTAGCCTTAGGTTAATCCATTTTTAAGTAAAGAATTAAAAAACCACTCAGATATGAGTGGTTTTTTTGTGTTCAAAACTTCTGTGCTTGTTCATTATTTCTTTCACTGATTTATCTATCTTTGAGAAACAATTTATTCCAAATGAAATACAAAAGAATACTTCTTAAGCTTAGTGGTGAAGCCTTAATGGGAGATGGAGAGTATGGTATTGCTCCTGAAAAAATAGCTGAATATGCAAAAGATATTCAAACCGTTGTAAACATGGGTTGTCAGGTTGCAATTGTAATTGGCGGTGGCAATATTTTTCGTGGTGTCCAAGCTGCAAACAGTGGTATGGACCGTGTTCAAGGTGATTACATGGGTATGCTTGCCACGGTAATTAATGGCTTAGCTTTACAATCGTCACTCGAAAATATTGATGTGAAGACTCGCTTAATGTCTGCCATTAAGATGGATGAAATTGCAGAACCTTTTATCCGTCGTCGTGCAGTACGTCATCTTGAAAAAGGAAGAGTTGTTATATTTTCTGCTGGAACAGGTAATCCTTATTTTACAACAGATACTGCTGCCACGCTCAGAGCTATCGAAGTTGAGGCAGATGTGATATTAAAAGGTACTCGTGTAGATGGTATTTATACTGCAGATCCTGAAAAAGATACTTCTGCTACTAAATATGATACAATTACTTTTGATGAGGTATACAAAAAAGGTCTTAATGTAATGGATATGACTGCGTTTACGTTATGTAATGAAAATAAATTACCAATTATGGTATTTAATATGAATACTCCTGGAAATTTATGTAATGTTGTTAATGGTAAAGAGGTTGGAACTTTAGTTAATTTTAAGAAAAAATATATAATATGAACGAAGAACTGCAATTTTGTCTTGATAGTGCAGAAGAAAATATGGCTAAGTCAATTAATCATTTTGAATCTGAATTATTAAAAATAAGTGCTGGTAGAGCTAACCCTCATATGCTTTCTAATGTTAAAGTTGATTATTATGGAACTATGACACCTTTGACACAGGTGCAAATGTAGGTACGCCTGATGCACGTACCCTAACAGTTCAGCCATGGGAAAAAGCAATGCTTATGGAATTAAATAAAGCCATAGTTAATGCCAATCTAGGTTTTAGCCCAATGGATAATGGTGAAATGTTAATTATAAACATTCCCCCTTTAACTGAAGAGCGACGCATTGAGTTGGTAAAACGATCTAAAGCTGAGGCAGAGAATTGTAGAGTATCTATTAGAATTGCCAGGAAAGATGCTAATGATGAGGTTAAAAGTTTTGGAAAAGATGGACTACCTGAAGATTCGGTGAAGGATGCTGAAGATGCGGTTCAAAAACTCACTGATAAATATATTGCAAAAGCTGATTCTATTTTGAAAGATAAGGAAAACGATATTATGAAAGTTTAATAAAAAGCAAGTCTATAGACTTGCTTTTTATATGAAACAATTAATAGAATTAAAATTGTATGTGGGCGCATATTTCTCGATTCATCCTCCGGTATAAACTATTCTTACTTATTTTTTTGTTGTTTGCCACCATTTTTATGGCAAATAAAGCAATGCAAGTTCAGTACTCTTACGAGTTTTTGCCCTTACTGCCTGAGGACGACCCTATTTATATCGAATATCAAGAATTTTTAGGCCATTTTGGTCAAGAGGGTAATGTTATGGTTGTTGGATTTCAGTGTGATTCTCTATACCAACTTGAAAATTATAATGCATTTTATGATTTGTATGGCCAGTTAAAAGAAATTGAAGGTGTAGAGCAAGTTGTATCAATACTTCAAGCTCGTAACATGAAGAAAAATGAGGCTTTAAAATCTTTTGAGTTCAAGCCTGTTACTTCGCAGCGATATGAAACACAAAAAGAAGTAGATGCGGTTGCAAAAGAATTAGCTTCTCTTCCTTTTTACAGAAAACTCTTCTATAACGATAAGAATAAGACGCATTAATGGCTTTAACGCTTAATAAGGAACTCTTAGATAATGAGTCTCGTATTGATTTGATATTATCAATAGAAGATGTTATAAATCCTTTTGCCGAACAAATTGATGTTGATGTTCATTATTCTGGTTTACCTTATATCAGGACAAAAAGTACCGTTAAAACAAAAGCAGAGGTTGAGATGTTTATTTTCTTAGCTATGGGGGTTACTGCCTTTATTATGCTTTTATTTTTCCGTTCATTTTCTGCAATGTTTTATTCAATGCTTGTGGTAGGTGTAGGTGTTGTTTGGGCTATTGGAACTCTTGTGTTGTTAGGGTTTAAAATTACCATTTTAACTGCATTGATTCCGCCGCTTATCATTGTAATAGGTATTCCAAATTGCATCTTTCTACTCAATAAATATCACAATGAGTTTAAGTTGCATGGCAACAAGATAAAAGCAATGACGAGGGTTATTCAAAAGGTTGGGAACGCTACCTTTATGACCAATGCAACCACGGCAGCGGGTTTTGCAACTTTTGTTATTACACAAACACAAATGTTGGTAGAGTTCGGTATCGTTGCATCCATAAATATTTTATTAGTGTTTTTTATTTCACTTATCATTATTCCCTCTATTTACAGTTTTTTACCAACACCTAAAGAACGTCATTTGTCGCATTTAGAAAGAACCTGGATGAATAAGCTTTCTTATGGATGGAAAAAGTGGTTCTAAATCATAGAAATATCGTGTATTTTAGTACTGTTTTATTGTTGGTGTTTGCTTTCTATGGTGTTTCTAAAATCGAAACAACAGGGAATATAGTAGATGATATACCTAAGGATGACCCCATTGCTATAGATCTTGATTTTTTTGAACGTAATTTCGCCGGAGTTATGCCTTTTGAAGTGATGGTAAATACCCATAAAAATAATGGTGTAAGTAAATCGTCTACTTTGAAAAGAATTCAAAAGTTAGAAAATGTTTTGGCTGAATACCCTGAGATTTCGAGTACCAGTTCTATTGCAGATTTAGCTAAGTTTTCGAAACAAGCATATTACAATGGTAATCCGGATTATTATAGTTTACCATCCTCACAAGAAAAGAATTTCATACTTAAATACGCTAAAAATACATTAGGCGATAGTGCCGATATTTTTAATAGTTTTATTGATAGTACAAAAAGTGTTGCCCGTATATCTGCAAGAATGAAAGATATTGGAACCAAGCAAATGAGAGCACTTAGAGATTCTATAAAACCTAAAATTGATGCCATATTTAATCCAGAAAAATATGATGTATCGATTACTGGAACAAGTGTTTTGTTTTTGGAAGGAACAACCTATCTTGTTAAGAATCTCTTTAGTAGTTTGCTACTGGCCATTAGCTTGATTGCGATTCTTATGGCTTGGATGTTTTCTTCCTCTAGAATGGTGGTTGTGTCTTTACTGCCCAATCTAATTCCATTAGTTTTAACTGGGGCTTTAATGGGTTATTTTAATATTTCTATCAAACCTTCTACCATATTAGTTTTTAGTATTGCTTTTGGGATCTCTATCGATGATACCATTCATTTCTTGGCTAAGTACCGTCAAGAATTAAAAGCCAATCATTGGAATATTAGACTTGCAGTTATTAATGCTTTAAAAGAAACTGGAGTCAGTATGTTTTACACTTCAATTGTGCTCTTCTTTGGTTTTTCTATCTTTATAGCTTCAGATTTTGGTGGAACTGTTGCTTTAGGATTGCTTGTTTCGGTAACCCTTTTGTTTGCGATGACGGCCAATCTGTTGTTGTTGCCTTCCTTACTCTTGTCTTTGGAACGAATGATTACAACACGTTCGTTTAGAGAACCATTGATTGATATTTTAGACGAGGAAGAAGATATAGAGTTAGATGCATTAAAAATTAGAAAAGAGTCGTAATTATGAAAGGGATTATTTTGGCTGGTGGATCTGGCACGCGTTTACATCCTCTTACCTTATCGGTAAGTAAGCAATTGATGCCTGTTTATGATAAGCCAATGATTTACTATCCGTTATCTACGCTTTTACAAGCTGGGATTTCGGAGATACTAATTATTTCAACCCCGCATGATTTACCCGCGTTTAAAAAGTTACTTGGAGATGGCTCACAATTAGGGTGTAGGTTTGAATATGCTGTTCAGGAAGTTCCTAATGGATTAGCGCAAGCTTTTGTAATAGGTGAAACATTTATTGAAGATGATGATGTTGCACTAATTTTAGGAGATAATATTTTTTATGGTGTAGGGGTTTCTAATTTGTTAAAAAGGTATAATAAGCCCAGTGGTGGCGTTATTTTTGCTTACCATGTTGCTGATCCAGAACGTTATGGTGTGGTAGAATTTGACTCAAATCAAAAAGCAGTTTCTATTGAAGAGAAGCCAGAAAACCCTAAGTCAAATTATGCAGTTCCGGGATTATATTTTTACGACAATGATGTGGTTTCGATCGCCAAGTCAATTCAACCTTCGGCCCGAGGTGAGTACGAAATTACTGATGTCAATAAAGAGTATCTAAGAAGAGGAAAGCTTAAGGTTGGAATATTAGATAGAGGTACAGCTTGGTTAGATACAGGTACATTTTCTTCTTTAATGCAAGCCGGTCAGTTTGTTCAGGTTATTGAAGAGCGGCAAGGATTAAAAATAGGTTGTATAGAAGAGAGTGCTTTCCGTTCAGGATTTATTAATCTAGAAGACTTGAGAAACATAGCAAAGCCCTTGATAAAAAGTGGTTATGGAGAATATTTGATGGAACTTGATGAATAACTTAAAATCAATTGAAGAATTACAAGGTATTATCAGTCAAGCTATAGAAGAGCTTGATTTGCCACATGAACCGTCTGAATTGTATAATCCTATTCGTTATCTTATAGATTTAGGTGGAAAACATCTAAGACCTGTTTTGGTTTTGATGATTGCAGATATGTATGAGTTGGATTTGAATAAAGTAATGCCACAGGCTCTTGGCGTAGAATTATTTCATAATTTCACTTTGATGCATGATGATATAATGGATGAAGCTCCTATTAGAAGAGGGAAGCCAACCGTTCATGAAAAGTGGAATACCAATGTGGCAATTCTTTCCGGAGATGTTCTATTTGTTAAATCATATCAATTTATTGTTAAAACCGAGTCTAGATTTTTGAACAAAATTTTAGCGTTGTTTAATAAAACAGCTATAGAAGTTTGTGAAGGTCAGCAACTCGATATGAATTTTGAAACACAAGTAGATGTGTCTATGTCTTCATATCTTAAAATGATACGTTTTAAAACAGCAGTTTTATTGGCATGTTCATTAAAGATGGGAGCTATAGTAGCTGATGCTTCTGATGAAGATCAAGAAAATTTATATCATTTTGGTATTCATATTGGAATTGCATTTCAATTGATGGACGATATTTTAGATGTGTATGGCGATCAAAAAGATTTTGGGAAGCAAGTAGCTGGCGATATTCTGAGTAATAAGAAAACATGTTTGTATATAACTGCATACGAAAAAGCTAATATAGATCAGCGAAAAGTCTTAGATTATTATTTTTCACATCAAGATTTTGAACCTAAACAGAAGGTTTTAGAAGTGATGAAGGTTTATGATGCTATTGGTGTCAAAGCGTCATGCTTAGAAATGATGGCTGAAAATCATGCCCTCGCGATTGGTTATTTAAATGCTGTTAGTGTTACTAAAGATGAGAAAATCTGTTTTGTTTAAATTTATTGAGATTTTGATGTTTCGTGTAAATTGATGGATTTAGAGCTTAAGAATATTTTGATTTTATAGTAAAGATTGATACTGGATGTTAAAAGCTGCAGCCTAGTTAGAAAAAAGATTTTGAAAGTGATCAATGGTTTTTTTAAACCCTCAGATCCACCAATAGTTTTTGAAGAGGTTGTTTTTCAATTAGAGCACAGGCTAAAAGAATTAGTGAATCGAAAAGGTCTTTCTTATTGCAGAATTTCTTAATAAAATTGAAATTTCTGAAAGTCAAGTAGCTCGCGCTAAAGCATAACAGGTTTATCTTCAATTTTTCTGCTTCCTGTCAAAGTTGATACTTTCTGGGTGTTTGCAGAAAGTTTTGATAAGTAACTATTTTAAAAGCAATGAAAAAGACTCTCTTAACAAGTGCTCAGAATTATAAATTGTTTATTTTTGAGTTGAATATATTCCGTTTTGTAAAACGATGGACAATTACTCATTTTTAGGAGCTGCCAATACTGCTTTTTTCGAGGAGATTTATCAGCAATACCTCAAGGAACCGGATTCTATTGATTCTAGCTGGAGGAGCTTCTTCCAAGGGTATGATTTTGCTAATGAGGCCTACACGGAAGATGAACTCCAAGCCTTGCTCCCAGACTCATTTAAAAAAGAGTTTAAGGTCATAAATCTTATTGATGCGTATCGCCAGCGTGGTCATTTATTTACCAATACAAATCCAGTTAGACAGAGAAGAGATTACAATCCCAAATTAGAATTAAGTCAATTTGATTTGTCTGATGCCGATCTAGATATTATTTTTCAGGCTGGGACACAATGTGGGATAGGAGCTGTTTCTTTAAAAGATATTATCAGTCACTTAAAAAAAGTTTACTGTCAGTCTATAGGTGTTGAGTATATGTACATTCGTGATCCAAAAGAAAGAAATTGGATTAAAAATTACATTCATCAAAATGATAATCAACCCAATTTCACGCCTGATCAGAAAAACAAATATTAAAGAAGTTAAACGAGGCAGTTGCTTTTGAAAATTTCTTGCATACAAAATATGTAGGTCAAAAACGTTTTTCACTAGAAGGTGGCGAAGCATTAATTCCAGCCTTAGATGCCATAGTTGAATACGGCTCTACTTTAAATATTAAAGAGTTTGTCATAGGAATGGCACACCGAGGTCGCCTAAGTGTTTTGGCTAATATTTTTAAAAAGCCTTATAAACTTGTTTTTAAAGAGTTTGAGGGTAAGGGATATGAAAATGAAGAGTTTGATGGAGATGTGAAATATCACTTGGGTTATTCTTATGATGTAACAGCAGATTCAGGGAAAGATGTAAGTATGTGTTTGGTGCCTAATCCATCTCATTTAGAAACTGTAGGTTCTGTGATGCAGGGCATTTCTAGAGCTAAAATTAATCACAAGTATGCTGGAGACAACTCTAAGCTTTTACCAATCATTATTCATGGTGATGCTGCTGTATCTGGTCAAGGTCTAGTCTATGAAATTGTACAAATGGCACAACTTCCTGCATATAAAACAGGTGGAAGTATCCATATAGTCATTAATAATCAGGTTGGATTTACAACCAATTACTTAGATGGTCGTTCTAGCACTTATTGTACAGATGTAGCTAAAACAACTTTATGTCCGGTATTGCATATTAATGGTGATGATGCTGAAGCAGTCGTTCATGCGATGAAATTTGCTGCTGCTTATCGGCAAGAGTTTAAAAAAGATGTTTTTATTGATTTGCTTTGTTACCGACGGTACGGACATAATGAGGGCGATGAGCCTCGTTTTACACAGCCTCAATTATATCAGGCCATATCTAATCACCCAAATCCTCGTGAAATATACAACCAAAAGCTTATGGCTCAAGGTGTAGTAGAGTCTTCTATTGTTAAGGAAATGGCTAAGCAATTTAAAAATTTACTCGAACAGGATCTTGATGAAGCTCGAAAAGAGCAAACAACGAGTATGACGCGCTTTATGGAAAAAGAGTGGGCGCATATCAAAAAGCAGAAGCCTCAGACTTTGATTCTTCGCCAGAAACAGGTGTGTCTAGAGAAAAATTAACAAAGATTGCGCGTGCCTTATATACTGCCCCTCGGGGACATCAGTTTTATAAAAAGGCATTACGCTTGTTAAAGGATCGTGAGAAAATGTTTAATGAGTCCAATCGATTGGATTGGGGAATGGCAGAGTTACTTGCCTACGGATCTATTTTAGAAGAGGGTAAAGAAGTAAGAATGAGTGGTCAAGATGTTGAGCGTGGGACTTTTTCTCATCGTCATGCAGTATTGAGAAATATTGACACAGAAGAACGTGTGAATCCATTAAACTTTATTGGTAAGGGGCAAGCCAAATTTGAAGTGTATAATTCTTTGTTGTCGGAATATGGTGTATTAGGTTTTGATTATGGTTATGCTATGGCATCTCCTGATTGTTTAACCATTTGGGAGGCACAGTTTGGCGACTTTTCTAATGGAGCACAAATCATCATTGATCAGTATTTGTCTGCAGCAGAAGATAAGTGGCAAATATATAATGGATTAGTAATGTTGTTACCTCATGGTTATGAAGGTCAAGGTGCAGAACATTCTAGTGCTCGTTTAGAACGTTATTTACAATTGTGTGGACAATTTAACATGCAAGTTGCTAATGCTACTACACCGGCTAATTTTTTCCATCTTTTGCGGCGTCAGTTACATCGCGATTTTCGTAAACCACTTATTGTGATGACGCCCAAGAGTTTACTTCGTCATCCCAAATGTGTTTCATCTGTTGAGGAACTAGTAGAAGGAAGATTTCAAGAGGTTATTGATGATGAGTGTGCTGAGGTAAATAAAGTAAAAAAGTTGGTTTTTTGTTCGGGTAAACTTTACTTTGAGTTACTTGAAGAGAAAGAAAAAAGAAATGCTGAAGAAGTCGCCTTAGTGCGTTTGGAACAATTGTATCCATTCCCTAAAAAGAAATTAGAGGCTGTTGTAAGTAAATATAAAAATGCTAAGCGTTATATATGGGCACAGGAAGAACCTGAAAATATGGGTGCCTGGGGTTTTGTGCTAAGACATTGGCGCGAATTACCTCTTCAGCTCTTCGCTCGAAGTGTTAGCGCAACACCTGCATCAGGCTCTGCTAAGCGTTCTGCAAGACGTCAGAAAGCTATAGTTGAAGGTGTATTTGAATTGTAATAAAGAATTAAGAAGGTAAAATATATACAGTTATGATTGTAGAAATGAATGTGCCGTCACCTGGCGAATCGATCTCTGAAGTTGAGATTGCTACTTGGCTTGTTGCTGATGGGGATTATGTAGAGCAAGATCAAGAGATTTGTGAAATAGATTCTGATAAGGCAACCTTAACATTAGCAGCAGAGAAAAGTGGTACTATTTCAATTAAAGTTCAAGAAGGTGAAACGGTTGCTATAGGTGACGTTGCTTGTACAATCGATACTTCCGTTGAAGGGACCGCATCTCAATCAGTTTTTAATACAGATGATCCAGAAACGTCATCTTCATCTAAAAATATTCAAACTGTTAATACATCTACTACTTCTTATGCTTCGGGCTCACCTTCTCCCGCAGCTCGAAAGATGATGGCTGAAAAAGGTGTTGAGCTTACTCATGGTTCAGGTAAAGATGGTCGCATTACCAAGGAAGATGTTTTACTTGCAAAAACGGCCATGGGCAAGGGACCTGGTCCACGTGGTTCAGAACATAAAAAAATGTCTGTCTTAAGGCGAAAAGTTGCGGAGCGATTGGTTGCTGTAAAGAACGAAACGGCTATGTTAACTACCTTTAATGAGGTAGATATGAAAGCTATAATGGATATTCGAAAGACTTATAAAGAAAAATTTAAGGAGAAGCATGGCGTAGGTTTAGGCTTTATGTCTTTTTTCACTAAGGCAGTTACTAGAGCATTAAAATTGTTTCCGGATGTTAATGCCATGATTGATGGTAAAGAAATAGTATATTATGATTACGCTGATATATCTATTGCTGTAAGTTCTCCAAAAGGACTTATGGTTCCTGTTGTTCGCAATGCAGAGCTGTTAGATTTTGCTGGAATAGAATCTGAAATTAAACGCCTGGCAATAAAAGCAAGAGATGGTAAAATTAGTATGGATGACATGCTTGGTGGAACATTTACAATTACAAATGGAGGTGTGTTCGGGTCAATGTTATCTACGCCGATTATCAACCCTCCTCAATCGGCAATTTTAGGAATGCACAATATTGTAGAGCGTCCTATAGTAGTTGATGGAGAGGTGGTCATTCGACCAATTATGTATGTTGCATTATCTTATGATCATCGTATTATTGATGGTAAGGAATCTGTGGGCTTCTTATGTGCTGTTAAAGAGGCCCTTGAAAATCCAGTTGACATCTTACTTGAGGGTGAAGACCAGGTGGTAAAGAGTCTAAATTTATAATTTATCTGATTTTACTCATATCTAATATGATGTAGTTTGTATTCATTACATACTGAATTTATATTTTTTTACTAATATTAAACTTAAAATACTGAAAATCAATAATTTGTAATTATTTTTTCATTAAATATTTAACAGTATAAAACAGCTATTATCGGATATTAACATTAAATTTGTATTCTGAGTTAATTTAGAATCTATGTTGCAAAGAGTCCGATTTCAGAACAAGGAACAAGTTCCATTTGTAAAAACACTTCGTAAGCGAGTAAATGCTTATTTCAAAGAGAATAACATCTCTAGAAATGCAAATGCAAAAATGGTAATTAAAACTATTTCTGTTTTTTTAATTTATTTGGTTCCCTATGCTCTTGTTTATACAGGATTGATAACCGGTATTTTTGGATTTATATTAGCAATTCTAATGGGGTTTGGAATGGCTGGAATTGGAATGTGTGTGATGCACGATGCGAATCATGGTGCGTATTCATCAAAACCTAAAGTGAATGATTTTTTGGGTATTTGTATTTATCTTATTGGAGGTGATGTTTATAATTGGAAAGTTCAACATAATATTTTCCACCATACATATACCAATATTGATGGCTTAGATGGCGATATTCATCAAGATCCATATTTGAGACTTTCTTCAGAACAAAAATGGAATAGAAATCATAAGTTTCAGCATATTTACGCTTTTTTTCTTTATGCACTAGGCACACTTCTATGGTCAGTCATTGATTTTGTGCAATACAGAAGGTTTACCAAGTTGGGCATGAGTCCTGAAGGAAAACTTGATAAGGGAAAACAATTTAGAAAGCTGTTGTTTTATAAAATGGCTTATTGGTCTTTCATTTTTGTTTTGCCAATTATATTTTCTCCATTTTCTTGGTGGCAAATCGTATTAGGTTGGCTGGTTATGAATATGGTTGCTGGATTCATCTTAACGGTTACATTTCAATTGGCTCATGTGGTAGAAGGCGTTTCTTTTCCTGCACCTTCAGAAGAAGGTAAGATGGAAAATGAATGGATGATTCATCAGCTTAAAACGACTGCTAATTTTGCTAAAAATTCCAAGTTAATTACTTGGTTTGTAGGGGGCTTGAATTTTCAAATTGAGCACCATCTTTTTCCAAATATCTGTCACATACATTATGATAAAATATCTGATATAGTTAGAGCTACAGTAGAGGAATATGGTATGGTCTACAACTACAATAAGACTTATTTAGGTGCAGTATATTCACATTATAAAATGCTCAAAGAACTCGGCATGCAGCCCATATTAGTTAAGTAGGTTTAAGTGAGTATTAAATGAAGTTTTGAGTTGGTCTAGCTAACTTATTTGTAATCATTTTAAGCTGAATTAAGGCCATTTCTACGGTACTAATTTTTTCAAATATCAGACTCAGCTTGTTGTTTTTTTCTTTCATTTGGCAGGCTTTAGGATTCAGTTGAATGAATTTTAAAATAAGACCAAATTGCTCTGACTGGAAAAAAGCTGAATTAGGATTTGCAACAAAATATGCGATCATCTTATTGGCTTTAAGAATGATTTTTTCAAAGCCCAAATCCTTAGCAATCCATCGCAAACGAATTGTGTGTAGTAGTTTTTCTACTTCCGGAGGAATCTTTCCGAACCTGTCTGTAATTTGTTCTACGAAGATGTTTAACTTGTCTTCGTTTTCAATGGTATTTAAATCTTTGTAAAGTTGTAAACGTTCGGATATGGAATTGACATAATGGTCTGGAATTAATATTTCCATATCGGTATCAATTTGACATTCGTCTACAAGGAAGGAGTCAGATGTGTTTTTAACATATATGTCTTTAAATTCGGACTCCTTTAACTCTTTTACAGCTTCAGCTAATATTCTTTGGTACATCTCGAAACCAATATCGGAGATAAATCCTGATTGCTCGGCACCTAAAATATCACCAGCGCCACGAATTTCAAGATCGCGCATGGCAATGTTAAATCCAGCACCGAGATCTGAATGTTGCTCAAGAGCTTGAATACGTTTTCTGCCTTCTTCACTCATACTAATTCGCGGAGGGGTGATAAGGTAGCAGAAGGCCTTTTTGTTTGAACGCCCAACCCTTCCTCTCATTTGGTGAAGATCACTTAAACCAAAATTTTGAGCATTGTTAATGATGATGGTGTTGGCATTAGGGATGTCTAGACCACTTTCGATAATAGTAGTGGAGACGAGTAGGTCAAATTCACCTTCAATAAAGTCTAGCATCAAACGTTCTAATTTTGCTCCTTCCATTTGCCCATGACCTACACCTACTTTTACATCCGGGCAAAGACGTTGAATCATTCCAGATACTTCTTTGATGTTTTCTATGCGGTTATGAATAAAGAAAATTTGACCACCTCTAGAGACTTCATATTGTATTGCATCACGAAGGGTTTCTTCATTAAATCCTATGTTTTCAGTCTGAACAGGTAGACGGTTTGGTGGTGCAGTTTTTATGATTGATAAGTCTCTTGCAGACATTAGAGAAAATTGTAGCGTTCTAGGGATAGGTGTAGCAGTTAATGTTAATGTGTCTACGTTAGATTTGATTGTTTTTAGTTTGTCTTTTACACTCACACCAAACTTTTGTTCTTCATCAACAATTAGTAGGCCTAAATCAAGAAATTTTACATCTTTACCAACAAGCCGGTGTGTGCCAATAATGATATCTACTTTTCCGTCTGCTAAATTTTGTAAGGTTTCTTTTTGCTGTTTTGCTGTTTTAAAACGATTGATATAGTCAACTTTACAAGGGAAGTCATTTAAGCGTTTACGGAATGTTTTATAATGTTGGAGAGCTAGAATAGTTGTTGGTACAAGTATGGCTACTTGTTTGTTGTCACAAACAGCCTTAAATGCTGCTCTAATGGCAATTTCTGTTTTACCAAATCCTACGTCACCGCAAACTAAACGATCCATAGGCGTGTTAGATTCCATGTCCTTTTTAACTGCCTGTGTAGTTTTTAGTTGGTCTGGTGTGTCTTCATAAAGAAAGCTCGCTTCCAATTCATATTGTAAATAATTGTCTGGGCTGTATGCAAAACCTTTTACTGCTTTACGCTTGGCATATAACTTAATCAAATCATATGCAATGGTTTTTATTTTGGTTTTTGTTTTACTTTTAGTCTTTGCCCATTGAGGAGAGCCCAGTTGATGAATTCTTGGAGCTGTACCTTCTTTGCTATTATACTTACTAATTTTATGAAGTGAATGAATGCTTACATAAAGTAAGTCATTGTTTCTATAAAGGAGTTTTATAGCTTCTTGTTTTTTTCCTTGTACATCTATTTTTTGAAGTCCTCCAAATTTACCAATACCATGATCCATATGGGTTACAAAATCGCCAATTTCTAGGTTTGTGATTTCATCTAACGTAATGGTTTTTTTGTATTGTTTTGCTGATTTTAGTTTAAACTTATGGTAGCGCTCAAATAATTGGTGGTCTGTGTAACAAAGTATTTTGTTTCGGTGGTCAATAAATCCTTCGTGAAGTGGAAGTAGCATTGTGGTAAACCTAAAGTTTGCGTCAATTTTTTCAAAGATATTTTGAAAACGTTCTTCTTGCTTTATGGTCGAACATAAGATTATATTCTCGTACCCTTCTTCAGTTTTTTGATTAAAATGTTCGATAATTAAATCAAATTGCTTGTTAAAACTAGGTTGAAAGGAAGATTCAAACTTTATTTCTTTTGAGTTATCTTCATTTTGCATTCCAAATGAAACGATTTGAAAATCTTGAATTACGGAACTAAATGCTTCTGAATTAATAAAGAGCTCTTTTGGAGTGAGATGCTTTATTTCACCTTTAATGTCTTTGTAGCTTTCTAAAGCTTTTTGGTATAATTTATCTAACTGTGCATTACAAAAAGTTTTGTCTTTTATCCATATCTGAGCCTTATCTTCCAAGTAATGTATAAATGACACTCTAGATTCTGTTATGCCTTTATTTTCTACATTAGGAATGATGTTAAGCTTCTTGACTTCTTGGATGGATAATTGCGTATTGATGTTAAAGCTTCTAATACTTTCTACTTCGTCACCAAAAAATTCTATACGGTAAGGATGTTCGTTTGAAAATGAGAATATATCTACAATGCCACCCCGAATGGCAAATTGTCCTGGTTCTGAAACAAAATCAGAGTATTCGAAACCATATTCAAACATGGTTTCATTTAAAAAGTCTATACTTATACCTTCTCCTACTGATAGTTTTAAGGTGTTTTTGTTGAGTTCTTTTTTTGTAATGACTTTTTCAAAAATAGCATCTGGATAGGTAACAATACATGAAGGCTTTCTTCGAGAACTAAGCCTATTTAGTACTTCTGCTCTCATTAAAATATTGGCATTATCTGTTTCCTCAATTTGATAAGGGCGACGATATGACCCTGGGTAAAAGAGAAGGTCATTCTCTGGGATGAATTGTTCTAAATCGTTATGAAAATAGGCGGCTTCTTCTTTGTCGTTTAAAATGAAAATAGATGCTTTTCCCGATAAATTAAAACAAGCAGCCCCTATTATAGAAGCTAGAGAGCCGGTTAATCCATTTAAATGAATTGATTTGTATTGGTTTAGGTGTTCAAGGATTTTTTTGTCTTGAAGACTCTCTAAATAACCATTAAATAGTTCACTTTTTTTCATTTTAATAACCGAACCAAGATCTTTATTCTGATAGGAGTCTATTTAATCTAAATAACTCATCGCTTTTTCCATCATTTCTTTAGATCCAGTGAAAAAAGGTGTTCTTTGATGAATGTCTTTAGATTTAATATCTAATAGTCGATCCTTGCCCCAAGTAGCAATACCACCAGCTTGTTCTGCAATCATTGCTATAGGATTGCATTCGTATAATAGTCTTAATCTGCCTTCAGGAGCATCTGCTGTTGCAGGGTAAATAAAAATACCCCCTTTGAGCATGTTTCTATGAAAGTCTGCTACTAATGAGCCAATAAATCTGGCAGTATTGTGCGTTTTTTTCGCTGTTCAATTTTTTGCAATATGCTATATAATCTTGTACCCCCTTCTCTAGTATATTGTAATTTCCTTCGTTTATAGAAAAATAGTTCCTTTTTAGGTGTTTTGATAGAGGCATGTGTCAGGGCAAATGAATTTACACTTGTGTCGAATGTGAATGCATGGACCCCATTCCCACAAGTATATACTAAAACAGTAGACGTTCCATACAGAACATAACCTGCTAATACTTGTTCGTATCCATAGCGATTAAATTCTTCTTTTTGGGCGTTCCTTTTCTAGTTCTTTTATATACTGAGAATATTGTGCCTACAGAAATATTGACATCAATATTTGAAGATCCATCTAAAGGGTCTGTGGCAAATAAGTATTCTCCTGTGTCGTTTAAGGGAATAATTTCTTTATTTTCTTCACTTGCAATTGCTGCGATGTGATCAATATCTTTTAGTTCTTTTATGAATCGATCATTAGCAAATAAGTCTAATTTTTGAACTTGTTCACCTTGAATATTTTCCGCGCCCGCTGCACCTAAGATGTCTTCTAAGCCGGCTTTATTAATTGTAGTATGTACCTTTGTGGATGCTTTTGTACCGCAATTAAAATTTTTAATATAGCTTCTGGATTATCACCGTGGAGTGATGCATTTTCATTTATAAATTGTTTTAAAAATACCAGTTTCCCTTATTCATAAATTGCTTTGGGTGTTTTTTAGTGATTTAATATTTCTAATTTTAATTAAATGAATAGCAAATACCTAGATTAATAATTAATTGTTGGTCTATGTTATCATTGCTTTCGTACAAGTCAATATTATCACGGCTAAAAATATTGTTGGAAACTCCAAGTACCATACCCCATTCTTCTTTAAAGTAATAACTAAGTTCTAATCCTAATGGGAATACTAAAGATGAAACTTCATCTGAAAGTTCAGCCACAGCTCCGTTTAATGTCCAGGTTCTAGATGCATCAGCATAATAGAATCCAATTCCAGCATGAAGATGTAATTGAGGAATTTGAATGCCAGTTGGTGTAATTGCTTTTCGGTAAGCTATATAACCTTGTGTGTATTGACTTCTGAAGTTAATTGAAGCTATGTTAGCACTTGTTGGTGCATTTTCACCACTATTTTTTCCTGTAATAATACTTAGTTGAAGTGAGGTTTCTGGATTGTATTCTTTGTTGAATTTTATCGCTAAAGCTACATTTGGAAGGTATTTTGTAGTTGAGGTCTTACTTAGATCTCCAATGAATATAGTGTTTCCATAACTAATACTCCCATCCCACCTTGTTTCGTGTTTAGAGATATTTTTATCCATTGTGTTATATTTTGACTTTTTCTGAGCGCAAATAGAGGTACTAAAAAGAAACAGTACTATTAGCGATATTAAGTTTTTCATGATAGAAATTTTTGTGTTGTAAAGATAAGATTTAAAGACATTTCACAAAATGCTATTTATTATTTCATTCTATTTAAAAGGGTGTATTTATATTGCATTTACTCTTGTAATAATTTAATTCATTAGGAATATCTCTTTAAAAAATACGTATATTTGCGCCCAATTTTAATAGCTTCATTTACAGGGTTTAACCAACAAAAAAATGTTGATGAATATTTCTAAACAAAACATAGATTCTCTTAACGCAATATTGAAAATAGAATTATCACTAACTGATTATCAAGATCGTGTTGATACTGTTTTAGCAAATTATCGTAAAACTGCAGATATGCCTGGTTTTCGTAAAGGTAAAGTGCCTATGGGCGTTGTTAAAAACGTTATGGTATTCCAGTTAAAGTTGAAGAAATTAATAAAATTATTTCAGATTCTATTACAAAGTATATCATTGAGGAAAAGTTAGATATTTTAGGTAATCCGTTACCTAAAGAAGGTGAGCAAATTGACTGGGAACATCAAGAAGATTTTGTTTTTGAATATGAATTGGGTTTGTCACCTAGTTTTGAATTAAAAATTTCAAAAAGAATAAAATCGACTATTATAATATTAAAGCCGATGATGTGATGATAGACCAATACGCAGAAGACATAGCAAAGCGTTACGGTAAAATGATAAGTCCAGATAAAGTGCAAGAGAAAGATTTGGTTTATGGTACATTTCAGGAGTTAGATGCCAAGGGTGTAGTAGTTGAAGGTGGTGTAACAAATCAAGCTTCTGTATCTCTTGATGCCTTGAAAATAAAGAAGTTGAAAAATCAATTTATTGGTTCTGAAAAGGTGCTGTAATTAATTTAGATCCTAAGAAAGCTTTTGAAAATGAGACAGATGCAGCGGCCATGTTAAATATTGATAAGGAAGCTTATGCAGATCTTAAAGCGAATTTTTCTTTTACTATCGATAATATTAGTCGAATGCAACCGGCTGATTTGAATACCGAATTATTTGATAAAGTTTATGGGAAAGGTGTTGTTAAAAATGAGAAGGAATTCAGAGTAAAAATTGCGGCAGAGGCTGAGCAGATGTTTGTTGGTGATGCCGATCGTAAGTTTCAAAATGATGCTGTTGACTTCTTGTTAGAGAAAACATCGTTTGATTTGCCTGAAGCATTTTTAAAACGCTGGATGCAGACAGTCTCTGAGAAACCAGTTACTTTAGATGAAATTGAACAAGATTTTGAAGGATATAAAAAGTCATTGAAATGGCAAATTATAGAGAATAAGATTGCTAAAGAAAACAACTTAAGCGTTACAAAAGAGGAGGCTGTTGCAGAAACAAAAAAACTAATTAGAGCTCAAATGACTCAGTATGGTCAAGTTTCTCCGGAGGAGGAGCAATTAGAAAAATATGCACATCAAGTTCTTGCAAATAAAGAAGAAGAAAAGAATATATACGATCGTATTTTCGCATCTAAACTTACAGTTTTCTTTAAATCAGCTTTTAAAATCAATGAGAAAGAAATTTCTTATGAGAACTTTATAAAATTAGCACAAAGCTAATTGCATAAATAATAGCAATAAATATGTATGAAAAAGGCTAGTGTTTCACTGGCCTTTTTTTATTTTAGCTAATCATTAATATAAATTCAATTAAAGATGTTCTCAAAAGACGAGTTTCGTAAATATGCTATTAAGAATCAAGGAATAAGTAGTTCTACTGTTGATTCCTTTACTTCAATGATGAATAATTATATCTCTCCAACTATTATTGAGGAGCGTCAAATGAATGTTGCTTCAATGGATGTGTTCTCGAGATTAATGATGGATCGCATTATTTTTTTAGGCGTGCCTATAAACGATTATGTTGCAAATATCATTCAAGCTCAGTTGTTGTTTTTGGAGTCTGTTGATGCTAAGAAAGATATACAGATTTATTTAAACTCTCCAGGAGGTGGCGTTTATGCAGGTTTAGGTATTTATGACACCATGCAATACATAGCTCCAGATGTGGCTACCATTTGTACAGGAATGGCTGCAAGTATGGGAGCCGTTCTATTATGTGCAGGGGCAAAGGGAAAACGAACCGCTTTAAAACATTCTCGTGTTATGATTCACCAACCATTAGGTGGTGCTCAAGGACAAGCTTCTGATATTGAGATTACTGCTCGCGAAATTCAAAAGTTGAAAAAGGAATTATATACTATTATTTCTGACCATTCAGGTAAATCCTATGATGAGGTATGGAAAGATGGTGATAGAGATTATTGGATGACTTCATCTGAAGCAAAAGATTATGGAATGATTGATGAGGTCCTCATTAGAGCTAAATAGAATTTTAAGCCATCGACTTTAGTGATGGCTTTTTTTAATCATAAAAATTCCAAATCAGGCTTAACCTAAAAATAGGTTGTGCTATGGGGTATGGTTTCAGGGTGAATTGTTCTCCTTGCCATAGGGCGTTAAAGTTTTCGTATGAAGCATAAATTTTGATGCTTTTAATTTGGAAGTTGGCGAATAAATCACACTTAAGACTGGCATTTGTTTCGCTTAAAGGATTGGTGTAAAAGTCTCCTAAAATAGGAGAATAAGTCATTCCAGGGTGCGACGATCTATATCTTGCATTTACACCAATTTGTGTTTCAGTTGCATCTTTAAATATTTTGCTTTGCCAGTATATTCTTTGGTTAAACAAGAGTTTAGCTAAAGGGATGTTGTCACTCGAGCTGTTTTGATATCCTATATCTCCTCGCCAATGCCATTTTTTGGAATTAACATGATGTTTTATTCTGCTTTGAATTACTTGAATTGGGTCGTCTGCAGTTACTGAATTTGCTAGTTCGTTATAATAGGTGTATGCATCAATATTGTGATAGGCATTATGAATAGAAATGTTTTTAGTTAGTTCTATGTCCCATTCAATATATTGATCTAAAGTAGGCTCAATTAATTCTTCAGACAGTTGGTTGGAAGGGTTTGTTGAACTGTTTAGTTGTATCCAATTAGGAATAGTTTTTTCGTAGGCTATTTTGAAACGATTATTTATCCCAAATATATTTATATGTTGTGTGAAATTAGCCGTAAAACTGTTGGGATACATCTGATCCTTAGCATAAGAGAAATGAACTTTATTTTTTAGTGACTCTAAATGAATGGAGGTGAAAAAGACCCATCTATTTAGACTTTCTTGATCTTGTTTGAAATTTTGATTTTTGAGTCCTACAACAGCCTTTTTATCTTTATTTATTTGTTTAACCCATTTTAGAGTATGATTGATGTTTGAGAAAGCTCTAGTGAGGCGTTGCTGAAGAGTCTAATCGGTTAGGGTAGAATAGTGTGTCATCTTCTAATCCTTCATAAAATAAAGAATCTTGGGTAATATTAATTTCGTATCTAAAAGCAGAAACATCAGAAAATCGATATTCATGTTGCCAATCTAAACCCTTGTGTTTGATGCTTGTTTCTAGGTTTAGCCAATTTATTGGTAACAGTTTCCAATTGGATTGTGAATTGGAAAAAAATATATTTTCATTTGCAATACCTCCATTCCATTGAGATAAATTTTTAAAAGTATTTATTCGCCATTTTGATGTGTATGCAATTTTAGGATGTGCATAGTTTCCTTGAAAATTAAATCGGGTGTTTTGATGTTTTTCGTGAACCAAATTTCCCTCAGAAACCAAACGGTCATAGTCTATAATGAAAGACCCGTATGTATATTTTACTTTATGAATAAAATTTAGCCTTTGTCCATCAGAATAAGTAGGCGAATAAACGATTTTAGTATGTGGGAAATTCTCCTTATAAACAGATGAGTATGAAGGGTAGTAGGTGTTTGTTTGTAATATGCGGTCACCTATTTTTTGTTCAATGGAACTTCCAGACTTCCACCAGAATGGAATAAGAACAGATCCGAAGTTTCCCATTATAGATGTTTCGAAGTCCTGGTACCCCAATAAAATAAATTGATCACTAGAAGAGAAGTAGTTTTGTGTATTTTGATACCATAGTGAATCCATTTCTATTTTATGATTAATAGAATCTTCTTGGCCATAAATTACTAATGACCAAAAAAGTAGAATCCATTTAAGTATTTTCATGCATCAAAGATAAAAGGAAATAAGAATAATTAAAGACTTTTATTTTGAGAGTACATTAATGAACAATAGTTTAAAAGTCATTGCTTTTCTTTAATTCTGTATAGTATTTGTAAAAAAGAGGGATTGTTTCTATGCCTTTAAAATAATTAAATAGACCATAATGCTCATTAGGTGAATGAATCGCATCGGAGTCTAAACCGAAGCCTAAAAGAATTGATTTTACTTTTAATTCTTGTTCGAATAATGCTACAATAGGAATGCTTCCTCCACTGCGAACCGGAACGGGTTTTTTACCATAGGTTTGTTCCATTGCCATACTCGCGGCTTTATAGCCATTGTCATTTGTAGGAGAAACATATGGCATACCACCATGGTGTGGCATGGTTTTTACTTTGACCGATTTAGGTGCAATATTTTGGAAGTGATCACAGAATAATTTCGTGATTTTATCAGGGTCTTGCCCGGGTACTAATCGCATCGAAATTTTTGCGAATGCTTTGGAAGCGATAACCGTTTTAGCTCCTTCACCTGTATAACCACCCCATATGCCATTTACATCTAGCGTTGGACGAATTGAGTTTCGTTCCATGGTTGAATAGCCTTCTTCTCCATGAACGTCGCTGATTTCTAGTGCTTTTTTATAATCCTCTAAATTAAATGGTGCTTTAGCCATTTCAGCTCTCTCCTCCATAGAAAGTGTTTCAACATCATCGTAAAACCCTGGAATGGTAACTCTGTTATTTTCATCTTGAAGTGATGCGATCATTTTGCTTAAGATGTTAATTGGGTTTGCTACTGCACCCCCATATAATCCAGAATGCAAGTCTCTGTTAGGGCCAGTCACCTCAACTTCTACATAGCTTAATCCTCTTAAACCTGTCGTGATTGATGGGATGTCATTTGCAAGAATACCTGTGTCTGAAATTAATATCACATCGCATGCTAATTTCTTACGATTTGACTTTAAAAAGCCTTCTAATGATTCCGAACCTACTTCTTCTTCACCTTCAATCATGAATTTTACATTACATGGAAGTGTTTCAGTATTCATCATTAATTCAAAAGCTTTTACATGCATGTACATCTGACCTTTGTCGTCGCAGGCACCCCTGGCAAAAATAGCGCCTTCAGGATGAAGAGGTGTTTTTTAATAACTGGTTCAAATGGACCACTTGTCCATAGTTCCAATGGATCTGCAGGTTGAACATCATAATGGCCGTAAACCAATACTGTTGGTAAAGATTTGTCAATAATTTTTCTGCATATACAATAGGATAGCCTGGTGTTTCGCATATTTCTGCATAATCCACACCAGCTTCTATCAATCTGCTTTTATGATTTCTGAGGCTTTTAATACATCTTGTTTGTATTCAGGATCTGCAGATATTGAGGGTACGCGAAGTAAATGTAATAATTCATCTAAGAATCGATCTTTGTGTTGTTCGATATATGCCTTAATGTTGTTCATGTGTTTATTTTTTATTTCGATAAAGATACATTATGCCAGCAATATTATCTAATACTTTTTGTTACATAAGTACTGTTAATTATTTTTTACTTTAGCAGAATAAATCTTTGTATGAGAACAAAACAATTTTTCTTTTTATTAATTGGATTTTATCAAATCTCCCTCTTTGCACAGGAAGATATTACAGAAAGTAAAATACGCATTCCTGCTATTAATTTAAATATTGGCTTTCATACTCCTGGTGGAGATTTAGCTGATCGTTTTGGTTCTAGCACTCTTTTTGGAATGGGTTTTCAACTTAAAAATGAAAAAATTTTTATTGGGGTATTGATATTGCTGCACTAGCTGGTTCAGATGTTAAAGAAGATAATATTATTGATATTATAGTTGCAGATTCGACTGATATTATTGATGTAAATGGAAATACTGCAACGGTTAGATTTTGGGAAAGAGGTGCGCAAACCCAATTTGTTTTGGGTAAGATTTTCCCTGTGATAGGACCTAATGAAAACTCTGGCGTTTTTTTTCAAGGAGGTTTGGGTTTTATGTATCACAAAATTAGGATTGAGGATATTGGGAATAATTCACCTCAACTTAGTGCTGATATGCTAAAGGGTTATGACCGTTTAAGTATGGGGTTTACCACAAGTCAGTTTATCGGTTATCGTCATTTTTCCAATAATCATAAAATTAATTTTTTTGTCGGTATAGAATTTATTCAAGCTTTTACGCAAGATGTTCGAATGTATGATTACAATAGTCAAACGTCTTATGAAGATAATAGAGTCGATTTATTAAGTGGACTTAAGTTTGGATGGACCATACCATTGCATAAAAATCTGATAATCAATACTATTATTATTGATTTTACATTTATATAATATGATTCTCTATTTGTATGGTAAAGCCATGCAAATAGCTGCTTTAAAAAGCCTAAAGCGAAGCTTTGGGTGGAGGGTAGACAAAATACATTCCAGTATTTAGAGGAAAATGTATCGGAATCTGATGATATAATATGGATTCATACCCCTTCTTTAGGTGAATTTGAACAAGCTAGACCACTTATACAAATTCTCAAAAAGAATATATTCAATATAAGATTTTGATTACCTTTTATTCCCCTTCTGGTTACGAAGTTCGAAAAATTATCCTCTGGCTGATTATGTGTGTTATCTTCCTTTAGATACAAAAGTTAATGCACAGCGTTTTGTAAAACTGATTAAACCGGTATACACTTTTTTTGTAAAGTATGATTTTTGGCCAAATTATTTAATTGCTTTACAAAATCTCAATCATAAACATTATGTGATCTCTGCTATTTTTAGAAACAATCACTATTTTTCAAAAAAACAGGAGCTTGGATGCTCAATATTATTTCAAATTTTGATCATCTATTTGTTCAGAATGAAGACTCTAAATACATGTTGTTGACTAGAAATATTACACATGTTAGTAATGTAGGTGATACCCGGTTTGATCGGGTTTTAGAGATAACTAATAATGTTAATGAACTTCCTATATTAGACCATTTCAAAGACAAAAGCCCTTTATTTATATGTGGAAGTACCTGGGATCAAGGAAGATATGATGGTTGAGTTTATCAAACATTATGGATCCAGATTTAAGTATGTTATTGCACCGCACGAAATGCGACCATCGGCTTTGGATAAACTTGAATCCTCCATTGAGTTTAAGGTGATGCGTTATAGTCATGCCAATTTGCAAAATGTAGAAACTGCTCATGTGTTAATTATTGATAATATTGGCCTATTAAGTTCTTTATATGCTTATGCCGATATCGCATATATTGGTGGTGGTTTTGGTAAGGGGATTCACAATATATTAGAGGCAGCTACCTTTGGGATGCCAATTTTTATAGGACCAAATAATCAAAAGTTTCAAGAAGCGGTAGATTTAAAAATATAGGAGTAGCCATTGAAATAAAGTCTGCTCAAGAGATGATAGCCCAATGCGATTTACTACTAACACGTCCAAATAGATGGAGTGAGCTCAAAGAAAAGAGTACTCAATATGTTCGAGAAAAAGCAGGTGCCACAAAAAATAGTTCGAAAAGTATTTAAATAATTAAGGTTGTCATCTTATTAGCATAATTGGTATTTCATCTTCTATTGAGTATTCATCGTAGCCGGTAATTTTATATCTCATATTGTAAGATCCTTGCGGACATAGTTTACCTGTATTTTTATCTTTTCCGTCCCATTCAAAATCTACTTTATTGCTCCAAAAAATCAATTTTCCCCAGCGGTCGAAAATTTTAACCTCTAATTTTTTAGCAAATAATCCCTCGAACTTATATGTGTCATTTATTTCATCATTATTTGGTGAAAATGCATTTGGAAAGTAATTTGTAGCTGGCGGAATAAAGCAACGAACATTGGAGTGACTCTGAATTGTTGGGTCAGCAGCATTTATCGCTACAACCTTATAACAATAATTTGTGTCGATCTCATTAAAATAATTATCAATTACATAATTAAATTCTGACCCTGAAACGCTGTTTATGGTTTCGTATGTATTGTTGGTCTGATTTACTTTTAGAATGAGGTACTCTCCTACGCCATCATCCCATTCTTGGTATGGATTCCAATTTAGGTTAAACTCATTTCTATTTTGAGTACCTCTTAAAAGTATATTCTCTCCAGTATTTCCATTTAGTGGCCCAGTATTTCCACATAAATCTGAATATGAAATTCGGTATGCGTAATTTCTAGCATTAACATTGACATTCGTGTCTATATAAATTGAACTTGAGCTGAAAGCATAGTCAAATACCCAATTTGAGAAATTATCATAACGGTCAATTTTATAATATGTCAGATCGCTCAAGATAGGCGCATCCCATTTTGTTATAATATTCTCGTTAAGGCTAACAGTTGTATATTTTATATCAATTGGAGTTGTGAAATCAATAAAGTTTGGTGTTAAAGATGAGTTGTTAGATCTAGATTGAAAATCATATATTGGGTGATTTGCAACAACATAATAACTATAAAGTACATTGCATAAATTTGTGTCTTTGTAGCTCAAAATATCCCCTCCTACAGAATCGTGAAGAAGGTATTCCGTGTCTTCTTCAGATCTAAAGATGTTGTAAGATGCTACCGAATCCCAACCATTATAATTGGTCCAATTTAAGTTGATAGTTTGGGGAGAAGTACTTAGTGAGTTTAGTAATATAGAAGAGTGAACAATTGAGCTGTCAGAGAATTGTGCACAGCTATCTTGTTGAACAGCAGTATAATGATTCACTTGATTAGTAGGTGTGTCATGTGAAGTTTGATTAGAAAGAATCTGACTTGAAGAATTTATTAAACTCCAGGAACTAGAGCCAGAAGTTTCATGATACAAATCTATTGTGTTTAAATTATCAACCAGACTTTCTAAAGACAATTCAATTATGACATCTTGTTCGGGTGTAACGGTCACATAGTTAATGATCGGAGCTGGCGGTAGCTCAGGTTGATTAATTGATACGATTTCAGTGTGAGTGGCAAAACAGAATTTGTATTGTGCACTCAGAGTGATATAATAATCTTGAGAAGGAGCTGATGTTCCAGGTAACGGGTATTCTGTTGTGTTTATTTCATTTAAGACGTAATTTGAAGTATCATCATTACCATAGTTAATCGAATAAGAATCGATAAAAATAGACTCATCTATAATGTCTTGATAAACGGAATCACATGAAATTATTGGATCTGATAATGTAAAATAAGGGAGTGGAGAAATGGTATTAATATAATCCTCTAGAAGAGTAGTGTCGCTACAACCATGAAGTGAATACACAATTAATTCTATATCGTATGTAGCTATTTCATTTAATAGAGTATTAAAATTTGGAGAATTAGTAACATTTGTTGTCATTGACTCGTTACCTTCATAAATATTCCAGATGTAATTTGTAATGTAATTGTTATTTAAGCTTTCTAGATCTATAATTGCTGGACTACATAGCTCACCTGATTGGTCAGAATTTAGCAAGGCATCTACTTCATAAGCTTCTAAAGTTACTAAATCACTTGCTGAGCAGCCTAAATTGTTAGTTACAGTTAATTCTAAAGTATAATCTCCTGTTACTTCTGTCATAATGGTTGTTGTTTCTTGATTAGCGCTTGCGATAACTAGTTCATTATCTGGTGAAGACCATAAGAAAGATGTATTCGTGCCAACAGCGACATTAGCTATTTGAGTTGCATTAAATTCCTTTCCTAAACAAATAATAGGGTACATATTTATTTCTACCATAGCATCAATACCAAAATCAATTTTTTCTATATAGTTACAATCACTACCTTCTATATTAGCAGTATATGTTACGAAATAGTTTCCAGCTTCTGTAAAGTTCAGTTTGATTTCATCTTCAGTACTGGAAATGGTAGTTACTCCTGATTCAGAACTAATGCTCCATTCATAATTTATTATGGTTACATTTGGATCCTCAAATTGGGCATAAATAGTTTTTTCGATGCTTTGTTGAGAATCACTAAAACAACTGTTACTTTCTAGAAGATCTAATTCTAGTGCTATTTCAGGTTCATATATTTCTATAATGTTATCTAGGTAAATTTCACCTTCACAATTATTTATGTCAGATGAAAGTTCGATTGATAGGTCAAACATTCCTACTTCAGACATAATCAAAGATGGGTTTAGTACTTCGGAAGTGATAACTATATCGCTATTCATATCAATAATTTTCCATATGCAATTTATAGTTGTATCTAAACTGTTTAGTGCAAAATCCATCGGCTTAAAAATGTAGTTTTTACATTCATACAGAGACTCGATATCAAGGTTTAAATTAAGCCCATCTATAGAAACTTTAATAGAGTCTTTTGTGGAACAACTAAGATTATAGTCAGAGACTTCTAGAGTTAAATTATAATCTCCTGCTGTTACAATTTGATATTGAAATGTTTCTGAATTAGATGATGTTATTAATGTATTCTCTAAATTTAATTCCCAATTATAGGATAAATCATCAGTAGATGGTGAAAGCACATCTATATTAATATCATAAGGTAGCTCACAATCTTCAAAGTCATCAGCATTTATTTCTGCAGTTACATGATTATTATCCCCTGCAACGTTTACTGATACTGTTTCTTGATCATATGATGGACAAGAACCATTGTAATTGAGTTCCCAAGTATATGTTCCGTTAGTAGGTAGAAATTCAATACTATTCTGAGATTCAAAAATAATTTCCACGTCATTTCCTACATTCCATTCAAAGTCATTGTCCCAACTTGCATTAGGGGATGTGTTTGTAAGAGTAATTTTATCGTCTTTACAAAGAAGTTCGCCATTATAGTCATCATCGAAACTTGTTTCGTATTGTATGGTATACTGGTGTTCTAAAATCAATGGTACATTACACCCATCAAACTGCACTTGAATAGGGTAGATCATCACATCATTATTTCCTATCTCAACATCAAACGAATAATTTACCGGAGTTGATATTCCAGTTTGTTCCCAGTATATAAATGAAGGAGAAAATATAGATGTTATCTCTGTTGTTAATTCGAAACTAGTGCCTATTTCTAAACAATCTTGATTGGAAAGAGATGAGTTTAAATTGGCTGATATATTTTCAGTGTTCGGTCCTTCCAATATTTGAAAATTAATTTGGTCAGAACCTAGACATCCATTTAAATCTTCTGCCTGAATGGTTAGTGTATATAAGCCCACTTCATTGATAGTGAAATTAGCATAAGTCTGATTGTTGTTATATTGACCATCCTCCAAGATCCAATTCACAGTTTCATATTGTTCAGGATTTAAAATAGCGAAGTTCAGATCTATTGAGTTGTTACAAAGCGTATAAGTGCTTTCAACATTGGTGATTATATTTATATCATCACAATCCTGTGCATAGGAGTTGATAGCTAATAGCAAGAAAGAGAAGTGAAAAATAGTTAGTTTGATATCCATATGAGATGCAAATTTTATACAATTGAATAATTATAAATAAATTATCTTAGTTACAAAAATAAAATACCAATCTAATGTAATTAAATTGCAAGATTATTGTTAAATAATTACAAAGAAGCAACATATTTAAAAAGTAAATAACATAGTTAAATATCCATTATTACTCACACAAAAAAATTAGCAGTTTACTAATAAATGTAAATCCTTTTCGAGCTTGGAATTACACTATAAATTGTAGAAGTTTACAAGAGAAAAAAATGATAGTTCGAAAAAAATAAATTCCTATATGTTAAAGTGTCAAACTCATGAATAATTATCTAGACCATTTAAATGTATCACAGCGGAAAGCTGTAGAATATATATCAGGTCCATTAATGGTTATTGCGGGAGCAGGCTCAGGAAAGACACGTGTGCTTATATATCGTATTGTGCATTTGCTTAAAAATGGTGTAGATCCCTTTAATATTCTCTCTTTAACTTTTACAAATAAAGCCGCAAAAGAGATGAAAGAACGTATTGAGAACATAGTTGGACTTGAAGCAAAGAATATATGGATGGGAACTTTCCACTCTGTATTTGCTAAAATATTAAGATACGAAGCAGATAAACTTGGCTACCCATCTAATTTTACCATTTATGATACAGATGATTCAAAAGCCTTATTAAGACGAATTATTAAAGAGATGAATCTGGATACAGATATCTATAAAGTTAATATCGTTCAGTCTAGGATAACATCATTCAAAAATAATTTGATTACTGTTAAAGCATACAATAATAACACTGAATTAAAAACACAAGATGATTCTGCACACCGACCTCAAATGGGTGCTATTTATGAAAGGTATGTAAAAGATTGTTTTAAATCTGGAGCAATGGATTTTGATGATTTATTGTTAAAGACTAATGAGCTTTTATTTAGACATCCTGATGTTTTACATAAGTATCAGCACCGTTTTCAATATGTTCTTGTTGATGAGTATCAAGATACCAATCATTCACAATATTTAATAGTGAAAGCCTTAGCTGCCTTAAATGAAAATATATGTGTAGTTGGAGATGATGCACAGAGTATATATTCTTTTCGTGGAGCTAATATCCGAAACATACTTAATTTTAAAAGTGATTATTCTGATGTCAAATTGATTAAGCTAGAGCAAAATTATAGGTCTACAAAAAATATTGTGAGTGCTGCAAATAGTGTTATCAGTAAAAATAAGGACCAACTTGATAAAGAAGTATGGACTTCTAATGATTTAGGTGATAAGATTAAGTTGAATAGAGCATTGACTGATAGCGATGAAGCTGTTATTGTTGCTTCAAATATTCAGGAAATAAAACTAAGAAATCAGGAAGCCAATCATAACTTTGCAATTCTTTACCGAACCAATGCGCAGTCTCGTAGTATGGAAGAGGCGTTGAGAAAAAGATCTATACCTTACAGAATTTATGGAGGATTGTCGTTTTATCAAAGAAAAGAGGTTAAAGACATGATGGCATATTTTCGAGTAGCATCAAATCCCATAGACGAAGAAGCCTTAAGAAGAATTATCAACTATCCTAAAAGAGGAATTGGTAACAGCTCTATTGATAGAATGACACTTACAGCTAGTGAACAGGAAAAAACACTTTGGGGAATTGTGGAAAATATCAACTTTGAAAATACTGGATTAAATGCTGGGAGTAAAGCAAAAGTTGACAACTTTGCAGTACTTATCAAAAGTTTTCAAGTTATGGTAAAAGAAAAGGATGCTTTTGAAGTTGCTACCTATATTGCCAAACAATCTGGAATGTTAAGGGAAATGCAAATAGATAAAACACCAGAAGGAATTAGTAGATATGAAAACTTACAAGAACTTTTGAATGGTATAAATGAATTTGTAAATCAGGAAAATGAAAAACCAGAAGATCAGCGCAATACAAGCTTATCATATTATTTAGAGGATATAGCATTGCTTACTGACGCAGATAAAGAAGTTGATGATGATGGAAATCATGTTTCCTTAATGACCATTCACCAGTCCAAAGGTTTAGAATTTCCCTACGTTTATATAGTTGGCTTAGAAGAAAATTTATTTCCTTCACAGATGTCAATGACATCACGTACGGATCTTGAGGAAGAAAGGCGCTTGTTTTATGTCGCTTTGACAAGAGCAGAAAAAAGAGCTACTTTAAGTTATGCATTAACCCGCTACAGATGGGGTAATTTAATTGACTGTGAACCGAGTAGGTTTATAGAGGAAATTGACAATAAATATATTGATGCAAATTTTATTAATGTAAATCCAGCAATTAAACCCATACAAAACAAAGTAATACAAAGTATTATAAAAGCATTGTGCCATCCCGTTTTAATAAACCTAACGATAAAAAAAGCTTACAATACAAAAATCTAAACCAACTTTTGTTCCTCGAAATCTCAAAAAATTAATAATAACTCACATTCTCGAGAATATACAGATTATTCATATGAAGAAGGAATGAAAGTTGAGCATGATCGATTTGGAATTGGAGTTATATGTAAATTAGAAGGAGAGGGTGCCAATAAAAAAATTAGCGTTAACTTTACAGGCCTAGGTGAGAAGACACTCCTAGCAAAATTCGCAAAACTCAACATTCTCAAATAATTACAATTGAATGGAATACAATACCAGTCTATCAAAATTAATCATTCCTGAATACGGAAGGAATGTGCAAAAAATGGTTCACTCGATTATAAATATCGAAGACCGTGAAAAAAGAAATCATCAAGCAAAATCTATAATCGAAGTGTTGGGAAATTTAAATCCACATCTCAGAGATGTGCCTGATTTTAAACATAAGTTATGGGACCATCTATTTATTATGTCAGACTTTCACTTAGATGTCGATTCACCGTATGATAGACCTTCAAAAGAGTCTTTTGAGGAAAAGCCTGAAATGTTAAAATATTCTGATAACAGTATTAAATTCCGTCACTACGGTAAAATATTACCTCTAATGATAAAAAGGACCATAGATTTGGATGATGGTGAGTACAAAGATTTTTGGTATTCACTATTGCTAATCATATGAAAAAATGCTACCTAACATGGAATAAAGCCAATGTGGAAGATGAGGTGATATTAAAGCATCTAAGTCAAATGTCAGATGATAAATTAAGTATGAAAGAGACTTTTAAGCTATCCTCTTTCTCTGATGTAAAGACACAGAAAAATTACAAAAAGAATTTCAGTAGAGGACGTAATCAAGGAAAAAGAAGGTAAACTAAGATGGCATCATTCAAAATAAAAGGAGGTAAAAAGCTCCACGGACAAATCACACCTCAAGGTGCCAAAAATGAAGCCTTACAGATTCTTAGTGCTGTACTTTTGACCTCTGAGAAAGTTTTTATCAGTAATATTCCAGATATTACTGATGTAAATAAACTTATTGAAATACTTGTTGACTTAGGGGTTAAAGTAGAGAAGCTTGGAAAAGGTTCTTACAGTTTTCAAGCTGATCAAATTAATTTAGAACATCTTTCCAGTGATAATTTTAGAGATAAAGGTGGTCGGCTTAGGGGCTCTATCATGATTGTGGGCCCACTTCTTGCTCGCTTTGGTGAAGCTGCGATACCGCGCCCTGGTGGAGATAAAATTGGTCGCCGAAGATTAGATACTCACTTTATAGGTTTTGAAAAACTTGGAGCAGAATTTAATTACGATGATAAAAATGGATTTTTTCAAATAAATGCTAAAGAACTCACAGGAACATTTATGCTTCTAGAAGAAGCTTCAGTAACTGGTACGGCAAATATTGTAATGGCGGCCTGCTTGGCAAAAGGTAAAACAACTATTTACAATGCAGCTTGTGAGCCTTACTTGCAACAGCTATGTAAGATGATTAATCGCATGGGTGGTAAAATTTCTGGAATAGGATCTAATTTACTGCTTATTGAAGGAGTAGATAAACTTGGGGGCTGTGAACATCGTTTACTTCCCGATATGATTGAAATAGGTTCATGGATAGGACTTGCAGCCATGACCCAGTCTGAATTGACCATCAAAGATGTTGCATATGATGAATTGGGTGTTATTCCTGCAACATTTAGAAAACTTGGTATACAACTTGAAAGAAGGGGGGATGATATTTTTGTTCCTCCTCAAGAATACTATGAGATAGAAAGTTTTATTGACGGTTCTATTATGAATATATCTGATGCACCTTGGCCTGGATTTACGCCCGATTTATTAAGTATTATTTTGGTAGTAGCGACACAAGCTAGAGGTTCTGTTTTGATTCATCAAAAAATGTTTGAAAGCCGCTTGTTCTTTACAGATAAATTGATAGATATGGGTGCGCAAATTATTCTTTGTGATCCTCATAGAGCAACTGTAATAGGCTTAGATAGAAAGAGTAAGTTGAAGCCTACCGTTATGACTTCACCTGATATTCGTGCAGGTGTGTCTTTGCTGATTGCTGCGCTATCAGCAGATGGTGAAAGTACCATTCATAATATTGAGCAGATTGATAGAGGTTATGAAGATATAGAGGCTCGTTTAAAAGCAATTGGTGCTGACATTACAAGATTTAATTAGAGTAAAAATAAACTAATATGAAACGAATAGTTTACCCATTTTTAATTCTAAGTATATGTTTTTCTTTTAGCTTTATTTTTGGAAAAACTTCCATTTTTGGATATCAATATGGTGGTTTGAATATTGGAGATAAGGCACCGGCTTTTTCTTTAGAATCTCCTGATGGAACTTCTTTTAAACTTTCTGATTTCAAAGGTAAAGTTGTTTTACTTGATTTTTGGGCTTCATGGTGCGGGCCTTGTCGAAGAGATAATCCGCATATTGTTTCTATATATGATAAATTTAGTCATGCAAATTTCAAGTCAGCTAATGGATTTGAGGTAGTTAGTATTTCTTTAGATGGATTGACAGATCGAAGAGGAAATCCAAAACAAGATAATGCCAAACAGGATTGGCTTGATGCTATTATGGATGACGGATTGGTTTGGGAATTTCATGGTAGCGAATTGAAAGGCTGGGATTCTGAGGTTGTTAAACAATACCATGTTAACAGTATCCCTAGTAATTTTCTAATTGATGAAAAAGGAGTTATTATAGCCAAAGATCTTAAAGGACCTGCACTTTATGCTACCATTAAGCGATTGACAAAGTAGTATTTGAGATGTTTGTTCTAGGTTTAGATATGTTTTATTCTTCCTCTTAATTCATTTTGTTCAACTATGTAAAATACGTCAACTCTACTTGATTTTTTTTACTTTTACGCCATTGTGTCATATAAATTGATATGGCAAACAATTTGCAAGATATATCGTAAATATTTTAACATTGTTAATATGCCAAAGAAAAGACTTAAAAAAGATAATGAAGAAGTCCAAGAAATGAAAGGAAAAGAAGTTAATACTGATGAACAAGTTCTTGGTCAAGAAGAGGTTGCTGAACCTAGTCGTGAAGATCAATTACAACAAGAAGTTGATGTATTAAAAGATAAGCAGATTAGATTGTTTGCTGAATTCGAAAACTTCAAAAAAAGAACTGCTAAAGAGCGTATTGATTTATTTAGAAATGCAGGTGTAGAGTTTTTTGAGGCCATGTTGCCCATTTTAGATGATTTTGACAGAGCTACAAAGCATAGAGAAGATGTCAAGGATACTCATGAACTTCAAAAAGGTTTTGATTTGATTCACTCTAAACTTCTTGGTGTGCTTGAGCAAAAAGGTTTGAAGTCGATGGACTCATCTGTAGGTAAGGATTTTGATACTGATTTTCATGAAGCAATAACTCAAATTCCAGCACCATCTGATGATCAGAAGGGGAAAGTAATTGATGAAACGGAGAAAGGATATTTTTTAAATGATAAAGTAATTCGCTACGCAAAAGTTGTAGTTGGACAATAATCATAGCAATGGCTAAAAGAGATTATTACGAAGTATTAGGGGTTGGTAAAAGTGCCACTGATAAAGAGCTTAAGAAGGCATACAGAAAGTTAGCTATCAAGTACCATCCAGATAAGAACCCCAATGATAAAGGTGCTGAGTCTAAATTTAAGGAAGCAGCAGAAGCTTATGAGGTCCTTAGTAATCCTGATAAAAGAGCGCGGTATGATCAATATGGCCATGCCGGTCTTGAAGGTGGTGGTTTTGGTGGAGGCTTCGGAGCTGGAGGAATGAATATGGACGATATCTTCAGTCAGTTTGGAGATATTTTTGGGTCTGCTTTTGGTGGTGGCGGATTTGGTGGCTCAAGAGGTGGTAGACGTCGTAGTCGAGGATCTAATTTAAGAGTTCGGGTTAAACTCACACTTGAAGATATTGCTAATGGTGTTGAGAAAAAAATAAAAGTTAGAAGACTGATTATTGCTGATGGTGTTACCTACAAAACTTGTTCAAATTGTAACGGCTCAGGACAAAGCGTTCAAATAGTAAATACTCCACTTGGAAGAATGCAAACTTCTTCTACATGTTCTGTATGTAGAGGTCTTGGGAAAATTATAGATCATAGACCTTCTGGATCTGATGCTAATGGTATGATTAATAAAGAAGATACTGTTAGCATTAAAATTCCTGCTGGAGTAGAGGATGGCATGCAGTTGTCAGTTTCAGGTAAAGGAAATTATGCTCCTTTAGATGGTATTGCTGGTGATCTAATTGTTCTAATTGAAGAAATTCCTCACGAGAACTTAAAACGTGATGGTAAAAATCTACATTATGATTTGTATATCAGTTTTTCCGATGCAGTTTTAGGATGTAATCCAGAAATTCAAACCATATCTTCTAAAGTTAAGATATCATTAGATAAAGGTATTCAGTCTGGTAAAATCTTACGTCTTAGAGGTAAAGGACTCCCAAGTGTGAATAGTTATGGCACCGGAGATTTATTGGTTCATGTTAATGTCTGGACACCTCAAAATATTGATAAGAAACAAAGAGCTTTCTTTGAGGGATGTAAAGATGAGGATAGCTTTAAACCAGACCCAGATAAAATCAACAAGTCATTTTTTGATAAAGTCAAAGAAATGTTTCAATAAATAATTATATCCCCTCTAAAAGTGATTTTTTCTTTTGTTGCATGTATTTTAAAACCAATATTTCTTATTGAATCGTCTCTTTTTTTAAGATAATTTAGGAGTTATTATACTTTAAAAAATTTTATTCTTTATTCAATTAGGCTGCATTAATACTTATCTTTGTGCAAATATTAATAATGGCTTATAAAAGTTTAGAATCTTGTGTTAGGGATCTTGATAAAACAGGTCAATTGATCCGAATTAAGGAAGAGGTTGACCCTTATTTAGAGATGTCTTCGATTCAATTGCGGGCATATAAAAAAGGGGCACCAGCAATTCTTTTTGAAAATATAAAAGGTTGTGAGTTTAAAGCCTTATCTAATCTCTTTGGAGATATAAATCGTTCAAGGTTTTTATTTAGAGATACCATGGAAATGGTCCAAAATATTGCTTTGCTAAGAAAGATCCTATGCTGGCTTTAAAAAGCCTTTGAAATACCTATCTACGCCTAAACATCTATATAATGCCTTGCCAAAAAGGTGTCAAAGCGTCGGGCTGCATTTGTTGAAACTACAATTGATAAATTACCACAAATTACTTGTTGGAAAAAAGATGGAGGTCCTTTTATTACTCTTCCAATAGTTTATACTGAAGATGTTGAGCAACCTGGGTGGATGAAATCGAATATGGGGATGTATCGAATTCAATTAGGTGGTAATGATTACAAACAAAATGAAGAAATAGGACTGCATTATCAAATTCATCGTGGCATTGGTGTTCATCAGTCTAAAGCAAATGCTAAAGGTCAACCCCTTAAAGTTAGTATTTTTGTTGGTGGGCCACCTTCATTAAGCTTTTCTGCGGTAATGCCTTTGCCAGAGGGTTTACCCGAATTTGCTTTTGCAGGTATGCTTGGTGGTAAAAGAATTCGTTACTTTATAGAAGATGGTTATACGGTATGTGCGGATGCAGATTTTGTCATTACTGGAGAGGTGATGCCTCATGATGTTAAGCCTGAAGGCCCTTTTGGAGATCATTTAGGTTATTACAGTTTGAAACATGATTTTCCCGTCATGAAAGTTCATAAAGTCTATCATAAAAAAGACGCTATTTGGCCTTTTACTGTGGTTGGAAGACCACCACAAGAAGATACCAGCTTTGGTGCAATGATTCACGAATTGGCAGGAGAAACTGTCAAACTAGAGTTGCCAGGTGTAAAGGCTGTTCATGCTGTTGATGCTTCAGGCGTTCATCCTCTTCTTTTTGCAATAGGGTCAGAGCGTTATACGCCTTATATTAAACAAAGGCAGCCTGCAGAGATTTTAACACAAGCCAATCATATTTTAGGTTTTGGGCAAATGTCTTTGGCGAAGTTCTTATTTATAGCCGCTGAAGAAGATGATAAAAACTTGAATATTGATGATGAACAAGCTTTTTACAACATATTTTAGAGCGTGTAAATTGGGAAAGAGATTTGCATTTTTATACAAAGACCAGTATTGATACACTTGACTATTCTGGAGAAGGATTAAATACAGGTTCGAAATTAGTGATTGCTGCTGCAGGAGAATCTATTAGGACTTTGATTCAAGATTTTGAGCCTGAAATCCTTTGCCTGATGGAATTACCAATGTTAAATTCGTTGCTTCTGGAATTTTAGCTGTTTCCTGTACTGCTTTTGAAAGCTACGATAAAGCCCAAATTGAAATGGTTGATTGGGCGATTTCTTTAAAAAATATTTAGGTAGAAATGTTCAATCTATTCCTCTAATTTTGATGTGTGATGATGCTGATTTTGTTGCAGAAACATATAATAACTTTTGTGGACTACTTTTACCAGAGCCAACCCTTCACACGATATTTATGGAATCGATTCTTTTACAAATACAAACATTGGGCTTGTAAAGGAAGTTTGATGATTGACATCAGGATTAAACCTCACCATGCGCCACCACTACAATTAGATGATGAAGTGGAAAAAAGAGTAGATACTCTCTTCAGGTGCCACCCTGAGTTAGCTAAGCTTTAAATGTAATTTATTTTTCACCAGTAATGACAGATATCGCCCTTAGAGAAAAAGCAAAAGCATATTTACAACTCTGCTATCGGGAACTAAACAAAGAAGATTTGTTTGAGGAAAGATGGCTTAAGGTCCAATCTTCAATTGATGAGAAAGGTACTTACGAACTTTTAGATTTTGAATTGGATTATGGAACAAAGGTTGCTTGGCGCAATTCGAATAAATGTATTGGTAGACTTTTTTGGCGTTCTATGGAAGTATTTGACAAACGTGCTTTAGATTCGATAGATGATATTTTTGATGTGCTGTTTGAGCATATTGATTTTGCTACAAACGGTGGTAATATTCGTTCCACTATTACTGTTTTTAACGCACATAAAGGTATTAGAATTTGGAATCCGCAGCTGTTAGGTTTTGCAGGTTATAGGCAGGAAGATGGCTCTATAGTTGGAGATCCTAAGCATGTGGAATTTACAGAGGAATGTGTTAAGCTGGGCTGGGAGCCTAAGATGGGTCCCTTTGATATTTTACCTTTACTTGTTCAAATTGAAGGGAGAAAAGTACAATGGCGTGAAATTCCTAAAGAAATTATTAAACTCGTACCTATTGAGCATCCAAGTATAAAAGCTATAAATGACTTAAAATTAAAATGGTATTCTACACCAATAATTTCTAATATGACCCTAGAGGTAGGTGGAATAAAATTTATGGCTGCACCCTTCAACGGTTGGTATATGGGTACCGAAATTGGCGCTCGAAATCTTGCAGATGAAGACCGTTACAACTTACTTCCGTTAGTAGCCGAAAAGATGGGTTTGAATCTTCACGATAAAAACAGTTTATGGAAAGATAGAGCCTTAATAGAATTGAATCAAGCTGTTTTGTATTCTTTCCGCAAGGCCGGTGTCAAGATTATTGATCATAATTCTGCTTCTAAACAATTTATGCAGTTTATGCGACAGGAGGAGAAAGAGGGTCGAAACGTTACTGCAAATTGGTCTTGGATTGTACCTCCGGTTTCAGGATCTACCATGGAGGTGTTTCATACCGAAATGCATGACATCATTAAAAGCCCAAATTATTTCTATCAGGAGGATGCTTGGGTTTAATTTTCTAGTTGTCTTTGGCGAATAGCCTCATATAAAATAACTGCTGAAGCAACTGATACATTAAGTGACTCTGTTTTTCCGAACATGGGAATGCGTGTTTTAGCATCTGCCAATTCTAAAATATCATCAGAAATACCATCTTTTTCTGAACCCATAACAATAACTACAGGATCAACAAGAGCAACATCGTAGAGATTCGTGTCTGTTTTTTCTGTGCAAGCTATTACTTTAAGACCGCTTTTTTTTAAATATTTTAAGCTGTGGTGAAGATTTTGTTCTCTACAAATAGGAATATGCATTAAAGCTCCGGTGGAAGTTTTCATGGCATCAGAGTTTAACTGAGCTCCACCTACTTTAGGTAAGATAATAGCGTTTACACCACAAGATTCTGCCGTACGAGCTATAGCACCAAAGTTACGTACATCGGTAACTCGGTCTAGCATTAGGAAAATAGGTGATTTACCGTCTTCATAGGTTTGCATCAATAAATCACCCAGTTTGTAAAAGTTAACTGGCGATACAAAAGCAAATACCCCTTGGTGATCTTTTTGTGTAAGGCGGTTTAGTTTTTCAACGGGTACCGCTTTAAACATAATATTGCGCTCTTTTAAAAGTGTTCGTAACTCCATCGCTAAACCTGTATTTAACCCCTTTTCAATAAAGATCTTATCGAATTCTTTGCCCTCATGCACTGCGTCCATAACGGCTTGCAAACCGAAAATCTCTAAGCTCTTTTGTAAACGATCTTTCTTCATAAGGGTCAAAAGTACGATTATTCGCTTTCAGGCAAGTATTCTGAGTTTGATTTATCGATTAGGTCCTGAGAAATACTTTTATTGGTTTTAGCTCCTAGTTTTTTAATTTTTTCAACACTATTTACTAAGTTTCCTCTTCCGCTTATTAGTTTGTTTTCAGCGGCTTCATATTTTTTATGTGCATTATCAATTGCTTTACCCACAGCTTCTAGGTCATTCGTAAAGCCAATAAACTTTTCGTACAATGCTCCAGACTGACGTGCAATTTCAAGTACATTTTTCTTTTGATTTTCTTGTTGCCAGATAAATGATACTGTACGCATTGTTGCCATAAGGGTTGAGGTACTTACTAATATGATATTTTTATTTAGTGCCAGATTAAAAATCTCTCCATCTTCTTGTAGTGCTAATGTTAGGGCCGGTTCAATAGGAATAAACATTAAAACATAGTCGGGCGTATTAATACTGTAAAGATTAGGGTAGTCTTTTCCTGCCAAATCTTTAATGTGCTTTTTAATACTCTCAAGGTGATGTTTTAGAAGGACTTGTTTTTTTAGTTCATCTTCAGAATTTACATATTGCTCATATGCATAAAGTGACACTTTGGAGTCAATAATTAAGTTTTTGTTATCGGGCAGGTCGATGATGCAGTCGGGACGCTTGTCTTTTCCTTCTTCATCTTTTAGAGAGTTTTGTGTGCGGAAATGAATCCCTTTGTTTAGACCAGATTTCTCAAGTAAAACTTCCAATTGCAATTCGCCCCAATCCCCTTGAACTTTTGAGTCACCTTTGAGCGCTTTTGCCAGATTATTGGCATCTTGACTTATTTGTTGGTTTGTTTCCTGAAGCAGTTTAATTTGTTCTGAAAGACTGGCTTTATTTTTTTGATCCTTTACGTATTTATCTTCTACACTTTGTTCGAAGCTTTTAATTTTTTCGCCCAGAGGTTTTAAAATTAGATCGATATTTTTTTGGTTTTGCTCAGCAAATTTTTCTGACTTCTTCTCAAAGATCTCATTCGCCATATTTTCGAATTGAGTTTGCAACTGTTTTTGTTGTTCAATCAAACGTTTACTTTCTTCATCGAGTTTTGAATTTAAAGTTACTAGGAGGGTTTTTTTAGAAGAAACATCAGCTTTTAAGTTCCCGATGAGTTCTTCCTTTTCCCGGTTTTCTTTTTCTATTTTTTTAGAACGCTCTTTTTCTGAAGTATAAAGTTCTTTTGAAACATAGTTATTCAGATCAGCATTAGATTCATTTGAGGCTGCTTTGTTTTTGCTGTATAAAACACCAATACTGATTCCAGCAGCTAATCCAATTAGTAAGTAGAGTATTTCCATAATTATCTTTTATGCAAAGATTTAATCTAAAATTAACAATTGCTGGCAATCTTCAGCTAAATTCCAATCTATATTTTCTTTCTTCACCGAAGTTAAGTATTCGTTGCATTTAGAAAAAGGTTTAGAGCCAAAGAATCCATCTCGAGCCGAAAAAGGTGATGGATGTACTGATTTGATGATGAAATGTTTTTTCTCGTCAATCAATTTAATCTTCTGTTGAGCGAAATTTCCCCATAAAATAAAAACGATATGTTCATATTTTTCAGAGATTAGGGATATGATCTTATCGGTAAAAGTTTCCCATCCTATTTTTTGGTGTGACCCAGGTTTGTGTGCCCTTACAGTTAATGTAGCATTTAAGAGCAAAACACCCTGTTTAGCCCACAATTCTAGATTACCTGATGTCGGAATTTTATATCCCAAATCGCTTTGCAACTCTTTGAAAATATTTTTGAGTGAAGGCGGAATAGTAACACCATTTTTCACAGAAAAACTAAGCCCATTTGCCTGATTGTAATTGTGGTATGGGTCTTGACCCAAAATGACTACTTTTACGTTTTCGAGACTTGTTGTATTTAGTGCTGCAAAAGTTAATTCCAAAGGTGGAAAAATATTCTGTGTTTTTCTTTCTATTTCTATAAATTCAGATAGCTTTTTGAAGTAATCTTTTTTAAATTCATTTTTAAGAAATTTTCCCCATGAAGTACAAAGTGATTCTATCATGTATCAAAAGTAATAGATAAAATTAATTGATACATATTATAGTCTATTTTATTACCCATTCATAATTCACCTTATTTTCCTTTACTATGGAAATTTTTAGTATTTTTGTTTTGTATTAAATTTACGATTATGAAGAAGTTTTTGTTTATTGCTGGGTTATTTATGTTTACTCTTTTGGTTCAATCTTGTTGCGTAACAGCTAATTGTCCTGGTGTTGCACAGGTAGAAACTCCGCAAAGTGATTCTTGAATGAATTGGATAGCATTAGAAGACTATACTCAAATACAAAAGGCTCTGTTGCAAACAGAGCCTTTTCTTGTGTTTAAGCACAGTATTCGTTGTTCTATTTCAAGTATGGTAAAGCATCGTTTTGAAAGAGCTTTTGATTGCAATAATATTCATGTGTATTATTTAGATTTAATTACTTATCGATCAATATCTAATCAGTTGGCTGATGATTTTAAAGTAGAACACCAGTCACCACAGATTTTGATTATTAAGAATGGAAATTGCATTTATCATGCTTCTCATAATGCAATTGATGCAGATGTGATTAAAGACAAAATATAATCAAGATTTATAGGATATTTCCTAATTTTGTTATGCAAAATAGTGCTGATGGCAACAGATATTACCATAGAAAAAAAAGAAACGAGAAAAAGTAAGCCAAAGTGGTTACGAGTAAAGCTTCCTACTGGAAAAAGCTACAAGAAAGTACGTAAGTTAGTTTCGGATCATAAACTTCATACTATTTGTGAGAGTGGTAATTGTCCAAATATGGGAGAATGTTGGGGTGCAGGCACAGCTACGTTTATGATTTTGGGGAATATTTGTACTAGATCTTGTGGTTTTTGCGCTGTGGCTACAGGAAGGCCTTTACCTGTTGATTGGTCAGAACCTGAAAGAGTAGCTCGGTCTGTAAAACTGATGCAAGTCAAACACGCCGTTATCACTTCCGTTGATCGTGATGATATTAAGGATGGCGGTTCTATTATATGGGCAGATACCGTTAAAGCTATTAGACGTGTAAGCCCTGGCACGACTATGGAAACATTGATTCCTGATTTCAAAGGAAATATGAATCAAGTACAACGTATTGTTGATGTAGCTCCTGAAGTTGTTTCTCACAATATGGAAACCGTTAAGCGGTTGACACGTTCAGTTCGTATACAAGCTCGTTATGAACGTTCTTTAGAAGTTCTAAAATACTTGAAGCTTAAAGGTATTCGAACCAAAACTGGGATTATGCTGGGATTAGGTGAAACCGAAGCAGAGGTAATCGAAGCTATGGAAGATTTGGTTGCTGTGGGACTGGATGTTTTAACACTTGGGCAATATTTACAACCCACACCTAAACATTTGCCTGTTAAAGAATTTATTAGTCCTGAGCAGTTTGATAAGTATAAATATATTGGTTTGAAACTCGGAATACAATATGTAGAAAGTGGCCCTTTAGTTCGGTCTTCTTACAAAGCAGAGAAGCATTTAAAATAAAAAATTGCATTTCTATGTTTTGGTTTAAATCACAAATGATATGAAGATAGGAATTAATGGGTTTGGAAGAATTGGGAGGGCACTTTTTCGTGTATTGCATGAGAGTGAAGGAATTGATGTTGTTGCCATAAATGATATCGCAGATATTAATTCTTTAGCTCATCTTCTAAAATACGATTCTATTCATAGAACATTTAGGGCAGATGTCCAGAAGTCGGGTCAGAATATCCTGATTAATGGAAGGTCTGTTGCTGTTACGCGTGAGTCCCAATTGGATAACCTTTCATGGAAAGGTTGTGATGTTGTAGTTGAAGCCACAGGTAAATTTCTCACTAAATTAGATTTAGAAAAGCATATAAATGCTGGAGCTAAGAAAGTTATATTAGCAGCATCTCCTAAAGGAGATGATGTCAAAATGGTCGTTTTAGGCGTAAATGATTCTGATTTAAATGAATCAGATTTGATAGTTTCTAATGCTTCTTGTACAACAAATTGCGCTGCGCCTATGGTGCAACTGATTGACGATAATTTCGGAGTTGATCAAGCTTATATTACAACGATACACTCTTATACCAAAGATCAAAGTTTACATGATTCTCCTCATAAAGATTTGAGAAGAGCTAGAGCCGGAGCATTATCTATTATTCCAACAACAACAGGTGCTGCTAAAGCAATTACAAAAATATTTTCCCACTTAGAAATTGGCGGTTGTGGTATTCGTGTGCCAGTTGCAAATGGTTCTTTAACGGACATTACTTTTACAGTTCAAAATGATTGTACTATTGAAGAGGTAAATCAAATATTTTACAAGGCTTCTTTAGGAAAGTATCAACGAATAGTAGATTATACTGAAGATCCTATTGTATCTGCTGATATTGTTGGTAACCCCGCTTCATGTTTGTTTGATGCCCAGCTCACTTCAGTACTTGGTAATATGGTAAAAATTGTTGCTTGGTATGATAATGAAATAGGATATTCTAATCGTCTAGCAGATTTAATAAAAAGACTTGCTACATAAAATCAGTTAAATTTCTATTTGACTAATTTGAAGTAGCTTAAAATATGGGTTATTTATTTATAGCTTTTGAAAATGCTGATTCAAAGAATTTTAATTCGAAATGTCCATGTTCTAGAATACCATATGAATAGTAATTAACCCATTCACCTAAATTAATGTACCTACTTTTTTCAGAAAGTTTAATATCTAAGGGGAGGTGTCGATGTCCAAAAACAAAATAATCGAAATGTTCTGAGTTTAAGATTTCTTTAGAATATTTAACTAACCATTCATTTTCTTCTCCTTGGAAGCTTTCTTTAATTTCTAAATTTGAAATACGACTTTTATCAGAAAAATAATTTGCTATTGAGAATGAGGAGCTGGGATGAAGAAATTTAGAAAAAAGCAATTGACAAAGACTATTGGTAAATATTTTTTTTAAGAATTTGTAACCGTAATCTCCTGGTCCTAAGCCATCACCATGTCCGAGAAAGCATTTTTTTCCTTGTAATTCAATTTTTATTGGTTCTTTATGGACTTTTAAACCAATTTCTTTTTCAAGATAGCCAAAAGTCCAAAGGTCGTGATTTCCAGTAAAGAAGTGAACTGGAATACCGGAATCACAAATTTCAGCAAGGGTTCCTAAAAGACGAACATACCCCATAGGTACTACTCGTTTCCATTCATACCAGAAATCGAACACATCACCTACCAAGTAAATCTCTGCGGCATCTTTTTTGATTTTATTAAGCCAAGAAACAATCTTAAGTTCCCTTTCGATACTATCATTATGATTTGGGATACCTAAATGGAAGTCAGATGCAAAATATATTTTTGTTCTTTCAGACATTACAGATTTAAGATTTCTGAAATTTTCTTATTCAAAACTTCGAAAGAGAGATCTTCGCCAATAATTAGGCCATTTTCGTCAATTAAAATTGTATAAGGAATACTTTTTATGTTGTAAGAGTCACGAATTTTAGAATCCCAACCTTTAAGATCGCTCAATTGAGTCCAGGTTAACTCGTCATTTGATACGGCTTTTTCCCAGTCCTCTTTTGGAGATGTTTGATTAGGTGTGCCATCTAATGAAATGCTAATTATTTCTAAACCTTTTTTGTGGAATTTATTGAATAGTTTAACTATTTCTGGGTTTGCTACCCTACAGGGTTTACACCAAGATGCCCAAACATCAATTAAAATGAGTTTTCCTTTGAGTTCACTAAATGTAAATAATTCACCATTTATATCTTTCATAGTGAAATCTGGAGCATATGCTGTTTTAATTATTTGGGATAAAAGTTTTGTGTGCGAGGATTCTGGCCAATTTTTCTCAAAGCTTTCGCTTACTTTTTTGTAGTAATCAAGATTTGTGTTTAAATGAAGAATGTTTTCTCCTTTAATTGCTTGGAAAAGTGCAAGAATACACGATTTTGATTCTAAATTTGAATCTATGAAACTTTTAAGATATTCACTTTGTTCTGCAATAATACTGTAGTATCGATTTTGAATTTTAACATAATCTTCTTGTTTGGCATTCTTTGCTGCTTCATATATGAAGTCCATGTTTTTCTCAAATGTATTTAGTTTTGAGTTAAGGTCTTGGATTTTACTTGACCCTTTAGATCCCTTAACCGTATAGTTCTGATTCCATCCTAATCTTTTTCCAGTAATCTCCAATTTTTCGCCTTTTTCGATTAATAAATTAATTCCTTCACCTTCTGGCGTTCGCAAGAGAAAAAATGCTGATCCTTCAAGACTGTTTGCAACTACAAATTCTCCATCAATAGCAAACAAAGTGTCAATGAGGAGTAAGTCATTAGCTTCTATTTTTTCAAATATAACTGTGTCTATACCTTCTACTATGGCATGGATAGAGAAGTCTCCTTCTGGAATCTTCATGTTTTGTTGACAAGCAATTAAAGTAAGTATGAAAATGCTTAATATCGAGAGAGGTCTTTTCATAATTTATTTTTCGAGTTCTTCTCTAATGATTCTGTTTGCTATTTTTGGATCTGCTTTACCGCGCGAAAGTTTCATTACTTCACCCATAAATAGTCCTAATAGGTTTTTATTTCCATTTTTATATGCTTCTGCTTTATCCGGGAATTTCGAGATGGCTTGTTTTACAAATTCTAAAAGTGCATTTGAGTCAGACTCTTGAATTAATTGGTTATCTTCTGCCAGTTTGAGTGCAGATATATCAATATGTTTTATCATTAAAGGGAATAGTTCTTGGCTTGCTTTAGATGCAGAAATTTTACAATCTTTAATTAATTGAATCATCTCAGAGATCCGGGAGGCAGGTAAAGAAATTTGGTCTATGTCAATAGCCTTTTCATTTAAGTACGACTTAATGGGTCCCATTACAATATTGGCCGCCATTTTATACTCATTGGTGTGTTTTGAAATTTCATTGTAGTACAGCGCAATACCTTTAGAGTCTGTGAGGTTTTTAGCATCATAATCTGATAAGCCAAATTCTTTAGTGTATTTGGTATATAATTCTTCAGGTAAAGCCGGAAGTTCAGATTTTATTTTATCTATATATGCTTGTTTTACAATGATTGGCGATAAATCAGGTTCAGGGAAATATCGGTAGTCATGCGCATCTTCTTTTGATCGAAGTACTGAAGTCTCATTTCTAGCTGCATTGTAGTTTCTAGTTTCCTGATCTACTTCAACACCATTTTCATAAAGCTCGATTTGTCTTTTAGATTCTAATTCAATTGCTTTTTGAACATTTCTAATTGAATTCATATTTTTTACTTCCACTCGATTTCTTAATTCTGAATCACCTTTGAGTCGAACTGAAATGTTTGCATCACAACGCATAGAACCTTCTTCCATATTCCCATCACAGATATCAAGATAACGAACGAGTTTTCTTATTTCAGTAATAAAATTGTAGGCTTCTTCTCCAGAACGTAAAACAGGTTCGGAAACAATTTCTAGTAGCGCAACACCAGCTCGGTTCAAATCAATTAAGGAGTCAAATGGATCTATGTCGTGAATGCTTTTACCAGCATCTTCCTCCATATGTATTCTGGTTAACTCAATTTTTTTTGGAAGACCATTTTCATCTGTAATTGTGATAAATCCTCCATTACAAATTGGTGTTTTATCTTGGGTGATTTGATAACCTTTAGGTAGATCTGCGTAGAAATAATTTTTTCTTGCGTATTCGTTTCGTTCTCTAATGTCGCAATTTAACGCAAGGCCCAGACGAACCGCATACTCAATTACTTTTTCATTCGATACAGGAAGTGTTCCTGGGTGGCCCAGTGAGATTGGGCTGATGTGAGTGTTGGGTACTGCACCATATTTTGTTGAATCAGAGCAGTATGCTTTACTTTGGGTATTTAGTTGTACGTGTATTTCTAGTCCAATAACTGTTTCGTACTTGCTGTAATCAATTGACATAAATCATAATAATTTAGTGACGAAATACAAAAGGGAATCAGGAATTTGATGCTTAATGCACGATAAGTTTTGTTGATAAAGACTATTGTTCCCTTCAGCTTTTATTAAGTAAATACCTTGTTTTAAAGATGCAATATTTATTTGGTTGTTTTCATGAGATATTTTTTTCTCATTACAATTTGACTTTTTAAATCAAATATTTTTACATTCAAATCACTTTCTTTTTCATGAACTATTAATTTTATTGATGTTTTTGCAGGGTTTGGGTAAACAGTTATTTTTCTGCTGAATAACTTTGCACGCTAAAGTCTTGACTAGGGGCTAAAACATATAATCCGTATTGCATGTCTGATACCAATATGTTGCCTGATGGTAAAAAAGGATAGACCCCATGCGCCTCTATAAGAGTCGTGATCATCCATCAGATAGGTACTAAATGAAGCGACTTTAGTTGGATTTTGTTGGTCGGAAATATCGTAAACCTGAAGTCCATCATGATAAGAGGAAACGTATACATAATTGTCTTTAATAAGTTGGTTATGTGCGATTGAATTGGGGTCTATTTCTGAGCTAAAAGTTGTTATTTCTTCGATGTCTGAAAGATCACTTATGTCGAGAACTTTCATGTCGTATCCCCAATCTTCATCTGCCATAATATATGTTTTCATATCTGCAGTAGGCCATCCTGAGTGGTTGTATCCTTTATCTGTATAGTCGGTTAGTGATCCAATTATTTGAGGTGATGTTAAATCAGTAAAGTCTACCACAAAAAGGCCATCGCCACCATTGTTTAAAAATGCAGTATCGTTTTTCACCCACATGTCGTGGACCTTGTATCCAGTTCCAGGAACTTCATAACTTATTAGTTGTACAGGGTTTATAGGGTTCTCAATGTCAAAATGACTAATGATGAAGCATTCCATCCAGAAGAAGATGCTGAACGTACATTACATGCGTACAATTTGTTTAAATTTTCGTCGATAAAAATATTGTGTGCCGTCTTAATGAGTTCGTTAGAGTTGTATATCACAGGGCGTCTCGGGTAATTGTTTTATGTCAATAATTTGAAGTGTACTGTTTCCTTCATCACTTACGGCGTATAAAAACCATTTCTGTCGTGATAGTCACGGTGAATAATCTGTGTTCCTACTGCTGCGCCTGGGATAAACTGAACTTGTTCACTATTGACAGGGTCGGTTATATCGAAAATATGGGTCCCTGAGGTCGAACCAATTACTGCAAACTCTCTTTCGTTAACCACGAGTCCCCAGACTTCATTATAGACATTGTTGTAAGCGCTTGTTCCAACAATTGTTGTGTCATTCCAGTTAAATAGAAGTTCTAGGTTTTCTCCTGATTGTGCAAAAATGTTTGTGCTTATGATGCAAAAAATAAAATATTTTTCATGGGGTGACTTTATTTTATAAGTGATATAATTTGATCCTTAAACTTCAGATTTTCTTTTGAATGAATGAATTCTATTTTCATTCTTAATCTAAGAATGTCCAAAGATACTGCATTTACTAATTCTGTTTCTTTTAATCTCATCCAGTCTTTTCAGTAGTAATGATGGCGTCATGTTTTTTACTAATAGTTATGATTTCTTGAATTTGTGTTTTTGTGAAATTGTGATGATCTCTGTATTTTTTGCTGTAAATTGAACTTTGTTTTCATTGAGGTATTCGTATATAGAGTTCGGGTTTGCTATACTTGTAACAAGCAGATATTTCTTTTTAGTATCTAAAGATGTTTTTTGTTGTGATGATTAATAAGTCCTTCATATGTGATTTTAGTGAAGGATATTGTTGCTGAGCTGTAAAAGCGTATTCTTTTTTTGATTTCAATTTCTAAAGCAGGATTTAAGTCTTTTGGACATTTTGTTACAATGATTATGTCTGCTCTTTTTGCTGCTTTTCTATGTTCTCTAAGTCTACCTATAGGTAGAACGAAGTCTTTGTAAAAAGGATTACTAAAGTCTGTTAAAAGAATATTGAGATCTCTTTTTACATATTGATGTTGGAAGCCATCGTCTAGAACAACAATATTCGTTTTTTCTTTAAGCATCTCTAGATATTTCAAAGCATTTTTCTGTTACCATCAATAATCATTTTGAATGATGAACCTTCAAATTTATGGAGCAATTCCATAGGTTCATCTCCTTGTCTTTAGTGTTGTGAATTTGAGAATTTGCTTCAATTAAAACTTTGTTTTTCTTCCATAACCTCTGCTGATAACTGCTTTATTATAATCGGTTAGGTACTCTATAATGAGTGCTACATGAGGTGTTTTCCCAGATCCGCCCACGCATAAATTTCCAACACTAATAACTGGAATACGAGACTTATACTGTTGAAGTAAGCCCCATTTAAAAAGAAATTTCTGGATGAAGAGAGCATCCAATAAATGAGGACAATGGGCTTATATTATTTTAAAAAAATCATTTTTCGAAAATACACAATCTCTTGGTGATTGCTATTGAAAAAAACCATTATTTTGCTTAAAATTTTAGCATATGAAACTTCGTGATATTTGTAATAAATTAGAAGAATGGGCACCTTTGGCATACCAAGAATCTTATGATAATAGTGGTTTAATCGTTGGTGATCCTGAAACTGATGTGAAAGGTATTTTAGTTAGTTTGGATTGTTTGGAGTGTGTTATTGATGAAGCGATAAGTAAAGATTGTAATGTAATTGTATCTCACCATCCAATTGTTTTTGATGGCTTGAAAAGTCTTACAGGTAAAAGTTATGTTGAGCGAACCGTTTTAAAGGCTATCAAAAATAATATTGCACTTTATGCCATTCATACCAATTTAGATAATATTGATACAGGTGTAAATAAAATGATAGCAGATCGATTGTCTTTACAGAATGTTAAGATTTTAAAGCCAAAAAAAGGGGTTTAAAAATGTTAATTACTTATGTGCCTAATAGTCATGTTGAGTCTGTGCTTACTGCACTTTTTGCTCAAGGTGCCGGATCAATTGGAGAATACAGTGAATGTCATTTTTCGGTTGATGGTGTAGGTACTTTTAAGGGTTCAGATAATTCAAATCCTGCTATAGGGCAAAAAGGTAATAGGCAATCTGTATCAGAACAACGCATTGAACTAGTCTTTCCTTCTTATATAGAGTCAACAATTATTTCTACTTTGAAAACAACACATCCATATGAAGAAGTTGCCTATAGTGTTTTATCGCTAAATAATAAAAATGAAAATGTTGGTTCTGGGATGATTGGGGAAATTTCTGAGCCTTTAAATGAGATGGAATTCTTAAAAATTTAAAAATAAAAGCTCAAAACTGACTGTATTCGATACACTTCTCTATTAAATTCTAAAATAAAAAAAGTAGCACTATGTGGCGGAGCTGGTCGTTTTCTTTTGAGCGCTGCAAAGCAGTCTGGTGCTGATATTTTTATTACTTCTGACTTTAAATATCATGAATTTTTTGACGCAGAAAATCGTATTTTAATAGCCGATATTGGACATTATGAAAGTGAACAATACACAATGGACTTAATTGCTAATTTTCTTCGCAAAAATTTTCCTAAATTTGCAATTCATTTGTCGGAGGTAAATACCAATCCAATCAATTATTTGTAAGAGATGGCTAAAGCAAAACAAGCAACCGTTGAAGAAAAGTTAATAGCTTTATACAAACTTCAATCTATAGACACGCAAATTGATAAGATCAAAATTTTGCGTGGTGAACTCCCTTAGAGGTACAAGATTTAGAAGATGAAATTGCAGGTTTGCAAACACGTGTTTCTAATATCAATGAAGAGATTGCTAATTTTGATAATTCAATTAAAGATAAGGAGGCTATGATTATAGACTCTAAAGCTTTAATTAAGAAATATGAAGAGCAATTAAAAAACATCCGAAACAATCGAGAATTTGATTCTCTTAATAAAGAAATTGAATTTCAAAATCTTGAAATTCAGTTGGCTGAAAAAAGAATTAAGGAGGCTAAGGCTTCTATAGTTTCTAAATCAGACATTATTTCAGGTGCTAAAACGCGACTTGAAGATCGTACCTCTGATTTGAATACCAAAAAATCTGAATTAGAGAGTATTATTGCTGAGACTCAAAAAGATGAAGAAAAGTTAGGCAAAGATTCTGCTCGTGCCGAAAAAGTCATTGATGAAAGACTACTTAATGCATACAAGCGTTTAAGAGGAAATGTAAGAAATGGTCTTGCAGTTGTCCCTGTTCACAGAGATGCTTGTGGTGGTTGTTTTAATTCAGTTCCACCTCAAAGACAAATGGATATTGCTGCACGTAAAAAAGTAATTGTTTGTGAACACTGTGGTCGTATTCTAGTAGATAAAGATATCGCTGGTGTTGATTAATAATTTCAATCATACAACAAAAAAAGGCTTTCAAACGGAAGCCTTTTTTGTTATGTGTTGAGGTTTTTGTTTAAAATTTAAAACCTGCTGAAAGAATCACTTGACTTTTTGTTGAGCTAATTGCAGCCGCGGAAGCTCCATCATAAATATATTTGTCGTTGTTGCTCAACATATTTACAAGCGCCATGTCAAAAAAGTATTGATTTACTTTTAACCCAGCTCCTAATGTCAAGTACTCTTGACTTGCATCATTATAGTTTCCAGCAAAAGGACTACCATAATAAGAATATCCTCCTCTAAAGCTAAGTTGAGGATGAACTCTAAGTTCACCACCTAGTCTAAGATTTGATGTTCTCGAGTAATAAATTTCAATTTCATTATTTGTGTCGGTAAAATTGTATAAGTCTGCACTAAGGTTAGATGAAGAATAATCTAATAATTCATAATCAACACTAATAATAGCAGTTTTGTTAATGATAAAAGATAAGCTGTTGATCATTTTAAATGGTGTGGTAAGTCGGTAATCAAAAAAACCAAGATAAGATTCAGAGCTGTAGCTTTCAGTGCCATTCATGAAATTGGTATTCATACTTGTCCAATATTCTTCATTAATTTCATAGTAAGTAGGCGTGTGAATCGCAAATCCATAGCGAATGCTTTCGTCTAATTTGTAAATGAGACCAAGTTTAAAATTTATCCCAGATCCCGATGCGAATAAGTTTGTGTTGTATTCGTAGCCGTCTAGTTCCGATACTTCATCTGAGTCAGAAGCTTTAGTTTCTCGAATTGTATTTCTTTCAATGTATTCTAGGCTCGGGAAACCAATCGTTCCTCCTACAAATAACCTGTCTTGATAAGCCGATCCAAAACTGATATAAAATTCGTTTTTACTTCCTGATTGGTTTGAATTAAAGCTTTGATTTGTGTTGGTAAAGTTTGCATTAGATATGTAATCGTTTACAGCGCCTAATGTGTCAATTAAATAGGTGTTAAAAGCTAGTAGTTCTCTAAACATGTTTAGATTTTCAAATGATATGCCATTAGCGTTTGTATAAATAACATCACTAAAACTAGAGATGTTTTCGTTTAGTTCAGAGGATATGTAAATATTTTGATTGTAATCTTCAAGTTTATTGTAACCAATTCCAAAATTAAAGCGACTCCAGTCACCAATTTGCTCAGGGTCAAAAACATTTGCACTCACATAGTTTAAGTTTGGAATAGAACTGCGGCTGTTTTTGTCAAAAGTGTCAGAAGAATGGTATGTAGCTGTTGTTTCTAAATCCATAAAACTTAAACTCGCGGAGAATTCATTGTTTGTATGTACTGCAATTCCAGCAGGATTATGACTTGGCGAGCTTGCGTTTGCTCCAAGAGCTCCAAAAGCCCCCCCCATACTTACGTATCGGGCTGAGCCCCATAGTGATTCTCGAGAGTAGCGAAGTGCGTCTACATGATTTTGCGCTTGTACAGAAAGCACTGTAAAAACGAGTAATGCTAGGCTTGTTATTCTAAACATATCATTTTGGTTTATCTAGGTCTTCTTGAGTTTGTAGAGCTGCGATTTATTCTTGGAGTTGACCTCGGAACTGTTCTTGTTGTATTCGAACTTCTTTGATGACCAGGGTTGAAAGTCGATTTGTTTTTTCTGTTTGAAGAGTTTTTATTTGAATTCACTCTTGGCTTTGGAGTATCTGACCCTAAAATCTGTTCTATTCTATTAATGAATGATTTTTTTTCAGTTTTGTTGTTATTAACAGAGTTTGAGAATTCCCACCTTGTTTGTTCATTTTTTGGAATATTGTATTTTTTATGACTAAATACTTCGGCAGAATTGATCTCTGAAGTTCGTTTTTGTGTTTTGTTTATCCCCGTTTGATGTGAATTTGAACTTCTGTTTACAGGTCTTGTGTTAATAGTATTTATAACATTATTTGTACTAATAGTTCTTGGTCCATAATATGTATTTCCTGAAGATACAGTGAGGCCTGTGTTGAAGAAATATGGATTGTATCCAAATCCAAATCCACCCCAATAACCAAATCCATATGGATCATACCAAGCAAATTGATTCATTCTCCAAGGAGAATACCATGGATTGTAAAAGCCTAAGCCAAAAAATGGATCAAAGCCATAGTTAAATCCAAATCCGTAATTAAAAAATGGATCAAAGCCATAATTAAAACCATAATTGAATCCAAAACCATTAAATAGGAAGGGGTCATGGAAATAACCATAATTAAAACCTAAAGAAGTTCCGTAATAATCTCTATGAAACCTATTGATGCGAGAGGTGTAAGACATTTGATTGTTGAACGATTCCTCAAGAGTATCAAATTTGTTATCGTATTCGCTGTATTCAATAATTTCAATCACATTGATTTCTTTTTCAGTGCTGCTGTAGTAAATGTCGTCCGCATACCACTTTTGAAGGTCCTGAGCGCTTAAAACTGAAGAGCAGAGTAGAAGGTATAGTCCTGATATTTTCACTATTATTTTCATTATTTTGTCCTCTTTATTTTGTTAGACACGCATCTTTGAGTATTTAATTTAAGCAATGAATTCGAATAAACCTTTTATTTGTTAGATTTGCAATGCTTATTTAACAGCTAAATTAGCAAATATTATTCCAATTTCTTTAATTAAATATGGCAAAGAAACTTACTAGTAGAACGGAAGATTATTCCAAATGGTATAACGAGTTAGTTGTGATGGCTGATTTAGCTGAGAACTCAGGCGTTCGAGGCTGTATGGTTATAAAACCATATGGTTATGCAATATGGGAAAAGATGCAAGCTGAGCTTGATAAGAAATTTAAAGATACCGGGCATGTGAATGCATATTTTCCTTTGTTTATTCCCAAGTCTTATTTTAGTAAAGAAGCATCTCATGTAGATGGTTTTGCTAAAGAATGTGCTGTGGTTACGCATTATCGATTGAAGAATAATTCCGATGGCAAGGGTATTGTAGTTGATGAAAATGCTAAGTTAGAGGAAGAACTCATTGTTCGACCTACTTCTGAAACAATTATTTGGGACACTTACAGAAAGTGGATTCAATCTTATAGAGATTTACCTGTGTTGGTTAATCAATGGGCAAATGTTGTTCGTTGGGAAATGCGAACACGTTTATTTTTGAGAACAGCAGAATTTTTATGGCAAGAAGGCCATACAGCACACGCTACCGAGGATGAAGCGATTGCAGAAGCTAAACAAATGTGTAATGTATATGCCGATTTTGTTCAAGACTTTATGGCAATTCCTGTTATAAAAGGTGTGAAGTCGGAGTCGGAGCGATTTGCTGGAGCCATAGAAACCTATTGTATAGAAGCTTTAATGCAAGATGGTAAAGCTCTACAAGCTGGAACATCTCATTTTTTAGGTCAAAATTTTGCTAAAGCATTTGATGTTAAATTTCAGTCTAAAGAAGGTTCTTTAGAACATGTTTGGGCAACTTCTTGGGGTGTTTCTACTCGACTGATGGGTGCTCTAGTCATGACACATTCTGATGATCACGGTTTGGTTTTACCTCCAAATTTAGCCCCTTGGCAAGTGGTTATTGTTCCTATTCATCGTTCAGATGAGCAATTAGAGCAAATTAACGAAAAGGCAGAAGATATTATTAAATCGCTTAGAGCAAAAGGTGTATCAGTTAAATATGATAATCGAACAAGTCATAAGCCAGGCTGGAAATTTAATGAATACGAATTGAAGGGTGTCCCTTTGCGAATTGCTATAGGTCCAAAAGATTTGGAAAAAGGGACGGTAGAGCTTGCAAGGCGCGATACATTACAAAAGCAGTTTATGTCTATGGATGAAGTATCGAATTTAGTTCCGAGTTTATTGACTGAAATTCAAGAGCAGTTATATAATAAAGCTCTTAAATACAGAGATGAGCATGTCACTTATGTAGATGATTTTGATACTTTTAAAGAGTTGTTAGATTCGAAAACAGGCTTTTTTGCTTGTCATTGGGATGGGACTTCTCAAACAGAAGATAAAATTAAAGATCTTACAAAAGCAACCATTAGGTGTATTCCTCTAGATGCTATTGAAGAGGAAGGAAAGTGTATTCTTACAGGCGCACCATCTAAAAGAAGGGTTTTGTTTGCGAAGGCGTATTAAATCTTCTTTAAGTATCTGGTTTTAATCTATTTAGTTATTTACAAGCATTATTTTGCACTAATTTTTACGAATAGATTTTAGTCTTTATCTATTTTTTGTTTACATTTGCACTCGCTAAAGCAAAAAGCTTTGATTTAGGTCCGTTCGTCTAGGGGTTAGGACTCATGGTTTTCATCCATGCAACAGGGGTTCGAATCCCCTACGGACTACTAATAAAAATTTAAAAACTTAGTTTTATATTATGGCTAATCACAAATCAACATTGAGAAGAATTCGTTCTGATAAGTCGAAAACTCTTAACAATAAGTATTACCACAAAACAATGCGTAATTCATTAAGAGATCTGCGAGTGGAAGAAGATAAAGCTAAAGCAGAAGCTCAGTTGCCTAAATTGGTTGCTCAAATTGATAAACTAGCCAAGCGTGGAACTATCCACAAAAATAAAGCTGCTAACTTAAAATCTAAGTTATCTAAAAAGATTGCCAGACTTTAGAATAGTTTTTTTTAAAATATTTCTTTAAACCTTCTCAATTATAGAGAAGGTTTTTTTTTGTACAATAAAATCTAATTAAATATATAGCTTGTTATTTATAATAAATTAATAAGAATTGGTTCGAAAACAACCGACTGCCGAAAAATTTATGCAGAAAAGTTTTACCGCTTTAAGTGATACAGAACTGTTATCTATCTTAATTAGTTCTGGTACTCAAGATAATTCTAGACTTGTATTGGCTCAGGAAGCGTTGCAGTTGGCAAAAGGTAACTTATCTTTCTAGGGCGTATCTAAAGCTTTTCGTTACCTTTGTGAAAAATGGTATTTAATGTTGAAAATACTTGAAGAAATCTAATGGTACTTGTTTATACACATCATATAAGTCCTCGTGTAAGATATGCTTTTAATATGCTTTTTAAGCAGTTTTTATCTTGTGAGGTCAGGTTTACGGTACAAGTAGAAGAGTTTATTGCCTATGATGGAGTGAAAATATCATATACAAAAAACCCGCTGGGAAGCGAGTTGTTTTTTCGTTCACATCCTATTTTATTTGATAAAGGTATTGTTAATCAGGAGATTCATGTTAAATCATGGAAAGGTCAAAAGATTTTTTTTGAGCAAACTGAAAATTCAGCTTTGCCTTTTGATATTTTTGCTGCTGGGTTTTATTTGTTGAGTCGTTATGAAGAATATCTTCCTCATATAAAAGATCGGTTTCATCGCTTTCCAGCAAAAGAAAGTTTGGCCTATAAGAATGGCTTTTTAAAGATTCCAATTATAGAATACTGGCTGAAAGAATTAGTTCTGGTCATACAACGTAAATTTCCTGATTTTAAACCTGTATCGCGAAAATTTAAATTCATAAATACAATTGATGTAGATAATGCATTTTGTTATTTAGAAAAAGGTCTTTTAAGAACAGTAGGTGCTATATGTCGTTCTTTGCTTCAATTTGATTTTAATCCTATTCCCAAAAGAATAAGAGTTCTGTTGGGTAAAGAAAAAGACCCATACGATACATTTGATTATTTGTTGGATATTCAAAAGAAATATGACTTTAAGAGTATTTATTTCTTTCTCTTAGCCGATTATGGTTATAATGATAAAAACATAGTACATACCAGTAAGAAGTTCCAGTCCTTAGTTAAGACAATGGCAGATTATGTAAAAGTAGGTATTCATCCTTCTTGGGCATCAAACACAGATACCCATAAATTAAGTAAAGAGATAAATCGTTTAGAAGCGATTGTTAATAGAGAAGTGATTCGAAGCCGACAACATTTTTTAAGACTTGATTTGCCTAGGACTTATCGACGGTTAATTGATTTAGGTATTCTTCAAGATTACACTATGGGTTATGCTTCACATGTCGGTTTTAGAGCAGGAACATCCTTGCCTTTTTATTTTTATGATTTAGATATGGAAATGCAAACGTCACTTATGCTTCATCCATTTGCTGTAATGGATGGAACCTTAAATGAATATATGGAATTGCCTATAGATGATGCTCAGTATTTGGTGAAAGAACTTATAGATTACGTGAAAGAAGTTGATGGCGTATTTATTAGTCTTTGGCATAACGAAACCTTGTGCGATAATAGACATTGGAAAGATTGGAGACAAGTTTATGAATATACGATTGAGGAAGCTTTAAGATGATTCGTTTTGTAGAACATAACGAAGTAGATACGGATAAATGGGATAAGTGTGTTAAACGCTCAATAAATTCCACCCTTATGCTTTTTCTTGGTATTTAGATATTGTTGTTTCGAATTGGAATGCATTAATTTTGAATGATTATGAAGCTGTTTTTCCATTGCCTACTAGAAAGAAGTGGGGCATTCAATATGCGTTTACGCCTTTTGGGTTCAGCAGTTGGGCTTGATTTCTCAAACAAAAGAAGGGCTAGATAGGATTGATGATTTTATAACAGCGATTCCAAATACATATCGATTTTAGAGCTTAATATGAATCATATTGCTCCTGTGAAAGAAGTTTGAATTATCAAATAAATGATAATTTTAACTATGTGTTGCCTTTAAATAAGCCCTATCATTTGCAAAAAGAATCATATTCTAAAAACTTAAAAAGAAATCTTAAAAAAGCCGATTCAAATGGTTTACAGCTTTTTAAACATGAGCACCTCAAAATTTAATTCAATTATTTAGATCTGATAAAGGGCAGTTTATTACTCATTTTACTGATGCCGATTATAAGAAGCTTGAACAGATTATGCATGTTGCTATTAATAAGCATTGTGGTGAGATATGGATGGCCTATGGTGAAGGAAATAGAGCCTTAGCTGGATGTTTTTTATTATTTGGACCTAGACGCGTTGTGCTTTTGTTTACAGGAAACAGTCCTGAGGGAAAAGCAAGTGCTGCAATGCCATTTTTGATTGACCAATTTATTAAGACCTCAGCAAACAGTTCCTTTCTTTTTGATTTTGAAGGTTCTAACGATGAAAATTTAGCGCGTTTTTATAAAAGTTTTGGGGCTGTAAATCAGAGTTATCAAAATTTAAAAATAAATCGATTACCTTTATTATTGAGGTTAGTTAAGTGATTTTTAATCATGAAGTATGGATTTTTGGTATGAAATAATTAGTGTGTTTTTGATGAGTGCTATTAAGTTTTTGCATCACCTTTTCTAGCCAAAACTTTTGGGTTTACTTATTTGGAAACTATCTTTGTTACAACCTTGGGTGGGGTCGCAGGCGTTTTTCGTTTTTTAATTTAGGATCGAGAATAGTTCACTTTTTCCCTAATTTTTTTAAACCTATAAATACCAAAAGAAAGATTTTTACAAAAAAATAAATTCTATGTGAAGCTGATTCGTAATTATGGTTTGTTTGGGATAGCTATTTTTCTCCCATTTTAATTTCAATACCTGTAGGCTCATTTTTAGCAGCTCGATTTTTCGATAATCAAAAGACAATGGCATTAGCTTAATGTGTGCAGCAGTTTTGATTTGGTCGTGAGTATATCAACCTTTTTATATTTATTGTGATGAAAAAAATTTTACTTTTTAATTTCATGTCTATGTCTGTCTGTTTCTGCACAAGATATGGATGATCGTGGTTATATTGTTAAACTTGGGCAGCAGGCGCCTGAATTTGAATTTAAGTTATTGTCTGGGATACTATTAATAATGATGTTTTAAAAGGTAAGGTTGTAGTGCTTCAGTTTACTGGGTCATGGTGTAGTGTTGCAGAAAAGAGATGCCCCATTTGGAAGAGAAGTTTGCAACGGTTTAAAGATGATGATTTCATCTTAATAGGATTGGATCTTAGAGAAGATGAGGCACAGCAAAAGAATTTGCTAATGCTATGGGGGTGACTTATCCTATGGCCTCAGATCTAGATAGTCGTTTGTTTGATCTTTTTGCAGGACCAAAACAAGGTGTTACTCGAAATATTGTTCTGGATAAAAAGGGAGAGATTATCTTTTTGACCCGACTTATGAACGAGCTGAATTTGAAGAAATGATTTTAGTAATTGATCAAGAGTTAAAGAAACAATAAAAAAAAGCCTCCACTGCGAGGCTTTTTTTTATTCTGTTTCGAGTATCCCATTTTTCATTAATTTACTTTAATGTGACTTGCAATTTCTTTAGCTCTTTTTACGAGTGAATCAACTGATTCATTGCCAAAAGCAAGTGTGACTGCCATTCTTCTGAATGGACGTGTTGATGGTTTTCCGAAGATTCTGAAATCACTGTTTGGGTATCCAGCGGCTTTATTGATGCCTGAATAGGTTGGTATGTTTTCATTTGTTTGATTAGCCAAAACAACCGCACTTGCGCCATTTTTTTCCAAAGTAATTTCTTCTACAGGAATACCAAGTACTGCTCTTGCATGTAATTCAAATTCTGAAAAATTTTGAGTCTTTCCAAGTGTTACCATCCCTGTGTCGTGAGGTCTTGGAGAAAGTTCTGAGAAGTAAACCTCATTTTTACCTATAAAAAATTCTACGCCCCATATGCCTGAACCTCCAAGTGCTCTAGTTACTTTATCAGCATCTCTTGTGCTGCCAATAGAGAAGATTCTGACATATTCATTGGTTGCCAACTTTCTTGATAATCACCGCGTTCTTGTCGGTGTCCAATAGGTGGGCAGAAGAGCGTGTTGCCATTGTCTTGTGTCAGTGTTAGTAAGGTAATTTCGTAGTCAAAGTCTATAAATTCTTCCACGATGACTTCCATCACATCACCTCGCGAACCCTCTATGGCATAATTCCATGCCTTTTCAATATCGCTTTCTGTTTTAATAACTGATTGTCCTTTCCAGAACTAGACATTAATGGTTTAACAACACAGGTATCCCGCAAATTCTACTCCTGTTTTGAGTGTTTCATATGAATCAGCGTATTTGTATTTTGCTGTTTTAACCCCAACTTCTATGGCTGCCAAATCTCGAATAGCTTTCTATTCATGGTGAAGTTTGAAGCTTTAGCACTAGGAACTACTTGTATTCCTTGTTTTTCGTAATCGTAAAATCTTTCTGTACGAATTGCTTCTATTTCAGGAACAATGATATCGGGTTTGTGCTTTGGCAACAATTGCATCTAAAGCAGAGCCATCAAGCATGCTAATTACTTCATATTCGTTAGCTACTTGCATGGCAGGCGCATTTTCATAACTATCTACGGCTATAATGTATTGACCTAGACGTTGACAGGCAATCACAAATTCTTTTCCTAGCTCTCCAGAGCCTAAAAGCATAATTTTTTTTCTCATAGTATGTTGTTTAATCGACTGCGAATCCTTTTTTTGGTTTAATTTAGATCTTAATTTTTCTACCCATTCCATTTCTACAATTATATACGCCTCGATGATAAAGGAGTTATTTTATTAACTCCTGATTTTATTATCGGAACTGATTCCATTTGAGCAAATTCCTTTAGATGTACCAAGTGGTGTTCGGCTGTTTTGAGACCATCTTGTCCGTTAAAATTCCATATAAGTTGTGCTTTTTTCGACATGTTAAGATGTTATATTATGTTGTATTTGCAAAATATTGCATCTGCGAGTTTATCAGCACCGGTGGATGTTTTCGAAACCATAATTCGGGCTCAATAAGCTCTAGCTCCTAATGATAAGCGATTGTCGTTGTCATAAAAAATATCTACCCTTCCATAAGTGGTTTCTTTAGGACATGCTGCAATAGCTTTTTCAGCAAAGGCATTTCTTCTTTATTAGACGTAATCTATACAGTACCTCCAAAATCGTCTTGACTCTAAAGTCACCAGGTTTTGCTTTTTAAGAACAGGGATGTGTGAATTTACCATCAATCATTATAAGACTCATTTCACCCTTTGCTTTGAATTTGATACTGAAATTCTTTAAAAAGCATGCTTTCTTTTTTAATAAGTCTTTGCAGCTCTTTTTCATAATTTAGATGCTCTTCTTTTGATTAGGAATGTTTCTCTAGCTGCACCGGCTATTGCTGGTTTTAATACTGCTTTTGTCCATTCTGTTTTTTTGAACAGTTCATTTAAGCTTTGCTGTTCTCCTTTTTCTATGAAAATGGTAGGAGGGATGTTAATATTTGATTGTTTTAAATCCTTAAGATAATGTTTGTCTAAATTCCAATAAATAATCTCAGGGCAGTTTATGAACTCAAGGATTTTCTTGTTTTTTCAAACCAAGAAAAGAATTCACCAAAGCGATCAAAATAATCCCAGGTGCTTCGAAATATGGCATAACGGCTTTGAGCCCAGTCAAAATCTTTTGCATCCCATGATTTTCGAATTACTTTTAACCCTTTTTTTCTAAAGCGTTTGAACCAAGTCATCTTCTAATAAGTATTTGCTCAATATACCAGTCTGTTTTCTCCGGATTTTCGTAGCGGCAATCTGTTAAAATAACAATGTCGTAAATCATTTGATGTCCTCAGTAAGTTCTTTTGTATTTATACAAAAATGTCATAAATTTTTTAAAAAGCCTATTCATCATTTTTAATTTAATGTTAAAGAGCATTTTTGCTTAAAATTGATAAAATGAGTCACTTTACCTATTTTACAGGTGTAATTACAAACTGCATTAAGGCATATTTTATATATTGCGTAGCACATTTATAATAATATATTACTAACCAACTAAATTTTTATAAATCATGAGAATACAATCATTATTATTTACCTTTATTTTTTGTGCGATTTCGGCTTTTGCTCAAACTGTAGAATATAAGGTCATTACGACTGTAGAATCTATTGTTCCTGGTGGAATGGGTCGCTCTCGAATTGTAGAAAATAATCAAGAAATGGATCACAAGCAGTTTACCACAACTCGTGTGGATGGGAAAGATCGTAACAGTAACGATGTGAAGCGAAAAGGTTTGAAGATCAATAATCTAAATGAAACAAAGCTGTTGAATTTCTATAGTTTAGGTGGAATTAATTTTCAAAATATAGCGAGTAATGATGCCATCACTACTAGTAAGTTGAATGAGCTGGCTTCTGAGGTTGGTTATTGTCTCATGTTGTTAGTGGTGTTGAAGGTGATGCAGGTAAAGATGATGGTAATGGTATTTTTATTACCGATATATTTAGTAAAACTTCCCATGATATTTAAAAAAAACTAAATTGAATCTGTAAAATTTTTACGCGATTTTTTTTTTGTAATTTCGAAGTCTAAATTGAAACATAAATTAAATTGAATTATGAGATCTACTCTTTTTCCCTCGCATTAATTATATCAGGTGGGCTTTTTGCCAAACACCCGAGCTTAGTCCATACAAAAGAAAACATGAATACTCAGCGTTTTGCGCGTCCAGTTAAACTGGTGTGAATCACACTTTTAATTTTAGGATCTGCTTGGGAGGTTTCTCCAGAGTTGGGTGACGAAATTGCCGTATACGATTCAAAGATAATATGGTGCTTCGTAGCATGGGTCCTGAACAAGAAGCACCTGGTCTTGCTATCTGGGGTGACGATGAAACAACTTCAGAAAAAGAAGGATGACTAAAGGTGAAACTTTTAGAATTGTTCTTTTTGATAAGTCAGAAGATAGAATGTCTGATTTTAAAAGTAAACCGATGGGAGCGTGGTGATAACTCTTTTTTAAAGATGGTGTAAGTGTGTTGGTGCTGTAAAATTTAACTTCAGTGGTTCCCCAAAGCAATGGAGCTGTTCCAAAACTTTCCTAACCGGTAGTTGATAATACAAGATTAGTTTTTATTTTTCCAGAAGAGCAAACTTTGCGTCTAACAGTTTCTAATACCTTGGTCAAGAAATTATGACACTTTCAGACTCTAGTTTCAAAAAGGTATGCATACTGTAGATATGGATGCAACTAGTCTTTCAACAGTGTATACTTCTATAAGTTTGAGGCAAACAAAACAACCTTGACAAAACAATTTAAACTAGTTAAGTAATATTGTTTTCTCAAAAAAAAAATAAAATTCCTTAGAATAACTTTTTAATTTAATCTAAAAAAATAAATTTTAAAGCCACTAAAATTTGAGTGGCTTTTTGTTTTATAAACCTTTTTATTTTTTTCAATTTAAATTTCATATTTTTCTGATTCTTAAATCTAAATAAGTCAAATGTCTCTTAATTTTGATCATCAAAATATCTCAATTTTGATGATCATTGCACCTCTAAAAACCTTGTTTTCAGTAAAAAAGATGTATAAAGTAAAATAAAAGCTAGTACCTATTTGATAAAGTGTTTAAAAATTATACATTTGCAGTCCCTAAAAATTAGGGATTTTGTATATAAACGAATTATAAACGAAAAAGCAATATGCCTACTATTCAACAGTTGGTACGTAAGGGCCGTAAAACATTTACTAAAAAAAGTAAATCGGCCGCACTTAATGCTTGTCCTCAAAGAAGAGGTGTTTGTACTCGTGTGTACACTACTACACCAAAGAAGCCTAACTCTGCAATGCGTAAAGTAGCAAGGGTAAGATTAACTAATGGTAATGAAGTCAATGCATACATTCCGGGTGAAGGACACAACTTACAAGAGCACTCAATCGTTTTGGTACGTGGAGGAAGAGTGAAAGACCTTCCTGGTGTTCGTTACCATATCGTTAGAGGTGCTTTGGATACAGCAGGTGTTGATGGACGTACTCAAAGACGTTCTAAGTACGGAGCTAAAAAACCTAAAAAGTAATCAGAGTTAATCTGAAGAAAAAGTAAAATGAGAAAAGCAAAAGCTAAAAAAAGAATCTTGTTGCCAGATCCAAAGTTTAACGATACGCTTGTAACGCGTTTCGTGAATAACTTGATGTTGGATGGTAAGAAGAGTACTGCGTTTAGAATCTTTTACGATGCAATTGATATCGTTGAAGAAAAGAACGGAGACGAAGAAAACGCATTAGAGGTTTTTAAGAAAGCGTTGCAAAATGTTACACCACACGTAGAAGTACGAAGTCGAAGAGTGGGTGGGGCAACTTTTCAAATTCCAATGCAAATTCGTCCAGACAGGAAGTTATCTTTAGGGATGAAGTGGTTAATTTCTTTCTCGCGCAAGCGCAACGAAAAAACCATGTCTCTTAGATTGGCTAATGAAATATTGGCAGCCTCAAGAGATGAAGGTGCTGCAGTAAAGAAGAAAACCGATGTTCACCGAATGGCGGAAGCGAACAAGGCATTTCTCACTTTAGATTTTAATCATTAAGAAAAATAAGATGGCTAAAAGAATCTAAAATTTACGTAAATCGGTATCATGGCGCAATCGATGCTGGTAAAACTACTACAACAAACGTGTATTGTATTAACTGGTGTTTCTCACAAAATTGGTGGGTTCAGATGGTGCAGCTACATGGACTGGATGGAGCAAGAGCAAGAGCGTGGTATTACCATTACCTCTGCGCAACAACTTGTTTTTGGAAGTATAGAGAACAAGAATATCAATGAATTTTATCGATACCCGGTCACGTTGATTTTACAGTTGAGGTAGAACGTTCTTACGTGTATTAGATGGTGCTGTTGCTTGTTTTGTGCAGTAGGTGGTGTTGAACCCAATCTGAAACAGTTTGGCGTCAAGCTGAAAATACAATGTCCCGTATTGGTTTTGTAAATAAAATGGACCGTTTTGGTGCAGACTTTTTAATGTGGTTGCCCAAGTTAAAGAGCGTTTGGGTGCTCACCCGTCCCTTCAAGTCCAAAAGGTGCTGAGGAAACTTTAAAGGTGTTGTTGATCTTATTTCTAACAAAGCTATTGTTTGGAATGATGAGACTCAAGGAATGACTTACGATGAAGTTCCAATTCCTGAAGATTTGATTGATACTGTTGCTGAGTGGAGAGAAAAACTTATTGAGTCTGTTGCCGAATATGACGACAACTTGATGGAGAAGTTCTTTGATGATCCAGATACCATTACTGAAGCTGAAATAGAATCTGCTATTAAAGCGGCGGTTCACGATATGAAAATTACACCAATGTTCTGTGGTTCTGCTTTTAAGAACAAAGGGGTACAAGCGGTACTTGATGCTGTAATGGAATTTTTACCATCGCCAGTAGATGTAGATTCTATTGTGGGTACTAATCCTAATACAGAAGCTGAGGAAGAAAGAAAACCAGATGTTAATGAGCCATTTGCAGCATTAGCATTTAAAATTGCTACCGATCCGTTTGTAGGTCGTCTTTGCTTCTTTAGAGTTTATTCTGGTAAATTGGATGCAGGTTCTTATATATGGAATTCAAGAACCCAAAAGAAGGAACGTATTTCTCGTATTTTCCAAATGCACTCAAATAAGCAAAACGCAATTGATAATATAGGTGCGGGTGATATAGGTGCAGGTGTTGGATTTAAAGATATTCGAACAGGAGATACTCTTCATTCTGAAAAGCATCCAATTGTTCTTGAATCTATGTCTTTCCCAGAGCCAGTAATTGGTATTGCTGTAGAGCCTAAAACAAAGGCTGATATGGACAAGATGGGAATCGCTCTTGGTAAACTTGCTGAGGAAGATCCAACATTCCGTGTTGCTACAAATGAAGAAACAGGTCAAACTGTAATATCAGGTATGGGTGAACTTCACTTAGACATTCTTATTGATCGTATGAAGCGTGAATTTAAGGTAGAATGTAATCAAGGTGCACCTCAAGTACAATACAAAGAAGCAATTCGTGGTACAGTAGACCACAGAGAAACGTATAAGAAACAATCTGGTGGTAAAGGTAAATTTGCTGATATTCAGTTTACAATTGAGCCTGTTGTTGCTGCAGAAGACAAAGAGGTAAAAGAAGGATTGGAATTCGTTGATAAAATTAAAGGTGGTGCTATTCCAAAAGAATTTATCCCATCTGTACAAAAAGGTTTTGAGCAAGCTATGGTAAATGGTCCTTTGGCTGGTTACCCTATGGACAGCTTAAAAGTAACTCTTTTTGATGGTTCGTTCCATGCAGTCGATTCAGATGCCTTGTCTTTTGAACTTGCTGCAAAGATTGGTTATAAAGCTGCTTGTAAAAGTGCGAGTCCTTGTTTATTAGAGCCTATTATGAAGCTTGAAGTTGTTACGCCAGAAGCCAACATGGGTGATGTAGTAGCTGACTTGAATAGAAGAAGAGGTCAAGTAGCAGGCATGGACTCACGTAACGGTGCGCAAGTGATTAAAGCCACTGTACCTCTTTCTGAAATGTTCGGCTATGTAACTTCACTTCGTACGGTAACGTCTGGTAGAGCAACTTCAACGATGGAGTTTTCTCACTACGATGACTGCCCGAAGAATATAGCAGAAGAAGTGATTTCTAAAGTTAACGGTAACTCTTAATTCGGATAAAATGAGTCAAAAAATTAGAATCAAACTAAAGTCTTACGATCACAACTTAGTAGACAAGTCTGCTGAGAAAATCGTAAAAACGGTTAAGACTACCGGAGCTGTTGTTAATGGTCCAATACCATTACCAACTCACAAAAGATTATATACTGTACTTCGTTCACCACACGTAAATAAGAAAGCGCGTGAGCAGTTCCAGTTGAGCTCTTACAAGCGTTTACTTGATATTTACAGTTCTTCTTCAAAAACAGTTGATGCTTTGATGAAGCTCGAATTACCAAGTGGTGTAGAAGTAGAGATTAAAGTTTAATTAGTTATCCATTAAATAAACAAAAATGCCAGGTTTAATTGGAAAAAAAGTAGGAATGACAAGCATCTTTAACGATCAAGGAAAAAATATCCCTTGTACCGTTTTAGAAGTTGGTCCTTGTGTAGTAACACAGGTTAGAACCCTCGACACAGATGGTTACGAGGCTATTCAGCTTGGTTATGGCGAAAAGAAAGCAAAGAATACTGGTAAAGCACTTACGGGTCACTTTGCTAAAGCTAAAACAACTCCTAAAGTAAAAGTTCAGGAATTCGATGGTTTCGATACTGAATTAAATTTAGGTGATATTGTTGATGTAGAGCTTTTCGTCGAAGGTGAATATGTTGACGTAACTGGTGTTTCAAAGGGTAAAGGTTTTCAAGGGGTTGTTAAACGTCATGGTTTTCGTGGTGTAGGAGATGCTACACACGGTCAGCATAACCGTTTACGTGCTCCAGGTTCTATTGGTGCGGCTTCGTACCCTGCACGTGTATTTAAAGGAATGCGGATGGCAGGTCGTATGGGTGGTAATCAGGTCACTGTAGCCAATCTTGAGGTTTTAAAGGTGATCAAAGATAAAAACCTATTAGTTGTTAAAGGTTCTGTTCCAGGACCGAAAAACTCACTCTTAACGATCGAGAAATAATGAAAGCAGCTGTATTAGATATAAAGGGTAAAGATACCGGAAGAAAGGTTTCTTTAAATAAAGCGATTTACGAAATCGAACCCAACGATCACGCTGTTTATTTAGATGTAAAACAGTATTTGGCAAACCAACGTCAAGGAACACATAAATCTAAAGAACGCGCTGAAATTACTGGGAGTACAAGAAAGATTAAGAAACAAAAAGGAACAGGTACAGCACGTTCAGGTAGTATCAAGTCGCCTATTTTTCGTGGTGGAGGTCGTATTTTTGGACCACGCCCAAGAAACTATTCTTTCAAATTAAATAAGAAGTTAAAAGCCTTAGCTCGCAAATCTGCTTTTACAATGAAAGCAAAAGAGAAAGCTATTGTTGTTTTAGAAGATTTTACTTTTGAAGTGCCTAAAACATCTTCTTATTCTGAGATGTTGAGTAATCTTGGTTTTGACGGTAAAAAAAACTTTATTAGTCCTTGGAGATTCAAATAAAAATGTATATTTGTCGTCCCGAAATTTGCAACACACAAATGTTGTAACTGCTTCAGAGTTAAGTACTTACACTATACTTAATTCGGGTGTAGTTTTATTGACTGAGGGTGCAGTAGAGAAAATTGAAAATATTTTAAGTTAAACAGACAATGAATATTCTTATAAAACCGGTAATTACTGAGAAGATGACAGACGAAAGCGAAAAGTATAATCGTTTTGGTTTTATCGTTGATCGAAGAGCTAATAAACTCGAAATCAAAGATGCTGTAGAAAAAATGTATGGCGTGTCTGTTGAGAAAGTTAGAACAATGGTTTACCCTGGTAAAGCTAAATCTCGTAACACCAAAGGTGGTGTTATTAGTGGTAGAACTAATTCTTACAAAAAAGCTATTGTTGATATAGCTGTAGGAGAGAGTATTGATTTTTATAGCAATATTTAATTAAGTTATGGCAGTAAGAAAATTAAGACCAACAACACCAGGTCAAAGACATAAGGTGGTCAATACTTTTGATGGTATTACGGCATCAGCACCTGAAAAGTCTTTGCTTGCTCCGATCAAACGATCAGGAGGAAGAAATAACTCTGGTCGTATGACAATGCGTTATATCGGTGGTGGTCACAAGAAGCGTTATCGTATTATAGATTTTAAAAGAGAAAAGTTTGGTATAGATGCCACTGTGTCTTCAATAGAATACGATCCTAACCGTACGGCTCGTATTGCCTTGGTAGTTTACGCAGATGGTGAAAAACGGTATATCATTGCTCCGAATGGTCTAAATGTTGGAGATAAAATTGTATCTGGTAAAGGTGCAGCTCCTGAAGTAGGAAACTCACTTTTTTTAAGTGACATTCCTTTAGGTACGATTATCCACAATATTGAACTTCGTCCGGGACAAGGTGCCGTTATGGCTCGTAGCGCTGGTGCTTATGCACAATTAGTCGCAAGAGAAGGTAAATACGCTATTCTTAGACTTCCTTCTGGGGAAACAAGAATGGTGTTAGTTACTTGTTTAGCAACAATTGGTGTTGTTACTAACAGTGAGAGAGGTCTCGAAAGATCTGGTAAAGCAGGCCGTTCTAGATGGCTTGGACGTCGTCCAAGAACTAGAGGTGTTGCAATGAACCCGGTTGATCATCCAATGGGTGGTGGTGAAGGTAAATCTTCAGGAGGACATCCACGTTCTAGAAATGGTATCCCAGCGAAGGGTTATAAAACTCGTGCTAAGAAGAAGGCTACCAATAAGTATATTGTTGAACGAAGAAAGAAATAATAAGTTATGGCGCGTTCACTAAAAAAAGGACCTTACGTACACTTTAAGCTAGAGAAAAAAGTTCTGGCAAATGCAGCTGCAAGCAAAAAATCGGTAATCAAAACTTGGTCTAGAGCCTCGATGATTACACCTGATTTTGTTGGTCAAACAATTGCTGTGCATAATGGTCGTCAGTTCATACCTGTATTTGTAACAGAAAACATGGTAGGTCATAAGTTGGGCGAATTTGCCCTTACCCGTACCTATAGAGGTCATGGTGGTAAAAAAGATAAAGGTAAAAGATAATAGTATTAAGCCTTAATCATGGGAAAAAGAAAACATAATATGGCAGAAGCGATGAAAGAATCACGTAAAAACGTGGCCTTTGCAAAGCTTAATAATTGCCCTACTTCCCCGAGAAAAATGCGTCTAGTCGCAGATTTGGTTCGTGGAGTTGAAGTGAATAAAGCACTTCAAATTTTGAAGTTTAATACTAAAGAAGCTTCAGCTCGTTTAGAGAAACTTCTTCTTTCCGCAGTTGCCAATTGGCAAATTAAGAATGAAGATGCTCGCATGGAGGATAGCGGTTTATTTGTGAAAGAAATTCAAGTTGATAGTGCTCGAGTTTTAAAGCGTTTACGACCGGCTCCTCAAGGAAGAGCTCATAGAATTAGAAAGCGTTCTAATCACGTTACAATTGTGGTAGGAAGTAAATCAGAAAAAGAATAAGCTTATATGGGACAAAAGACTAATCCAATAGGGAACCGTTTGGGAATCATCAGAGGATGGGATTCTGCATGGTATGGCGGAAATGATTTTGGTGACAAGATAGCTGAAGATAGTAAAATACGTAAGTACGTTAATGCTCGTTTGTCTAAAGCAAGTGTATCAAAAGTGATAATAGAGCGTACATTGAAGCTCGTTACTATTACAGTCTGTTCTGCTAGACCCGGTATTATCATTGGTAAAGGTGGGTCGGAAGTAGATCGATTAAAAGAAGAGTTAAAGAAATTGACTCACAAAGATGTTCAAATTAACATTTATGAAATTAAAAGACCTGAAATAGATGCAAAACTTGTTGGTCAATCCATTGCTCGTCAGATTGAAGGTCGTATCTCATACCGGTCGTGCGGTAAAAATGGCTATAGCATCGGCAATGCGTATGGGTGCTGAAGGAATTAAAATTCAAGTTTCAGGTCGTTTGAATGGTGCTGAAATGGCACGTTCTGAAATGTATAAGGATGGTAGAACACCGTTGCACACTTTCCGTGCAGACATTGATTATGCTATTGTTGAATCCCACACAACCTATGGTGTTATAGGTGTTAAAGTTTGGATTTGTAAGGGTGAGTTATATGGAAAACGTGATTTGACCCCTATTGAAACGCTTTCTAAAGGTCCAAAACGATCAAATCGTGGTTCAAGAGGTGGGTCACAACGTAGAAAAAGAAAGTAGTAATAAAAATTCTACCAAAAAGTAATAAAGATGTTACAACCTAAAAAAACGAAGTTCCGTAAGATGCAAAAGGGTCGCATGAAGGGTAATGCTGGACGCGGTAACCAAATTGCATTTGGATCATTCGCTATTAAAGCTTTGGAAGAATGTTGGATCACATCACGTCAGATTGAAGCGTCTCGTATTGCGGCAACCCGATATATGAAACGTGAAGGTCAGATGTGGATTCGTATTTTTCCAGATAAGCCAATTACAAAAAAGCCTGCAGAGGTTCGAATGGGTAAAGGAAAAGGTGCACCAGAATACTGGGCAGCTGTTGTGAAACCAGGTCGTATTATGTTCGAATTGGACGGAGTACCTCTTGAAATTGCAAAAGAAGCTTTACGCTTGGCAGCTCAGAAATTGCCAATAACAACAAAGTTCGTAGTCCGCAGAGATTACGTTCAAGCTTAATCGATAAAATGTATTATTAGCGATGAAACAAGCTGTAATTAATGAAATGACAACTGAGGAGTTGGTTGGAAAACTCTCAAAGGAAAGAGCATCATTGGCTAAATTAAATTTAGCTCATGCAGTTTCTCCTATAGAAAATCCAAGCCTTATCCGTGAAACAAAGAAAACAGTTGCACGTATTCTAACAGAAGTTAGAAAAGAGAACTTGAAGGATAAAACAAAGATGGAAACTAGAAACCTCAGAAAAGAACGTGTTGGTGTTGTGAAAAGCAACAAAATGAACAAGTCTGTAACTGTATCTATTGAACGAAAGGAGAAGCATACAATGTACGGAAAGTTCATGAAAAAAACTTCTACGTTTGTTGCTCATGATGAGTCAAATGATTGTAATATCGGTGATACCGTTCGTATCATGGAAACTCGTCCATTGAGTAAAACAAAGAATTGGAGAGTAGTAGAAATCCTAGAAAGAGCGAAGTAAAATGGTACAACAGGAAAGTCGATTAAAAGTAGCCGACAACACCGGAGCCAAAGAAGTACTTTGTATCCGTGTATTAGGTGGTACTCGCAGAAGATACGCCTCATTAGGAGACAAAATTGTTGTTACTGTTAAAGCAGCAATACCTGCAGGAACAGTAAAAAAAGGTCAAGTCTCGACTGCAGTAGTTGTTCGTACGAAAAAGAAGTACGCCGTCAAGATGGATCATATATTCGTTTTGATGACAATGCTTGTGTTTTGTTAGATACAACAGACCAAATGAGAGGTACACGTGTTTTTGGGCCAGTGGCTCGTGAACTTCGTGATAAGCAGTACATGAAAATAGTTTCACTAGCACCAGAGGTGTTATAAAAACGATTTAGGATGTCGAAATTACAATTAAAAAGGAGATACAGTAAAAGTTTTATCAGGTGCCGACAACGGCAAAACTGGAAAGATTACTTCTGTAGATCGCGTAAAAGGAAGAGCCTTCGTAGAAGGTATTAACATGGTATCAAAGCATACTAAGCCTAGTGCAGCTAATCCTCAAGGAGGGATTGTAAAGCGTGAAGCTTCTGTTCATATTTCTAACCTTATGGTTGTTGATTCGAAAGGTCAAGCTAGCCGTATTGGAAGAAAATTGAATAAGGATGGCAAGTTGGTGAGATACTCTAAAAAATCAGGGGAGGTTCTATAATGTCGTACACTCCAAGACTACAAGAGAAATACCGCAACGAGATTGTTGCGGCTCTCAAGGATCGAATGGGATATAAGAATATTATGCAAGTGCCTAAGCTAGAGAAAATTTGTCTTAATCAAGGTGTTGGAGAAGCAACAGCTGACAAAAACTAGTAGATGTTGCAGTGGATGAAATGACACGTATATCTGGTCAGAAATCTGTAGCTACACAATCTAAGAAAGATATCTCAACTTTAAGCTTAGAAAGGGAATGCCTGTTGGAGTTCGTGTTACTTTACGAGGTGATCGTATGTATGAATTCTTAGATCGTTTAGTTTCTACTGCATTACCTGCAGTCCGTGATTTCCATGGTATTAATCCAAAAGGATTTGATGGAAGAGGGAACTATAATTTAGGTATCAAAGAGCAAATTATATTCCCTGAGATTTTTATTGATCAGGTAAATAAAATTACCGGTATGGATATCACAATTGTGACATCCGCTAGTACCGATAAAGAAGCTTTTGAATTGTTAAAAGAGTTTGGTTTACCATTTAAAAAATAAGAAGAATGGCAAAAGAATCAATGAAAGCCAGAGAGCTTAAAAGACAAAAACTGGTAGAAAAATATGCTGAAAAGCGTGCAGCTTTAAAAGCCGCAGGAGATTATGATGGCTTACAAAAACTTCCTAAAAATGCATCGCCTGTTCGATTACACAATCGTTGTAAGTTGACAGGTCGGCCAAAAGGTTACATGCGTCAATTTGGGATTTCTCGTGTTACATTCAGAGAAATGGCGAATTTTGGATTAATTCCAGGTGTTAAAAAAGCAAGTTGGTAACTGATAAAATTTACAAATTATGTATACAGATCCAATAGCAGATTACTTAACGCGTCTTCGTAACGCCATAATGGCGAACCACGAGTCGTTGAAGTTCCTGCATCAAACCTAAAAAAGAAATAACGAAGATTTTAAAAGACCAAGGTTACATTTTGAACTATAAGTTCGAAACTAAAGAAGCTCAAGGTAGGATCAAAATTGCATTGAAATACAATGCAATTACGAAAATGCCTGCGATTACGTCTCTTAAAAGAGCTTCTAAGCCCGGTCTTCGTAAGTACTCATCTGCATCTTCAATGCCAAGAGTATTAAATGGTTTGGGTGTAGCTATCGTATCTACTTCCAAAGGGGTAATGACAGATAAAGAAGCACGCTCATTGAATGTGGGTGGAGAAGTATTATGTTACGTTTATTAATAACAAGAAAACGTTAAAAAATGTCAAGAATAGGTAAACAACCGATCGTAATTCCTGAGGGAACAACTTTTGAAGTATCTTCATCAAATGAGGTTACTGCTAAAGGTAAATTAGGGGAATTGTCTCTGCAGGTTACAGAACCAATAACCGTAAGAGTTGAGGAATCTGTTGTTACTCTTGAAAGACCTAATGATCAAAAAGAGTCAAGATCTAAGCATGGTTTATACCGCGCTCTGATTTACAATATGATTGAAGGTGTTTCAAAAGGGTATTCAAAAGAACTCGAACTTGTAGGTGTAGGTTATCGTGCTGCTAACAAAGGAAAAGAATTAGAACTCAGTTTAGGTTTCTCACATAATATTGTGATGGAAATTTGCCCTGAGGTTAAAGTCGAAACTATTTCAGAAAAAGGTAAAAATCCGATTGTGAAACTAACTTCTCATGATAAACAACTTATCGGAATGGTAGCGGCTAAAATCCGCTCATTGAGAAAACCTGAACCATACAAAGGTAAAGGGATTAAGTTTGTTGGTGAACAAATTAGAAGAAAAGCAGGTAAAACTGCAGGCTAAAAAAGAAGCTATGGCATTGTCAAAAGAATATAGAAGAAAGCGTATCAAAATGCGTGTTCGTAAGAACATTGATGGTACAGCTACGACTCCAAGACTTTCAGTTTTTAGAAGTAATAAATCGATTTATGCTCAGTTAATTGATGATTTAGCAGGAACAACTTGTTGTCAGCTGCCTCTACTGATAAATCTGTTAAAGCGAAAGGGACAAAACTGAACAAGCTAACGTTGTTGGTAAAGCACTTGCTGAAAAAGCTGTTGCTGCAGGAATAACACAATGTGTTTTTGATAGAAATGGTTATTTATATCACGGAAGAATAAAATCTTTAGCCGAAGGTGCTAGAGAAGGCGGACTAAAATTCTAAGAAATTATGGCAAGTAAATACTATAACCTAGAAAAGGTAAAGCCTTCAGGCATAGAGCTGAAAGAGCGTCTAGTTGGGATCCAACGTGTTACCAAAGTAACCAAAGGTGGTAGAACATTCAGTTTTTCGGCTATTATGGTAGTTGGAAATGAAGAAGGAGTTGTAGGACACGGAATGGGTAAGGCTCAAGAAGTTGTTTCAGCAATTACAAAAGGAACCGAAGATGCTAAGAAAAATTTATATCGCATACCTGTTGTTAACGGAACTATTCCTCACGAGCAAAATGGTAAGTTTGGCGGATCGCGAATTTTATGCGTCCTGCATCTAACGGTACCGGTGTAATTGCTGGTGGAGCGATGCGAGCAGTTATTGAATCTGTTGGTGTAAAGGATATTTTGGCTAAGTCAAAGGTTCTTCAAATCCTCAAATGTAGTTAAAGCAACAATGGATGCTTTATTACAATTAAGAGATGCTAGAACAGTTGCAAGTCAGAGAGGTATATCTATGAGTAAAGTCTTTAACGCGAAATAATTGAGAAGATGGCGAAAATTAAAATTAAACAAGTTCGTAGTAGGATTGATCGATCAGAGCGTCAAAAGAGAACTTTAGAGGCTTTAGGTCTCAAAAAATAAATCAAGTCGTTGAGCATGAAAGTAATCCACAAATCATGGGTATGGTAAATGCAATCAAACATTTGATTGAAGTAGAAGAAGTTAATTAAGAACTTTAAAGGAATCGCAAGATGAATTTAAGCAATCTAAAACCAGCTAAAGGCTCGGTTAAAAATAAAAAACGCATTGCTCGTGGTCAAGGTTCTGGTCATGGAGGTACTGCTACAAGAGGTCATAAAGGTCAAAAGTCCCGTTCAGGTTATTCAAAAAGTCGGTTTGAAGGTGGTCAAATGCCTTTACAGCGTCGTGTTCCTAAGTTTGGATTTAAGAATATCAACCGGATTGATATAAGGATTAATCTTGATACATTCAAGCTTTAGTTGATACAAGAAAATTAAGAATGAAGTAACTTTCGAAATTTTACTTGCTAATGGCTTAGTACGAAAAAATGAGTTAGTTAAAATTTTGGGTAGAGGCGTTAACAGCTAAGTTGAATGTTTCTGCTCACAAATTTACGCAACGCACAGGCAGCTATTGAAGCCTCGGTGGAACAGCTATAAACTTTAATAAGCTCTTTACTCATGAAGAATTTTATTGAAACCTTAAGAATATTTGGAAGATAGAGGAGCTTAGAAATAGAATCCTTACTACTTTAGGGTTTTTACTTATATACCGCTTAGGTTCATTTGTTGCACTTCCAGGTATTGATCCTCAGCAATTAAGTGCTTTGGAAAATCAAACTGCGATGGTTTATTAGGTTTGTTAAATATGTTTACAGGTGGTGCATTCTCTCAAGCTCTATAATGGCTTTGGGAATCATGCCCTACATATCAGCTTCTATTGTCATTCAGTTAATGACTATGGCTGTGCCTTATTTACAGAAATTACAAAAAGATGGTGAGAGTGGTAGGACTAAAATCAGTCAAATCACACGTTATTTAACCGTATTGATTACATGTTTTCAAGCGCCAGGTTATATCGCTAATTTACAGGCAACATTACCACCAGAAGCCTTTTTATTATCAAGTGGATCTTTCTGGTTTTCTAGTATTGTAATTTTAGTTACAGGTACCATGTTTGCAATGTGGCTAGGAGAAAAATAACTGACAGAGGTGTTGGTAATGGTATTTCAATATTGATTATGGTGGAATTATAGCAGTTCTTCCTCAATCATTCGTGTTTGAGGTCGGTAGAGTAAAACCCTAATCATCCTTGTCGAATTGGTTATTATGATGGTTGTTATCCTTGCTTCTGTAGTATTAGTTCAGGGTGTAAGACGAATTCCAATTCAGTATGCAAAACGTGGAGCTACAGGACAAATTGCTGCTGCAGACAGTATTTACCTTTAAAAGTAAATGCTGCCGGTGTGATGCCAATAATATTCGCGCAAGCTATTATGTTTATACCTATTACCTTTGCTGGTCTTTCAGATTCTGAAGGTATACAAAGTTTTGTTGCAGCCTTCTCTGATTTTTCAGGATTTTGGTATAATTTTGTATTTGGACTTTTGATTATATTGTTTACTTATTTTTATACTGCTATTACAGTTAATACAAACCAAATGGCAGACGATTTAAAACGAAATGGCGGTTTCGTACCAGGTGTTAAACCGGGTAAAGATACTGCTAGTTTTCTTGATGGTATAATGTCGAGAATTGTATTGCCTGGTTCGGTATTTTTAGCATTTATTGCTATTTTACCTGCATTTGCTATGAACGCAGGTGTAAACCAGTCTTTTGCTCAATTCTTTGGAGGTACTTCTCTATTAATTATGGTAGGTGTTGTGTTAGACACGCTTCAACAAATAGAGGGATACCTATTAAATCGTCATTATGATGGTTTAATGAAGTCTGGTCGCCTTAGTGGTGGTAGATCAGGAATGTAAGATTATTTTATGATCTTTTACAAGACTGAGGAAGAAATAGAATTAATTAGAGAAAGTTCTTTACTTGTTGCAAAAACGCACGCTGAAATGGCTAAACTTATTCAACCAGGTGTCACAACACTTGAGTTAGATAAAGTTGCGGAGTCGTTTATAAGAGACCACGGTGGGATCCGGGTTTTAAAGGCTATAATGGTTTTCTAACACCTTATGTGTTTCCCTAATGAACAAGTTGTTCATGGAATTCCAAACGACATACCTTTAGAATCAGGAACTATTTTGTCTCTAGATTGTGGTGTTGAAAAAATGGTTTTTTTGGAGACTCTGCCTTCACTTATGAAGTTGGAGAAGTTTCTAAGGATGTCATAAAGTTATTAAAGATTACAAGAGAAGCACTTTATAAAGGTATAGAAGTGGCTGTAGTTGGAAATAGAATTGGAGATATTGGCTATGCTGTCCAAAATTATGCTGAAAGTCATGGATTTAGTGTTGTTAGAGAATTAGTTGGACATGGCTTAGGATCAAATCTTCATGAAAGTCCTGAAGTGCCTAATTATGGAAAAGAGGAAGGGGCGTTAAATTACAAGAAGGATTGGTTATCGCTATAGAGCCCATGATTAATATGGGCGTAAAAGAGATTATCCAACTTAATGATGGTTGGACTATTAAAACAGCTGACCTAAACCTTCAGCACATTTTGAACATACTGTTGTTGTTCGAAAGGGTAAAGCAGAGATATTGTCTTCATTTGACTTTATCGATGAAATATTAAAAAATAAAAATTAGTGTATGGCTAAACAAGCATCTATAGAGCAAGATGGAGTGATTACAGAATCACTTTCAAATGCAATGTTTCGCGTAGAACTTGAAAACGGGCATGTATTAACAGCTCACATTTCAGGAAAGATGCGAATGCACTACATTAAATTGTTACCAGGAGATAAGGTTAAACTTGCTATGTCTCCTTATGATTTATCAAAAGGAAGAATTACTTACAGATATTAAATAAGTTAGAGATGAAAGTAAGAGCATCAATTAAAAAAGAAGCGCTGACTGCCAAATTGTTCGCAGAAAAGGCCGTCTTTATGTTATTAATAAGAAGAATCCTAAATTTAAACAAAGGCAGGGTTAATCCCTGATCTAAAACAAATTCTATGGCAAGAATTGCAGGGGTAGATATACCTACAAATAAAAGAGGAGAAATCGGGTTAACTTATATCTTTGGTATAGGTAGAACACGTGCACAGGAAATCCTTACTAAGGCCGGTGTTAATCTAAACACAAAGGTTAAGGATTGGAATGATGACGAATTGAGTAAAATTCGTTCAATCATATCAGATTATACCATTGAGGGTGAGTTAAGATCTGAAGTTCAATTAAACATTAAGCGTTTAATGGATATAGGGTGTAATAGAGGTCAGCGCCATCGTTCGGGATTACCGTTAAGAGGGCAAAGAACTAAAAATAACTCACGTACGAGAAAAGGTAGAAGAAAAACTGTCGCTAACAAAAAGAAAGCAACCAAATAGTAGGTAGTTATGGCTAAAACAAACAAAAAGAGAAATGTAAAAGTTGAAGCTGTTGGACAGGCTCATATTCATGCATCTTTCAACAATATTATTATTTCTCTAACAAATAAAGCAGGTCAGGTAATATCATGGTCTTCTGCTGGTAAGCAAGGTTTTAAGGGATCTAAGAAAATACGCCATATGCGGCTCAAACAGCAGCTGAAGATTGTGCTAAAATAGCCTACGAAGCAGGTCTAAGAAAAGTAAAGTTTATGTTAAGGGACCAGGTAATGGTCGTGAATCTGCAATCCGTACCTTGCATAACAGTGGGATACAGGTGTCTGAAATTATTGATGTTACACCTCAACCGCACAACGGATGTAGACCACCTAAGCGTAGAAGAGTTTAATCACATTAAAATCTAAGACATGGCAAGATATACAGGTCCAAAACTAAAATCGCTCGTAGATTCAATGAGCCTATTTTCGGTGCTGACAAATCTCTGGATAAAAAAATTATCCACCTGGTCAACACGGAAGCTCTCGTAGAAGATCTAAGCAATCAGAATACGCAGTGCAGCTATTGGAAAAGCAAAAGCAAAGTATACTTATGGAATTCTTGAAAAGCAATTTCGTAATTTATACAAAAGCTTCTTCTAAAACTGGTGTAACTGGTGAAATACTATTACAATTGTGTGAGCGAAGATTGGATAATGCGGTTTACAGAATGGGAATTTCTCCTACACGAAGCGGTGCAAGACAATTGGTTTCTCACAGACATATCAAAGTCAATGGTGGGATTGTAAATATTCCCTCATATTCTTTGCGTCCAGGTGATATAATTGAAGTAAGAGAAAAGTCTAAAGCTCTCGAAGCGATTACAGATTCGGTAAAATCAAATTCTAGTACTTATGAATGGTTGGAGTTTAGCTCGGACTCTTAAAAGGTACTTTTGTTGCCGTTCCTGAGCGTTCTCAAATTCCTGAGAATATCAAAGAACAATTAATTGTGGAATTGTATTCTAAATAATAATATACAAGTTAAAGATTTATCATATGGCAATATTAAATTTTCAAAAGCCGGATAGAGTATTTATGGTAAACTCTACTGACAGTTATGGTCAATTTGAGTTTCGCCCATTAGAACCTGGTTATGGTTTAACTGTTGGAAATGCCTTCGAAGAGTATTACTTTCCTCATAGAAGGGTTTGCTATCTCTTCTGTTCGTATTGAAGGTGTTGAACATGAATTTTCTACATTGATGGATAGTTGAAGATGTGACAGAAATAATCTTGAATCTGAAACAAGTTCGATTTAGAAAACAAGTTGATGATGTTGAGAATGAAACAATTCAAGTCAGGTATCAAATCAAAGTCAATTAAAAGCTAGTGATTAGGAAAGTTTATTTCAGGTTTTCAGGTTTTAAACCTGATTTGGTTATCTGTAATATGGACTCAAGGTATCATTGACATGGATTAACCATTATTAAAGGTCGTGGATTTGTTACTTCTGAAGAGCAAAATATTGAGAGATGCCTTTAGGTACAATAGCAACAGATTCTATATTCACACCAATTAAGAATGTTAAGTTTGAAATTGAGAATTTTCGTGTAGAACAAAAGACGATTATGAAAAGCTGATTTTAGAGATTAGTACAGATGGGTCTATTAATCCAAAAGATGCTCTAACTGAAGCATCTAAGATATTAATTCACCACTTCATGTTATTCTCAGATGATCGTATTTCTTAGAGGATGAAGAAACTGCATCTGAAAATCATTATGATGAAGAATCTCTTAAAATGCGACAACTTTTACATTCAAAATTAACAGAAATGGATCTTTCTGTTAGAGCTCTAAATTGTTTAAAAGCGGCAGAAGTTGAAACATTAGGAGATTTGTTACTTTTAATAAAAGCGATTTAATGAAGTTTAGAAACTTTGGTAAAAAATCGTTAACAGAATTAGATGAACTGGTAGCTTTGAAAGGTCTTACTTTTGGTATGGACACTTCTAAGTACAAATTAGATAAGGAATAGGGTCATGAGACACGGAAAAAATTCAATCATTTAGGAAGAAAGGCAGCACATCGTAAAGCGATGTTGTCAAATATGGCCTGTTCATTGATTGACCACAAAAGAATAAATACAACGGTTGCGAAGGCAAAAGCATTGAAACAATATGTTGAGCCTTTAATTACAAAAGCAAAAAATGATTCAACCCACTCTCGAGAGTTGTATTTAGTTACCTTCGTCAGAAAGAAACTATTAAAGAATTATTTGGTGCAGTATCTTCTAAAGTTGGAGATCCGTCCAGGTGGTTATACTCGTATTATTAAAATAGGAAATCGTTTAGGTGATAATGCTGAAATGTGTATGATTGAGTTGGTTGATTTCAATGATGTTTATACTAACGGTAAAGACAAAAGAAAACTAAAACACGTAGACGTAAAAAGTCAACTGCTAAAGTTGAAGAAACGCCTGTTGTTGAAGATGCTCAAGTTGTTGAAGAAGCACCCTCTGTTGAGAAAGAACCTGCTGCTGAAGGAAGCACCAGTTGCAGAAGCTAATCTAAACAAAGTATCTGATGCAGAAGAAGCCCCTGCTTCAGATGAAAACTCAAAAGACGAAGAAGAAAAGTCTGATGATGCCAATGATGAGGATCAAGAAGCATAAGACACAAATAATATTTTTCATGAGTATAAATAAAAAGGGAAGGGCTTTAGCTTATCCCTTTTTTATGAATTTAAATTTGTAATGAAGTATCAATCAAAACAAAAGGCCTTATTAATACTTGAAGATGGTTCAATCTTTCATGGTCATGCTGCCGGTTTAAAAGGAACTGCAACAGGAGAAGTATGTTTTAATACAGGAATGACTGGTTATCAGGAAATTTTTACAGATCCATCATATGCTGGGCAGTTAATGCTAACAACCAACGCCCATATTGGTAATTATGGGGCTCATGGTGATGAGATCGAATCTGAAAGTGTTAAAATTTCAGGATTGATTTGTAAGGATTTTAATGATCATAATTCACGACTGCCTCAAGTATGTCTTTGCAAGAATATTTTGTAAAAGAGGGTCTGGTAGCTATATGTGATGTTGATACACGGCTCTAGTTCGTTATGTCAGAGATAAAGGTGCAATGAATGCAATCATATCTTCAGACAATTCTGATATTGAATCTTTGAAAGCACAATTGGCAAAGTTCCTAGTATGGAAGGTTTAGAACTTTCTTCTACGTATCAACTAAAGATGCTTATACTTTTGGGAATGAAAATTCACCTTACAAAGTAGCTGTACTCGATTTAGGGGTTAAGCGAAATATTTTACGTTGTCTAGCAGAAAGAGGCTGTTTCATGAAAGTCTTTCCAATGCATACTACAATTGAAGATATGTTGGCATGGAATCCTGATGGTTTTTCCTTTCTAATGGCCCTGGTGATCCGAGTGCGATGCCAGAGGTGATTGCTGAAGTAACTAAAATATTAGATTCTGGACTTCCAATATTTGGAATCTGTTTGGGACACCAAATGATAGGTCTTTCTTCAGGTTTAAAAACATATAAAATGCACAATGGTCATAGAGGTATTAATCACCCGGTTTTTAATTTGGAAACAGGTAAAGGAGAAATTACTTCTCAAAATCACGGTTTTGCAATTAGTATGGATAGTTTAGAAGGTCATGAAAATATTGTCCTTACTCATAAAAATTTAAATGACAATACTGTTGAAGGTATTCGATTGAAAGACCGTTCGTGTTTTTCGGTACAATACCATCCTGAATCGTCTCCAGGACCACATGACTCACGTTATTTATTTGATCAGTTTATAGACAATATTAAATTAAATAAAAACCAGAACTAACAAATGACCTTAATATCTGATATACACGCTCGTCAAATTCTTGACTCAAGAGGTAATCCAACAGTAGAGGTTGATGTGGTCACTGATTCGGTGCTTTGGCCGTGCAGCTGTTCCATCTGGTGCTTCGACTGGTAAATATGAAGCCGTCGAGTTAAGAGATGCTGATAAATCTGTTTACATGGGTAAAGGTGTTCTCAAAGCAGTTGATCATGTAAACGGTGCTCTTTACGATTCTTTGTTAGGAATGCCTGTTGAAGATCAAGCTGCAATTGATCAATTGATGATCGATATTGATGGGACTTCTAATAAATCAGTTATTGGTGCAAATGCTATCTGGCTGTTTCATTAGCTAGTGCAAAGGCAGCAGCAGCATCAACAGGTCAAATGCTTTACAATTACATTGGTGGAGTTAATGCTCGTACGCTTCCGATTCCAATGATGAATATTTTAAATGGTGGTTCGCATGCAGATAATGCGATTGACTTTCAGGAATTTATGGTGATGCCAGTTGGTGCTGAAAGCTTTTCTCAATCTTTGCGAATGGGAACTGAAATTTTCATCATTTAAAAGCTGTTTTAAAATCTAAAGGTTTGGCTACAAATGTTGGTGATGAAGGTGGTTTTGCACCGAATTTACGCTTCGAATGTAGAAGCGATGGAAATGGTTTTGAAAGCTATTGAAAATGCCGGATACCGACCAGGAGAAGATGTGTTTGTTTCTATGGATGCTGCAGCTTCAGAATTCTACAATGCAGAAGAAAGTGTTTATCACTTCCATCAATCAACAGGCGATAAGTTAACCTCTGCAGAGATGGTTGATTACTGGGCTGATTGGTGTAAAAAATACCCAATTCTTTCTATTGAAGATGGATTGGACGAAGATGATTGGACGGGTTGGAAATCATTAACGGATCGTTTAGGCGATAAAGTCCAATTAGTTGGTGATGATTTATTTGTTACTAATGTAAATCGTTTATCCAGAGGTATAAATGAAGGTATTGCGAATTCACTTTTGGTAAAAGTAAATCAAATTGGTACCTTAACAGAAACAATTAATGCTGTGCATATGGCACAGATCAATTCTTATACTTCGGTAATGAGTCATCGTTCAGGTGAGACAGAAGACAATACAATTGCTGACTTAGCCGTTGCATTAAATACTGGACAAATTAAAACCGGATCTGCTTCGCGCTCTGACCGAATGGCTAAATACAACCAGTTACTTCGAATTGAAGAAGCTTTAGGTGATAGTGCATTATTTTTAGGAAAAAATTTTAGCTTTTTGAAGTGATTAAGAATTAAGTTGAGTCCTTTTTAAATTGTGTTTTGAGGATTATAAATTAACTATCAATAATTATAAATATGTCGAATTTTGCAGAATTAAATTATAATGGACAGAGCTTTAAACTTCCTGTTGTTGAGGGTAGTGAAGGGGAAAAAGCTATTGATATTAGTAAGCTAAGAGGAACTTCTGGACTTATAACTATAGATAAGGGATTTAAAAATACGGGTTCTACAGAAAGTGCAATTACTTTTTAGATGGTGAAAAAAGGGATTTTAAGACACCGAGGTTATAGTATAGAGGAATTAGCTGAGAAATCATCATTTATTGAAGTCGCATATTTAGTTATATATGGTGATTTACCTACTGAAGAAGAATTACATAAATTTAAAAATGACATTACCACCATACTTTGGTTCATGAAGATGTGAAATCAATATTAGATGGCTTTCCTTCAAAAGCTCACCCAATGGGTGTTCTTTCGTCTCTAGTTTCTTCATTAACTGCATTTTATCCGAAATCCCTAGATCCTAACCGTTCCGTTGAAGAAATTAATGGAACCATTATTCGTATTATTGCGAAATTGCCTACGCTTGCTGCGTGGTCATTTAAAAATCGTGTACGCCAACCTTTGGTGTACCAAATAATAACTTTGATTATTGTTCTAATTTTTTAAGAATGATGTTTAGTCTACCAACAGAAGACTATATGTAAATCCTGTGGTAGCAAAGCACTTGATAAATTATTAATTCTTCATGCAGATCAGAACAAAACTGTTCTGCATCTACTGTTCGATTGTTGGTTCTTCACATGCCAGTTTATATGCCTCTGTTTCTGCAGGTATTGCTGCTTTATGGGGTCCACTTCATGGTGGTCAAACCAAGCAGTTATTGAAATGTTAGAAGCTATTAAAGCCGATGGGGAGATGTTTCTAAATATATGATAAAGCAAAAGATAAATCTGATCCTTTCCGTTTGATGGGCTTGGGCACCGAGTTTATAAAAACTTCGACCACGTGCGCGTATAATTAAGAAAGCTGCTGATGAAGTTTTAGAATCGCTAGGAATAGAAGACCCTGTATTAGAAATTGCCAAAGAACTTGAAGGCATTGCGTTAAAAGATCAGTACTTTGTTGATCGAGGTTTGTATCCAAATGTAGATTTTTATTCGGGAATCATTTACCGTGCTTTAGGAATACCTACCGATATGTTTACGGTGATGTTTGCTTTAGGTCGTTTGCCAGGATGGGTAGCTCAATGGAAAGAAATGCGTGAAAATGGAGACCCTATTGGTAGACCTCGTCAAGTTTATACAGGTCACAATGAAAGACCCTATATTCCTATCAGTGAACGTTAATAAACTTCTTTTATATTGGCTGAACTATAGTTCAGCCTTTTTTAAATACGCTTATTAATTTAACAGTTTGAGTTACTCTGATAGGAAAAAATTATCTTTAACTTTTCATTTTAATAAAAATCAATGAAAGTACTTGAAGTTCGTTCGGTAAGTAAATCTTACAGCCAACAAAAGCACTAGATGATGTTAGTTTGTCGGTTCCTGAAGGTCAAATATTTGGGCTTTTAGGTCCAAATGGAGCAGGTAAAACTAGCTTAATTCGCATCGTCAATCAGATCACAATGCCGGACCGAGGAGATGTGCTTTTAATGGCGATCCTCTATGTAGTAATCATATTAAAGCTATAGGGTATTTGCCAGAAGAGCGTGGCTTGTATAAAAAGATGAAAGTTGGAGAACAAGCCCTTTATTTAGCTCAGTTAAAGGGTTTGTCTACAATAGAGGCAAAAACAGCTTTGAAAGAATGGTTTCAGAAGTTTGATATCACACCTTGGTGGAATAAAACTGTGGAGGATCTTTCTAAAGGAATGGCTCAGAAAGTACAATTTATTACTACAGTATTACACCGTCCTAAATTGCTCATATTTGACGAGCCTTTTTCTGGTTTTGATCCTATAAATGCTAATATTATTAAAGACGAGCTTATTAAGCTCAAAGAGCAAGGAACATCGATTATTTTTTCTACTCATAGAATGGAATCAGTTGAGGAACTTTGCGATCATATTGCCTTAATTGATAAGTCAAAGAAAATACTTGATGGTCCTGTTCAGCAAATAAAAGAAAACTATAAACAACAGATTTATGCAGTAGATTTTTCTTCTTCGAATTTGGATTTTTTAAATGTACTTCCTGAATCGTTTAATCTCATAAATAAAAATAATCATCAAGCAGACATTCAAATTTTAGATCAAACACCAGCATCTGATTTGATTCGGTTTTTACTTGATAAATCTGATATAAAAGCTTTTGAAGAAAAGATACCAACCATTAATGAGATATTTATTAGAACTGTACAAGAAAATAAATCATGAATAAAATTCTGCTAATTATTAAAAGAGAGTACCTTTCTAGAGTACGAAAAAAGTCTTTTATTATAATGACTATTTTAGGTCCTGTTTTAATGGCTGGTCTTATTTTGGCTCCCATATTATTAATGGATTCATCAGATGAAGAAAAAAAGGAAATATGGGTTTGTGATGAAAATAATCTTTTTGAATCTCAATTTAAAGATGTTGATGGAACCGATTATAAGTTTTTTAAGAACGATCTTTTTCAGGTTAAGGACCGATTTATTTCAAGTGATGGGTATGCATTGGTATATATCCCTAAATTTGAAAATCAGAATATTGATCTGTTAGAGTCTTCTGTAAAGGTTTATGTCCATAAACCAATGAGTTTGTCAAATCAAAATCAAATCTCGAACAATATTGAGTCTGTTATAGAATCTATTAAACTTAAAGAAGAAGGTCTAAACCGAGATATTATTGATAGAACGCGATCTAATGTAAATTTAAATACCATTATTTTAGGAGAAAGTGGGAGTGAAAAGACTGGCTCTACTGAAGTAAGTATGGGTGTAAGTATGTTTGGAGGATTCTTAATCTATATTTTTATATTTCTTTATGGTGCCATGGTCATGCGTGGTGTTATGGAAGAAAAAACCAGTCGCATAGTAGAAATTATCATATCATCGGTTAAGCCAATTCAATTGATGATGGGAAAAATAATTGGAATTGCTTTAGTGGGATTTACACAGTTTGCTTTGTGGGTTTCACTTACCTTTTTAATTAGTTCTATTACCACGGCTTTATTAGTTAATCCGGCTGACATAAATCCTGTAGATGTGTCTTATGGCTCAGAAATATTAATTCAAGAGTCAGATATGAATCAAGATGGCTTCGCTTCAGTTTTTGAACAACTCGCAAGTATAAACATTACCTTTTTATTAGCCATGTTCTTGTTTTATTTTATTGGGGGCTATTTGATGTATGGTGCTTTATTCGCTGCAGTTGGTTCAGCTGTTGATTCTGAAACTGATTCCCAGCAATTTATGTTACCGATTACCATCCCATTAATTTTTTCATTTATAGCTCTGCAAACCATACTCGAAAATCCAGATAGTTCGCTTGCATTTTGGTGTTCTATTATTCCATTTACATCACCTATTGTGATGATGGGAAGATTACCTTTTGATCCTCCATTATGGGAGGTAGGATTATCGATGCTTTTGTTAATAGTTGGTTTTATTTTTACAAGTTGGCTGGCTGGTCGTATTTATAGAGTAGGAATACTTATGTACGGTCAAAAAGTTAATTATAAAACCTTGTGGAAATGGATTAAACAAAGTTAGATATGGGAAAAGTAGGTATAATAGATTTAGGGACAAATACATTCAATCTACTTATTGCTAATGTAAATGGTTTTAATTATGATGTGCTGCATAAAACTAAAATTGCTGTTAAGCTTGGTGAGGGAGGTATTCATAAAGGTTTTATAGCCCCTATGGCATACCAAAGAGGTCTTGACGCATTAAAAGTTCATAAACAGACTTTACTAGATTATCAAATTAAGAATTATTATGCAGTTGCAACTTCCGCTATAAGAAGTTCTGATAATGGCACTCAATTTGTAGAAGATGTTAAACAACAGTTAGGAATTTTGATTAATATAATTGATGGAGATAAAGAGGCAGATTTGATTTATAATGGTGTTAAACAAGCTATTGATTTTAAAGAAAACCCAAAATTAATTATAGATATTGGAGGAGGGAGTACAGAATTTATTATAGCAAATAAAAGTCAAGTTTTTTGGAAAAAAAGTTACCAGCTAGGTGCGGCTAGGTTATTAGAACTATTTAAGCCCAAGAATCCCATTGAGTTGGATGATTTTAATGCAATCGATTCCCACCTTAGTAATTCATTACAAAATTTGCTTGAGATGTGTGAAACATATGAAATAGATAGTCTTATAGGTTCTTCAGGTTCTTTTGATACATTGGCAGAGATGATTTCTTGTAGAAAGGGTGATTGTGATGTTTGGAAAAAGGAATCTTATTTTAATTTTCATATGCATGATTATAATGAGATTCAGCGAATTATATATGCCTCTACTTTAGAAGAACGACTAAAAATGAAGGGCTTAACTCCTATGCGAGCGGATATGATGGTTGTTTCTATCATTATTATTAATTATATTTTAAATAATCTAGCCATACATGAACTTCAACTTTCTAGGTATGCGTTAAAGGAAGGGCTTTTAGATACATTAATAAGAAAACCACAAGAATGGCAAAAATCCTCATTATAGAAGACGAGAAGGCAATTCGAAATGTACTTTCGAATATTGTAATTGAAGAAGATAAGAACCATGAAGTAGATACTGCTGAAAATGGGCTGGATGGTTTTCAAATGCTTACTCAAAATACTTATGACTTGGTTCTTTGTGACATAAAGATGCCAAAAATGGATGGAATAGAGTTGTTGGAGAAAGCAATCGTTATTCAGCCAGAGCTTCCAATAGTTATGATTTCAGGTCATGGAGATCTTGATACTGCTGTAGAATCAATAAAAAAAGGTGCTTTTGATTATATTTCAAAACCGCCAGATTTAAATCGATTACTTCAGACCATTAGAAATGGTCTTGATCGAAAGTCTTTAATGGTTCAGAATAAAGTCTTAAGGAAAAAGGTTAGTAAGAAATATAAAATGGTTGGAAACTCCCTGTCCCTTCAGAAAATTCAAGAAATGATTGAACGTGTTGCTCCAACAGATGCACGTGTTTTGATTATTGGTGCTAATGGCTCAGGGAAAGAATTAATAGCTCATGCTATTCATCAAAAAAGTGATCGAAGTAATGCTCCTATGATTGAAGTAAATTGTGCGGCAATCCCCTCGGAACTAATAGAGTCTGAACTATTTGGTCATGAAAAAGGTGCTTTTACCTCTGCCATAAAACAACGAAAAGGTAAATTTGAAATGGCTAATGGTGGGACATTATTTTTAGATGAAGTAGGAGATATGAGTCTTAAAGCTCAAGCTAAAGTTCTTAGAGCACTTCAGGAACATAAAATTTCTAGAGTTGGAAGTGATAAAGAAATTAAAGTGAATGTTCGAGTGCTTGCAGCAACAAATAAAGATTTACAATATGAAATTAAAGAGGGCAGATTTCGTGAAGATTTGTACCATCGACTAGGTGTTATTTTGATCAATAATCCTTCTTTAGATGAAAGGAAAGATGATATTCCAATTTTAATTGAGCATTTTAATAGTGAAATTTGTAAGGAACATGGAATTGCTAAGAAAAGCTTTACTGATGATGCCTTAAAAGTTTTAATGGCTTACAACTGGTCTGGAAATATAAGAGAACTTCGAAATGTTATTGAACGGTTAATTATTCTATCTTCGGATACGATTGATAAAGAAACAGTAAAATCATTTTCAGGAAAATAAAAAACATGGAAATACCTAAATTTTTAGTTGGAGACAACACAGAATGTCAAGATTCAGTATTTATTATTCACACTGAGTCACCTCGATTTATCTTAAACTTGGATACAGACGATGTGAAATGGTTAGATGATGACTTGCCAGAATTATTAGGCACTGATGATGAGGCTGAGTTAACAACTGCGATTAGTAAGCTTTTGGCAGAAGCAGATGAGTTTTACCAAAGAGAAATTGATCGCTACGAAGAATTAGAAGATTAATTAGTAATCAGTTAGAGTTAATGGCTATCGTTAATTTATTTTATCTTTGATTAAGCTATTATTTTATGCATTCAAATAGGAATATACTCATTACAGGAGCCGCCGGATTTATAGGTTCACATGTATTAAGATTGATGGTTTTAAAATATCCAAATTGCCATTTTTTTAATTTGGATGTGCTTACTTATGCAGGTAATCTCGAGAATATAAAAGATATTGAGTCTGCTATGAATTATACCTTTATAAAGGGAGATATATGTGATGCAGTTTTAGTGATGTCTATATTTAATGACTATAAAATTGATGGTGTTATACATTTGGCTGCTGAGTCTCACGTAGATCGGTCAATCAAAGACCCATTGGCATTTATACAAACCAATGTATTGGGTACAGTTAATTTGTTAAATGCTGCAAAAGAGTCATGGCAAAAAAAATATGAGGGAAAATTGTTTTATCATGTTTCAACGGATGAAGTATATGGATCTCTTGGAAACTGGTTTGTTTAAGGAAACCACATCTTATGATCCTAGATCCCCTTATTCCTCTTCAAAAGCGAGTTCCGATCATTTTGTAAGAGCTTAGGTAATACATATGGATTGCCTTTTGTCATCTCTAACTGTTCAAATAATTATGGCCCTAATCAGTTTCCGAGAAGTTAATCCCTTTGTTTATTAATAATATTGTTGAGGAAAAAGCTTTGCCAGTATATGGAAATGGACAATATACCGTGATTGGCTTTATGTCATTGATCATGCGATTGCTATAGACACATTTTTAATAATGGTAAAAAGGTGAAACTTACAATATTGGAGGGTTAAATGAATGGACAAATATTGATTTAATTCATCTTTTATGTGAATTGATGGATGAAAAACTTGGCAGGGAAAAAGGATCTTCAGCGCGATTAATTACTTATGTGAAAGACCGTCCAGGCCATGATAAGCGATACGCCATTGATGCAAGTAAATTATGCAATGAGCTAAAATGGAAACCTACAGTAGATTTTAAAGAAGGTCTTGCAAAAACCATTGATTGGTATCTAGAAAATTCAGAATGGCTAGAGCACATTACATCTGGCGCTTATAAATCGTATTATGAAAATCAATATGGAATTAATTTATCATAATTCTGCTGATTCAGTAGGCATTTGACGGTCTACTTTTTAACCAGCCCTTGAAGAACTTTTCCAGGACCAACTTCAGTAAATCCAGAAACACCATCAGCTATCATTTGATGCATAGTTTGTGTCCAGCGCACTGGAGCTGTTAACTGTGCTACAAGATTTTCCTTAATTTCATTTGGATCTGTAACTGCAGAGGCAGTAACATTTTGGTATACAGGACAGATTGGTGTGTTAAATGTTGTGGCCTCAATAGCTTTTGCTAATTCAGCACGAGCAGGCTCCATTAGTGGAGAATGAAATGCACCACCTACAGGAAGAACAAGAGCTCGACGAGCTCCGGCTTCTTTAATAGTTCACAAGCATCATTAATTGCATCAACAGTACCTGAAATAACTAATTGTCCGGGACAGTTGTAGTTTGCTGCCACCACTATACCCTCAACTTTTTCGCAAATCCTTCAACAACTTCATTTTCTAAACCTAATATAGCAGCCATAGTAGAGGGTTCTGCTTCACAGGAAAGCCTGCATGGCAAGTGCTCTTTTGGAAACTAGTTTTAAGCCATCTTCAAAAGCCAAAACACCTGCAGCAGTTAATGCAGAAATTTCACCCAAAGAATGACCAGCTACCATTTCGGGTTGAAAATGATGACCTAATAATTTGGCCAAAATTGTAGAGTGTAAAAATATTGCTGGTTGAGTAACTTTGGTCTGTTTTAATTCTTCAGCCTCGCCTTCAAACATGATATCAGTGATGCGAAACCCTAAGATATCATTGGCTTTTTCGAATAATATTTTTGCTTCTTCAGAAGCATCATATAAGTCTTTACCCATACCTGTGAATTGAGCTCCCTGACCTGGGAAAACATATGCTTTCATATCTTGTATTTGCTAAATTTTTCTACCTAGTTAATCCTTTTACCAAACTCATAAATTCTTGACGAGTAATATCTTCCTCCATAAATGCCCCTGAAAAAGCAGAGGTGGTAGTTATTGAGTTTGTTTTTGAACCCCTCGCATTTGCATGCATAAGTGTTGCGCTTCGATGCAAACGGCTACACCTTGAGGGTTTAAAGTTTCATCAAGACAATCACGTATTTGATCTGTTAGACGTTCCTGAACTTGTAATCTTCTGGAAAATGCATCTACCATACGAGGAAATTTACTTAAACCTACAATATGTCCATTAGGTATGTATGCAATATGGCATTTTCCAAAGAAAGGCAGCATGTGATGTTCGCAAAGTGAATACACTTCGATATCTTTTACAATGACCATTTCATCGTATTTCTCTGCAAACATAGCTGATTTAAGAATCTCTTGTGGGTTTTGATCGTAACCCTGTGTTAAGAATTGCATGGCTTTTGCAACGCGTTCCGGCGTTTTTAACAAACCTTCTCGACTTGGATCTTCACCAAGATTCTCTATCACCTCTTTATAGTTTGATGAAAGTGATTTGGTACATTCTTCATCGTAATGTTCAATTTTCTTATAGCCCATATTATTCTCCGAAATATTCTACAAAATTATTTTCTGTTTCATAAACCTTAATACAATGAAGACTAGCACCATGTTCTGCTACGGGTCTTTGTAGTTGATTCCATATTTCTATAGCTAAATTTTCAGTAGAAGGTATTTTGTTTTTCATAAAATCTACATCTAAATTTAAATTTTTATGGTCAAGTTTATCGATTACTTTATCCTTTATTATTGGACTTAATTCTTTAAGATTCATAACAAAGCCATTATCTGGATTTACCTTTCCCTTAATTGTAACAAATAATACAAAATTATGTCCGTGTCCATTTTGATTAGAACAAGGGCCAAAAATTTCCATGTTTTTTTGGTCATCCCAATCAGCTCTGTAAAGTCTATGAGTGGAACTGAATCTTTCTCTTCGAGTAATGTAAATCATTATTATGGTAATTAGTTGACAAATATAATGAATTGGTTAAATTATATAGTTTCTTAAGTCCCTAATAAATTAATTTACATTATGTATATTTTACTGTTTAATATTATTTTCAAACTTTTTTCAATGTATCTTTGAAAATATGAAAATACTTGTTGTAACGGCAACATATCATGAGCTAAAGCCTCTTTTAGGAAAAGCAGAAAAAATCAATCAGATTGATGATAAATTGAATACTTACAGATTAGGTTCTAAAGAATTTGACCTATTGTGTACAGGTGTTGGTATGGTTGCAACCTCTTTTCATTTGGGTAGGGTGTTAGCTTCTCATAAATATGATAGAGTGATCAATGCAGGAATTGCAGGTTCGTTTGATAAAAACATTCCTTTAGGATCAGTAGTAGAGATTATTGAAGATCAGTTTCCTGAAATGGGCGCTGAAGACGGTGCAAATTTTTTATCTATGCTTGACTTAGAACTCATTGAGGCGGATGAGTTTCCTTTTCAGTCTGGGGTTCTAAGTAATGAACAGGAGGTTTGGAATTTGACTTACCCAAAAGTGAAATCGATAACAGTAAATAAGGTTCATGGCTCAGAAGAGCGAATCGTAAAGACTCTCGAACGGTTTAAACCCCAGGTAGAAAGCATGGAGGGAGCGAGCAGCATTTTTTTATGCTTGTAAAATAGCCAGGAATACCTTGCTTTCAAATTCGAGCTATTTCCAATTATGTGGAAAGAAGAAATAAAGCTTCATGGGATATTTCATTGGCCGATACAAAGTTTGAATACTGAAATTATGAAATTGATTTAATCATGAAGAAATTGACTCTTGGTTTTTCACCTTGTCCAAATGACACGTTTATTTTTGATGCATTGATTCATGATAAAATTGATACCGAAGGATTAGATTTTGAGGTCCGTATGGGCGATATTGAAGAGCTTAATCAAATGGCGTTAAATGGTGAGTTGGATATTACAAAATTGAGTTACCATGCTTTTTTTTATGTTTTAGATGAATACATAATGATGGATTCAGGTTCTGCTTTAGGGAGTAATTGCGGGCCTTTACTAATAAAAGATCAGGGAGGTTTAAATCCTGAGGATAAAGATCTAATTGCCATTCCTGGAAAATATACCACTGCAAATTTTCTATTGAATTATGCTTACCCTGAGTTGCAAAATAAAAAGGAAATGCTTTTCTCGGATATTGAATTAGCAGTAAAAACTAAAGAAGTTTCTGCAGGATTGATTATACACGAAAACCGTTTTACTTATGCCGAAAGAGGTTTTGAAAAGGTTAAAGATTTGGGTGAACACTGGGAACAAAACACAGGAATGCCTATTCCTCTGGGAGGTATAGCAATTAAAAGAAAACTAGAGCCCGAATTACAAGAAAAAGTACAGAGACTCATTAAAAAGAGCTTAGAATTTACTTCTGAAAATCCATCAGATAGTTTAGCTTTTGTAAAAGAATATGCTCAGGAAATGGATGAAGAGGTTATGCGAAAGCATATCCATCTGTATGTGAATCATTACAGTCTTTCTCTTGGAGAAAAAGGAAAAGCCGCCATACAACATATGAGTGATTTTATGGTGAAGAATAAATTAATAAAACCGTCGAATATACCTTTGTTTGTATAGAACATTAGCGTTGGGTTCGCATACTTGATTATGTGGCATGTTATTTTTCTATCTTGCGAGTTATAAGAGATAATAATGAAAAAAATTTTATTCGTGTTGTTGGCAATGACTTTATTGAGTTCTTGCGTTCAGTCACAAGATAAACATTCAATGGAGCATGCACATACCAATAGATTAGTAGACGAAACCTCACCGTACTTGTTACAGCACGCACATAACCCTGTAGATTGGTATCCTTGGGGTGAAGAAGCATTTGCAAAAGCCAAAGCAGAGAATAAAATGGTGATTGTGAGTATTGGCTATTCTGCTTGTCATTGGTGTCATGTTATGGAACATGAAAGTTTTGAAGATGATTCTGCTTCTAAAGTGATGAATGAGAGATACATTAACATCAAAGTAGATAGAGAAGAACGTCCTGATGTAGATCAGATATATATGAATGCCGTACAACTGATGAGTGGTAGAGGTGGATGGCCATTAAATTGTATAGTTCTTCCAGATGGAAGACCTGTTTGGGGTGGAACCTATTTTAGGAGAGATAAATGGATTGAACAAATAAATACCATTGCAGATTTTTATGAGCAAAATCCTGAAAAAGTTTTTGAGTATGCTGAGCGATTAACTCAGGGAATTCAACAAAGTGAGCTGGTAGAATTAAATGAGCAAGCACCCAATTTTAAAAAATCACAACTCTCAGAAGTCCTTGATGCCTGGGCTAAAAATTTTGATAATAAAGAGGGTGGACCCAATAGGTCACCTAAGTTTCCTATTCCAAGTAATTATCAGTTTTTATTGCGTTACGCACATTTGAGTGCCAATCAGACAGCATTGGATCATGTGAAATTAACATTGGATAAGATTGCTTATGGAGGTATATATGACCATTTGGGTGGAGGTATTACGCGTTATTCAACTGATAAGCTATGGAAAGTACCACATTTTGAAAAGATGCTTTATGATAATGGACAGATTGTAAGCTTGTACTGCGAAGCTTACCAAAAGTTTCAGGATGAGGATTATAGGAATCTGGTATATGGAACATTAGAGTTTATTGAACGTGAGATGCGTTCTGATGAAGGTACTTTTTATTCTGCTTTAGATGCCGACAGCGATGGGGAAGAGGGGAAGTTTTATTTATGGAAGAAAGAGGAGTTGATGTCTTTGTTAGGTGATAATTATGCGCTTTTTGCAGACTATTACAATGTAAATCGAAAAGGCTATTGGGAGCATGAAAATTATATTTTGTTGCGCGATGAAGATGATAAAACAATTGCTGAAAAGCACAGCATTTCACCAGAAGATCTTCGGGCAATAATCGCTGATTGTCAAAAGGTCTTGATGGCAGAACGAGATAAGAGAATTCGCCCGGGATTGGATGATAAAACACTCACCTCATGGAATGGCTTGATGTTAAAAGGTTATGTAGATGCTTATTTAACTTTTGGTGACCAACATTTTTTAGATGTGGCTACAGAGAATGCTAAATTCATTGTGAAAAAACAATTAAGAAAGGATGGCGGATTAAATCATTCCTACAAGAAAGGGCGTTCAACGATTAACGCTTATTTGGAAGATTACGCTTTTATTATCGATGCATTTTTAAAATTATATGAGGCCACTTTTGATGTGAAATGGTTGAAAGAAGCAGATGCATTAATGGCTTATTCTATAGAGCATTTCTACGATGATGAGTCTGGAATGTTCTTTTTTACTTCGGATGAAGATCCTGCCCTGATTGCTCGTAAAATGGAAGTGAACGATAATGTAATTCCTGCCTCAAATTCTGTAATGGCAAATAATTTGTTTGTTTTATCGCATCATTATGGTCGGGAAGATTATAAAGATAAAGCTGAGCAGATGCTTAATAATGTGATTGGTGATCTTAAAAGTTATCCTTCGGGATATTCCAATTGGTTGAACCTATTAATCAATCAGGTCTATCCATTTTATGAGGTGGCGATTGTAGGAAAAGCTGCTCAGCAAAAGTCGGTAGAATTAAATACCATATATATTCCAAATAAGATGCTTTGTGGTTCAATAGAAGAGAGTAAACTTCCATTACTTGAAAATCGTTATAGCAAAGGACAAACACGTATCTTTGTTTGCGAAAATAAAGTATGCCAGATGCCTGTTGAAGAAGCAGAAAAGGCATTTGAATTGATGAATAAAAAATTATGATTGTAGTTACAGGTGCAGCAGGTTTTATTGGTTCTTGTATGGTTTCTAAGTTAAACCAGGAGAATTTTAAGGATATTGTAGTTGTAGATGACTTCTCAAGAGCTGATAAAAATAAGAACCTTGAAGGGAAAATCTATTCTGAAAAAGTACATAGAGATGATTTTTTCGATTGGTTGAAAGAAAATGAGAATTTGGTTCAATTTATTTTTCATATCGGCGCACGAACTGATACCAGTGAATTTGATGTAGCGATTTTTGATAAGCTTAATTTGAACTACACCAAAAAAATGTGGCATGCTTGTGTCGACTATGGAATTCCTCTATTGTACGCTTCTTCTGCAGCTACCTATGGCTTGGGAGAGCAAGGCTATGAAGATACTCACGAAGTAGTTGATAAGCTTTCACCATTAAATCCTTATGGAGATTCCAAAAACGATTTCGACAAATGGGCATTGGCACAGGAGCATAAACCTTATTTTTGGGCCGGAATAAAATTCTTTAATGTTTATGGGCCTAATGAATACCATAAAAGCAGAATGGCTTCGGTGGTTTACCATACTTTTAAGCAAGTGGGTGAAACTGGAGCAATGAAATTATTCCGTTCGCATAATCCTAAGTTTAAAGATGGAATGCAGTTGCGAGATTTCGTTTATGTAAAAGATGTGATAGACGTTTTATATTTCTTCTTACATCATCGAAAAGATTCCGGCCTATACAATCTTGGTACAGGAAAAGCACGTGCTTTCTTAGATTTAGCAAAGGCAACTTTTAAGGGTATGGATGTTATAGAAGACATCAGCTTTATTGATACACCAATTGATATACGTGATAAATACCAATACTTTACCCAGGCTAACATGTCTAAGTTAAAAAGTATTGGATATCATAAAGATTTTCACACCTTAGAAGAAGGTGTTGCCGACTATGTTGGGAATTACTTGCTCAAGAATATTTATTATTAAGACGGCATTTAAATGAACTATTTATCGGTACAAGATTTAGGTAAATCATATGGTGTTCAAACTCTATTTAAGGGCTTAAACTTTGGGGTTGATCAAGGTCAGAAAGTTGCCTTAGTTGCTCGTAATGGTACGGGTAAAACGACTATACTAAGAGCTTTGGCTGGTATGGAGCCTCCCGATACTGGAGAGATTGTTTACAGAAAAGGAATTCAAGTAGCATTTTTAAAACAAGAATCCGATTTTGGAGATGCAAAAACTGTTTTTGAAGCCATTTATGAGTCAGAAAATCCAATTTTATTAGCCATTCGAGCTTATGAAGCTGCTTTATTAAATCCCGATGATACAAATATCTTTCAAAAAGCATTTGATCAAATGGATCGAATGGAAGCTTGGGATTATGAGGTGAAAGTAAAAACAATTTTATCCAAGCTAAAACTTGATGATCTACAACAAGAGGTTTCGATACTTTCGGGTGGGCAAAGAAAAAGACTTTCTCTTGCAAAAATTTTAATTGATCAGCCTGATTTTCTAATCCTTGATGAACCAACCAACCACTTAGACCTTGAGATGATAGAGTGGTTACAGGAGTATTTATCTAAAGAACAAATAACGCTTTTTATAGTTACTCACGACCGTTATTTTTTGGACGCTATATGTAATGAGATTCTGGAATTGGAAGAAGGTGATCTCTACCGATACAAAGGTAATTATACTTATTATTTAGAAAAGAAAGAAGAACGTCAGGCTATATTGCAAACGAATATTGATAAAGCAAAGAATTTGTACTCTAAAGAGCTCGAATGGATGCGAAGGCAGCCTAAAGCTCGTGGCACAAAATCTAAAGCACGTATTGAAAGTTTTTATGATTTAGAGAAATCTGCAAAAAAGAAAATTAAAAACGATAAAATTCAACTTGAAGTTCAGATGACACGTTTAGGGTCTAAAATTATAGAAATGCACAAGGTGTCAAAAGCTTATGGTGATCTAAATATCCTTGACCAATTTTCGTATGTATTTAAAAAGCGAGATCGTGTTGGTATTATAGGTAAGAATGGTGTAGGTAAGACAACAGTACTGAACATGCTCACGGGAACTGAATCTATTGATGCAGGTAAAATTGTGGTTGGTGATACAGTTGAGATCGGCTATTACACACAAAAAGGTATGAAGATGGATGAGGGCAAACGTGTGATAGAAATTGTCCGTGATATTGCTGAGTATATTCCATTGGTAGGCGGGCGTAAGATGACAGCAGCACAATTATTGGAACGTTTTCTATTTTCTAAGGATGCACAATGGAAGCATGTTTCTGTGTTGAGTGGTGGAGAAAAAAAGCGTTTGTATTTGCTTACCATTTTGATGAAAAATCCAAATTTTTTGATCCTGGATGAACCTACGAATGATCTAGATTTGATAACCTTAAAAGTATTAGAGGAATTTTTGGAGGAGTTTGAAGGCTGTATAATCACTGTTTCTCATGATCGTTATTTTATGGATCGTTTGGTAGATCATTTGTTTATTTTTGAAGGTGAAGGGCAGGTGAGGGATTTTCCAGGGAATTATACCGACTATAGAACATATATTTCTGCAGACGATAAGCTCAAGCAAACGAGGGTAAAAGATAAATATGTTAAAGATAAATTTATTGAGAGGAAACGAAAACTTACATACAATGAGAAGAAAGAATACGATACTATTGAATCGTTAATTGTAGCCTTGGAACAGGAAAAAAAAACTATTGAAGTACAATTTAATGATCCTGATCTCAATCCCGAAAAAATGAAAGAATTGGGTATGCGTATTAAAGAAATTGATGACGAGATAGCTGATAAAACTGCAAGATGGATGGAACTTGCCGAATTAATTTGATGATTATAAAATGATAGCCCATCTTTTTTTAAAATTAAGGTCCTATTTTAATTACCGCTTAAAGGCAGTAAATGCCCATGGCTTACATTCACCGTTTTTATTTGACTTTTATAATGAAGTGATTGCGGCAAAAAAGGAGTTTTATTTTTTTAAGCAATTCCGAAGATTACTTTCTGCGTACACGAAGTTTATTTCTGAGGCTGACGCTTTGTTTTTATTCCGTTGGGTGGCTTTTTATAAGCCAAATTCAGTTTTTGTTGCTTCGGAAAATTTCCCTGCTTCACTGGCTTTAGCTATTCCAAGTAATCAAAAGAGTCTTTCTGTATCTTCTTTACATCAATTCTCAACTCAAGAATTAAATATTTTTGAGGGAGTAGGTGTTTCGTTAAGTGAAGGTCATCTTGCGGAATTAATTTATCTAGAAGAAATTGATGCTTTTACAAAAGATATCATATTAAATTATAAATGTGTGATTATCAGAAAGCCACATCAAAATGAACTGAAAGATAATATTTGGATGGAATTATGTTCCTTAAAAGATATTTCAATCTCAATAGATTTATTTCAATTTGGTATATTGCTATTTGATAAAAAAATATCAAAACAACACTTTGTAGTAAAGATGCGTTGAATGTAATTTTAAAGCTCCTAATAATGTAAAAATTTATGCCCGAAAAGATTATTGAAATAAAAGGATTAAAGCGAGAGTTTCTTGTAGGTTCCGAAATTGTTAAAGCCCTCAAAGGTGTTGATGTTTCTGTTATGAAGAATGAATATCTTGCTATGATGGGCCCATCTGGTAGTGGGAAATCTACTTTAATGAATCTTTTGGGGTGTTTAGATACCCCTACAGCAGGAGCTTATAATTTAAATGGAACAGATGTTAGCTCGCTAAAGGATGATGACTTGGCAGAAATTCGAAATAAAGAAATCGGGTTTATTTTTCAGACTTTTAATTTACTACCTCGCCTAACAGCTCTAGAGAATGTTTTTCTGCCACTCGTATATGCGGGGTATAATTCTGAAGATCGTAAAATAAAAGCTCAAAATGTACTTGAAAAAGTAGGATTGGGCGATCGTATAGATCATCGTCCAAATCAGCTTTCCGGAGGGCAAAGACAGCGTGTAGCAGTTGCCAGAGCTTTGGTAAATGAACCGTCTATTATTTTGGCAGATGAGCCTACTGGAAATTTAGATTCCAAAACATCCTTAGATATTATGCGTCTTTTTGAAGAGATACATGAAATGGGTAATACACTTATTGTGGTTACTCATGAGGAAGAAGTTGCCTCGCATGCTCATCGTATATTACGATTAAGAGATGGTTTGGTAGAGTCTGACCTCAATAATGAAAATATCGTAAAATTAATATGTTAAGATGAAAGTTTATACAAAAACAGGAGACCAGAGGTGAAACATCACTTTTTGGAGGTTCAAGAGTTTCTAAAGGTCATCTAAGAATTCATGCATATGGTACCGTAGATGAATTGAATTCATATATCGGTTTATTAAGTGATTTGTCACCTGATGAGTCTAGGAATCCAGAACTGATTCGCATTCAAGATAGATTGTTTACTCTCGGAGCACTTTTAGCAACAGAGAATGAAGCATCGAAAAAAAGATTGCCTTCAATTACTTTAGAGGATATAAGTTTTTTAGAGGCATCTATAGATAGGATGGAAGAATCATTAGACCCTATAAAAACATTTGTGTTACCTGGAGGACATCCAACGGTGTCTTATTGTCATATTTCTCGTTGTGTTTGCAGGCGAGCAGAACGTATTTGTGTTGAGCTTTCTGAAATAAATAAGGTTGAAGAATTTGTGATTCAATATTTGAACCGATTGTCTGATTATCTTTTTGTTTTTTCTAGACATCTCACGAAAATTCTTAATGTAAAAGAAACACCTTGGGTGCCTGAAAAAAGTTGAGAAAGAGATAGTTGGGAAAGATTTGCATAGTTTGTGAAAAAAATTATATTTGCAAAAAATAGAATAAGAAAATTATGTATTGGACTTTGGAATTAGCATCGTATTTAAGTGATGCGCCTTGGCCGGCAACAAAAGATGAGTTGATTGATTATTCAATTCGTACTGGTGCGCCTCTAGAGGTAGTTGAGAATCTTCAGGCAATAGAAGATGAGGGTGATACATACGAGTCAATCGAAGAAATTTGGCCCGATTATCCTACTGAAGAAGATTTTCTATGGAACGAAGAAGAATATTAATCTCCCCTAATTTTTAGGGGTTTTTTTTTTAATCACTATTTACTAAAAATAATCATCTATTACTCTCTATTTATTCCAAATGTAAGTGTTTAAAATACAAGGGTATTAAAACTCTGATGTAGACTTATTGTTATGTAAGAGTTTTTGGTCTCGAATTTGCTTAGATAAAAAGTGTTTACAAAGTTATACATACATGCTTTTTATTTACATTTGTTATCGATTGAAAAAATCATAAAATGAGCATCATAAAAAATATATTAGGAAGTTTTTTTGGAACTAAGTCTGGGAGAGATCTCAAGGCCTTAAAACCTATTATTGATAAGGTCCAAAAAGTAAGCCCTACCATAGAATCATTATCAGATGATGGACTCAGAGCAAAAACTTCTGAGTTTCAAAATAAGATTAATCAAGCAGTTTCCGAACAAAATTTAGAAATAGAAAAAATACAAACTGCTCTTGATAAGGATGAGATTGAAATAACAAAAAAAGAAGCTTCTTATAAAAAGATAGATGAGCTTAAGAAGCAAGCCTATGATAGATCTGAAGAAGTTTTGCTTGATATTTTGCCAGAAGCTTTTGCAGTTGTAAAAGAAACTTCTCGTCGTTTGGCACAAAACAAAGAACTTAAAGTTACTGCTCAAGATTTTGATAAAGATTTAGCGTCAGAATTCGATTTTGTAACCATAGATGGCGATCAGGCTATTTGGTCAAATAAATGGTTGGCATTTGGGGCGGAGCAAATATGGAACATGGTGCATTATGATGTGCAATTGATAGGTGGTTCAGTTTTACATGAAGGAAAGGTTGCTGAAATGCAAACAGGTGAAGGTAAAACTCTGGTTGCTACGCTTCCTGTTTACCTAAATGCTTTAACGGGAAGAGGTGTGCACGTGGTAACTGTCAATGATTATTTGGCAAAACGAGACTCTGAGTGGATGGGGCCTTTATACCAATTCCATGGTTTAACAGTTGATTGTATTGATAAGCATCAACCAAATTCTGAGGCTCGAAGAGCTGCATATAGAAAGGATATTACGTTTGGAACGAATAACGAGTTTGGTTTTGATTACTTAAGAGATAACATGGCACGTTCGCCAGAAAATTTGGTTCAGCGAGAGCATAATTATGCGATTGTTGATGAGGTTGATTCTGTATTGATTGATGATGCCCGTACACCATTGATCATTTCGGGTCCTGTTCCAAAAGGTGATGAACACGAATTTAATGAGTTGAAACCCCAGATACAATTACTTTATGATACGCAAAGAAAATTTGTAACATCTGAGTTGTCTGAAGCTAAAAAATTATTTGCTGCAGGAGAGAATGATGAAGCTGGGAAGAAATTACTTAGAGCATACAGAGGTCTTCCAAAGAACAACGCAATGATTAAGTTCTTAGCCGAAGAAGGTGTGAAAATGTTACTTCAAAAGACCGAGAATTACTACATGCAAGATCAGTCTAAAGAAATGTACATTATCGATGATGATTTATATTTTACGATTGAAGAGAAAAATAATTCCATTGAACTTACGGATAAGGGAATCGATTTGATTTCAAAAAATGTGTCTGAAGAGAATTTTTATATTCTCCCAGATGTTGGTACTGAGATGGCTAAGCTTGAGGAAAAAGCAAAAGCTGGTGAAGATGTGTTAGAAGAGAAGGAAGTTTTAATGCGAGATTTTGCTGTGAAAAGTGAGCGTATTCATACCATGAATCAACTTCTTAAAGCTTATGCTTTATTTGAAAAAGAGGTGGATTATGTGGTGATGGACAACAAAGTGAAAATTGTTGATGAGCAAACTGGTCGTATCATGGACGGACGTCGTTATTCTGATGGACTTCACCAGGCTATTGAAGCAAAGGAAAACGTTAAAATTGAAGCAGCTACACAAACCCACGCTACGGTAACGCTTCAAAACTATTTTCGTATGTACAATAAACTCTCGGGTATGACAGGTACAGCCGAAACAGAAGCGGGCGAGCTTTGGGATATTTACGAATTGGATGTTATTGTTATTCCTACTAATCGTCCTATTGCTCGTGCTGATCAAGAAGATAAAGTATATAAAACACAGCGTGAGAAGTTTAATGCTGTAGTTGAAGAGGTGGTAGCCCTTTCTAAATCGGGTCGTCCTGTGCTTGTGGGTACAACGTCAGTAGATATTTCAGAAAAATTATCTCGTATTCTTCAGATTAGAGGTGTTGAACATAGTGTTTTAAACGCGAAAAAACACCAACAAGAAGCAAGTATTGTTGCTAATGCAGGAAATCCAGGAAAGGTTACTATTGCAACGAATATGGCTGGTAGAGGTACCGACATCAAGTTGAGTGATGAGACTAAAGCTGCTGGTGGTTTGGCTATTGTAGGTACAGAACGTCACGATTCTCGACGTGTAGACCGTCAGTTAAGAGGTCGTGCGGGTCGTCAGGGGGATGTGGGTTCATCTCAATTCTTTGTTTCTTTAGATGATAAATTGATGCGATTGTTTGGTTCGGAACGAATTGCTAAGCTTATGGATCGTATGGGACTAGAGGAAGGGGAAGTAATACAACACTCTATGATTTCGAAATCTATTGAACGTGCTCAGAAAAAAGTTGAAGAAAATAACTTTGGTGTGCGTAAGCGTTTATTAGAGTATGACGATGTCATGAATTCCCAACGTGAGGTTGTCTATAAGCGTCGTCGTCATGCTTTGGACGGGGAGCGTTTGTCAGTAGATATTACAAATATGTGTTTTGATACCTGTCAGCTTTTGGTTGATGTGCATCTAGAAATGAAGGATTTTGAAGCTTTTAAGTTGGATGTATTACGTTCATTTTCAATGGATTGCCCATTTGATGAGGAAGCATTTGCTAAAGGAAAAGCAGAAGACTTAACTCAGGCTCTTTATGAGGAAAGTATTAGGTCTTATACCATTAAGATGGATCGTATTGCACAGACTGCATATCCGGTAATCAAAGGTGTTTATGAAGATTCGAATTCCAATTATGAGAATATAGTTGTGCCATTTACCGACGGAACCAAAGTTATGCAGGTGGTCACTAATTTAGAGGAAGCTTACAATACCGAGGGAGATCACTCATTAATTCTTTTGAGAAGAATGTTACTCTTGCTATTATTGATGAAGCATGGAAGGTTCATTTGAGAGAAATGGATGACTTGAAGCAATCTGTTCAAAACGCCGTTTATGAACAAAAAGATCCTTTATTGATCTATAAATTTGAATCTTTCAACTTATTTAAGTCCATGTTGGAGAAGCTAAATACGGATATTACATCATTCCTCTATAAAGCTAATCTTCCAATTAGAGATCCAAAAGAGGTGAGACAAGCGAAGGCGCCTCAAAGATCTGTGTCAGGATTAACCGCATCAAGAACTCAATTGTCTCAAGGTGCATCAAACGCAAATGTTCAAAGACAAGCACAACAAGTAAAGGCTCAGCCAGTAAGAACAGAAAAAAAAGTAGGTAGAAATGAGCCTTGTCCTTGTGGAAGTGGAAAGAAGTATAAGAAATGTCATGGATAAGTGATTATTACATCATAAAAAAGCCCCCGAATTTCGGGGGCTTTTTTTTAAATACACAGTTCCATATTTTATCCATTCATAGAAATAAGGAATTCGGCATTGTTATCTGTACGTTGTATACGGTCTTTCAGGAATTCCATAGCTTCTAATGGTGTCATATCAGCAAGATGCTTTCTCATGATCCACATGCGTTGTAATTCTTCTTTACCCATTAATAAATCTTCTCTTCGAGTACTTGAGTTAACCAAGTCAATAGCAGGGTAAATACGTTTGTTAGAAATCTTTCTATCTAATTGCATTTCCATGTTACCCGTACCTTTAAATTCTTCAAAGATCACTTCATCCATTTTAGATCCCGTATCAACAAGAGCTGTAGCAATAATAGTTAGAGAACCCCCATTTTCAATATTACGTGCCGCACCAAAGAATCGTTTTGGTTTGTGTAATGCATTGGCATCAATACCTCCAGAAAGTACTTTGCCTGAAGCTGGAGAAACTGTATTGTAAGCGCGTGCTAAACGTGTAATAGAATCTAATAAAATGACTACATCGTGACCGCATTCAACCATTCTTTTAGCTTTTTCAAGAACGATATTAGCAACTTTTACATGTCTGTCTGCAGGTTCATCAAAAGTTGATGAAACTACTTCAGCATCAACAGTACGAGCCATATCAGTAACCTCTTCTGGTCTTTCATCAATAAGCAAAACAATCATGTATACTTCTGGGTGATTTTTAGCAATTGAATTTGCAACTTCTTTTAAAAGTACTGTTTTACCAGTTTTTGGTTGTGCTACAATTAATCCACGTTGTCCTTTACCAATAGGAGAGAATAAGTCAATAATACGAGCTGCAGTCCCAGCTTTATTTTCTGCGATATTAAATTTTTGATCAGGAAATAATGGTGTAAGGTGCTCAAATGACACTCGATCTCTTACATAGCTGGGATTACGTCCATTGATATTCTCAATTTTTGTGAGTGGGAAATATTTTTCACCTTCTTTTGGAGGCCGAACTTCACCTCTTACAGTATCACCAGTTTTTAATCCAAAAAGTTTAATTTGAGAATGAGAAACATAAATATCATCAGGTGAACTTAAGTAGTTGTAGTCAGAAGATCTTAAGAATCCATAGCCATCAGGCATAATTTCAAGGACACCCTCACTTGTAATAATGCCTTCAAATTCAAATTCAACACTTGGCTTATTTTCGTTTCTTCGGTTGTTTTGATTACGTTGATGGTTTTGACGATTTCTTTGTTGATTGTCGTTGACTTTTTGCTGTTTCTCTTGTTGTCTATAGTTTTGAATAGTATCGTTTGTATCCGTAGATTTTTTAAGTTGATTTTGTTCCTTTGTGTCAGAATCTCTTTTCTCAACTTTTTTAATTTGGTCTAATTTAGTTTCTTTTTTTAATCTTGCTCTCATCACTCTTTCTTTAGGTTTGAGTGTTTCATTATGACCTGTTTTTTCATTTTTTGAAATGTATGAGTTTTCTTTGCTTTGACTTGTTGCCTCCATAGATTTAGTAGGCTTGATTTTTTGAATTGATTTAGTTGCATCATTTGATTTAGATGTATTTGAATTTATTTTTTTGTCTTGTGATGCGATAGGGTTAATAGCTTGAAAATCAAGAATTTGATAAATTAATTCCATTTTCTTGAGCGATCTGTATTTAGGTATATTCAAGTTTTTCGCAATATCTTGTAATGCAGGAAGTAATTTACTTTTGAGTTCTAAAATGTCATACATAGATTTTGTAATATTTTGTATAAGCTGAAGTGAATGAAAGCTTAAACTTTAATAGAAATAAATTTGTGGATTTAATTTTATTCTCTTCTCTATAGAAATAGGATTGAAGTACAATAATACAAATAATATTTCTTATTGTAGTTTTTTTATAATAAAATACTAGTTTTGAGAAGTTAATTTTTTTCAAGCTTAACAATATTTGTTTGTTTTCAATTTCACATTATTTGTTCATTCTTCTTATTTTTGCTTGAAACATTGATGATGATACAAAGAATCCAATCTATATACTTATTTGTAGCTGCGATTTCCATGAGTTTAATCTCGTTTAAAGTCCCTGTCTATACTTTGAATGAGACCTTGTTTATGGCCCAAGACGATACAAAGATATTTGTTTTAACAATTGTCGGGGCTATATTTTCTTCAATAGGTTTGTTTATGTTCAAGAGTCGCAAATTTCAAATGAAATTAATCCGATTAACGGTTTTAATTCAAATGATTATTGGAATTCGCATATTTATGCTGTTTAATAAATTTGAAGTTGTTTTAAATAACTCCTTTTTATTTCTTATGGCATTTACTTTTATAGCCTTAATTATGGCTTACAGAGGTGTTAAAAAGGATGATGATTTAGTTCGCTCTGTAGATCGAATTCGTTAACGTTTGCCCAACTCAATCACTTCTAAGTCTTTTATTTCTTTGCCATCAATTGTAAATCTTAGTAAGGTTCTGACTTTATGGAACCCATTTTTCCCAGCGGCGCCAGGGTTCATGTGAAGTAGGGATAGTTTTTTGTCATACATCACTTTAAGAATATGGGAGTGTCCACAAATAAAAAGTTGAGGAGGGTTGGTTTCTATTTCTTTTTGAATAAAAGGGCTATATCGCTTTGGGTATCCACCTATATGTGTGATCCATACATCAACATCTTCACATGTAAAACGTTGGTGAAGTGGGCACTCTTTTCTAATAATGTGTGAATCGATGTTGCCATAAACTGCTCTAGTAGGTTTAAATGCTTTAAGCTGATCTAAAACCGATTCATTACCTATATCTCCAGCGTGCCATATTTCATCACATTTTTTAAAATGTTTAAGTACAGCAGGGTCTAAAAAAGAGTGGGTATCTGATAGTAGTCCAATTCGAGTCATTTTAGTTTTCCATGCGTATTTAAAGACTATTTACCTTTAAATTAAAATTTGAGTATGCAATTTAATGTATTCAGTATTCATCATTCAACTCTTTCGTTTATTTTTGTTGAAAATAGAGCTTAATGAGGTATTTTATAAGTTTAGCATATAAAGGAACCGATTTTCATGGATGGCAAGTTCAGCCCAATGCTGTAACTGTTCAAGAAAGAGTTAATAAAGGTCTCTCAATGTTATTAAAAGAAGAGATTTGTGTTTTAGGCGCAGGAAGAACAGATGCTGGAGTTCATGCTAAACAAATGTATGCTCATTTTGATACTGATCAAATATTCGATTGTGAAAAAATACAGTATCGATTAAACTCTTATCTCTGTGATGCAATTCATGTTAAATCTATTTTCCTTGTGTCAGATACTGCTCATGCTCGTTTTGATGCAACAGCAAGAGTTTATGAATATTGGTTGTGTCAGCATAAAAATCCTTTTCTAAAAGATGCCGCATGGTTGCTGTATAGTAATTTAGATTTTGATCTAATGAATGTTGCTGCTCAGTTTTTGCTCGAGGTGAATGATTTTAAAAGTTTTTCAAAGTTACATTGTGATGTGAATACTCATATTTGTGATGTGCGAAAAGCAATATGGAAGCAAAGAGGTGACATTTGGGTTTTTTCGATTGAAGCAGATCGGTTTTTAAGAAATATGGTTCGAGCTATTGTAGGTACTCTAGTAGATGTAGGTAAAGGAAGAATTACAATTGACGAGTTCAAAGATATTGTTGCTAAAATGGATCGTAGAGCTGCCGGTGTTTCTGCTCCAGCAAAAGGTCTTTATCTTATAAGTATTAACTATCCAGATGGATTGTTTAATGGCAACTAGTAAAAAAGAAAATATTATTGATGTTAAACTCTTATCGAGAGTTATGCGCTTTGTAAAGCCTTATAAAGTTTTTTTTTGCAAGCATTTTTTTAGTATTTCTTTAGGTATACTTTCTGTTTCTAGACCGATTATTATCGAATATACAGTTGATCATTTCATTATAGGAGCGGATTCAGAAAAGTTATTGAAGTATACCCTCATAATGATTGGTTTACTTTTATTAGAATCTATTATGCAGTTTCTGTTTATGTACGCAGCAAATTGGATTGGTCAATCGGTTATTAAGGATATAAGAGAACAACTTTATAAAAAGATTTTATCCTTTCGTTTAAAATATTTTGATAATACCCCTATTGGAGCTCTAGTGACTCGATGTGTCTCAGATATTGAAACCATTGCAGAAATTTTTTCACATGGTGTGCTTGTAATTTTTAGTGATCTTTTTAAGATTGTAATTATTGTGGTTTGGATGTTTTCAAGTAACGTGATGTTAAGTATAATTTCTTTATCGGTTTTTCCTTTTCTTATATTGGCCACTAAGTATTTTCAGAGAGCAATGAAAAGTGCTTTTGAAGATGAGAGATCAGCTATTTCTAAATTAAATACGTTTGTGCAAGAGCATATTTCTGGGATGAAAATTGTTCAAATTTTTAATCAAGAAACGCAGGAGTTAGATAATTTTAGAAAGACAAATGCTACTTTTAAATCTGCTACTATAAGGGCTATATGGTATTTTTCTATATTTCTTCCTGTTATAGAAATTATGAGTGCTATTGCATTAGGTGCAATGGTTTGGTTCGGTGGAATGGATATGCTGTCAGAAGGTGGTGTAACATTAGGATTAATGATGGCTTTTATTCTTTTAATTAATATGTTATTTAGGCCCGTTCGACATTTAGCAGACCGGATAAATGTATTACAAAGAGGTGTTGTTGCATCTAATAGGGTGTTCAAAGTGTTAGATACTAATGAGTTTGTAAGTTCTGATGGTGATTTAACGATACATAAGGTTAAAGGTCATTTAAAGTTTGATCGAATTCACTTTTCTTATATCGATGATGAGCCTGTTTTAAATGATATCAATTTCGAGGTACAAGCCGGACAAACTCTTGCATTGGTTGGGGCAACAGGTTCTGGTAAAAGTTCAATTATTAATTTGATTCTACGTTTTTATAATGTTGATTCAGGAACTATTTTATTGGATGGTAAAGACATTTTGCAGTATAATATTCAATCGCTTAGAAGTCAATTAGCTTTGGTTTTGCAGGATGTATTTTTATTTTCAGATACCATTTATAATAATATAGTTTTAGATAAAAATATTTCTATTAACAAGGTTCGTAATGCTGCAAAAGCTATAGGATTAGAAGGTTTTATTGAACAGTTGCCAGGTGGTTATCAGTATAATGTGCGTGAAAGAGGAATCATGTTGTCTGCAGGTCAGCGACAATTAATAGCCTTTTTACGCGCCTATGTATGTAATCCAAGTGTGTTAATTTTAGATGAAGCTACTTCATCAGTAGATATTCAGACAGAAAATTTGATTAAGCAGTCAATTAGTAAGTTAACGAAGGGTAGAACCTCGATTATTATAGCGCATCGTATAGCTACTATTCAAAATGCTGATAAGATATTGGTTATGGATAAAGGTCGTATAGTAGAATCCGGAACACATTCAGATTTATTAAAACAAAAAGGATATTACAAGAAATTATTTGAGTTACAGTTTAGCTGTTAAATGTTTTAACTTTTGTTTTAAAAATTGACCTGTCACACTTTGCTTACAATTAATAATATCTTCTGGTGAACCTTGAAAAATAAGATCACCTCCCTTATTTCCTCCTTCTTTTCCTACATCAATTAGCCAATCAGCACATTTAATAACATCTATATTGTGCTCAATCACAACTATAGTATGACCATTTTCGATAAGTGCGTTAAATGATTTTAAGAGTTTTTTTATATCATGAAAATGTAAGCCCGTTGTAGGCTCATCAAAAATAAAGAACTGTTGCCCTAATTTTTTTCCTTTTCCTAAAAAAGAAGCTAGTTTTACTCTTTGCGCCTCTCCTCCGCTCAATGTAGAAGATGATTGACCTAAGCGAATATAACCCAAACCAACATCTTGGAGTGGTTGAAGTTGTTTTGTTATTTTTTTCTGTTCTGCTTTTGGAAGAATTCAATGGATTCATTAATAGTCATGTCTAAAATATCGGCAATATTTTTCTTTTGGAATTTTACTTCAAGAATTTCGTCTTTAAAACGTTTTCCTTTACAATGCTCACATTTAAGATGAACGTTTGCCATGAATTGCATTTCTATAGTTACTTCACCCTCTCCAGAACAATGTTCGCAACGACCCCCATCAGTATTAAAAGAGAAGTGTTTTGCTTTATAGGCTCTTGTTCTTGATAGTGGTTGTTTTGCGTATAGATTTCTTATATCATCATATGCTTTAATGTAGGTTACTGGGTTAGATCTTGATGATTTCCCAATAGGATTTTGATCTATAAATTCTACTGCAGAAATATTTTTCAGATTTCCAGTTAAAGAGTCAAATTGCCCCGCTTTTGGACCATAACCTCCTAATTTTTTAACTAAGGCTGGGTATAAAATGTTTTTTATTAAACTGCTTTTTCCAGAACCACTAACTCCACTTACTACCGTTAGTACATTTAAAGGTATTTTGACACTAATATTTTTTAGATTATGCTGACGGGCACCATTAATTTTTATTGTATTTGTAAAGCTTCTTTTTTTTGGTATTTTTATGTTAAGATCACCATTTAAATACTGAGCTGTAAGACTATTTCTTTCTTTTTTGATCTCTTTAAAGGTGCCTCGAAACATTAGTTCTCCTCCGTGAATTCCAGCTTCAGGCCCTATATCAACAACTAAATCAGCAGCTTTTATAATATCTTCATCATGTTCAACAACAATAACTGTATTTCCAAGATCTCTGAGTGAATGAAGTATTTTTATGAGTCTTTCTGTATCTTTAGAGTGAAGTCCAATGCTTGGTTCATCTAAAATGTACATTGAGCCAACCAGACTACTGCCTAATGAAGTTGCTAAGTTTATTCTTTGAGATTCTCCTCCTGATAAAGATGAAGATTGTCGATTTAAAGTTAAATAGTTTAGACCCACATCCATTAAGAATTGAATACGGTTTCTAATTTCTGTAAGTATTCGACTTGCTATTTTAGTTTCATTTTTACTTAATTTTATTTTGTCAAATATATTTCGAAGCTCTTCAATTGGAAGGTCTATGATGTCAAAATTGAATATCCGGCAATTTTTACAAAGCCAGCTTCTTCCGCAATCTTTTTCCGTTGCATTCTGGACATTTTGTTTTACCTCTGTACCTGGATAATAAAACACGGTTTTGAATCTTATAATTTTTCTTTTCTAGTTGTGTAAAAAATGGATTGATTCCTTTAAAATCCTTATTTCCTTCCCATAATAAGTTTTTTTGTTTTTGCGAAAGATTAAAATAAGGTTTGTGAATTGGAATATTCCACTTTTCAGAATTATTAATGATGTCATATTTGTATTTGCTGAGGGTGTTTCCTCTCCAACACGCGATGGCATCTTCATAAACGGATAGTGCAGTATTAGGGATTACTAAATCTTGATCGATTCCTATGATATTACCGTAACCCTCACAAGTTGTACAAGCACCAATTGGGTTATTAAAAGTGAAAAGATGGATGGATGGTTGCTCAAATTTTATTCCATCTAATTCAAAACGATTGTTAAATGTTTGACTGTCCTTAGAGTCGATAAATTCAACCCTACACTCACCCTTTCCTTCATGAAAAGCAGTTTGAATAGAATCAGCTAACCGCTCACGAATTTTGTTGTTTACACTTAAGCGATCTATTAATAAATAGAAATCAGAACTCAAATTTATTTCTTTATCTAAAATGTCTTCGATTCGTAATATTTCATTTTTGTATTTTAATCGGTGGTAACCTTGTTGAAGAAGCATCTGAAGATACAGTTTCTGATCTTTTTTATCAATATTAGTCGGTGAAAGGATATAGAATTTTGATCCTACAGCTTTTTTTAAAATGAAGTCTAAAACATCGTCTATACTGTGTTTTTTAACTTCATTACCCGAAATTGGAGAATAGGTTTTACCAACTCTAGCAAAGAGTAGTTTTATGTAATCGAATATCTCAGTACTCGTCCCGACGGTTGAGCGCGGGTTTTTAGAATTAACTTTTTGCTCAATAGCAATAGCAGGAGAGATTCCTTTTATGCTTTCGACTTTGGGCTTGTTTAATCTACCTAAAAATTGACGTGCATAAGAAGATAGGCTTTCTACATATCTTCTTTGTCCTTCAGCATATAGAGTATCGAAAGCTAAGCTCGATTTACCAGAGCCTGAAAGTCCAGTAATCACAACAAATTTATTACGAGGTATTGCTAAATCAATATTTTTAAGATTATGAAGTTTTGCTCCTTTAATAAGGATATATTCTTTAGAGTCAAGCCTTTCAAATTCCTTCATATATACTTTTGTATTCTAAAAACGCAAAATTATGAAATTTAACCGAGCTTAACATTCAAAGTTTTGGTATGATTATTGGTAATTTGTATATTTACTAAAATATTACTAACAAAACATTATTGCCTATAGAAGCATTTCTACCTATTACATTTTTTTAGTGTTTAACTTAAATGGTAGCTTATGCGTGCGCAAAATCTTTCTGATCAACAACTTGTTAGTGCTTTTTTATCTGGTGATTCTTTATCAATTGAACATTTAATTCTTCGACACAAAGACAAGGTTTTTCGATTTATTGTATCAAAAGTTAAGGATGTAGATCTGGCAAATGATATTTTTCAAGAAGTATTTATCAAAGTAATCAATAAACTACGTGAAGGTAGATATAATGAAGAGGGTAAATTTATTTCTTGGGTCATGCGAATTTCTCACAATATGGTCATTGATCATTTTAGAAAAGAGTCTAAAGTAAAAATGATTCGACCTAACGATGATTACAATATTTTTAGTGCAATGGGAGAAGAGCTAGATTCTGTAGAGTCTGATGTAATTAATAAACAGGTTTTTAATGAAGTTAAGGACTTAGTAAATTATTTATCTGATGAACAAAGAGAGGTTGTAAAAATGCGTTATTTTTCTGGAATGACTTTTAAGGAAATTTCTGAGGAGAGTGGTATAAGCATAAATACAGCACTTGGAAGAATGCGTTATGCTCTAATTAACTTAAGAAAACTTAAAGAAAAATATAATATCAATTTGGTTTTACAATAAGCATCATTAATTGTTCGTTATATTAAAAAAAAATAATCTATATGGCGAAAACAACTACACTCGATGACAAATCTGGACTGTCTGATTTTGGGAAAAATAATGATGCTAAAATTAGAACAAAACCCTCAGATATTACTTTAAGGTTTATTTTTGATTATGCAAAATCTGTTAACGTTATAAAATCAAGATTAGTAAAGCCTTTTGTTATTGTGAACAATTAATAGGTATAAGTACCTCATTTTGTTGATAAATACTGCCTTGTTTGATTACATCAAACAAGGCATTTTTTTAATTTTATAAAATAAATATATTGTTATGACAAGTTTAAATGTTGGTGATAAAGCGCCTGAATTTGTTGCTTTAGATGAGTTTGGTCAGTCAATTTCTTTAACTGATTTTTTGGGTAAAAAAGTTATTCTTTATTTCTATCCTAAGGACATGACTCCTGGTTGTACTGCTGAGTCATGTAATTTAGGTGAGAATTATTCTTTGCTTCAAGAAAAAGGTTTTATTGTGATAGGAGTAAGCCCTGATTCATCAAAGAGTCATCAAAAGTTTATAGGTAAGTATAATCTTCCTTTCAGCTTAATTGCAGATGAAGACAAAGCTGTTATTAAAGCTTTTGGTGTTTGGGGTCCGAAAAAATTTATGGGTAAAGAATACGAAGGCGTTCATAGGACAACTTTTATAATTGATGAAGATGGATTATTGAAAAGTTTTTACGAAAGTAAAAACTAAGGATCATACCCATCAAATATTGGAATCTTATAACTAGTGACATAAATTGTCACAAATTACTTATTGTTTTGTTACAGAAATAAATTTAGAAATTATGGAAAAAGAAAGAGATGCAAAGCTTAAGGCTCTTCAGCTTACAATGGATAAGTTGGAAAAAACTTATGGTAAAGGTTCTGTAATGAAAATGGGTGACGTGGTAGCTGAAGACATTGCTTGTATACCCACAGGTTCTTTAGGTTTAGACTTAGCTCTTGGTATAGGAGGTTATCCTAAGGGAAGAGTTGTTGAAATTTATGGTCCTGAATCTTCAGGTAAGACAACTTTAGCTATCCATGCTATGGCTGAAACTCAGAAAGGTGGAGGAATTGCTGCTTTTATTGATGCAGAGCATGCGTTTGATCGGTTTTATGCAGAGAATTTAGGAGTAAATATTGATGAGTTAATTATAGCGCAGCCTGATTCTGGTGAACAAGCTTTAGAAATTGCTGATAATTTAATTCGTTCAGGAGCAGTTGATATTATTGTGATTGATTCGGTAGCAGCACTTACTCCCAAAAGTGAAATAGAAGGAGAAATGGGTGATTCTAAAATGGGATTACACGCTCGTTTAATGTCACAAGCACTCAGAAAATTAACTGCTTCCATTTCTAAAACAGGATGTACTTGTATATTTATTAATCAATTGCGTGAAAAGATTGGTGTGATGTTTGGAAACCCTGAAACGACTACTGGTGGAAATGCACTAAAGTTTTATGCATCTGTTCGCCTCGATATTCGTAGAAGTACTCAGCTTAAAGACGGAGATCAGGTGATTGGTAATCGAACTCGTGTTAAAGTTGTTAAGAATAAAGTGGCACCACCATTTAGAAAAGCTGAGTTTGATATTATGTATGGAGAGGGTGTTTCTAAAGCTGGAGAAGTTATCGATTTAGGTGTAGAATATGGTGTTGTAAATAAAAGTGGTTCATGGTTTAGTTATGGTGATACTAAATTAGGTCAAGGGCGAGATGCCGTGAAGAGACTATTACTTGATAATTTAGAATTGGCTGAAGAAATTGAATCTAAAATTGTAGAACAAATTCAAACAGCTTGATACTTTTAAGTTTTTTTAATCAATAAATGAAAATAACATATCTATATTTCATTTTTTGTATTCTATTTGCATCTTGCCAGCAAAGCTCTAATGTTAAGAATATAAGTTCAGACAATTTAGCAGAGTTTTCTTTTAAATTGATGCATAAAATTGATTCTGTCTCAGATCTTATTTCTCATGACACTTTAAATCCTGCTTTGTATTTTGATCGTGCTGCTTTTTATATGCAAAACGAATCTTTGGATTTGGGTGCTTCTGATTTGAAAAGAGCTGTACAATTAGATTCTACTAATTCAAAATATTGGTTAAAGCTGGGTATTTTATATTATGCTATGCAAGAAAGTCGCAGTGCAAAAGACTGTTGGGAATATTGTTCTAATCTAGATATTGATAATATTGAATGCCGTATTAATTTAGCAGAGATATACTTGGCAGTTGGAGAATTGAAAAAAGGGCAAAAGCGATTAAATGAAATATTAGATACTGATCCTAAAAATCCTACGGCACTTTTTTTAGCTGGTAATTATGCCTTAATGGAGGAAGATACAATTAAAGCAATGAAATATATTCAATCTGCAATAAATGAAGATCAAACTTTGTTTAATGCTTATGATCAGATGGGTGTTTTATACTCTTCTAAAAGAGATTTATTGGCTTTAGATTATTTTAATGCTGCACTTCGATTACAGCCCTATCGATATGATATTCACTATAAAGTTGGGATGTTTTATCAATCACTTCAGACTTTTGACGAAGCAGTCCAAGCTTATGAACGTGCCATAGCACTCAAAAAAGATCATAAAATCTCTTTACATAATATAGCAGTTATTGAAGTTTTTAGAAAAAATTATGACAGTGCTATAAATTATTTTACTCAGGCTATAATAGCTGATAATTCTTATGTTGAGGCATATTTTGGAAGAGCTTACTGTTATGAACTAATTGGAGATCTTGTAAAGTCTGAGTCGGATTATAGAACTAGTCTAATGCTTGATGCTAAATATATGCCATCACGGAAAGGTATGGATCGTATTAAGGAGTTGCAATAAAAAAAGGAGCCATTATCGACTCCTTTTTCATATTTAGGAAAATTAAATTTACTTTTTTACTTTGTCAACTACTGCTTTAAAAGCTTTAGGGTTGTTCATTGCTAAATCGGCTAACACCTTTCTGTTTAGTTCGATGTTGTTTTTGTGAACGGCTCCCATAAATTGTGAATATGACATATCATATTGACGAGCGCCAGCATTGATTCTTTGAATCCATAACGCTCTAAAGTTTCGTTTCTTAACCTTACGGTCTCTGTAAGCGTATGTTAATCCTTTCTCAATAGCGTTTTTTGCTACTGTCCAAACGTTTTTTCTTCTCCCAAAATAACCTTTGGCTAACTTTATTACTTTTTTTCTGCGTGCTTTAGACGCAACATGATTTACTGATCTAGGCATAGTTTTTAATTTTTTTATACTCAGCGGTTTCTTTTGAAAACACTTAGGGGCTAAGTACAGGGTTAATTAATAAACTCTAATTGTGATTATATACACAATTGTTGTTTGATATTTGGCACATCTGATTCGTGAACCAGACCTATTTTTGTTAGGTTCCGCTTTTGTTTTGTACCTTTCTTTGTAAGAATATGGCTTTTAAAAGCATGTTTTCTCTTAATTTTACCAGTTCCTGTGAGCTTAAAACGCTTTTTAGCACTGGATTTAGTTTTCATTTTTGGCATGATTTTCTTCTTTATTTCCTAAATATGAGTTTTTCTATTTCTTTTTTGGACTTATAAACATAATCATTCGTTTACCTTCTAATTTAGGTAAATGTTCAACTTTACCGAAGTCCTCCAATTCCTGTGCAAATCGAAGCAATAATATTTCTCCTTTATCTTTATACAATATTGAACGACCTTTAAAAAAAACAAATGCTTTAAGTTTTGCTCCATCTGACAAAAATTTCTTAGCATGTCTAAGTTTAAAGTCGAAATCGTGTTCATCTGTATTTGGTCCAAAGCGAATTTCCTTTATAACCACTTTAGCAGCTTTGGATTTCATTTGTTTCTGACGCATTTTTTGTTCATACAAAAACTTATTGTAGTCAATAATGCGACAAACAGGTGGATTTGCTTTAGCAGCTATTTCTACCAAGTCGAGTCCTAATTCATCAGCTAATTCTATAGCTTCAAGAGTAGGGTAAATACCTTCTTTAACTCCTTCTCCTGGTGTTAATCTTATCTCAGGAGCTTTAATATCTCTGTTAATGTTGTGTGCATTTTCTCGAATGACACGACCAGGACCTCTACTTCTTCTTCTTCTAATTGCTATGGCTTTTCCTCCTATAATATTTAGTTAAACAACAAATTCATTAATATTTTCTGTAATTTCTTTAATTACCAAGTTTTTAAATTCCTGTATTGTCATACTACCTAGATCTTCTCCACCGTGTCGTCTTACAGAGATTTGTCTTTCAACTGCTTCCCGTTCTCCAATAATTAGCATAAATGGGATTTTACGAACTTCAGCATCACGGATTTTCCTCCCAGTTTTTTCACTACGTTCGTCAATCTCCGCGCGAATATCGGAAATTTTAAGCGAATTTAAAACTTCTTTGCTATAATCCATGTGTTTGTCACTTATTGGAAGAATAGAAACCTGATCTGGTGTTAACCAAAGTGGAAAGTTTCCACCACAGTGCTCAAGGAGAACGGCAACAAACCTTTCCATAGAACCAAATGGTGCTCTGTGAATCATTACTGGACGATGTTTTTTATTGTCAGATCCTTTGTATTCGAGTTCAAAACGATCAGGAAGGTTGTAATCTACTTGAATAGTACCCAATTGCCATGATCTACCTAAAGCATCTTTAACCATAAAGTCTAATTTAGGACCGTAAAAAGCAGCTTCTCCATACTCCACTATAGTTTTTAAGTCTTTTTTATCAGCAGAATTGATTATTGCATTTTCTGCCAATACCCAGTTTGAATCACTACCAATGTATTTTTCTCTGTTTTCTTTGTCTCGTAGGGAAACTTGCGCGGTAAAATTTTCAAATCCTAAAGCCTTAAACACATATAGGACTAGGTCAATCACTTTTTCAAATTCCTCTTGAACCTGATCGGGTCTAACAAAAAGATGAGCATCATCTTGAGTAAATCCTCTTACTCGTGTAAGACCATGTAATTCTCCACTCTGTTCGTATCGGTATACGGTTCCAAATTCTGCAAAACGAACCGGAAGGTCTTTGTAAGAACGAGGTTTGCTTTTATAAATTTCACAATGGTGAGGGCAGTTCATTGGTCTTAAGAAAAATTCCTCACCTTCGTTAGGAGTTTTAATTGGTTGGAACGAATCTTCTCCGTATTTATCATAGTGTCCAGAACAAACGTATAAATCTTTATTTGCTATATGAGGTGTAATCACCTGTTCGTATCCGGCTATCAGTTGAGCTTTTTTTAGGAAGTTTTCTAAACGATCCCTCAAAGCAGCACCTTTTGGTAACCACAAGGGTAGACCTTGACCTACAGTTTGGGAGAAGGTGAAAAGTTCCATTTCTTTACCCAACTTACGGTGATCTCTTTTCTTTGCTTCTTCCAGCATTTCAAGGTAAGCTGTAAGTTCTTTGTTTTTGGGAAAGCTAATTCCATAAATTCTTGTAAGCTGCTTATTTTTCTCATCTCCTCTCCAATAGGCTCCTGCAGTTTTAAGTAGCTTTAACGCTTTGATATGTCCTGTATGAGGAATGTGAGGTCCTTTACATAAATCGGTAAATTCTCCTTGCTTGTAGAATGTGATTTCGCCATCCTCTAAACCTTCGAGTAGTTCTAATTTATAATTGTCTTCTTTTTTTTGAAAATAAGAAATAGCTTCTTTTTTAGATGTTACAATGCGTTCAAAAGTATTTTTTGACGTGCTAATTCTATCATTTTCTTTTCGACTTTTCGAAAATGATCTGAAGAAAAATGCTGTTCACCAAAATCGATATCATAATAGAAAACCGTTTTCTATCGGAGGTCCAATAGCTAGTTTGATTCCAGGATAAAGAGCTTCGAGTGCTTCCGCCATGAGGTGTGCGGATGAGTGCCACATGGCCATTTTTCCATTTTTATCGTTCCAAGTTAGCAGTTTTAGCTTTGAGTCATGATGAATCATCCTAGTAGCATCCCAAACTTCTCCGTTTATCTCAGCAGCTAATACATTACGAGCTAAGCCACTGCTTATTTCTTCTGCAATATCAATTGCAGTTGTACCCTTGGGGTATTTTTTTATTGTTCCGTCTGGTAACGTAATGTTAATCATTTGTTTTTTTCATCAGATTTTAACAGTATTTGCAAATATACATTTTTGTGTTTATTGTTATTGATTAAAAAAAAGGATTTAAAAAAAAAATAATTTTTGTTAAATAGAGGAATTTTTGGGTTTTTTTGAGTATATTTAAAAAAATTTTTTTTATAAATTATATATATTTGGTTCCTTTTTTTTTTTTAAATTATCAAAAACTAAAAATATTTAAATTTCACTATATATATTACATTTACTTTTTTTTCAAAAATGTTTATTCACAGTGAAATATACCAAATAAATTTTGAAGGTAATAGGTGCAAATATGACTTTTTATTTTAAAATCATTTTTAAAATTTTTTTAAATAAACCCATCAAGTTGTTTATGTTTCCCGACTTGTGTTGGTTGGTTCAAAACTGTAATTATTTAAAACCCAAAGAAATTTTGGGGGGAATGATATTTTTTAAAATAAATTGATGGTGTTTTTAAAAAATTTTTTTAAATAAAATGTTGATGGATATAATTATTCTTAACCCTTAATAAGATGAATTTTTATTTAACAAAAAAATTTTTAATTTCTCACCCAAAGTAAGGATTTGACCCCCAATCAGGTGTACAGATAATCGATGTAATTACAACCTTATTTCATCAGATGATGGTTCTTGTATTTATTAGAAGGAAATGTGAGATTTAGATGGGAAAATTTGAAATAATGGAAAAATTTAGGAAAGGATAAATAGCGAGGGAGAGTCTGTTGTAATTTAATTTCTTTTTGCTCAGACCCCTTGTATTTTGGACAGAAACAATTTGATTTACACAGTTTCATATTTCTAGAAACAATGGAAAACCCAGACGGAGTTTTTCCAAAAAAACCAAGGGAAAATGAAAAAAAATTGAAATGAGGGTTTTGGGGATTTTTTAAAATAGTCGGATGCTCAGATCCTATGCCTGTAACTATAAGAATTTTCTATGATACAGATAATTTATTTTTTTTTTTAAAACGGTTTTGACACTTTTCTCGGGAAACAGAAAAACCAACTTTAAAAAATGATTTAGATAAGGTGTTTGTATTTTATGAAAAATTGGGGTACAGATCCCCCCGGCAACGGGGTGCCTAACCAGATACAGATAATTCACTTTGTAATTATTCAACAGATTTAGATGAATGTGCAACTTGTTCAGGTGAAATTGATGGTACAGGGACAATCGTTGATAATGATATAGATAATGATGGTGTGTGTAATCAAGATGAAGTAGAAGGATGTATCACAATATCTGCTTGTAACTATAATGATTTAGCTACTGAAGATGACGGTTCATGTGTTTATGCTGAGGCCCAGTATAATTGTGATGGGGAGTGTTTATTTGATTTCGATAATGATGGTGTATGTGATCTATACGAAGTTTTAGGATGTACCGATAGTGATTATCTTGAATATGATGAATTAGCAACTGAAGAAAACGGTTCTTGTCAAACACTTATAGTGTTAGGTTGTTTAGATGATTCGTATTTGGAATACAATTTTAGTGCAAATGTGAATGATTCTAGTCTATGCGTGACCCCAATAGTTTTAGGATGTATTGATAGCCTCGCATGTAATTACAATTCAGAGGCAAATACAAGTGATGATTCTTGTGAAATAATTGATGGCATATGTGAAACATGTGAAGATGGCCTAATAGTTGATAATGATTTAGATGACGATGGTGTTTGTAATTTTGATGAAATAATTGGTTGTACAGATCCCCAGGCGTGTAACTATGATGCGACTCCAACTACAGATACAGATAATTCACTTTGTAATTATTCAACAGACTTAGATGAATGTGCAACTTGTTCAGGTGAAATTGATGGTACAGGGACAATCGTTGATAATGATATAGATAATGATGGTGTGTGTAATCAAGATGAAGTAGAAGGATGTATCACAATATCTGCTTGTAACTATAATGATTTAGCCACCGAAGATGACGGCTCATGTGTTTATGCTGAGGCCCAGTATAATTGTGATGGGGAGTGTTTATTTGATTTCGATAGTGATGGTGTATGTGATCTATACGAAGTTTTAGGATGTACTGATAGTGATTATCTTGAATATGATGAATTAGCAACTGAAGAAAACGGTTCTTGTCAAACACTTATAGTCTTAGGTTGTATGGATGATTCATATTTAGAATATGATTTTGGTGCAAATGTGAATGATCTAAGTCTATGTATAACCCCCGTTGTTTTTGGATGTATAGACAGTTTAGCATGTAATTACAATTCTGAAGCAAATACAAGTGATGATTCTTGTGAAATAACTGATGGCATATGTGATTCATGTGAGGATGGCATTATAGTAAATAATGATTTAGATAACGATGGTGTTTGTGATTTCGATGAAATAATTGGTTGTACAGATCCCCAGGCGTGTAACTATGATGCGACTCCAACTACAGATACAGACAATTCACTTTGTAATTATTCAACAGACTTGGATGAATGTGCAACTTGTTCAGGAGAAATTGATGGTACAGGGACAATCGTTGATAATGATATAGATAATGATGGTGTATGTAATTCAGACGAAATAGTTGGTGTACAGATCCCCAGGCTGTAACTATGATGCGACTCAACTACGATACAGACAATTCACTTTGTAATTATTCAACAGATATAGATGAATGTGCCACTTGTTCGGAGAAACAGACGGAACAGGAATTATTATTGATAATGATTTTGATGATGATGGTGTTTGTGATGACATAGATTTTGATGATGGTATTGGATTAAATGAGTTAGTTAATGCGACAATTAATTTATACCCAAACCCTAGTAAAGATTTTATTAATTTAGATTTTGAGTCGAACTTAAATAATGTAAGTATAGAGATTTTAAACTCTCTAGGAGATGTATTAATACAAGAAAATATTGCAGATGTTTCTTTTAAGGATATCATTCAAATAGCAGTTCATAATTTGCCAACTGGGTTATATTTGCTGAGAGTAAAATCTGATAACCAATTGCATAGAGTAAATTGGATTAAAAATTAAGAATTATTTTAGTATCGTGTAACCTTTACATTTGATTTTTTAGAATGATGTTTAAAAAGCTGAATTTTATGAAGAAGTTAATTTTTTTATGTTTCGTATTAGTTTAAATACCTGCTTATCCCAAGAGCTATTATGGGAAATAAACAATACAGGATCTAATCACACGTTGTTACTTCCTTGGAAGAAAATGTAACAATAAATGGTGTTGAGATTGATGAAAGTGCTTTGGTTGGTGTTTTTATGAAATTGAAGGTAATGGATTACATTGTGGTGGATTTTCTTCTTATTCTATGGATCAGTTTCAGATTGCCGCTTATGGAGATGATGTGACTACAGAAGAAAAGATGGGTTTAACAATGAAGAAAATTTTCAATGGTATATTAATTATAATGGGGCTGATTACCAAGCGGAAGCTATTTACTCTATAGATTTTGACCCTGGTTTATATGTGACAAATGCTATGACATTTGTAACGAGTTTAACAATAGTTGAGCCTGGTTGTACTGATGAAACGGCTCTGAATTATGACGAGAATGCAACTAATGATGATGGTTCTTGTATTGATACTATTGAAGGTTGTACAAATGATGCTTTTATAGAATAAATCCATTAGCAAATGTGGATGACGGTTCTTGTATTACTTTAGAAGTTTTTGGTTGTACTGAAGAAACTGCACTTAATTATAATATTGAAGCAACTACTGATGATGGTTCTTGTCAAATTGAAGGCTGTATGGACATAGAAGCAATTAATTTCAATCCTCTTGCAAATATAGATGATAATACATGTTTATTCAACGTTTATGGCTGTACAGATGATAGTTTTGTAGAGTATGATGCTCAAGCTAATATTGATGATGGCTCTTGTCAAAACCTTATTGTATTCGGATGCTTAAATGAATCCGCAGACAATTATAATCCAGATGCAAATGTTGATGATGGTTCTTGTGAAATACAAGGTTGTATGGATTTCAATTACTTGGAATATAACCCTTGGGCCACTTCAGATGATGGTTCATGTTTGACCTTTATGATTTTAGGATGTACAAATGAAATGGCTCAAAATTTCAACTCACAAGCAAATCAAGATGATGGTTCATGTCAGGTATTGGGTTGTACTGATAATGGAATGGAAACAAATAGTCTTTCTGAAATAAATGATGCTGATGGTGATGGTTTTTCAGCCGTTAATTATGATCCAACAGCGAACATTGATGACGGTTCATGTATTACTCAGATTTTAGGATGTACAAATGTTACAGCATTAAATTATGATATATTGGCCAATACAAATGATGATTCTTGTATTATTGAGGGATGTTACAATAGTGAAGCAGTAAATTATAATCCGCAGGCTACCATTGATGATGGTTCATGTATTTATGGCGGTTGTACCGATCCTAATGCATTTAATTACAATGAAGAGGTTACTATTGATGATGGTAGTTGTATTGAAAAAGTGTATGGTTGTACCGATGATTCCTATAGTGAGTATCTAGCTGAGGCTAATACTGATGATGGTTCATGTGAGACAATTATTATTGAGGGTGTACTGATTCTAATTTTATTGAATATTATATTTACGATGGTACAGATTTTTCTATTACTGCACCCGAGCCAGTTGCAAATGCGGATGATGGATCGTGTTTAACAGAAATTATGGAGGGTTGTACTAATATACTATACACAGAGTACAATCCTTATGCAAATGTTGATGATGGTACCTGTATTGTCCTAGAAATTGAAGGTTGTTCAGATCCAAATTATTTAGAATATGATGAATTTGTTAATGTACCCAATGATGAGTTATATTGTTTGTATGAGGTAGTTGAAGGTTGTACAACTTTTAATTCTATTAATTATAATCCCGCTGCAAATACAGATGATGGTAGCTGTGAGCTCAATTTTTATGGATGTATGGACGAGACAATGTTTAATTTCAATCCTCAGCAAATGTAAATCAAGTAAGTAATTTAGATAATTCCGATCCTTGCATACCTATTATATCTGGTTGTATGCTTGCGTACGCAGATAATTATAGTGCTTCAGCAAATACAGATGATGGCTCATGTCAGTTTTAGGATGTACCGATGAAGCTTTTATTGAGTATGATCCTTTATATAATCAAGATACTGATCCTACATCTTGTTTTACGATTAAGGTATATGGTTGTACAAATAGTATCGCATTTAATTATGATTCTTTAGCAAATACAGACGATGGCACTTGTGTACCAACTATATATGGATGCATGGATCCAACTTATGATAATTATAATCCACTTGCAGTTATTTTAGATACTTGTCTTAATGGTGAAAATATAGAAATACAGGGTTGTACAGATGAATCGTATTATGAATACAACCCCATTGCAACGATTGATACATTGGGTCATTGTATTAATTTAAAAATATTTGGTTGTACTAATGAGTTAGCTCTTAATTATAACGAAGATGCTAATTTAGATGACGGTTCGTGTTATATTATTATTTCAGGTTGTACCGACCCTGCAGCTTTAAATTATAATCCTGAAGCTTTTGAAGATGATCAATCATGTCTTTTTGGTGGATGTATTGATCCAAGTGCTTTTAATTATAACCCAAGTGCTAACATTAATGACGGTACATGTGAATACAACGAGATTATTGGTTGTACAGATGCAGATTTTTTTGAATTCAATTCTGAAGCAAATATTAGTGATTCAAATTTATGTATAACATTAAAAGTTTTCGGATGTATAGATAATGCTTACCTTGAATATTGGAACTATTCGAATAATATAATCACACCTTTAGAAGTTGTTGCTAACGTTGATGATGGCTCTTGTGAGACTTTAATAGTTGAAGGTTGTTTAGATCCTAATTACTTAGAATATGATCCAAATGCAAATGTAGATGATACATCATGTTCTACAACAGAAGTATTGGGTTGTATGGATTTTAATTATTTGGAATACGATCAACTAGCAAATTCTGGTGAACAGGAATTATACTGTCAAACCCTCATTTTTGAAGGCTGTATGGATGAAAATTATTTGGAATATAATCCTTTTGCAAATGTAGATGATGGTTCGTGCCTTACTTTTAAAGTATATGGTTGTACAGATCCAACACAATGTAATTATGATGAGACTGCTACTGTTAATGATGATTCATGTTACAATAATGATTTAGGTTGTGGTTGTGATGCTCCTGCTGCAGAACAAGGTTACGATTGTGATGGTAATTGTTTAAGTGATGTTGATAGTGATGGGATATGTGATGAGTTTGAGATTGAAGGATGTCAAGATCCATTAGCAGCAAATTATAATTGGTTTTCAACCGAAGCAGATTTTGTGAATACCCAGGATGCACTAATTCAGATTATCTTGAATACGATCCAAATGCAAACTTGGACGATGGTTCTTGTGAAATCATAGTTATTTATGGTTGTATGATAACAACTGCCTTAAATTATAATTCTTCAGCAAATGTTAATGATGGATCTTGTATTATTATTTTAGAAGGATGTATGGATCCTTTGTACGTTGAGTATAATGAAAATGCAACGATAGATGATGGATCTTGTGCGCAATTTGTTATTCTCGGGTGCATGGATATAAATTATGTAGAATTCTTCCCGCCAGCAAATACAGATGATGGTTCGTGTGAAACGTTAGTGGATGGAGGCTGTATTGACGAAATGTATATTGAATTTAATCCTGAAGCTACAGTCGATGATGGTTCGTGTGAGACATTAATCGTTGAGGGTTGTATTGATGACTTTTTGCGGAATTTAATTCTGAAGCTAATGTAGATGATGGTTCTTGTGAGGAAGTAGCATTAATCCATTGTATGGATGAAAATGCCACAAATTATAATCCATTTGCAAATGTAAATGCACCTGAAGGGCACGAATTTGAATGCGTATATTGGGGATGTACGGATGTTACAGCCTTTAATTACGATGAAACTGCAGATGTAGATGATGGCTCTTGTATTCCATTTATCGAAGGGTGTATGAATGATAATTATATTGAGTATAATCCTGAAGCTAATATTAGTGATAATTCTTGTGTAAATATCATAGTTGAAGGCTGTACGGATGAAACGGCAGTTAATTTTTATGAATTTGCTAATTTAGATGATGGTTCATGTATTGAATGGGTTGAAGGTTGTATGGATTCAGAATATTTAGAGTTTAGCCTTGATGTTACAGTTGATGACGGTTCTTGTTTAACACCAATAGTTTTAGGCTGTATGGATGAAAGTGCTGCAAATACTAATCCGAATGCCAATACAGATGACGGTTCTTGTATTTATTCTTTATTGATTGTTGAGTATGATTTATTAGGGGTTTCTACTTATGAATTTGAAGTAGAAGTAGTAAGTATGGAAGGGTATACTTTGCTGCTTTGGGATTTCGGAGATGATTCATATAGTAATCTAGATCAGGTTGTACATACTTATGAATCTAATGGAACATACACCGTTACAATAACAGCTTCCAATGGACAGATGGCCTTAGTTGAAGAACTTACTATTGAGATTAATATACCAGGTTTAAGTGTTGATAAAATAGAAGATGATGTTATAAATGAATTCTTTACTGATCTTCTAGGAAGGCCATGTCTTGCTACCAAATAGAGGTTCAATATATATTAGAACTAGAGAATATGAGAGTGGCAAAAAAATACGAGATAAGTATTTATTTTACGATTAATAAAAAAAAAAAAGCGCCTTTTGGCGCTTTTTTTATGAATTGAGCTGACGATCGGATTTGAACCGACGACCTCATCCCTACCAAGGATGTGCTCTACCAACTGAGCTACGTCAGCAATTATTTTCCAAAAGTAATTAAATAGAGTAAATAATTGAATCAAAAATTATGAATATAATTTCATATTTTGTTACAATTAGTGAACTTAATTTTAAACGATCAATTTATTCCTGCATATTGTGGTATACGTTTTGTACATCATCATCGTCTTCAATTTTTCAAGCAGTTTATTTACATCTGCCTCTTGTTCTTTAGTAAGTTTTTACTGATGTTGGTATTCTATCGAAACCAGAACTTAAGATATCAAATTTATTTTCTTCAAGGGCTTTTGAATGTTTCCAAAATTAGGAAGTCTCCATAGATCATTATTCCACTCATCTTCAAATACTTCTTCAGCACCTGCATCAGATCAGCTCAAATTCTAGTTCCTCTAAGTCTTGCCCTTTGTTAGCTAATCATGAAATTACATTTGTGCTCAAACATAAATTCAACGGAACCTGATGTTCCTAATGAGCCATCACATTTTATTGAAATAACTTCTCACGTTAGCAACAGTTCGATTGTTATTGTCTGTTGCTGTTTCAATTAAAATTGCAATACCATGAGGCGTAGCCTTCAAAAGAGCTTCTTTATAATTAGAAGTGTCTTTGTCTGATGCTTTTTTATGGCACGCTCAATATTTTCTTTAGGCATATTAGCTGTTCTTGCATTCTGAATAACAGCTCTCAATTTTGAATTTGTTTCAGGATCTGCACCACCTTCCTTTATCGCCATTACGATATCTTTACCAATTCGAGTAAACGTTTTAGACATGGCTGCCCAACGTTTCATCTTCCTACCTTTTCTAAGCTCAAATGCTCTTCCCATTGTGTTAAATTTTAGTTCTTCATGTCAAATATATGAAATGATCAGATAAATATAGTTGCGACTTTTTTTTTAATTTATTTTATTGAATTAAACTTTAACCTCATAGATTATCGTAAAGGCGTTTGTTAAGATTATTTTAAATTAGGTGTATGGATAAAAATGAACTTTTGTGTGAATTGAATAAGTTTTTAAGCGCGGATAGAATAAAAACTTTTGAAGCTGTTTTATCAAATAGAACGCGTCATTTTACGGTAGCTGTAGAAAATATGTTTCAATCTCATAATGCAAGTGCTGTGATGCGAAATTGCGATTGTTTTGGAATTCAGGATATACATGTTATTGCAAATAATAATGCATATGAATTGTCTAAAGATGTTGCTATGGGTGCTGAAAAGTGGGTGGATATGCACAGCTATGATAGGAAAGATAATAATTCTCAAGATTGTATAGATACTATTAAGTCTCAAGGATTTCAAATTGTTGCTACCACCCCACACACAAATGATGTTCTTCTTCCTGAATTTGATATTACTAAAAAGTCGGCTTTCTTTTTTGGAACAGAAAGAGATGGTTTGTCGGATATTGTAATGGATCAGGCAGATGTTTTTTTGAGAATACCGATGTATGGCTTCACAGAAAGCTATAATATTTCGGTTTCTGCTGCTTTAGTATTACACGATGTAGTTACAAGATTGAAAAAATCGAAAGTTAATTGGCATCTTTCAGATGAAGAAGTATTAGACAAAAAAATCGATTGGGCAGTGAAATCAATTAGAAGTGGAGAACAAATTTTAAAACAATTTTTAAGTTCTTAACTTAAAAAGACTAGGTATTAAGTGTTATTTAACACTTTTTTATTGTGTGATAAATTTTTTTGTATAAAATTAGCCAAAATTAAAATCTAAAATACAAAATGAAGAAATTAACTCTATTATTATTTGTTTTTTCACAGTTTGTTTATGCGCAATCAGGTGAAGATGCAAATACTATTTATATTGAGTGTGATGGAGATTCTATTGCAGTTGATATTTCCCAGTTTCCGAATTTATCTCCAGAGATATTGTTTGAAATGTTTGATTGCTCAGATGTTGACGACTGGTTTTGGGGTGATGATTCTACAGATGTAAACAATCCATGGGATGATGAAGATGATGATTTTTGGGATTTTGATTCTACAAATGTTAACAATCCATGGGATGAAGAAGAACTAGCATTTGATTGTATCAATAGTAGCCCTGAAGCTTTTGAATTATACTTGTCTTGCATGAATGAAGATGAAGGTGCTTGTGAAGCATTAGAGACTCTTTGCGGCGGTGAAGAAGAAGAAGAAGAAGAATGGGGTGATGATATCGATGCACTTATTGAACAGTTAGAAAATGATTGTGCCTCTCAAGTTGATTCAGGTTGGTCATGTGGAATATTAGAAATGATTAACGACTGTATGAGTGGAAATGAAGAAGCTTGTGAAGAGTTAGAGGTATTGTATGAAGATTTTGAAAGAGGAAGACGAGGAAGAAGAAGAAGAAGAAGACGAGGAAGAAGAATGGGGCGATGATATCGATGCACTTATTGAACAGTTGGAAAATGATTGTGCCTCTCAAGTTGATTTAGGTTGGTCATGTGAAATATTAGAAATGATTAATGACTGTATGAGTGGAAATGAAGAGGCCTGTGAAGAGTTAGAGTTATTGTATGAAGATTTTGAAGAGGAAGAGGTGAAGATGATGAAGAGGAATTTGATTGTATCAATAGTAGCCCTGAAGCTTTTGAATTATATTTTCATGCATGAATGGAGATGAAGCAGCTTGTGAAGCATTAGAAATGCTATGTGGCGGTGAAGAAGAAGCATGGTCTTGGGGTGAAGATGAAAATATGAGCGATCTTTTTAATGCTATTTCTTCAATTACTGTAACTGAAAACGAATTAGTATTGGTTCTTGAAGCCAATGATCTTATTGTCTCTATTTTTGATGGATCCGGATTTGAGTACTCACCCTTAGTAGTAGATGGTTATTTGGTTTTTGGCCCTTTTGATATAAATCAATTCTATAACATTATTATAGAAAATATGGATGGTCTTGAAGTTTTGTGGGGCTTATTTAAGCCAATAGCTTCAGATATAGAATTGATTGAAGAAGGAATTGTTTCAGCCATTGATAACAATTTTGGTGATATGTTTTACCTTAATCAAATGATTTCTATTGATGAAGTTCATCAGGATTTGAAAGCATATAACACCCAATATTATAATGTAATGGGTAGAAAAGTATCTAAACCTTCTCAAGGTTTTTTCATTGAAGTTCAAACAACAAATATTGGTGAAATTTCAACTAAGAGATTTATATTGAAATAATTTAATTAGACTTAGATAAAGGCGGTGTTAATAACACTGCCTTTTTTATTAAAAATATATTCGTAATTTTCCACAGAATTACAAATCAAATTTTCCCTTATGAAAAAAAATATACTTTCATTTTTAGCGATTATATTCTATTCTTTCGCTACTAATGCTCAAGATACTATCTTATTTGAAGATTTTAACATTGAGCCAACCAATATTGTTTCATTAAGTTATGAATATGTTCCCGAAGATGAAGATCCGACGAATTGGATCAGTTGGGATTCAGATGGTATTGAAGACAATAACGCTGAATACACATCTTGGTACTGGAGTGAGTCATCTATAGCACTCCAAGATAGTGTTCAGGGCGGAGTATATATGAGTCTTTCTTGGATGGTAGATTATCTTCCAGGTAATAGAAATTGGTTAATAACACCTGGTATTGAGCTTAATGATGATACTGGCGTTTTAACTTGGAAATCTGCACCATATCAAACCCCTTTATGGGCTGATGGTTATTCTGTTTATATTTCTACAACAGATAATTCAGATTTAAGTTTTACAGAACAAATTGCACAATATGCCCAGTATCTAGGAACCAATTCTGATACAGATACCACGGGTGACTATTCTTTGTATGATTTTTCTGAAGGATTTATCCATGGCGCAGACGGAGAATATATTGAAGTAGATGATGATCCTCAAAGAAATGCTGGGGTTCTTCGTCCAAATGAAGTAAGTTTAGCTGAATATGCTGGTAAAACTATATTTATAGCATTCGTTCATGATTCAGATGATGATAATATTTTATTTATAGATGACATTATGGTAACTGGTAACGGGTCTTTACTTTCTTTCGATGAATTATCAAAAAATAAAATGTTTAAAATAGGTCCAAATCCAACTGCAGATTTACTTTCAGTATCATACGAATTGAATGATTTATCTTCGGTAATGTTCGAAGTTTATGATATTAATGGAAAGAAAATTGTTGATGATTATAGAGGGACACAAATTGCAGGTTTCCATCAGTTTAACCATGATTTTAGTCAAGTGCCTGACGGTAATTATACAATTGTATTAAAAACCTCGAATAATATATATAGAGAACAAATAGTAATTAAAAAGTAATCACATTTTTTAATTTAAAAGCCACTGATTATTCGGTGGCTTTTTTCTTTTAATAAAGGTCTATTTTTTAATTTTAACAAATTTTTTAATTTTCCCCTTCTTTTTCTTTTCTAATAAATTAAGTCTTAATTTATACTTATTCCAGTCCCAATTACTGGGCATTTTAACTCTGTCATTTAGAGGTTCAATATCGGCAATATGTCCTGTGGTATGAAGTTGTATTTCTTTTATTTCAGATGGTGCCTGATCTAATCTTATTGAATAGTATGGATTGGTCCATGCCCAATCTGATAAAATTTTAGTGTTAAGCTCAACTTCCTTTTCTCCTCTCATAAGAACAGTTGGTATATAGTACTTTGAAACAGTTCCATTTTGTAGCACAATATTAAACTCTACAGGCATAGGCATTTCTCCTTTTTTCAGTAGAATTTGAGTTCCTTTTTCATCGCCTATTATTTCATGTATGCTGTAGTCTATGGTTTTTGTAGTGTTTACGAAATATTCAAAATACCAGTCCAACTCTATACCGCTTTCTTTTTCTACGATGCGTTTAAAATTGCTTGCATTTGGATGTTTGTAAGCCCATTCATCAAAATAACGTTTTAGAGATTTGTCGATCACTTTTTGTCCGACAATATGACTTAATTGATCTAATATCACCACTCCTTTTGAATAAGATGCCGTTCCATAAGCCCAGTTTGTCTCAAAATGATCGGCATGTGTGCAAAGTGGTTCTTCATAATCACTTGTGGCAATTCTTTTATATCCTTTGTATGAACCAGCATGTGGGTCAGAAAAATCTTCAGGGAACAATTCTTTTTCAATTCTGTTTGAAGCGTAACATGTAAAGCCTTCATCCATCCAAGCAAACAAAGCCTCGTTAGATGCTAATAAACCCTGATACCAACTGTGCATGGCCTCGTGAACAGAAACACCAACCAGGCTCTTCAAAGTTCTGTGGCCAGTAATTAATGTTGCCATAGGGTATTCCATTCCACCATCTCCACCCTGAATGATTGAGTAGTGTGGGTAAGGGTATTTTCCAAAGTGCTCATCGGCATATTTAAAAGTTTTGATCATGTATTCGCCCAAATCTTCCCAGTGTTTTGTTTTTTTCCCCTTTTTGGTAGAACAGGTGAAAGTTTGGACCATCTTCGTTGATGACAATCTCGTGAGTGTAATCCGGATCTGCTGCCCAAACAAAATCATGCACATTTTCTGCTTTAAATTTCCAAGTGAGTTTTTCGGGTGGGTTTTGCAGGTCTATATCGGTATATCCATGACCTATTTCATCTGGGTTTTGTAGGATTCCAGTTGCTGCAATGGTATAGTTGGCATCCATATGAATACGCACATCAAAAGAACCCCAAATACCATAAAACTCTCTGCCCACATAAGGATTAGCGTGCCAACCATCTTTATCATACTCGCATAATTTTGGATACCATTGAGACATGGAATAGTCAATGCCTTCTTTATTCATACGTCCAGAACGTCTTATCTGTAGAGGAACTTGAGTTTTGAATTCCATATCAAACTGTACAGTGTCTCCAGGAAAGATGGGTTCATTCAGATTCACATCTAAAATTGTGCCCTCAATGTTAAAATCCAGCTCAGAGTTATTTTGTTTCAAACTTAACACTTGTTGGATCCCCATCTCACTCTGACTTAATTTAGATATTCGGTCACCTACTCGTCTATCAGGGTCAACAATTGTTCTAGAGCGAACATCCATCATGCTTCCGGGTTGGAAGGCATTAAAATACAAATGGTAGAAGACTTTGTTTAGTGTGTCGGGCGAGTGGTTAATAAATGTTAACTCTTGCAGACCGTCAAATTGATGATTCTTCGTGTTAAAGTCTATGTCCATTTGGTAATGCGCTTCTTGTTGCCAATAAGATTGACTGTAACTCACAAATGAGAGACCAAAGCAAATAAGTATTGAAAAACACCTTTTCATTCGAATAGATTTTGATTAATTTAGGCGTAAATCTACAAACTATATTTTTCTTTTTATCTATGGCAGAACAGCGAAAAATTTTGCGAATATTTAAGTTGATAAGCTTGTTAAAAGGCGTGAGGAGAAGACGCCCTGAACAACTTGCTGATATTCTTGAAATTTCCAAACGTACCGTTTACCGCTATTTTATATTATTGGAAGAACTCGGTTTTGTAATTGATGTGGATTTTGAGGGCTGCTACTTTATACCTACAGAAGATGGAGAAGAGTACCAATTTACCTTTAATGCTGAAGAGTCTTTATTGATTAAGCAATCTATAAAGAGCATGTCTTCATCGCATAATTTGTCTGAACATATTTTAAAAAAACTTCACATGATGAGTGAGCAAGCTCAGATTGGTGAGAACATATTAAATGCCAGTAATGGTTTAAAAATTGAAAAGTTATCTAAAGCTGTTGAGGATCATGTTCAGGTAAAACTCATCAATTACTCCTCTTTAAATTCCAATACTGATTCTACACGTCTGTTTGAACCAATCACTTTTACAACAAACTATACAGGCGTCATTGGTGTAGATGTTCATAAAGCACCCGATGAAGCCCGTATTTTTAACATCAACAGAATTGGACAGGTAGAGCTTTTGCAAAAGCAACAAAAGTTCGCTTCAGAAATTGAAGTACAATCCATAGATGCCTTTGGCTTTAAGGGAGAAAATCTTTTTGATGTCAAATTAAGTTTAAAACGTAAAGCATATTCGCAATTGATTCAGTTTTATCCTCAAACAAAACCATTGATTAAAGGAAAGACTGATGATTATGTTTTTGCTGGTAAGATTTATTTTTCTGAATACCTATTTCGGTTTTTATTGGCATTTCCAGATGAAGTTATTATTGATTCCCCTCAGGAATTAAAAAATGAATTCGAAATATTTAAGCAGTCTCTGTAATTTAGATCAGTTGTTTATATGTGTCACAAATTGTCACGTTGTTATTTTTTATTTGTAGTGTAGAAATAAAAACAATAGATTATGACAACAACACATGCACTCAGACAAAGCACCCATCAGTTTTTACCATTTGGAATAGATTTTTCTATTAAAGACGATCATTTAGGTGTTCGAAATACTTATGTACTTGAGGAATTATAGATGGAAAATTAAGCAGGGAATATTATTTTCAAACCCGTTGTTTTGGTCGTGTTTATTTAACTGTTGTGAGCAAACTTGTGATATCAGATCAAACATGGAATGCTTTTATGGGAACATTTACAAAAGATGCCGATGTAGAAGCATTCATTGATATGATGCTTAATAAGCAATACGACTCCGACTTATTAGGCTTAATTGGGAATAATCTTCCAAAATATCCTGATGTAGTTGGCGTTATTTTGATGGGAGAATCTATTTATAAGTCTTAATTTTAAGGCAAAAAATAACTTTTTTATAATTAGCTAGTTATTGAAATGGTGTGAAAATGTATCATATCTAATAAGTTCTCAATTCCTACTTCCTGTTACTTCAAACTAACTACCATTCACCAACTAATTGTTATTGTCAATAATGTAATCAATGACTTTTCTCATCAGGTGAATTCGGTCTTTACCGCGTACATTATGAGGATGACTGGGGTATGGGAAATAATCTAATTGAACGCCCTGTTCTACACATTTTCGAACAAAGGCCATAGAGTGTTGCCAAACAACCACATCGTCCTGAGCACCATGTATCATGAGCAGCTCACCTTTTAAGTTTTTCGCTTTGTTTAGCAGACTTGTGTTTTCATAACCTTCAGGATTGGTCTCTGGTGTATCCATAAAGCGTTCTGTATACATCACTTCATAAAACTTCCAATCGATTACTGGGCCTCCTGCAATACCACAGGTAAATACATCCGGGTAGGAGCACATTAAGTTGGTGGTCATAAATCCTCCGTAGCTCCAACCGTGAACAGCAAGTCTGTCTGTATCGATAAAGTCAAGAGATTTTAAGTGTTCCACACCTCTTATTTGGTCACGCATTTCAACTTCACCTAAATTTCTGAATATCGTCTGCTCAAAGTCACGACCCCTGTTTTCTGAGCCTCTGCCATCAACTGTAAATACAATATAATTATGCGCATTAGCTAAGTAGTGCATCCAAAGAGGTGCAGCTGCCAAATTGCTGTTGTAAATCAATTGAACGCCAGGACCATTATAAACATAAACCAAAGCAGGGTAAGTTTTAGTCAGCATCGAAATCAGATGGTTTAATCATCCTGCAATTTAATGGCGTTCCATCATCGGTTTTATGGTGTATAATTCCGTTTGTGCAATTTCTGTATTCTCAAATGGGTTTTAGATTGCAACAAGGTGCGCATCGATTTTCCGGTATGGTCTAGGAGTTCAATTGTACCCGGATTTTGAAGGCTGTTGTATGAATCAATTAAGAAACGCCCATTGTAATTAGCTTGAACGCGGTGCATCCCTTCTGCTTTTGAGATCATGGTTGAACGTGGCGCTTTAATAGTACTTCTAAAGACCTGAGTTTCCAAAGCATCTTTATGCGTTCCGGTAAGAATAATCGAATTACCGGTAAAAGCAATAAAGTCTTTAACCACCCATTTTCCTTTGGTAACCTGATTCATTAATTTACCGTCTGTTGTATATCTGTAAAAATGGTCGTAACCATCTCGCTCTGATCTCCATAGGAATTCATTTTGTTGCCCTCAACAAAGATCATTGGGTGCAATGGCTGAACATAATTTTCGTGCGCTCTTCAAATAAGGTTTTTACAAAATCACCTGTTTTAACATCATATTTATTGAGCTTCATGTGATTTTGATCTCTGTTAAGAATCGCGATGTAGATGAATTCATCTTCTGGGCCCCAGGCAATGTTGGTGAGATATTGTTCTTTAGGTTCGCCTGTTTTTACAAAAATTGTTTTTTGACTCTCTAAATTGTAAATACCCAAAGTAACATGGTGGCTGTTCATGCCGGCCATGGGGTATTTAATGATGTTTGCTTCTGCAATTCGGGCACCTGTATTTACCAAGGGGTAAACGGTAACCATAGATTCGTCTTTTCTATAGAAAGCCAAGTTCTCTCCATTATTAGACCAGAAGGTTCCTTTTGAAACCCCAAATTCGTAGCGGTGTACGGCTTGACCATTGACTATATCAGCCTCATCATCGGATGTAATTTGGTGTGTTGTGCCTTTGGAATCTTGTATGAAGAGATTGTTGTCTATTGTATATGCCATTGCAAGGGCTTGTTCAGAGAACTCCGAGTTTTGGGCTTCTTCATTATAGTTGATGAGTTCTTCTATCTGACCATCCGAGATGTTATAGACGTAGATGATCGAGTTTTTTTGAAACCGGAAACGTTCTTGGTCCATCCATACAATGTCAGGAAATCTACTTAGACTGTCTTCGCTAAAGTGCGTATTTAAATCTGAAAGTAATATTTCTCTTGTTGCACCGTCTAGATTTTCTAATATGAGTTTGTCTTTTTCGAGATAAGAAAATTCATTACTGTTTTTTACCCATTTAAGTCCATTAATTCGTTCAGGAGCAAACTTGCTCCAGCGGCCCATGATGGCATCTTCAAGGCTTAATGTTTCTTTTTGTGCAAATGCTGAAGTGCAAAAACTAATGACTATACTAAATAGAATGAATCTCATGATTTTATATTTTTAATTGTCTCACAAAGCTAAAAAGCTTTTTGTAAAATACTAATTGTATCAAGACTTCGTTAAGGAATAGATTATTATTTTTGCCAATATGAAAGTATTAAAGGTTTTTTTATTCTCCTTTTTAAATTTAGGTTCGCTGTTCGCTCAAGTTGGAGGTGATAATACTTATGAGTTTCTAAATTTAACAACTTCCGCTAGAATATCAGCTTTAGGAAATGTTTTGGTGAATTCGTATGATAATGATGTGAATTTAGCTCAGCAGATTCCTTCTTTAAATCATGCTGGCATGAACCATCAGCTTGCGCTTAATTTTACAAACTATTATGCAGGTATTAAGTTTGGATCTTTTATTTATGGAATCCCTTCTTCTCGTTTTGAGAATATAAGTGTTGGGATGAAATATTTAAATTATGGCGATTTTACAAGAGCTGATGAATTTGGAAATGTAATTGGAACCTTTAGTGCCGGAGAGTATGCCTTTTATGCTTCTACAACAGTTTATAAAAGAGCATCTTTTAGATTTGGAACGGCTTTAAAAGCTGTTTATTCAAATATGGAAGCATACAATTCATATGGACTTTTGGGAGATTTTTCAGCCACTTATGAGTTTAATCAAGAGCGCACCTATGCTTCTTTATTAATTAAAAATGCGGGGTTTCAGATCAAGACTTATGCACACGAATCTGAACCCATGCCCTTTGAAATGATTTTAGGTGTTTCTTCTCGGTTTGAACATGCGCCACTTAGGTGGTCAATATCATGGGCACATCTCGAGAAGTGGGATTTATCTTATACTGATCCTGCTGAATATACTGTTGATCCATTAACAAATGAAGAGATTGTAAACAATTATTCAACTCGTGATAAATTGTTTTCGCATTTGCATGTAGGAGGGGAGTTTTTGTTGAGTGAAAATTTTAACATTAGAGTAGGTTACAATTTTAGAAGACGACAAGAGATGGCTTTAGATTTATATAAACACAATGTTGGCCTGTCATGGGGTTTTAGTATGAAGATTAGTAAATTTCATTTCAATTATGCCCGTGCTGCTTACCATGCAGTTGGACCAATGCATACTTTTTCTGTGCTGACTAATTTGTCTAAATTTAGAAGAAAATGAATCCAATTATCATAGCAATAGACGGATACTCCTCTACAGGAAAGAGTACTTTAGCAAAAGCTTTAGCAAGCGTATTGGGATACACCTATATTGATAGTGGTGCCATGTATAGAGCCGTAACATTATATGCTTTAAGGTGCGGTTATGTTAATGATTCCGTTGTTAAAGTAGATCAGCTTGTAACAAAGCTCCCTGAAATTAATATTTCATTTGTTTTAGCTGAGGATTCAAATTCTGAGATTTGTTTAAATGGAGAAAAGGTAGAATCAGAAATTAGAGGCATGGAAGTTTCTAATTGTGTAAGTCAAGTAAGTGCCATTCCTCAAGTAAGAGAAATGTTGGTGGCTCAACAGCAATTAATGGGAAAGAAAAAAGCTGTTGTAATGGATGGAAGAGATATTGGATCGGTTGTTTTTCCGAATGCAGAACTCAAACTGTTTATGACTGCCTCAGAAGATATTCGCGCACAAAGAAGGTATAATGAATTAATTGCTAAAGGAAGTGAGGTAAGTATTGAAGAGGTTAAGGTTAATCTATCTAAAAGAGATTATATTGATTCGCATCGTGATACAGCACCTTTAATTCAAACAAATGATGCTATTGTTCTAGATAACAGTCATCTTTCACAAAAGGAACAACTGCATTGGGTACTCGAAAAAGCAAAACAAATTAGTTCGAGTTTGGGATAATTATTTTATGGCTCTTGATGAGCCCATTTTCATAGAAATCTTTTCTAATATAAGCACCGTATTTATTCGGTTGGGCGATTTGTTGCCCGCTTAAGTTGAAAAAACTACTATGAATTATTTTTACATTTTGAAAATTGACGTTTTCTACATCAATTTCTTCTATTTCTCCAGCAACATAAAAAGAATGCATTTTAAAATCTAAAAAAATGTTATTGTAGATTAAAGTGTCTTCTCCAGCTGTTATCAAATAATACCCTTCTCCATAATCGCAGCATATACCATCTCCATGATCGTCAATAATTGTAAATGTATAACACATTGATGTGTCTAGATCCAGATTTAATGATATTAAATCATTGGGCTGAATGTCTATACCATCGCCTTCAGCTATGGTTATGTTGTTAGCGTCAGATAATCTCCATATCAAGTCTTGCGGATAATTATCTGTAAGTATTTCAATGTTAATATTTCTGTTGTTGGTTATTATCTCATTCGTTAAATCTATAATTACATTATTGTTAGAGGGATTTGCATCACCAGTTACATTGATTTCAAATTCAATATTTGATCCGAAAATATCACTACTTTCAAATTCAATAGATGATGTAGGAGCGTTGGGGTCGTTTGAAGTAAATCCTGGCGGTAGAATTTCATTCCAGTAGATACTCAAGTACTGTGTTGAGTCGATGAAAACATCTATTTCAATACCTTGAATATAGTTAGATCCTGAATTTCCGATGTCTATGTTTGCATATACATTACCTTGGCAATGTGTTATCTCTGGTTGAAATAGAATAATATCTGTATAATTATCTCCATAACTACAGTTGTTTGATGATTGCTCCCATGAAAGGATAGTAGCAGGAAAATCAAAGCCATGTATGATCTCCATAGATCTATCTGGGCAAACCATAATATAGTTTGGATACACATTAATAAATGGAATATAGGCTTCGGGGATATTGTCTAAATTAATCACAGGATTGTTAATACCCCAGCTGTTTGTTGTTTCTTTTACCGTTTCATCTGAATTATTATATACTTCAATAGATAAAACTTCTAATTGATCAGTACCATTAGGTCCATAAGTTCCCCAAAAGTCATCCATATGGCTTGCAGCTTCTTGACAGGGTGTACAGTTTACAATAAAAAAGTCTAACAATACAGTCTTTCCAGAATCAAGATAGTCATACAAATTGTGTGAAACACCATCTAAATCAGTTGCAACAAGGTTTGGAGCTGTTTGAGCAAAGAGCATTGAGTGGCTTATTAAAAGTATGATGAATAGTTTCTTGGTCATCAAATATATGATTTAGACAATGATTAGCTCAAAAATCATTCCCTGTCATAAGGATTCAATTTTTGATAAAGCGAAATTAATCAATTTTTCTATCGATTTTGATGGATTCGAGCTAAATAAACCTGTAATTCTATTTGCAAGTACTGTGCTTAAACTGATAACTTCATGATTAAATATTTTTCCAAATGCATAAAGCCCAGCTGTTTCCATTTCAATATTAGAAACTTGTAAGTTGTTGAATAAAATACAATCAGATTTTTTTAAAATATCGGGTTGGCTTAATGGAATTCTTATTGACCTACCTTGTGGGGCGTAAAATCCATTCATAGTTAGTGTTATGCCTTTATTGAACTGGTCTTCATACATGTGGTTCCATAAAAATCTGATGATTTTACGCATAGGGCTCTGCAAGCTTTTTGACCAATTTGTTTTCTGAGCAAACTCTTGACTAAGTTTTTGTTCAAATAAATTTAAATCGTATTTGTAGTGGTGGGGAACACCATCAATTCCTATTGCATACCTTGAAAATAGGATGTCGTCTACATTTATTTTATCGTTTAAGCCCCCTGTTGTTCCTAACCGAATGATTTTAAAAGTTCGTTTTGTTTCTTTTACTGTTCTCGATTTTAAATCGATAGCGCTTAAAATATCTAATTCATTAAATACGATGTCTATATTGTCAACTCCAATACCTGTAGACATAACACTTACATGTTTTTTTCCAATATACCCGGTATGGGTGATGAATTCTCTGTTTGATTTTGTTACACTAATTTTATCAAAATGCTTCGAAATTAGTGGTACTCTATTTGGATCTCCTACTACAATTATTGCGTCAGCTATGTCTTCTGGGTGAAGTTTTAAATGATAAACAGACCCATCATTATTTAAAATAAGTTCCGAACATATTAACATATCCATATACTTTTGTATTTATTAGTTTTTAAATTCAAATATACGATTATGGATTTAACATGTTATACCATTTTGGTTCCAATTGGGTCATCATAGCAATCAAAGATTGCTTTAGAAAAAGCTGAGCGAATAGCAATTATGACCAAAGGAGAACTTGTATTATTAAGTTGTGTTGAAATTCTATAAAATTAAGTAATTTATTTATTGAAGATGATGAGTGTTATGTAGAAGATAAGTTGGAAGTTGAACCAAGGTTGAGGGCAAGCCTGCATCAGGTTCAAAATTATTTGTCAGGTCGAGGTGTGAAATCAACTATTGAACTCATAAATTTTAATGGGCGTTCTTTGGCAAAGGCTGTATTGGGTTATAGTACTTTACATCAGGCTGATTTAATTATGATTATGACAAAACAGGAAAATAATTTCACCCAATATTTAATAGGTTCTTCAGCTCAATCTATTATATAAAATAGTGAAGTGCCAGTAATGAGTATTCACCCACAAGTAAAGATGAATGAGGTGTATTCTTTCCAATAATAAATTAGTATTTTCGCAATAAGCTTTGAGCGTCATGAAAGTTTCGATAGTTACAATAGGAGATGAGATTTTAATTGGGCAGATTGTGGATACAAATTCTGCTTGGATTGCACAGCGACTTAATGAAATAGGCCTTCAAGTCCATAAAATTTATTCCATTCCAGATACAGAAGCTGCGATTTTAAGAACTTTAAATCGTGCAGCTAAATTAACTGATATTGTTCTTTTGACTGGAGGCTTGGGTCCCACCAATGATGATATTACCAAAAAACTTTAGCCACTTTTTTTTAACGATACTTTACAAAGAAACGAAGAAGTTTTAGCCCATATAAAGACTTTGTTCGAGAAAAAAGGTGTAAAAAAATTGAACAAACTAAATGAGCAACAGGCTGATTTACCAAGCCAATGTAAGGTGCTTTTAAACCCAGTAGGTACTGCCGCAGGCATGTGGTTTAATAAAGATGGAAAGTATTTTATTTCTATGCCAGGTGTTCCATACGAGATGAAAGCAATTATGAGCTCTTTAGTGCTTCCAGAGTTTCAATCTAAATTTGGAGCTGGTGTTTTTTTACACAAAACAATATTGACCCAAGGTGTTCCAGAGTCGGTTTTAGCAGAATTACTTGAGGGTTGGGAGTCATCGTTGCATCCACAAGTTAAATTAGCTTACCTGCCTTCAGAGAGTAGAGTGAGGCTCCGTTTAAGTATTAAGGGTGACAATAAAAATATATTATATGATATTATAGATCACGAAGCTCAAAAATTGAAGGCAATTATACCTGAGTATATTTATGGGGAAGAAAATGATCGAATAGAACAAAGAGTAGGAGATTTATTGTTGTCTAAAAAGGCAACTGTTGCAACTGCTGAAAGCTTTACCTCAGGTTATTTATCTCATTTAATTACCTCTGTGCCTGGAAGCTCTTCATATTATCGAGGTAGTATATTAGCTTATGATAATGAAATTAAAGAAAAAATCCTCAATGTTTCTACCGATTCAATTAAGAATTATGGTGTTGTAAGTGAACAGGTCGTTAAGGAAATGGCTCTGTCCGTAAAAAAAATAATGAGTGTCGATTATGCCTTATCCACTTCAGGAATAGCAGGTCCTTCAGGCGGCACCAATAAAGTTCCTGTTGGGACAATTTGGACTGCTGTTGCTGGGCCATATGGCGTGAAGGCTAAGAAGTATCATTTTGGTACTGACAGGTCTTGGAATGTTAAGCGTGGTGCTAATGCGGTCTTGTTAAATTTCTTACATCAGCTAGAATCTGATCATAAAAAAATAAAATAGATTTTTGAGATTTGAATAAAAGCCGTACTTTCGCAGTCGGTTTCGAATAGAAAACAATATAATACGTATAACAATGTCTAGAGTTTGTAGTATAACAGGAAAGAAAGCGATGGTAGGCAATAATGTTTCTCACTCGCAAAGAAAGACAAAGAGAACCTTTAGTGTTAACTTGATTAAAAAGCGTTTCTTTGTTCCAGAAGAAAACCAATGGGTTACACTCAAATTGTCAGCTTCTGCTTTAAAAACTATTAATAGAAAAGGTATTTCTGCTGTGTTAAAAGAGGCGCGAGCAAATGGTATGGAATTGAAATAGTAATTTTTGATATATATTTTTATTAGTTGTCTCAGAAATGGGGCAACTTTTTTTTATTCATACTTTATTATTAGGTCGTATTTCCATAAACAAAATTTTGGAATAAAGGTTCATTCGGCCAAGTTGTCTCAAGCTTTAATTCATTTGCATCAGAATTATTGCATTCCGCGAAATTGTTTAAATTGCAACGTGTTCAACCAAATACTTAAAACGTGAACTCTTGGTTTCGAAATATTATAGAGATGCAAGCTTTTGGCGCTTGTTCTCGTCTTGCTGAGTATTTAAATATGAAAGCTTCTTCGGTAAGAATCTTTTTTATTTACTGTTCGTTTTTAACTTTTGGTTCTCCTTTATTGGTGTATTTAATTTTAATGTTTGTTTTTCGCCTGAAAAATTTAGTGAATTCAAAAAGAAGTTCCATTTATGACTTTTAATGTAAATAGTTTTAAGGATACTTTTTTAGATTATGAATCTATAGGAATGCTTACACTATAAATGAATAAGATTTTAATTACAGGTGCTAATGGATTGTTGGGGCAGAAATTAGTTTCCCTTTTGTCTAAACAGCAGGAGGTAAATTTTTTAGCTACAGCTAAAGGTGTTTGTCGTTTTTCTCTTCCCGATAATGTTGCCTATCGTACTTTAGATATAACGAACGCTGATGCATGCAAGAATCTATTAAATGAATTTCAGCCTGATGCGCTAATTCATGCTGCAGCCATGACTCAAGTGGATGCTTGTGAAGATGAACGCGAAATGTGCGATTTAATAAATATTACAGGTGTTTCAAATTTGATTAAAGCGATTGGAAATAGAAATACACATTTCGTTCATATATCCACCGACTTTATTTATGAAGGTGATGAAGAAGAATATTTTGAAGATTCAAAAGTGAATCCCCTAAGTTATTATGGAAGGTCAAAATGGAAGTCTGAACAATTATTTGAGCATGTATCTTTCCCGTATTCTATATTAAGAACAGTTTTAGTTTATGGTGTGCTCCAAGATTTGAGTCGCTCTAATATAGTCTTATGGGCCAAAGCAGCACTGGAGAAAGGAGAAAAAATTAATGTGGTTGATGATCAGTATAGATGTCCTACACTTGCAGAAGATCTTGCGTATGCATGTTTACAAGTAATTCAAGAAAATGCAACAGGCGTATATCATGTTTCAGGAAAAGATTTTCTCAGTATATTAGACATCGTTTTTGAAATAGCAGATTATTGGGGTTTTGATAAATCACTTATTAATTCTATTTCTACTGATCGCTTGAATCAAAAAGCAAGACGGCCATTAAAGACGAATTTAAATTTAAGTAAAGCGAAACAAGGGTTTAATTATCAGCCAAAAAGTTTCCTAGAAGGGCTTAAATTATTAGATGGACAGATAAAAAAAATAAAACTAAAAGAATGAAAAAAACAGTAGCAATTTTGTTATTTCTCCCTCAGATTTTAAAGGCAGAAAATACGTTAAGTGATCGTATAAATTCACTTTTTGAGCCTATTGTAAATGTTATGGCTAAGGTGATTTTTTGGGAACCTTTTTCGGCAGGAATTCCTATTGTTGTGATCTGGTTAGTTGTCGGAGCCATATTTTTTACCATTCGAATGAATTTTATCAGCATTAGAGGTTTTAAACATGCGCTTCAATTGGTTCGTGGAGATTATGATAATCCTGAAGACACAGGTGAAGTTTCACATTTTCAAGCGCTTACCACTGCTTTATCTGCAACTGTTGGGCTAGGGAATATAGCAGGCGTTGCTGTAGCTGTTGCTATTGGTGGGCCAGGAGCTACTTTTTGGATGATTGTTGCAGGTCTTCTAGGGATGTCATCAAAATTTGTAGAGTGTACCCTAGGTGTTAAATACCGAACTATTCATGAGAATGGTGAAGTGTCTGGTGGACCAATGTATTATCTGAAAACCGCTTTTGAAAAAAGAGACCTTCCTTTTATAGGAAAGACGATGGCCGGACTTTTTGCCATTTTGTGTGTAGGAGGTTCTTTTGGTGGTGGAAATATGTTTCAGGCCAATCAGGCCTTCTCTCAGCTTGAGGGTCAGTTTTCAATGTTAGAAGGAAACGGTATTTATTTTGGATTTATTTTAGCTGTTTTGGTCGGGGCAGTTATTATAGGTGGTATTAAGAGTATTGCCAATGTTACAGAAAAAATAGTTCCTTTTATGGCTGTTTTATATGTCGGAGCTTCCATGTTCATCATAGTTATGAATTACGATCAAGTATTTGATGTGCTTGCTTTGATTTTTAATTCTGCCTTTTCTGGCGATGCTGCCAAAGGTGGTTTCGTTGGTGTGTTGGTGCAAGGATTCCGAAGAGCTGCTTTCTCTAATGAAGCAGGTGTGGGGTCAGCAGCCATAGCCCATTCGGCTGTAAAAACAAATGAACCAGTTACTGAAGGTATAGTTGCTTTACTAGAGCCATTTATAGATACTGTTGTTATTTGTACGATGACGGCTATCGTTATAATCATTACCGGCCGTCACATAGGTTATGATTTAGAAGGCGCACAGCTTACTTCTTCAGCATTTGAATCTGTGATCTCGTGGTTCCCAATGCTGTTGGTGGTTGCCATTTTCTTATTTGCATTCTCAACTATGATTTCGTGGTCTTATTACGGTTTAAAGTCTTGGACCTATTTATTTGGAAAGTCTAAACTAACCGAGTACTCTTATAAGCTATTGTTCTTAATTTTTATCATTATAGGTTCTACCGTTAGCCTGGGAGCTGTTATAGACTTTTCTGACATGATGATTCTCGCCATGGCATTTCCAAATATTTTAGGTTTGTATATGATGTCGGGCGAAGTGAGAGCAGATTTAAGAGATTATTTAGCTCGTGTAAAAGTGGTGCTATTAAGAAGTTTAAATAAGTCTCTAAGCAACAATTCCTTACATTAGAATAGATTAATGAATTGATAGGTTCTTTAATAATAATAAGTTATTGATTTATTTCATCCCCAGCTCAGGTGGGGATTTTTTTGAAATAGTTAATTGGTTAAAATGAGTCGTGATACCTTTTGAAAAAGGGTAATATCACCTATTTTTTAACAATTGTTATTTGTAACATTGTGTTTTAATTGTGCTTAAAAAAACAAATACGATGAAATAATTCATTTATTATTTTCTTAATTTAACTCTAAACAGTTGTGTAACTCAATCATATTCCTTTGGTTGACGAGCAATTATTCCGTAAAATTGTATTTTATTTTGAATTAGATTAATGGAAGCTCAACTAAAGGAAGTCATTCGAGATTTTCCTGATTACCCTAAACCCGAATCATTTTCAAAGACATTAGCCCTATACTAATGAATATGGATTTGTATGGGCAAGTAATAAGTACATTTGCCGAGCGTATTCGTAAATTGAATGTTGATACCATTGTCGGTGTTGAGAGTAGAGGCTTTTGGTTTGGACCTGCTATAGCTCAGCAATTAAATGTGCCGTTTGTTCCAATTCGAAAGTGTGGTAAGCTTCCAGGAGAGACCTATTCTTATTCTTATGATCTGGAATATGGTTCATCAGAGATTGAAGTTCAAAAAAATTCTTTGCCTGTAGGAGCCAAAGTTTTAATTCACGATGATTTGCTAGCAACTGGTGGTACGGCAATTGCAGCAGCTCAACTTGTAAATAAAACCGGAGCACAAACAGTAGCTTTTGCTTTTTAGTGAATCTTACTTTTTAGAGGCTGATAAGAGATTAAAAGATATTTCAGAGACTATTATTTCAATTGTAAATTATTGATAACTATGGATTTTGCGTATTCAGAAACTCAGAAAATGATTGCCGAAACTGTTAGAGATTTTGGCGCTCAACATATTAAGCCTTATATGATGGATTGGGATAATAATCAGAAATTTCCAATTCATGTTTTTAAAACTCTTGGTGAGTTGGGTTTGATGGGTGTTTTAGTCCCTGAAGAATTCGGTGGTTCAGGTTTAACTTATGATGAATATATCACTGTTATTGACGAGATTTCTCAAATAGACTCCTCTATTGGATTGTCTCTGGCAGCTCACAATTCTTTATGTACAGGTCATATTTTGCAATTTGGATCAGAAGAGCAAAAGAAAAGTGGCTACCAAAATTGGCTTCTGCAGAGCATATTGGTGCTTGGGGTTTAACGGAACACAATACAGGTTCTGATGCCGGTGGTATGGGCACTACTGCGATAAAAGATGGTGATGAGTGGGTAATAAATGGGGCTAAGAATTTTATTACACATGCTATATCTGGAGATGTAGCTGTAGTAATTGTGCGTACTGGTGAAAAAGGAGATTCACACAGCATGTCAGCGTTTATAGTTCAAAAGGAACACCTGGTTTTTCTTATGGTAAGAAAGAAAATAAGTTGGTATGCGTGCTTCAGAAACAGCAGAATTAATATTTGATAACTGTCGAATTCCTAAAGAAAACTTATTGGGAGAGGTTGGAGATGGATTTATTCAAGCTATGAAAGTATTAGATGGTGGTCGTATTTCAATTGCAGCTTTATCCATTGGAATTGCAAAAGGTGCTTATAAAGCAGCATTAAAGTATTCAAAAGAACGTGTACAGTTTGGTAAACCAATTTGTGAACACCAAGCTATTGCATTTAAGCTCGTCGATATGGCGACTGAAATTGATGCTGCAGAATTACTGGTTTATGCTGCAGCTGAAAAGAAAAATAAAGGTCATAAAATGACAAAAGAAGGTGCAATGGCTAAGTATTATGCTTCTGAAATGTCTGTAAAAGTTGCAAGCGAAGCAGTTCAAATTTTTGGTGGTTATGGTTACAAAAAAGATTTTCCTGTTGAGAAGTTTTACCGAGATGCTAAGCTTTGCACAATTGGTGAAGGTACTTCGGAAATTCAAAAGTTGTAATATCAAAATTGATTCTTAACCCTTAGAATAAAATTAAGTTTGGTAAAAACTTGACATTTTCTTTTATATGAAACAAATTTGTATATTTGCCCACCTTAACAAGAAAATAAAAGATAAATTAGGTTACATATGATTATAATTCCTGTAAAAGAAGGTGAAGCTATTGAGAGAGCTTTAAAGCGTTTCAAAAGAAAGTTTGACAAAACTGGTGCTATGCGTCAGTTACGTGCACGTAAAGAGTTTATTAAGCCATCTGTAAAAGAAGATCGCAAATGATTAAAGCTGCCTATATTCAGCAGCTTAAACAAGCTCAAGAAGCATAAGATATTAATATAGTATTTATTGCGCTTTTGTTTATTTTTACACAAAAGCGCTTTTTTATGGAATACATTCAAGAGTTTATCCGTTATCTAAAATTTGAAAGATGCTATTCTGTTTATACACAAAAGGCTTACGAGTGTGATTTGAATCAATTTAATCATTATCTTACTTCTGAGTATGAGTGCACTCTTTTAGATGCAAAAGATTTTATGGTTCGTTCTTGGATGATGTTTTTAATTGAAACAAACTGTTCAAAGCGATCTTTAAATAGAAAGCTTTCTTCAATTAGGCAGTTTTATAAATATGCATTGCGAAATGATATTTTGATTTTAAATCCAACACTCCGAGTTGTATCATTAAAATCTGATAAAAAAATCCCATCTTTCATAAGTGATTCAGAGATTTCCTTTTTACTTGAGAAAATTAACTTTCCTGAAAGTTATGAAGGTAAGAGGGATAAAGCAATCATACAGATGTTTTATAACACTGGAATGCGTTTGTCAGAATTAATAGCTTTGAAAATAGATGACGTTAACTTTTCTCAGAAATATGTAAAGGTTTTTGGTAAGCGTGCAAAAGAGCGAATCATTCCATTATTGGATTCGCATTTGATTGATTTAAAGGTATTCCTTGATTTGAGATTGAAAGAGTTTAAAGATATTGATAATCTATTTCTCACAGTCTCGGGTAAAATATTATATCCAAAACTTGTTTATAGGATGGTGAATTCTTATCTTAGTAAAGTAACTGGGGTGAAGCAAAGAGTCCACATGTGCTTCGACATGCGTTTGCAACACATATGCTGAATGATGGGCAGACCTAAATGCTGTTAAAGAAATACTCGGGCACGCCAGTTTAACTTCTACGCAGATTTATACTCATAATAATGCAGAACAATTAAAAAGGTATACAAACAAGCTCATCCGAGGGGCGATAAATAGTAAGGGGGTATGAAGGTTAGATTTCATTCAGTGAATTTTACAGCAGATATAAAATTGTATAATTTTGTTCAGATGAAATTGAATAAATTAGATGTATTTTGTGATCGTATTTTAAGTGCAGATGCTTATTTTAAAGTTGAGCCAATGTCAGATAAAGGAAATAAATTGGTCGAAATTAAGCTTAGAGTACCTGGTAAAGAACTTATGGTTAAAAAATATTCTCGAGTTTTGAGAGTGCAATTGATCAAGCCAGAGATGCTTTAAAGAAGGCTCTAATCAAGTATAAGGATAAATTAAAAACAATCGATTAGAAAAAGTGTAATCATTGTTTGTACTATAGTATTATTTTTTAAATTTGCAGTCTCTTTTACGGAGGCTGCTTTTTTATGAAGTAAAAAAAAAGAGGAATTGCCGATGTAGCTCAGCTGGCTAGAGCAGCTGATTTGTAATCAGCAGGTCGTGGGTTCGAGTCCCTCCATCGGCTCTCAGTTCATTGTGTATTGAAATAGTATTTGGGGTGGGATACTCAAGCGGTCAACGAGGACGGACTGTAAATCCGTTGGCTAAGCCTTCGAAGGTTCGAATCCTTCTCCCACCACTATTATTATAAGCGAGAGTAGCTCAATTGGTAGAGCGTCAGCCTTCCAAGCTGAGGGTTGCGAGTTCGAGTCTCGTCTCTCGCTCAATGTTACTACACGAAGTAGTAATATTATTAACTTAGTTTTAATTTTTAAGCTATCTTATCATGGCAAAAGAAACTTTTCAAAGAGGTAAGCCGCACTTAAATATTGGTACTATTGGTCACGTTGATCATGGTAAGACAACTCTTACTGCTGCCATTACTACTGTGTTGGCGAACGATGGTCTTGCTGCAAAACAAGACTTCGATGCAATTGACAACGCTCCTGAAGAAAAAGAGCGTGGTATTACAATTAACACGTCTCATGTAGAGTACGAGACTGAAAATCGTCATTACGCTCACGTTGACTGTCCAGGTCACGCTGATTACGTAAAGAATATGGTTACAGGTGCAGCTCAAATGGATGGTGCTATTTTAGTAGTAGCTGCGACTGATGGTCCTATGCCTCAGACTCGTGAGCACATTTTATTAGCTCGTCAAGTTGGTGTTCCACGTTTGGTTGTATTCATGAACAAAGTGGATATGGTTGATGACGAAGAATTATTAGAATTGGTAGATATGGAGGTTCGTGATTTACTTTCTTTCTATGAGTTTGATGGTGATAATACACCAGTCGTTCAAGGTTCTGCACTTGGTGCATTGAATGGTGAAGATTCATGGGTTGCTACTGTAAAAGAACTAATGAATCAAGTTGATTCATGGATAGAAATGCCAGTTCGTGATGTTGAGAAAGATTTCTTAATGCCTGTTGAGGATGTATTTTCTATTACAGGTCGTGGTACTGTTGCTACAGGTAGAATCGAGACTGGAGTTGCAAATACAGGAGATCTTGTTGACATATTAGGAATGGGTGCTGAAAACCTTCAATCTACAATTACTGGGGTTGAAATGTTCCGTAAAATTTTAGATAGAGGTGAAGCAGGAGATAATGTTGGTTTGTTACTTCGTGGTATTGAAAAAACTGAGATTAAAAGAGGTATGGTAATTTGTAAGCCAAGTTCTGTAACTCCTCACGATAAATTCAAGGCTGAGGTTTATGTTTTGAAGAAAGAAGAAGGTGGTCGTCACACTCCTTTCCACAATAAATATCGCCCTCAGTTTTATATCCGTACAACAGATGTAACAGGTGAAATTGTTTTACCTGATGGAACTGAAATGGTTATGCCTGGTGATAATTTAACTATAACTGTTAATTTAATTAACACTGTTGCACTTAACAAAGGTTTGCGTTTTGCAATTCGCGAAGGTGGTAGAACTGTTGGTGCAGGTCAGGTAACTGAAATCCTATAGTTAAGGAAGTACATGCTTAAATTTAAAAGAGTATTAACCCTTATTCTAGGGTTTTTACTCTTTTTCAAACGGGTATGGTGCAATGGTAGCATTCCGGTCTCCAAAACCGTCGATGGGAGTTCGAATCTCTCTACCCGTGCTTCAATAAGTTAAAAGATGCAGATGAAGAAATATATTTTAGAATCGATACAAGAACTTAGAGATAAAGTTACATGGCCTACATGGGTTCAACTTCAGTCGAGTACAATTTTAGTAGCCATTTCTTCAGTAATTATTGCCTTAATTATCAGTTTGATGGATTTAGGTTTTGATACTATTCTCGGAGAGTTTTACACTATTTTTTAATAGAGAAGAGTTGATGACTGAATTGAAGAAAAAATGGTATGTTGTTAGAGCTGTATCTGGCCAAGAAGCTAAGGTGAAGCTATATATAGAAAAGGAAATACAACATTTAGGGATGCAAGATTTTGTTTCTCAGATTTTAGTTCCTACTGAAAAAGTTTACCAAGTAAGAAATGGTAAGAAGGTAACTAAGGAAAGAAATTATTTTCCTGGTTATGTGATGATTGAGGCTTCACTTGTTGGTGAAGTTGTTCATGTCATAAAATCAATAACTGGAGTTATTGGATTTTTAGGTGCAACAAAAGGCGGTGATCCTGTTCCATTAAGAGCTTCTGAGGTTAATAGAATGCTAGGTAAAGTAGATGAGTTAGCCGATTCAGAAGAATTAATGAGTGTGCCTTATGTTGTTGGTGAGAATGTAAAAGTAATTGATGGTCCATTCAATGGTTTTAGTGGACTTATAGAAGAAATTAATGAAGAAAAGCGCAAGTTGTTAGTGATGGTTAAGATATTTGGAAGAAAGACTCCACTTGAGTTAAACTTTATGCAAGTTGAAAAAGAATCATAATTAACTCAAGTGTTATATTTTAAGTGATTTACAATGCTTCCTAACTTTAATATAAACACTTGTTTAACTAAGTTTAAAAAAGTAAAAAAATGGCAAAAGAGATAATTGGACTCATTAAGTTGCAAGTCAGAGGTGGTGCTGCAAATCCATCCCCACCTGTAGGTCCTGCTTTAGGTGCTAAAGGAGTTAACATCATGGAGTTCTGTAAGCAATTTAATGCTCGTACTCAGGATAAGGCTGGTAAGGTTCTTCCTGTTGCAATTACTGTTTACGCTGATAAGTCATTTGACTTTGTGATTAAGACGCCACCGGCAGCTGTTCAATTAATGGAAGCGGCTAAAATAAAGAAAGGTTCATCTGAGTCAAATCGTATCAAAGTTGCCAAGGTTACTTGGGATCAGGTAAGAGCAATTGCTGAAGATAAAATGCCCGATTTAAACTGCTTCGAAGTTGAGTCTGCTATGCAAATGGTTGCTGGTACAGCGAGAAGTATGGGTATTACTGTAACTGGAAAGTTTCCATCAGCATAATATTATTGAGTTATGGCAAAATTGACTAAAAAACAAAAAGATGTCGCTGCAAAATTTGATGCAGCAAAATCATATAACCTAACTGAAGCGAGTTCAATCGTTAAAGACACTTCATCTACTAATTTTGATGCTAGTGTAGATTTAGCAATCCGTTTAGGAGTAGATCCTCGTAAAGCAAACCAAATGGTTCGTGGTGTTGTTACATTACCTCATGGTACAGGTAAAGAAGTACGTGTTCTAGTTCTTTGTACTCCTGATAAGGAAGAAGAAGCAAAAGCTGCTGGTGCTGATCATGTAGGTTTAGATGAATATGTTGAGAAAATCAAAGGCGGTTGGACTGATATAGATGTCATTATTACAATGCCAAGTTGTATGGGTAAATTAGGCCCCCTAGGCCGTGTTCTTGGTCCACGTGGATTAATGCCAAACCCTAAAACCGGTACTGTTACTATGGATGTAGCAAAAGCGGTCAATGAAGTGAAATCGGGTAAAATCGATTTTAAAGTGGATAAGTACGGTATTGTTCATGCTAGCGTTGCAAAAGCATCTTTTGATGCATCTAAAATTGCTGATAATGCTGATGAATTGATTCAAACAATTGTTAAATTAAAACCTTCATCTGCTAAAGGTTCATATATCAAAAGTATTGTAATGTCGAGTACAATGGGTGCTGGAGTTAAAATTGATACAAAGTCTTTTTAGGGCTTTAGTAAATTATAAAATACCTTAGGGTCATGACAAAAGAAGAGAAAAAAGAAGCTATCGAAAAACTTACTAGTTTATTGGCTGAGAGCAAAAATGTTTACTTGGCTGATATTTCTGGTATGGATGCTGACCAAACAAGCAAGTTACGTAGACTCTGCTTTAATAAAGGTGTTCAACTTCAAGTTGTAAAAAACACTTTATTGAAAAGAGCTATGGAGTCTTGTGAAAGAGACTACAACGAATTGTATGATGTTCTTAAAGGGAATACCTCAATGATGCTTTCTGATACGGCTAATGCTCCAGCAAAAGCAATTAAAGAATTCCTTAAGAAGAATAAAAATATAGACAAGCCTTTATTTAAAGGTGCTTTTGTTGAGGAGTCTATTTACTCTGCAGATCAATTAGAAATTCTCGAGACTTTAAAGTCAAAAGAAGAGTTGATTGGAGAGATTATTACGTTACTTCAGTCTCCAGCTAAAAACGTGCTTTCTGGTCTAAAGTCAGGAAGTACAACTCTTGCTGGTTTAATTAAGACTTTAGAAGAACGTACCCGATAATTTGTACGCACTCTGTTTTCAAATAAAAATTAATTTAGAAACCTAATAAAAAACACACATTATGGCCGATTTGAAAGAATTCGCTGATCAATTAGTTAACTTGACTGTAAAAGAAGTTAATGAATTAGCTACGATACTAAAAGATGAATACGGAATTGAACCTGCTGCTGCAGCTGCAGTTGCAGTTGCTGGTCCTACCGCTGCTGGTGGTGGCGGTTCAGAAGAAAAACCGAATTCGACGTTATACTTAAAGCCGCTGGAAGTTCTAAATTAGCTGTTGTAAAGCTGGTTAAAGAATTAACAGGTGCTGGCCTTAAAGAAGCGAAAGAAATTGTTGATGGTGCTCCGGCTCCATTAAAGGAAGGTATTGCTAAAGATGAAGCTGAAGCGCTCAAAGCTCAATTAGAAGCTGCAGGTGCTGAAGTGGAATTAAAGTAATTCCCTCTACTTAAAAATGCTCAAGGTTTAGGCTTTAAACTTAGTTTAAAGACCTAAACCCTTTGTGCTTTAGAATAGTCCACTTATTTTTTATTTAAACTTTTGTCCATTGGCTCAGACTAAATCAAAAGAAAGAATCAGTTTTGCTTCCATCAAGTCACAATTGCAATACCCAGATTTCCTGGATATTCAGTTGAAATCATTTGAGGATTTTTCCAATTGGAAACAAAATCTGAAGACCGCGAAAACGAAGGTCTGTTTAAAGTATTTAGTGAAAACTTTCCGATCTCCGATACGAGAAATAATTTCGTACTCGAGTTCGTGGATTACTTTGTTGATCCGCCTCGATATGAAATTGATGAATGTATCGAAAGAGGTTTGACCTTCAGTGTTCCTTTAAAAGCTCGTTTAAAGCTTTACTGTACAGACCCGGAACATGAAGATTTCGAAACTATTGTTCAAGATGTATATCTTGGAACGATACCTTACATGACTCAAAGAGGTACTTTTGTCATTAATGGTGCTGAGCGTGTATGTGTTTCACAATTACACAGGTCTCCAGGAGTGTTCTTTGGACAAAGTTACCACGCGAACGGAACAAAGTTATATTCCGCAAGAGTAATTCCCTTCAAAGGTTCTTGGATAGAATTCGCAACTGATATCAATTCTGTGATGTATGCTTACATCGATCGTAAAAAGAAATTACCTGTAACGACTTTATTACGTGCAATTGGTTATGAGAGTGATAAAGATATTTTAGAGATCTTTGGTCTTGCTGATGAAGTTAGAGTTAGTAAAGCAGGATTGAAAAGAGTTTTAGGTCGAAAGCTTGTAGCTCGTGTTCTTAAAACATGGTTCGAAGATTTTGTAGATGAAGATACAGGAGAGGTTGTATCTATTGAACGTAATGAAGTTCTTCTTGATCGCGATGTTGTTCTCGAAAAATCATGTAGATATCATTATGAATGCGGGAGTGAAAACAATTTTACTTCACAAAGAAAACGCAGAGGCTTCTGAGTATGCAATTATTCACAACACTTTACAAAAAGATCCAACTAATTCTGAGAAAGAAGCTGTTGAGCATATATATAGACAACTTCGAAATGCCGAACCGCCTGATGAAGAAACTGCTCGCGGTATTATTGATAAATTATTCTTCTCTGAAACTAGATATAGTTTAGGTGAAGTAGGTCGCTACCGTATTAACAAGAAATTAAATCTTGATCTTGGACTTGATGAAGCTACACTAACTAAAGTAGATATCATTTTGATCATTAAATATTTGATTGAATTGGTAAATTCTAAAGCTGAAGTTGATGATATTGATCACTTAAGTAATCGTAGAGTCCGTACCGTAGGTGAGCAGTTAAATAATCAATTTGGTGTAGGCTTAGCGCGTATGGCTAGAACTATTCGTGAGCGAATGAATGTTCGTGATAACGAAGTATTTACTCCAATTGATTTGATAAATGCTAAAACTTTATCTTCCGTAATTAATTCATTCTTTGGAACTAATCAACTTTCTCAGTTTATGGATCAAACCAATCCATTAGCTGAAATTACTCATAAGCGTCGTCTTTCGGCTCTGGGTCCAGGTGGTTTGTCAAGAGAACGTGCTGGTTTTGAGGTTCGTGATGTACACTACACGCATTATGGCCGTTTGTGTCCAATTGAGACTCCTGAAGGTCCTAATATTGGTTTAATTTCTTCACTTTGTGTGTTCGCTAAGGTTAACAAAATGGGATTCATTGAAACTCCTTACAGAAATGTAATAGACGGTGTTGTTGATTTCAAGACACCACCTACTTATTTGAGTGCAGAAGAAGAAGAAGAAAAAGTAATCGCTCAAGCTAATGCTCCATTAAAAGAAGATGGTAATTTTGGATCTAATTTAGTCAAAGCTCGTGATACAGGCGATTTCCCAGTAATCGAACCGAGTAAGCTTGATTATATGGATGTTGCACCAAATCAGATTTCCTCTATTTCAGCATCTTTAATTCCATTTTTGGAACATGATGATGCCAACCGTGCTTTGATGGGATCAAATATGATGCGTCAAGCAGTACCTTAATGATACCTGAGTCTCCAATTGTAGGACAGGATTAGAAGCTCGAGTTGCATCAGATTCAAGAGTTTTAGTTAATGCAAACGGAAATGGTGTAGTTGAATATGTTGATGCAAATAAAATTATTATTAGATATGATAGATCAGAAACTGAGCGTTTGGTTAGTTTTGAACAAGACTCGGTAACCTATAAATTAACTAAGTTCCAAAAAACTAATCAAGGTACAAGTATTAATATTCGCCCTATAGTTAAGGTTGGAGATAAAGTGATTAAAGGACAAGTTTTAACCGAAGGTTATGCAACACAAAATGGTGAATTAGCTCTTGGTAAAAATATGAAAGTTGCCTTCATGCCATGGAATGGTTATAACTTTGAGGATGCTATTGTAATATCTGAACGTGTTGTTCGTGAAGATATATTTACTTCTATTCATATTGATGAGTATTCTCTTGATGTTCGTGAAACAAAACTAGGTTCTGAGGAGTTAACTCCTGATATTCCTAATGTTTCCGAAGAGGCTACTAAAGACTTAGATGAAAATGGTCTTATTCGAGTTGGCGCTCACATTAAACCTGGCGATATTTTAATTGGTAAGATTACACCTAAAGGAGAGTCTGATCCATCTCCCGAAGAAAAGTTACTGAGAGCTATTTTTGGAGAAAAAGCAGGTGATGTAAAAGATGCTTCATTAAAAGCTTCTCCGTCATTACAAGGAGTTGTCCTAAGTAAGAAGTTATTTGCAAGAGCAATTAAAGATAAGAAGTCACGCATAGCTGACAAAGAGACAGTTGCAGAATTGGAAGCTGATTTTGCAAAAGATATGGCAGCTTTAAAGTCCATTCTAGTTGAAAAATTAATCACAATTGTTGCAGGTAAAACTTGTCAAGGAGTTGTTAATGAACTAGGAGAGATTGTTATACCAAAAGGAAAAAAGTTCTCTCAGAAACAATTAAATGCAATTGAAGATTACTCATCTATTTCTACAGATGGATGGACTACTGAAAAACAGAAAAACATTCTTGTTAATGATTTAATACACAATTTTAATATTAAATTAAATGATCTAAAGGGTGTCCTTAGACGCAAGAAATTCACCTTATCTGTTGGCGATGAACTTCCTGCAGGAATATTAAAATTGGCAAAAGTTTATATTGCTAAAAAACGTAAGTTGAAAGTAGGAGATAAAATGGCTGGTCGTCATGGTAACAAAGGAATTGTTGCTCGTATCGTTAGAGATGAAGATATGCCTTTCTCTGAGGATGGAACACCTGTTGATATTGTTCTTAATCCATTAGGGGTTCCTTCTCGTATGAATATTGGACAGATTTACGAAACTGTTCTTGGATGGGCAGGACAGAAATTAGGAACAAAATATGCTACTCCAATTTTTGATGGGGCATCTATTGGTGAGATTACTGAGCTTACAAATAAAGCTGGTATTCCAGAATATGGACATACTTATTTATATGATGGTGGTACTGGCGAACGTTTTGATCAGCCTGCAACTGTAGGAGTGATATACATGCTAAAATTAGGTCACATGGTTGATGACAAGATGCACGCACGTTCTATAGGTCCTTATTCACTTATCACACAGCAGCCTCTTGGAGGTAAAGCACAATTTGGTGGTCAGCGTTTTGGTGAAATGGAGGTTTGGGCTCTTGAAGCATATGGTGCATCAAATATTTTACGAGAAATTCTAACCGTTAAGTCTGATGACGTTGTCGGTAGAGCAAGACATACGAGTCCATTGTAAAAGGTAAAGTGATGCCTGAACCAGGACTTCCAGAATCTTTCAATGTATTATTACATGAATTGAAAGGTTTAGGATTGAAAATTAGTTTACAATAAGTTATTCAAAATGAAGTGTCTTTGGACACTTCTCCAATAAATATTAATTTCTTCAGTATATGGCTATGAGAAGGAAAGATAACACACCGCAACAAAAAGTTTTACTAATATAACAATTAGTTTAGCCTCTCCAGAATTTATTCTGGAAGAGTCTAGTGGCGAAGTTTTAAAACCAGAAACAATAAATTACCGAACATATAAACCAGAACGTGATGGTTTATTTTGTGAACGTATATTTGGACCGGTTAAAGATTATGAATGCCATTGTGGTAAATATAAGCGTATCCGTTATAGAGGTATTGTTTGTGATCGTTGTGGTGTTGAAGTAACTGAAAAAAAAGTACGTAGAGAGCGTATGGGACACATTAATTTGGTTGTTCCAGTTGCTCACATTTGGTATTTTCGTTCGCTGCCAAATAAAATTGGATACCTTTTAGGTTTACCTACTAAGAAATTAGATATGATCATCTATTACGAACGTTACGTAGTAGTTCAGGCTGGTAGTGCTTTGGATAACGAAGGTAATCAACTGAATACTTACAGTATTTAACTGAAGAAGAGTATTTAGATATACTGAACGTTTACCTCGTGAGAATCAATATTTAGATGATAAAGATCCTAATAAATTTATTGCTAAAATGGGAGCTGAGGCTCTCGAAGCATTATTATCTAGACTCGACCTTGATGATTTGTCGTATTCTTTAAGACATAAAGCAAATACAGAGACTTCTCAACAAAGAAAAACAGAAGCTTTAAAGCGTTTGGCAGTTGTTGAGGCTTTTCGTGATGCAAATACTCGTATCGAAAATAAGCCAGAGTGGATGGTAATGAGAGTTGTTCCAGTTATTCCTCCTGAATTACGACCATTAGTTCCTCTAGATGGTGGTCGTTTTGCGACTTCTGATTTAAATGATTTATATCGTCGAGTTATTATTCGTAACAATCGTTTAAAGCGTTTAATAGAAATTAAGGCTCCCGAAGTTATTTTACGTAATGAAAAGCGTATGCTTCAAGAATCAGTAGATTCTTTACTAGATAATACTCGTAAAGCTTCAGCAGTTAAGACCGAGTCTAATCGCGCTTTAAAGTCACTTTCGGATTCTTAAAAGGTAAACAAGGTAGATTCCGTCAAAATTTACTGGGAAAGAGAGTTGATTATTCAGCACGTTCGGTAATTGTTGTTGGACCAACTTTACAGTTGTCTGAGTGTGGTATTCCTAAGAATATGGCAGCTGAGTTATATAAGCCTTTTATTGTTCGAAAGCTTATTGAAAGAGGTATTGTTAAGACCGTAAAGTCTGCAAAGAAAATTATCGACAAAAAAGATCCTGTAGTTTGGGATATCTTAGAAAATGTAATTAAAGGACATCCTGTTCTATTAAATCGCGCTCCTACGCTACACAGATTGGGTATTCAGGCTTTCCAGCCAAAGTTAATTGAAGGTAAGGCAATCCAGCTACATCCACTTGCATGTACTGCATTTAATGCCGATTTCGATGGTGACCAGATGGCAGTTCACTTACCATTGACACCAGCTGCTATTTTAGAAGCTCAGTTATTGATGTTAGGTTCTCATAATATTTTGAACCCTGCTAATGGAGCGCCAATTACGGTTCCTTCTCAAGATATGGTATTAGGTCTTTATTATATGACTAAGCCTAGAAAAACAGACAAAGACAAAACTATTATAGGACAAGGTTTAACTTTTTATTCTTCGGAAGAGGTAAGAATTGCTTATAATGAAGGAAAAGCTGAGTTAAATGCAGTAATTAAGGTTCGTACTACTATGAAGGAAGGAGACGATCTAGTAACTAAGATTATCGAAACCACGATTGGTCGAGTATTATTTAATGATGTTGTTCCTGATACTGTAGGCTATGTTAATGAAACATTGACTAAAAAGGCTTTAAGAAACATTATTGGTAAAATTCTAAAGGAAACTGATATTCCTACTACAGCTAAATTCCTTGATGATATGAAGTTGTTAGGATATAAAATGGCTTTTAAAGGTGGGTTGTCATTTTCTTTAGGGATATTATTGTTCCAGATCAAAAAGATAATATGATTGAAAGTGCGAAGAATCAAGTTTCTTCGATTACAGATAGTTATAATATGGGTCTTATTACAAATAACGAGCGATACAATCAAGTTATTGATGTATGGACAAAGACAAATTCTGAATTAACAGAGCATGCTATGAATCGTTTAATTAATGATCAGCAAGGATTCAACTCTGTATATATGATGTTAGATTCTGGTGCCCGTGGTTCCAAAGAGCAAATACGTCATTATCTGGAATGCGTGGTTTGATGGCTAAGCCTCAAAATCGGTTCTTCAGGAGGAGCTATTATTGAAAATCCTATTACTTCTAATTTTAAGGAAGGCTTGTCAATTCTTGAGTACTTTATCTCTACTCACGGTGCCCGAAAAGGACTTGCCGATACAGCACTTAAAACAGCAGATGCTGGTTATTTGACACGTCGTTTGGTAGATGTAGCACAAGATGTTATTATTTCTGAAGTAGACTGTGGAACACTTAGAGGACTTGAATGTACTGCTCTTAAGAAAAATGAAGAAATTGTAGAAACACTAGCAGAGAGAATTATTGGTAGAACTTCTTTGCATGATGTTGTTCATCCTCTCACAAATGAACTAATTGTTTCTTCTGCAGAAGAAATTACCGAAGAAATAGCCAAAATTATTGAAGATTCTCCTATAGAAATGGTTGAGATCAGATCAGCTTTGACTTGTGAGACAAAGAGAGGTATTTGTGTTAAGTGTTACGGAAGAAATCTCGCCACAAACAGAATGGCTGGTGAAGGTGATACTGTAGGTGTAGTTGCAGCTCAGTCAATTGGTGAACCGGGAACACAGTTAACACTCAGAACATTCCACGTTGGGGTACTGCTTCCAACACTGCTGAAGAATCTAAAATTTTAGCTAAATTCGATGGAGTACTTGAAATTGAGGAATTAAGAACAGTCACAGGGCCTGATGCTGATGGTAAAGATTCAATCATAGTAATTGGTCGTACTGCAGAGATGAAATTAGTTGATCCTAAAACAGGTATTACACTTGCTACAAACAATATTCCTTATGGTTCTACCATGTTCTCCAAAGATGGTGATAAGTTAAAGAAAGGACAAGTTATTTGTGAGTGGGATCCGTACAATGCGGTTATCTTATCAGAAACTACAGGTAAAGTAGAATTTGAGAATCTAGCACAGGGCGTTACTTATCGTGTTGAAATTGATGAACAAACTGGTTTCCAGGAAAAAATTATTTCTGAAACTAGAGATAAGAAAATGATTCCTACTATTCTTGTTAAATCTTCTGGAAAAAATGGTCAAGTTAAATCATACAACTTACCTGTAGGAGCCCATATTGTAGTTAATGAAGGAGATAAGCTAAAACCAGGTACAATTATCGCTAAACTCCTCGAAAGACAGCTAAAGCTGGTGATATTACTGGTGGTCTTCCTCGTGTGACGGAGTTGTTCGAAGCACGTAATCCTTCAAATCCTGCAGTTGTTGCTGAAATTGATGGAATTGTTTCTTATGGTAAAATTAAACGTGGTAATCGCGAAGTTATTATTGAGTCAAGGACAGGTGAAGTGATGAAGTACCTAGTGTCGCTATCTAAGCAGATTCTCGTTCAGGAAAATGACTTTGTAAAAGCAGGAACTTCACTTTCAGATGGTGCTATTACACCAAAGACAATCTTAGCGATTAAAGGACCTACAGCAGTTCAGCAGTATTTGGTAAATGAAATGCAAGAAGTTTATCGTTTACAAGGTGTGAAGATTAATGATAAGCATTTTGAGGTTGTTGTTCGTCAAATGATGCGTAAGGTCCAAATTAATGATGCTGGTGATACACGTTTCTTAGAAGGTAATTTGGTTCATAAAAATGATTTTGTTGAAGAAAATGATTGGATCTTTGGAAAGATGTATGTTGTTGATCCAGGTGATTCTGAGAATTTTAAAGCAGGACAAATTGTACCATTACGAAAATTGAGAGATGAGAATTCTGTTCTGAAACGTAAAGACATGAAGCCAGTAGAAGCTAGAGAAGCAGTCCCAGCAACTTCAACATCTGTTCTTCAAGGAATTACAAGAGCCTCACTACAGACTAAGAGTTTCTTGTCTGCAGCTTCCTTCCAGGAAACAACAAAAGTACTTAATGAAGCAGCAGTTAATGGAAAGATAGACACACTTGATGGACTTAAAGAAAATGTAATTGTTGGTCATAAGATTCCTGCAGGGACAGGACTTAAAAAGTATAGTAAAATGGTAGTAGGTAATAAATCTCAACTTGAAAGTATGTTAAATACACCTAACTTACCTGTGCAAGATGAGGCTTTAATAGTTGAAGAATAAATTATGGCTCACAAAAATGATAAAAAACAAGTAAGTATAGAATTACCTGAGGAATTAGCTCAAGGTTTTTATTCAAACTTAGCTATTGTAAATCATTCACCAACAGAATTTGTTGTTGACTTCATATCTATGTTGCCTGGCATGCCAAAGGCAAAAGTTAAATCGAGAGTAATTTTAACTCCTCAGCATACTAAGCGATTGCTTAGGGCTTTAGTTGACAATGTGAAGAAATATGAGTCTCAGTTTGGTGAGATCAAAGATACAGGTAAACAGCAGCAAGTGCCTCTCAATTTTGGAGGACCAAAAGCTGAAGCTTAAATAATTGAAGGCCGCGTTATTTTCGGGTTTTATTTGAATTTTACTTAAGTGTAAAACTCAATTTTTGAATTGAGGGTGAAACTTGTTAAATTTGCACTATAAAAATAGACATATGTTAAAAAAATATATCATATTTTTTTTAGTGATTTTCATAACCTACTCCACCTATTCCCAATGTTTAGATCTGGGTACTATTAATTCACAAAATCAACTCGACTCTCTTTCAGACTGTGAAATAATTGAAGGTAATTTGGTTTTGAGTGGTTCCGATATCTCAGATTTATCCCCACTATCTTCTTTATCTGTTGTAACAGGAAGTTTTGCTTTGTTAAATACTTCTGTAACCGATTTGAGTCCACTTTCTTTACTAAACAGTGCGCAACAAGTTTTTGTTCAAGGAAATACATCCCTTAGTTCATGTTGTAATTTTCTCCAGTTTATAGATGCATCTCAGTTAGGAAGTATCATGAATGTCTCTTTGTCTAATAATGGTGAGTGTGATGATTTAGAAGCAGTAATGTTAGATTGCTTAGGCTATATCGAAGGATGTACTGACATTGAAGCATTGAATTATAGCGAAAATGCAACTGTAGATAATGGTTCTTGTGAGTATTTTTGCCCAGAAAGTATTGATGATATTGTTGATTTTAGTTGTGATGGGAATGCCTACCCAATAAATTGCGAGCCTGAAATTATTAATGAGCCTAGTGATGGAGCTGGACATTATAATAACCCTATTGGTCTTTGTTATGATGAAAGTCCACCTTCTAGTGGCCCTCACAGATCTATGTGGGGTAGATGGGGGGAATACGAATACATGCCGCCACAACGTTATATTCATAATTTGGAGCATGGTGGTATTGCGATATTGTATCATCCGTGTGTTGAAAAAGAGATTATAGATTCGTTAAGGACCTTAGCTTGTTCAAGACCTGATGATGATGGTGGTGAATTTAGATGGGTGCTTACACCTTATGTTGATTTACCATCTAATATTTCTATAGTTGCATGGGAATGGACTTATCTCAATGATTGTTTTGATGCAATGTCAATAAATGAATTTATTGACGAACACTACAGAAATGCACCTGAAGATTTTTATTATAATGGAAGTTATGACACACTTTATGTAGGTAAATGTGAAGCATACGGTTGTACTGATGTTAATGCGTTAAATTTTCAGTCTATTAATTTGATTGATGACGGCTCTTGTATTTATCCTGATTTAGATACACAGATGGTAGTTCTTAATGAAGGCTGGAGTTTGTTCTCTACCTATATTGACCCCGTTAATGATTCTATGTCAGTTGTATTTCAGGATATAATTGATCAAACTATCATTGTTAAGAATAATGTTGGTGCAGCATTTCTTCCAACCTGGGGTATTGATATAGATTTAGAGATTGGACAAGGCTTCCAAGCTAAAGTAAGTTCGAATTCTGTAGTAGAAATTATAGGAACTCAATTAATGCCAGAATTAACACCTATTGAATTAGATCTTGGTTGGAATATGATTGCATATTTACGTGAGGAACCTGCTGATGTGGTGCTTGTTTTTCAAGAGGTTGAGGAAAATGTAACTATTGTGAAAGATGGTTTGGGTAATGTGTATTTTCCCGACTGGAATTTTTGTAATATTCCAGCCATGGTTCCTGGAGAAGGCTATCAGCTTAAGATGTCTGCTGCTGATACGCTTGAGTATTTATCAAATGATGAAGAATATTAGCCTGCTTAATTTTCAAGTAATTTTAGGGTTTTAGTGTCTATAGTGTGTCCACCGTTATAACTGATCCATTCTGTTTTCAAATCACTTAACTCTTTTCTGTAGCTTTCTATATCTTCTTGTGAATAAAATTCATCTTCTGTACCAAAAACCACATAGTTTATAGTTTCAGAGTGTTTCTCTTTATAAAGAGAAAAGTTAAAATCGAATGCAATTTTACCTCCCCATAAAATGAGGGTTTCTATTTTGTATTTGGTTTTTAGTATCCATCTGCTAACTGTTGCTGTGCCTTGAGAAAATCCAACAATTTTAATCTTATATTTTTGATGTGCTTGTTTTGTTATAAGATCTGTTAATTGTTCTAGGTACAAGCAGTAGTCATCAATCTCATCAATTCTTTTGTTCTTTAGTCATCCAATTGGCTCCTACGCGACCACTATAACCATTAATGTAGAATTTGTTAAACCCCTCCGGAGCTATAATGAATCTATTCTGTTTTTTTACACATTCAAATTTTTTAATAAAGTACTTAGCTAATTGACCATATCCGTGGCATGCAATCCAGATTTCATTTGTTTCGTTATTTAATTCTCCAATTGAATAGTAGTAAGCAGTTTTTCTATTTTAATTGAGTGTTCTCTCATTTTATTTTGATTTAATAATCTCAAGGAATTCTGGCATAAGATCATTATCTATTGTAACCGAAAGTTGGTAATGTTCTAATTGCCATTGTCCATTATTTATTCTTAAAACACCTGTAGATCTACAATCTCCCATCCACGTGTCTAATGCTTCATCAAACCATGCTATTGTTTTAATTTTATTTAAACGAATAGTACGTTCTTTAGCAGAAAATGACCATGCTTTACCTTTTTCAAAATAGGGTTGCGAGAAGTCTGCAAATTCTTTTTAGTCCATCTTTCACTTATATCTGTCCCAATAAAGATACCATCATTAGCAATAAAATTAAAGTAGTTATCAAAATTTCCTTTTGATGCTGCATCATGCCAGTTGTCAATTTTTTGATTTAAAAATGAAATGATTTCATCATCATTTTTGCTTTGACATCCTAGAAATAAGATTAAAATTAGAAGAGGTAATATATTTTTCATTTAAATAATATTTTGCGGCCATATTTTTTACAAATAGGACAGGTTTCGGGTTTGTGAGATCTTGCAGGACAATATTCTCTGCCAAAGAAAATAATTTGTAGATGTAATTTATTCCATAATTCTTTTGGATATAAGCGTTTTAAATCTTTTTCAGTTTGATCAACATTTTTACCATTTGTTAATTTCCATCTATATGCCAGTCGATGAATATGCGTATCTACCGGAAACGCCGGTATACCAAATGCTTGAGCCATTACTACAGATGCTGTTTTATGACCAACACCTGGAAGTTCTTCTAAATATTCAAAACTATTAGGGACCATACCTTGGTGCTTTTCAATTATTATTTTAGATAAATCATGAATCGCTTTAGATTTTCTTGGAGATAAGCCACATGGTCTTATAATAGTCTTAATTTCTTCAACCGATAATTTTACCATATCAAAAGGGTTATCTGCTTTAGCAAATAGTATTGGGGTAATTTTGTTTACGCGTTCGTCGGTACATTGTGCAGATAGTAAAACTGCAATCAGTAATGTGTAAGTATCTTTATGATTAAGAGGTATAGGTGTTTCTGGATAAAGTTTCTCCAGAATATTTGCTATTTCAAGTGCATTTATTTTTTTATTATTCATTGTGGGTAATTAACTCCATACGATAAAAGTCACAAATTGACTTTTATTTACACTAGTCTTCCGGGATATATTTTTAGTCCTTCTTCTATAATAGTAATCGCATTTTTAAGTTCTTCTTGGTTAAGTACATATGCTATTCGTATCTGTTGTTTTCCTATCTCGGATGTCGAATAAAATCCTTGAGCAGGTGCAATCATAACTGTCATATTATTCCAACTAAATTCCTCTAATAGCCATTTCGCAAAATTGTCAGCATCATCTATAGGTAGTTGTGCAATACAATAAAAGGCACCTGAAGGTTTTGGGCATATAATTCCATCAATTTTATTGAGTCCTTCAACAAGAAGATCTCTCCGATTTACGTATTCATTTATGACTTCTGTGAAGTAATTTTTAGGGGTGTTGAGTGCAGCTTCACCTGCAACTTGACCCAAAGAAGGAGGACTTAGTCTAGCTTGAGCAAATTTTAATGCTGTTTCAAGTACTTCTTTATTTTTTGTCACAATACATCCAACTCTTGCTCCGCACATACTGTATCTTTTAGAAACTGAGTCTATAAGAATTGTGTTTTGATTTAATTCATCTATTTCCAAGACGGATGTATGTTTTTTTCCGTCATATGTAAATTCTCTATATACTTCATCTGCGATGAGGAAAAGGTCATGCTTTAAAACAATTTTTTTCAAAGCGTTTAATTCATCTTTAGTATATAGGTAGCCGGTTGGATTACCAGGATTACAAATTAATATTGCTTTTGTTTTTGGGGTGATTAATTTTTCAAATTCTGTAATTGAAGGTAGTGCAAAGCCATTATCAATTAAAGAGGTAACTGGTTTTACAGTGATGTCAGCAGCAGTAGAAAATCCATTGTAGTTAGCGTAAAATGGCTCTGGGATAATGATTTCATCACCTTTGTCCATAATTGTATTTAGTGCAATTGAAATTGCTTCTGAGCCTCCTGTGGTTACTATGATTTGAGTATGGTCTACATCAATTCCAACATTTTGGTAATAATGTGCCAAACCCTCTCTATAAGATTGGTTTCCAGCTGAGTGACTATACGCTATCACATTATGTTTAAAATTACGTATTGCCTTTAAAACAATCTCAGGAGTACTTATGTCTGGTTGGCCAATATTCAAGTGAATAACCTGAGTGCCTCTTTTTTTAGCATTTTCGGCAAAAGGAACCAATTTTCGAATAGGTGATTCTGGCATAGAAAGCCCTTTGGCTGAAATTTTTGGCATGGTTTTGTTTTATATTTAAATCAAAAAAAAGTCTCGCAGATTAGCGAGACAAATTTCTTAAATTATTTTTAATAAACCTCTTATTTGTTAGGTTTTGCAATAGGTGAATTTCCTGTCGCTTTTTTAACAGGAGTCGTTGATGTTCCATCTACAGCAAGTGTTTTACCTTTAATACGAATAACTTGAGTAGGATTTGTTACTGCATTTGATGATATAGTTACACTTTTGTTAAACGCACCTATTCTTTTTGTATCGTATTTTACTTTAATCACATTACTTGCTCCTGGAGCGATTGGTTCTTTTGGCCAAACAGGAACAGTACATCCACAAGATCCTTTTGCGTTAGAAATAATTAGGGGAGCATCTCCAGTATTTGTAAATTTGAATTCATAATTTCCGTCGCCATGTTGCTCAAATGTTCCAAAATCGTGAATTTCTTTTTCAAAAGAGATTTCTTGAGCTTGAGAAGCAAATACACTTACTACTGCAAATACAACACCTAAAATTATTTTTTTCATTTGTATTATTTTTAAGTTAATTTCTTTTTATTTTACAAATCTAATCTAATCTCTCAAATTGCCAAACAATACTAGAGTCTATATTGTTAAGAATGTGTTAATTAGTGAATTATAAAATGTTTTTAAAGTATTGTGGTGAATTTGTAGTTGATAAAGTACTATTAATATATTACTTAAATTCACAACCATTGATAAATACTTTTTTTATAGTGTTATGTCCAAAGTTATAGGGTAAGAATGCGTAGGATGGTATTTGTTTTGTGATGAAAATATTTCCTTTTTTACCTTTGGCAATACTTCCTTCTGATTTGCTTATTCCCATTGCATATGCCCCGTTTATTGTTGCAGCATTTATTGCTTCTTCTGGGTTCATCTTCATTTGAATACATGCTAAAGAAATCACGAAGTTCATGTTTCCCGATGGGGTAGATCCTGGGTTGTAATCACTTGCTAAACAAACTGGTAAGCCTTCATTTATCATTTTTCGCGCAGGTGCGTAGGGGATATTTAAAAAGAAGGAACATGATGGTAGTAGTGTTGGTATAGTTGTCGAATTTTTTAATGCATCTATGTCTTTCTGATTAACAACTTCTAGATGATCTACTGAAAGTGCACCTAGTTTTACCGCTGAAGGAACTCCGCCAATAATGTTGAATTGGTTTACATGTACCTTAGGAATTAAGCCATAATGTTTTCCGGCATTTACTATACGTTCCATATCTTCAACCGAAAAATAGCCTTTCTCACAGAAAATATCTATGAAGTCTGCAAGTCCCTCAATAGCAATTTTAGGGAGCATTTCTTCTTCAATTAATTTTAGATAATCTTTTTTGTTATTTTTGAACTGAATAGGAAGTGCATGTGCACCGAGAAAAGTTGATTTAATAGTAATCGGGAATGTGTTTTTTAACCGCTTGATAACACGCAGCATTTTTAGTTCACTTTCTGTACTTAAACCATAACCACTTTTTATTTCTATAGCACCTGTACCCATTTTGATAAGTTCTCTTAAGCGAATAGCTGCTTGCTCATATAATTCGTCTTCGTTGGTTTGAGATAATTTTTTAGCCGAATTTAATATACCACCACCACGATTTGCTATTTCTTTATAGCTCATACCATTAATCCGATCAACAAATTCTCCTTCTCTGGTTTCTGCAAAAACAAGATGGCTGTGGCTATCTACCCATGAAGGGAATACCATACCTCCATCAGCATCAATAACTTCAGTGTTGTTCCAGTTGTCAATTCCTTGCCAGTTTTCCATAGGTCCAAAGTCTGTAATAATGCCCTCTTCCATACACAAAAATGCATCTTTTAAGGTGCATAATTTTTTCATTGAAGAACCAGATACCTTTTCTTGAATATGATCTTCTACTTGAACTAATTCAGCTATGTTTTTAATTACGACTTTCATACTAAAGTTTTAAGCATGTCAAAAATAAGAAAAAGTGAACGGTAATAATTTAGTAATTAACAGTAAAAGAGAATATGCATAAGTTTGCATACATTTTCGATTTATTATGTTGTTTAATAAGGCATTGTATCTTAGCAACTTAAATTACAAATTAATCTCTTTAAAGCATGTATTTTATTTTAGTAATTTGCAACCCAACATTGATTTGCTAATAGGTACTAAATATATTTTATTTATATGAATTCAAATACCTTTCGGAAAAATATTTTCTTTGACCAGTTTCGGTGAGTCTCATGGTAAGGCTATAGGCGGAATTATTGATGGTTGTCCAGCGGTATATCATAGATATCAATGCTATTCAGTTGGAATTAGATCGAAGAAACCCGGTCAGTCTTCGATTACCACCCAGAGAAAAGAAGCAGATCAAGTTGTGTTTTTATCTGGTTTATTTGAAGGAAAGACATTAGGAACTCCGATTTCGTTCCAAATTATGAATAGCGATCAGAAGTCAAAAGACTATTCGCACATAAAAGATATACCGTCCTTCTCATGCAGATTTCACCTATGATGCTAAATATGGCATTCGAGATTATAGGGGTGGAGGAAGGTCCTCTGCAAGAGAAACGATTGCTCGAGTGGTTGCAGGTTCCATAGCTAAACAAGTACTTCAAGTGATTGGTGTTGATTTGTATGCATATGTTTCATCTGTGGGAGAAGTAGATTTGGATGTTTCTTATGACGAATTAGATTTATCTAAAATAGACTCAAATATTGTTCGTTGCCCAGATGAGACAACTGCTTCGCAAATGATTTCATTAATTGATTCTGTAAGAAAAGAGGGAGATACAGTTGGTGGTATCATTTCTGGTTTGGCTTTAAATGTTCCTGTCGGTTTAGGTGCACCTGTTTTTGATAAGTTACATGCCGATTTGGCTAAGGCCATGATGAGTATCAATGCTGTAAAAGGTTTTGAATATGGTGGTGGCTTTGCTATGTCAAAGCAAAGAGGTTCACAAGTAAATGATTCATTTATCGACACTCTGATGGTTTAAAGACAAGACTAATAATTCGGAGGTATTCAAGGGAGGTATTTCTAATGGTGCGCCCATCTATTTTAGAGTAGCTTTTAAGCCAGTTGCTACTATCATGCAAGATCAAGTTTCACTAATAATAAGGGTGAGGAGGTTGTAGTTAAGGGAAAGGACGTCACGATCCTTGCGTTGTACCTAGGGCAGTTGCTATTGTTCAAGCCATGATGGCGATGGTTCTACTAGATCATTATTTAAGAAATAAAACCATTAAACTTTAAAAGAGATGAAGCATTTACCACTGCATTGGAAGATTATTATTGGGATGGTTTTAGGTGTTGTTTTTGGCTTAATAGCCATTAGCATGGGTTGGGATCAATTCACCAGCGATTGGATTAAACCGTTTGGAACGATATTTATCAATCTCTTTAAAATTGATTGCTGTTCCTTTGGTTTTTGCATCTCATTAAAGGTGTTGCAAGTTTAAGTGACATATCCAAACTTTCCAGAATTGGTTCAAAAACCATTGCTTTGTATTTGGTATCTACAGTTTTGCTGTTACTACTGGTTTGTTAATTGTAAACTACACTTCAACCAGGAAAGCATTTTTCTGAAGAAAAAAGAATTGAGTTTAAAGAAAAATACGCTTCAAAAACAGAAGCAAAAATGCAAGCGGCAGCTCAGGTAAAAGATCAAGGGCCTTTGCAGTTTTTGGTAGATATTGTTCCACAAAACTTTATGAAGGCAAGTACCAATAATAAAAATATGCTGCAAGTGATTTTTTTTGCCATTCTTTTTGGAATTGCTATGATTATGCTGCCTGATGAGAAAACCTTGTTTATGTAAAAGGATTTTTTGATGGTGTTAACGATGTTATACTCCAAATAGTTGATATTATTATGATGACGGCACCTTATGGCGTGTTTGCATTATTGGCTTCACTTATGGTAGATTTTTCTGATGGTGATTTGAACAATGTAATTGAATTGTTTTCAGCTTTAGGTTTGTATTCTTTGGCTGTGGTTACAGGTTTGTTAATCATGATACTAGTGGTGTATCCAATTATTTTACGCTTGTTTACAAAAATGAAGTATTTAGACTTCTTTAAAGGAATTATGCCAGCACAGATGTTAGCTTTTTCTACCAGTTCAAGTGCTGCAACTTTACCTGTTACGATGGAGCGTTGTGAAGACCATTTAGGTGTTTCGGAAGAGGTAAGTTCATTTGTGTTGCCATTGGGAGCCACCATTAATATGGATGGAACGAGCTTGTATCAGGCTGTAGCTGCTGTTTTTATTGCACAGGCCTTTGGAATAGATTTAGATTTAACTCAGCAGTTAACCATTGTTTTAACAGCTACCCTAGCTTCTATTGGAGCTGCTGCTGTACCTGGAGCTGGATTGGTAATGCTCGTTATTGTATTAGGTGCTGTAGGTATGGATCCGGAAGGAGTTGCTTTGATCTTTGCGGTTGATCGAATCCTTGATATGCTCCGTACGGTTGTAAATGTAACTGGAGATGCTACTGTAGCTACAGTTATTGCTAGTTCAGAAGGTCAATTAAGAGCGGTAAATAATGATGAGTTAATGTCTTGATCAATCCTTTTTAATTAGAAGATTTCCCCTTTATTTTATTAATAAAGTTGTTAATTCTTAATAATTACTTACATATAAGCTGTGCTTTATTTCTATAAATTTGGTGTATTAATATTGAATTGATTTCGATTTTTTAATCAAAAACTATAAAAATGAAAAGAATTTTATTTTCGCTCTCTCTTTTAATTTTATCGATTACTTCTTGTAAAAAAGATGATTCAGAAGCAGCAGTTATCTCTCCAGTTATTGGTTTATGGGAAATTACTCAAACAGCAACAACGCATGAATTGGGGCATTACGGTCCATATGATCCTCCTGTTCGGGAAATTGATAGCCGACAGACAGTGATTATAGATCATCAAAATGAGTTTTCAACCCTTGACGTGTCTTCTTCATCATTAATATGGACTGATGTTGATTCTTTACCTAAAACATATAATTGGGCTTATGAAAACATGCTTTTTACTTTAACAGATTCAGATACGACTTTAGAATATCATGTTACAGAACTCACATCTCAAACCTTTGTGTTTTTTATTAAAGACTTTAGAACTTACAATGATTCAACAGATTTTGTTGCTTATGAAGAATTTGAGTATGTGTATCATCTCGATAAAGTAAACAATTGATATTTACTTTTTATGAAATTATGGCTCTCGCATTTGCGGGGGCTTTTTTTATTTAAGTAACCGATTATTTCGTTTTTTCTGCCACCCAGTTACGCGCATTAACGAAAGCTTCGATCCATGGCGAAACTTTGTTTCCATTTTCCGGATAGTGTGCCCAGTTCCAAGGGAAGATAGAACGCTCTGGGTGAGGCATCATTACCAAGTGCCGACCGTCATTTGAAGTAATGGCTGCTGTGTTAAAGTCAGAGCCATTTGGGTTTGCAGGGTAGTTTTTGTAGCTGAACTTCGATACAATCTGATATTGATCTTCATTGTATGGAAAATTGAATTTACCTTCAGCATGTGCAACCCAAACACCTAGTCGAGAACCAGATAATGTGCCAAGCATTACTGAGTTGTTTTCCGGTATGTCTACATTCACAAAACCAGACTCAAATTTGTGAGAGTCGTTGTGAAGCATTTTGGGTTTTTCTTTGTGATCTGGGTTAATCATTCCCAATTCTATAAATAGCTGACAGCCATTACAAATACCTATGGATAGAGTGTCTTCTCTATCGAAGAAGTTCTTTAAAGCATTTTCGTGCATTGTCGTTATATTTAAATGATCCGGCCCATCCTTTTGCAGAGCCTAAAACGTCTGAGTTAGAGAATCCGCCAACGGCAGCGATAAAGTTCACATCGCTCAGGTCTTCACGGCCACTCATTAAGTCTGTCATGTGGATGTCTTTCACATCGAAACCAGCCAAGTATAGTGCGTAAGCCATTTCGCGCTCAGAGTTTGAACCCTTTTCCGGATGATGGCTGCTTTTAATCCGCTGGCTGTTTTTCTGTTTGGATCTAATCCCATGGCTGCCAACTGTCCGCTGAAACCTTCAGGGAAGTTGAATTTTAATGGCATGTGCTTGTAGTTGTTGAAACGCTCTAATGCTTTTTCTTCGCCACTTTGCTTGCGGTCTAATAAGTACGAAGTCTTGTACCAAACATCTCTTAAATCGCTAACGCTTAAGTTGAAGTTTAGATCATGACTTGTGATGTTTAATTCTGCAGTATCTGCTGCTGTACCCAATGTATGGTAAGCAATGTTCATCTCCTTAAAATACCATCCGCTTTATCAATGTCGTTTACCTGAAGAAGTACACCAGAGTTTTCAGAGAATAATGCTTTAACAATGTCTTGTTCGTTTAAGCAAGTTAAATCAATATCTGCACCGAGGTTTACATCAGCAAAACACATTTCTAATAAACCGGTAATTAAACCACCGGCAGAAATATCGTGTCCGGCTTCAACCAAGTTAGACTTGATCAATTTCTGAATCGCATTGAAACCATTTTTAAAGAATTCAGTATCTTGAATGCTTGGTGTTTCAGAACCTACTTTGTTATTTATTTGAGCAAATGAACTACACCCAACTTAAAGTCATCTTGCGATAAGTTGATGTAGATGATTGGTGCATTTTCTTTTTTCTTTAATACAGGGCTCACCACCTGGTTGATGTTGCTACACTCACCAATGGCAGAAATGATGACCGTACCCGGAGAAATAACTTTGCTGCCATCTTTGTATTTCTGGGTCATCGATAGACTGTCCTTACCGGTAGGAACATTGATTCCTAAAGAAATAGCGAAGTCGCTGATCCCTTTTACTGCATCGTACAAACGTGCATCTTCACCTTTATTTCTACAAGGCCACATCCAATTGGCACTTAAAGAAACGCCGTTTAAGTTGTTTGAAATAGGAGCGAAAACGATGTTTGTTAAGGCCTCGGCAATAGAATTGAGAACCAGCAACAGGATCTATCAATGCACTAATAGGGGCATGGCCTACGGAAGTAGCAATACCTTTTTCCCCTCTGTAATCTAATGCCATCACACCACAGTTGTTTAGTGGGATGTGTAAAGGTCCTGTATTTTGTTGTTTGGCAACTCTACCCGATACACAACGGTCAACTTTATTGGTTAACCAGTCTTTACATGCTACGGCTTCCAATTGAAGAACTGATGTAATGTATTCTAATATCTTGTCTTTATTGTATGTTATATGAGAGAAGTTTGTCTCTTCTCTCGCGTCTGTCATAATTGTTTTTGGAGAAGAGCCAAAGTAGTGATTCAATTTCATGTTGATGGGCTTACGACCATCTTTGCTCGACTCAAAAGAGAAGTTCATATCGCTGGTTATCTCACCTACATTATAGAATGGTGCTCTCTCACGTTCCGATATTTTACGTAGCTCTTCAATGTGTTTTTCATCGATGACCAACCCCATACGTTCCTGAGATTCGTTACCAACAATTTCTTTAGCCGATAGGGTAGGGTCACCTATAGGAAGTGCTTCTAAATCGATTTTACCACCCGTTTCTTCCACCAATTCAGATAGGCAGTTTAAGTGTCCACCTGCACCGTGGTCATGGATGGAAACGATAGGATTCTTATCACTTTCCACCATAGCTCTTATGGCATTGGCAGCACGTTTTTGCATTTCAGGGTTTGAACGCTGAATCGCATTCAGTTCGATTACGTTATCCAATTCACCTGTATCTACAGAAGATACTGAGGAACCTCCCATTCCAATGCGGTAGTTGTCACCACCCAAAATAACGACCCGGTCTCCTTTGTTGGGTACATCTTTAAGAGCATCTTCATGTTTTCCCCACCCGATACCACCGGCCAACATAATGACCTTATCAAAACCTAATTGCTTGTTGTTTTCTTCGTGTTCGAAGGTTAAAACCGAACCCGAAATTAAGGGCTGACCGAATTTATTTCCGAAGTCAGATGCCCCGTTTGATGCTTTTATTAAAATGTCCATTGGTGTTTGGTACAACCAAGGCCGTTCTTCCATTCCTGATTCCCAGTTACGCTCATCTTCTAAACGAGAGTAAGAAGTCATATAAACTGCGGTTCCTGCTAAAGGTAAACTGCCTTTCCCACCTGCAAGACGGTCTCTAATTTCGCCACCAGAGCCTGTTGCAGCACCATTAAAAGGTTCAACGGTTGTAGGGAAGTTGTGTGTTTCTGCTTTTAGAGAAAGTACAGATTGAATTTCTTTGGTATGGTAGTAATCGGCAATATCCTGACGCTTAGGAGCAAATAATTCTATTTGAGGGCCTTTTACAAATGCAACGTTATCTTTGTAGGCAGAAACCAAGTTGCCTCCATTCATTTCAGAGGTCTTTTTGATCAATTTGAAAAGACTGGTTTCTTTTTTTTCACCATTTATAATGAAGGTTCCGTTGAATATTTTGTGTCGACAATGTTCAGAATTGATTTGCGAAAAACCGAAAACTTCTGAATCCGTTAATTTTCTATCAATTTCTTCGCTTACCTTATTTAGGTAATCTACTTCATCCTGACTTAAAGCCAATCCTTCTTTTTCGTTGTAAGAAGCGATGTCTTCAATGTGAATGATCTCTTCAGGTTTTGTGTCAACCGTAAATATTTCTTGATGAAGTCCGTTATATTTCACCTGTAACATTGGGTCGAAGCCAGTTTTCTCCTCAAAAGCAAAGTATTCTTCAATACGATCGATACCTTCGATGCCCATATTTTGAGTGATTTCAACGGCATTTGTACTCCAAGGGGTAATCATTTCCTTTCTAGGACCTATAAAAGTACCATTTACAGCTTCAGAGTTAATTTTTTCGGCATCTCCAAACAACCATTTTAGTTTTTCACAATTTTTCTGGCTAATAGTTTCTTTAGTGGCTACGGCAAATACTTGGTTTGTTCCCTTAAAGAATGAAATCATCGGTAGATATTTTGGTTACTTTTATATTGTGGCGAACTTAGGTGTTTATTATTTTAAAAGTTGTTCGATCTGTTCAGCTAATTCTGTACCAATTCGATCTTGGGCTTCAAGTGTTGCAGCCCCAATATGTGGGCTTAATGAAATTTGATGTGCCATTAAGACTTTCATGTTCGGTGTTGGTTCATTTTCAAAAACATCTAAACCAGCATAACGTATTTTGCCATTTTCTAATGCGTCTAATAAATCAATTTCATTAATTACACCTCCTCTGGCAGCGTTAACTAAACCAACATTATCTTTCATCATTTCAATTTCTTTCTTAGAAATTAATGGTTTCCCCTGAAAAGGAACATGAACTGTAATAAAATCAGCATTTTTATATACTTCTTCAATGGCAACTGTATTGATGTTGAAGTTTACTTGTTGACCATCGTAGAAATCAATTTCAATTTTTGCATTTTTACAGTGGGTATCATGAGCAATAACTTGCATTCCTTGACCTAAAGCTATTTTGGCAACTTCTCTACCGATACGGCCAAAACCAATGATGCCGATTTTTTTTCCTCTAAGTTCAATTCCAGCTCCATAACTTTTCTTTAATTCTTTAAAACGAGTATCTCCCTCTAAAGGCATGTTTCTGTTGGCGTCAAATAAGAAGCGTACCATTCCAAAAAGGTGGGCAAATACTAATTCAGCAACAGAGGCAGAGCTAGCACCAGGTGTATTTATGACATGTAAGCCTTTGTCACGAGCATAATCTACATCAATGTTATCCATTCCAACACCACCTCGTCCTATAAGTTTTAGATTTGGGCATGCATCAATGATGTCTTTGCGTACTTTTGTTGCTGAGCGCACTAAAAGTGCTGTAATGTCATTTTTATTGATATAATCAATTAATTGGCTTTGGTCTACTTTGTCTGTAATGACTTTAAAGCCTGCATTTTCCATTGCATCAATTCCACTTTTTGCAATTCCGTCGTTTGCTAGTATTTTCATTTTTCTATGTCGTTATCAAAAACTTCTATCATGCTACTTTTCTTAATCAAAGGAGTCCATTTGGTTTTAAAACGTGTAGCTTTAACTATATGGTTGTCTATCCAGTGGTAGTTTCCACCTCGGGGTTTATTCATTAATAAACCATGGTATTTAAATTCGTGTTTGTCTAACCAGGTTAATGTAATTTCTCGAGTTTTTTCTGTTCTAGAGGTGAAGAATGTGATGATGTGACCTTCATCATACCATTCGTTAATTATTTTACGTGCATCCAACCAAGGTTCACATGTTACCATTCTTTCAGGTTCTTCGTTTGGAACATCTTCTGTAATTGTCCCATCAATATCGATAAGATAATTTTTAATGTTATCTCCTAATTGTGGGCTGATGTTATTCCCATCTTTGTCTAAAACTTTTTTTAGTTTCTGAGTCATTTTAGAGGGTGTTTTCCAGTTCTTGCATAGTGTTTACTAATACCCGTACACTTTCAATTGGTAGTGCATTGTATATTGAGGCTCGGTAGCCACCAACAGATCGGTGACCTTTTAGTCCGTTAATTCCTGCGTCATTCCAAAGCTTATCAAATGTTTCTTGTTTACTTTCGTCTGTTAATACAAAAGTGACATTCATTTTTGATCGATCTTCAACAGCAGCAACTCCTTTAAAAAGAGGGTTTCTGTCAATTTCTGAATAAAGCAGTTGGGCTTTTGCATTGTTTAATTTTCAATATTGTCTACACCACCATTATTCTTTAGCCATTCCAAAGTTAGCATAGATACGTATATTGGAAATACAGGTGGTGTGTTAAACATTGATCCTTTAGAAATGTGAGTTGTATAATCTAACATTGTTGGAATGTCGCGTCCTGTTTTGTTGAGGATTTCATCTTTTATAATGACTAAAGTAGTTCCTGCAGGACCCATATTTTTTTGAGCTCCGGCGTAGATCAAATCAAATTTCGAAACATCAATTTTTCTTGAGAAAATATCTGATGACATGTCACAGACCAACATTGTGTTTTTTGAAACTTTTGGAAATTCATGAAATTGTGTTCCAAAGATCGTATTATTTGATGTGAAGTGCAGATAGTCTGTATCTTCTGAGATAACTATATTCTTTCGGGATATAAGAGAAGTTTTTATCTTCAGAGCTTGCGATGATATTAATCTCACCATATCTTTTTGCTTCTTTTATAGCTTTTGTAGACCAAGTACCAGTATTAATGTAAGCTGCTTTTCCTGATGTTTTTAATAAATTCATTGCGGTCATTAAAAACTGAGTACTTGCACCGCCTTGTAGAAAAAGTACAGAGTAGCCCTCTGGTACTTGTAATAATTCTTTTACCAGAGTTTGTGCCTTATCCATAACAGCAACAAAATCTTTACTTCTATGAGATATTTCAATTAAAGAAAGGTTTGAGTTGTTAAAGTTTAATACTGCTTGAGAAGCTTTTTCAAGTACCTGTTGAGGGAGAACGCATGGACCGGCACTGAAGTTATGTTTTTTCATCTTAAAATGAGTCAATTAGGCTTAATAAATAAAAAGCAAAATTCGACTATTTTCTATGATAAGAGAAAAAAAATATTGGGTAATTTTAAACATATGTTATCTTTTACTAACATCTTTATTCAAGATAATTATTACAGATGATTTTTTGGTTAAAATTAGAGTTAGTATATTTATTCTGAAAGTCCTCTTTGAATATTTTTGGCTTGTTTACCATCTAGTTTCTTGTGATTAAAAACCGGTACATCTTCAACCATACGCCATTTCCCATTTTTAAAAGTAAGTCCATCGTAACTTAGGTTAGGGATGTAAAATTCATATGAGCCTTTTGCTGCACCCTCTATTGGCTCAAGGTGGTCATATACTATGTGTTTGTTGTTTGAATCATAGGCCATTGTGGTGCTCACGTTATTGGAGTATTCTAAGACCATTCTGTAACGTGTACCGTCGTTCATTTTAATGATAGGTGCTCCAAATACAGGTTTTTTATTTTCATCTAATTGTAAGATTTCAACTATTCTTTTTGTGGAAGTGTTGTTGTTTCCGTCCCAACCGACAAGTGTATATATGTCTTTAGATTCAAATTCGTTATGTATTATCTCAGAATAAAGTGCGCCGTACCAGTCGCCATTTGTAAAGATTTTATATTGTTCCTCATTCACCATTGAGGATATGTCTGAAAGTTTATAAAAGTAAAGTCCTTTTTTTCTTTTTTTATAAAGTTGAAGGTAAGCGAAGTATTCAAAAGAACCATCTTCTTTAGGAACAACCCAATTGTAAATTCTAAATTTATCATCAGGTGAAGTTAAAATACTCATGTTTTCTAAGTTTTCAAAAGGATAGTTATAACTGCCTTTAATGAGCATAATTTCTTCGACATCTTCTATGAGTAACTTATTGGCTTCATATTTTAATGAATCAGAGTTTTCTGTTAAAATTTTATTGGTGAGTGTTTGCAGTCTAGATTCAAAAAATATCAAATCATCATTTTTTTGAGCATGAGAAGTACAAGAAAGTGAGAGAAAGAGGTATAGGAGGTATTTGATTAAATTATTCACAATGTAGAAATGCTTTTTGTGAGTAAATCTTTTTCAGTTTCTATATTATCTTCATCCGGAACACAGCATTCAACAGGACATACAGCAGCGCATTGAGGTTCTTCATGAAAGCCTTTACATTCAGTACATTTATCGGGTACTATGTAGTAAAAATCATAAGAAATTGGTTCCTGCTCTGTGAGTGCATTAATGTCTCCAATTTTTCCTGTGAGTGATGTACCTTCAGCAAAAGACCATTCTAAGCCTCCCTCATAAATGGCAGTGTTTGGGCACTCAGCTTCACAAGCTCCACAATTAATACATTCGTCAGTAATAATAATTGCCATTACTATATAAAGATTTGTATGTTTGCGATACAAATATAGCAAAAAACATTGTTGATGAATCGAGATACTATTATAGAAGCATTCAGTTCAATAGGAATTTTTTTGAGTCAGTTCGAATCTTTTAATTCTGAAAAGACAAATATTATTTTAAATAAAAATTTTCATGAACCATTTTCTTCGGCAATTACTTCTGCTAAAACCCATAATGGTTGGTTTGAAGAAAAACAAGTTAGGCGTGCATTAGGCGCTTTGTCAGTATGGTTAAAACCAAATGTTTTAAAAGAATGGTCTTCAAAATATAAATGGAGTGATGGGTCCGAAAACAGTTGCTATTGTTATGGCTGGAAACATTCCTCTAGTTGGTTTTCATGATTTCGTTTGCACCTTACTTAGTGGGCATCATGTAATTGTTAAGTTATCTTCAGAGGATAAGATTTTGTTACCCTTAATAGTAAAGATGTTGGTAGATTTGAATCCAGTATTTGGTCAGGTAATTTCTTTTACGGAGTCTAGAATGAAAGATTTTGATGCAGTTATTGCAACAGGATCAGACAACACTGCACGTTACTTTAATTATTACTTTTCCAAGTACCCACATATTATTAGAAAGAATAGGAATTCTGTTGCTGTTTTGTCAGGTAATGAAACTCAAAAAGAACTTCAATCTTTGGGAGATGATGTTTTTGCATACTATGGTTTAGGTTGTAGAAATGTATCTAAATTGTATGTGCCTACTGGATATGATTTTGAGATGCTATTTGAAGCTTTTTATATATATAAGGATGTCATAGACAATAAAAAGTATGCCAATAACTTTGATTATTACAGAGCACTTTTTTTTGATGGGGGGAAATGAAATGCTTGAAAATGGCTTTTTATTATTAAGAGAAGATTCATCACTTACTTCCCCTATATCAATGCTTCATTATGAGTTTTATAATGATCTTGATGAGCTTAAAGAACGTCTTAGTTTCTAAATCAAATCAAATTCAATGTGTCGTATCTACTTTTGATATTGAAAATTCATTTGATTTTGGGCAAGCTCAAATTCCAGCAATCGACGATTATGCTGATGGGGTAGATACAATGGAATTCTTGATGAATTTATAATTGGCTGATTGTTTTGGTAAAAAGCTCGGTTAAGAGTGGCTCACTTTTTTTGGCAACGGAAATAATTTCCTCAATTGAAACCGGATTTAGATTGTCTGGATCACACTCATCTGTTAATACAGATACTACTGCGCAAGGCAGGTTCATGTGATTTGCAACTATAACTTCTGGCACTGTGGACATGCCTACCAAATCAGCACCTAAAATTTTAAGCATCCTGTATTCGGCTCGAGTTTCTAGCGATGGTCCTTGCCATGCGGCATATACTCCAGAATGGAAATTACTATTTATGTTTTTCGAACACGCCCATAGCACATTGCTTAACTCTTTATTGTATGGTTCCGACATGTCTGGAAACCTTGTGCCGTGTTCTTCTATATTTTTCCCTCTAAGTGGATTGTCAAATAGAAGGTTTATGTGATCATTTACAATAACTAAATCTCCTTTTTTATAGTCCGAATTTAGAGCTCCTGATGCATTTGAGATCAGTAGGTTTTTAATTCCTAGTTCTTTAAGAACTCTTATGGGAAAGGTTATTTCTTTTCCAGAATATCCTTCGTAATAGTGAAAACGCCCTTGCATAATTACAACAGGTTTATTTGCTATTTTTCCAAATATGAGTTGGCCTTGATTTGATTCAATTGTAGATATGGGCAAGTGTGGGATGTCTTTGTATGAAATACAAGTTTCTATTTCACATTTATCGAGCAATCCACCCAAACCAGTTCCCAAAACAATTCCGGTGAGCGGTTTTGTGAATTTAAATGTATTAATGAAATTGACTGCTTCTTGAATTCTTTTCATCGTAAGGCTTTTTTATGTAAAAGTAGTTTGAAAATCATTTTGAATGGTTTAGTTCTATGAATTAACCACCTTTCTTTTTTGCCTTGTATCCTTTTTTAAGTAATAGTGTCAAAATTTTATCTCTAAAATCTCCTTGAATTAAAATTTCACCGTTTTTAACAGTGCCACCAACCCCACAATAGGTTTTAAGTTCTTTTCCCAGCGTTTTAAGATCTTTTTTGCTTCCGATAAAGTCTATAATTGTAGTAACTACTTTGCCTGCTTTCTTTCGGTCTAAGACAATTCTTAGATCTTGTTCGTTAGGAGGAAGCGTTTCTTCTTCTTGTTCATCGTCATAAGAATAGTCATAGTTTTGGTTGGTAGAATATACCACGCCCGAAATGTCTTTCTTTTTATTCTTTTTTCCCATGATCGTTTCGTTATAGAGATGTGTTTGTTAAAATTATGAGTAATGATGAATTAACTTAATTTAAGCTATTAACCTAAGTACACTTCAATTAATCCTTCAGGGCAAGTTAAGTAAAGACATTTGTTTTCTCTGTCTAATTTATCAATAATAGAGTCTGCAATTGGAATGAGCACTTCTTTATCTTCTTTTTCGATAGCGAAAAGTGGTTGTACTGTCTGATTAATGACTTCTTTTAATATACCAACTTCTCCGTATGATTTGTCGATGACTTTGAAGCCTTCGATCTCATGGTAGTAAAATTTGTTTCCTTCCAAGGGTGGAAGAAAAGAGAGCGGAAGGTATAGCCCACATTTGCAAAGTTTGTTTGCTTCTGCTTCCGTATCTATTCCCTCAAAATGTATGTGTAAGAACCCTTTTTGAGTGAGTTTACAAGCGTTTATAAAAAAGGAACCAGTCTTCCTTTTTATCAACGAAGACTGATTCCAAATTTTTGTATTTCGAAGGATCATCAACATCTAACTTTACAAGTAGGTCTCCTTTAAAGCCATGTTTACGGCTAATGTGACCAATAAAGTAGCAGTCCTTCAATTTCATTATTCTGAAGCCTCTTCAGCAGGTGCTTCTTCAGCAGCAGGTGCTTCTTCAGCAGCAGGTGCTTCTTCAGCAGCAGGTGCTTCTTCAGCAGCAGGTGCTTCCTCAGCAGCAGGCGCTTCTCAGCAGCAGGTGCTTCTTCAGCATGCAGAGCAGGTGCTTCTTCTTCAGCAGCAGGTGCTTCTTCAGCAGCAGGTGCTTCTTCAGCACAGGCGCTTCTTCAGCAGCAGGTGCTTCTTCAGCAGCAGGTGCTTCTCGTCAGCAGCAGGCGTGCTTTTCAGCAGCAGGTGCTTCTTAGCAGCAGTGCTTCTAAGCAGGGCTTCTTCAGCAGCAGGTGCTTCCTTCAGCAGCAGGTGCTTTTCGCAGCAGGTGCTTCAGGTGTTTTTCGCTAAAATTGCAGCTTCTTTAGCAGCTCTAGCTTCTTTTTCAGCGGCTAGTGCTTTAGCAGCAGCAGCAGCTTTTGTTTTTCAATTGCGCTCGTCGCATCACTAATTTGTTTAGTCTTGCCTTCTAACCAAGCGTCATACTTTGCCAAGCTTGTTCTTCAGTGTGAGCACCTTTTCTAACACCATCTAAAAGGTGTTTTTCATCATTACACCTGTGTAAGATAATATTGCTCTTGCTGTATCTGTAGGAACAGCTCCAACTTGAACCCAGTAAAGAGCTCTATCGTGATTAATATCAATTTCTGCAGGTGCTGTGTTAGGGTTGTATAAGCCTAACTTTTCGATGAAACGACCATCACGTTTAGAACGAGAGTCGGCTGCTACGATATGATAAATTGGTTTACCTTTTTACCGAAGCGTTGCAATCTAATTTTAGTTGCCATAGTTAATTGTTTAAGGGTCCGAAACCCGGTTAATTAATAATTCTCTTTCTCGAAGAGAGGGCGCAAATTTAAGCTTTATAATTTAGATGACAAAGAGATAACTTATGTTTGAATAAATTCATCTGTTATCAAGCTGTTTTGATTACTTCAGTATCGATCTGGAGATAACTATTTTTGAATCTCAGACGTGCCTTCGTATATTTGAGTGATCTTTGCATCACGCATCAGGCGTTCTACATGGTATTCTTTAACAAATCCATATCCACCATGTATTTGAACAGCTTCAGTTGTAATTCTCATGGCTTTTTCTGCAGAGAATAATTTAGCCATAGCACTGGATTCGGAAAAGTCTAGCCCCATATCTTTGTGCCATGCTGCTCTTAAACACAATAATCTCGATGCTTCTATTTCCAGTTGCCATGTCTGCAAGTTTAAAGGCAATAGCCTGGTGTTCGCAGATGGGTTTACCAAATGATTTTCTTTCTTTAGAATATTGTAGTGCCAATTCTAAAGCACCAGATGCTACACCTAAAGCTTGAGCTGCAATTCCTATTCTTCCACCGGAAAGTGTTTTCATGGCAAATTTAAATCCAAAACCATCTTCACCGATTCTGTTTTCTTTAGGTACTTTAACATCAGTAAACATCAACGAATGAGTGTCTGATCCGCGAATTCCTAGTTTATTTTCTTTAGGGCCAACTACAAATCCGTCCATGCCTTTTTCAATAATTAATGCATTTATTCCACGATGTCCTTTTTCAATATCTGTTTGAGCAATAACTATATAGATAGAGGCATTATTCCCGTTTGTAATCCAGTTTTTTGTACCGTTTAACAAATAATGATCTCCCATGTCTTTGGCAATCGTTTTTTGAGATGTGGCATCTGACCCAGCTTCTGGTTCTGATAAACAAAAAGCCCCAATAATTTCCCCAGTAGAAAGTGGTTTTAGGTATTTTTGTTTTTGTTCCTCATTTCCAAATTTTTCGATTCCCCAGCAACCAATGAATTGTTAACAGACATGATTACAGAAGCTGATGCATCAATTTTTGAAATTTCTTCCATTGCCAAAACATATGAAACAGTATCCATTCCACCACCACCATATTCTGGAGATACCATCATTCCCATGAACCCAAGTTCTCCCATTTTTTTATCTGTTCATGCGGGAAGGCTTGGTTTTCGTCTCTTTCTATAACACCAGGTAAAAGTTCGTTCTGAGCAAAATCTCTTGCAGCATCACGAATCATTATATGTTCTTCGCTGAGTTCAAAATTCATTATTAGCTTTTTTAAATAAACATGTGTAAAATTACATTATTTTAAGCAATTTAGCTGATGAATTGGTTTTAAGCTTTGAAAGAATATTATGTCATTGGATTAATGTCTGGAACCTCTTTAGATGGTTTGGATATTGCGTATTGTAAATTTGTACATGAAAAGAGCTGGTCATTTGAAATATTAAATTTTAATACTTTTAATTATGATTCGATTTTTCGGGAAAAATTGCGACAAGCACCCTTTCAAAAAGAACCAGACATTAAGAAATTGTCGTATGAGTTTGGATGTATGATGGCTAATGAACTGAAGCAATTTATTGCTCGGAATGCGATTACTGAAATAGATGCAGTTTCTACTCATGGACATACTGTTTTTCATCAACCAGATAAAGGAATTACCCTACAAATAGGTGATCCTAAACCTATTTATGATTTAATACAAAAACCAATAGTTTATGATTTTAGAACAGAAGATGTTCCCTTTGGAGGTCAGGGTGCACCTTTGGTACCTTTGGTAGATAAATTATTGTTTACAGATTATGATGCATGTTTAAATCTTGGAGGTTTTCGAATATATCATTTGATATTCATGGATCTCGAATTGCTTTCGATATTTGCCCTGTAAATATTTTATTGAATTTATTGTCCAAAAAAATAGGCTACGAATATGATAATAGAGGTGATATTGCCTCAAAAGGTATTGTAGATTCATATTTGTTAGACCAATTAAATGGTCTTCATTATTACTGCAAACCTTTTCCAAAATCTTTAGCTTGGGAATGGGTTGTAGATCATGCATTGCCATTGCTTGATCAGTCATGCTTGTCTGTTGAAAACCAAATGAGAACCTTTGTAGAACATATAGCAATACAAATTTCATCTGTTGCTAAGTGCCACCATTTAAAATCAGTTTTTGACAGGCGGTGGTGTTTATAATGGTTTTTATTAAAAAGGTTAGCTCATATGGTTCCTAATATATGGGTAAAAGCTGATGATATTCTTATTGAAGGAAAAGAAGCTATGGCTTTTGCTTTTAGGTTTACTCAAGTTAAGAGGCGAAGATAATGTGCTTTCATCTGTAACAGGGTGTGTTAAAAATCATTGTAGTGGAAGAATATATTCTGAAGAATTGTAAATTGCATTAAATTTTAAATAAAGTATTATGGAAACTCGTTATATCTTATTGTTTTTGTTTTGTTATTTACTTTTTCAAGTTGTGAAGAAGATCCAGCTCCAGTTTTTGGATGTACAGATGTGAATGCTGTTAATTACAACTCAGAAGCTGAAGATGATGATGGGTCTTGTACTTACCAGTTGTTGTCTGAACTCTTACCAATGCATACGTGGTATGTGGATTCTGCAACTGCAGAATTTATGGGGTAAGTATTAATTTATTGGAATCTCCCTTGGTTACGGATGAACTCCCAGTTTGCTCTCATGACAATTTATTTTTCTTTTCTGAAGACGGGGCTGTAACCATGGATGATCATCTTATTGAGTGTGGTGAAGATGAGGAATCTTTGATTGATCTATCTGGATCTTGGTCTGTAGAGGAAATGTGTTAACCATTGTTCAGGAAGGTCAGGAAGATGACCCTTATGTGCTCGAAGTTCAGAATCAAACACCAACTTCTATGGATCTGATTTTCCCCTTTAATTTTGAGGTTAATGGTGCATCAGAAATTATTCCTGCAAAAATCGAATTAGTTGCTTTAGAAGACTAATTTTTAAGCGCCTTCTAAGGCGCTTTTTTCTCAATAAATTATCTAATTAGGTTCAATTAATCGCGTTTAGTTTTATAAATTTGTGCGAAATTTTTAAAGTAAAAAACAACCTTATTATTTGATTTATGTTAACACTAATGATTGTAATTTTCGTACTGGGATATCTAGCTATTGCTTTAGAACACCCAATTAAAGTTGATAAGGCAGCTTCTGCATTAATTACAGGTGTGTTGGTCTGGACTTTATTTGTTCTAAGTGGTGCTGATCAACATTTCATAGAAGAACAATTGCTACATCATTTAAGTGAAATTTCTAGTATTTTATTTTTCTTATTAGGGGCAATGACTATTGTTGAATTGGTTGATGCTCACGAAGGTTTTTCAATTATTACTGATAAGATAACAACAAAAAATAGAGTAAAATTGTTGTGGATTGTTAGTGTGCTTACTTTCTTTTCTCTGCAGCTTTAGATAATTTAACCACAACTATCGTTATGGTTTCTTTACTCAGAAAGTTAATCGATGACAAGTATGAACGTTGGTTTTTGCAGGTATTGTTGTAGTAGCAGCGAATGCTGGAGGTGCTTGGTCTCCAATTGGTGATGTGACCACTACTATGTTGTGGATTGGTGGGCAGTTAACTACTATGACTATAATTAAGACTTTAATTGTTCCTAGTATTGTTGCCATGATGGTGCCATTAACGGTGCTTTCTTTTACAATGAAGGGAGATATTGTTCGCCCTGTAGAGGTTGGAAATGAAGACGATTCAGATCCTACAACTGCATTTGAAAGAAATTTGATTTTCTTTTAGGGGTAGCAGGTTTATTGTTTGTCCCAGTTTTCAAAACTTTAACGCATTTACCCCTTTCATGGGAATGATGTTGAGTTTAGGTGTTCTTTGGTTGGTTACTGAAATTATTCATCGGAGTAAAAATAAAGCAGATAAATCTCAATTATCTGTGATTGGTGTGCTGCGAAAAATTGATACAGCTAGTGTGTTATTTTCTTAGGGATTCTATTAGCAGTTGCTGGTTTGCAGTCTGCAGGTCATTTGGCAGTTATGGCTCAAAATTTAAATGAATGGTTTGGTGGAGATATTTATGCAATTAATATTGTTATTGGATTGCTTTCTGCTATTGTTGATAATGTTCCTTTAGTTGCTGGATCCATGGGTATGTATGAAATTACATCAGTAGGAAACTTTGCGCAAGATGGTGTTTTTGGCAATTTTAGCATTTTGTGCTGGTACTGGTGGAAGCGCTTTAATTATTGGCTCTGCGGCAGGTGTTGCAGCAATGGGTTTAGAAAAAATAGATTTTGTGTGGTATCTGAAAAAGATTTCTATCTTAGCTTTACTTGGCTATTTTGCTGGTGCAGGCACTTATATTTTAACGCAATCTCTTTAGAATCTTTGCGTTCTTAATTGAGACTAAATAATATTTAAATGAAAACAATCTTTTACAAGTTCCTGTTCCTTTAGACTCTTTAGGATTAGATATGGCTCAAACTACTGAGCCTGTAGAAAAACACTTTCAATTCTTGAATTAATTACAAGTGGAGGTCTAGGTGGTCAAATCATCATGCTTACTTTGGGTGTTCTTTCTTTACTTACTGTGTACTTTTTTGGGAACGTTTTCAAGTGATTAAAGAGCAATGAAAGATGATCCTCAGTTTATGAGTAAGGTGAAAGATTATCTTTCTGATGATAAAGTGGAGTCTGTAGTTGCTTTGTGCGACAGATCATCTTCACCGGTAGCCAATATGGTCGCTAAAGGCGCTCTTATTGATAATGGTAGCATAAAGGATGTACAAGATGCTATGGAAAGACAAGGGAATCTAGAAGTTTACAAATTAGAGCATAATTTAGCTTCTCTAGCAACCATTGCCGGCGCTGCTCCTATGATTGGTTTTTAGGAACGGTTATCGGTATGATTATCGCTTTTCATGAAATGGCTAGTGCAGGTGGTCAAATTGATGTAGAGATGTTATCGAAAGGCATTTATACCGCTATGACAACAACTGTTGCCGGCTTAATTGTTGGGATTGTTGCTTACCTGGCTTACAATCAATTGGTTTCTAAAGTAACGAGTGCTACTTTTAAAATGGAGCAGGTAACTGCTGAGTTCCTAGAAATTATTGCCAAAAATAAATAAGTATGGCACTGAGGTCTAAAAATAAAGTAAGTGCTGCTTTTAGCATGTCTTCAATGACGGACATTGTATTTCTGTTGTTGATCTTTTTATGCTGACTTCTACTTTGGTTACGACCAATGCTCTAGATCTTGTTTTACCCAATAGTACCGCTCAAACAGTTAAGAAGCAAAGGGTGTCTGTATCCATTAACGAGAATTTCGAATATTTTATTGATAAAGAAGCTGTAGAACTAAATTATATTGAAGCGCAATTAATCGATAAGTTGGCAGGACAAGATGAACAAGTTGTTGTGCTTAGAGTAGACAAGTCTGTTCCCATAGAATATGCTGTTGAAGTGATGGATATAGCTTATCGAAATAAATTCAAAATTGTTTTGGCTACACAACAAAAACGATGAACTTTTTTCGTAATAAATATAAGCGAAGAGCAGCACTGGGAACAATTTTAGTGCACCTCTTAGCCATTTTTATTTTCTATTCTTTTGGTTTAAAATATATGGATCCAAAGATTGAAGAAGGAATTGCTATTGAGTTTGGTTATGTGGAAGAGGGCATGGGAGAGGAGATTACGCAGACCGAGGAGGTTCAGACCGAAGAAGTAGAGCAAATCCAAGATGTTGAAGTGTCAGCACCTGAAGAACAAACAGAGATTAGTGAAGAAGTTGTGACTCAGGATGTGGAGGATGCACCTGTAATTAACGAAGAGAAAGAAGAAGAAAAAACAAGAGGAAGCTCCGGTTGAGGAGGAAGAAAAGAAGCCTCAGGCCAGTGATGAATTGCAACAGGCACTGTCAAGTTTGTTTCAAAGTACAGAGAATTCACAGTCGGGTACTACTGAAAATGATGGTGCTCAGGGCGACCAAAGTGGGAGCGTGGAAGGTGCTGAAGAAGCGGTAGGAGGTGAAGGGAATTCATCTGATGGTTATGAGCTAGGCAATCGAAAAGCGATTCGAAAACCCAAACCTAAGTATGTTTGTAACGAAACAGGACGCGTTGTTATTCGAGTATGGGTAAATGCAGAAGGTGAAACCTATAAAGCCGAGCTTGATTTAAAAATACCACAGATACTCTCCTTGTTTGGTAAGAGAAGCCAAAGCTGCCGCCTTAAAAACAAATTGGCTTGCAGATGAGAATGCCATGCCAACACAGATCGGATCTATCATTTATAATTTCAGAAAACTGTAATGGATTATCAGCAAACCTTAGATTGGTTGTTTCAACAATTGGCTTCCTTTCAAAGAGTTGGACAATCTGCCTATAATGAAGATTTAGGTAATATTAATGCAATCTGTTCTCTGTTAAATCATCCTCAAAATAATTTTAAGTCTATTCATGTTGCAGGTACAAATGGAAAGGGTTCCTCTAGTCATTTAATTGCTTCTATTTTACAAGAACAAGGTTATAAAGTTGGCTTATATACTTCTCCACATTTAAAAGATTTTAGAGAGCGTATTAAGATTAATGGCGAAATGATCTCTAAAAAGAAGTTACTGATTTTGTAAATTTTTATATGGAAGATTTTACCGAAATAGGTCTTTCATTTTTTGAGATGAGCACAGCACTTGCCTTTTCATATTTTTCAGTCCAGAATGTAGATATTGCCTTAATAGAAGTTGGCTTGGGAGGTCGATTAGATGCAACAAATATTATTAATCCTGTACTTTCGGTGATTACAAATGTAGCTTTAGATCATCAAAATTTATTAGGTGATACTATAGCTCAAATTGCTAAGGAAAAGCTGGAATTATTAAAGAGAATGTACCTGTAGTTTTAGGTGCGACTAGTGAAGAAGTAAGATCTGTAGTAGCGGAAACTGCAGCGAAAATTGGTTCTAAATTAATCCTTTCAAGAAAAATATATCTTATGAATCTGGCCTATTAGGTGCTTGTCAGCAAGAAAATACTGATACAGTACAAACAGTAATAGAACAATTACGAATACTTGGTTGGGATGTAAGTGAAGCTTCTTAAAGCGAGGATTGCTTGGTGTTGTCGAGAATACATCCTTGAGAGGTAGATGGGAACAAATTTCTTCATCGCCAATGGTAATTTGCGATACGGGACATAATCCACATGCTATGAGATCTATTGTTATGCAGCTTAATAAGATGTCTTATAATGAATTATGGATGGTTATTGGTATGGTTGGCGATAAAGATGTTTCGGCTATTTTAGAACTTCTACCTAAAGATGCCAACTATATCTTCTGTGAGCCCAATATTCCTAGAGCACTTTCAGTAAATGACTTGTTTAATAAAGCAGTTCATTATTCATTAAAAGGCCAAAAATCAAAATATCCTCTAGATGCTTTATCCGAAGCTAAAAAACAAGCTCAACATAATGATTTGATATTTGTTGGCGGCAGTACATTTGTTGTCGCAGAAATTCTTTAGGTTTTTAGTAAATTATTAAGTCATTTGTTTGGGCATGTTCGAAAATGATTTTTATATTTGCAATCCTTAAATGTATAGTCTAATTATACAAACTAGGGCGATTAGCTCAGCTGGTTCAGAGCACCTGCCTTACAAGCAGGGGGTCACTGGTTCGAATCCAGTATCGCCCACTGAGAAGCCTCCGTCAATTGGAGGCTTTTTTAATTATTTAATAGAGCAATATATAACCATGGATATTCATAGAACCAAACATTGGGAAAAGGTATACGAAACAAAAGCTCCGAACCAAGTTAGTTGGACACAAGAGTATCCAAAAACATCTTTCGAGATAATACAATCCTTTGACTTGCCTAAAACAGTCAGAATAATTGATGTTGGTGGGGGTGATAGTAAGCTTGTAGATTGTTTGCTTGATGCTGGTTACGAAAATATAACCGTTCTCGATATTTCTGAGAAAGCACTTCTTAGGGTACAATACCGACTTGGAGAAAAAGCCTCTAAAGTAAATTGGATAGTATCTGATATAATAAAATTTAAACCCGAAACATCTTTTGATATTTGGCACGATAGAGCGGCTTTTCATTTCTTAACAGAAGAGGATGAGATTAGCCAATATTTAGCTCTTGCAAGCAGTTGTGTGAAAGGCTATTTGTCTATTGGAACATTTTCTAAACTAGGGCCCGTCAAATGCAGTGGTTTAAATATATTGCAGTATAGTAAAGAGGAACTTATATCAGCTTTTAGCTCTGGGTTTAATTTTCTAGATTCAAAGACTGAGGATCATACGACACCCTTTGGCACCACACAAAATTTTTTATTCTGTAGCTTTAAGAAAAATAGAATAATTTTTTAAGGCTTTTTGCGGAAATAATAAAATTTAAGATAAATAAAATACCCTATGACACACATTTATATATTAGGTAAATGTGGCATGAAGTCAATTTTTTGACTTTAATTATTTAAAATGAGACGTTATTTTTTCGCTTAATGGTTTTGTAACAGAGTAGTAATAGTCTATAAAATTGCCATTCGGACTAACCAAATATTTCTGAAAATTCCATTTTACAATAGTTGATGAAATTCCATTTCTTTTTTTATTGGTTAACCAATCATATATTTCGTGTTGATTGTCTCCTTTAACTTTAATCTTTTCAGAAAGTGGAAATGTTACACCATATCTCTCTTTGCAAAAGGATAGAATTTGTGCAGAATTCCCAGGTTCTTGTCCTCCAAACTGATCACAGGGAAAGCCTAAAACAACCAGTTTATCTTTATAAGTTTCTGCTAATTTCTCTAAATCTTTATATTGAGAGGTGAAGCCACATTCAGAGGCTACATTAACAAATAAAATAAATTTACCTTTATATTCTTCTAAGGAGACCTTTTCTCCTGTTATAGAGTTGTATGTTAAGTCGTAAATCGAGCTAAGTTCTTGTGCATTACTTTTGAAAAACATAAAGATTAATCCAATAAATATAAGTTTTGTAAGTGTTTTTTTCATGCTCAAAGTTACGAATTAAATTATTATTTACTTATTGAATCATTCTTGGTTTTTCAGGAATTATAATGGCAAATATGAAGTACTGAACAATGCCTGTTTCTAGGAAAAGAATACTTTAATAAATTATATTATTAAGAGTATATGATCGGTTTCAAAGTGATCTGCTAATCCAGACTAAGAGCATAATCCAAATAGTTAGCCTTCACAAGTATTTCTAGATACTTTACTCATTATCATTAAAGTTTAGTTAATCTTTTTATACTCTTTCATTTGTTTTGTAGGCTCTATTATGGAATAACCTTTCCATAAATCTTCATTAAATTGATCCACATAGATGATATCAACTCTTTCTTTTTCTTTAAAGTTGTTAAACTGATTTTGATTTATTGAACCTTCTTCAATAACCAGCATCTCAATAGATAATTCGTGATCACCAATAAGATTAATACCTATTTTTATCTCATTTAATTTTTTGTCAAAAAGAAAGCGTTTTCTTTTCTTTTGTAGTGCAATGCTTCTATTGAAGCTAAAAATAGAACTCTCTATTTTTGAGCAATATTTTAGTTTGTATTGATTTTCTTTTTTCTCAAAATACATTGAGACATTAAATTTATTTTCTGTGTATCCAATCCCAAAAAGTTGTATATCCATTCCCGTTTTCCCTATATCATATTTGTAATCTACTCGAACTAGGGCGAAGGTTTCCATTGAGATGTACATTCGACCAATAAATGTACCTTTATTGTTAGGATGAAAGTTAATTATATATACTTCTTCTCCATTTGCAACAGTTACTCCAGAAAGTGTATATTGATATTTATTTGTACTGTATAAGAAGTCCCACTTTTTTTCATTTTCAAATGAGGCGAATTTATCAAGATTAGTAATTCTCCATTTTTCAGATCTGAAGGGATCTTTTGGATTATTTGTTGTTAACGAATCTGTTTTTTCTTTTTCACTACCAAAACTAACACTATTTTCATCTACATGAACTTTGCTACCAATGATGCCTGATTTTATTTTCCAGTATTCATTCTCATTTAAATTGTTAAACACTTCCTTAAAGGTATTTTCTAATTCTACCAGTTCAGTAAGATCAGATTTTTCCTCTAATTCTATAATTTTAATTGGATTTATTTTAAGAGCAGCTGAATCCTCTTCATGTAACAAATATACATTACCTAAAAAGTCTCTATAAGAAATTGTATGTTTTGGTATTTCCTTTTCAAGTACTTCGATTAGCTCTTTGTCTAAATTTGAGAAATTACTTTTATTGTATCTAAAATTTAGTTTATTCATATGGTTTGTATATCTATTTCTTAAGAAAATTTGTTTTTTAGAATTTGTCTTTCCGTAATTGATGTTTTTATTCTCAAGCACTTTTTTTACGATACTTTCAGGGTCTAATAAGTTCCCAAAAAGGGTAATGTTGTCTAGCATTAAATTATCTTCTTTTAAATGTATTACTGAAGATTCTCTTAGATCTTTTATGGTAAGGTCTTGTGTTTGAAAACCTAAATAAGAAATACGAAGTGTGTCTGTTTCAAGACAATTAGATATGTTAATTGAAAAATGACCAAACTCATTACTTATTACTCCTTTTTTTTTTCTCAGTAGTATAATATTGGCATAGGGAAGTGAGGATTTATCGTTTGCATTAAAGATAGTTCCTTTTAACACCTCATTAGAATTAATTTTTTTTGCAATCAAAGAATCTGTCTCGGTTTGACAAGATACTTTTGTAATACAAACAATAACAACTATTGCAGTTAAAATTAATTTAGTTAAAGGATTTAAAATCATAGACAAATTTATTGTTTAAATATGTCAGAAGAGTTTATGTTACGGTGTTTATTTATTATAGATAGTAAACATGATTAATTTTTTATTTTTAAAGCTACTAAAATAAAAGTTCTAGGATAATAAGTGTGCCAAAAATAATGGAAGCGATTCCATTATTTGTAAAAAAAGCGATGTTTACTTTTGAAAGATCATTTGGTTTTATCAAACGATGTTGGTTAATAAGAAGTCCAATGAATATAATGGTAGCAATCCAATATAGAGAAGAATTAGTAAAGTAGTTTATTCCAGTAAATATAATTATCACTGACGTAATGAAGTGCATTAATCTTGAGAATCGTAAAGCATTTTTTTTACCTAAAAGCACCGGAATGGAATGTAAATTGAATTGTTTGTCGAAATTTTGATCTTGCAACGCATAAATAATATCGAAGCCACTTACCCAAAAAAGTATAATGCAAGAAAATAGAAGAGGTAGAATGTTAAATTGAGCTGTAACTGCAAGGTAGGCTCCAATGGGAGAGAGGGATAAACCTAATCCGAGTACAAGATGACACAGTGCTGTAAATCGTTTGGTATAACTATATCCCAAAATAACCAATAAGGAAATTGGAGAAAGAATAAAGCAAAGTGAATTTAGTAGATAGGCAGTCCCCATAAACAGTACACAATTTACGATGACAAATTGCAAAGCAGATCTCTCTTTTATCGTTCCATTTGGGATCTCTCTAATTTTAGCTGTTCTGGGATTTGCAGTATCTAAGTCTCTATCAATATAACGGTTGAATGCCATGGCAGCACTTCTGGCGAAGATCATACAAAGAAGTACGAAAAGTAATTTATCCCATGTAAAATTGTATTCTTTTTGACTTACAGCTAAAGTAAATCCAATAAGAGCAAAGGGTAGAGCAAAAATGGTATGGCTAAATTTTATGAGGGATAGATAATTTTTCAGCATAATTTTTCTTTGAAACAAACTTACAAAATCGAATTGACCGATAATTCTTATCTTGGTTTAAAAATAATTCAATGCATGCATCTTATCTAAAAAAAGTTAACAATTCATTTTTATATCGATTGTTTTTAATAGTGAAACTACCTATTGCTTGGGTTTCAGGATTAAAAGTTAATAAGGTTACCACTGAAAAGGCACAAATATCAATTCGGTATAAGTATTTAAATCAGAATCCTTTTAAATCGATGTATTTTGCTTGTCAGGCGATGGCAGCAGAAATGTCTACAGGTCTGTTAGCCATGGGTTATATTGATAGCTATTCGCAAGAAATATCAATGTTGGTGTTGGATTTGAGTTGTAAGTTTAGTAAAAAAGCAGTGGGTAAAATACAGTTTGTTTGTGAGGATGGTCAATTGGTTAAAGACGCTATTAAGAAGGCCGTAGATTTCAAAGAAGGGGCTCTGTGTGAAATGACTTCTAAAGGTTATGACGAGCAGGGTGATTGTGTGTCTTCTTTCAAGATTTTATGGAGTTTTAAGGTAAAGTGATGTATTTTGAAAATAAAAAAGACTGTCTATAGACAGTCTTTTTTATTTTATTTAGAGCTGTGGTTATTTTACCACAAGTCTTCTTGTGTTTGAGAAGTTTTCTGATGTGACAGTGTAGAAATAGACACCAGCTTCAAGTCCGTTAAGGTCTATTTTTACACAATGAATTCCAGATTTATATGTATCGTTAGAATAGAATACTTCTTGTCCAATAGCATTAAGCACACTAATTGAGACATCTCCTTCACCTTCCATGTTTAGAGATAGGTTTGCAAAATCGCTTGCTGGATTAGGATATATGTCAAATTCAATAGAAGGAATTTGAGTTATATCCATGTTCCAATTTTCGATGATAAAGTCACCTTTATCAAATGAGATTCCATCGATATAAAAATGCTCCATAGCATCTAACTCACTGTTTCCAGCTTCTGAAATAGTTGTAGGTAGATTATAACTATTTTCTGTATCATAAGTTACAGGTGAAGTGAACATCCAATAACAAGCACCTTCTACGATAGTGTATTTTGTAAAGTTTGTAACACCTGTCACCAATCCAGTTTGAACATCTTTACCAAATGCATAAATGTCTGGGAATTCAACTTTTTCAATCTCTTCTCCAAATTCTTCTAAGTTAACGTCAGTCCAAATAGCAAATACTTTAGACCCATCAGAACTTCTTGCCGCTTGAATACGGTGATTGTAGCCAATTCCATGAATTGCCATTGGATCAGTGTCAAGTACTCTTTCAGTGTTGATATCAGAAATCCAGTGAGCGTTCCAGTCAGCTGGGTTTACCACGATATCATATAGTTTTCTGTTGGTTTCTGCTATTGATGCATCACCTTCAAATAAGCATGAAATCATATGTAAATCACCATTTATATCAACAGTACAGTCAATTCCCCCATTGTATGCAGGTAAGATATAAGCTTCAATAACAGAGAAATCGTGATCTAGTTGTGTCCATGTTGAACCACCATCAGATGTATAATGAACAAATGGTACTATTTGACCATTAGCATCAGTTCCTTGATGGACAACATAACCAATATTTCCATTTTCGTTAAAAGCCATGCTGTAATCATAAAACTCAACTAAGCCATCAGATGTTAAACCTTGTTGTGTCCAATAGTAACCTGGGGTTCCTTCAACTAATGTTGAGTCTACAGATCCATTTAATTCAACATAGAAAGAATCATACGGAAAAGTAGTTGGTACCCAATTCCCTTCAGCATCTTGAATATTCGCAACATTATTCCATACTTGAAGTGTATCGGGAACATCTAATAAATCCCCATTAGCATCATAGTTATTTATGATTTCGAGTTCGTTTGTCCATGTTTCATCTATTGTACCATCGCTAAATAAGTCATAGTTTTCAGAAGTCAAATAGAAAACGGTGTCTCCTAAATTTAGAGGTTCTGCAGGTCCCCATGCAGCTGGAGTAGTAACGTTTCCGTTTGCATCTAGTGTTTCACCAACATAGTATGAGGCTGTTGCAGCGTAAACGAAGTCTGTGAAATAGCTTTGTCCTACTGGATCAAAAGTACCTGTGGAAACAACAAGCTGAGCACCTTGATCACCATCATAACCTAAAACACGAATCACATCACTTTTATCAGCCATCATAGAGTTTCTTGTGAAGCTAGGGAACTCTGTGTCAGAATCATAAAGAAGGAATTCTCTTCCGCCAGAACCGTCTAAAGCGTAGTTGTAAAAATAATTTCCACTCCATCCATCTCCTACTGGAGCAGTTGAAGGACCACAAACAACGGTATGTGCTGAAGATAAACCATCTCCAATTGGATCAACTATTAATCCTGATGGGTAACGGTTATAATTTAATTCAGTTGAGTCATTTGTAGGTTGAAGTATATAGTTACCCCAAGTTAGACCCCCATCTTCAGACCAAGTGGTTTGCATGACACCAGAACCTCCAGGAAATTCTGCGTTCTGTCTGTGCGCAAAAGATATTGTCCCTAAACCATCATTTACATGAACTGGGTTCGTAGAAGGAGTTAAAACCGTGTACATATTCCAAGATGACCCGATTGATGTTTTTGAAATTTGAGCCTGTGCTGTAGAAGCAAATGTAAAGGCTAAAATAAATAAAGATTGTAGTAGTTTTTTCATTGTTAATGTGTTAAGTTAAAAGCGATTGTTTGCAAATATATGTTTTTCAGTATACTTATCAAATAATCTACCATTTGTATCATTTGGTTTGATTATATAAGTTTTATTAAGTTTACTTTCTATTCAAATAAATAGAACTATTGATTCGTATTCTGGAAAATTTTTTAAACAAAGAAGGAACCTATGTGTTCGCTTCCTTTTTGATTACTAAGATTTGTAGTTTTTTAACTTCCTTAATTCTAATTAGGATTTTAAGTCCTGATGAGTTTGGCGTGTTGTCTTATGTATTATCTGCATTGGCTTTTTTTATTCCTTTTTCTGGTGGTGGTATGCAGCATTCTTTTCTTAGATATGCACCTATGCTATACGATAAAAAAAATAGGAACGGATTATTTCAACACAGCTTGTATAGGGGTTTTTTATTCAGCTTTTGTATTGCATTTATGCTATTTTTATTGATACCTTGGCTTAATAGTGCCCTAGGTAATACTTCGATTTATTTTAATTGGTTGGTATTTTATCTGTTTAGTTCTTTTCTTATTGAATTGGTAAAAATGCGTTACCGTGTTAATGATCAAAATAAAAAATATGCTAAAATAGATATCTATTTGTCAGTTTTGGTTTTGTTCTTAGGAACCGGCTTAACTTATTTTTATGGACCACTATCTTATGTTGTTGTATTTATCACGGTCCCTTTAGTTTTAGGATTGGTTCATTTAAAGGTTCCTAAAAGGATGGCTGTAAAAATACCTGAAAAATATTATTCCTATGGGATTTGGGTTGGGATAGGAGCAATAGCCTCTCAGCTCATGTACTCTCTAGATATATTTTTGGTAGGTAAATTAATTCAGGATTCTCAGCAGGTAGCTATTTATCGATCTGCTAGTATTATCCCTGTAGCTTTATTTTTTATTCCTAATTCTTACATCACAACACATTATACTGATTTGGCTAAAAATAGTATGGATAAAAAGTATTTGATTGGTTTTGCAAAAGATTACATTAAACTATTTTCTGTTTTGGCATTTGTTTTAGGTACTTTACTTTATTTTATGTCTGACTCTATCATTTCAATTTTATTTGGAGAAGAATATGCTGAAGCAGCTTATTTATTTGAGATTTTGATATTAGGAATGATAGGTGCCTTTATTTTAAGAATACCTTTTGGTAATATTTTGGCATCAGTAGGTAAGTCCAATTGGAATGCTATTGTAGCGTTTATTATTTTAGTATTAAATGGGATTCTTAATTATTATGCAATTTATGCTTGGGGAATAGTTGGAGCTGCTATCGTTACCAGTGTTTTATTGTGGATCTCAGGTATTTTATCTCTTGCTTTGTTCTTTGTTTATCTAAAAAAAGTTTAGTTAAGTGCTAGTATGTATTCTTGATTTATTTTTTTACCAATATTGTGCATACTAAATTGATGAGCCATACTTTTTAACTTTTCAGGTTCATATTGATTATGGTTGTTAATCATACACTCCATAGCTGTTATAAGTTGTTTTTTATTGTCAATATCGATAAGAATTCCAGTTTTGTCATTTAAAAAGCTTTCCGGTCCACCACATTTGGTTGAGATGACGGGGATTCCACATAGTAGTGCCTCCGCACAAATAACAGAGAAGGTTTCAAAATAGCTATTTAAGATTAATACATGTGATTGGGATAGGGTCTTAAATATATATTCGTTGTTTCTATTTCCATGGAAAGAAATGTGATTGCTAAGTTTTAATCTATTCGATAGAGCTTTATAATTTTTTAGGTCTTTACCGTCTCCAATAATTTCCAGCTTTATGTCTTTATGGTGTTTTAAGATCTCTGAAAAGGCTTCTATTATTCCTTTTACATTTTTTGTTTCTTGAATTAAATCTCCAGCAAATACATAACTGAAAGATTTATTCTTTTCAATTTCTAAAGCTATACCATCTACAACATTTCCTATGATTGTGTAATTTCCTTTTATACCACATTTAACCATATCATCTTTTAGGAAGTGAGATACAACACTAATTTTTTTTGCTTTTTTTGCAGATATTTTTCTTAATATTTTAGATGTAGATTTGAGTTGGGCATATCCCTTTTTATGGTAGCCACTCCAATGTTCTGAAATGAGAAATGGCGTTTGACTTGTATTGGATAAAAAATAGGCTAATGTACTGGTCCATCCCATGACATGTGCGTGTATCAAGTGTGCCTGAAAATTTTTTATTTCTTTCCACACTTTAAAAAGCACCCTAATTTTATTTAACAAAACCTTTTTTGTGGTAAAAAACAACTTCTTCAGTACTATTATGGTAATTTACTTTTCGATGAATATTTGAAATAATTGTATTGGTTTGATAAATACTGATTACTTTATGATCATAAGACTCTTGCACAGATTGAATGTGCTTTTGAATAAAAATTCCAAGTAAAGGTTCTACTTTGTTAGGATACCATTTAGCCAGATGTAAAATTTTTTTTTTCGACATTAAGAATCGATGTTTTTATATTTTAAACGGATTGAGTTTCCAACGACAACAATATCCGAAAAAGCCATGGTTAATGCAGCAAAAATAGGATTTAAATAACCCATTGAAGCTAAAGGGATTGCGATTATATTGTATGCAAAAGCCCAAAATAAATTTTGTTTGATTGTCAGATAGGTGTGGGTACAGATTTGATAGGCCTTTTGAACTAATTTTAAATTGTGATTTAATAATACAATAGATGCCGATTTAACAGCTACTTCAGATGCTTCACTATGTGATACTCCAACGTGTGCCTTTGTTAGTGCAGGTGCATCGTTAATACCATCGCCGATCATGGTTATGATATTCTCTTTGGTTAACTGTCTGATCTTTTCAATTTTATCTTCGGGTAGTTGATTGGCAATTACTTCATTTATTTTTAGCTCACTAGCAAGCAGATCACATTTTTGTTTATTATCACCACTTAGTATAATTGTTTCAATTTTTTTACGATTAAAATAGTTTATTAGATCCTTTGCACCTTTTTTTATTTCATCGCTAATAGAAAGTGCTGTAACCAGTTCATTATTAATCTTAAGAAACAATTGAAAGTGTTTTTTAATAAGAGGATCAGTAATCTGTATGAATTGAGCAGAACCAAATTGATACGAATTCCCTTCTGTGTCGGTCGCATGAAATCCTTTTCCTTTTATTTCATTTACACTATCAAATTTGATATTTGTTTTATTTGCATCTAGATGCTTAACAAGTGATTTTGCTATGGGATGAGATGAGTGTTTTTCGAGTTCATAGATGATACTTTCAACAGGATAATTTTCATTCCACTTTTTTAATTCATGAATTTTAAATTCGCCATTGGTAAGTGTTCCTGTTTTATCGAAGATTATTTTTTTCGTTTTGCTGAATAATTCAATAGTAGAACCACCTTTAATAAGTATACCATTTTTTGCTGCCCTTCCAACTCCTACCATAACAGCAGTGGGTGTAGCTAAACCCATAGCACAAGGGCATGAAATCACTAAAACAGCAATAGCTCTTAGTAAGGAGTTTTCAAAATTTATATGATATGAGTAGTAATTAATTAGAAATGTAACAATTGCTATTCCGAGTACTACAGGGACAAAATAATTGCTGATCTTATCTCCTAATTGTTGAATTTTGGGTTTGTCTTCCTGAGCGTTTCTTACCAGTTTAATAATTTGAGATAATATTGTGTTTGCAATATCCGTAGTGACTCTACATTTTATATTTCCATCAATAATTAGAGTTCCCCCTATTACTTTTTGATGGGTAGATTTGAATACGGGTGTACTTTCACCTGAGATCATACTCTCATCTACAGAACATTCTCCCCAAATAATTTCAGCATCTATGGGGACTGAATCTCCCTGATTAACAATAATGATGTCACCAATTTTTAATGCTGAAATGGGATATTTAATTAAATTACCATCAACTTCTTTTATGGCTTTTTTGGGTTGCAATTGTATAAGAGAGTCTAAAACAGAAGTAGTTTTTGTAATAGAAAGCTTTTCAAAATAATTACCCAATAATACAAGTGTAATAATAATTGCAGTTGTTTCAAAAAACAAGTAATGATGTAATTGCAAGTTATTGTAATTAAATATCCAACCTGTTATGCTATATATATAAGCTGCTGTGGCACCCATTAAGATAAGAACATTCATATTAGGTTTTAAATTTCTAATAGAATTTAAAGCACCTATAGCAAAGTATTGATAGCCAATTAATAAAACTGGGGTGCTTAAACAAATTTGCAGCCAGGGGTTTTGTAGAAAATGATCTTGCCCAACAAACATATGACCTAAAAGAGGTAGGCTAAGTAATGTACAAAAAATGAGATAGCGTTCTAGTTTGTAGTTTTGTTTTACCTCGTCTCTAAAAAATGTTGTTTTATATCCTAGAACATTGATAAATTGCTCAATTTCACTGGCGTTATATTGATCATTGTATATCGTAACAATTCCTCTCGAAATATCGACATTTACTTTTGTAATATGCTTTTTACTCAAATGGTTTTTGATACCATTTGCACAGTTGATGCAATTTATACCCTCTACTTTATATTGGTAGGGTCCAGCCATATATTAATCACTTTTTTCAAAGTTAGTTTAATAATCAAATTTTCACAACCACTATAGATTGAATTATTTTATTGAGTATATAGGCTATCTGTAATATATATTTTATATTTGCCTCCGTTAAAATGGTGGTTGTAGCTCAGCTGGTTAGAGCACTGGTTTGTGGTGCCGGGGGTCGTGGGTTCGAATCCCATCAGCCACCCTAAAAGAAAAGTTTTCTGAGTATTCAGAAGACTTTTTTAGTTTTATACCTTTGTGTTATGTTATTAAGTCAGCAAGAAATTCATCAAATGGGGATGAATTTGGTTGGTAAGCACTTGGTTGAAAATGGTTTTGAGTTTTTAGCCGTTAAAAGTGAGTTAGGTCATTCTCCTCAGTTTGTTTGTTTAAAAAATGAAAAGGAACTTTTTTGTTTTAGTTCGTACAGTTATTTTCCTGACAATCCTGATAAATATGATGAAACTTGGATGCTTAGAATGAAAAAAACGCTATTGAAAAAAAAAGCTCGTCTTTTGTATGCAGGAGTCGGTATTGCTGACTCTGATGATATGATGGCTAAACCTAAAAAGGACAAGAGTCATTAATAAATTACAAAGGTTTAGTTGAGATTAGTTTGACTATTGAAAAGTAGGTTTGAAATTTGATTGATACTTTTGAAATGCTTCTTGAGATTCCACTTCTTTGTATATATTTTCAGCAAATAATCTTAAATATAATTCAATCTGACTAGGTGTTTGATATCCCTTTATCGGCGCAATAATATTCATTTCTTCATCCATGTAAATTATTGTAGGATAGGAGTTGATTCCTAAAGCTTGTGCAAATTGGTGAGGTGATTTTCTTCGTGCATTTGGGTTGTAACTTGGGTTTTTATAAGAAGTCCCCTTAAAAGTTACATCTTTACCACTTTCTGCATCAAATTTAACCGCATAAAAATTTTTGTTTACATAATTGATAACATCCTTATTGGTAAATGTGTTTCTCATCATCATTTTACAAGGACCGCACCATGTAGTGTAAACGTCCATAAGGACTTTTCGGGGTTCCTTTTGTTGTAGTACCTCAACTTCTTCTATGCTTAACCAGTTAATTTTATGATCTTGAGCAACAATGGTTGAGAAGGTTACCAAGAGTATGATGAGAAGTGCTTTTTCATTTTGTTTATTTTATATCTTCAAAACTACAATTAATATTTAAAAATGATTTACGGTGTTTTATTTTAATTATTTAACTCCGTGCATTAATTTTTTTAACAATGGGTTTAATGAAATTACTAATAATCCAGCAATTGTTGGGACAATAGTAAAGATTAAAAAGAAAGTTGATAAACTATATTCGTGTGTAATATTTTCTATTTGTCCACCTAGTACCGCAGCAAGTTTATTACCTATTGCAATAGCCAAATACCACATTCCAAACATAAATGCAATCATTCTTGCAGGGACCAGTTTAGATACATATGACAGTCCTACGGGAGATAAGCAAAGCTCTCCAAGTGTATGAAATAAATAGGCCAATACCAGCCATATCATACTTACTTTAACACCTATTTCAGTACCGAAAGAACCAAAAGCTAAGAAACCAAAACCTACAGCCATAATGATAAGCCCAAGCCCATATTTTACAGCAGCAGAAGGATTATATTTACTATCCCACCATTTTGAAAACGCTGAAGCAAAAGCAATAATGAAGAACGAGTTTAAGATGCTAAACCATGATACGGTAATTTCTGATTCTGTTGCAGAGAATTCTCTTTCTAACATCCATAACACAATTAGCCATATAAAAATAAAACATATCGCTAAAACATAGTTTGATTTTGGTATTTTTTTAGAGTTTCTTTTCCCAATAAAATTAGAACCCATGTAATAATTGCTAGAGGGACTATGGTTAGTAAGCTGTTTATAATATTGAAAATCATTTGTCCATTTCCAACTAAAGTTCGATCAACATAATCGCGCGCAAATAAACTAATGAAGTTGCTCCTTGCTCAAAGCTCATCCAAAAGAATACAGTGAAGAATGCAAATATAATTACTGCAATCATTCGATCTCTGACAATCTTTGTATATCTAGAAATTCGGCTGACAACTAAATATAAAAAGCAAGCAAGTCCAAATAAACAACAGCATATTGACCCGATAGTGCTCCTATTTCAAATGGAAACAAATCGATACCAGCAATTTTAGACATGGGATCGTTAATGGCGTAAGCTAGACCTATAATTGAAGAAATCGCAATAAGTATTTGATCAACAACAGAAAATGGATTTGGCTTTTCTTCATTTTTAGTTTCTGTTTCATTATTTGTCTCTAAAGTGGATGGAATTTCACCAATGTTCCCAAATAGAGGTTTCGCAAGCCAAAATTGTAAGGTACCTAGTAACATAAATATCCCTGCTAAGCCGAAGCCATAGGCCCAACCAATTTTTTCGGCTAAATAACCACAAAGCATCATTCCAAAGAAAGCACCCGCATTTACGCCCATATAGAAAATGGTATAAGCTCCGTCTTTTCGTTCTGGAAGATCTTTATACATTTCGATATTATTGAGGTCATGTTTGGTTTAAAAAAACCTGTCCCAATAACTAATAGAGCAAGACCTATATAAAGCATAAATTCTGTTTCGAGAGCCATGCAGCATGTCCTAGTGTCATAATAGCGCACCAATAACCACAGCCCATCTGTATCCTGTAAGCTTATCAGCTATTATCCCACCAGCAATAGGTGTGAGATATAGTAACATGGCATAAGTTCCAAATAAAGCTCCAGCGTTTTCAGCTGTCCATGCCCAGCCAGGATTTGCACCAACAGCAGCATAGGTTAAAAAATTAATTAATAGAACTCTCATTCCATAGAATGAGAATCTTTCCCACATTTCAGTGAAAAAGAGGACAAATAATCCTGCAGGATGACCGAGTACTTGTGTTTTAAAAAAGTCATGGTTGATTGTAGTATTCATCTTTTATTATTTAAATAAACGCCTCACATTGTGAGGCGTTTGAGTAGTTGATTTGATTATCAGTTTGAGCTTCGTCTTCTGCTCCGTGGGTTAGTGCATTTAATTGTTTTTTAAATACAATGATAAGTAAGCCAAATGCTATACAGAAGGCAGCAATTCCTGTAAAAATCACAAATTCTCCTAAATCTGATGCAGATTCTCCAAGAAACCCAGCAAGTTTATTTCCAAAACCAGTCATGGCAAAATAAACACCCATCATTATTGAGGCATATTTTACAGGTGCAAGTTTTGTAATAAAAGAGAGTGCAACAGGAGATGCACATAATTCTCCAATAGTATGAAATAGGTAAGCTAATACTAACCAATACATTGCTGAAGAACCATTTGCGTCAAATTCTGCTGATGCAGCAGACATAAAAAAGAATCCGGTACCCATAATCATAGTTCCTACAGCCATTTTAAATAGAGAAGATGCTTCTTTATTTTTAGATGATCTCGAAGCCCAATATCCTGCAACTGATGTACCTAATAAAATTATAAATGCAGCATTTAAGGATTGAAATACCGAAGCTGGAATTGTCATTCCGGCAATAACACGATTTGTTTTTCTAAAGTGTAAATATTCATAAGTCCATCCTGCTTGTTCAAAAGCACCCCAAAAACAATTACGATAAGGAAAGAAAGTAAAAGAACTTTAACACGATCTATTTCAATTTTTGTAAGTGGTTGGTTATACTTTTCTTTTCTTCTGGATTTTCAGTTTTAGTTAATAAGTTTCCAACATGAGTTAAATGTTTTTGTCCTACCATATAAACAAGCTGACCTAAAAGCATCCCAATACCTGCCAAGCCAAATCCATAATGCCATCCGTGAACTTCACCTACATAACCAACAATTAAACTTGAAAGAAATGCTCCAATATTTATACCGATATAGAAAATGGTAAAGCCTTTGTCTCTTCTGATGTCTCCTTGTTCGTATAAACCACCAACCATTGTGGATATGTTAGGTTTAAAAGACCAACTCCAGCAATAATTAGTCCTAGTCCAGAGTAAAAAGCCCACATTTTGTTCAACTGCTAAGATACTATGACCTAAACACAAAGTTAATCCTCCAATGAGAACAGTTTTTTTTGACCAATTAATCTATCAGCAATCCAGCCCCTGGAATTGAAGCTACATAAACTAACATAGTATACCATCCATATAAGGCTAATGCTTCTCCACTGGTCCATCCTAATCCTGGATTGTCTCCGGTTGTTTGAGTTACTAGGTAAAGAACTAAAATTGCACGCATTCCATAATATGAAAAGCGTTCCCACATTTCTGTAAAAAAGCACAAATAGTCCTTTTGGATGTCCAAATATTTCAGATTGATTTTTCATGGATATTTTTTTAAATGTAAGTATCGAAAATAGGAAAAATATCGATTATAATTTCTTTAATGAAATTGGTCATTTTAGTAAAGAGATGAAGGCGCGTATAACCACCATATATCCCATGATTTTTATTTGGGTAGATGAATAAATCGAATTGTTTATTTGCATTTACCAAAGCATTTGTCATTTCCATGGTATTTTGGTAATGAACATTATCGTCTGCCGAACCATGAACCAACAAATACTTACCTTTGAGTTTTTCTACATGATTGATAGGTGAGTTGTCGTCGTATCCAGAAGCATTTTCTTGTGGCGTACGCATGTATCTTTCTGTATAAATAGAGTCGTAATAACGCCAGTTTGTAACGGTGCTATTGCAATAGCCATTTTAAATTGATCAGCACCTTTAAGTAGACAAAGTGAAGACATGTATCCACCATAGCTCCACCCAAATATTCCAATTCTGGAGCCATCCACGTAGGGTAAGTTTGCTAAGTATCTGTTTGCCTCAATTTGGTCTTCTGTTTCAAGTTTTCCCAGTTGTTGGTAGGTACATTTTTTAAATTCTGAACCACGAGCACCTGTACCACGATTGTCAACACACGCAACAATGTAACCTTGTTGCGTTAGCATTTGATACCATAAGAAATTAGCCCCCCCCCATGAGTCAGTTACTTGTTGAGAACCCGGTCCACCATATAAGTACATAAAAACAGGGTATTGTTTTGTTTCATCAAAGTTATGAGGTTTCATCATCCAACCATTTAGGTAGATACCTTCAGTGGTTTTAAAGTTGAAGAATTCTTTTGACTTAAAGCATACTCGGCTAAGCTATTGTTTAAGTTACTATTGTCTTTAACATTCGGACTTCATTTCCTTTAGCATCGAATAAACTAAAGTAGTATGGATGTTGGCATTAGAATATTGATTGATAAAGTACTTGTAATTTGTGCTAAAAGTAGCGGAGTTTGTTCCTATTTTATTGGTAAGTATTTTTTATTTTTCCATTTAGCTGAACAGCATAAACATCACGATGCATTGGACTGCGTTCTGACGAAGCAAAGTAAACTGTGTTGTTGCTCTCATCTATCCCATAGAAGTCAGTAACATCATAATTTCCTTTTGTAATTTGACGTACTTGTTTTCCTTTAAATTATAGAGGTAGATATGTTGTAACCCGATTTTTCACTGGTCCAAATAAAATATTTTCCGTCGTTTAAGAATGTTAAGTTATCTGTGAATCAATATAAGCTGCATCATTTTCAGTGAAAATAGTCTGAGATGAACGTCTTTTGCATCAACTAAAATAAAGTCAGTTGATTTTGGTGCGGTTCATTCTTTGAACTGAAAGAACATTTTCATCTAGGGTCCATTTAATTCTTGGGATGTAAAATTCTTCCTCTGATTAATGTTTGCTTTTATAGTTTTATTAGAATCTAAGTCATAGATGAATAATTCTATAGTGGAATTTGTTTCCCAGCTTTTGGGTATTTAAATTGAGATTGAGAAGGGTAGAGGTCTGTAAATAAATCCATACTAAATTCTGGCACCTTTTCTTCATCAAATCTGTAGTAAGCAATTTTATTTCCACTTGCATTCCATTGCATTCCATTGTCAAAAGCAAATTCTTCTTCGTAAACCCAATCAGTGGCTCCATTGATAATCTTATTAATTTCACCATCAAATGTTACTTGTAGTTCTGTGTTGTTTATAATGTCTTTAATAAAGATGTTGTTTTCTTTTACAAAAGCAACTTTGGAAGCATCAGGAGAGAATTGGGCTAAGCGTTGCTTCCTTCAGATAATTCTTCTGCTATTTTAGTTTCTCTATCGTATACGTAGTAGTTAGAACGGGAAGAGTAACGGTAAATCGATTCTGTTTCTGTAGGAAGTAAAACTTTTTTTTCATCTTCACTAAAACTGTAGTCGCTAAAGGAAATTCCGTCCAAATCTTTAGAGTCTAAATAGTTAAATAGAGTCTCCTGTTTCTATGAATATTGAGTTATATAGACATTATTTTCTCCATAATTTAGTGATGAGTAGTGAACTCCATCATTCATTGAATTAATTCCCCAAACCCATTCTGGAGAAAAGGTGCGGCTTGCCCATATGTCTTCAAGTTGAAACATTTTTCTTGGCGAAACACATTGTGCAAGAAAAGAATTGCAAGTGAAGATAGAATTGATTTTAGTTTCATATTAAAAATCTTGTATAATGTGATGGTTAATCTCGATTTCCAAGAAACATAAGTAAATAGTATGCGAGTATGTAATTGCTGCTATAGCACTAACTAAATAGGTTCTTGCAGCCCATTTTAGAGCATCGTTAGCGCCTTCAAGTTCATGCTGTTGAGCCACGCCTGCATTTTGTAGCCATACAATTGCTCTATTAGATGCATCATATTCTACAGGTAAGGTGATAATGCTAAAAATAGTAATCATGGCTTGGCAAAAATGACTGCAAGAATAACCATTCCATTGTGAACATTGTGTAATACCCCATTCCAAACATCCGCTAAGAAAATAAGTTGAGCATTTTAGAACTTAGAGATACAACAGGAACCATTTGAGAACGCATTTGTAACCATTTGTATGCTGAGCATGTTGAACTGCATGACCACATTCATGTGCTGCAACTGCTGCTGCAGAAATATTTCTACCCTCGTAAACTTCAGGGCTTAAGTTTACTGTCATGTCTTTAGGGTTGTAGTGATCGGTGAGCTTACCAGGTGTACTGATAACTCTTACCTTAGTAATGCCGTGATCAGCTAACATTTTTCTGCGACTTCTTTTCCACTCATCCCATTTAATAGTGGAGTAGCACTGTATTTTTTGAATTTGGATTTTAGTTTTGATTGAACAGCCCAACCAACTATCATAAAGGCAATAAATAAGATAATCATAATGAATTTTATTTTTTACAAATGTAAGGATTGTGATTAAAATGAAAACGATAGTTTTGTAAAACTATTTTAAACATTATGAGTAAAGAAAGACCTTTAATATTAGTTTCAAATGACGATGGAATTTCAGCACCTGGAATTCGCCATTTAATTCGCTTGATGAAAAAATTGGGTGATGTTTTGTTGTAGCACCTAATAGTCCTCAGTCCGGAATGAGTCATGCCATAACACTCGAATCGATAATCTTTTCGAAAGGGTGAGTACAGAAGAGTCCGAAGTTACAGAGTATGCTTGTTCGGTACACCCGTAGATTGTGTTAAATTAGCTATGAATAAGCTTTTAGACGAAAACCTGATTTATGCGTTTCTGGTATCAATCATGGTGCAAATTCATCTGTTAATGTATTGTATTCTGGAACGATGGCTGCAGCCTTAGAGGGTGCAATTGCCGGAGTACCTTCTATTGGTTTTTCGCTTTTGGATTATTCTCAAGATGCCGACTTTTCCCAGTCTGAAGATCACGTGCTTCGAATTGCTCGTCATGCTTTGGAAAATGGATTGCCTTCAGGGATTTGTTTAAATGTGAATATACCCAAACTGAGCCGCGAACAAATAAAAGGTGTTAAAGTTTGCCGGCAGTCAGATGGACATTGGGAGGAGGATTTTGATGAACGTATAAATCCCATGGGGAAAACGTATTATTGGCTTACAGGTAAGTTTTATAATCATGATGAGGGAAAAGATACCGATATATGGGCTCTAGAAAATGGTTATATTTCTGTTGTGCCTGTTAAGTTTGATCTGACAGCTCATAACCATATTCAACAATTAAATTTTTTGAATCATGAATAAATTGAAAGATCATATGTTGATAGGAGTTTTATTAGGCGTTCTTATTCCTATTGTTTTGTATGCGGTTTTATTAACTTTTTTGGAGTGTATGTTGGTGGAGAATCCTTTAAGAGAATCTACTTTACAAGTGATTGCACTTTTCGCTAACTTCCCACTTTTAAGAATAACGCTTACTAAGTATCAAAAAGATCGTTTAGGTAGAGGCATACTATTAAGTACTTTCGTTATGGCTATATGGTATATTTTTCAACATAATTTATTGGAATTTTAGAAATGCGTACCAATTGGAGTTCAAATACACTTTGGGAAGAATCTTTTGGTTACTCAAGAGCAGTTCAGATTGGGAATACAATTGAGGTGTCTGGGACTTCAGCTTCAGAAGAGGGTAAAGTGATTGGGGTAGGAGATTTGACACTTCAAGCAGAATATATAATTAAAAAGATTGAACATACACTTGTTGAAGCTGGTTTTAGTCTAAAAGATGTGGTGAGAACCCGAATTTTTGACGGGATATTTCTCATTGGGAAGAAGTGGAAAAAAAGTGCATTCGTATTTATTTGAAGATGTTATGCCAGCATGTACATTAGTAGAGGTCTCTAACTTGATTCATCCTGATTTATTATTAGAAATTGAAGCAACAGCCATTATAGAAGATAGATGAAGTACTATATTATTTCAGGTGAGGCTTCAGGAGATTTACATGCTTCAAATTTGATAAGACATCTCAATGAACATGATGAAGAAATGGATGTTCGCGCCTGGGGGTGATTTAATGAAAGCTCAAGGAGCAAATATAGTTAAGCATTATAAAGAACTTTCATTTATGGGGTTTTGGGAGGTGTTTAAGAATTTAAAAAACAATACTTCGAAATTTTAAATTTTTTGAAAAAAGATATTTTAAATTTTCACCCGATGCACTAATACTTGTAGATTACCCGGGGTTTCAATATGCGTATTGCAAAATTTGCTAAATCACATCAAATACCAGTTTATTATTATATTTCTCCCACAAGTTTGGGCTTGGAAAAAGAACAGAGTTTATGACATTAAGAAATATGTTCGAGAACTTTACACCATTCTTCCGTTTGAAAAGATTTTTACCAAAAATATAATTGTGATGTTACCTATTTGGGGCACCCTCTTTAGATGCCATTTCAACTTGGAAGAAGGAGCAGGAGTCTGATCATTTAGTATGGAAGAAGTCAGGAAGGCCATTGGTAGCTATCCTTCCAGGGAGCAGATCTCAGGAACTGCAAAAAAAGCTTCCTAAAATGATGGCTGTTAAGAAGCAGTTCCTCAATGTGATTTTGTTATTGCTGAGTAGCCTTTAGACGAGATTTTTATCAGTCTTATATAAAAGATTCAAATATTGAAGTTGTTTTTAATCAGACTTATACGCTTTATAATGAGGCTGATGCTGCTTTGGTAAGCTCGGTACAGCTACTTTAGAAACAGCATTATTTAATGTGCCTCAAGTCGTTTGTTATCAAAAACCAGTTGGTTTTCTTATAAAATTGCAAAGTTATTGGTTAATGTTAAGTACATATCATTAGTTAATTTAATAGCTGATAAAGAAGTTGTTAAAGAACTTATCCAGAAAGATTTGACAGTTTCTAATATGGTTTCGGAATTATCGTCTATCTTGACAGAAGAAGGCTCAGCTAAATGAAACAATCTTACAAAGATTTAACAGTTTTACTGGGAGGAGTTGGTGCCTCTAAGCGAATCTCGAGTGCTATTTTTAGTGATTTAAAATCAATAGTTAAGTCTAACTAATTATAGTTTATTTATCTTAAAAGTAAAACAATCCATTTTCATCTATCAATTCTCCATCATGATTATATCTTAATTGCCATGTATAAGATCCGTTTTTTAAATCTGAGTTTTCAAAACGTCCATCCCAACCTTTATCAATTTCTTCAGAATAGAAAACGAGTTTTCCCCAACGATCATAGATATAGAATTCTATTTCTTTTATACATGCAGATATTGGGTGAAAAAGATCATTTTTAGAGTCTGTGTTAGGTGAAAATACATTAGGAACAAATACTGGTTTAAACTTTGGTACTTCAAGTGTTTTGATAATAGTGTCTTTACATGAAAATTCATTTTCTACTTGAAGTTCTACTTCAAATTGCTGATTGTATTCGAATATTTTTAGAGGGTCGGAAAGTGTTGATACTTCTCCATCATTAAAATTCCAAAAATATGCATCAGCACTTTCACTTTGATTGTTGAATTTAACACCTATATCGCAATTGTTTTGAAACTCAATTGAATATTCATAATTAGCACTTGGATTTGGATTAATTTGAATGTGTTGAGAAAGAACTAGGGTGTCGAAACATTCTTCTTCTGTTCCTAAAATTAGCATAACATCATACAATCCAGGGTTGATGTAATTTACAGATGTGTTTTCTTCAAGACTTGTCTCAACTCCAAAATCCCAATACCAGTTACTTATTTCTCCGTTACTTACGGTTGATAAATCGTTAAATGAAATTAGTGCTGGATCACATTCTTCAACAGAACTCGTAGAAATGTCAAAATTAAATTCTTGAAGTTCTACTTCTATCTCGTCTTCATACTCGCAGTTTACATTTGATATGGCTAATACAGAATACTCACCTTCTGTAACGTTAATTATTTGAGTGTTTTCTCCTGTAGACCATAAATATGAAATAGCATCAGAGCCAGCATCTATATTAATTGATGGCGCATTTTCACACAACACAATATTCTCTCCTAGATCTAAAATGTATGGGTCTAGCGCAACTTCTATACTATCAGTAGAAGTACATTCTCCATTATAAGATGCTTCAACAGAATAAGTTCCTGGTGTATTTACCAAAATTGATTGGCCTGTTGAGTTATCTTGCCAAAGATAAGATTCAGCTTCCTCCGAAATGGCCTCTATTATAACCGATTGATCTTGGCAGATTAAAATATCTTCTCCTAAGTCTAAATCAGGTCCTCCAATAACTTCAATTGGTAAAATTAGTGTGTCTGTTGTAGAACATGTAGCACTGTCTACAACAACCAGCTCCACATTGTAAATTCCTTCATTTTCGAAGGTATGATAAGGATTTGTTGTTGAAGAGGTATTCCCGTCATCAAAGTTCCATATATATGCTCCTGGAGAACTTGAATTATTGAAATTTATACTAAAAGGAGCACAACCTGATGTTGAAGGTTCAGCCGAGGCTGTTGCAGATAAAATAGGATTAACTAATTCAATCTTAAATACAGCAATATCCCAGCCTGGAGATTGATTAGTTGCGAAAGCTTCTGTTGTTGTGGCAAATCCTCCTCCACTACAAACAGCTTGATAAATAATTCCATTTGGGTCGAATCTGCTGGTACCACCATCTACATGATCTCCAGTATAATATGTTGCATAATGAATTGCAGTAGCCTCTTCTTCTAATACCATTTCGTAAAATCCACCAGTTGCTTGAATAGGATCTTCAGAGACAAACAAATTTGAAGTAGCACTAAAACCAGAAATATATATTTTTTTGCATACATCAACCATAAATGCTACAGGATTAAAATCAAATGTTGTCCAGATGTCTCCTGAAGTTAAAGCTCCTGAACCAATTGTCGTTTGCCAAATTATATTCTCTAGGTTCGAATCAAATTTTGCAATAAATTGAGCGCTGTTTTCATTTCCGTAGCAGGAAGGCGAAATTGGAATAATTCCTTCATTTCTTCCGTATATGTAAACATATCCATCACTATCTAAATCAATAAAATAGCTTTGATCTTGAGCATCAGATCCAAAAAATGTGGAATTAATTATAGTGCTTCCATCAGAGGCTAATTCTAGAATAAAACCATCGTGTTCACCTCCTATGAAGTCTGAAATAGCAGCATTATTAGTTGTTGGGAAAGAACTGTTAGCTGCACTTCCTGTCACATATACATTACCATTATTGGCCAGTCTTAAGCTGTAGGCAGAATCATTACCTGTACCACCTATGTAAGAAGACCAGATTAAACCAGACAGGTCGGGCGTTAATTTAAATACAACCCCATCTTGTCCACCAGCTAAAGTTGTTTGGTATGCACCTGTAGTTACTGGAAAGTCCGCTGATTGACTGAAATTTGAGACTATAGCATTTCCTTGATTATCTACTATAATTTCGCCTCTATATTGGTCGTAAAATTGATCTAAATTATTATTATTATATCCATCAATCCCACTACCCCCAATAAATGTAGAGCCAATTAAATTTGAACCATCACTACTAAAATGAGTGATGATTATATCTGTATTATTGTTTGTATTATCAAATGCATTTGATGTAGAAGGGTAATCTGGAGAATTTGAACTCCCCATTACATATAGTTCATTGTTGTGTACAAACATACTGTGTGGGTATTCATCAGAGTTTCCTCCTATATATGAAGCCCATATTAGTTCTGATCCATCGGGGTTTAATTTACTTACTGCTATGTCGGTTCCGCCACCACCATAATTGAGCTGAAAAGCCCCTGTTGTAGCAGGGTAACCTACTCCAAAATTTCTTGCGCCAGTGTAGATATTACCTTCATTATCATATGTAGCACTGTGCCCATAATTAGTTGCCGTCGAGCCTGATAATGTTGCCGCTATGAGCTCAGGGTCAATAACGAGTTCATGAGCTGGATCATACCCATTTGGAAATTCAAAAGATAAAATATTGTTATTAAAAACATATAAGCATTTAACTTTAATTTTCTCGCCATTTATATTTTGATAGGCAAAGGGTTTTTGTTCAATGATAGTATTAAATCCTAAGTCGATATGAACTGCTCCATTTATTATTTGCACATGCTCAATATCATTGTATTTTAATTGAATTTGGTTTGGGTCTGAATTAGGTGATACAATAAAGTCGTATTTTAAATTAAGTCCTTTGCTATAAAAATTTAAGTTAATTCCGTTATAAATAGATTTATAGCTAATGTCTTTGTATAAGGGTACTTTTGCAGCCCATTTTTTAGAATTATTTCCAATAAAATAGTTGTAATATTCTTTTCTCTGGTTATAGGGTTCTATGGAAGCATCATTGCTGTTTATTAGGTCAACTTTAAACGCATACGCGTCAATTTTATGATTTAAAGCATTGAAATTATTTCCTTGTTCATGTTCTAATTCATGAATATGATGAAGGTTATGTGCGTCATGAAATACATAGGTAAGAGTTTGGTTTTCTAAAAATAAGTGACCACCTTGAAGATTTACTTTGAAGTTGACTTTAGAATCCCACTGACCCAAATTCTTTATAAATTTAAGTTTATTATCATTTGCTTTAGTGAATAGATGTAAGAACAAAAAAATAAGGAATGTGGAATATTTTATTTTCATGATTAATGAGTTTAAAGTCTCTTTTCAATTATCTTTCAATAAAATGTTGTATTCTTTTGATAAAAGAGTGTTTTTGTTTTTTATTTAAACTTTAATTAAATCTTTTAATTTTTGTTAAATTTTGAACTTATGTTTCGTCTAAGATATTTATTTTTTCTTATATCAATAACTGTTGTAGGTCAAGAGTTTACCAAAAAAGATAGTCTAAGAGGTGCTTTGCTTCCTGAGAGAGTATGGTTTGATGTTCATTATTATCATTTAAATTTAGATGTTTATCCCGATACAAAGTTGATTTCTGGATTTAATGATGTACATTTTACAGTGCTGAGTAATTCAAAAGTCATGCAATTGGATCTTTTTGAAAATATGATCATTGATAGTATCGTTTATCATAACGAATCCTGTAAATTTTTTCGTGAGTTCGATTCATTCTTTATTAAATTTCCTCAAAATTTTAAAGTTGGTGAACAGTATAAAGTTAGAGTGTATTATCATGGATCACCTATTGAAGCTGATAGCCCACCTTGGGATGGTGGTTTTGTTTGGGAAAAAGACACTAATGGTTTGCCATGGGTTGGTGTTGCCTGTCAGGGTGTTGGGGCCTCTTTATGGTGGCCTTGCAAGGATCATTTGTCTGATAAACCTGATAGTATTCGTGTGACTTGTTCAGTTCCAAAAGAGATTAGATTTGTTGGGAATGGTAATTTAGAAAGTGATTTTGAAGAAGCAAAAAAAAGAATTTCTACTTGGAAAGTTTCCTATCCGATAAATACATATAATGTAACGCTTAATATTGCTAATTATAGTCATCTTAAAGATGCGTATGTTAGTAATTTAGATACGCTCTCATTAGATTATTATGTGCTTAAAGGAAATGAAAAACTTGCTCAAGAACAATTTGAACAAGTTAAACCCATGCTTGCTGTTTATGAATCGCTTTTTGGTCCTTACCCATTTTGGGATGACGGATATGCTCTTGTAGAAACATCTTATTTAGGTATGGAGCACCAAAGTGCCATAGCATATGGTAATAAATTTATGCCAGGCTATTTAGGTCATTATCCTGGAAATATGGATTTTGATTATATTTTGATTCATGAATCAGGTCATGAATATTGGGGTAATAGTGTAAGCATGAATGATATAGCTGATATGTGGATACACGAAAGTTTTTGTACTTATACAGAAGCTTTGTACGTCGAAAAAATATATGGTTATGAAAAGATGCTAGAGTATCTGGTTTATCAAAGAGATTTTATAGATGGAGGTAGCCCAATTTTAGGGCATAGAGATGTTAATAAAGAGGGTAACTCTATTGATATGTATTACAAAGGCAGTTGGATGTTGCATTCTATTCGCAATACAATTGAAAATGATTCATTGTGGTTTTCAATCTTGAAAGATCTTACTCTGGAGTTTGAAAAGGGCAGCTGTGATGGTAGTGATGTTATTAATTATATCTGTAATCAGTCAAAAAAAGATTTAAGGCCTATATTTAATCAATACCTTTCTTATTCGGATTTGCCCTTGTTAAAGTATAGATTTAAAAAGCAAAAAGGTGTAATGCATTTTTATTACAAGTGGGATGCTGCGTCTGAATTGTTTGATATGCCTATACACATTCGTCTTTATGGTGAGAAAGACGTAAGGCTTTTACCAAGTGCAAAATATCAGTTTCTTGAAATTGAAAATGCCACTCAAACTGATTTGGAATTTTTAGATTTTTTGTTCCTGTACGAAAAAAAACGAGATTAAATACGAATGGTTTGTGTACTAACAGAAATGTTTTTAAATTTGCAGACTTATAAAATGAAGAGAAATGGCAAAGAAAGGTAATAGAGTTCAGGTAATCTTGGAATGTACAGAGCACAGAAAGTCTGGTCAACCAGGAGCTTCTCGTTACATTACTACGAAGAATAAGAAAAATACTCCAGATCGTATGGAGTTAAAGAAATACAATCCTGTATTGAAAAAAATGACGGTTCACCGTGAAATTAAATAAGTAGAGTTATGGCTAAGAAAGTAGTTGCATCCTTACAGAAAAGAGGCGCCAAAGATATTACAAAGGCGATTAAAATGGTGAAATCTGAAAAGACAGGTTCATATTCATTTCGTGAAGAAATTGTGAACAAAGATAAAGTGAAAGATTTCTTTGCTAAGAAATAAGACACTTTTTTAAGAGAATTAAAGCTTCTTTCTATCTTTGAGAGAAGCTTTTTTTATATGTAGAAATTCATATTATGGGAATATTTAGTTTTTTTTCTAAAGAGAAGAAAGAAAAGTTAGACAAGGGGCTGGAAAAAACAAAAGAGAGTGTTTTTTCAAAACTTACTCGAATTGTCGCAGGGAAATCAAAAGTAGATGCTGAAGTTCTAGATGATTTAGAGGAGGTTTTGATTACGTCTGATGTAGGTGTTCAAACTACAGTAAAAATTATTGAACGTATAGAGTCACGCGTTGCTAAAGATAAATTCTTAGGAACATCTGAGCTCAATTCAATACTTAGAGAAGAAATTTCTGAACTCTTGTCTGAAAATCATTCTGAAGAATTACAAGACTTTTCTATACCAGATAAAAGGCCTTACGTTATTATGGTAGTTGGCGTAAATGGTGTTGGGAAAACAACGACTATAGGAAAACTCGCTTATCAGCTTAAGAAAAAAGGTTTAAAAGTTGTTTTAGGTGCAGCTGATACTTTTCGTGCGGCAGCTATTGAACAACTGGAAATATGGTCTCAACGAGTTGATGTCCCTATTGTAAAACAAAAGATGGGTTCAGATCCAGCTTCTGTTGCTTTTGATACACTTCAATCAGCCACAACACAAGGCGCTGATGTTGTAATTATTGATACAGCAGGAAGACTTCATAATAAAGTAAACCTAATGAATGAATTAGGGAAAGTTAAAAAAGTAATGCAGAAGATTGTACCTGATGCCCCACATGAAATTTTACTTGTATTAGATGCATCTACTGGACAAAACGCTATTGAGCAGGCCAGACAATTTACACTTGCAACTGATGTCAATGCTTTAGCACTTACAAAGCTTGATGGGACAGCAAAAGGTGGTGTTGCTATTGGTGTGTCAGATCAATTTAAAATTCCAGTAAAATATATTGGTGTTGGAGAGGGTATAGAGGATCTTCAACCTTTTAATAAGGGTGAGTTTGTAGATTCTTTATTTAAGTAAAGCCTCAAATTATGAGAACAAAGTCCCACAAAAAAAATAAGATCAATGTTGTTACATTAGGCTGCTCAAAGAATATTTACGATTCTGAAGTATTGATGGGGCAGTTAAAAGCTAACAATATGGATGTTGAGCATGAGTCGGAGTCGCAAGAAAATGACATTGTTGTTATTAATACCTGTGGCTTTATTGATAATGCCAAAGAAGAATCGGTTAATACTATTTTGGATTTTGTAAAACAAAAGGAAGAAGGTACCGTAGAGAAAGTTTTTGTTACGGGTTGCTTGTCAGAGCGTTATAAACCAGATTTAGAAAAGGAAATACCGAATGTTGACCAATATTTTGGGACTACAGAATTGCCAAAACTTTTAAAAGCTTTAGGTGCAGATTATAAGCACGAATTAATTGGTGAAAGGTTAACTACTACACCCAAGCACTATGCGTATTTGAAAATTGCTGAAGGCTGTGATAGACCTTGTTCTTTTTGTGCCATTCCATTGATGCGAGGTAAGCATGTTTCCAAACCAATTGAAGATTTGGTTACTGAATCCGAAAATTTGGCTAAAAACGGAGTTAAAGAATTAATTCTAATAGCACAGGATTTAACATATTACGGATTAGATATTTATAAAAAACGTCGTTTAGCCGATTTATTAATGGCTTTAAAAGATGTTGAGGGTATTGAATGGATACGATTGCATTATGCATTTCCAACAGGGTTTCCTCAAGATGTTTTGGATGTTATTCGTGATGAGGAAAAAGTTTGTAATTATATTGATATTCCATTGCAGCACATAGCTGATAATGTTTTGAAATCAATGAAGCGGGGTACTACTTTTGAAAAGACGAATTCACTTTTGAGAGATTTTCGTGAAAAAGTTCCTGGAATGGCTATTCGTACTTCTCTGATTGTTGGTTATCCAGGTGAAACTGAAAAAGACTTTGAAATTCTTAAGAATTGGGTGCGAGATACTAAATTTGACAGATTGGGTGTGTTTACTTATTCTCATGAAGAAAATACATCTGCTTACGATTTAGAAGATGATATTCCTGCAGAAGTCAAAGCTACAAGAGCAGAAGAGATTATGGCAATTCAGCAAGAGGTATCTTTGCGTTTGAATGGTGAGAAGGTGGGTAAAGAATTTAAAGTTCTTATTGATCGTAAGGAAGGAAATTTCTTTATTGGTCGTACAGAATTCGATTCTCCAGATGTAGATAATGAGGTTTTGATTGATGCTGGTAAACATTTTGTGCGTCAAGGAGATTTTATTAAAGTTAAAGTATATGAGGCCAGTGACTATGATCTTTTCGCCGAACCTGTTTAATGAGAGTAGAGAGAATTCCATACCAACGAACGAATTTTTTTTCAAAATTCATACTTGATTATTTATCAGGTGAAGCGTGTCTAAGTCCTTTTTATCATAGAGCACCCAAACTTTCAAATTTTAAAGCCCAAATTCAGGAAAAGCGGAATCAATTTGTAAATAGAGCGTTGCTAGTTGAAGAGTTAAGTCAGCAATATTCATTGATAGATACTAATGATTCTGTTACTCATAACATCCAATCTCTCCTTCAAGAAAATACTTTTACAGTAGCTACAGGGCATCAGTTGTGTTTGTTTACAGGGCCTCTTTATTTTATATATAAAATTATTACGACAATTAATTTGTCGGAACAATTGAAGTCGGAATATCCTGAATACAATTTTGTGCCAATCTATTGGATGGCTTCTGAAGATCATGATTTTGATGAGGTGAATCATGTAAATCTTTTTGGGAAAACACTAAAGTGGAATCAGGATCAAAAAGGCGCTGTTGGAGCGATCTCTACTCAATCTTTGCAATCACTTTTCAATCAATTGAAACCCATTCTTGGTGATTCTAAAAATGCTGAAGATTTGTACTGTTTGTTATCTGATTCATATTTGGAGAATAAAGATATGGCAAGTGCAACACGTCATCTTGTAAATTCACTATTTTCAAAATATGGCTTGGTAGTACTAGATGCTGATTCGCCTAATTTGAAAAAAGAAGCAATACCTCTTATTAAAAGAGACGTACTTGAACAGTCAAATTATCCTTTAATTCAAAATACGAATCAAGGTTTAGGAGAAGTTCAGGCTTATGTGAGACCCATAAATTTCTTTTATTTACAAAAGGGGAGTAGAAATAGGATTGAGCAACAGGGATCAGATTTTATAGTTTGTAATTCTGATCTAAAATTTTCTAAAGAAGCGTTGCTCTCAGAGATTGAAAATCATCCAGAAAAATTTAGTCCAAATGTGTTACTTCGTCCTTTGTTTAAAGAGTTCATACTTCCTAATTTAGCTATGATAGGTGGAGGTGCGGAAGTGAATTACTGGATGCAATTAAAATCTACTTTCTCGTTCAATAAAATTGTATATCCTATTTTGATGTTACGGAATTCAGTTTTAATAGCTAATGATACAATTTCTAAAAAAGTAAACTCTTTAGGTTTTGATATAAAAGACTTTTTTTATGATGATGTTGACCTGCATAAAAGTTATGTGTCTAGAACTTCTGATGTTGATATTAATATAAACTCAGAGTTAGTAAAATTAGATGATTTATTTTCTTCATTGCTCTCTAAAACAATAGATGAAGGTATTAAATCGTCTATACTGGCGGAAAAACAAAAACAAGTGAATGCTTTAAATAAGATAGAGCATAAATTACTTAAACTTGAAAAACAAAAGCATCAAAATGCGCTTTCTCAAATATCAGTGGTAAAAACAAAATTGTTTCCTAATAACGAATTACAAGAGCGGCACGATAACTTCATTCCTTTTTATTTGAAATACGGTGTCGAATTTTTTGATTTATTAAAAAAAGAATTGAACCCATTGGGACAAAAATTCACTTTATTTAGTGATCAATAATATAATCGAAGTTATTAAGTTTAGTCAAGGCTTTAGTGTTTTAATTCTTCGTCATTTATTTTGAGTTGTTTTTTGTAAATTGCATTACTTTTAACTTTGAAATTAGTATAGTATGCAACTGTACAATAAACTAAGTGCGAAAGAAAGGTCTGCTTTAATTGATGAAGCAGGAAAAGATCGCCTTACCATCTCTTTTTACCAATATGCTAAGATTGGTAATCCCCAGGTTTTTAGAGATACATTATTTATTAAATGGGATTCTTTGGGTGTTCTTGGACGTATCTATGTTGCCAATGAAGGCATCAATGCTCAGTTGTCACTCCCTGCAGATAAATTTAGTGCGTTTAAAGCGCATTTAGATACAATTAGTTTTTTAAAAGATATTCGACTAAATATTGCTAGAGAACAAGATAATAAGTCATTCTTAAAACTAAAGATTAAGGTTAGAAAAAAGATTGTAGCTGATGGATTAGATGATGAGACTTTTGATGTAACAGATATTGGGGTTCATCTTAAGGCTGCAGTTTTCAATCAAATGATTGATGATCCCAATACTGTTCTTATAGATATGCGAAATCACTATGAAACAGAAATTGGACATTTTAAAAATGCAGTAACACCTGATGTGGATACATTTAGAGAATCTTTGCCAATTATTGAAGAAGACTTAAAAGAACATAAAGAAGATAAGAATTTAGTGATGTATTGTACCGGTGGTATTCGTTGTGAAAAAGCAAGTGCTTATTTTAAGCATAAAGGATTTAAAAAAGTTTACCAGTTAGAAGGAGGTATTATTGAATATGCGCGTCAAATTGAAGATGAAGGATTAGAAAATAAATTTTTAGGTAAAAATTTTGTTTTTGATGAACGAAGGTCAGAGCGTATTTCGGATGATGTGATTTCAAATTGTCACCAGTGTGGTGATCCATGCGATTCGCATTCGAATTGTGCAAATGTAGCATGTAACTTATTGTTTATTCAATGTGAAACATGCAAAGAAGAGACTGACAATTGTTGTTCAAAAGCATGTAAAGAAATTGTTAGCCTGCCTTTTAAAGAACAGAAAGCGCTTCGTAAAGGTAAACCTGAAAGTAATAAGATCTTTAATAAAGGCAGATCTAAAAATTTGATTTTTAAGAAATAGCAATATGATTGACAGTTATTATAGAGCATTATTTGCTCTTCAGAATAACTTAGATGTTTTATTTATGGTTATAAATATTTGATAAAATGGGAGCAGAAAAATTAGAAGTTCTTTTTCAAGAGCGAATTGATGCAAATGAAAAAATAGAACCAAGGGATTATATGCCTGAGGAATACCGACAGCATTTAATTCGACAAATGTCTCAGCATGCACATTCTGAAGTTATAGGAATGCAGCCCGAAGGAAATTGGATTACAAGAGCTCCCAGTTTAAGAGCAAAGAAAATTTTATTAGCTAAAGTTCAAGATGAGGCAGGTCATGGCTTATATATTTATAGTGCTACAGAAACGCTTGGTGTTACACGTGATGAACTTATTAGTAGATTACATCAAGGCAAAGCAAAGTATGCAAGTATTTTTAATTATCCTGCTCTAACTTGGGCTGATATGGGTGCTATAGGTTGGCTAGTAGATGGTGCAGCAATTACCAATCAGGTTTCTTTGCAAAAAACATCCTATGGACCGTATTCTCGCTCTATGGTTAAAATATGTAAGGAAGAAAGTTTTCATCAGCGACAAGGCTATGAAATTATAGCTGCTATGGCAAAAGGTACATCTGAGCAAAAAGAAATGGCTCAAGATGCTTTAAACCGTTTTTGGTGGCCATCTTTAATGATGTTTGGACCTCATGATAGCGATTCGCCTCGAACTGGAAATGCCATGAAGTGGAAAATTAAGAGAGAGTCTAATGATGTTTTAAGACAAAGATTTATTGATAAGACTGTTTCTCAAGCAGAGCTAATTGGTCTTACCATTCCAGATCCAGATTTGAAATGGAATGAAGAGCGAGGTTCATATGATTTTGGTGAAATTGATTGGGATGAGTTTTGGTCTGTTGTAAAAGGAGGTGGGCCATGTAATTTAAAAAGATTAAATCACCATAAAAAAGCCCATAATGATGGTGCTTGGGTGAGAAAAGCAGCAGCAGCATATGCTAAAAAACATTTAAATAAATAATCTTATGGGGAAATTCAAGATACCCAAGGTGCGTTATGGGAAGTGTTTATTCAATCAAAGAAAGGTCTTCCCTTTAAGCACGTGGGTTCAGTTCATGCATTTGATAAAGAAATGGCTGTTCAGAATGCACGTGATTTATATACTAGACGAGGTGAAGGTAAAGGTATGTGGGTTGTTCCAGCAAGTTCTATTGTTGCTGTTGATCCATCAGATAATCAAAGTTTTTTTGAACCTGCAGATGATAAAGTTTATCGCCATCCAACTTTTTATGAATTACCAGATGGGATTAAAAATATGTAAGTATGAATAAGTCTGATTTATTTAAATTTTGCTTAAGATTGGGTGATAGCTGTTTAATAATGGCCATCGTCAATCTGAAATGTGTAGTAAGGGTCCTTTTCTTGAAGAAGATATAGCACAAACTAATTTGGGTTTAGATTTATTAGGTCAGGCTGAAGCTTTGCTTACATATGCTGCTAAACTTGAAGATAAAGGTAGAACTGCAGATGATTTGGTCTACAAAAGACCCGAGCGAGATTTTTATAATTTTATGCTTACTGAACAACCTAATACAGATTTTGCCTTTGCAGTTGTTCGTCAGTATATTATGGCATTGTATTTAGATAAAGTATATGAAACACTTTCAAAGGTCGATGACGAAACACTTTCTGGAATTGCTTCAAAGGCTTTAAAAGAAATAGATTATCACAAAAGTCATTTAGGTATGTGGGTAACTCGTTTAGGTGATGGCACACAAGAAAGTCATGAGCGTGTTCAGACCGCGTTTAATGAGCTTTGGATGTTTGTTGGAGAATTGTATGAAGAAGATGAGTTAGATCTTAAAATGCAGCATTCAGGTTATGCTATTTCTGGTGATGAAATGAAAAGCTATTTGTTTTCAGAAATTAGTTCTTCTCTTGCTAAAGCGACTCTTTCAATACCTGAATCTGTATATATGACAACCGGGAGTAAAAAAGGTATTCATACTGAGTATTTGGGTTATTTACTTACTGAGATGCAATATCTTCAACGTGCATATCCTGATGCTAATTGGTAAGAGAAGTGTCTTTGTAGAAAATAAAAAACTTATTTATAGATTTTATCGAAATATCTGATCCTGAAATCCCTGTTATTAATATTGTTGAGATGGGTGTCGTTAGAGATGTATTGTTTCATGATTCAAAGCTAGAAATAAAATTAACGCCTACTTATAGTGGTTGTCCAGCTATGGATATGATACATCAATTGGTTGAAGAAAAGTTACATAGTAAAGGTTATAATTCTGTATATGTAACTTTAGTATATAAACCAGTATGGACAACAGATTGGATGAGTGATGAAACTAAAGAGAAACTAAGAAGATACGGTATTGCACCTCCTATAGGTAAAGTTACTTCTAAAAAGCTCTTTTAAGTAAAGAAAATGTTTCTTGCCCTCAATGTGGTTCAATAAATACTGAGATGAAAAGTATGTTTGGATCTACCGCCTGTAAAGCACTTTATACTTGCAAACAATGTCTAGAGCCTTTTGATTATTTTAAGTGTATTTAAGATTAGATTAATATTCATATCGGATTAATTTAATTTAACAATTGTGTTTTATTTTGGAATGTCTATTTTAGGAGTGAATAGAAAAAGTGATATTTTGAGTTTAGCTGAACAATTAAAAGGCAAGTTGCCTTTCCCATTTGAGACTATTGCAGTAGCAGTAAATTTTCTCCCGATACAGGTCTGTAATAAAGAGGCTGCTCGTATTGCTTACCTATATAAATCCAAGTTGATTTTAATTCATATAGGTGCTTTAGAAACTGATCAAAAGAAGAAAATATCTGATTGTGTCTTGGATTGTCATATTAATGAATCGAATTTTGAAATCATAGATCAGAAAGGCCCAGTTGTTAGTACGATTTTAAATGTTTGTAAGGATAATATTGTTGATTTACTCATTTTAGGTGCATTAAAAAAGAATCTGTTATTGAGCATTATGTAGGATCAATTGCAAGAAATATTTCTCGCAATGCTAAGTGTTCTGTTTTACTGATTCCTGATCCAAAGAGCGTCCTCATTCATATCATAAAATAGCTGTTTCTGCTATAGATTTACCTAAAACACCTCTTACAATTTCTACAGCTGTTTATATGGCGAAATCAAGAAGAGGCAGAAGTGCTTCATGTGGTTAGTGAAGAGTATCTTCCTATGTTGAAAGTGCTTATGCAGATTGTTCTACTGATATTGGAACATGATAATTTAAAGTTAGAATTTGTTGAGCAATGTAAACTAAGAATGAGGTCTTTGCTAGATGAAATTCCAGAGGCTTCATCATTAAATATTAAAAAGAGAGTCATATTTGGTAAACCTGGACACTCAATTCATGTTTTTGCCAATTCTTGTAAGCCAGATTTACTTGTAGTTAATTCCCCAAATAAGCATTTAGGTATTCTCGATCGATTATTTCCTCACGATCTGAGTATTTATTAGAAGACTTGCCGTGTAATTTATTAATAGTTCATCCAAGAGGGTTTTAGATATGGTAAAATTAGGACATCACGACATGATAATTTTTTTAATTGCATTTGGTCTAATATTGATTATTGCCAGACTATTTGCTGAATATTTAAAAAATTTAAACTTCCATCTGTCTTGGGAGAAATTATAGCTGGAATACTATTAGGGCCTTCAGTCTTAGGGTTTTTTCACCAGAGAGTTTTGAGTATTTATTTCCATTTATAGCGCATCCGGAATTTATAACAAATATCCTGTTCAATATGCTATGGATGCATTAATTAACATTTCAGTTATTATGTTGCTTTTTGTTGCCGGGATGGAGGTTCAGTTACCTTTGGTTATTGAGCAAGGAAAAGTTGCTTTGTCTACAACTTTTTCTCTATGTTAATTCCTATTTGTGTTGGTTATTTAGGTGTTCAATTTCTTCCAGATTTATTCATGGCTAGTACTGATGATATTGGTTTGGTGGGATTCTTTATTGGGGTTGTTTTATCCATAACAGCTTTACCCGTTATAGCTAGGATTTTGATTGATATGAAGCTTTTTAAAACCCGTATAGGAATGACAATTATTGCTTCGGCGATGTTGATTGATCTATTAGGTGGTTGATTTTCTCTGTTCTACTTAGTATTATCGAGATGGAAAAGCCGGAACAGATCTTACATATACGCTTGTTTCAATAGTCTTATTTGGCGGATTTATGTTAATTGTAGGTTCTCGTTTGATAGATAAGAGTTTACCATGGGTACAAACAAAGTTTTCATGGCCAGGTGGGGTTTTAGCATTATCTTTTGGACTCTGCTTTTTGGGAGCTGCTTTTACAGAATCTATTGGTATTCATTCAATTCTTGGTGCATTTATTGTTGGTATTGCATTTGGTGATTCAGCTAATTTAAGAGATCGTACACGCGAAATCATTCACCAATTTGTTACAAATGTTTTTGCACCTCTTTTCTTTGTTTCTATTGGTCTTTATGTCAATTTTGTTCAGAATTTTAACTTGATATTAATATTAACCCTAATTGCTTTAGCCTATTTTAGTAAAATTCTAGGTGCTCATCTTGGAGCTCGAATTGGAGGTTTATCTGTAAAAGATTCATGGACAGTTGGTGTTTCTATGAATACACATGGAGTTTTAGAAATAATTTTGGGATCTTTAGCAATGTCTGTTGGACTTATTAATGAAGAAGTTTTTGTTGCTATAGTAGTACTTGTTGTCTTCAGTATTATCACATCTGCTCCAACGATAAAGAGAACAATTAATAAATAGAATTTTATTATTTCTATTTCAAAATATCTATACATTTGCCCTATAATATTGACTTATGGAAAATCAAAATACTGCTTTAACGCATATTCATGAATCATTAGGTGCCAAGATGGTTTCTTTTGCTGGATATAATATGCCTGTTCAGTATCAGGGTGTAAATATTGAACATATTAATGTTAGAGAGAATGTTGGTGTTTTTGATGTATCTCATATGGGTGAATTTATTATTCGTGGTAAGGTGCTTTGATTTGGTCCAAAAATTACATCTAATGATGTTTCGAGCTTATCGATGGTAAGGTTCAGTATTCATGTTTTCCTAATGGGAAAGGGGGTATTGTAGATGATCTTTTAGTATATAAAATGAATAATGATTGTTATTTGTTAGTGGTCAATGCTTCAAATATTAAAAAAGATTGGGATTGGATTTCGAAGCATAATACGGATAATGTAGAGATGGAAAACATTTCTGATAAAACATCACTATTGGCTGTTCAGGGACCAAAAGCTGCATTGGCAATTCAAAACCTTACAGATATGAATGTTTCTGATATGAAGTATTATACATTCCAGAAAGGAACTTTTGCCGGAAAAGATAATGTTCTTATTTCTACCACAGGATATACAGGAGCCGGCGGTTTTGAAATATATTTCAAAAACGAAGATGCCGAAGAGATATGGAATGCTGTTTTTGAAGCTGGGAATCCCCATGATATTTTACCTGCTGGATTGGCAGCAAGAGATACTCTTCGTTTGGAAATGGGATTTTGTTTGTATGGAAATGATATTGATGATTCGACTTCTCCTATTGAGGCAGGTCTAGGCTGGATCACTAAATTTACTAATAATTTTGTAGACTCAGAATATTTAAAAAAACAATACGAGAATGGAGTAACACGATGTTTAGTTGGTTTTGAACTTCTTGATCGTGGTGTTCCTAGAAATGGATACGATGTGTACAATGGTTTAGGGGAAAAGATTGGAACTGTAACCTCTGGAACCATGTCGCCAAGTTTAAAGAAAGCTATTGGCCTAGCTTATGTTTCAAAAGAAATGAAAGATTTAGACACTGAGATTTATATTGCTGTTAGGAATAAACAATTGAAGGCAAAAGTGGTTTCGTTACCATTTTATAAAAAATAGTATGGCGAAAAGAAATATCCAAGTTTGTATGACACCTGAACTCTTTAGTCTTTATTCTGATAATAAGAGTATAGTAGTAGTAATAGATGTGTTAAGAGCTACGTCTTCTATGTGTATTGCTTTTGAAAAAGGTGTGGAAAAATTAATCCCAGTTAGTACAGTAGAAGAAGCATTAGAATATCGTAATGATGATAGAAATTATATTTTAGCAGCAGAGCGAAATGGTAAGCCTGTAAATAGTTTTGATTTTGGTAACTCACCTCAAGTGTATCTCGATATGGATGTTAAGGGAAGGTCAGTAGTTATGACAACAACTAATGGAACAAAATGTATAAACATTGCTAAAAAAGATCATGATGTTGTGGTTGGTTCATTCTTAAATTTAGATGCTATAGCTAATTGGTTGATTAAACAAGATCGAGATGTTATTCTTTTCTGTGCTGGATGGAAGGGTCTATTTAATCTTGAAGATACACTTTTTGCTGGAGCCTTGGTTGATTTGTTAATTACATCAAATTTATATGATAATTCATGTGATGCAGCACAAGCATCTGTAGTGATTTGGAATTCAGCAAAGTCAGATTTATTTTCGTTTTTGAAAAATTCTTCTCACCGAAAAAGATTATCAAAATTAAATATTGACTCGGACGTTCATTTTTGTTTGAAACTTAATCAAACTGATAAAATACCAATATTGAAAGGTGATGTTTTAGTAGTTGACAATGAATGATAAACTTGATAAATATAAAAAAGTCATTTCTAAAGATGATTTAAGTTCTCTCGATCTTGGGAGATATCAAGGAGAAATTATACTTGTTGATACAGAGCATGCTTTAAATGAAGCTTGTAAAGAAATCGCAAATTGTTCCATTATTGGTATTGATACTGAAACCAAACCTTCTTTTAAAAAGGGTGTTGTGAATTCTGTAGCTCTTCTTCAGATTGCAACCGATAAAAGAGTTTATATCATACGTTTGAAATCGGTAAAGATGAGTTCTGAATTGGCTTCCATTTTTTCAAATAAAAATATTATCAAAGTTGGTATTGCTGTAAGAGATGATTTAAAGGATTTGAAAAAATTCATCCTTTTGATGAAAAAGTGTAGTAGACTTAAATATTTTGGCACCAAATTAGGATTTGAAAGCATTGGAGCTAAAAAATTATCGGCCTTAGTTTTAGGATTTAGAATTTCAAAAGACAACAAGTATCTAATTGGGAGTTGAAGAGCTTACACAAGCTCAAATTAATTATGCAGCTACAGATGCTGGATCTGTAGAGAGATATATTTAAGATTGACTTAGTAATTCCTCTAGTTCTTGTCGTTCAATTTGGAAAGATTTTTTAAGAATTCTATTCTCTTTATTGATGTTGGTTTCATCTATTTTATCGTTTGTTTTTTCCAACCAACATTATGTTTTTCCTTGTGTGTTCATTAGAAATGAATTCAAACGCTTTTGTTTTATAGCCCTCTTTTTCCATTATTAGAGTTCTAAGTGTATCCGTTAACATCTCTGCCTGACGTTCTTTGAAAATTCCGTGTTTGGTTATTGAGTTGAATTTTGAAGGCTCTTTCATATCTCTTCGTACTTGTTTATGACAGCATGGGGCGCATACGATTAGGTTTGCATTAGATCTAATTCCTTTGAAAATAGCGCTATCAGTAGCAGTGTCACACGCATGGAGTGCAATAAGTACATCAATCTCATCTGATTTAAAATCGTTTATATCTTTTGAAACAAACTCCAATCTATTAAAATCACAAGCATCGCTTATTTCCATACAGAGAGAAACCAGATGAGGTCTTAATTCTACCCCTGTCATTTTAATGTTTTGTTTCAGCGAATTTGTAATGTAATCGTATAGAGCAAAAGTTAGATATCCTTTTCCAGAGCCCATATCTACAATATGCTGAGTTTTAGAGGGGTCTAAATTAATAAGCCATGAGCTCATCAACTCTACGTATCTATTAATTTGTTTGTATTTGTCTTGTTGTTTGTCTTTTACTCTTCCATTATTGTCACATATGCCTAACATTTGCAGATACTTGTTGTTTTTACTTTTTATTAGGTAATTTTTTTCTTTGTTGTGTGACTTACTAGGCAAATCGCTGTTAGATTTTGAAGAAATTAGTGTAGATTTTCCTTTTTTACTTATCAATAATTGGTGAGACTCAGATGTAGTTTTAAGAAGGGCTTGTAAAAATGAAGTGCCAATGAGCTCGAAGAGGGATTCTAATGCTTGTTCAATGTCGTAGTTCTTAACTTGATTTTTGGTTTTGTATCTATAGGTAAAGGATAGTTTGTTTTTATTTTTAATATTTACGGGAACAATGTAAATGTTTTTTAAATCTTTCTCTGCTTTGTGTACTTTACTCAAGCTGAGTTTAACGATATTATGCTTAAGGAAAGCATCTTTAAATTTATTAAGAAATGTTTCGATTTTACTGTTTGTTTCCATGTTGTGAAGATACATAATTCATCAATTTCTTTTTGTTTATATAATACAGATGGTTTACCACTTCCAACTTACCCCAATGATATATCTTCTTCCTCTTGTAGGGCCATAAACATATGCAGTATCAAAATTGGGGCTAAAGCCAGCTTGCCAAGACTCATTTGTAGCTGCATTACTTCCAGTTTCCGGGTCTACGAGAGGACTTTCTTGAGTGAAATTAAATAAGTTCCTTACACCCAAATAAGCACTTATTTTATTAGTGAATCTTTTTTCTACTTTCAAATGTTGTAAGGTATACCATGGTGAAATTTCATCACGTGCAAATTCTTCTTCATAGGTAGGAAGTTGCATAGGCCCCATTATACGACCAGTGTAGTCGAGTTTTATTTTATTTAATGGCCATTCGTATCCAATAGAGAAAACTCCCGAAAAGGAAGGCGTAAAGAGTTCTATGTTTTTTTCGCCTTCATTAATTGTATATACATCTAAGTAAGTTCCTCCTAAAGAAATATTTAATGGGATATAGAAACTTTTGTTAATTTGAAAAGAAGCACCCTTTGATATGGAGTATCCTTCCAGATTATCGTAGATTATTTTGGTTGGATCAGTATTGTAGTTAGGAACAATTTTATTACTAAAATGAGTGTAAAATAAGTCTAAATCTAGATTTGTATAATTTTCATTTTTTGAAACCAATGGTGCAAGTTGAAATTAAAATTAATGGATTCTTCAGGTTGAAGTTCATTAGTAATAACTAAATCTCTTGCACCGGATAGTGCTGCATGGTCTTCAGTGAAAATGTTACAACTCTAAAGCCTGTTCCTGCATTCCATCGAAAAGATGTATTTATATTTGGTGTCCATTTTAGATTAAAGCGTGGGGCAAATATATTTCCATGATCTTGGTGTTTTGTCCCATCGAAACCCACTGAGGAACTTCCATTTATCGGACAGTGCAAATTCGTCTTGAATAAAGAGTCCCGGAATATATGTGAAGTCTATTACTTTAGTTGCTGGGGTATTGTCGTTGTAGCTGTTAAACTTGTATGCAATACCTGTGGTAAATTGATGACGAAGTCCAAGATCTTTATACCATAATAATTGATTGAAAGGGGGTTTTGAGTTCCTTTGTATTCAGAATTTCCATAATAACTGTCTTGATTGTGATAGTTGTAAGAACTTTGCCACACTATGTTTTGACTAGAAGGTAGTTCATAGCGTGAAGAGAGTTCCCATCTGTTTGTTTTGATAACCTCACCATATATTGAGTCACTTCCTTTTACTCTGGGGTCCAGTTTTCTGTGCCACCAAAACGATCTTCAAAATAATATTTTGCAGAAAAGTCCAAATATGCGTCGACTTTTTCGGTGAAATGCCCACTTATTAAATACTGAGATACGTTCACTTAATACTTCATCGGAGAACCCATCTCCATTATCATCCATGAAGTGATCCATATGAAACAAGTTTGCACTTAACAACATGTCTGCCTTTGTCCCATTTTGGGCTCCAAGAGAAATCGGCATTCTTTTCCATATCAGAGCTTATGAAACTATCAAATTCTAATTTAGAAATATCTTGTGGTCGTTTGGTGATGATGTTAATTACCCCAGCTACAGCCTCTGTTCCGTACAAGGTAGAACTTGGGCCTTTTATAATCTCTATTTGTTTTATAAGTGAAGTTGGAATTCCATTTAATCCATAAACCGTCGATAGAGAGCTCATGATAGGCATACCATCAATTAGAATCAATGAATAAGGTCCTTCCATACCATTAATGTGATGTCTGATGTTCCACAAACTCCACAATTAATTTGCTTTTGAACCCCATTCACAGTTTCAATAATTTCCATGAAATTGTTGGTAGGTGTTTTTAAAAATGCTGAAGAGATAACTTCCACTTTTACAGGAGAAACTTTTACAAAAGATTCTTTTAAGGTACCTGTAACAACTATTTGATCAATAGAATAGCTAGTTTTTGATAGAACTGGGTCAATAAAAATCGTGTCACCTTCTGTTAATTTTATTTTTTCTTGAATTTGTGGTAACCCATTGCTGTGACTTCAAGATTGTAATTCCCCGCAGGGGCTTCAATTTTATAGTGACCTTTAGCATCAGCTGCTGTTCCAATATTTAAGTCTTTTATTTGAATATTGGCAAAAGGTATTTTGCCTTTATGATCTGATACACTACCTTCAATAAAACTTTGTGCTTGAATGAGTTGAATCCCACCAATTATTAAAAAAAGTATTTGTTTTATTTTTAGCACTCTTATTAAGTTTTGGTAAATTTAAATATAAATTTAGATGTATCTAAATTATAATTAATTAATTTAAAAGATTATTTTTGAATTGTTAAAAAATAAGATGTCTACTAAAGCAGAAGAGAATTATTTAAAGACGATTTTTAAATTGTCTGAAAAAGAAAAGAATAGTGTTTCCACAAATTCGATTGCAGAAGAATTGGAAACAAAACCTTCCTCTGTTTCTGATATGCTTAAGAAGCTTTCAGAAAAGGAATTAATTAACTATGTCAAATACCAGGGGGTGTCATTAACTCCTTTAGGTCATAGATTAGCAGTTCATGTGATTCGAAAGCATAGGTTGTGGGAAGTTTTTTTAGTCAGTCATCTTAATTTTAAATGGGATGAAGTGCATGATATTGCAGAGCAATTGGAACACATTAAATCTAAAGCTTTGGTTAATCGTCTTGATGCTTTTTTGAATTTTCCAAGCTATGATCCCCATGGTGATCCCATCCCTAATGAAAAAGGCTCTTTTCCAAAATCTACAGCTATTCCATTGAATTTATTAAAGGTGAAAACTAAAGGAAAAGTGGTTACTGTTGAGCGAGATGAGCCTAGTTTTTTAAATTATTTAGACAAAATTCAGGTGTCTATAGGCACTCATATAGAGATTGTTGATGTCAATGATTTTGATCATTCGATAGATGTTAAAATAGATGGTACCCCTATTCATATTAGTCTTGAGGTAGCTCAAAATATATTAATTTGTGTATTATGATGGAATCAATTATTACTTTTTTTAAAGGGATAGACCCCGTGTTGGGTGCTTTACTTGCTACTTTATTTACATGGGGTTTAACAGCAATAGGAGCTTCTATGGTATTCTTTGTTAAAGCTTTAAACAGACAACTTTTAGATGGGATGCTAGGTTTTACTGGTGGTGTTATGATTGCTGCCTCATATTGGTCTCTTTTAGCTCCAGCTATTGATATGACTCCTAATGTCGCTCCTAATTTACCTGTTTGGTTTCCTGCCGCAGTTGGGTTTTTGATGGGTGCCTTTTTTCTTTATGGTCTTGATAAGTTTATGCCTCATTTGCATATTAATTTTGATCGTTCTCAGGCTGAAGGTGTGAAGACGGACTGGCAAAGAACCACTTTGTTGGTTTTGGCTATCACACTACATAATATTCCTGAAGGATTAGCTGTTGGTGTCTTGTTTGGAGCGTTGCTCAGGCATGCCTGGAGCAGATATTGCTGAGCTGTTGTTTTGGCAATGGGTATTGGTTTGCAAAATTTCCCGGAAGGGATTGCAGTAGTCAATGCCATTGCGTCGGCAGGGGGTAAGTAGATTCAGAAGTTTCTGGTTTGGTCAACTTTCAGCAGTTGTTGAGCCAGTAGCTGCTGTTATTGGAGCTGTTATGGTGATTTATGCACTACCTATTTTACCTTATGCATTAGCATTTGCAGCTGGAGCTATGATTTATGTCTGTTATTGAAGAAGTTGTTCCAGAGACCCAACAAGATCAATATACCGATACATCTACAATTGGCTTCATTATAGGATTTGTGATAATGATGGTCCTTGACGTAGCTCTTGGTTAATCTGAAGAAGTTTATTCTATTCTTTCGTAGGCGCCAATATCAGGGCTCCCATCTGTAAATCTATAGTTCCCATTTAAATCATATTCGAATTGAAGTGCTATGTTAGATGCAGCTGAATTTTGAGCTGCTGATAACGTATCTAATTCATAATTATACTCGAATAAATCCATGGTTTGAATGAATTCTGGATTTTCATTGATGATGTTGTTAGAAAAATGCGTTGTATTTGAAATATCGTAATCTGATTCTATCAGTTTAATTAGGCAGTTATTGAATTTATAATTAAAAGTTGTATTCTCAGATTCTTCGACACCTATCTCGCTTTCAATTTTCCCATAAATAATACAGTTTTCAAAATCAGCTCGTTCCATTGGTCTCAATTGTTCATTGCCATTAACATCCTCATAATAATTACTCATACGTATTGATGGCGCTTGGTGCATTGTACTGTAATTTGCAAAAGTACAATGGCTAAAGCGATAGTCGCCACCAGCAAACAAGAAAACATCGTGAGCGCCATTATCGTTAATTTGACAGTTGGATGCTTCAATTTTACTAGAATAGGCTAGTATTCCATAACTGCTATGATTGGAAATAATTGTATTTTCTAATCTTAGAGTTGGGTCATTGTTATTTGCTACAGTATCTACATGTAAGCCAATGGTGCCATTTTTATTGTTGCACCTTGAATAAGGTTTTCACTACTGTTGGCTGTTAACCATATTCTACCCCATTGTCCTGGTATGTCTCTGTAGTATTCATCAAGTCTGTCTGAGGTGAATAATACTCTGTTTGTATTGTTTCCTAATACTTTAATACTACTCTTGATTGGAACATCATTAGGTCGATACCATAGCTCCCCTACCACTAAATTTGAATTATGATGTAAATAAACCTCTGTTCCTTCCATAATTTCAAGTGAGGCTCCATTTTCAATAACGACAAGACCATATATAACATGAGGCTTTTCATTATTCCATATGGTTGGCTCGGAAATACTGAAGTAATAAAGCGTGTCATTTTCAATTGCTGGATCATCATTAACAAAAACGACATAAGCATTGCTGTAATAAAAGTTAGCATCTTGTCCCCATGCTACCAAATCTACATCTTGAAGATATCCATTTGTGATAAATGTAATTGAATCGGTATGAATAAGTGGTTCGTTGCTATTATTCGGATCAATAGTTGTCTCAACAAAAATATGGAGGCTGTCGTTTGCTCGAAGAATAACATCATTTGCAATGTCACTTTGTAAACCATCAATATTTAGTCGATATGGTGAGTTTCCAGTACCGGCAAGTTTAATTTCATTAATTAGTAAATCTTCATTTAAATCGTTAAATACTTTAATTCTTTTAGTAATACTTCCTATGGTAGTGAATACAGTATCAAAAACGAGGGTATCTACTGAGAAACGAAGGCTTGCATTTCCCTGAAAGTAAGTTTCTGGTTTACGGCAAGCAGATAGTATATAAGGATGAAAAGAGATATTCGGAAAAAGTTTTTCATAGTAATCTATTTACAAAGCAAAGATATAAAACGAATTGAAAGGAAAATTGTTTTGAAAAAAGAGCTAGGATTGTTGATTTTTAGGAAAATGATTACATTTGCATTCCGAAATTAAAGAGAGCATTAAAGATGAAAACCGGAATACACCCAGATAATTACAGATTAGTAGCAGTGAAAGATATGTCTAATGGCGATACTTTCATTACTAAATCATGTGCGGAGACTAAAGAAACAATCACAATTGATGGTGCTGAGTATCCATTAATAAAACGTGAAATTACAAATACATCTCACCCTTTTTATACTGGTAAGATGAAGTTAGTAGATACTGCTGGTCGTATTGACAAGTTTAAGAATCGTTACGCTAAATTTTCTAAATAAAAAATCATAAAATTATAACATATAAAGAGCTCTGTTTTCAGAGTCTCTTTTTTTTGCCATTTATTTAATTGGCAAATGAATAAATACTATCTTGCTTTTATTCAATATAGACTATGAGATATCTTTTATTTGACGATGAAAATAGAGCTAACCTATTACCCTTAGCTTATACAAGACCAGTTGCTGAATTTAGAATTGGAATACTTACCATTACTGAAAAGTGGTCTAGAAGAATGCCTAATGAAGCAGTGTTTGGTGGCTATGTTACGGAGACCTATCTTCAGGGTAAATATCCGTCGGATATTAATGAAGATCAGTTGTGGATTAATGCTTCGGTTTGTCCGAATGATGCGCTTATAAAAGACATTTTATCACTTGAGATGAATGAGGGTTTATTTGATGAACAGGAGCATATTATTGCTTTCCGTTCAGGGAATTTTAAAGATTCTGTTGATTGTCAAAAATCCTATACTGATGTTGCTTTTACCCATGTTCAAAATTTATGGGATATTTTTAGTAAAAATGCAATTGAGTTGGAAGCCGATTTTGAATTAATTACCCGAGGTAGGACATCTCAAAAAGCAAATGCTACTAACAATATTTTAGGTGAAGAAAATCTTTTTATTGAGGAAGGTGCAGTTTTAAATTGTGCAATTATTAATGCTTCTAATGGACCCGTATATATTGGGAAAGACGCTGAGGTAATGGAAGGCTCGATTATAAGAGGTCCTTTTGCTTTATGTGAAGCTTCACAAACGAAATTAGGCGCAAAGATTTATGGGCCAACCACAGTAGGCCCTAATTCTAAAGTTGGTGGAGAACTAAATAATGTGGTTATTTTTGGTTATTCAAATAAGGGACATGACGGTTTTCTTGGAAACTCAGTACTAGGTGAGTGGTGTAACATTGGAGCAGATTCTAATAATTCTAATCTGAAAAATAATTACGCTGAAGTTCGTTTATGGAATTACGCATCGGGTCGTTTTGCGCATACTGGATTACAATTTTGTGGTTTGATAATGGCAGATCATTCTAAATGTGGCATAAATACAATGTTTAATACTGGAACCGTTGTAGGTGTATGTTCGAATATTTTTGGTACAGGATTTCCGCGTAATTTTATTCCGTCCTTTTCTTGGGGCGGACCACAGGGCAGTCAACTTTTATGATCCCAAAAGCATTTGAGGTTTCAGAAAAAGTAATGGCTAGAAGAAATGTCGTATTTGATGAAAATGATAAAAATACTGACAAAAGTATTTGATTTGTCTAAAGATTTTAGGCGTTAATAAAAATAAGTCAGACCTTTGTCAGTTTTCAATTTTGGCACAACACTTGCCATTAATAACTGAACAGATTTTCAGAAAATTCAAACACGCTACTTAAAATTATGGATACTAAAATTAAGATATTGGATGAACTTTCACTTTCTAACGTTATAGATAAGGAAGCAGAGTTAATCCCTTTAATGACTGAGGAGGATGAAGAGCGCCTTAATGCAGAAGAAATGCCAAATACATTGGCGATTTTACCATTAAGAAATACTGTTCTTTTTCCTGGAGTAGTTATTCCAATAACTGTAGGGCGAGATAAATCTATTAAGTTAATTAAAGAAGCCAATGATGGTAGTAAAATTATTGGGGTTGTTGCACAAAAAGATGCTCAAGTTGAAGATCCTCAGGTTGATGATTTGAATGTTACTGGAACAGTTGCTAAAATATTACGTGTTTTTCGCATGCCTGATGGAAATACGACAGTCATCATACAAGGTCAAAAACGATTTGATATACAGGAATTTACTCAAGAAGAACCCTATTTTAAGGCGGTTGTATCTTCATTTCATGAGACCAAACCATCTAAAGGGGATAAAGAATTTGCTGCTTTGGTAGAAAGTGTAAAAGATGTTGCACTTCAGATTATAAAAGATTCACCTAATATTCCTTCTGAAGCTTCTTTTGCCATAAAAAATATTGAAAGCGACTCTTTTTGGTGAACTTTGTGGCTTCTAATATGAATATTGATGTTAAGGAAAAGCAAAAGTTATTAGAGCAACCCAATCTTGAAGAGCGAACAAAGACATCTTTAATTCACTTGAATCATGAGATAAATATGATTCAAATGAAGAATGAGATTCAAAATAAAGTTCGTGTAGACATAGATGAACAACAACGAGAGTATTTTTAAATCAACAATTAAAGCAAATTCAGGAAGAACTTGGCGGAAACTCTCACCATGAAGAAGTTGAAGAGATGCGTTTAAGGGCGCGTGATAAGAAATGGTCTAAAGATGTTGCTGTTCAGGTAGAAAAAGACTTGAAGAAATTACAGCGTTTAAATCCTCAGGTGCCAGATTATTCCATTCAACGTAATTATTTAGAAACTGTATTAGAATTACCCTGGGATCATTATTCTAAAGATAAGTTTGATTTAAAACGTGCAGAGAATGTACTAGACAAAGATCACTATGGTCTTGAAAAAGTGAAAGAACGTATTATAGAGCATTTGGCAGTATTGAAATTAAAAGGTGATATGAAATCTCCAATACTGTGTTTGTTCGGACCTCCAGGGGTTGGTAAAACTTCTTTGGGTAAATCAATTGCCGAAGCTTTAGGACGCGAATACGTTCGTATGAGTTTAGGCGGATTAAGGGATGAGTCTGAGATTAGAGGTCACCGTAAAACTTATATTGGTGCGATGCCTGGTAGAATTATACAATCCATTAAGAAAGCAGGAACTTCAAATCCAGTTTTTGTTCTTGATGAAATTGATAAGTTGGCTATAGGTAGTCAGGGTGATCCTTCTTCAGCTTTATTGGAAGTGTTAGATCCAGAGCAAAATTCAACTTTTTATGATAATTATCTTGAAATGGGATATGATTTATCTAAAGTTATGTTTATTGCAACAGCAAATTCTTTAAATACCATTCAGCCTGCTTTAAGAGATCGTATGGAGATTATTGATATTAGTGGTTATACGATGGAGGAGAAAGTTCAGATTTCTAAGAGACATCTTTTACCTAAGCAGTTAAAAGAGCATGGTTTAGATCATGATGCTTTAAAGCTTGGAAAAAAAGAGTTTGAACAAGTTGTTGAAGGATACACAAACGAGTCGGGAGTTCGTGGCTTAGATAAGAAATTAGCTAAGTTGGTCCGTTATGCTGCTAAAAGTATAGCAATGGGAGAATCGTATGAACCTAAATTAGATAAAGATTTGATTGTTGAAATTCTTGGTGCTAATCGTTATAGTAAATACAAATACCAAAATAATGATGTTGCAGGTGTTGTAACCGGCTTAGCATGGACGTCAGTTGGAGGTAGTATTTTATTTATAGAGTCTAGTTTAAGCCCTGGTAAGGGTAAGTTGACGCTAACGGGTAACTTAGGAAAGGTTATGAAAGAGTCGGCTAGTTTAGCCTTAGAGTTTATCAAATCGAATTACGATAAATTTGAATTGAATCCAGAAGTTTTTAATAAATGGGATGTTCATATTCATGTACCTGAAGGTGCTGTTCCCAAAGATGGGCCTTCAGCTGGAGTTACCATGCTGACCTCTCTTGTATCTTTGTTTCTTCAGAAAAAAGTAAAAAAGAGTTTGGCAATGAGTGGTGAAATAACGCTTAGAGGTAAAGTCTTACCTGTTGGTGGAATTAAAGAAAAGATTCTTGCTGCTAAACGTGCTGGTATTAATAAGATAATTCTTTGTAAAGAGAATGAAAAGGATGTTCTTGAAATTAAAGCCGATTACATAAAGGGTTTGACATTCAATTATGTGGATAATATGATGCAGGTTTTAGATATTGCTATTACCAATAAAAAAGTAATTGCTCCAAAATCTTTATAAATTAATCATAATTAAAAAAACAAAGCCCATAATTTTTATGGGCTTTGTTTTTTGATATCAGCAGCATTTTAATTATTTAGCATGACTGGCATTACTAACATAAGGATGTCTTCGCCATCTTGTGAATTCCCTTCAGGAAGTAAAATACCTGCTCGGTTAGGTGCAGACATTTCAAGGTGGATTTGGTCTGTTTCAAGACTTGAGATCATTTCTAATAAAAAACGTGAGTTAAAACCAATTTCTATGTCAGATCCTTCATATTGGCATGATAAGCGTTCGTCTGCTTTGTTAGAAAAGTCAATGTCTTCAGCAGAGATATGCATTTCGTTTCCGGCAATTTTTAAGCGTATTTGGTGTGTTGTCTTGTTGGAGAATATAGAAACTCTTTTTACAGAGTTTAAGAAAGACAAACGATCAATTGTAAGTTTATTTGAGTTTTCTTTTGGAATAACTGCATTATAGTTGGGATATTTTCCATCTATTAAACGACAAGTAAGAACAATAGATCCAAAGTTAAACTTAGCATTTGTTTCATTGTATTCAATCTTTACCTCTTCGTTTGCAGCAGCTAAAATTCCTTTTAAAATATTTAAAGGTTTTTTAGGAAGAATGAATTCTGCATTCTGCTCACTTTTTATGTCATAACGCTTATATCGAACAAGTTTATGGGCATCTGTAGCTACTAATGTTAGGCCCGAATCACTAAATTTGCAAAATACGCCCGACATTACTGGACGCAGTCATCATTTCCTGTGCAAAAATGGTTTTATTAATTCCCATAGCAATAATATCAGAGTGTATTAATGCAGTACTTGACGCTTCAATATTTGGGGCTTTGGGAAATTCGCTTCCATTTTGAAATGCTAGAGCATATTTACCCTGGTCAGAACTAATTTCTACTAAATTCTTGTTGTTATCTATCAAGAAGGTGAGAGGTTGTTCCGGAAATGTTTTGAGTGTGTCTAAAAGAAGTTTTGCAGGTATAGCTATACTTCCATTTACATCTGATTCAACTTTAAGCGAAGTAGACATAGTTGTTTCAAGGTCTGATGCTGAAATGGTAAGGTCATTATCTGATATTTCAAACAAGATGTTATCAAGAATTGGAAGTGAATTACTTGAATTGATTACGCCACTTATCGTTTGAATTTGTTTTAAAAGTTTTGAGCTGGAAACAATAAACTTCATAATTGTGTTGGTTTTATTTCACATCTCAAATATAATTATATGAGTAAAGTAGGGCTATTTTGTATCAGTTGGTTTATTCACAATTCTAAAGTACTTTTTAACAAATTTATAATCTGAAATTGAAAAGTTATTTGTTTATTTTTCCTAAAGTATTTAAAAAAATTATTTTTTTAGTTCAGTTAATTCTTTCATTACTTTCTTAAAAGTATTTGTTTGAATTACCATCCAATCTTCATTGTTGACTAACGCAAACATTCTATCTGGATCTTGCATGGTAATATCTCCATCAACATATATTTTTTTTTCGGCTTTTTTGTAAAATACTTTGATTGCAGTGGTTTGATTATCTAAAGTTGATATAGATAGTTCAAAGAGTGGTTGCTCTTTAATAAGAGAGTCTGTGTTTAACATTCCAGTAATAAAACTTTCAGCATAAAGTTTTCTGAAAGAGGCAATGTATGTTTCTAGAGCCTTTTGATCATGTTCTATAATTTCCTTTGTTTCCAAGTCTGATAATTGAAAGCCCACATTTGTTTTTGTTATTTGAAAAGATTCATCTTTTTCATTGACATTATAGTATTGCATCTTAACAGATGCGATATTTCGATTATCATAATTTATTACTGTTTTATCTCTCCATAGATATTCTTGAGTAAAGAATCTGCCAGACAAATAACCTTTAAATCCTGGTATATGGACTGCATAGGGTTCTAAGGCGCCTTTAAGCATCATGAATGTGGCCGTAAGTTCTTTATTTTCTCCGCCAACATAGAATATTTTATTTTTGCCATTCTTTAATTCTACTTCTACTTTAATTCCTTTAACAGCTAAATTACCTATAACATTGTCTCGCATAGATAATGGTACAGGGTGTGCGATTTCCATTCTCTGTAGTGTTTGAAGTAGGTAGAAAATACCTGACTTTCTTGCTTTATATTTTCCGTTAACTGTCCATGAGTTTTCATTTTGGCGATTTAAAACTGCAATTTCAGGAGCTTTTGATGATAAAGTTACTTTAATGACTTCACTTGTATCTGCTATAGAAAAGTCTCTTCTGTCTGATCTTGATATAGACTGATCTTGTTTAGATAACAAATAAATGCATGTACCTAAAAAAAGAATAACAATAATGTAAAGGATGTTTTTATTTTTCATTTGAGTATTTTTTCTTTCTTGCGTAATGCTTAAAGATTCCGAAAACTATAACTAGTGCTATTGGTATTATAAGATTTATGATTTGCCAAAAACTTCTTTCAAGGTTTATTTTTTGAGTATCAAGTAAACGCATTTTTAATTCTCTTGTTCTCACTGCTATTAGCGCATCTTCTTCTAAGAGATAGTCTATGGCGTTTAGAATAAAGTCTTTATTTCCATATTGTCGTTTTTCATAATTATCATAACCAAGGGGAAGTGCTACGCCTCTTGAAATCTGATTTTGAGCAATATCTCCATCTGAAATCACAAGCATGCGATTTGGCTTACTAGATTTAATAAACGGAAGTTCATTGCTTAATTTGTTAATTCTATTTTTGAATAAAGATTCAAATGTACCTTCTAGTAAAACTGCTATTGGTGCCTGTTGTATATTAAACTCATTTTGAGTTGGTTGCTCTAATGCTTTTTGAAGACTGATTTCATAAGGTGTATTTACCAGTCTTGAATAAGGAGATGTGTGCAGAAGTACTGTTTTAGTTATTTTTGTATTGGTATTAATTGTGTCTATACTGCTTACAAAATCAAATTTTACTGCATTTAAATTGTTTGTAATTGGATGGTTTAATGTTGGGATAGAAACTGGAAAGTATCTCCAAGGTACTAGCTCCCATTGAGGAATATCATTAACGAAGCTTATAGGAATAGGTATTTTAGATGAAGAAATATCCTGCACTAAATTGCTGTTGATACGAACGCCATATTTAAAAAGTTGGTCGCCCAGATTTAAGTCTCTTAAAGTAGAAGCTATGAAGGAGCCTTTATTAGATAATGAGTCCATATCAGCATTAGTTGCATCAAGCATCCAAATCACTTTACCGCCATTCATAATGTATTGATCGATAAAGTATTTGTCTAAATTTTCAAATGTCGATTTTGGTTTTGCAATCAAGAGTAGTTTTTTAAGTTTAAGCTCTCTTAATTTTTTTTTCAAATTGGGCTTTCCAAGAGAGTCTACTTCAAATTCTCTTAAATCAATTTCATCAACAGAATATTGCTGAGTTAAGGAGTTTCTTAAATCTTTAATTTCAATACCATCTAATTCACCATGCCCCTTTAAAAAGCCAATACTAGGTTTTAAAGAAGAGCGTAATTGTTTTATGGCATTAGTAAATTCATATTCAAGTTCACGAATAGATTGTTCTAAATTTTGATCAGGACTACTTGCAATTTGATTTTTTAGTAATTGAACTGCAATTTCGTTGGCACCAAATTTCACGATTGCACCGGGTATAATGATTTTTTCGGTATAACTGTCACCATTTTTAACTTGAAGGTTTGTTGGGTTTAAGCCCTTTTCGTAGAGTTGCTTCAAGATTTCATTTCTTGTTTTATCGTCTTTGCTTTCTGTAGGGTTTATAAATGTAAATTGTATAAAATCATTCTGAGTTTTAAATTCTGATAAGATCTGTTTTGTTTCAAGACTCAAGCGTTCAATACCTGCAGGAAAATCACCTTCTAAATAAACTTCAATATAGATGTAGTCATCAATTTCTGAAAGGAGTTTTTTAGAAGCTTTCGAAAGTGAATATCGACCTTCATGTGTTAAGTCAAAACGATGGTAAACCATTGAGCCGATAATATTAATAAGTATAATAATGATGAAAATACTTATCAATTGAATGATATCTTTATTTCTATTTTTCATCACCATTTTCTAATTTTAATTGACATGGTACTGGCAGAAATGAAAAGGAAGATAACACTTATGAAATATAATAGATCTCTGGTGTCAATGACCCCTCTACTAATGGCATTATAATGGTAATTTACACCTAACTTCTCTATACTTAATTCCATTCCTGTATATGATAATAGTGCGGCTATTTGTTCAAATCCTACAAAAAAGAAAAAGCATATGAAGAGTGCCGAAATAAAAGATAGGATTTGACTTTCTGTTAAACTAGAAGCAAATAAACCAATTGAAACATAAACACCAGCAAGAAAAATTAATCCTATGTATGATCCTATTGTTGCGCCCCAGTCTAAATTTCCTTTGGGTTGCCCTAAAGCGTATATACTGAAAAGATAAATTAGTGTTGGGGCTAGAGCAATTAAGCACAAAATGATACCCGCAATATATTTTCCTAAAACTAATTTAAATTCAGTAATTGGTCTCGTAAGAAGTAATTCTATAGTGCCAATTTTAATCTCGTCTGAGAAGAAACGCATAGTTAATGCTGGTATTAAAAATAAAAACACCCATGGTGCTATAAAGAAAAGTCCATCAAGGCCCGCATATCCTGAATCTAATAAATTAAATGATCCTGGGAAAATCCAAAGAAATAAACCGTTAAGAATTAAAAACACTAAAATAACCATGTAACCCGACAAGGAGCTTAGAAAGGTATTTAGTTCTTTTTTTATAATACTTGTCATAGTACTTCATTTATTTTTTTTGTACTCCAAGCTTCTGGCTTTTTGTTGAATAATATTTTTGTTTTACTCCAAACATCTTTGAATAATTCAGAGTTCCTGTAATTATTTAAATCGTCTTGAGAATCCCACCAGCTATATGTGAAAATAACATTTACGTCATTAATATCTTTAAACATTTCTAAACGATTACAACCTTTTTGAGAAACAATCTTTTGTTTACTTTCTTCAAATATCGTTTTAAAATCTGAAATATACTCAGGATGGAAACTCAATTTTACGATTCTAATTATCATAGGAACTCGATGCTAATTCTATCTTTTACTTTTATCCCTAATAAACCACTCGCACCATTTGCTAGGTTAGCATCTCCTTTATTAATCGCAATTTCTAGATGTCCAGCCGAATTAAATAATGCAAGCATTTCTCCTTCAGGAACTTGACTGTAAGACTTGCGAAGGGTTGTAATTTTGTTTCTTCTAGGTAATCTTATTTCATATGATGAACCTGCAAAAGACTCTTTGAAGAATTTTTCAGTAATGTTACTAATGACATTCCCGTAGTGATCTATATATATAACCTGACCGTTTAAAATTTTCGGTCTGCTGAAAGAGTAGGTTGGAAGTCCTTAACTTCTTTTAATTGGTTTTTTTGGCGACCAATAACTCCAAGATTTCCACCTCTGTTGAGGTGGCAGGCTGCTTTCACAAATACATCTTTCATAGGGAAAGGAATGCTATCTGATTCTTGAGTGATATTTAAAGCAATAATTTGATCGGCTTTTAGATTTGGAAACATTAAAGAAAATATACCTGTGTCTGGACCAATAAAAAAATGACCATTAACCTTACACGCAATATGTTGTTTAGTTTTTGTAGCTTCTGCATCAATTCCAATCATGTGAATGGTTCCTTCTGGAAAATGATGGTATGCATTTTTAGAATGTAAGCACCTTCCTGTATATTAAAAGGTGAAATTTGATGAGAAATGTCAATAATTGAACTTCAGGAGCTTCAGATAATATTGCTCCTTTTATGGCTGCTGTAAAATAATCTTTGTTTCCGTAATCGGTTGTTAGTGTAATGATTGCCATATTACTGAAAAACAGCTAAGTTTACTTGAAATTAATCTTCAAAATTCATTATTTTGTCTGTTTAAAATTAAGCAAATAATCTTAGTTGAAAAGAATTTAATTAGAATTCATATAACTTAATAAATATCAGTTATTTGGCAGAAAAAAGTTTACGTTAACCAATATTGATCCCATAGAGATATACGGCTCCAGAAATTCGAAATTAGATCTAATTAAGTCCTACTATCCTAAATTAAAAATAATTGCACGAGGGGTAAGCTAACTGTTTTGGGTGATGAAGTAATGATAGAGCAGTTTGAAACAAAGTTACAGGTTCTAATTCAACATTTTCATAAATACAATAGATTAACAGAGAGCAATATTGATCGTTTGATCATGGAAGATCATAATGTGGTTTTAGAATTAGATGAAGATGTTATTGTTCACGGAACGCATGGAAAACTTGTCAAGGCTCGCACGTCCAATCAAAGAAAACTAGTTGATCTTTCATATGATAAAGATATGGTTTTTGCAATTGGACCTGCAGGTACTGGTAAAACATATACTGCAGTTGCTTTAGCTGTTAGGGCGTTGAAGAATAAAGAAGTAAAACGTATTATTTTAACCAGACCTGCAGTAGAAGCAGGAGAAAATTTAGGTTTTTACCAGGTGATATGAAGGATAAATTAGATCCTTATATGCAACCTTTATATGATGCGCTTAACGACATGATTCCGTCTGAAAAACTTAAAGCTTTTATTGAAGAAAGAGTTATTCAGATCGCACCATTGGCATTTATGAGGGGTAGAACTCTTGATAACGCATTTGTAATTTTAGATGAAGCACAAAATACAACCGTACAGCAAATGAAAATGTTCCTAACTAGAATGGGACGTTCTGCTAAATTTGTTGTTACTGGCGATATGACTCAAATTGATTTACCAAATCGTCAAAAGTCGGGTTTAAGTCACTCTTTGGATTTATTAAAAAATGTACCAGAAATAGGTATGGTTTATTTAGACCAAAAAGATGTAATCCGGCATAAATTAGTAATGAAAATTATTCAAGCATATAAACTAGAACAAACCATAAAAGAAAAATAAAGTGGAAAACACAATTCTAAACACTGATTTTAACTTTCCAGGTCAAACCGATGTGTACCATGGAAAAGTTCGTGAAGTTTACACAATTAACAATGAATTATTAGTGATGATCGTTTCTGATCGAATATCTGCATTTGATGTTGTGATGCCAAAAGGAATACCTTATAAAGGTCAGGTATTAAATCAAATAGCGGCTAAATTTTTAGATGCTACGAATGATATTGTCCCAAATTGGAAAATTGCAACACCAGATCCAATGGTAACAATTGGTAAATACTGTGAGCCTTTCAAGGTGGAAATGGTTATTCGTGGATATCTTTCAGGACATGCTTGGAGAGAATATCGTGCTGGCAAACGGGTTTTATGTGGTGTAGAGATGCCTGATGGTATGAAGGAAAATGACAAATTTCCTACACCGATACTTACTCCTACAACAAAAGCTGATGTGGGTCACGATGAGGATATTTCTAGAGAAGAAATATTAGCTCAAGGCCTTGTGTCAGAAGAAGATTATTTGCTCTTGGAAAAGTATACACGTGAAATTTTCCAAAGAGGTACAGATATTGCTGCTGATATGGGATTGATATTAGTTGATACTAAGTATGAATTTGGAAAAGATAAGGATGGTAATATTACTTTGATTGATGAGATTCATACTCCAGATTCTTCTCGATATTTTTATATGGATGGCTATTCAGATCGTCAGGATGCTGATCAACCTCAGAAACAATTATCGAAAGAATTTGTTCGTCAGTGGCTGATTTCTAATGGTTTTCAAGGAAAGATGGTCAGCAAATACCAGATATGGATGTCCCTTTCATAGATTCTGTGTCTGAAAGATATATTGAACTATATGAACACATCACAGGAGATAAATTTATCAAAGCAGATGCAACGAATGTGTTAAATCGAGTAGAAAGAAATATTTTAGATTACTTAAGTTAGTACAAGTATAATCCGTAAAGTATAAAAAGACTGTTGAATAACAGTCTTTTTTATTTAGAAATAAGTCAGTAAAAAAATTAATTCTTTACAAAGCTTTTTGTGAATATACCATCTTTAGTTTTAAATTGGAAGAAATAGTATCCTGTTTCCAATTCGGAAATTATCCAATTAACAGCTAAACTTTTAGTGTAATTAAATTCTTTATGATCTATAATCCTTCCACTTATATCTGTTAAGTCGATATGAATATCTTGTTTTTGGTTTCGATCCCATATGATTTTAATATTACTGTTTGCGGGATTTGGCATTAATAGTATGTTTTCTGATTGTAATTCTAATGCAGAAAATTCTTCTTGTGTTGCCACGCTTATATTGTCTAAGAAAATATTGTTTTGTTTTCCATTAACAGTGGTAAATTTAATTTGAATGAACTCTTCATTGTAAATGTATTGGCTAAGTTGAATGCTTTCGTGTTCCCAGTGTGGCTATATACAGGTTCAAAATTCATATCCAACGTATCAGTTGTAGTTAAACTATTCCCACCTTTTGAAAATACTTTTTATAAGTTGACCCACAATCAGAACTCACTTCTACAATTAAAGAATCATTTCGACCACCTGCATTTCTATGTTGGTGTGCGTAATCGAAATTTAAATAGTAACTATTGTTGTTGTTTAATTGTATGTTCGGACTCAATAGGTCGTCTTTTGATAAATATCTTCATAATTAAACATACCCACTTTGGCTGATATGTATGAATTATCTAATCCGTTAGTCTCACTTAATTCCCAAGTAGCTTCACCATCTCTATTGATGATCTTCCAATGCATAGTTGAAAAAGAATTACTTTCAAAAGTCTCTATAAATGGTGCTTCAATTTGTTTATGTATACTAAAACGTTGCACCATTGAATTATTGTATACATCGATTTCATCCCAGTGAGGAACTGTTGCTTTGATTAGTAATTCATTTTCTATTGAGTCTATTTCAGTAATTGTGAATGATGTTAAGGAGTGGTTAAGTGTATCACCTACATTAAGATTACCGTACCAAGTTGATGTTTCAAGAAGCTCGCCATTTAATATTAATGTAAAGATAATAGAGTCTATTGTTTCGATTCCATTATTTGTTACGCTAAAGTTAGGATTCACTGTATTGTTACAAAATATGATTGGTGAAGGTTCGTGAATTTTAGTAAATATTAAGTCGTTTGTTGATATGTTAGGTTTGTAGCAGTATGTGATTGACATAAGTATGTATATGCTGCATAACAATCAATAATACCTCTTCCAAATGTGTTATCCTCTCCTACATCGCCTAGATCTGAAGCTGTATAATAAAGAGCCGTAAGTATTTCGGTACCGCTAAGATCAGGAAAAGCTTCTTTAAGTAATAAAACGGCACCAGAAACATGAGGAGCAGCCATCGATGTACCTGATTTTATACTGTATGAATTAGGTCCTACTGATGAGCGTACATCATGTCCAGGTGCTACAACTTCTGGGTGAATAATCAGTGAGCTATCGTTTGAAGGACATTGTAATGGACCTCTACTTGAAAAATAACTAATTGGGTTTCCATTAAGGTTTGCATTAACACTTCCTACAGAAAAGGTATTCACAATTGTTGTGTTAATTCTTTGTGGCGCAGAAATAGTTGTGTTGTTGGTCCTGCATTTCCTCCCGAAAAATATTGCGATACCAACTGCCTCAATAACATTCATTAAATCTCTAATATAATCATTACAGTGAACTGTATCGGGGTTGTCATTCCATCGCCAAGAGTTGTTGATAACATCTGGAATGTCGTCTGTTGTTTCTGAATCATTGTCAGAATCAAGGCCCATTCATAGCAGCAACAATATTTTCAAGTGGGGTAATTCTTCAACAGTACTGGTAACTAAATCACATGCCATCCAATAAGCTCCGGAGCAACACCTATGGTATCTCCACTAGGTAGACCCTCGCCAACATAGTTCCTAGAGTGTGTGTACCATGGTTACTATTACTCTCATTTGGAAAATCTTTAAAATATCCATACCAACTTTGATTCATTGGAAACCGATTTGCTAAAAATCTATTTTTAATTGCTGGATGTTCTGGACATATACCTGTGTCATAATCATAAACTAATAAGCCTTTTCCAGTGTAACCTAAATTCCATAGTGCTGGAGCATTAATAGCTGCTAATCCAGTTTCAATTGTTCCTGAATTTACATTCTGAAGTATAGAGCTTACTTCTTCTAAAGGAGAAATTTTATCAATATTGAGGTCAACGTAAGCGACATCATTTCTTCGTGCAATCTGATAAATTAAGTCTTGTGTACCCTCTAAGTAAATTTGATTTGTAATCCAATATTTACGTAAGGTATTATAAGATGATGGTGCGTTAATTTTTAAAAAGTTGATTAAGTTTTCTTGACTTTTGTTTGCTTTATGTTTAAGTTTTTTAATGGTTATTATTGCTCTTTCTTTAACAGGCGTTTGTGTTAGAATGAAATCTTGATGTAATTGAAATGCATCTACTTTATCTTGCATTTCTATCCGAATTGCAAATTTTTGATCTATATGTTCTGCATTAGAGATACTATCTTGCAGTCTGATACTTAAAACATGCTGCGCTTGTAAAAACGAGCTGAGAAGTAAAAGAGTAAATAGTATTTTTTTTCATCTAATATGAGGATATTTATAATAAAAAATAAGTTTGTGCTTTAGAACTACTTTTTAAAATTTGTAGTTGTAAATTAATTATATATTTTTTCACTTTCCCAATTGTAGTCCTTGTAGTCATTAATAATATTGTAAAGTGTACCTCTTTCAATTGGGTGACGCCCAACATCTTCTATGAGTTTGCAAAGTTCTTGTGTACTTAGGCTAGGGTTTTGTTCTTCAGAACCTGCCATGGAATAAATTTTAGTAGAGTCGTCTATTGTTCCATCTATATCATTTACTCCAAAGTTGAGTGACATTTGAGAAGTATCTCTACCAATCATGGGCCAATAAGCTTTAATATGATTAAAGTTGTCAAGGAATATTCTTGATACTGCGTACATTTTAAGATCTTCCATAGTTGAGACTTCAGGTATATTTGACATTTGATTGTTCCCATTTCGAAATTTCAAAGGAATAAACGTATTAAATCCACCTGTTTTATCTTGAAGTTCTCTCAACCTATTCATGTGGTCAATTCGATGAGCATAGCTTTCATAGTGTCCATAGAGTAAAGTTGCATTTGATGGCATTCCAATATTATGAGCAGTTTCATGAATTTTTAACCACTGTTCAGAAGTACATTTATCTTTACATATACGATTTCTTAATTCTTCATCAAAAATTTCGGCACCACCTCCAGGAAGAGAATCCTGACCATGATTTTTAAGAATTTTTAAACCTTCTTCAAATGATACTCTTGCTTTACGACACATAAATTCAAGTTCAACAGCAGTAAAAGCTTTGACGTGCAATTCCGGTCTGTGTTCTTTTATTTTTTTAATTAGTTTTGCAAAATACATCAAGCCCATTTTTGGGTGAACACCACCTACAATATGAACTTCTGTAACCGGCTTTCCATCGAATTCTTTAACTTTTTGTAAAATATCGTCTTCACTTAATTCCCAGCCTTGTTGGCGATGTTTAAGCAATCTGGAGTAGGAACAAAATTTGCAATCAAAAACACAAATATTAGTAGGTTCTATGTGAAAATTTCTATTGAAATAAGTAAAATCACCGTGTTTTTTATTTCTGATGTAATTGGCTAAGCTTCCTAAAAAACCCAATTCTCCTTTTTCAAATAGGTAAGTACCTTCCTTTACGGTAATTCGTTGTTCAGAAATTACTTTTTCAGCTATGGCTTTTAATTCTGGTCCTATATCTGAGCTTTGATAAATCTGAATTTTTTTCTTTTCCATTCATTTTTTAAAATACTTTACAAATATAATTCAAATTTGATTATTCGTGAACGTAAATACTTTCAAAGTAAGCTAATTTGGAATAACATTTGATAATTTAATTTGATATAAATTTTTTAAATTTGGGTTATGTTTAAGGTCTCGATTAATTCATCATTATTATTTCTTGTATTACTTATTCAGTCTTGTTCTATAAATGATTGTGATGATCCTGCAGATGAATTTAATACTACTCCTTATGTGTTGGAAATTCCTTCTTCACTTCCTCCGATAGAAGTTCCAATAGATAATCCTTTAACGCAAGAGGGAGTTAGTCTAGGAAGAAAACTATTTTATGAACCCTTACTTAGTGCTGATGGAACTCAGTCATGTGCTTCTTGTCATATTCAATCAACAGGTTTTTCTGATCCAAGTCAATATAGTACAGGTATTGATGGAGTTCAAGGAGATCGTAATGCAATGGCTCTTATTAACCTAATGTGGAGTCCTTCACTTAATTGGGATGGAAGTTCTTCAGAATTAGAAGATCAAGCATTTGAGCCGGTAACTAATCCTATTGAAATGCACGATACATGGTTAAATGTTACTGATAAGTTAAATACACATGCTGAATATCCAGATCTGTTCAAAGCAGCTTTTAATATAGACGAAATTGATTCAAATTACGTTGTAAGAGCTATAGCTCAGTTTGAGAGAACGTTAATTTCAGGAAATTCTAAGTGGGATAAGTGGATTAGAGGTGAAGTGATGTTTACAGATCAAGAAGTTAGAGGTTGGGACTTATTCAATATTGACAGAACAGATTTTTCTGCAGGTGCTGATTGTTTTCATTGTCATGGTGCTCCACATTTTACAGATTTCATTTTTCATAATAATGGTTTGGATAATGATGAAAGTTTTTCTGATTTAGGTTTGTATGAAACTACAGGAAGTGATTTAGATAAAGCTAAATTTAAGACACCAACTTTAAGAAATATAGAAGTTACTGGACCTTATATGCATGATGGACGATTTGCAACTTTAGAAGAAGTAATTGAACACTATAATTTTGGTGGGCATGCCTCTTCTACAGTTAGCCCACTGATGAAAAACATTGGAAATGGATTGTTACTCTCTCCTGAAGATAAGCAAGCTTTATTAGCATTTTTACGTTCATTAACAGACGAAGAATTTTTAAATAATCCAAATTTTTCAAATCCTAATTAAATAAATTATATGAAAAAGTACATTTTAGCACTGGGTATTATACCTTTATTATTTGCTTGTAGTGGTTCTAAGAAAACTGCAAATCAGCCCATTCCGGAAACCGAAGTAGAAGTTGTTATTCCTTGTTCAGGATCTGACTTTTTTACCAACAAAAAGTATTTCAGAGCTAACAGTATCGGTGAAAGTTTAGATCAGGTTGTATCTAAAAAGAAAGCTTTGAGTAATGCCAGAGCAGATTTAGCTGCTTCTGTGAAAATTTTGGTAGAATCAGTGGTTGATAATTATGTAAAATCATCGGAATTAAATAATTTAGAACAAGTGGAAGAGCGTTTTGAAGGTCTCAATCGCGAGATAATTAAGGAAGAGCTTGTGGGTATTAAAACCATTTGTGAGAAGTTGACCAAAACAACTAAAGGAAAGTTTAAAACTTATATTGCAATTGAATTGTCAGCGCAGAAGCTGGTTGATAAGTTTCATGAACGTATGATGAAGGATGATCTTTTGATGATTGATTACGATTACGAGAAGTTTAAAGATACCTTCGAAAAAGAAATGGGTAAATTGAATTAAAATAAAAAAAGAGGCGAAAGCCTCTTTTTTATTTTTACAGTATTTTATTTGTGTTTTTACACTAGTTTTATGTCAAAATAAATGAGATGAAATTATTTAGAATTATTGCGCTGCTTGAAGGATTATCATACATTTTATTACTATTTGTAGCAGTTCCTATAAAGTATTCTTTAGGAGATACAACATACGTCAAATTGTTAGGAATGCCTCATGGAATCTTATTTGTAGCTTATCTAGGTTTCACTTTTTACTTTAAGCAGGAACAGAATTGGAGTATGAAGACACTTACTATAGTATTATTAGGTTCGGTAATGCCTTTTGGAACTTTTTATGTAGATAATAAATATTTAAGAATTAAATAGTTACTAATAATCTAAATTCAATTTAAATCCAAATCTAAGTGTTTTTTCATATACATTAACTTGGGGTGTTTTTCTAGCATGTGTTTAAGCTTGTCTTGGGGTGTATAAAGCATTTTACTTTCTTCTACTGCAATTACTGGGAAGTCAATATTTATACCGTAATTGTTTAATGACTTTCTAAGAAAAGTAAGTAGCTCAGGCTTTTCTGTTTGGAGATCTTCTGCTAAAGCTTGACTTTCTACAGGAAAGTGCAATAAGAAATTATCATCAATTTTTGGAAATTGCTCTGAGAAGAGACGGAAAAGAGAGATTTTACCTTTTTTTTCAATCGTTTTTGCGTATTCTAACCATAAAGAATTAAGCTGCTCTTTATCAAATTCAGATCTTGATTCTCCAGTAGCTGCTGTGATTTCTTCATTTTCTTTTTCTTCTTCTTTTGTGTTCAAAAATTGGTTAATAGACAAGCCGCTTAAACTGCCTTTTTTAATTTTATTTATAATGGCAGGATTTGCCTTTTTTAGAATGGCTTTTTGAACTTTTGGTGTCTTGGCGACTTTTGGTATTTGCGTATGTGATTTATTGATTTGCGCTTTTATAGTTGGCGTTTCAATAGTATTATCGATTTTGTTTATTGATGTATTAAAAGCCTTATGCGTTAAGATGAATGACTTACAGCGTTTTTTTTTTAGTCCTTCTTCAGAAGAAAGTGAACAAATTTGCATTAAACCAAGTTCAACAAGTAGTCTTTGGTTTCTGCTCGACTTGTATTGTACATCACATTCGTTACAAATCTCTAGGGCTGCTAAGATGAAGTCCTGATCGCAATTTTGAGATTGTTCTACATATTTTGTTTTAATGTATCACCAACTTCTAAAGTTCAACAGTTTGTGGATTTTTACATACTAATACATTACGTAGGTGTTCCGCTAATCCGTTGATAAAATTGTGTCCGTCAAAGCCTTTTTGAAGAATTTCATTAAAGGTAACCAAGGAAGAAGGGATGTCTTGTTTTAAAGCTTGATCCACTGCCGTAAAATAGTAATCGTAATCTAGAATGTTTAAGTTTTCTATGGTGTCTTTATAAGTAATTTTAGACTTATTAAAACTTATCATCCTATCGAATATAGAAAGTCCATCTCGTAGTGCACCATCTGCTTTCTGACCGATGATGTGAAGTGCATCAGTTTCAAATTCGATATTTTCGTTCTCACAGATCTTAGCCAAATGAGAAGCGACATCTTCCACCTTGAATTCTTTTGAAGTCAAAAATTTGACAACGGGAAAGAATGGTAGGAATTATTTTGTGCTTTTCTGTTGTTGCTAAAATGAAAATAGCGTGTGCAGGGGGTTCTTCTAATGTTTTTAAGAAAGCATTAAAAGCAGCCTGAGATAACATGTGTACCTCATCAATAATGTATATTTTACGATCGCCAACTTGAGGTGGAATACGTACTTGTTCTACTAAATTACGGATATCTTCTACAGAATTGTTAGAGGCTGCATCCAGTTCATGAATGTTAAATGAATTATGCTCGTTAAACGAAGTACAAGATTCACATTCGTTACAGGCTTCAGTTTCGATTTTAAGATTTAAGCAATTGATCGTTTTAGCAAGAATACGCGCACAAGTGGTTTTGCCTACCCCGCGAGGGCCACAAAACAAAAAAAGCTTGCGCCAAATGCTTATTTACTATAGCATTTTTCAGCGTATTGGTAATAGACTGCTGTCCAACAACCGTGTCGAAGGTTTGTGGTCTGTATTTACGTGCCGATACAATGAAATTTCCCATAGATGTTTCTAGATCTTACAAGCATTTCAAATATAAAAGATGTTTTCAAATTTCACCTTTTTTAAAGCTTTAAGATATTAACAATTTATTGCTTTGAGTTAGGTTTAGATAAATTGTTAAGATACGCCACCAACTTTTTTACCGCTCTTCCTCTGTGGCTGATAGCTCCTTTTTCTTGCATAGACATTTGTGCAAAGCTACGTATGTCGTTTTCTGGAATAAAGATAGGGTCGTAGCCAAAACCTTCATTACCTTGTTTGTCTTTACTTATGTACCACTTCAACTTTTCCTTCGAATAGGTGTTCTTCACCCTTTTGAGTTAAAGCTATAGCGGTTCTAAATTTGGCCTTCCTTTTTTTCTTACCCTTAAGTTCATTTAGAATCTTAGTCATATTTGCATCTGCATTTTTATCGGGTCCTGCGTAACGTGCAGAATAAACACCTGGGGCACCATCTAATTCATAAATTTCAAGACCAGTATCATCAGCAAAACAATCGTAATTATAATTTTCTTTTATGTAATGTGCTTTCTGAAAAGCATTTGCTTCGAGTGAGTCTCCTGTTTCTGGGATGTCTTCGGTGCAGCCAATTTCTTTTAGACTTATAATTTCAATTTCTTTAGGTATTAAAGATTGAATTTCTTTTAACTTGTTGGGGTTGTTGGTCGCAAATACGATTTTCATTTGTTTGTTATTGACGAATTTTAAAATCTTTTTTACATACTTTGATATACAGATACGTTTTCAAAACCTTCGGTTTGGTATTGTAGCCATTCTCCTTTAGAATTTGAGTATATGAAAAGTGCATCTATTTCTGGATGCTTATTTAAATATTGTTTACTAGTTTCTATACCCATTACCATAAAAGCAGTTGCTAGTGCGTCTGCTTCCATACAAGATTCAGTCAAGACAGTAACTCCTAATAAATTTGTTTGTAATGGTACTCCAGTTTTAGGGTTTATGGTATGTGCATATTTCATTCCTGTTTTTTCGTCTACTTTATAGTGGCGATAGTTTCCAGAGCTTGCTATGGCTTTATTTGAAACTTCTATTATGGCTTGATAACGTTCTTTTTGAATTTCTTCTGAAGGTTTGTCTATACCAATGCGCCAAGGTTTATTATCTGCATTAAGTCCACTGCATTTGAGTTCACCCCCAATTTCTATCATGTAGTTTGTGATGCCAAGTTGTTGTAAATGTTCTCCAACTAAATCTACCGTGAAACCTTGTGCAATGGCATTAAAATCTATTTGAGTATTTGGATGTTCTTTAATAATATGACCATCTTTTATACTGATTTTTTTATAACCCACAGATTGCATTAAATTGACTATTTTTTTTTGATTTTTATTAGAGATTTCTTCATAACCAAAGCCCCAGAAGTTAACTAATGGAGCAATAGTTGGGTCAAATGAACCATTGGTCTCAGTTGCTATTTTTAACGCCATTTCAAATACTCTGGTAAACATTGAATCGATTTTTACACTTTCATTTCTATTTATTTTACTGATAATAGATTCATTTATATATGTAGATAGCGAAAGGTCTACAGCTCTTAAGATACTATCAATGTCATTTTGGTAATTTATTCCATGAGAACTTATATACTTAATAGAGTAAGTTGTTCCTTGAGTGTTTCCGAAATTAGTTACAATTTTTTTTTTCGGATTTGAATCTACACAGGATATAAGTAGTGCAGAAATAATAAATACATATTTCATCATTAATCTTTCATTTTAAATAAAAAAGACTCACTATAAAGCGAGTCTTTAATATTTTAATATGATTAGCCTCCAAAATCATCAAAGGCAACATTTTCTTCAGGTACCCCCCAATCATCACACATTTTGAGAACTGCTTGGTTCATTAATGGTGGACCACAGAAGTAGAACTCAATATCTTCAGGAGCTTCATGTGGTTTTAGGTGATGCTCAATTACGGCATTGTGAACGAATCCTAAGAACCCATCTCCTTCATCTTCTAAACTTTTTTTCTCTTTCCAGTTGTCTTCAGGTGCTGGTTCCGAAAGTACTAAGTGAAACTTGAAATTTGGGAATTCTTTTTCAATTTGTCTGAAATCATCTTCGTAGAACAACTCTCGTTTAGATCGACCACCATAGTAATATGTTACTTTACGATCTGTTTTTAAAGTGTGGAATAGGTGGAATAAGTGCGAACGCATAGGTGCCATACCAGCTCCACCACCTATGTAAACCATTTCAGCATCAGTATCTTTGATAAAGAATTCACCATAAGGACCTGAAATGGTAACTTTATCACCTATTTTACGAGAGAATACATAAGATGAACAAATACCAGGATTTACATCCATCCAACCATTTGTTGCCCTATCCCAAGGTGGTGTAGCAATACGAATGGTTAACATAACAATATTTCCTTCGGCTGGGTGATTAGCCATGGAGTAAGCGCGAAAACACTCCTCATCATTTTTCATCTTTAATGGCCATAAACCAAATTTATCCCATTCACTTTTAAACTTATCTGGTCCCGCAGGATCGTTAGGCTCAGGACGAATATCAATATCTTTAAAATCAACCTCACACTCAGGTACGTCAATTTGAATGTATCCACCCGCTTCGAAGTCTAAAATTTCACCTTCAGGTAATTTTACAATAAAAGCTTTAATAAATGATGCAACGTTGTAGTTAGAGATGACTTCGCATTCCCATTTTTTAATTCCAAAGATTTCCTCAGGAATTTCAATGTTCATATCATTTTTGATTTTAACTTGACAGCCTAGTCGCCAGTCATCTGCAATTTCTTTACGTGAAAAATATGGTTTTTCAGTAGGAAGAATTTCTCCACCTCCCTCAGTAACCTGACATTTACACATGGCACAAGTCCCACCACCACCACATGCTGAAGGCAAGAATATTTGGTTGTTACCTAAAGTTGATAATATCGTTGAACCTGCATCAACTTCAACTTCTTTTTGACCATTAATAACAAGCTTTACTTTTCCTCCTGGAGACAGTTTCGCTTTGGCAAATAAAAGTATACCGACCAATGATAACACAACGGTTAGAAATACGATTATTGTTGTTAAAAGTGTAATACCCATTTAATTTTGTCTTTTCAGAATTATAATTGAATACCCATAAAACTCATAAAGGCGATACCCATCAAACCAGTAATGATGAATGTAATACCCAAACCTCTGAGTGGCGCTGGTACATTTGAATAACGAATTTTTTCGCGAATTGCAGCAATAGCTACAATAGCTAAAAACCATCCAACACCTGAACCTAAGGCAAAAACAGTAGCTTCAGTAATTGTTGAGTACTGTCTTTCTTGCATAAATAAAGCACCTCCTAAAATAGAACAGTTTACTGCAATCAATGGTAGGAAAATACCTAGTGCCCCATAGAGTGCGGGAGAAACCTTTTCTACAATCATTTCAACTAACTGAACCATAGAAGCAATTACTGCAATGAACATGATAAAACTTAAAAATGATAGGTCTACGTTTTCTACTAAAGCACCAGATTTTAGAACGTAATTTTCTAGAAGGTAGTTTATTGGAACAGTAATGCTTAAAACGAAAATTACAGCAGCACCTAAACCGACTGCAGTTTTTACTGTTTTAGAAACAGCTAAATAAGAACACATCCCCAAGAAATATGCAAAGATCATATTGTCTATGAAGACAGATTTAACGAATATGTTTACCAAATCTTCCATTTTCTTAATTTTCTTCAATTAGTTCTTTATTTCTGTTTCGTTGAATCCATATGATTAAGGCAACGGTAATTAATGCCATTGGGGGTAGAATCATAATATTATTGTTCATGTAACCCATTTCATAAAAGGAGTCTGGAATAATTTGCATACCCCAAATCTTTCCAGAACCTAAAAGTTCTCTGAAAAATGCAACAACAATTAAAATCCAAGCATATCCCATTGCGTTACCAATAGCATCTAAAAATGATGGCCAAATTTTATTTCCAAGCGCAAATGCTTCTAAACGTCCCATTATAATACAGTTTGATATAATCAAACCAACGAAAACAGATAATTTTTCAGAAACATCTGGTAAGAAGGCTTTTAGAACTTCGTCTACAAGAATTACCAATGCAGCAACCACAACTAGTTGAACAATTATTCGAATTCTTGAAGGGATTAAATTTCGTAATATTGATACTATTATGTTTCCAAATATCATTACAGCTAAAACCGATAATGACATTACAAATGCTTGCTCAATTTGCACTGTAATTGCCAATGCAGAACAGATTCCTAGTACTTGAACTGAAATTGGATTTGCACTATCTAGAGGATCAGATAATAATTTACGATTTTTCTTCGAAAAAAGTGCTTCTTTTTTTTCTGCCATGACTCTTTAATTTATCGATTTAAAGTAGTTTGCATAGACTTCTAAAGTTCGAGTTGTCATTTCTTCAACTCCTTTTGAAGTAATTGTGCCACCGGTTATGCCGTCAACTCTAGAATTTATTCCTGAACCAGAACCATCTTTAACTACAATAATCGGTTTAAAGGTTCCTGTTGTATCAGATATAGTTTCTCCAGTGTACTGATCAGAATAAGTTGCGTATTTGATTTCGGCACCTAATCCAGGGGTTTCTGATTTATGATCAAAGGTAGCACCATAAATAGTTTTAAAATCAGATTCTAAAGCAACAAACCCCCATATTGGTCCCCAAAGTCCAGTTCCTACTACCGGAATAATGTAGTATTTATCGCCATCTTTTTCACATATATATAGTGGATAGTTTCGATCTGAAACACTTAAATTTTTATCTCTAAATTCTTTTTTAATGTCTATATCAAAAGCATTAGCGCTTAAATCTTTACCGGAAATAATTTTAGAATCTATAACGTACTTGTTGTACATTTCTTCAGCATTTTCTCGAGTTGCATCAATGTTTATAGCGCTTAGGATACTCATCATTTTTTTATCAGTAGCATTTTTCTCTTGGCTTGCCTTCAGTCCTTGAGAAGCTAACGCCAAAAGGCTACCTACAACGAATACCATTAGAACGCGAATCCGAAGGTATATGAATTACTATTTTTATCAATTGCCATATCTATGCTTTAGGTTGTTTTTAATCTTTTCATTCTTCTGTTGATATTAGCAGATACAACATAGTGATCAATTAAGGGGGCCATAACATTCATGAATAGAATTGCCATCATTATTCCTTCCGGATACGCAGGGTTTACTACGCGAATTAATATTCCTAGAAGACCCACTAAAAATCCGTAAATCCATTTTCCCATTGTTGTTTGAGAAGCTGAAACAGGATCAGTTGCCATAAATACTACACCGAATAAAAAGCCTCCTAAACAAATTTGATGAAATGGATTGATTTTAAACAAGTAGTTAGTAGTTTCAATATTTGTTGAAAAATAATTAAATACCAATGACATAAAAAGTCCTCCAAGAATTCCTGAAATGATAATTCTCCAAGAACCAACTCCACTAATTATAAGATAAGAAGCTCCAATGAGAATGAGTAAAGCTGAAGTTTCTGATGCTGATCCAGGAATTATTCCAATAAAACTTTCTAAAAAAGAAGGAATTTTACTAACTAATCCGTTGTATGCATCTGAAAGTGCTGTTGCACCTGAATATCCATCAACTGGAATTTTATCATTTAAAGAAATCCAAACTTTATCACCGGAAAGTTCAGTAGGATATGCAAAATATAAGAAAGCTCTTGCGGTAAGAGCTGGGTTAAGTATATTCATCCCAGTTCCTCCAAAGACTTCTTTTCCAATTACGACTGCAAATGCTACTGCTGTGGCTAGCATCCAAAGTGGAAGGTCTGCAGGCATAATCATGGGAATTAATAACCCTGTTACAAGGTACCCTTCATTTACTGAATGACCTCTTGATATTGCAAATCCAAATTCAATACCTAAACCAACACCATAAGAAACAATAACCATTGGAAGTACTCTCCAAGCTCCATATATAAATGCATCTAGCCAGTCTGGATGTATTTGACCTAAGGCTGTAAAATGTTGATATCCAATATTCCACATCCCAAATAAAAGACAAGGAATCAGAGCTATGATAACAGAAAACATAGTTCTTTTAAGATCAATAGCATCATGAATATGAGTTCCAGATTGAGATGTGTGATCAGGTACAAACAAGAAAGTCTCGAATGCATCGTAAGCAGGATAGAGCTTTTCTAGTTTACCTCCTTCAATAAAATGAGGCTTTACGCCGTTTAATATATTCTTAAATATTTTCATTCTTTTACAATTAGCTACATTCTTTTCTTACCAATTCTAATCCATCACGAAGAATTTCCTGTACAGGTATTTTAGATGTACATGCAAATTCACATAAAGCAAAGTCTTCTTCAGCAACTTCATAAATACCTAAATTTTCCATTAATTCGATATCACCAATCATAATTGCTTTGATTAAATGTTGAGGGTGTAAATCCATTGGGAGTACATTTTCATATTGACCTGTAACAACATAAGCACGTTCCTCACCATTCATGTTTGCTGAGATACTATACTCTTTTTGGGTTGAGCCATGAAAAGAACGTTCTTGATAAACTATATTTTTTAAACTGGGTAGTAACCAACCTAAAAAGTCTTGTTCTTTACCTTCTGGAATAACACTGATTTCATTGTGGTAGAAGCCTAAGTTTCCATTTTTAGAAATCTTTGTACCAGTAAGAACATTTCCACTGATGAATCGGTTATCTCCTTCTTTTAAATTGTTTTTAATCATCGAAGAAATTGAAGCACCTTGCATGGTTCTGTAGTAACGAGGTTTTTCAACTTGAGAACCGGCTAATGCGATTAAACGCGTAGCATCATATTTCCCTTCACTAAATAAGCGTCCAATTGCAATAATATCTTGTGGGTACATATACCAAACTACCTCTCCTTTATTAATTGGGTCAATATGGTGAATTTGTATACCTACATTTCCAGCAGGATGAACGCCTGAAAGTTATTTATTTGAACATTTTTGCACTCGTAAATACGGAAGAAGAATTTGCATTTCCATCAATATTTAAATGCGTTTTACCTTCTGTAAGTTTTGTTACGATATCTAAACCGGTTTGAAATTCTTTTTCCATTCCGTGGAGAACAAAGTCACTGTCACATGCTAGAGGGCACTATCAAATGCTGATATGAAAATCGCTTTTGGCATGTCATTTGGATTTGCAATAACAGCATAAGGTCGTTGACGAACAAAAGGCCACAAACCAGCACCCAAAGCATTTGTGTAATGATTTGATCTCGTGATAAGTTTTTGAAATCTGCTTTAGGAAATTCAATGAATGAAATTTCAGTATCAGCTTTAATCACAACTTCGAGGATTTTTCGTTTTCACCTCTTCGAATTTCTGTAATTTCACCGCTTACCGGAGATGTGATTTTAATAGATGGATTTTCTTTGTCATGAAACAGAGATGATCCTGCTTGTACTTTATCACCCGCTTTAACACTTAGTTTTGGGGTTAATCCCTTGAAATCACTTGGCTTAACGACGAAACATTCTGCTTGAGGAATGGTGGCGTAAACGCGTTCAGCTGAACCTTTTAAATTAATATTTACGCCTTTTTTAATGCGAATGTCTTTAGACATCCCTAACATGGTAGATTAATTAATCTTAATTTTAAAATACAAAAATATGTATTTCTTTTGTCTAAAAGAATAGTTATATGTTTAAAAGAAGCGTTCTAATTTAATTTAGAACGAGTATAAATAAATAGTAATATTTATGATGAATATAGTCGTAATTTTAAATTTATTTTTGAAATATTTTATCGTTTAAACGTTGATTTCATGTTATTGAATTCTTCAAAAATAAAAAAATAACTTTGGACATTTAAATCCTTTGAAAGTGAAATCAATTTTAAAGATCATAGTTTATTATATTTTTATTAGAACAAGTTTTGTTTTCTCAACCTGATTGGGAACCTGGTTTTATTTTGACTGATTCTGTTCACAGTTTAAAAATAAACACTTGTATGTTTTAAAGCCATTTGAATCATTTACTGATTTTCCTTTGATAATATGAACTCTTCTGAGCGTTTACTTTTACAATTTGATGATTTTAATTTTGATTCGAAGATTACATGTATTCAATAACACATTGTAATTCTGATTGGTCGGTTTCAGATCTTCATTTTACTGAGTATATTGATGGTTTTCCTGAAAATTATATTCAAACGTTCGATTTTTCTTTTAATACTAAAGTTTCATATGTTCATTATGAATTGGTTTTGCCAAATTCTGATTTACGATTTATAAAATCTGGAAATTATGTTCTTACAGTTTATGACACTGAAGCAAAGTGAAGTCCTTTATTTACAAAGCGTTTTATGGTTTATGATGATAAATTATTTGTAGAGGCTAGGGTTCAACAATCTACTTTAGCCAAAGGACGTTATACGGATCATGAAATAGATGTTATAGTTAATTTTGGAAATATAGATTATGTAAATCCTATTAATGATGTCCATTTATCTATATACCAAGGTCATCGGTGGGATAATACAATCACTAATTTGACTCCAAGTTTTGTAGAACGTAAACGATTGGTTTACGATTTTGAGGAAGAATCTAGTTTTGGTGCAGGAAATGAATATCGTTTTTTTGATTGTAAGAGTGTTAGGTTTTACACGGAAAGGGTTCAAGAGATTATTAAAGATACTGTAGATATTGTTTTGTTATATCCTGATGTTCCATGGGGTAATCAAGCTTATAGTTTTATTCAAGATATTGAAGGCTATTATGTGCCTAATATTTTAGAGAGGGATGATGCTCGGATTGAAGCCGATTATGTTTGGGTGAATTTTTGCTTGCAGCAAAACCCTTTTCTAGATAAAGGTGATTTGTATCTCTTTGGAGCACTTACAGATTGGTACCTAAAAGATGAAGCCAAATTAAATTACGACGAGCGAATGGGTTGTTATGAAACTTCGTTATTGTTGAAACAAGGTTATTATAATTATACTTATTTGTTTGTTCCTGAAAATACTCAGTTAGCCAGTCAAGAAGCTGTAGATGGTGATTTTTATCAAACTTCTCAAGATTATTATATTTTGTTTACTTATATGATTATGATTACGGTTACGATCGTCTTTTAGGATATAGAAAGATATCAACTAGAGGCATGTTTTAAATTGAATTTATCTAACATGTTTATTAGTAATTTATTTTTCAATTTTGAATTGAACTACTAGAGTTTAAGTGTAAATTTTTAAAATGAGTTTGTTACTTTTGCTATCAAATTAAGATTAACAAATAAGCATAAATAAAATGGGGAAAGGATTCTATCAAGTGCCAATCGCATCATGTGAGCCGGTACAATCATTTGCGCCAGGCTCTAAAGAGCGAGAGGTGACTTTAACGGAATATTCTAAAATGATGTCAGAAGTTATTGATATTCCAATGTATATTGGCTCGGAAGAAATCCATTCAAATGACTTAGCAACAATAACACCTCCTCACAAACACCAACATGTTGTTGGACATTACCATAAAGGTAATGCAAGCCATGCTAAAAAGCGATTGAAGCTGCTTTAAACGCAAAAGAAAATTGGGCAAATATGCGATGGGAACATAGAGCTTCTATATTTTTAAAAGCAGCAGATCTTTTAGCAGGTCCTTTTCGTGCCAGAATGAATGCTGCTACTATGGTAGCACAATCAAAAAATGTTCACCAAGCCGAGATTGATGCTTCTTGTGAGCTGATTGATTTTTTGCGATTTAATGTTCAGTATATGACTGAAATTTTCATGGAACAACCTGAGTCTTCTGATGGTATATGGAACCGTATGGAGTTTCGCCCACTGGAAGGTTTTGTTTATGCTATTACGCCATTTAATTTTACTTCTATTGCAGCTAATTTATGTGCTGCTCCTGCAATGATGGGGAATACCATTGTATGGAAGCCTTCTGATGCTCAAGTTTATTCTGCACAGGTGATTGTTGATTTATTTAAAGCGGCAGGATTACCTGATGGTGTCATTAATGTGGTTTATGGTGATCCGGTTGAGATTTCCAATGAAGTGTTTGCAAGTTCTGACTTTGCTGGCTTACATTTTACAGGTTCAACACATGTATTTAAAAATTTATGGAAGCAAATTGGAAACAATATTCATTCTTATAAGACCTACCCACGTATTGTAGGTGAAACAGGTGGTAAGGATTTTATTATGGTTCATAAATCGGCTGAAGCGAAAGAGGTTGCTACTGCTATATTGTTCGTGGTGCTTTTGAATTTCAGGGGCAAAAATGTTCTGCGGCTTCTCGTGCTTATATTCCATCAAACCTTTGGGAAGAAGTCAAGTCTTATGTGCTTGAAGATCTGAATTCAATAAAGATGGGTGACCCAGGTGATCTTTCTAATTTTGTTAATGCCGTGATTCACGAAGCTTCTTTCGATAAGATAGCTTCTTATATTGACCAGGCGAAATCGGATATTGATGCAGAGATTATAGCTGGCGGTAACCATGATAAATCTGAAGGGTATTTTATTGAACCTACAGTAATTTTGGCTAAAACACCTCGCTACACAACTATGGAAACTGAATTGTTTGGGCCTGTAATTACAATATATGTTTATGATGAAAATGATTTTGAAGCCACTTTAAAATTAGTAGATACTACTTCAGAATATGCACTTACTGGTGCTGTTTTTTCTAAAGACAGGTATGCAATTGAATTGGCTTCAGAGAAATTGAAGAATGCAGCAGGTAATTTTTATATTAATGATAAACCAACAGGTGCAGTTGTATCGCAACAACCTTTTGGAGGAGCAAGAGCTTCTGGTACAAATGATAAAGCAGGCTCTGCACTAAATTTATTACGATGGGTTTCTCCAAGGACAATTAAAGAAACATTTGTTCCGCCAACAGATTACAGGTATCCTTTTTTAGGTTAAAAATCTTTATAGTAATTGTGTAACACTAAGTGTTTTAATAAACTTTAATTAATAATGGCCTTATTTTGAGCTTATTGGACTGATTTTATGCCTAGTTGCTTTTTTGTAAATTGCAGCAACTTTACAGATAGACATTAATATTTATGACTTTATTAAAAAATAAAGAGATTTCTTTTGTAGACTTTCGAAACGAATTATTGTCAGATTTCCGTTTGGCATGTGAAAGTCGTGAAGCAAGTTTATTGGGTCGACGAGAAGTTCTTACTGGTAAAGCAAAGTTTGGGATTTTTGGAGCTGGAAAGGAGTTAGCGCAAATTGCTATGTCAAAAGTTTTTAGAGAAGGTGATTTTCGTTCTGGTTATTATCGTGATCAGACTTTTATGATGGCTATAGGTCAAATGTCAATTAGACAAATGTTTGCTGGATTATATGGACATACTGATTTAGAATTAGAGCCTTCATCAGGTGGTCGTCAGATGTCAGGGCATTATGCCTCAAGAACTTTAAATAATGATGGTACTTGGAAGAATTTAATGGGAATTAAAAATTCTTCAGCAGATGTTTCTTGCACAGCTTCTCAGATGCCTCGATTGTTAGGTTTAGCTCAAGCATCAAAAATTTATCGAAAAAATAAGTCATTAGAAGATTGGAATTCCTTTTCAAATAACGGAAATGAAGTGGCTTTTGGAACTATAGGAGATTCCAGTACTTCTGAAGGACTCTTTTTTGAAACAATTAATGCTGCAGGAGTTTTACAAGTTCCGATGATTATATCTGTATGGGATGACGGTTATGGCATATCTGTACCCTCAAAATATCAAACAACAAAAGAGAGTATTTCTGAAGTTTTAAATGGTTTTCAAAGAGATGAAGACAATCCCGGATTTGAGATTTTTCGTGTGAAAGGCTGGGATTACCCTTCTTTAATAGAAACTTACCAAAAAGCCGAAAAAATTGCTCGTGAAGAACATGTTCCTTGTTTAATTCATGTGACTGAAATGACACAACCTCAAGGTCATTCTACATCTGGTTCTCATGAACGATACAAGTCTAAACAGCGTTTGAAGTGGGAAGCTGATTTTGATCCAATTAAGAAAATGGGTGAGTGGATGGTCCAAACAGGTATTTCTTCTCAGGAAGATATTGATTTGATCATGTCTGAGGCTAAAAAAATCGTTAGGCTTGAAAAAGCTGAGGCTTGGAATGCATATTTAAATCCAATTAAACAAGAACAACAAGAAGTTCTTTCTTTAATGGTTAAAATAGCAGATGATAGCTCAAATAAAGTATTTATCGAAAAACTCATTAATGATTTAAGTGGTTATAATGAGCCTTCTCGTAAAGATGTATTTTATTCTGCTAGAAAGTGTCTTCGTATGGTACGAAATGATCAGTCTATATCTAAATCACATTTGTCATCTTGGGTTAAAAAAGAGAAAGAAATTAATGCAAATAGATACAGTAGTCATCTTTATAGTGACTCAGATTTAGCTTCACTGAAAATCGAAGAAGTTTTACCAGTTTATAATGATGATGCTAAGGATGTTGATGGTAGAATTATTATTCGCGATAATTTTGATGTCATATTTAAAAATAAGCCTGAAACATTAGTTTTTGGCGAAGATGCTGGTCAAATAGGCGACGTTAATCAAGGTCTAGAAGGAATGCAGGAGAAATATGGTGAACTTCGTGTTTTTGATACAGGAATTCGTGAAGCCACCATTATCGGACAGGGAATTGGAATGGCTATGAGAGGTCTTAGGCCTATAGCAGAAATTCAATACTTAGACTATTTGTTATATGCTGTCCAAATTATGAGTGATGATCTTGCTACTCTTCACTATCGGACGCATGGTGGTCAAAGCACCATTAATTATAAGAACACGTGGTCATCGTTTGGAGGGTATATGGCACGCTGGATCTCCTATGGGAATGCTTATTAATGCACTTAGAGGTATTAATATATTAGTTCCTAGAAACATGACAAAAGCCGCTGGTTTTTACAACACCATGTTAGAGTCTGATGATCCCGGATTAATCATTGAATGTCTTAACGGTTACCGTTTGAAAGAGAAAATGCCTTCTAATTTAGGAGACTTCAGGACTCCAGTTGGAGTTATTGAAACTACTAAGCATGGAACTGATGTTACCCTTGTAACATATGGCTCTACATGGCGAATTGTTATGGAAGCTGCTAATGAATTAGAAGCTGAAGGTATTTCTGTAGAAGTTATAGATGTTCAGTCTTTAATTCCATTTGATGTAAATCATAAAATTGTAGAAAGTATTGCTAAAACCAATCGTGTGATTTTTATTGATGAAGATGTTCCAGGAGGTGCTACTGCTTATATGATGCAGAAAGTTGTTGAAGAACAAAAGGCTTATTTTCATCTAGATAGCGATCCCAGAACGTTAACTGCTAAATCGCATAGAACTGCTTATGGTACAGATGGAGATTATTTCTCCAAACCTTCTGTAGGAGATGTCTTTGAAAAGGTATATGACCTAATGAAAGAAGTAGACCCTGAGAAGTATGTTAGCATATATTAAACAAATAATTTGCTACTAATTATTCTTCAATTTTAATGAGAACAACAGAGCAAGAAAGTTTATATCAAAATCTAGATAATCAAACCATTTTCAATCTTTTAACTCAGATGAATCAGGAAGATTTTAAGGTTCCTGAAGCAGTACGTTCATCTATCCCTCAAATTTATGCTTTGGTAGTCAATATTTTACCTAGAATGAAAAAAGGTGGTCGATTATTTTATTTAGGTGCAGGTACAAGTGGACGGTTAGGTATTCTTGATGCTTCAGAGTGCCCTCCAACTTATGGTGTTTCTCACGATTTGGTTGTAGGTTTAATTGCAGGAGGAGATGGTGCTATTCGTAAAGCAGTTGAGTTTGCAGAGGATGACTTAGAAATGGGTTGGGCAGATTTACAGAAAAATAATATTTCAGAATTAGATTCTGTTATTGGTATTGCTGCATCAGGAACAACTCCATATGTTATTGGTGCATTAAAGTTGTGTCAAGAAGAAAATATTTTGACAGGATGTATAACTTGCAATGCAAATTCGATAATTAGAAAATATTCAGACTTCCCAATTGAGGTTGTTGTTGGTCCTGAATATGTTACTGGAAGTACACGAATGAAAGCGGGTACTGCTCAGAAATTGGTCTTGAACATGATTTCTACAGCTTTAATGATTAAGCTTGGGAAAGTTCACGGAAATAAAATGGTTGACATGCAATTGAGTAATGATAAGTTAGTGGCTAGAGGGTCGCAAATGGTTGCTGAAGCAACTCATTTAGATATTAAAAAAGCTAAAGAATATTTATTAAAACATGGTTCAGTTCGCTTAGCAGTGAAAGCTTTTAAAGATGGTAATTAGACTATTATGAACATTGATTTTTAGCATTTTGAAAAATAAAAGAGTATGACTTTTAAGGAACTGAATTTTCATATTGATATACAAGAAGGTTTAGATGCTATGTATTTTGAAAAACCAACTCCTGTTCAGGAATTAGCAATACCTGTTATAATGGAAGGACGAGATATCATTGCATGTGCCCAAACTGGAACTGGAAAAACAGCAGCTTTTTTATTGCCTATATTGAATGAACTTCATAAGGTTAAAAAGAAGAAAATACGCGCCATAATTATAGCACCAACTCGTGAATTAGTTCAACAAATAGATCAGCAATTTGATGGGTTTTCTTATTTTGCTCATGTGAGCTCTATGGCTGTGTATGGCGGTGGCGATGGAAAAGAATGGGTAAAACAATCAGAGTCATTGAATAAGGGAACTGAGGTCATTATTGCAACTCCCGGACGTCTATTATCATTTTTATCTCTAGCAAATATAGATCTCTCTGGTATAGAGTATTTAATTTTAGATGAAGCAGATCGTATGTTAGATATGGGTTTTAATCATGACATCATGCGTATTGTTGATAAGCTACCAAAGAACAGACAAACTTTGTTGTTTTCTGCTACAATGCCTCCAAAAATAGTTAAGTTGGCTCAAAATATTCTTATTAACCCTGCTCGTGTTAATGTTGCCATATCGAAACCTGCAGAAACCATCCGACAAGAAGCTTATTTAGCATATGATAAGCAAAAAGCACCTTTGGTTGCGCATATTCTTAAGCGTATGGAATTTGAGTCTGTCATCGTCTTCTCTTCAACTAAAAAGAATATTTCTATAATTCAGCGTGAGTTAAAGTCTCAAGGTATTCCTTCTAAAGCTATGTCTTCAGACCTAGAACAAAAAGAACGCGAAGAAGTAATGGGGCAGTTTAAAGCGAAAAAGTTTAAGACTTTAGTTGCTACCGATATTGTTTCAAGAGGGATTGATATTAAAGGCATCTCACTGGTTATCAATTATGACATACCTTCTGATGCAGAAGATTATATTCATAGAATAGGGAGGACAGGCCGAAATGAATCTGATGGTCATGCCATTACTTTAATTAATGATAGAGATCAAATTCTATTTTTTAATATTGAAGCGTTAATGGATAAAGTAGTTGATAAAATTCCACTTCCGGATGGTCTTGGAGAGGCGCCACTTTATGAACCACATAAGAAAAGGAAGAAGCCTAATAATAAGAAGCGTTTTAATTCAAAATATAAAGGAAAAGCACATTTTAAAAAGAAACCCAAATCAGACAATTAGAATGATCGCTTTTATCTTTAGTTTAGATACCTTTCTACAATAATTGTATGCCATCATTTTTAATGGCAATCATTTTATCTTTATAAAGGTTTCCAATGGCTTTTTTAAAGATTTTTTTACTTATTTCAAGTTCTTCGTAGATTGTTTCAGGATTTGATTTGTCGTGAAGTGGTAAAAATCCATTAGAATCATGTAGCGCTTCAATAATTAATGAACGCGCATCTTTTACTTCAGCCATTCCTTCTTTTTTTAGGGTAATATCAATTTTTTTATCACTTTCTCTAATGGCTTTTACATAGCCCTTGGTTTTTTGGCCTTCACAGATATTTTGAAAGATTTCATTATGGAAAATTAATCCCCAAAATTTGTTATTTACAATAACACGCACACCTAAGTCTGTTTCATCACAAATTAACAATTCAACTTCTTGTCCAACTTCAAGATCTTTGGCTTCGTTTTGTAGATGTCTGTGAACTTTAGCTGTCGCTGCAATTCTGTCTGTTTGTTTATCTAAATAAGCGTAAACTAGATAGTATCCACCATTTACCATTAATGAACGTTGTTGTGAAACGGGTACAAAAAGATCTTTAGGCAATCCCCAATCCATAAATGCACCATACGACTCTACCTTGTTTACCGTTAGATAAGCAAATTCACCAATGCGAATATAAGGCTCCAGTCGAGTGGCAATAATACGATCTTCGGAATCTCGGTAGATGAATACTTCAATAAAATCACCCACATCAACTCCCTTTGGTACATATCGTTTAGGTAATAAAATGCCGTCGTATTCTCTGTTTTCAGTGTCTAAGAAAAGTCCAATTTCTGTTTTTCTTAAAACTTCTAAGTTTATTTTTTCTCCTACAATACTCATCTTGTGAAAACCCATTCTTTAGAGTTGGTAAGGCTTTCACTAAATACATATCCACCTAAATTGAAATTTTTTATTTCATCTATATTTTTGATGCGGTTTTGAATGATGAATCGTGTCATCATGCCACGGGCTTTTTTAGCGTAAAAGCTAATAATTTTTAAGGTACCATTTTTTTCGTCCTTAAATACAGGCGTAATGATTTCAGCATTTAAATCTTTTTTATTTATCGATTTAAAATATTCGTTGGAGGCCAAATTAATTATATATTCTTGTTCTCTTTTGTTAACTTCTTCGGTAATTTTATTTCCCCAGAATTCGTAAAGGTTTTTACCTCCTGTATTTACAAATTTAGTCCCCATTTCGAGTCGGTAGGCCTGCATCAAATCCAATGGACGTAACAGGCCGTATAGACCTGATAATATACTTAAGTGATTTTGAGCAAAATCGAGGTCATCTTTAGATAAGCTTTCAGCATCTAAACCAGTGTAAACATCCCCTTTAAAAGCATAAATAGCTGCTTTGGCGTTTGATTTATTAAAAGGTAAAGCCCATTGATGAAAACGCTCGGCATTAAGCTCAGCAATTTTTGAGCTTACTTTCATTAGGTCTTGAATCTCTGTTGATTTTAACTTTTTCAGGTCTTTTATCAATACAGCAGATTCTTCTATGAATGGCGATAGCGTGCTTTTTTGAACAGCTATTGATTCATTCATATCTAAAGTTTTTGCTGGCGAAATGAGAAGATGCATAGGTTATTTTTTTACAAAAATACACTTTTCATTTGTTAGATTGTTATTTAATATCTTGATTATATTTGTTTAAATATATTGTTAATGTGAAGCGTACCTATTTATTATCTTTATTAGCAGTTTTTTTGCTCTCTTGTTCTGGAACAAAGAAGATGACAAAAAAGGCTGTTGCCTTCGAGCAGCAAGGAATGTATAGCGAAGCATCTGCATATTATTTGTTGGCCTTAGAGCGAAAAAGCACAAATATTGATGCGGCTATGGGCTTAAAGCGTTCGGGGCAATTGGTCATGGATGATTATTTGGCAGACTTTTTTAAATCGCATACAGCCAATGATTCCAAATCATCTGTTTATAGTTATCTAAAGGCTCTAGATTGGCAAAAAAATGCTAAAATTTATAATGTGTCTTTGGAGATTCCTGATTACTATACCACATATTATAATGAAGATTTATCGGTTTATCTGGCTCAGCTTTATGAGGAAGCTATATCATATTTGGATAAAGAAGAATTTGATCTTGGGGCTGCAAAACTAGATGAAATACTAGGGCTTAAAGCTGACTATAAAGATGTTGCTGAATTGAAGTCTTACGCACGTTTAGAACCGCTTTACCGAAAGGGTAATAAAGCTTTAGAAATGAAAAAATATAGAAAGGCATATGATCTTTTTGGACGTACAGTTTCGTATAAGGATAGTGAAGAATTGCGTGCTTACGCTTTAAAAGAAGCACAATATCCAATTGCCATGCTTCCTTTTGAAAATGCAACTAAAGTTGTAAACGCACATAAAGCTTTTGAGTCTCAGTTTTTAAATCTCTTTATAAAGAATAAGAGCACTTTTATTAAAATTATTGATCGGGTTCATATTCAAACTATATTGGCTGAGCAAGAATTAGGGATTAGTGGCCTAGTAGATGCTAACACGGCTGCTCAGGCAGGAGATTTGTTTGGAGCTAAAGCCCTTTTAGTAGGACGATTGGTGAGTCTTGATGTTAAACAAGCATCTATAAAACCAAGTCGAAAAAAAGGTTGGGAATCGTATCAGCAGAAGCAATACAATGAAAGTACTAAAGAATATGATTTGGTTACGAAATATAAGAAGGTTCATTACAATGAATTCTTCGGAACCAATTCTGTAAGTTTGACAGTTGAATATAAGTTGATCTCTACTGAAACAGGAGAAATATTAAAGACAAATTTAGTATCTGAAACTCTAGAGGATGAAGTTTGGTATATTACTTATGATGCAAATACAAAAAATCTTTTGTCCGGAAGCTGGAGTAATAAGTTGATTAATAGCGATACAGATGTTATAAATACAAGTTATCAGGATAGAAGACAAATTCAAAATTTATTGAAAGCAAACCGTAAGTTGATTTCTACTGAGGAATTGAAAAATACTGCTTTAAAAAATGTAAGTGGTCAGGCAGTAAATGAGATTAATGCGTATAATCCTGAAGAAGATTAATGAGGTTTTTATTTTCCATACTTGTTATTTTACTTTCAGTGTCTTGTTCTGGGACTAAGAAATCTGTAAAAATTGATGCGCCTGTTTATCCAGATTGGATTCAAAACCGTCCTTTATCTAATGATTATTACATAGGTATTGCTAAAGCGTTAAAGAATAAGTCTAATTATTCTTCTATAGCCAAGCAAAATGCACTGATGGATTTGAGTAGTGAGATTTCCGTTAAATTGAGTAGTGCATCTATATTTCATCAAGTTGATAAAGGAGATAGGTATCGCGAAGATTATCAGTCTTTAATTGAGATGGAGAGTCAAAAAGATTTAGAGGGCTATGATCTAGTAGCTACTTGGGAGAATGAGAAAGAATATTGGCTTTATTATAAACTTTCGAAATCTAAGTGGGCTCAGATTAGATCTGAACGAAAAAATAAAGCAATTAATGAGGCATATTCATATTACAAATTAGCCTTAGATTATCAGTTACAGGAAAATATTCCCTCTGCTGTGAATTATGCTGTAAAAGCTTTAGATGTATTGAGGTTGTATATGGATGGAGTGTTAAGGCATCCTGATTTAGAATATCCCATAGATGTGTATTGTTTTGAATTGCTTTCCAATGTATATAATTCGATATCTTATGAATCAGAATTTAATTCGGAAACGAGAAAGTTTTTAATTGGCTCAGACCTTTCACTGGAATCTTTTGATATTTATATAGGTAAAGAGAATATTCCTTTTAAGATTAGATCTTCTTTTAAAGGTTCTCCAGATTATTTGCTTTCAAATTCTAGTGGTGTTGTTAAAGTAAGTGCTCAAAGTATGGATGTATATCTTAAAGAGCATTTTGTGAACTTTATATTAGACTGGGACGCAATGTTGAAAGCAGCAAGTCCTTCTGATTGGATTCGAGATTTAGTAGATTTTCCAGAAAGTAGCTTCAAGATTTCAGTAACTCTGGTTTGGCCAAAGATTTCAATTACTTCTGAGGAGTTGAACTTAGGTCGAGAATGTGCACAATCGATTCTTTTAAATGAATCGCTTAACTATTTTCAAGATAAAGGTTTCGAAATAGTAGATTACACAAATGCTGATTATCAAATTAGTATAAAATCTAATACATATAAAGGTTTGACAAACAATCGGATGCATTCAGCTTTGTTGCAGTATGAGTTTGTTGTTAAAGATGTCTCTGGTAACATAGTTTTTCAACAACAAAAAAGAGAGCTAAAAGGTGTTCAGTCTAACTTTCCATCCGCAGGAATCAATGCTTATGAGCGGAGTTTAGATGATTTTAAGTGGGATATTTTACGTCCTTTTATAAAACAATTGGTAGGAGAGTAGAATAGTTTTTATAAATATTTATTTTTAGTTCAAATAAGAATTTATGTCGACAGCAATAATACGATTAAAAGATGCCAAAATCTATCAGAAAGATCATTTGGTTCTCAGTAGGGTGAGTTTTGAGTTACAATCTGGAGATTTCATCTATTTAATAGGTAAAACAGGTACTGGTAAAAGTAGTTTATTAAAGACTCTTTATGGTGATTTATTACTTCAAGAAGGTGTAGGAGAGGTTGTTGGTTTTGATTTGACATCTTGAAGGAAAAAGAAATACCATACTTGCGAAGAGGAATAGGGGTTGTCTTTCAAGATTTTCAATTGTTATCTGATCGAACCGTAAATGATAATTTATCTTTTGTTTTAAGAGCAACAGGATGGAATGATAATGATAAAATTAATAATAGAGTACAAGAAGTTCTTACTCAAGTTGGTATGGGACAAAAAGGTTATAAGATGCCACATGAATTGTCTGGTGGTGAACAGCAAAGAGTATCTATTGCTAGAGCTATATTAAACGAGCCTGAATTAATTATTGCAGATGAACCTACAGGTAATTTAGATCCAGAAACTTCCAGAGAGATTATGACGCTTTTAAAAGGAATTCAAGAGAAGGGAAAAGCTATTTTTTATGGCTACGCACGATTATTCTCTAATTAATGATTTTCCTTCAAAAATGATACGCTGTTCTGAGGGAACTATTCTTCCTGTGGATAAATTAACTGAATAATTTTTTTAGCTTCATCTATACAGTTGAATTTTTCGAGTGTATTCTTACGTATTTCAATTTCTTCAGATGAAAAAGGTATATTTTCAAGTTCTTTTATCTTAGAGAGCCATTCTTCAGGTGTATCTACTACATGACATAATTTTTAGTTCGGCTCCTATTAACATTTTGTTATTAGCAATACAATGTCTGCCATTATATAATGATTTTAAAAGTTTGAGTTTTATTCCAGTAGCTTGTTGTGTATATAAAACTTGGATTTGAGCATTTTTAATCAAGTTATCTAACAGTGCCTCTTCAGTATTTTCAACAAGTCTTATGTGATTGTATTTCGTTATTTCTTTTCGAAGATGTTTACCTGGTTTGTTTCCTGCAATTACAAATGGGTAATCAATTTTTTTAAAGACATGTTTAATTAAATATAGTGCAGCATTTTCATTTTCAGCTACGGAAAGGTTGCCATGGTAAATTGCATATTCTCCTAATCCTGTCTTACTTGAAACGTCTTTATTTGGGTGGAATGCTTTATATAATTACTGTTGCCAATTTTATTAAAGTGTTCATGATCTTTTGAGATATTGATAAAATTCCATCTGCATTTTTAGCTTCTTTTCGTATGATTTTATTTTTAAATGTTCTGTAAATAGATACAATTTTGGGATTATTTTTTTCAGCTATTGCAAGCATTTTATAATAATCTGATTCAATATTATGAGCTCTAACAAATTGAAGTCTTTGATTTATTTTTGAGTGGTTTAAATAATATGTTGTGTGCAATCCTTCAAATAATATAGGTGCATTAAATTTTTCTAAATTTTTCAGAAGATTTTCGACTTCCTCGATTTGACTATAAATGGAATGTTAGAAAATAAATTAAACCAGCTCATTTTTCTCGGATAGTAATGAACAGATGAACATAATATGTCGAGACTATTTGTTTCCTCTCTGTCGTATTTATAACAGTGTAGATGAATTTTGATTCCGAGATCTTTTAATGCTTTTATTTTATAAAAGATGTCAATTACACCCCGTAATTTGCAGGGTAAGGGATGTTTAATGCTACAATATGTAACGCTTTATTCTTCAATTTTTTGTATAAGTCTTTTAGTGTGTTTTCTTCAATTTCCCAGTTGAGTTCTTTACTTGCATGATGAGTGTTAGATTTCCACTCTGACATTAATTCTTTATTATCTAATGCATATTTTATTTGGTTTGCAATATGTGTAGGTTCATGATTATTAATAAATAAACCTATTTGATAATTTTTGATGATCTTTTCAACTTCAATTATTTTGGATGCTAAAATAGGAATACCTGCATGAATAAAATCGAACAGTTTGTTAGGAAGGCTATATTTATAATTTGTGTTTGTGTCTTTGTCTATAGTGATTCCTAGTTTTGCATGCTGCGTGTATTGCATCATTTCGTGATAAGGCATTCTTCCCTTAAAAATAATAGAATTTTCTAATTTCAATTCCAAAACTCTTTTTTTAAGCTGTGGAATCACATCTCCATCTCCAATAATAATAAGACATACATTATTTAAATATTGCATTGCTTCAACAAGCTCTTCAATGCCTCGATTAATATTTATTCCTGCGCCTTGAGTGATGATGATATCTTTATCTTCCGCAATATTAAGTTCAGATTTACTTTTTAGTTTAAGAGTCTCGACCTTGTTAGGTACATTTCGAAGTATTCGTAAATCCTTATTGTATTCATCTTTGAAGAGTTGAGCAATGGATTGATTCACTGTAATAATATGTTTCAGCTTAGGAAAGATGAATTGTTCAATTGTTTGCCATACCTTTTTTACGAGTTTTTTATTTTGGATTTCAGGAACACCTGTAAAGTACTCATGTGAATCATATACAATAGGCTTTCTTCGAATTATTGCGGCCAAATAGTTTGCAAGTAAAGTATCTAAGTCGTTGGCATGATAAATATCTACTTTTGAAAAAACAAGTAAAATGAACAGTCGTATATTGAATTCTGCATAGAATAAAGCACCTTTATTGAATACAAGCCTCATTCTTTTAGTTTGATAAGGTCTTTTAAGTTTTAAACTCGTATGTCTTTTTCTACCAATAAGAAGAATGTCATAATTCATAGCATTTAATGTTCCACAAACTTTTTTTACTCTCTGATCAGTTGAGAGATCATTGGTGACCGATATGATTATTTTTTTCTTCTGCAATTTTTTTTGATTTTCACGAATATACTAATTCGAAAATACTGTATTCAAATTCATTTTCAGAATGTGTTAACTATCATTATTTATATAAACTTATTTTTCTTTTCAAATTAGTATAATTAAAGAAGAAAACTCATTTTTGTTTTAAATGAAAAAATGGTAACTAATGACATGAATGGTAATGTTCTTGAAAATGGTGATTCAGTCATCTTTACTTAGTCAATGAAAGTTAAATGAATTCAAATTCATTAGAAAAAGGGTACAAAGGTTAAGAATATTAGATTGATAGATGATCCTATGGAAATTGATGGAAAGGTGGATGGAACACGTTTGATTCTTAAGACAGCTTTTATTAAGAAGAAATAAACGGGTATTTTTCTAATTTGGGAATAGGGATGTCATTTTCAATTTTATCATACCGCTTTTAGTTCTTGAATTGTTAATTCAGGATTTTCAGATTTAAAAACAAAACTTCCAGCAACAAGAACATCCGCTCCAGTATCTATTAGGGCTTTTGCATTATTGATGTTTACGCCTCCGTCAATTTCTATTAATGTAGAGGTTTCATTTTTGTTAATAAGACTTTTTAATTCCTTTACTTTTTTATAAGTATGTTCAATAAATGATTGACCTCCAAATCCGGGATTAACAGACATAATGCATACAAGATCTATATCATGAATAATGTCTTCTAATAGGTGTATTGGGGTATGTGGATTTAAAGCAACACCAGCCTTCATCCCTTCAGCTTTTATAGCTTGAAGAGTTCTATGTAAATGTGAACATGCTTCATAGTGAACAGTTAGAATGTCCGCGCCAATATTTTTAAATGTACTGATGTATTGGTCAGGATTAACAATCATCAGATGGACATCTAAAGGCTTTTTAGCATGTTTTTTCATAGCAGATATAACAGGCATTCCAAATGAAATATTCGGGACAAAAACCCCATCCATAACATCGATATGAAACCAGTCGGCATTAGATCTGTTAATCATTTCGAAGTCGCGTTGGATATTAGCAAAATCAGCAGCTAATACAGAAGGTGCAATTAAGTGTGCCATATATAATTAAATAAAAAAAAGAAGGCGTAAGCCTTCTTATCCTAAGTATGTTTTTAATATTTTACTTCTTGAAGCGTGTTTAAGTCTTCGGATTGCTTTTTCTTTAATTTGTCGAACTCTTTCTCTGGTTAAGTCAAAACGTTCTCCGATTTCTTCAAGTGTTAAAGCTTGCTTACTTTCTAGACCGAAATAAAGTCGGATGACATCAGCCTCCCTTGGTGTAAGGGTTTCCAATGCTCTTTCAATCTCTATACTTAGCGAAGCATTAAGTAATGCTCTATCTGGATTTGGGCTTTCACCAGAACGAAGTACATCGTAAAGATTTGAATCTTCTCCTTCAACCAATGGCGCATCCATAGATACATGTCGCCCTGAATTTCTTTGTGATTCTTTAACATCAGCCACACTCATATCAAGAAAGCTAGCAATTTCAGAAGCAGAAGGTGCTCGTTCTTCTTCTTGTTCAATTGAAGCATAAGCCTTGTTAATTTTATTGATCGATCCAATTTTATTTAAAGGAAGACGCACTATTCGAGATTGTTCTGCCAAGGCTTGAAGAATAGATTGGCGAATCCACCATACGGCATAAGAGATGAATTTAAACCCTCTAGTTTCATCAAAACGTTGTGCAGCTTTTATTAAACCTAAGTTTCCTTCGTTAATTAAATCAGGTAGTGAAAGACCTTGGTTTTGGTATTGTTTTGCAACTGAGACTACAAAACGAAGATTGGCTTTAGTTAATTTTTCTAAAGCAATTTGATCTCCTTCACGAATGCGCTGAGCCAATTCAACTTCTTCTTCTGCTGTAATTAAGTCAACTTTACCAATTTCTTGTAAATATTTATCAAGTGATGCAGTTTCTCTATTGGTTACCTGTTTGGTGATTTTTAGCTGGCGCATAAAATATTTTTAAATTAAATCAGTACTCATGATTATACGAGTATATTCATAAAAAGGTTACATTAATTTCAATCTTATTTTTAATTTTTCTAAAATAGGTGATATATATTCATTATTATTATTTCCTGGAATAATTTCGTGAGCTATTTTTCTGCATGGATAAATGAATTTTTCAAACATTGGTTTTACAGTTGAATTATATTGTTCAATAACGCATTTTCTTGTTCTACCTCGTTCGGCTATATCTCTTTTTATTCTTCTCTCTAGGCAGGTGTTTTGGTCTTGATCAATGTAGATTATGATATCATATAACTGGTGTAACATTTTTTTGCTTACAGCTAATGTTCCTTCAACAATAATAATTTCTTTTGGATGAATTATTTTTGTAGAATTGATTCGGGAGTGTGTGTTAAAATCATAGATAGGTTGATTAATTTCTTTCCCATTTTTCAGGGTTATGAGATGTTTTTTTAGTAGGTCTAAATCTAGTGCATTAGGATGGTCAAAATTTTGAGAAGATCTTTCTTGAATAGTTAAATGGTTTAAGTCTTTATAATATGAATCTTGACTAATTAGAGTGATTTTATTTTTAGGTAAAGCTGATATTAGTTTTTTAGCAAAGGTTGTCTTCCCTGATCCACTAGCACCTGTAATACAGATTATAATTGTCTTCAAATTCATGTTTTAAATGTAAAAAAAAAATCCCTCCAAAATATTGGAGGGATTAATATGTTATAATTAAAGTTATTCTGCTGGTTTAGCTTCAGGTTTTGGTAATAAAACTTTTCTAGAAAATTTCATTTTACCTGTTTTAGCATCAATATCAATAATTTTCACTTTCACTGGATCGTCGACTTTTAAAACATCTTCAACATTGTTGATTCGTTTGTGTCGATTTCTGAAATGTGTAATAAACCATCTTTTCCTGGCGCAATTTCAACAAATGCACCATAAGCTTGAATATTTTTTACACGGCCGTCGTATTCTTCCCCTACAGCAGGCATAAATGCAATTTCTTTAATCTTAGCAATTGCAGCATCCATACCTTCTTTGTTTGTTCCTAGAATTTCAACTTTACCATATCCGTCTATCTCTTCAATGGTAATTGTTGTATCTGTATCTAATTGTAGTTTTTGAATAATCTTACCACCAGGTCCAATAATACCACCAATACAATCCTTGGCAACTTGAAGAATTTCAATTCTTGGTGCATGAGGTTTAAGGTCAGCTCTTGGTGTGTCAATCGTTTTAAGAATTTCTCCTAAAATGTGCATTCTACCACCTTTAGATTGCTCTAAAGCTTGCGTTAGGATGTCATATGATAAACCTTTTACTTTAATGTCCATTTGACATGCAGTTATACCTTTTTCAGTACCTGTAACTTTAAAGTCCATGTCACCTAGGTGATCTTCATCTCCCAGTATATCAGAAAGAACGGCGAATTTACCAGTTTCTTCATCGGTAATTAATCCCATAGCAATTCCTGAAACAGGTCTGGTCATTTTTATACCAGCATCCATAAGTGCAAGAGTACCAGCACAAACTGTTGCCATAGAAGAAGAACCATTTGATTCTAGGATTTCAGAAACAATACGAATTGTGTATGGATTCTCTTCAGGAATCATTCCTTTAAGGGCCCTTTGAGCCAAGTTCCCATGACCAATTTCTCTTCGGCTTACACCACGAATAGGGCGCGCTTCTCCGGTAGAGAATGGAGGGAAATTATAATGTAAGTAGAATTTCTCAGATCCTTGGAATGTTACATTATCAATTCTGTTTACATCTAGTGCAGTTCCTAAAGTAACTGTTGATAAAGATTGTGTTTCTCCACGCGTAAATAAGGCAGAACCATGAACACTTGGTAAATAGTCAATTTCACTCCAAATAGGTCGGATATCTCTCGTAGCTCTACCGTCTAAACGAATACCTTCGTTAAGAACAACATCTCTTACTGCATCTTTTTCTACTTGGTGTATATATTTACCAAGTAGGAAAGCTTTTTCTTCTCGGTCTTCTTCACTAAGGGTTTCAAGGAAAGTTTCTTTAATCTCTCCAAAAGCTTTTTTACGGGCATTTTTGTCAGGATTACCACTTTTGGCAACTGCATAACATTTGTCGTAACAAGCATTTTTAACTTGAGCCAATAGATCCATGTCATCAGCCTCTTCGTGACAATATTCTCTTTTTGCACCAACTTTAAAAGCTTTTGCTAATTCAAGTTGAGCAGTACATTGAACTTTAATTGCTTCGTGAGCTACCTTTATAGCTTCAATCATCTCAGCTTCGCTAACTTCATCCATTTCACCTTCAACCATGGCAACACTATCCATTGATGCACCAACCATAAGATCGATGTCTGCAGCTTCTAATTGCTCAGGGTTAGGGTTTATAATAAATTTTCCGTCAAGACGTGCAACACGAACTTCAGAAATAGGTCCTTCGAAAGGAATATCAGATAATGATAAACAAGCAGAAGCAGCTAAACCTGCAAGAGCATCAGGCATACAGTCTTTATCGTAAGACATCAATTGAATCATCAATTGCGTTTCAGCATGGTAATCAGAAGGGAATAGTGGTCGTAATACACGATCAACTAAACGCATTACTAAAATTTCTTGATCAGAAGGGCGTGCCTCTCTCTTAAGAAAACCACCTGGATAACGTCCGTCAGCGGCAAATTTCTCACGATAATCAACAGTTAAAGGAAGGAAATTAACACCTTCTTTAGCATCTTTACTTGAAACCACTGTTGCAAGTAGCATAGTCTTACCCATGCGAATGACAACAGATCCATCAGCTTGTTTTGCGAGTTTTCCTGTTTCAATTTCAATTGTTCTTCCATCGCCTAAATCGATGGTTTGTTTAAGTCCTTGTGGGATCATAATTTAATTTTTGTTAGTGCTTTTAACAATCAGGCTTGGGTTTACTTTAAGGATTTTTACCTATGGATTTTATAAGAATTGATTAAAATTTATTGTTAAGAATTTCTGATTGAAAAAGCGATCTTATAAAAACCAAAAAAGGCAATGCGATGATTGCCTTTTGAGTATTGAAAGGATTATTTTCTTAATCCGAGTTCTTTAACGATGTTTCTGTAGCGCATAATGTCTACTTTCATCAAGTAGTTAAGAAGTTTTCTTCTTTTACCTACTAGATTGATAAGAGAACGCTGCGTTCCAAAATCTTTTTTATTTTTCTTTAAGTGCTCTGTTAAGTGGGCGATACGGAAAGTGAATAGCGCAATTTGTCCTTCTGGAGAACCTGTGTCTTTTTCATTTTTTCCATGAGTTTTGAATAACTCTTGTTTCTTTTTAGATGTAAGGTACATGCCTAAATTAATTTAATGTTAGTTATGTATTAGTTAAATATCGTGCAAATATAGTCTTTTATTCTTATTTAGTTGTGAAAGTCATACTTAAGTATTTAGAGACCTTGTCTTTTAGATTCTTCCTTTCAACAATAAAATCTAGGAAACCATGTTCTAAAAACGAATTCTGAGGTTTGAAAGCCTTCAGGTAAATCTTTACCTATTGTTTCTTTCACCACTCGAGGTCCAGCAAATCCAATTAAGGCTCCTGGTTCAGCAATATTAATATCTCCTAGCATAGCAAAAGAAGCTGTAATTCCTCCTGTTGTTGGGTCTGTTAGTAATGAGATATATGGAAGGCCATTTTCTGATAATTGAGAAAGTCTTGCAGATGTTTTGGCCATTTGCATTAATGAAAATGCCGATTCCATCATTCGCGCACCTCCTGATTTAGAAATCATCATAAAAGGTATTTTATTGTCAATTGAATGAGATATAGCTCGTGCAATTTTTTCTCCAACTACAGATCCCATAGACCCTCCAATAAAATTAAAGTTCATACATGCAATTGTAATATCAATACCATTCATTTTACCATAAGCTGTAGTAACGGCATCCTTAATTCCGGTTTTATCTATAGTTGCATTTAATCGATCGGAATATTTTTTCGTGTCTTCAAAATTTAATGGATCACTTGATGTCATATTAGCATCGAGTTCAGTAAATTTTTGTTCATCGAATAAAATACTGAAATATTCAACAGAGTTAATGCGTTCGTGATGGTTGCAGTTGTGACATACCCATATGTTGTTTTGATGTTCATCGGTCGAAACAACTACCTTGCATTTTGGACATTTATACCAAAGGCCTTCAGGAATTTCCTTTTTATCTTTGGTTTCTGTAATTACTTTTTTGTCTTTTCTTTTAAACCAAACCATATGACTAGTTTATAATGTGTCAATATTATTTAAGTCTTCGAATGTACGTTTTAAACGCGATATAAATGTTAATTCTCCTTGACGTAAATATTTACGTGGATCATAGTATTTTTTATTAGGCTTATCATCTCCCTCAGGGTTTCCAATTTGAGACATGATAAAGTCTTTATTCTCAAGAATATAATCTCTTACTCCCTCAGTTAAGGCATACTGTAAGTCAGTATCAATATTCATTTTAATTACCCCATAAGATATCGCTTCTCTAATTTCTTCTAATGAAGATCCTGAGCCACCATGAAATACAAAGTCAACTGGATTTAAATTAGATAAATTGAATTTTTCACGAATATATTTCTGAGAATTTTTTAGAATCTTAGGAGTGAGTTGAACATTTCCTGGTTTATATACACCATGTACATTTCCAAATGAAGCTGCAATTGTAAATTTATTTGAAATTTTAATTAATTCTTCGTAAGCATAGGCAACTTCTTCGGGTTGTGTGTAAAGATCTGCATTATCAACATCGGTGTTGTTGATGCCATCTTCTTCACCTCCTGTTACCCCAAGTTCCATTTCCAATGTCATACCAATTTTGCTCATTCTTTCAAGATAACGCTTACAAATTTCAATATTTTCTTTTATTGGTTCTGCTGATAGATCAATCATGTGAGATGAGTACAGAGGTTTTCCATGTTTTTCAAAATATTTTTCACCAGCTTCGATTAAACCATCTATCCATGATAACCAAGATTTTTGACAATGATCAGTGTGAAGAATTACTGTTGCACCATAAAGTTTAGCCATTTGATGAACATGCATAGCTCCAGATATACATCCGTTTATTGATGCTTGTTCATTTACATTATCTAATCCTTTACCAGCAAAGAATTGACCACCACCTTTTGAAAACTGTATGATAACAGGAGCATTTAATTTCGCAGCTGTTTCTATTACTGCATTTACAGAAGAACTAGAAGATACATTTACAGCTGGAAGGGCAAAATTATTATTCTTAGCATATTGGAAAATTGCTTGTACTTCTTTTCCATAAGCGACCCCTGCCTTAAATTTTCTATTCATTTATTTTTTATCGATGTATCACACAAAACTAATCAATTATTTATGAGGGGACATATCATTTGTTTAAAAAGGATATCCTAAACCAATATTTAATTGAGAATTTCTAATATTAAGTTCTTGCCATTTCCATTTATCATTGTCTGACGGCTCTCTTGCTACAAAACCAAGATCTGTTCTTAAAATGAAATATTTAAAATCGTAGCGTAATCCAAAACCTAAATCGACTGCAATTTCGTTTAAGAATCGATTCCACTTAAAATTTGCTTCTTCATATTCGTTATTGTTTGAACTGATTTCCCAAATATTTCCGGCATCAATAAATACACTACCATTAAGTTTTTTTATTAGGCTAAACCTGTATTCTAAACTGGTAATAAGTTTAATTCCACCTGTGAAAAGGGTGTCAGAATTGTTAGCTAAGCTTCCAGTAGGTCTTTTAAATGCTTGCCAACCTCTAAGGTCATTGGCACCTCCAGCAATAAATTTTTTGTGAAAAGGCGACTGGTTCGTGTTTCCAAATGCATAAATTAATCCACTCATAGTCCTAAACGCTATTGAATTTTTTTGATTCATTTTCCAATAATATCTGTAATCAAGACTTGTTTTAATGTATTGTGTGAAAATGTTTTCATTATTCCACATGTTAATAGTGTATGTAGCATTTCCATTTTCTTGAAGTATTGGAATGCCTTCTTCATTTTTTATTTGGTTAAAGTTTAGTGTACGAGCAAGGCTTCTTAATAAGCTTCCTGATGATTCTAAATGAAATCTGAGGAAACTGTAGTTTTTAAGTTGGTTTTTGCTTTTGTTATCATAACTTAAGGTGTAAGAGCTTGTAGGGATTAAATGGCTTGAATAATCTTTGGCAATAAGATATTCTGAAATGTTATTTAAATTCGATGCATCTCCTTCAAAATTTACATAACTAAGGTTAAATAGTGATAACTTGTTTTGAAACTTTTGTCGAGTAGTCCATTGATAACTATAGCTACCTGAAATACTATTTCTTGTAAATTCAGGTCGTTTCATTTCTATAATTGAAGCTGTAAAAATAGTTTTGGTTTTAGAAGTTTTATTTAAAATTTGATTTAACTGTATTGGACTTATTAAACTAGGAATCGTCAAGTTAATAACAGCACCATTTTCTTTGATATTTCTAAAATTATTTGAGCCCTTAAATGTGAGCTGTAAATGCTCAGCCCCATTCAGAATGTTGTAATGAGATAATGATGCGGATCCAGAAATACCTTCTTTTAGTTCTGGGTTTGTTGTTGCTTCAAGCTCAACTGAATAGGCAATTTTATTTCCAGAAGTCAAAAAAATATTTGACACTAAAATATCTTTATTGTCATCAGTACTAATTCGTGAAAATTCGAAAGATATTTTTTTAAAGTTTTTTAGTTCTGATAATGCTTCATAACTTTTATCAAATATACCTTTATTATAAGGTATTCCCGGTCTTATAAGTATTTTTTTAGTTAGTCTTTTTAGATTAAATAGAGGTGTGTCTTTATTGAAGATGAAGTTTATTCCATCTGTGGTAATAGTGTCTTGATTACCTGCATAATTTATTGGTTCTATAAAGACATTAACACTACCAATAATTCCTTGTCTATATTCATTCTGAATCTTTGAATCATCTTCAGTTTTCTTCATTGATTTAATAACTAATTCTAAAGCAATTTCTTTTGATATTTGATTTGTGTCGGCCAGAAAATAGATAAATTCTTTATTAAATTTATAGTAACCCTGATTTTGAAGTTTTGACGCTAAAATTGAACGTTGTTCTTCTAAATGATTAAAGTTGTATATGTCACCTTTATTAATTTCAGTTGAAATATTTTGTATTGATTCAGCTATGTTTTTGTTTATATCTGGGTTAATTATAATTTTATTTATGACATATGGCAAACCAGTATTTAAGCTGTAAATCACATTTGCTTTGTGTTTTTTTTTCTCAATTTGATAAGAAACACTTGCGTCTAAATATCCTTTGTTCTTATAATAAAGTTCAATTTGATTGGCAGATTTTTTTGTTAATCTATGATTGAAAATTGTAGGTGATTCACCAATTTTTTTGAAATAATGATCTTTATCAATTTTTGGAGCAAGGTTATATATGTTAAGGTAAATAGGTATTAGTCCGAATATTTTTTTGTTCGGTTTTTGTTGAATTAGTGCATACGGCTCTCTGTTTTTAATTTTGCGATTATTTTGAACGATAATATTTTTTGAAAGAAGGTATTGCTCATTAGCCAAGTGTTTATGTGTAGAACAATTACTTAAAAATAATACTGTGCATATTAATATGAGTAAAAGTTGAATGTTAAATTTGGCTTTCAAGTGTGTTTTTTTAAAAATTTATCATAAAGTTTGTTTTAGAAGTTAAAAGTAATCAATTGTTATTGTTTTTAGTTCTCATAAAGATATTTCTTAATTATATTTAAAGAGTGTTTTATTTTTACATTTTTTATTCATTAATGAAAGACTATAGTTAGTACATTTAATAATTTCTTTTATGATCATTTTACTATATGTTAAGTAAAAATCAAATTAAAATTTTAAGAGGCCTGCAAAGAAAGAAGGAAAGGAAAAATTCTGGTCTTTATATTGTTGAAGGGAAAAAGATAGTTCAGGAGATTCTCAATTCTAAAGATGATTGGGTTGAATTATATGCTACAAAATCTTGGTTAGAGCAATATCCTGAATATATTTTGCTTGAGAATGTTTATGAAATAACTGATAAAGATTTAACTCAGGTTTCGTCTTTTAAAACGCCTAATGATGTCATGTTATTGCTCAAACAAAAAGCAAAGACAGATTTTTTAGATGTTCATTCTAGTGATTTAGTATTGGCTTTAGATGGAATAAAAGATCCAGGTAATATGGGAACGATAATTCGTTTAGCTGATTGGTTTGGTGTGGGTCATATTCTCTGTACATCAGATAGTGTAGATCAATATAATCCGAAGGTTATTCAGTCGGCTATGGGATCTCTAAGCAGAGTTAATATCCATTATGGAGATTTGGTTCAGATGCTCATGCAATTAAAATCACATAAAATTTATGCTTGTGATTTGAATGGAGATTCTATATATGATGCTTCTTTTAACGAAAAAGCAATTTTGATAATGGGTAGTGAGTCTCATGGCATATCAATTGAAGTTCTAAAGATGGTTGATTTTACTGTTACAATCCCATCTGTTTCAAATACTGGTATTGACTCATTGAATGTTGCATCAGCTACAGCTATTTCATTATCGTTATTTTGTTCAAAATAATCTAGTTTTTGAACTAATTCAATAAATTTTTCTAAAATTATATTTCCTAAAATTAATTATTTAATTTTGTCAATAATTATTCTAAATTGATAATGAAAAACCATAAGTATTTAATTTTAGCTATCACAACAATAATTGCATTATCGCTATTTAGGCTAATTCCTCATCCTCCAAACTTTACACCGATACTTGCTATTTCTGTTTTTGCTGGAATCAAGTTCAAGGATAATTTATTTTCTTACTTAGTACCTGTTTTTGCAATGCTTGTTTCTGATGCAATCATAGGTTTCCACAGTGGCATGATAATTATATATTCAGCAATTGTTCTTTCAGCTTTTATTTCTAGGAGGTTTAATACAATCAATACCTCAGTATTAGGCTCATGTATTTTATTCTATTTAATTACAAATTTCCAAGTTTGGTTGATGAGTTCAATTTATCCTAAATCATTAAACGGTATATTAGAATGTTATATCCTTGCAATTCCTTTCTTGGGTATGACATTACTTAGTACTTTTTTCTACAGCCATGTCTTATTTCATGCGTATTCATTTTTATCAAAAATCAAAATCTACCAAAAAATTTAATTTAATGAAAACCAAACTTTTTTTATTTCTAGTTTTTTTATTTTCTACTACTTTCGCTCAAAATCATGTTCACCAAGTATTGATATTAAATGAGGGATTATATGATTATGATTCGCCTGTTACTGTTGGTGCATATAATCCAACTGATGAGGTTTATGCAACAGTTGTAGAAATAGATAGTTCAAGATTTGCATCAGATTTAATTATTGATAGTATCTATTTCTATGTAGCTGCAGATAATAAAATACTAAAGTATCATCTTGATACATATGATTATTATCTCAGGTTAATATAGATGGTGTTCGTAATTTAGCTATTCATGATAATTATTTATTCGCCTCAAGGAGAATACGATCCATTAACGGGGGCAGTCCAATATAACTTATCTTCACGTATATGACAAACATAATTTGTCATACGTCACTGAATTTGATACTACAAACGGTCCTAAAGCAACAACACAAAACTTAATTGTTGATAACGGAAAGTTATATGTAGCCATTAATAATGGTTTTGAATGGGGTAATGAAGAAGGACTCGTAGGTGTTATAGATGCTAATTCATTAGATTATATTTCTGAATTTGATTTGGGTGATGATGGGAAGAATCTGATAATATGATGCTTCATGATACAATTTGTATACAGTTAATAATAAAGATTGGTCTGGATCATCTATTTCCCAAATTAACCTTGAAACAGGAACAGTTGATTACTAAAATATCAGCAGCACCAACTGGATGTGGAACATCATGTTTAAGAGCATAATTATATCAATTATCTACAAGATTCATTGCTTTTTCAGTGGGATCCAATGGTAGAGGGTGAAGATAATTCTTCAGAAGTAGGATTATTTGATAATTTTTATGAGCTTGCCGAAGATAAAATAAATAGTAAGTTTTATGCTAGTTCAACTGATTATGTTTCATATGGTAATATTCATATTTATGATGAAAACTATAATTTAGAATCTACTTTTACAACTGGAATCTCTCCTGGAACTATTGTATTTGATGTAAGGCAGTCTCTTAGTCTTGAAGAATTAGGAATTCCTTATTTTACTAACAAATCATCATATATATATGATCTTTTAGGTAGAGCATATGGGGTCAATGATTATCGACCACTGGTATATCATTGTTAATGGTAAGAAAAGTTTATTTAAGCGAGTGATTTATGAACTGCTTCAGCACATCTTTCACCATCAATAGCTGCAGAAACATTCCACCTGCATATCCAGCTCCTTCTCCACATGGATATAGGTTGTGAATTTGAGGATGGTTTAATAAAACTTTATCCCGTGGTATTCGAATAGGTGAAGAAGTTCTAGATTCTACACCAAGTATGTTGGCCTCGTTGGTGAAGTACCCTTTCATTTTCGTCCAAATGTTTTAAAGCCTCTTGAAGTCTGCTACATATTATTGAAGGTAATAGCTCTGAAGAGGTGCAGAATTGATTCCCGGTATGTAGGAACAGTCGTTAAGCGTTTTGATAATTTTCCATTGGTAAAATCCACCATGCGTTGAGCTGGAGCTGCTTGTGTTTTACCACCGGCTTCCAGCCATCTTTTCCATTTCTGTTGGAATATCGCCGGCTAAAGCTCCATGATGTGTGTAAGCTTGAAGATCTTCCGTTTCAATCGCTACTACCATACCCGAATTAGCATAACGCGAACTTCGCGTTGAAGCCGACATTCCATTAACAACTACTTCTCCTGGTTCTGTAGCAGATGGTACAATATGTCCTCCAGGACACATGCAAAAGGAAGACGCCTTTACCATTTACTTGTTGTACAAATTTGTAGGAAGCTGCTGGTAAGTATTTACTGCGAATATTACAATGGTATTGCGCCCGATCAATAATGGGTTGTGGATGTTCTATGCGAACACCTAAAGCAAATGACTTGGCTTCTATATGTATTTTATGACGATTTAATAAATGGAAAATATCTCTTGCAGAGTGTCCTGTTCTAAGATTACGGACTGCCCAAAAATTTTGTTTTTATTTTGATCGATAACACCTTCTATTTTGATGCCTTTAATAATGAGGTCTTCTACGCGACAATTAAAATGCATTTCTCCACCACATGCAAGAATGTTTTCACGCATTTTAGCGATGATTTTGGGTAGCTTATTTGTTCCAATATGTGGGTGTGCATCGATCATGATATCTTTCACAGCACCATGTCCCACAAGAATTTTATATTCTTTCAACAGATCCTCTTTTTTAGATCGGGTATATAGCTTTCCATCGGAATATGTCCTGCACCACCTTCTCCAAAACAATAGTTGGAGTCTGGGTTTACTTCGTGTTTGTGAATTTTAGCAAGGTCTTTACGTCGTTCTATGACATTTTTCCGCGTTCTAAAACAATGGGTTTTAGTCCAAGTTCAATTCATGAAGGGCGGCAAATAGTCCTGCAGGTCCTGACCCTACAATGATAATCGGTGTTGCTGATGCAACATTTTTATATACTTTTTGATAATTTTTGGAATTGCTACCTCACCTTTGGGAAAACAGTACTTTTAAGTGGATCTTTATGTTGCGGAACGAGCGTCAATAGATCGTTTTATGAATCTTTAATATCACTTATGCTGTTTACATCAATATTTAGTTTTCTAGCTGAACATAACTTTATTGATTCTTTTTCAGTAGCTGCTTTTGGTGATACACTTATGGTAATCTCCGTTTGCATCTATTCAAAAGTTAATGATATTTGAAAACCTCTTGTGTAAAAACCTTCAAGAGGACTGGTATATATGGTTCCATCCTCAACAATAAGATTTTTTAAACCATATGAATATTTTATTTGTGGTGCGAATTTAAAATATTCAAAATAGAAGTCGCAACCGGCTCCAATTTCTAAAGCAAAGTTAGAGCGATTAAGTTTAAAAATAGTTTCGTCCTCAACATCTTTTTCAGAGGCCATATCCACACCAATATTAGGTCCAAAAAAGATATATACTCTTGAATTGTTTATTCTGTCAGCCCGATATTTTAAATGAAAACCTGACTCTACAAACCATGATTCTACATTTTGTAACTTCTGTTGGCCCATCATATTCTGGGTTAAATCGGTATCTTATATTTCGTTGCACTGTTTTGACAGGGGAATATGTCTAAAAATTTTAAACGATTATTTAATCGAAGATCAGGAAGAATAAAAGAAACACCAAGTCCTATCTCCGTCAGTTTCAATACTAAGAACGTCTGGGTGATTTTTGAAAATATATTGTATAGTCATTTACTAAATTAAAAAACCAAAAGTCTAAAGACATTCCAAAATGAAATTTTTATAATCGTAATTACTTTGGGCAATAATTTTTGTTTCTGAGCAGAAGCAGAGAAACTTATGATGATAAGTAAAAATAACAGTCCTGATCTTTTCATTTTTCAGCGATATAAATGGAGGCAATACCTAATGTTAACGAATGATCTTTAGCCTTATTGTAACCACATTTTTCTATGATCTTGTTTAACTTTTCCCATATGGAAAAGCACTAACAGATTCTGGAAGATAGTTGTAAGCTGCATTATCCTTGGAAATAAATTTTCCTAAAAGAGGTAAAACATATTTAAAATAGAATTGGTATAATTGTTTAAATGGAAAATATTTGGTTGAGAGAATTCCAAGATATATAGTTTACCTCCAGGTTTTAATACTCTACACATATCCGACAATCCTTTTCTAGGTTCTCGAAGTTCCGTGCCCAAAACTTACACAGACAGCATCAAAGTAATTATCTTCAAAGGTAAATTTTCAGAATCAGCTTCTTGAAGTGAAATTTTATCTTCTAGTCTTTTTCTTTAATTTTTTACGTCCTATTTCAAGCATTCCATTTGAAATATCAACACCTGTAATTTTATCTGGTGTTACTTTTAACATCTCAATAGCAAGATCTCAGTACCTGTAGCAACATCTAAAATATTTTTAGGGGATTGTTTTGATAATTTTTCGACTAATTTCTTACGCCAATAAATATCAATACCCAAAGAAAGGAAATGGTTTAAAAATCGTAGTTTCCAGCAATGTTGTCAAACATTTTGGCAACTTGTTCTTTCTTAGATAAATTTGAGTTTTGTATGGTTTTACTGAGTCTTTCAAATTAAAATTTTGTACAAAAATACTTACTTAATTTCTTTTTCTTCATAGAGTTTACAAAAAGAATGTTTCCTAAATTATCATAACCTTCAAAATAGGCTGTTCCTTCCTTCTCTAGAATTTTTCATCAAATCCAATCAAAGTAAAATCAGCTGTTGACGAATGTTCGTTAATAATTGATTTAATATCATGATATTGATCTTTTTTGATGAGATTATATTAGATGGCGATATAGGAATTCTCCTTCTTGTATAAGATTAAATAACGTTCTTTTTCTTTTTCAATAGTGCCCTCAGCATATATAGCGTATATTTTAATACTTGCATCTTTCCAATTTTTGTGTCCAAGTAAAATGTATGCTAAGAGGATTTGTAGATTCGAATCTTGATAATCATCTGTAGAGATCCCAAATATGGATTTCTTTATAATATCCAAATGATCTGTATGTGCTGTTAAGGATACATACATCTAAATCGGTAGCGGTTAATAGATGATGATTACTAATGATTTGTTCGAGTTTCTCTTTATTTTTTCTTTCAAACTCTAAAACAATCAGATTATGACCTTTTCCTGAAATACTAGCGAGTTGAATCACTTGTGCAATAGCTGAAGTAAATGAAGGACTAATTATTGTGTCAAGATAAACTTTAGATTTTGATCCTTCTGCAAGACTGTGTAATTTGGATAATGTTTGAATAGATTTGTGATGAGATTCTTTATTTAAGTAGCCTTCAATAAAATGCATATGCGTTCCAAAACCATATTTCTGTGAAACCCATCTCATAAAGTCAAAAGCATCTCTTTTTTGAAGTGTTACGTCAGAAATACAAATTGCAAAGGGACGCCAATGGTCATCGGCACTGTTGTATTCTTTTTACGAACAAAATTTGAAGTTGTCGACTTAATTGGAATAACACTCCCTTAAATAATTTGATGATTCCTCCCTAGAAGTATTGTATTTACTAATGTAGATGTAAATGAGTACCATAAAGCTTAATGAGATTAAAGCATAAGTGGTATTCATTTTAAACATCAACCAAAATGATAATACGGCACCAAGAAGAGAGATGTACCATCTCGATCGGAATGTAGGTCTATAAGAAGGATCTGCAGAAAAATGTTCTAAAAGTGATATTAAGCATATTGCTCCATATGTTACCATAAAGAACATGGCGATGACCTCGGCTACCAAATTTATATCTCAATTATGACAAAGAAGAATGCGATAATACATGAAATTATTGATGCATTTATTGGTTCAATTGTATTAGGTTTATTTTTAGAAAGCCAATTGTTTAAAGTTAGTATTGGGAAAATTTCATCAACACCCAATGCTTGTAGTGTTCTTGGAGCGACCATAACAGATCCTAATGCTGAAGAAATTGCGGCGCAAGCCAAACCAATAGGTATAATAGGACCCCAAATAGCAATACGACTCATAATGAGCTGGTCTGCTGCTAGATCTTCTAATGAAGCTGATAGTACCAGCTTTAATGCCACAGCTACGTATATAATTATCCCTACAGCTGTTGCCAATAATGTTCCTTTTTGGGAATAGATTTTTAGGGTCTTTTAAGTCGCCTGACAAGCCTAGTCCAGCTGCAATACAGTAAAGGCTGGGAATATGATTGTAAAGACATAAAAGAATGAATCCGGGTTTGATACAGAAGAAATTAAATCTACATCAGCTAAATTATGTCCTTCAATTGGTTTTCCCATAAAAAACATGATTAGCGATCCAAAAAGAATGGCCACCACATAGTAGAGTAGGTTCATCCCAATATTAGCTCCTTTGGTAAGCATTATAATACTAAGAAGGACCATCATTATAATTCCGATGAGTCTCTTGTCAAGTAAATAAACACTGTAATCTTCTAGGAATGGATAGGTTTCTATTAGAAATTCTGAAAAAGGCATAAAAGCCTCTGCAAATGCAATGACATAAAAGGCTACAGAAATGGCTTGAGAAAGAAATAGAGCTATTCCAATGGCAGCACCAATATTTAATCCAAAAGATCTTGAAATAATATAGTAGGCTCCACCTCCTTGAACTTTTCTGTTTGTTGCTATTTCAGCAACAGCCATTGCAGTTGGAATTGTAACCAAATGACCAATGATGATAATCGCGATGGCTCCCATAAAACCTGTATGCGCAACAGCATATCCAAAACGCAGATACAATATGGCTCCTAAAATAGTGGAGATTGCTGTCATAAAGACTGGAGCAGTTCCAAAATTTGCTTTTTGTTTTAATAGAGTATTAGACATAATCCAATAAGTTCGATCCGTTCAATAATTAATTATCAATCGTCCAATATTTGTCGATTAAATATATTAAAGAAGTCATACTAGCAGCTCCGAGAACTAATTCCCTTTTGTTTACTTCTTCAAAAACATCATTGTCTGAATGGTGATGATCAAAATACCTTTGAGAATCAGGAGATAAACCTATTAAGCATATTTTACCATCTTCTAGAGGGTTAATGTCAACACCAGCGAAGCCCATTTTAAATTCGTGAATACCGAATGGTTCAAATAGATCGCCCCATTTTTTTATTCCATTCAATTGTTTTTCTGTACCATTTACAGAAAACCCTCTTGGAGAGAAACCTCCTCGGTCACTCTCTAGTGCCATTAAGTGTTTTTCATTTTTAGCAGCTGCTCTTTCAGCATAGTGTTTTCCGCCTCGGTTTCCATTTTCTTCATTCATAAATAAAACAACACGAATGCTGTGTTTTGGTTTAATATTCATAAGGTTTAGAAGGTGTAATACTTCAATAGATTGAACAACTCCAGCACCATCATCATGAGCACCTTCACCCATATCCCAAGAATCTAGGTGTCCCCCAACAGTAATGTATTCATCTGGAAATTCGGAACCCTTGATTTCACCAATTACATTATGAGATATTTTGTCTGGATAGCTTTTGCAAAATGATTTTAAATTAAGTTCTAAATTATCATATTTTGTAACGTTTTCACTTAAATAGTTTGCTCCATTTGTCGAAATGGCAAATGCAGGAATAGAGTCTACTCCCTCTTCGTAAGCCATACTTCCTGTATGAGGGAAATCATCTTGACGTACGTTCATGGATCTTACAATTACAGCAATAGCACCTTTTTTTGCAGCTTCTATTGCTCCTGAATAGCGTTGATCAACACAAGATCCGTAAGCAGAAAAGGTGCTTATTTTTTTAGGATCCATAGGTCTGTTATAGAAAATAATTTTCCCCTTAACTAAACTGTCTGGTAAGTTATTTACTTCATCTAAGGATTTTACCTCTAGTACATCTCCTTTGATAAATTGATTCATTCCAGTGGATATGGAACCTCCTAATGCACAAACATCTAACATGTTTTTACCTTTTTCATTATAAAAATAAGCTTTCTCTTTTCGACCTCTTTCCCAATGTGGTACTGTTATTTCTTGTAAGAAAATAGTATCTAATTCTAATTTTCCAAGTACCCTTTGACCCCATACAACAGCTGAGTCTGCACCTTTAGATCCACTTAAACGATGTCCAATATCTTTACATAATACACGTAGGTTTTCATATGCTTCACTTTGTGTTAAAGCAAGGTCATATATAGTACGTATAGTTTTTGCATCTTGTGCTTGAGCATTAATTGATAAAAAGCTTATCAAAAAAAATATGAGGTGTCTCATGCATTTTAAATTTTATCAAATGTAAGAATTTTATTCAGCTGTTATATTTTCATTAAAAATGAAAATAATCAGATTAGTATTACATATAAATGACATTGAATAATACTTCTATAAATTTGATTTATTGTGGATCAATTTCTAAATTATTATTAATTCATTTCGCATCTATGTATATTTAGCAAAATATTTCGATGATGAAAATAATATCTATAGAAACAGGTAATTTTAAGTTAGATGGAGGTGCAATGTTTGGCGTTGTTCCAAAAAGCTTATGGGAAAGAACTAATCCTGCAAATGATCAAAATTTATGTTCTTGGGCTATGCGAAGTATGTTGGTCGATTATGGTGAAAGAAAAGTTTTAATAGATAACGGTATTGGAGATAAACAGAGTGATAAATTTTTTAGTCATTATCATTTACACGGAGATACTTCTCTTATCAGTTCTTTAGCATTAAATGGTTATCATCCTGACGATATCACTGATGTATTCTTAACCCATTTACATTTTGATCATTGTGGTGGCGGTGTTAAGTACAATGAAAAAGGTGAATTGGTAACTGTATTTAAAAATGCAACTTATTGGTCAAATGAATTGCATTGGAATTTGGCTATGAATCCTAATGATAGAGAGCGTGCATCATTTTTAAAAGAAAATTTGGTACCAATGAAAGCTTCGGGTCAGCTTGATTTTATTAAAAATGATGGAATATTTTTACCTGGTTTTGATGTGCTTTTTGCACATGGTCATACTGAATCTCAAATGATTCCTCATATTAAGTATAAAGGGAATACTATAGTTTTTGCTGCTGATTTATTGCCATCTGTAGGTCATATACCTTTACCTTATGTTATGGGTTACGACACTCGCCCATTAACCACTTTAAAAGAGAAGAAAGTTTTTTTAGAAACTGTTGCTAAAAAAGGATTTACTTTATTTTTGGAGCATGACTATTATCAATCTTGTTGTACATTAAAAGAAACGGATAAAGGGATTCGTCTAGATAAATCTTTTCAGTTTGAAGACAAATTCTAATTAATACATTTTTTAGTTTAAAGAATGATTCAATATACATTCTCATATACAAAGCCACATCGACATTTTATTGATATTGAAATGCGAATATTTGAGCATTCATCTCCTGAGTTAATAGTGCAATTACCAGCATGGCGTCCAGGAAGATATGAGCTTGGTAATTTTGCAAAGAATATCCAATATTTTAAAGTGTTTGATGCTCAGGGGCTTCCTTTGAAATTTCATAAGATTACTAAAGATACATGGAAGATATCGACGGTCAACTGTTCAGAAATTGTTATTCAGTATAATTATTATGCTAATGAATTGAATGCTGGTTCTACTTATCTTGATGAAATTCAGTTGTATGTTAATCCTATCAATTGTTGTTTATATATTCCTGATAGAATGGATGAAACATGCATTGTTAATTTAGAGGTTCCGTCTTCATATAAAGTTGCTTGTTCATTAGTACAAGATAATAATCAACTTAAGGCTAAGAATTTTGATGAGCTTGTAGAAAGTCCTTGGATTGCTTCTAATTCATTACAACACAATAAATATAGTGTTAAAGGTATTAATTTTCATATATGGTTTCAAGGCAAATGTAAACTTGATTGGAATCGAATTTTAAAAGATTTTAAAGCATTTACAAGTCATCAAATAAATGACTTTAAAGCTTTTCCAGTTTCAGAATATCATTTTATAAATCAGATATTACCTTATAAAGCATACCATGGTGTTGAGCATACATCGTCTACTGTAATTTCATTAGGTCCTGGATCAGATTTGATGAGTGATAAGCTTTATGAATCTCTTTTTGGGAGTGTCTCTCACGAATTATATCATACATGGAATGTAAAACAAATTCGTCCTGAAGAATTGATGCCTTATGATTATTCAAAAGAGAATTATTCTCGTATGGGTTATTTATATGAAGGGGTAACTACATACATGGGAGACTTATATTTGATGCGTTCTAAAGTTTTTCTGAGGAAGATTTTTATAAAACTCAAGAAGAAAATCTTTTAAAACATTTTCACAATGGTGGGCGTCATAATATGTCTGTAGCCGATTCAAGTTTTGATACCTGGTTGGATGGCTACGTTGAAGGAGTGCCTAATCGTAAAGTTTCTATATACACTGAAGGTGCTTTATGTGCTCTCATGCTTGATATTCATATATTGGACTATTCGAATGGTAATTATTCTTTACGTGATTTAATGAAAAAGCTATATGATGAATATGCCATCAAAGGAAAATCAATAACTGAAGAAGTTTATATTCATGAACTTATTCAATATGGAGGCGGAGATATATTACAGATTGTCGAAAGTTATATCTATGGCACAAAAGATTTTCGCAATGCATTAGATACGTCACTTTCTATAGTTGGTTTAAGTTAGAAGAATCTGAAAATACAGATTTTTTTGCTTCTCGATTGGGTTTAAAAGGGTTCATAGAAGATTCTGTTTTTCATGTAAAACAGGTAGAGTTAAATTCGGTTTCGGATGATTTGTGTATCGCAGTTGGAGATAAAATATTAGCAATCAATTCAAAGCCACTAACTAAGAAGCTCTTAGAATCTTTAATGGTTAAGGAAAGTCTAGTGTTGAAAGTGAAAAGACGTTTTGAGACCATTGATTTAGAATTGGTTTTCAAAATAGATATCACTATCCTAAATTTAGTTTTCTCGATTGGAAAAAGATCTGACGCAGTAAAATATTATTTGATAAATGGTTAGATATTTAGTTTTAATCTTTAATAGCAATCATAGAAATTTCTAGATTTACATCTTTTGGTAAGCGCGCTACTTCTACTGTCTCTCTTGCAGGGAAATTGCTTGTAAAATATTGTCCGTATATCTCATTTATTTGACTAAAGTTATCCATGTTTAATATGAAAATAGAAGTTTTTACTACATTATCGAAAGTCATGTTGGCATCATTCAATACAGCCTCCATATTCTTCATTACTTGGTGCGTTTCTATTTCAATGGAATCCATTTCAATTTCCTGTTTTGGATTTATTGCAATTTGTCCTGATGTATATAGTGTGTTCCCTATTTTTACTGCTTGAGAATATGGTCCAATTGGCGCTGGAGAATTGGTGGTTTTTATAATATTTTTCACGTAATTTATTGAGTTATTTATTTCAGATACTAATATATGAAAGTCCAAAATATTTACAATCTTCTCTGGATTATTATCACATCTAAATAGCGTATTGGTCACTTAAAACAGTTTCCTATATTTACAAATAATTAAAATTGATCTATGAAACGATTATTGCTTCATGTTTTTTTAGGTTTTATTATGCTATTTAGTTTTGTTTATTTAGCACTTCATAGTATAAGTGAAATTACAATGCATGGTGAGAGTATTCTTGTTCCTGATCTTAGAAGTTTTTCAATATCTGAAGTTGAGGATACATTAAAAACTTTAAAATTGCGTTTTTCTGTTGTTGATTCAGGGGCTTATAATGCTGATTATCCTAGGGGTTCGGTTATTGATCATTTACCAAATTATAATTCAAGAGTTAAAGAAGATAGAGAATTATACTTAACTGTTAATCCTAAAAATATCAGTTTAATTTCTTTGCCAAATTATACAGATAGGTCTTCAAGACAGTATATTTCTGAATTAAAAGCAAAAGGCTTTAGAATTGGAAAATTTATATATAAAAATGATGAACATGCAAATGTTGTTTTAGGTGTAAGATATCAAGGAGAAATCGTTAAAATTAATGATAATTTAGAGAAATCTTCTAAACTTGATTTAGTTCTTGGTAATGGAAGAGGGATGCAAATAGAGATGCCTAATCTAATTCGTATTCCTAAAAAATACTTATCGTCAAGATTAGAAAATCTTGCATTAAATAAAGGAGATTTTTATTACGATGCTTCTGTGGTTGATACTATGAATGCATTTGTCTACAAACAAAGTCCTGTTGAAGGAACTGAAAATATTGATTTAGGTGTTTTTGTCGATTTATGGTTTACAGAGGATAGTTCTAAACTTCTAGAAGATATGATTGAGTTAATGAGACAAGACAGTTTGAAAGCAAGATTAGATAGTATCTTAAATGATTAAGATGAAGGAGAAAGAAGAGGAAAAAATAATTCATATTGGTGGTGAAAAAGTGTACGAGCATCATAAACAAATTGTTGATGATAATCAGATTTCAATGCGTATTGATAAATTCATTGTGAATCAAATTGCAAACATGACTCGAAATAAAATACAAAAACTCGCCGATCAAGGTTTTGTTTATGTAAATGATATACCTGTAAAGTCTAGTTATAAGATTAAACCAAAGGATGTCATAAAAATTTTAAAAAATTTCCCCAAACGAGATAATAGGCTTATCCCCCAAGATATACCTATTTCGATTGTCTATGAAGATGATCATTTGGTTATAGTAAATAAGGAGCCTGGAATGGTAGTTCATCCGAGCTATGGTCATTATACAGGTACCTTATTAAATGCTTTAAAGTTTCATGTCGATAAGTTGGCAGAGTGTGAAGATCAAACCCGCCCTGGACTTGTTCATAGAATTGATAAAAACACCTCCGGAATTATTGTTATTGCAAAAACACCTCAAGCATTAGTTCACTTACAAAAGCAATTTTATGACAGAGTTACTTCAAGAAGATACCGAGCTTTAGTTTGGGGTGATTTTGATCAAGATGAGGGGACGATAACTGGAAATATTGGTAGAAGTTTGAGAAACAGGAAAGTGATGGACGTTTTTCCTGAAGGCGATGAATATGGACGTCATGCGGTAACACATTATACTGTTTTAGAGCGTTTTGGTTATGTTACATTGATTGAATGTAGGTTGGAGACAGGAAGGACACATCAAATTAGAGCTCATTTTAAACATATTGGTCATCCACTTTTTAATGATGAAACTTATGGTGGTGATAAAGTTTTAAGAGGTACAACTTTTTCAAAATATAAACAGTTTGTAGAAAACTGTTTTAAAATAATGCCTCGTCATGCTCTACATGCAAAGTCATTAGGTTTTTATCATCCTAATAATGATGAATGGATACAGTTTGATTCTGATCTTCCATCAGATTTATCTACTGTTATAGATAGATGGAGAAATTACACTAAACAACGTATTCAAAAAGAAGGTGAATAATATTAAAAAAAAAGTTAGTAGTTTAGTTTTTAATTCAATTTGATCGGTACTTTTGTTTAAATTTTCGTTGTAAAATAAAAATTATGTCTCAAATAAATATTTCTATTGATTGTGTTTTGTTCGGGTACGATTCTGATTTAGATTTAAAGGTGTTATTGATACAGCGCAAATATGACCCTAACACTAGCAGCTTACAAAGATCATAATTCTTTACCTGGTGATCTCATTAAGTATGATGAAGAATTGTCTCCTGCTGCAAGTAGAATTCTAGAGAGTCTTACTGGTATAAGCGATATTTATTTAAAACAGTTTTCGATATTTAGCGACCCAAACAGGGTTAAGCATCCAAAAGATCAAAAATGGCTTAGAAAGTTTAGAGCTCATCCAGAGGAGCGTGTAATTACTGTTGGGTATATAGCTTTGGTTAATATTGAAGACTTTAACACAGATGCTACATATTTTAAAGATGAAATTATTGGAGAGCTGACTCGTGAGGGGTATTATGAGAAAATTTGGGCTAAAGTAACTGATATCCCAGATCTTGCATTTGATCACAATATTATAGTTTTAGAAGCTTTAAAATATTTAAAAAAAGAATTGAATCATGAGTTAAGTTCAATATTACTTCCTAAAAATTTTACTTTACCTCAATTACAGAAATTGTATGAAGATATTCTTGGAAAGAAGATTGATAAGCGTAATTTTAGAAAGCAAATTTTAAAAGAAGGTTCTATAGTTAAGACAAAACATACTACAAATACTGGCAAAAAAGGTAAGCCAGCTACATTTTATCAATTTAACGATACAATAAAAGAAACAGTTAAATAGTAAATTAGGTGTTTTAGAAATAATAATTTATCTTTCAAATAAGCCATGAGCCTCCTACAGAAATAACAGATTCTTCAGCTAAGAATTCAAGATGGTTTTGTTTATTTACTCCACCAGTAGGACAGAATTTTATTTCAGGAAATACCTTTGCAAATGTTTTTATACCATTAATTCCTCCAACAAGATTTGCTGGGAATAATTTAAATGTGTTCCAACCATAACTTGCTCCTTGCATAATTTCACTTGCTGTCATGACTCCCGGAAGGAAGGGGATATTAGATTTTTCTAACGGTTCTTTTAATTCTGGAAATACACCAGGTAAGACAATAAAATCGACATTTGCATCAATGACAGCACTAATTTGTGTTTTATTTATTACTGTACCCACTCCAACTGCAAATTGATTACCAAAGTGTTTTTTTGCCTTTTTATTGCATCAATAGCGCATTTTGTACGAAGTGTTATTTCAATACAATGAATATTTTTGGATATAAGATCATTAATGCAAGGTATAACTTCTGATAAAGATTCAATTTTACAACTGGAACAATAGGGTGGTTTAAAAGTAATTCTCTAATGTTATTTTGCGCCATATTTAAAAAAGTATAGAAGCCCCATTATCACTACTAGAGGCTAAGTTTCTGAGGTTGCTAAATAATTCTCTTCCGAGCCCTTTTTGGTTGATAAAAGGAGGTTCTGCTTCAGCTCGATTTAGAACTTCTTTTTCATTTAAGCAGTTTAATTCACCAGTTAGAGCATTTAGTATTAAAGGATCACCGTCTTTTAGTTTTGATAAGATTCCCCCATCTAATGCTTCTGGAGATAAATGTATTGCAGCAGGAACTTTACCTGAGGCTCCTGACATTCTACCATCAGTTACTAATGCAACTTTATGACCATTATTTTGGAGTATACTTAAAATAGGAGTTAGTTTATGTAATTCTGGCATTCCTTTAGCTTTGGGACCTTGATATCTAAGTACAGCAATAAAATCTTTGAACAATTTTTGTTTGTTGAAGGCTTCAATAATTTCATTTTGATCTTCAAATACTAGTGCTGGCGCTTCTACATGCCAGTGCTTTAATTTAACGGCAGATGTCTTAATAACTGAAACACCAAGATTCCCTTTAAGAATTTTTTTAAAACCTCCACTTTTGTCAAATGCATTATCAATTGAACATAATACGGATTGGTCTGCAGATTCATTTGGGCAATCTCGCCAGGTCAATATACCATTTTTAAGATATGATTCTTTAGTAAATTTTTCTAATCCGTATCCAAGTATTGTATTAACATCTCTATGTAAAAGGCCTTCATTTAATAGTGTTTTTATTAATAAAGGCATACCCCACAAGCATGAAAGTAATTAACATCTGCTGATCCATTTGGATACATTTTTACTAAAGAAGGTATAACTTCTGATAGATCAGAGAAATCTTCCCAATTGATAATGATACCAGCTGCTCTAGCAATTGCAATGAGATGGAGTGTATGATTTGTAGAACCACCAGATGCAAGAAGCCCAATAATAGCATTTACTATTGCTTTTTCATTAATAATATCGTAAAGAGGTCTGTAATTCTTTCCATCTATTGTTGATTCTACAGCTAATCTAACTGCTTCTTTGTTTAGTGCAGACCTATGTTCGGTATCTGGATTTACAAATGAAGAACCAGGAAGTTGAATTCCCATAATTTCCATCAGCATTTGATTGCTATTAGCAGTTCCATAGAAAGTACAGGTTCCAGAGGAATGGTATGCTTTAGATTCAGATTTTAAAAGTGCTTTTCTGTCTATTTCACCTGAAGCAAATGCACGTCGGACTTGTGCTTTTTCTTCTTACTAATACCGGTTTTCATAGGTCCACCTGGACAAATATTATAGGTAAGTGGCCAAATTTTAATGCACCTATAAGTTCGCCTGGCACAATTTTGTCACAAATACCTAAACACAGAGCTGAGTCAAACATGTTATGTGATAGACCTATAGCTGTTGATAAGGCAATAACATCTCTAGAAAATAAAGATAAGTCCATTCCAGCTTCTCCTTGTGTGACTCCGTCACACATAGCAGGACAGCACCAGCAACTTGAGCTATAGCATTAAATTCTTTAGCATATGTTTTAATCTGCTCAGGATATTTTTCATAAGGTTTATGAGCTGATAGCATATCATTATATGATGAAATGATACCTATATTAGCTTTTGCTCAGCCATTAAGTTAATCTTATCTGATTCAGAACATGCTGCAATTGCATGAGCAAGATTACCACAAGAAAGTCCAGATCTAGAAACACCTTTTTGGAAAGAGATTTCATTAACTTAACATAGCTTTCTCTTGTTTCTTTGCTGCGATTAACAATACGTTTTGTAATATGTATAATTTTATTATTCATATTTCAGTTTTAAATTGAGCAAAAAACGTTTAATGTTTTTTATTTTGATGAATGAATGCAGAAATAGGTTTAAGAGATGGATTGTTAGACTTTTTGCAGAATTAAATACATCTAGTTTTTCTTTGCCGTTAAAATACAAAAACAAATGCTTTGAGCTAAGTATTTTCGATTTTGTGTAACTAATTCTTTTACTAGGCTCTGAAGAAGCCTTGGTGTTAATGATGATTTTATCTCCAAATATACTATCGTCTGTGTATATTTCTTCAGAATTAGGAAAAAGAGATGCAGTATGACCATCTAATCCCATTCCTAAACACTACAGGTAATAGATTTGTTATAGCATTATTTTTGAAATTGCGATGTTTAAGTTTTCTTTATAGTCATCTAGGTTAAACACCAGCCCAATAAATTTAGCATCAGCGGCATTATTTTTTAAGAGTATTTTTGATTAATAATTCATTACTTTCGTCTGTTTCGGTGGCAACAAATCTTTCATCTATTAACCCTATACTAACCTTCTTCCAGTCAATTTCTTTATTCGATAGAATTTCGAATAATTTTTTAGGAGTGCTTCCACCAGAGACAAGCAAAGTTGCTTCACCTTTATTTTTTATCTCTTGATTAAGTATTTGACTAATTTCTAAAGCTAGTTTTAGTTCTAATTCAGATTTGTCGGTAAATATATTTTCTCTTAAATTTTCCATAAATTAATTATTCCATTCATGTTTATCTAATAGAATATGATCACCAGGTCCATTACTTCCAGATGAATATAAGTGATTTTTAATTTTGGCTTTAGCCCAACTTTGATTTATTGAGTCAATCCATTTCCAAGAAGCTTCCACTTCATCTTTTCTCATAAATAATGTTTGATTTCCTCTAATTACATCTATTAGCAATCTCTCATATGCATCTGGAAAACGTTCCTTAAATGATGAGCCATAATCCAAAACTAATGATATTGGTTCATAACGATATCCACCCGGACCAGGTGTTTTAACAGTCTGAACTAATTCAATACTCTCTTCAGGTTGAAGATTAATGATTAGTTTATTGTTAACAATACTTTTTCCATCTGGGAATATGTTATGAGGTATATTTTTGAAATTGATCGTAATTTGAGAATGTTTTCTACTGAGTCTTTTTCCAGTTCTCAAATAGAATGGAACTCCTGCCCATCTCCAGTTATCTATGTAAGCTCGTATTGCAACAAATGTTTCTGTATCTGAGTTAAATTTTTCGATGTCTTCTAGATATGACTTTACTGATTTACCGTCTAATTTACCTCTCGTATATTGCCCTTTAACTGTATGTGTTTTACACGAATCTATATCAATTGGTCTGAGGGATTTAAGTACTTTAAGTTTTTCATCACGAACAGTATTTGCATCCAGGATGTTAGGTGGTTCAATTGCTACCAGACACATTAATTGTAGTAAATGATTTTGAACCATGTCTAATAACGCACCATATTTGTCATAAAAGCCACCTCTACTTCCTACACCTAGGTTTTCAGATACAGTAATTTGTATATTATCTATGTTTTGTGCATTCCATGCGTTCTCGTAAAGGTTATTTGTGAATCTAAGTACCATTAGGTTTTGAACTGTCTCTTTACCCAAATAATGGTCTATTCTGAATATTTGTGACTCATTAAAGTAACCTGCAATTTCATTATTTATTTCTCTAGACGATTCAGCATTGTGTCCCAAAGGTTTTTCAAGTACTACTCTAGATTTAGGAGTGATTAATTGAGCTTCTTTTAAGTTTTTAGTGATAGATCCAAATAGGGTGGAGGAAACAGAAAAATAAAATAGACGAACTACATTATCTTCTGATCTTAAAAATGATTTTAAATTGTTGAGACAACCCTTTTGGTTTAGATCTGCTTTGTAATATTCACAAATTGAAATTAAGTGGTTTAAATCTTTTTTTGAGACATCTTCAATACCATTTTCAATTTTACTTCTTAATATATCTTCAAATTCCTTTTTATTAAAGTCTTTACGAGAAATTAAGATAACTCTGCAATTGTCTGCAAGTTGTTTGGCTTGAAGTCTGAAATATATGGCAGGTAAAATTTTTCTAATAGATAAATCTCCAAGTCCTCCAAATATGACAATATCTGATAAGAATAAATTTTCTAATTTGTTTGTCTTTATCATTTAAAAATTTGTTTTCAAGTAAATTTTGAGATTTGTTTGAGTGAAATTTATAATATTTTGTACAAAACTCAATCAAATTATTAAGTGTTCATGTAACGCAAATTTAATTGATTTCTTCTTTAATTACGATCTATATTCATAATATTTTTGATTAAGTGCTATTGAAAATAAATTTTAAAATTGTGTGAAATCGATAATTATGTGTATAAATTACAATAAAAAAAAAGATTATATTCGCATTTAATTATAGTGATTATTTAAACCCTTTTTTTGAGAACTAAATTACAGATTGTATTTATATCTCTTATTGTAGCTTTAGGAGGTTTCCTTTTTGGCTTTGATGCAGGAATTATATCTGGTGTTATGACATATGCCGGACCTGAATTTGATTTGACAGAAATTCAAGTTGGTTGGGTTGTTAGTTCACCTTCTTTTGCTGCAATGTTTTCTATGCTTATTTCCGGTAGAATAAGCGATATATGGGGAAGAAGGAAATTATTAGTCTTCATTGCGCTTCTATATGCTGTTTCTGCCATATTATCAGCTTTAGCAACTTCTTATGAAATACTCTACATTGCCAGAATTATTGGTGGCTTAGCATTCGGAGCAGCACTAGTTATAGCTCCAATGTATATTGCAGAAATATCTACAGCAGAAAATAGAGGTAAATTAGTTTCCCTTCAGCAACTCAATATAGTATTTGGTTTTTTCGCAGCTTTTTTAAGCAACTATCTTTTTAACAAGTATAATACTATTGATAGTAATTTTTTGACTGATGAAAATGTTTGGAGATGGATGTTAGGTATTGAATTAATTCCTGCACTGTTATATTTTTCATTATTATTTTTTGTACCCAAAAGTCCAAGGTGGTTGTATTTAAATGATCAAGTATCAAAAGCTAAAGAAGTATTGGTTAACATTTATGGTCACGAAAGAGGTGAATTAGAAATTAAGTCAATTGAAGAAAATAGTTCTGCAGTTAAAAATAAAATCAAATTAAAAATTAAAGACCTATTAAAACCCAGCTTGCGATTTATTTTATTCGTTGGTTTAATTGTTGGGATTTTGCAGCAAATCACAGGTATTAATGCAGTTTATTTCTATGCAACTTCTATTTTTAAACAAACAGGTATCGGAACTGACGCCGCTTTTTCATCAGGAGTTTTATTAAGTACAATTTCTGTAATATTCACTTTTGTGGCCATCTATTTAATAGATAGAATGGGAAGAAGGCCTTTGTTATTAATTGGAACTGCGGGTATTGCTGTTAGTTTGTTGATATGTGCTTATGGTTTTAATCAAGCTACTTATCGATTAAATGAGAAAGATATTAATCAGTTTGAGTTTTTAAATTCAGAAAAATTAATTTCTGTTGCAGATAAAGTCTATACAAATGATGTCGATTTTAAAAATGAGATTAAAACCATTTTAGGGTCTAATGTGTATGGTAAAAATGATGGGGCTATTTTAGAAGCTGCAAGTAAAATGAACTCTACTTTAATCTTAATTGGGATCCTTGGTTTTATTGCTTGTTTTGCTTTTTCTTTAGGTCCTGTTATGTGGGTGTTATTGTCTGAGTTATTTCCTTTAAAATATAGAGGTTTAGCAATAGGATCAATTGCTTTTGTAAATTCTTTTATTAGCTCAGTTGTTCAACTAATCTTTCCATGGGAGTTAAGTAATCTAGGCTCGAGTACAACATTTTTGATTTATGGCGTTTTCGCTCTTTTTGGTTTAATATTTATTATATCTAAAGTTCCTGAGACAAAAGGTAAGTCTCTTGAAGAATTAGAAAATATTTTAGTTAATTAGGATGTCTTTAACGAAAAAATCTTCTGGAATTAGTTGGCAGTTTTCGGATCAGAATGATGGTTCGTTCTTTGTAGAGGATGCTAATCATCTTCCAGTTTTATACTTTCCTTTGATGAATTCAAAAGGTATGAAATCCTTTGTTACTCCAGTTTTAAAGGGTGATGTTTGTAAAGATTTTAATCATTATTTAACAACTCCAACAGTAACTGAGGAAATTCATAGAACACTTTCTAGTAGAAATTTTTGGCTTAAGGTCGATGATTTAAAGCCTTGGTCTGCTACTGGTCAGAGTGTATTTCAAAAGGCCAGTCATTGGAATGGTGCAATAGATGGCTATTCTGTTGCTGCTAAAATAGGTTCTTTACAACCAAAAGAAAACAAGAGCTTTCAGGAATTGAAGTTGAAATTACAACTGTAGTTCCCGAAGTCGATGATTTTGTCGAATTACTTAAAATACGTGTTTTAAATACCAAGTACTCAATCAAGAAAAATTAACCCTTACTATGCTTTACCTCTTTATGGAAGGTCTGCAGATAATTTTAGAGACCATAGACAGGTAACAACATATGTTTCAAGAGAATTATATTGAAGATTTTGGAGTAAGGATTAAACCAAGAATTAAGCACGATGAATCATGCCATTCGGTTAACCATACTAATTATGCAGTTTTGGCATTTGATGAAAATGGAACCAAGCCAGAAAAAATATGGGCAAGATTAAAAGATTTCATCGGGCACTCAGGTACTTTAGATAATCCTGAAGCCATATATAAGGATTTAACACCACCAAAATTAACTGACTCAGAACTTCATGGTACAGAAGCAATTGCTGCAGTTAAGTTTAAAGAGAAAGAATTTATTACCTGGTGAATCTGTTGAATATGTTGTTATACATGGTATTACAGATTCTTTAGATGATATTTCAAGATGGTCAGTGAATATGCAAATATTGATTATGTAAATCAAAAAATTGATTTCACAATAAATTATTGGAAAGAAAAGCTTAACAGTGTTAATGTCAGTACCGGAAATCATAATTTCGATAATTGGGTTAAATGGATTGAGTATCAAGTAAAATGTAGACAAATTTTTGGAAACTCATACTTGCCTGATTATTCTTATGGAAGAGGTGGAAGAGGTTGGAGAGATCTTTGGCAAGATTTATTGTCTATATTTTTAGTGGATCCAATAAGTGCAAAAGAGAAATTATCAATTGTTTTAAAGGTATCCGTGTTGACGGCTCTAATGCTACGATTATTGGAGAGCAGTCTGGCGAGTTTAAAGCAGATAGAAATAATATACCTAGAACATGGAGCGATCATGGTGCATGGCCGGTTTTTGTTCTTAATTTCTATGTTAATCAGTCTGGCGACTTTAACACGCTTTTTAAAGAAGTTCCTTATTGGAAGGATCAATTTAAAAACCGTTGTAAAAAATTGATGAACGTTGGACTGATTCTTATGGTTACAAACAGAAGGATACAGATGGTAACGTTTATTCAGCTTCTATATTTGAGCATGTTCTCATTCAACAATTAACCTCATTTTTTAATGTAAATGATAAAAATGTATTATTACTAGAAGGGGCAGATTGGAATGATACATATGACATGGCTCGTGATCGTGGAGGCTCTGTTTGTTTTTATAGCTTTTATGCTCATAACTTTATCTTATTAATTGATTTTTAAATCAATTAAAGGCTAATGGCAATACAACTATACCATTATTATCAGAATTGATCAATTATTAGATCATACACCTGGTTCAGCCAAGGTCAATTATCAAGATCCAGAGCCAAGCGTATTGTTTTAGAGAATTATTTTAAGTCTGTGGAACATTCGGTAAGTGGAAGAAAAGAGGATGTTGTTATTGATGAATTGATTAGAGATTTAAAAGTAAAATCAGAGCATATATCATCTCATATATTGGAAAATGAGATTCTTACCACAAATAAGGACTTCGTTTTTTAATGGACACTATGATAATTTAGAGAATAAGATTGGTGGCGAAAAAAATGGTTCTATAATGATGGATTTAACATCTCAAGTAATACCAATTATTTCTAATGTCTCTAACAAAATAATGTCTGCTGAAGTATATGAGGCCATAAAGAAAGTTCTTAAAGATGAGGGTAGTCCTGGTATACGATTGACCTCAGAATTTAAAGAGATAGACATGAATGTAGGGCGTATTACTGGTTTTGTTTATGGTCATAAAGAACACGGATCTAAGTGGGTTCAACAAAATATTATGTTGGCTTACGGTTTGTATAAACAAGGTTTGGTTACACAAGGAAATGAAATAATGCAGGAGGTATATGAGATTGCAAATAATACCGAAAAAGCTCAAATATTTCCTGGTATACCCTCTTACTTTAACCATCAAAATAAAGGAGCATATGCCTACTTGACTGGTTCATCATCATGGTTTTTAATGACTTTAATTACTGAAATATATGGTGTTAAAGGAGAAATGGGAATGTTAAAGCTAGAACCCAAGCTCAGTTCTAATTATTTTGATAAAAATAACCAATCTGTTATATCTACTATATTTTCCACCTATAAGATAAAGGTGGTTTATCAGAACTTAAATAAGTTATCTTATGATGATTATCGGATAACAGCTCTCATAGTTAATGATGTTGATGTAGATATTGATTTCTAATGAAAAATCATTAATCATTAATAATTTTAACTTATTCAGTAAATACCATATCAATGAAATTTATGTCGAATTAAATTAATTTAACCATTAAAAATATATCATGACAAAAAAACTACTTTTTTATTTTTAGTAATGGGATCAAATATTGTTATGTCCCAAAATTTATCTATTACAACTACGTTTGTAGTGATGCATCTTCAGTTCGAATGACAGGGCCTTGGTGGCAATGGAACTTAACTGCTGGTCCAGAGGCTACCGATAATGGAGATGGTTCCTGGACATTCAATTTTAATCCTGCCCCTACAGAAGACATGGAATATTTGCTTGTCGTAGATGGTATCATGGAAAATCTTGTTGGTTCAAATCTTGCAAGTCAAAATTGGGATTGCACACCTGTAACTGATTATGAAACTTACGCTAACCGTGAATGGGCTGTTGGTTCTGGTGATGTTTCTGGTATTTATTATGGTACCTGTGAAGATTGTAGTACACTTGTTATATATGGTTGTATGAATGAAGCTGCAGCTAATTATAATCCTTTAGCTACTCAAGATGACGGTTCTTGTATAATACCAACAATGCTTCCATTAACGTTTGAGTCTAGTTCTGTTGAATTTACAGATTTTGACGGTGGAAATTCAACTGTTGTTCCAAATCCTTATTCTTCTGATATTAATTCATCAAGTAATGTTGTTGAACACGTCCGAAATGGAGGTCAGTTTTGGGCAGGTACTTATATATCTGTAGAACCAATTGATTTTTCAAATGGCTCAGTTATTAATATGAAAGTATATGCTCCATCTGCTGATATTCCTGTTTTGCTTAAAATAGAACAATCATCTACAGGGGTAAATACAGAATTAACTATGAATACTACAGTTGCAAATGCGTGGGAAGTTTTATCTTATGATTTTGGTTCTCAGCCATCTGATTTATACGATAGGGTGGTTGTAATTTTTAATATGGGAGTAGTTGGTGATGGTTCAGCTATGTCAACTTATTACTTTGATGATATCCAATTTGCAACTGGTCCTATATCAGGTTGTACAGATAGTCAGGCAATCAATTATAATCCTGATGCCTCAGTTGATGATGGACAGTGTTATTACAACGTATCATCTTTGAAAATTACAGTTAATCCATGTATGGATGTTGACTCTGTTCGTTTAACCGGTCCATTTTGGGGTTGGAATATTTTAGAGGGTCCAGAAGCTTCAAAGAATTCTGATGGAACATGGTCATTTACTTTTGATCCTGCACCATCAGAGAATATGGAATATTTATTAGTTGTTGATGGTGTGATGGAAGATATGGTTGCGGCTGGATCTGAGTCGGGTGATTGGTCATGTACGCCAGTATCTGATTACTTTTCATACGCTAATCGTTTGTGGGAAGTCGGTTCTGGTGTTATCCAAGGTGGAGTTCTTACTTACTCAGATGTTACAGGTGTTTACTATGGGTCATGTATAGGCTGCGGTAATGATTTTAATTTAGATGAATCTATAAATCAGTCACTTGTATACCCTAATCCTGTTGCTGATAAATTTAGATTGAACACTAATGTATCAAGCCTTTTTATTTATGACATCTATGGAAAACAGGTTAAGTCAGTAAATAATCCTGCAGATGAAATTGATATTAGCTCGCTAAGTGATGGTGTTTACATGATTCAATTAGTTGATGAAAATTCACAAAATTCAATTATTAAAATATTAAAGAAGTAATTTAACTATGGGGCATTGACAAAAATCAATGCCCTATTTATTTTTATTTTATGAAGTTATCATACATAACTAAATACATTTTTATTTCTACTATTTTCTTTGTTTTCTCATCTACTTATGCACAAGCTATTAAAGTAGAGGTTCTAAAAGTTGATGGTCAGTGGGTATTGATGCGAGGTGGAGAGCCCTATTATATAAATGGAGCAGGTGGAGAAGGATTTATGGAAGAGCTTGTTGAAGCAGGCGGAAATTCTGTTCGAACATGGTCTGTTGACGATGCTCAAGAAGTGCTTGATAAAGCGCAAAAACTTGGTTTAACAGTCATGATGGGTTTATGGGTTCAGCATGAGCGTCATGGTTATGATTATGATAACGAAAAAGCCAATCAAGGCCAGCTTGAATATTTCACTAAAATGGTCAAGAAATACAAAGATCACCCAGCCCTTTTGATGTGGTCTATTGGTAATGAGGTAGATTTATTTTATTCAAATACAAAAGTATGGGATGTTGTGCAGGAGATTGCTGCAATGATTCATGAAGTAGACCCTAATCATCCAACAAATACAGTTACTGCAGGTCTTGATGCTAAGGAGGTCGAATTGATTATGGATCGTGCGCCTGACATTGATATTTATGGTATTAATACCTATGGTGAGGTGTCTATCATTCGTGATAAAATCCGTGAAGCAGGATGGGATAAACCATACATTATTTCTGAATGGGGACCTAATGGCCATTGGGAAGTGGCTAAAACCAAGTGGTCTGCTCCAATTGAGCAAACCAGTCATGAAAAGGCATTAAGTTATTACGATAGATACAACAATCATATTTTGCCAGATAAGGAAATGTGTATTGGTTCTTATGTCTTTCTTTGGGGACAAAAACAAGAAACTACAGCAACATGGTATGGCTTGTTTACCAACAAAGGGCAAAAAACTGAGGTTTTAGATTATGTTTCTAAATCTTGGACAGGTAAATGGCCAACTAATAGAGCGCCTTCGTTAGATAGTATTTTCATTGAAGGTCAAACCAAACACCAAAATGTAAAATTACTAGCTGATAATAGATATGAGGCAGTTGTTTATGCTTCCGATGATAATGATAAAATGAAGTATACTTATCAAATTTATCCTGAAAGCATGAATACCAAGTCAGGGGGTGATCTCGAGAAGGCACCTCCAGCAATGACTGGTTTGATAAAAAAGAAAAAAGATAATGTTGTAGAGTTTAGAGCACCATTAGAGGAAGGTCCTTACAGATTATTTGTATATGTCGAAGATGATGTTGAGAAGATAGCCTATGCTAATGTTCCATTTTTTGTTCTTCCTCGAGATAAAAATATGAAACAATCTAGGCCCATACAGTTGAAGAAACGCAATCTAAAAATTGTTGATTAATATATAAGTCTATGTTAAAATGCATTTCAAAACTAGTTCTTTGTTCATTAACAATTTTTGCGGTTAATGTTTCTTTATTTGCTCAAAATAATGATTCGAATTCTTTGAGTAATATAGGTTTGTTTCCAAAACAAGAAAGTCCCGAACTCTATACTTTTAAGATTAGTGGAGAATACAGATTTTTGGGTTCTTATGTTGGTTTAGATCAACCTTATGGTTATAATTTGGAGAATACTATTTTTATTGGTGATGATAGTCAGCTTCCCCTTTTAACTTTAAGGTTTTCTGGTAGACCGTCTCCCAAGACTTCGTGGGGATTTGACCTTTTCACATATCAGTTTTTAGATGGAAACGTTATGCCAACTTATGGTTTTCATGTACTGGAAATTGATAGACCATCAGTTTATGATCCAATTAATGGCAATAGACTAGCTGGAAGTTTAGGCATTCAATTGGGAATTAATTTTTATGGTAGTATTGATACAAAGTTTGGATCTTACTTAATCAAGGCCGGAGGTATTCACTGGGAATCTATTAGTGACTTAACATTAGCATCATTTAAAGGATACAACAGGTTTAGTTTGTTTGAACGTGCACCATGGGATCCATTAGCTTCCACTGCCGAAAGAAGGTACTTTGACTTTTATAAACTTGGAAACATATCTCAGGATTCTCGCTGGGGTGAAAAACCATTTACAGGTTTAGTTATTGAAGGTTCAAATATGCCAGGTGGTTTAAGTGCTAATATACTTGTTGGAAAGACTGATTTAAATGGAGGATTTAGTTTTATTCCAAATTTGGCTTACGGAGGTCAACTTAAAAAAGAGCTGAAAAGTGGTTCTCATTTTGCCTTAAATACATTTAATAATTTAACCTACACAGACAGTACTAATAATACTAGATTAGGGTTTAATTTAGCTACATTTGAAACCGGTTTCCAAGTTAAAAGATTTAATATTCATCTCGAGTCTGGAATTGGGAGATATATCTCTAATACTGGCCCATATGATTGGGGTGAAGCACTGCAGTTGAAGATTAGAACCCCAAAAATTAAAGATGTTTTTGATCTTCAGTTACAAGTTTTTCGCATCAGTCCTAAGGTAATTAATAATAATTCGGTATTTATAAATTCAGCAATTGTTGAACAATCGAGTAATAATCTTCCAGCAGGGGTAGCTGGTTCTACCCAATCATTATTCCCATTTGCAAGTTCTATGGTTCCATTAGGAATGATGACCAATAATAGAGAAGGTTTTAATATTAATACAGAATTAAATTTAAAGAGATTAAAACTCTCATTAGGAATTGGAAGTGCAAGAGAACTTAAAGCTATCGGGAGTTTTATTAGTTATGGTCATCCAGTCAATAGCCTTACAAGATCTCGTTTTTGGCGCTGGAATTTCCCTAGTAATGTTGGGCCTTATGAACGATATAATGTCATTTATAGAGATGTTTATGAGCTGGTTGAATTATATGATGATATTCAGATAAAATACTTTAATAACATAGAGTTTCAGGCAAAGTACCACCCAAGAATATTTAATTCTAAGCTTTATGCTTTCATCTTATCACGTGCATCAACTGTTCAAAATTTTCAATCTATTCTACCTGAGTTTTCAACTCTTTCTTACATTAGACAATACAGTAATGAACTTGAACTGTTCTTTGCCTTAGAGAAGATTTAGTTTTTGTTCATATTCTGGAATTGAGAGAACCATAGCAAATTATGATACTGAAATAGATGCTGTAAAATAGAAGCCTAGAAATCAGTTTGGATATGGATATGGATTAGGTTTAGATTATACAATTGCAAAAATACAGCTTTATTTATAAGGCACCGATGGTTCGAATTTGAAGATACAAGCTTTGAGTTAGATCAATTTAAAGGAACAGAAACTACACTAGAACTTAAAATCACATTTTAATGACTAAAAACTATTAATAACCGGATTAATAAGTCTATGGACTTGTCTAGCTTTTGCCCAAGATAACAACAAAAAGTATTGGCTTTCTGGGAGTGCAAGAAATGTAATTAACCTTGATGAAATCCATACGGATGATGACAGTTTAGTAACATCTAAAGTTGAGTATGGTCATACTTTGGTAGATTTGTCAGCAAATATTAAACCCAATGATGATACATATATTAATGCCATTCTAAGGGTTAGAAATGAGTATGGTGGTTTTTGGGGTTCTGGCGTAACATTTGATCTCCGTCAATTGTACATGAAAGGATTAATTGCAAATGCTATCCGTTATCAAGTAGGTGATTTTTCTTATAAGCTTACGCCATTTACTTTTTATAATAATCATGAGGAGATGTATGAAAATTCTCTAGACTTGCTTCGTACTTATTCTGATATTATTCATTACGACTATTTTTACTTCGATAATACATGGAGACAACAAGGAGCTGCTGTCGATTTCTCTCTTGAGTTTAAAGATTATCTTGATGAAATTCAGTTTAATATGTTTACTTCAAGATTAAATTCAAGAAATTTTTTCGACCATTAGTGACCGAATATTTTATGGTGGAAATATAACTATGCTTCAATCTGAATATCTCAGTTTTGGTGTTAACTATGTAAATGTTCAAGATGTTGCTGGGACATCTAATTCTATGAAATTTTTAAAAATCCTGTGTTTACAGCAAGTTATGCATTGAAGAATAATTTTGATGATTTTAAAATTAAAGTTGAAGGTGAAAGTGGTCGCTCAGAGTTAACAACTGAAAATGATCCTATGCACCACTTACTACAGACTTTTTTCATTATTCTAGAGCTCATTTTCTTCACACTGATTTAAATACCAGTTTATCCCTATCTTATAGGAATGTTGGACCTGATTTTAGATCAACTGCAGCTCAGTCTAGAAGATTAAGATATACGAGTCAATCAGAGCAATTTTCAAGATATACCAATGATCAAATTGTAAGACCAATTGGTTTATGGGATATCTACAATGATGCTTCATTATATAATAGCACTATTGAAACAGGTCTTTCTGAATATTATCCAGAGTATAATAATATAGATCCTTTTGGAATAGCAACCCCAAACAGAAAAGGTTTTGATTTTGCTCTTGAAAGAATAGATAAAGAACATGGTTATGAGTTTTTAGTAAAATATGGCATGTTATCTGATGTAGTAGGTCAAGGTGTAGAAGATTTAAAGAAATACAATTCACTAGAAACCCATTTAAAAATGAATTTTGCTAACTTGTTTGGATTTCTAATGATCTTATTTTAGAAATGGGTTATTACAGTTATCAAACTTCAAGAGTTTCTAGTGTTATTGATTTTTCTGCTGTGGATTTAGAATCGAATCGATTTAATTGTGGTTTGAATATTGAACTTTCTGAAGAATTTTCAGTTTTATCAGCTTTTGAGAAATTTACATCTATTGGATATGATCTTATTTCAAAAAGAGATGTTTATGATGATATTTTTAATTTTGAGCGTTATGATGTAGATTTAAAAGAGTCTATATATGCTTTTGGTTTAATGTACACATTTAACCAGAATAACAATTTGAAATTAATTTACCAAGATTACACATGGGATAATACGACTATTGAGCAACCAAAATATAGCTTTGATCGTATGTCTTTAGTTTTTAATATGAAGTTTTAAAATAAATACAGAAGCTTATGAAACGAACTTTAATTGTATTATGTCTAGCTAGTTTATTTATTTCCTGTGAAAGAGATATTTTATTTGAAGGTCCTTCTCTTGAAACTATGTTAGGTCCTTTTGAATTAATTCAAAAATTTGAAGTGAGCAATCAAAATGTAGATTTTTATAATGGTGAAACTACCTTTTTACTGCTGAATTTTCTAAAGAGGTTGATTGGAAGGTTGTAGTCACAGGATCAGAGTCAGGGAGCTATCAAAAGTATAACAGGTAGAGATATTTCTCTATTTGAAAATAATGCAACATGGGATGGTTCTACAACCTCTTTTCCAATGTTTAAGCAAGAAAGTTGTACGGCTGAATTATATGTTTCATATAACTCGGAAAGTGGAGATTCTACAATTACTGTTACCGATGCTCTAATTGGAACAAGTCAGATTGTAGTTACTTCGGTTAAAGTAAACGAAGGTTTGATGTTATCAGATTTTGAGACTGGTCCTAATACAAATTGGGATTTATTCACCCAAGGTGGGAGTATGTTGATTAATAGCTCTGCTAATTCACCTCAAGGAAATTCATTTTACAAGATGAGTGGGAACTGTAGCTGGGATTGGTTGATTGGTATGGCCACAATCGAAGCAGAATCTTATGGCTCTACAACCTTTGATTTATCTGATAATCCTAACGAAGTTTATTTTAATGTGTTGTTAAATTATCCCCAAGAAGTTGTAAACAAGCCTATTATGTTATTTGATTTTAGAGAGGATGATAATCAAGATGGAGTATTTTGAAGGTGCTGAAGATGCGTACTCTATAGAGATTAAAGATTTAGATCCAGGTTGGCATTTGATATCAATTAAATATTCTGATTTACAAACCTTGTATAATGGTGAACCAGTTGCTGCAGACGGAAATGATGTTATGGAGCCACATCTAATTCATACATTAGAGTTCTCTTCCTAGCACCTCAGGGTAATGGTTACAGTGAAGCTCACATGGATTATATGATTTTTACTGAAGGAAAACCATTAAATCCTTAAGATTATGAAACGAATAAGTGTTTGCATAATTTTTTAATTTTTTTGTTCTTGTATGACTTTTAAGGATCAAGCAATCTTTGATATGTCGTCAGATCAAATATTACCTGAGCATATTGAAAACGTTTATTGCTTAGACGTTTTTAATGGTGTCATGAGTGGAGAGCAGTGGTTTAGTAAACCACCTGAAATTCCAACTACTCAATGTTTGAATGTTACTGCTGTTAATTCAAATTTTGACATTTCCAATTCAAGTATGTTGTGGTCGTGGGATAAGAAAGCTGCAAATTGTGGATGGATGGGAATTGGTTTTGGATGGGATGGATGGGCAGGAAAAGATTTAAGTTCAATTGTTGATAAAGCTGCGATTCAATTAAAAGTTAAATCAAAGAATGGTATTTTAAAATCATTACCGCTAGCTGCATGTCTTGAGGATTATGGGTAATCAAGTATGGATTGGATTTCATTCTAAAGTATTACCTAAAAGTGGAATTAAAGATGATGAATGGTCTTATGTAACACTTCCATTATCTGAATTTGAATGGGAAAACGCCAATTACATGGATATTTCTAATGTAAAGCAATTTATTGTTCAATTTGAAGCAACGGTGATTTGTACGTTAATGCCATTAAAAATTATACCTTTTAAGGAGGATTTAAAAAGCGACTGAAGTCCTTTTGATAAATTTTCTATATCTGTAGATGGAAAATTAAATGAGTCTGTTTGGCAAAAATGTAAAGAAAACTTTCGCAGATTATACTGTTAGAGGACTTGCTGATTCTAAGAAATTCTGTGTTCAATTGAAATGCCTAAAGTAGATCATTTTATTAATTCAAATAAAAATGATGCATATGGAATGGTGATGCCATAGAGATTGCTTTTTCATCCAATCCATCAAAACCAAAAGATCTTTTTAAGTTCTACTGATCGACATTTTGGAATAAATCTTCAAGATCTTAAAGTATGGGATTGGACTAGAGAAATCGAGTTAAATAATATTCAAGTAGGTATAATAATAATGATACAACTACTACATAGAATTACTTATACCATTTGAAGATCTTTGAAATTGATGGTTTTGATGCGTTCAAAAAGTATAACATTGAATTTGCAATTAATAAGAGCTCTTCAGATGGTCTTAAAAAGAGAATCTCAGTTTCGTTGGAATTCTTCTGAGATGGAAGGCTTTAACAGAAACCCATCTTTATGGGGTGATCTAATTTTCATTATAACTTTGTTATGAAGATATTTTTTTAAGTTTTATATTTTGTGGTTTTTTATCATTTATTTTTCCTTCATGTGATCCAGCCTGCACCAAATGAATTTTGGATTAGGGATGGGAAGATGAATTTAATGGAAGTACTTTGATAACTCAAAATGGACTCATCAACTAGGAGATGGTTCTCAATTTGGATTATGGGGATGGGGTAATGGAGAGTTACAGTATTACAAACAAGAAAATACAACTCTTGCTGATGGAGTTGCAACGATAACTGTTAAAGAAGAATCAGTTGGAGATTATAATTACACTTCGTCTAGGATAACTACAAAAGATAAATTCTCCTTTCGATATGGAAAAGTTGAAGCACGAATAAAAACTGTTGATGGTCAAGGTTTTTGGCCTGCATTTTGGCTTCTTCCAGAAGGTGGTGAGTGGCCATGTGACGGAGAAATAGATATAATGGAACAAGGACACACTGGTGCCAGCTCAAATGTTACTACTGGTGCAGCTCATTTGGGAAATTGTCCTTATGATGCAGGTCAGCATCAGTATGTATCTGATGCTGCAACAACTCCTGAGTCATTTGCAAATGATTTTCATATTTATGGTATTCAGTGGGGCCCTGATTATATATCTTGGTTTGTTGATGATGAAATGGTTTTTCAGGTAAGTCCAGAAGATTATAATTCAAATTATGTTTGGCCTTTTAATGATAACCAATGGTATATAATCTTAAATTTAGCCATAACCCCTAACTACCCCCTAATAATCAAACTTTATTTCCTTCAGAAATGCAAATTGATTGGGTTAGAGTATTTTCATTATAGTAATCGTACTCTATAATTTAAATCATCCACTATAAAATTATTGGGTAAATTGTGTAATTAATACACAATTTATTATCTTTAGCATAAATAACTAAACCCTTTTTTCAGATGATTTATAATTTAAAACAAAAACTATTAACTTTTAGTGTGATTTTAGGTATCACATCTTTATTTGCTCAATCTTCAGATATTGTATTCTCAGGAGTATTTGGTGGTACAGTAGTTACAGATGATGGAGTTTATACTATGCCTTCAGGATCAGAGCCATGGGCAGGATTTGCTAATGAAGATGTATCAATTTATCCATTAATTTTTGGAGAAGGTGGATCAATTATATTTACTGGTTCAACAGATGGTGCTTCAGCGGATGTTTACTTCAGATTTGAAAAGAATCCATACCCTGACACTGAGCCAAGCTTTTCTACTTCATCAGTAACTTTAGGATCTGAGTCATCTGAGTATACTATAGAAATACCATCTCAAGGTGGTAATACATTTAGTTCATTTCTAATGTATATCACAGTATCAGATGTTGCAGTTACTCTTAGTAATGTAGTGGTGAATAGTTCAGATTACTCTGGTGTTCTTGATGTATATGGTTGTATGGATGAAAATGCATCTAACTATAATTCAGAAGCAAATGTTCAAGCAGTTGATCAGTATGGAAACTTACAATGTGTTTATGCATCATGTGATGACATTCCAGAATATGGATGTATTTATGCAGATGGATTTGGAGCATTTGCTCAAGGTTTTGGCCCTGTAGAATGTACACAATATGGAGGAACACCATGTGAAGAAGTAATAGATGGAGTAGCGGGATGTATGGATGTAAATGCAAGTAATTACAATGCAGATGCCACAGTACAGGGTTATGACCAATACGGAAACCTACAGTGTGTTTATGCTTCATGTGATGATATTCCAGAATACGGATGTATTTATGGAGATGGTTTTGGTCCATTTAATGAAGAATTTACTGCTGATTTATGTACACAATATGGAGGGACAGCATGTGAAGAAGAAGTTGTTGGTGTTGTAGGTTGTATGGATTCAAATGCAACAAATTATGATGCTGAGGCAACAGTACAAGGTTACGATCAATACGGAAACCTACAGTGTATTTATGCTTCATGTGATGATATTCCAGAATACGGATGTATTTATGGAGATGGTTTTGGTCCATTTAATGAAGAATTTACTGCTGATTTGTGTACACAATATGGTGGAACTCCGTGTGAAGAGTACACGCCAACTATTCATACTGTTATAGTTGGTCCCGGAATGACATATTCGCCTTCAGTATTATCTATATCTCCTGGCGATATTGTTAATTGGATAAGTGAGGGAGGATATCACGATGTTAATTTTGATGTAAATTCTATTACTGGAGAATCCTTTGGAAATCCATCTGAAATTGCGTCAGCTTCACTTCCAGTTCAATCTGGAGCTGGTGAAATGGGATCAATTACATTTAATGAAGTTGGTGTCTATAACTATGACTGTTCAGTTGGCTCTCATGCTGCAATGGGTATGGTTGGTTCGATTATAGTAGCCAATCCTCTTCTAATTACGACCACTATTTGTCAAGAAGCTGATTCAGTTAGATTAACAGGTCCATTCTGGGAATGGGATCCTTCTGCTGGTCCTATAGCAACAGATAACGGTGATGGTACATGGACCTTTACTTTTGATCCTGCTCCAACAGAAAATATGGAATACTTATTAATCATTGATGGTGTTCAAGAAGATTTAGTAGCGTCAGGTTCATCTAGTGGTGATTGGTCATGTACACAGTAACAGATTATTGGTCATATGCAAATCGAATGTGGGAAGTTGGTTCAGGAAATGTTTCAAATGTTTATGGTACTTGTGGAATTGAATGTCCTTCTGATGATCCTGATGATTCTGAATTTGCTACAGTAGAATTCTTTGTAGATATGAATGGAGTTGATCAACCAAGTGCTGATTATGATAATGTTGTTGTAAACGGTTCATGGAATGGCTGGAATGGTTGGGGTGTAACATTATCTGATGAAGATGGTGATGGTGTATTCACAGGTTCATTAGAAATCAATCCAGGTACTAGTTTTGAGTATGTTGTAGCCGTAACAGGAGCAGCTGATAGTTGGTCTGGTTGGGGAATGCAATGGGGTGACGGATGTAATAACGTTAATGTTGCTGTAACAGCAGGTGATGCAGGAACTGTAACCTCATCTTCATTAACACCAGGATGTGGTGAAGTTTTAGGATGTTTAGACTCAAATGCAACTAACTACGACTCAAATGCGACAGTTCAAGGTTTAGATCAATATGGTATCTTCAGTGTAATTACGCATCATGTGATGATATCCCACAGCCAGGCTGTATTTATGAAGTAGATGGTGTGTTTGGTGCTTTTAACGAAGAATTTGGAGACTCATTATGTTTAGTATACGGTGGTATACCTTGTAATTCTCAAGGTCCTAGTGTTACAGATCAAACAATAGAATTACCATCTGGTTGGTCTATGTTCTCTACATATATGTTAGCGGATGATATGGCTCTGAATGTCATTCTAAACCCTATATTGGCAAATGTAATAATTGCAAAAGACTACTTAGGTTCAGCTTTCCTTCCTGAATGGAACTTTAATGGGGTGGGTGACCTTACAGTTGGTCAAGGTTATCAAATTAAAACAACTGAATCAATAAGTTTAAATATTTCAGGAACTTATATGTTGCCAGAAGAAAATCCTGTAAATCTTCAAGCTGGTTGGAATATGATTGGATATCTCAGAATATCTCCGGCTGCAGCCGATGCAGTATTGGCTGATATGAATGCCTCTGGTAATTTAATTATTGCTAAAGATTATTTAGGAGCTGCTTATCTTCCTGAATGGAATTTTAATGGTATAGGTAATTTAAATCCAGGTCAAGGTTATCAAATTAAGGTTAATAATACTGGTGTACTTCAGTATAACGCAAATGAAGTTGATTATAGAATTTCTTCTGTTGACGTAATAGATAATTCGACCACCATACAAAGTTCAATTTCTATAACCGACAACAACATGACTTTAATTATTGAAGATAAAGCATGGTCGAATATTCCTAAAGAAGGTTCAGAAATAGTTGTAATGGATGATGATGGTCATATTTTTGGAGCAGCTAAATATACACCTAATGTGTCAGTTGTAACAATATGGGGAGATGATTACACTACTTCATATAAAGATGGTTTATTTTCTGGTGAACAATTCAATATTAAGTTGTTATCAGATTCAAAATTTATTGATTTAGAAGTTGAAAGTATATATTTATATGAAATAAATTCTATTGAACTTGTTTCTAATGTAACTTCAGTTTTATCAACAGAAGAAATTAAAGTACTTCAAAGAGTTGTTAATGTTTTAGGTCAAGATGTTATCAATTATGAAAACAATGAACTTAATAGGGTCTTATTTATGATTTATTCTGATGGATCCGTTGAGAAAATTGTTAAATAATTAACTTTAAATTTAGATAAACTCTAATTCGTATTAATAAAAAAAAGGACTGTATGCAGTCCTTTTTTTTAAAATTAATTTATAAAATCTATTAAAATAAATATATGATTAAGGTAGGAATAAACGGGTTCGGAAGGATTGGGAGATTAGTTTTTAGAGCATGTTTGTTAAACCCCAATATTAAGGTGGTAGCAATTAATGATTTGGTAGAAGCAGAATATCTAGCTTATTTATTAAAGTTTGATTCTGTACATGGCAAGTTAGATATTGAAGTTAGTAGTGATTCAAATTCCATCAATGTTAACGGTAAACAAATTGTTGTAAAGAACGAGAAAGACCCATCTAATTTAAACTGGTCAGAGAATAATGTAGATTTTATAGTTGAGGCTACTGGCTTATTTTTAACAAAAGATTTGGCTTCAAAACATCTTCAGGCAGGTGCTAAAAAAGTTGTCATTTCCGCTCCAGTTAAAGATGATACCCCCATGTTTGTTTATGGTGTAAATCACCATTTGTATAAAAAAAACATGAATATAGTATCCAATGCTTCATGTACAACAAATTGTTTGGCACCACTTGTTAAAGTCCTAGAGGATGAATATGGTATAGAGAGTGGTTTAATGACAACTGTTCACGCTGTAACTTCAACTCAGCACGCTGTAGATGGAATGTCAAATAAGAATTGGAGATTAGGTAGGGCAGCTTATCAAAATATTATACCATCATCTACAGGTGCGGCAATAGCAGTTGGAAAAATTATACCAAGTGTAGATGGTAAATTAACAGGTATGGCTTTTAGGGTTCCTATAGCCAATGTTTCCGTAGTTGATTTAAGTGTTAACTTAAAAACAGAAACTGATTATGAGCACATTTGTAATTCGATTAAATTTGCTTCGGAAGGACGATTAAAGAACGTTTTAGCTTATTCTGATGCTTTATGTGTTTCATCTGATTTTTTAACAAACCCTCATACTTCAGTTTTCGATGCTAATGCAGGGTTGGAAATTTCAAAAACATTTTTAAGTTGGTTTCATGGTACGATAATGAATGGGGTTATTCAAATAAAATTTTAGATATGATCACTCATATGTCTAAATTTAGTTAATGTTTAAAGAATTGATTATAAAAAAGGCTCTATTTGAGCCTTTTTAGTTTGATTTTCCTGTAAAATATAGATATGTTGTTTTTTTATCTAAGTTCATTCGTTTTATAAGATTTTCAACTTTGAATTCTATATTTATAGCTTCACTGCTATTGATACAGGATTAACACACACTGATAATTGAAAAATGTAAAAATAGAACTATTGCTAATGGAGTTACATAATTTTATTTACTCATAGTTTTCATCATTAGAAAGGTAGTTAAAAGTAGCAGGAACATACATTTTTACTTGATATCCTTTTCCAGATAACATTAATCCTTTTCCATTGAAGTTCCATTCTGGTAGGTAAGCATTTCCATTAGAATTTTTTACAATAACTAATTGATCGTTATTAGTAAGTGAATTAAAAACTAAGTCGCAAGGACTTGGGAGGTCCTTAAATATGCAATCATATTCCATCCAGCTCCAAGATTAATATTTGTGATTTCGGTAGTAATAGTTCACCATCAATATTTAGATGACCGAGAGTTAACATTTTTATTTGGTAGCCTTGTCCATTTGTAAGATTTCCGATTCCATTAAAATTCCAATCTGGAAGATAAGCTGAACCTAAATTATCTTTAATAAATTACATTTTCAGCAATAGGGTTAAAAACTGATATTATATCAGGATCATTCGGTTGTATATAAGTTGAAAAAATAGACCATCCCTGTACAAGTTCTATTTCTTGTGAATTAATCTCATTATTAACTGTCACTTTTATCAATGAAACTAATACCATTGATAACATAATAATCAATTCCAGAGCTTAGTTAGCTGAGGCAGCGTATTCCTGCAAGTTAGTATATCCCATATCATGTATTCAAATTGGTCACCATTTGTAAGTCCATCTATTTCTTCTGTAGATGCATCGTTTACCCCTAACAGATATTTGAGTTGCATCATTTTCTAAAGTAGTGTATCCTGCACATACATATTCTCCATTGGAGTTGTAGTAAAATACACCAATTAAAGATCCTTCATTAATAGCTCACCATCAGAATTTAAATAAGTTCCATTAATAAAAATTGAATGGTTTTGATCAGTAATAATAACATTCCATTCAGGAAAACAATCAAATTACAAGAGCCGTCATCAATGGTAGCGTCTATATTAAAGTTAGATGCATTTTCATCAGTACAACCAGAAATATCTGTAACAGTTTCTTCACATGGAGTTCCACCATAAGATGAACAATCTGCTGCATTAAAGAATTCAGTGAAAGCGCCAAAGCCATCAGCATAAATACATCCATACTCTGGAATATCATTACATGTTGGATAAACACATTCTAAGTTTCCATATTGGTCATAACCTTGAATTGTTGCATCTGCATTGTAATTAAATGCATTTATATCCATACAACCTACCACATCTCCACATCCTGGAGTTAATGAAGTATATGTTGTACTTCCAACATTATTTACTGTTACACTCCCGTTTTCATTATTACAACCATTACCCCATTGCATTCCCCAACCTGACCATTCATCAGCTACGCCTGTTACTGCAACAACATACTCAAAACTTGTTCCTTGATCTATTTCTAAAGAACCATTATAAACTCCATCACCATCTTCATCATATAAAATGACTCCCCAACCATTCCAGCCGTTCCATGAACCATTTACAACTACATTGTCGTAATAGAACTTGGTTGATTTATACCATTCATATCTACAGTAAATTCTACAGTTGTTGGGGGATATGTACATGAACCATTTTCAATAGTAGCATTTTGATTATAATTATTAGCTGATGGGTCGGTACAACCGAATGTTTCTCCATTTGATGAACAAGGTTCACAACTTCCCCAAGTCTCATAAACTGTTAAAGGGCCATTTATATTTATTTGTCTGTTAGCATAATTAGTATAGTCAGTATTAGGCGTACAACTCCAGTCTGAAGATGATTGAGCATAAGCAAATATTTCTTCGTTATAATTCCAATTATCTCCACAGTATATATATGAGAAAATACCTTCTTGCATGAAAGAGGTTCCTTCCCAAATACCGTCTTGATCAGTATCATTAAGACTAATTCCTCCATTACAGGACCAATTATCATTTCCACTAGTTACATTAACTGAATTTGGTGATATTGAAGAACAAGATAAATCTACTTGAAAAGTAACTTCATATGTACAACTACCATTATCAAATGTTGCTAAATTATTGTAATTAGAAGCATTTATATTAGTACAACCAGAAATTTCATTTTCTTGGTAAACTCTTACCCAATCAACTTCAATAAAAGAAGGCAAAATTGTACTAGAGTTTGGTCCTGAACTTGTTATTGCAAAATTTAAAATTAAGTACCATTCATTATCATTAAATGGCCAATTGAATTGAGATGAATATGAATTTGGTGTTACTTCATAAACTAAAACATCATCTATATACCATTGAATAAAATTTTCATACCATCTAACTTCATAAATATGAAATTGATCTGCATATGATCCTTGGTTAATTGGCTCTTGGAAACTACTATAAACATGTGCTCCAGGTTCGTAAGGGCAAATGCCAACATGTGCAGCACCAGTACTCAAATTAGTATTTTCATCATTCCCCATTGTTCCATAATATCTATTTCTCCATCACATGGCCATGAACCTCCTGAAGGTAACATCCAAAATGCTGGCCAAAATCCTTGTCCATCAACAGTTTTAATTCTTGCTTGAACTTTACCATACTTAAAACTAAACAGTCCATCAGTTTTAATTCTTGATGATGAATAATTTAGAGTGTTCCATGTTTGAAATGGGTCCACGATACCATTTGGCTCTTCTTGAGCAGTAATTTTTAAAGTTCCATTACTTACTGTAGTATTTTCTGGTGTGTAGTATTGTAGTTCCCATTTCCCCATCCCCATAAACCATTTTGAGATCCAGTACCAATTTCATGGACCCACTTTTTGTTCATTTAAGCTAGAGCCAGTAAATTCATCTTGCCAAATCAGTTCCCAATTTTGTGCATGCTGCCAAAACTAATAAATTTAAAATAAATACTAAATATTGAGAGGTTCTTCATAGCATGAGTTATTAAATACAAAGATATCAAATTAAAGACCAAATATTGAATTTGTTTAATTTATTATAATTACTTTATATTTAAAGATGTTTTAAGATAAAAAGGATATCTGCTTAATAGCAAATATCCTAATATAAGTGGAGATGCAGGGAATCGAACCCTGGTCCAAACAAGGAATCAGAAAGTTTTCTACATGCTTAGTAGTCAATTAATTTTCGAGTTAAGTCGGGAAGAATACATTCCCAAAACAAAACCTTAGCCTATTAAATTCGCCTTTAGGAATAGGCATCCTATTGGCTAGTTCATCCTTTCTCTGATGCTCTGTGGGACTGAAGCGATAAACATTCTTCTATCCGCTGAGCAAAAGCTGTTCTAATCCTAGATTAGGCAGCTAAAGCGTAGTTAGACTCGCCATGTAAAAATATGTGAATTGTATATTTACGAGCCATCTCACCATGCTCGACATGCTTACAGTCTTATTCGTCTTGCTGTCAAAGCCAGTCATCCCCCTTGATTTCAATGATCTTAAGCAAAGATACATCTTCAGATTTCTAAATGCAATTTCCATTAGATTGATTTTTGGAATTGGTCAATGCTGACAAATTTGTATTTTTGAAATTCAAAATAGCACAATCTAATGAAAATAGGAATATTAAGAGAAGGGAAGGTACCGCCAGATAGACGAGTTGTGTTAAGTCCAAATCAATGTTCAATTTAACAACAATATCCTAATGTTGATCTAGTAGTTCAACCTAGTCCAATTCGTTGTTTTAGTGATGACCAATATCTTTCTATTGGTATTAATATGCAAGAAGATTTATCGGATTGTGATATTTTGTTGGGGGTAAAGGAAGTACCAATTAATGATTTGATTCCAGAAAAAACGTATTTATATTTTTCGCATACCATTAAAGAGCAACATTATAATAGACAGTTGCTTAAAAAAATGTTAGAATTAAATATTAAAATGGTTGATTATGAAGTTTTAACTGATATTAATGGTAAAAGAATAATTGGTTTTGGAAGATACGCTGGAATTGTAGGTTGTTATAATGGTTTTTTAGCTATTGGAAAGCACACTGGAATATATGATTTAAAGCCAGCTTATATGTGCAAAGACAGAAAGGAGATGGAGTTAGAATTGAAAAAAATTAATTTACCAAAGATGAAGATTATTGTTACTGGTGCTGGTAGAGTAGGAAACGGAATTCTAGAACTCATAAATATAATTGGAATAAAAGAAGTTTCAAAAGATGATTTTTTAAATAAGAATTTTGATCAGGCAGTTTTTGTTCACCTAAATACAATGGATTATAATTCACGTATTGATGGAAAAAAGGGAAGTAAGACTGATTTTTATAGTAATCCAAAAGCATATAAATCAGATTTTATGAAGTTTGCTAAGCAAGCTGAGTTTTTTATTGCAGGACATTATTATTCAGCAGATTCTCCTTTTTTATTTACTCGAGATGATGCAAAATCAAAGGATTTTAAAATTAAAACAGTTGCAGATATTTCATGCGATATTGATGGTCCAGTTGCAAGTACAATAAGATGTTCTTCTATAACTAAACCTATATATGGTTATAATCCTGATACAGAGACAGAGGATGATTATAGAAAGCAAGATGTCATAACAGTTATGGCAGTTGATAATTTGCCTTGTGAATTACCTAAAGATGCTTCTATAGGTTTTGGGCAAAATTTGTTAGCATACGTAATGCCAAATTTAATAGGTGATGATTTAAACAATGTAATTGAAAGGGCAACTATATGTGAGAATGGGAAACTTAAAAATAGTTATAGATATTTAGAGAGTTATGTAATGTATGACGATAACTTATCTTAAACCTAAAAATGAATCATTTTACTTAAATGAAAATAACGAAAAGCAATTTATATTTTAATACCTTTTAATTTTAGAAATTCGGTTTAAGTAAATAGTTCTCATAAAATTTGTCAATTATTTGAATTACTTCAGATTCAGTATCAACAATTGAAATTAGTTTTAAATCTATTTCACTTATAGTACCTTCTTTAATCAAAGTATTATTTAGCCATTCAATTAGACCTGACCAAAATTTACTTCCCACTAAAATAATAGGAAATTTATCAATTTTTTTAGTTTGAATTAAAGTTAATGCTTCAAACAATTCATCCAAAGTTCCCATACCGCCAGGCATTACTACAAAAGCTTGTGAGTATTTTACAAACATTACTTTTCTTACAAAAAAATAATCAAAATTGATGTCTTTGTCATTGTCGATAAATTTGTTACTATGCGCTTCAAATGGTAAATCAATATTTAGTCCAACTGAGGGTGCGGATCCCATTTTAGCCCCTTTATTTCCAGCTTCCATTATTCCTGGTCCACCTCCAGTAATGACTCCATAACCATGCGTTGATAATTCTTTACCAATTTTAGTTGCAAGTTTGTAGTATTGATTATTCTTATCAGTTCTTGCAGAACCAAAAATTGTAACACAAGGGCCAATTTTTGACATTTTTTCAAACCCGTTTACAAATTCAGACATGATTTTAAATAGTTGCCAAGAGTCTTTGGTTTTTATTTCGTTCCATGTTTTATGCTTAAAAACATGATTTAATTCTTCTTTATTCATTTAAGTATTAATTTGATCTTATTTAATTAATGTTAATTTCTTCATAAAAATACTAAAGTTAAAAAGCCTCCTTTGAGTAAAGAGGCTTATAGTTTAGCTTAGTAATTCATTGGTCTTCTGACATTAGAGATATATTTAGCTAAACGCATTACTTGTCTTGAATAGCCATATTCATTATCATACCAAACGTATAGTACAATACTTTTGCCATCTTTAGATGATATTGTTGCAGGACTGTCATAAACTGCTGGAGCATTGTTTCCTACTATATCTGTAGATACCAGTTCGTTTGATAATGAGTAATTAATTTGTTCTACCAATTCTCCTTCTAATGCAGCTTGCTTCATAATGTTGTTTATATCATCTACATTAGTAGGTTTTTGAAGAGTTAAGTTTAGGATTGCTAGTGATCCATTGGGAGTAGGAACTCTTACTGCATTTGCAGTTAATTTTCCTTCTAATTCAGGGATAACTTTTACAACTGCTTTTCCTGCACCAGTATTGGTAATTACCATATTTAATGCTGCAGCTCGACCTCTTCTTTCTTTTTTATGCATATTGTCAACTAGATTTTGATCGTTAGTATATGCATGAATAGTTTCTATGTGTCCTTTTTCAATTCCTAATTTATCATTCACGACTTTAAGAATCGGAGTAATAGCATTTGTAGTACATGATGCTGCCGAGAAGATGTCAAATGAATTTATGTCATACTTTAAATGATTCGCTCCAAAACAATATTCGGTATTTCATTTCCGGGCAGTAAGAAGTACTTTTGATACACCTGCAGCTTTTAAATGTCTTGTCAATGCTTTTTTATCTCTATATACTCCTGTATTATCAATAAGTAAGGCATTATTAATTTCATATTTTGTATAGTCTACTTCTTCAGGATTTGAAGCCTTTATAAGTTTTACTGAATGACCATTTATGATTAATGCTTTATTTTCAAGATCTGTAATAACTGTTCCGGAAATTTCCATGAACTGAGTCTGTACTGAGTAAAGAGCTCTTTTTAATACTAATATCGTCAATATTACGTAAAACTATAACTCTTAATCTAAGCTGTTCTCCCTTACCTTTTTGAGACATTAATTCACGAGCTAGAAGACGACCAATTCGCCCAAATCCAAATAAGATAACATCTTTAGGTTTAACTTGAATATTTACATCACCTATAAATTTTAACTTATCAGTTATAAAGCCTTTGATATTTTTAAACGAATCTTTTTCATTTATCCACTCAAAGGTCAGTTTCCTATGTCAATTTTCGATGCAGCTATGTTTGATTCAGCAATAGCCTTTGCTATTGCTAGAGTATCTTTGATGTTTATAGGTTTTTCTACAAAAGCCTAGCATATTCATGAAGGTTAAGTATTTCACTAGATCTTTTGTCAATTAATTGATTCCTGAAAATTGTAAGTTCAATTGATCGTTCAAATGATAGATCACTTGTAATTTTAATTAAATTAATAGCTGCCCTTTCTTCTAAAATTCTTGCTTTTAATTCTTCTTTATAGTTAGTCATATTAGATTTTTGAAACTCGTTAAAATTTTCGCTATTAAATTAGTTTATTTTTAATTATAAAAGTGTAGCATAGACGCATATTACTCATTCTACTCATTTAGATATTGAATTTTGGACAATTAGTTATATTTTCGTCTTCATAGTAATATTTATGAGGTTAAAGTTTAGTAAATATCATGGTACAGGCAATGATTTTATTATGGTTTATAACTATAATAATAGTTATTCTTTCAGTCAATCAAGTGTGAAAAAATTTGTGATCGAAGGTATGGTATTGGTGCTGATGGACTTATTATTATTGAGAAAACCTTAGATGCCGATTTTAAGATGATATATTATAATGCAGATGGCTTTTAGGAATATGTGCGGAAATGGAGCAAGATGTGCTGTTTCATTTGCAAAAGAAATTGAATTGATTCAGAATAAGATGTAAATTTTTAGCCTATGACGGAATGCATAAAGGACTAATTCTTGAAAATGGTTTGGTATCAATAGAAATGGTTGATGTAACTTTAATTGAGGAGCAAAATAATATATGGAAAATTGATACGGGCTCACCTCATTTGATTTGTTTCAAGGACACTGTTTCAGAAATTGATGTTAAACATGAAGGAGCTTCCATTCGCAATTCTTCAAATTATATTAAAGACGGAATAAATGTAAATTTTGTACAGTTATCAAAAATGGAATTTTATTAGGACTTATGAAAGAGGTGTTGAGGACGAGACTTTATCTTGTGGAACTGGTGCTATTGCATCTGCAATTGCAGCTTACGAGTCGGGTTTATTAAATATTGATAGAGTTAATGTTAATGTTTTAGGAGGTAAGCTTGAAGTTTTATTTTCTAAAGTTGGAAGTAAATATTCTAATATTCATCTTATTGGTCCTACTAAATTTGTTTTTAAAGGAGAAGTTGATGTCTAAGTATAGATTAAAATACAGAGCTTTAGAACCTGAAGATGCAACCTTTTATTTCTTTGGGAAAATAATCTTGAAATAAATCAGGTAAGTTTATCTAAAGTTCCTCTTTCAAAATATATTCTAGAACAATATGTTTCTCAAGCACATCTAGATATTCAGCAAGCAGGTCAATTTAGGTTCATGCTTGAAGACAATGAGGGAAACTCGATTGGATGTGTTGATTTATTTGATTATTGTGCAATAGATAGGAGGTCAGCAATTGGTATAATAATAGATGAAAAATACAGATCTAAAGGTTATGGGTCTGAAGCTAATTTCAATTATGAAAGAATATGCTTTTAACAGGTTGGGCATGCATCAGTTGTATTGTAGTGTTACAGTAGATAATAAAATGAGTATTAAATTGTTTAAAGCTGCAGGATTTATGCAAATTGGCGTTAGAAAAGATTGGTGTTTTAGGAACGGACATTTTTAGATGTAATAGAATTTCAATTTTTGAATCAGTTAAAATGAAGAAATTAGTTTATAGGAGTTTGTTATTTTGCTTTTGTTAGCTCTTAGTTTAGGTGTCTATATTTATCATCATATTTTTCATCTTTAACCAAAAGAGATCAGATTATACTTGTTCCATCGGAACGAGTTTAGTGAATTAAAGGATACACTTAGATCTTATAATTTATTAAATAATGAAGTTGTATTTGATGTATTTTGTTCAAAGAAAAATTACAAAACAATTTATCCTGGAAGGTATTTGGTAAACTCTCATATGGATCTTAATTCATTAGTAAATATGTTGAGATTAGGAGCTCAAAAACCATTGAATATTATTTTTAACAATACTTCTACAATTTATGATTTGGCAGGTAAATTATCTTACCAAATTGAAGCTGATTCTATTGATTTACTCGATGCGTTCAGAGATGAACAATTTTATTCTAAAAATGATTTTAATGAGGCCTCTATTCGTAAACTTTTATTCCTAACACCTATGAAGTATACTGGACTATAACACCTGTAGAGTTTTGGAGCGCATGCAAAAAGAATACAATCGGTTTTGGTCCCAAGATCGATTATTAAAAGCAAAGGATATTGGTTTAAGTCCTCATGAAGTGTCTGTTTTAGCTTCTATTGTTAAAAAAGAAACTGCTAAAACTGACGAACAACCTATCGTAGCAGGTTTGTATATGAATAGATTAAAACAAGGAATGAAGTTGCAATCTGATCCCACAGTAATTTATGCGATGAAAGAAAAAGAAGGTTTTGATTTGATTATTAAGCGAGTTCTTAAAAAGGATTTAAAAATAAAATCTCCATACAATACCTATTATTTTAAAGGATTACCTCCAAATCCTATATGTATACCAGAGATGTCATCTTTGCTATCAGTTCTTAATCACACTAAACATGATTATGTTTTATTGTGTCCAAAGAAGATTTTTCTGGTTATCATAATTTCACTAAATCTTGGTCTGATCATAAAAGAAATGCAAAAAGATTTCAAAATGCTTTGTCTGCTAAAGGTGTACTAAGATAATGTTATATAAAAAGGAGATAAAATTGCATTTTTAAATGAGTCTTTAAAAGGCGTAGTTGTTGATTGTATTAGTGCTTCTCAAGTATTGGTTGAGTGTAAAGGAATTGAAATGTGTGTTTCTGTTAGTGAAATTATACGTATTACTCATATTCCAAAAGTAGAGGGTAAACATATTTTTCCAGTTAAAAAAACTGATCGAAGTATTGATGGATTTCCAAATTTATACAGAAATGCAAGTGATTATAAAAACTCAAGGTTGGCGATTTGGTGAACTTTATGGGAGATAATTCAAAAGGGAAAGGTTGTTGCAATACTTCCTGAAAATAATTATGAGATTGAAATTGAAGCGGTTTTACTATCCCTGTAAATCGTTTGGAGATTGAAAAAATTTGGTTACGAGATATTGAAGTTGATGACAAACAATTGAAGCTTCAAAATAAGATTGATGAGAATAAAAGATCTAATAAGGTTTCTAAATCCCATCAAGCTTCATCAAGTTTTTCATGATCACGAGATTGATTTACACATAGAGAACCTTATTGAATCTTGGAAGGGTTTGTCTAATTTTGATATTGTAAGTATTCAACTTTCTAGTTTTAGAAAAGATTTAATAAAGCATTGGTCAATAATGAGCCTTTTTAGTTGTTATACACGGCGTTGGAAAAGGTGTTTTACGAAATGAAATATACAATTACTTAAGTCTATTTCCTGATATTAAAGTCGGTCCGGCAGATGTAAATATTTATGGGATGGGTGCCAGTGAAATTAGGTTTAAATAGATCTTAGTGTTTAGTTTTTAGAATTCATTTCTTATTATTCATCAATCCTTTGTAGCTTTGTAAAAAGAAAAGCTCCTGACTCTGTCGCTTCATAACTGAAGAGGAAAGTCCGGACACCATAGAGCGTTATACTAGCTAACGGCTAGGCATTTTTAATGACAGCTAGTGCAACAGAAAAAACCGCCTTCGGGTAAGGATGAAAAGGTGAGGTAAGAGCTCACCAGTATCTTAAGTGATTAAGATAGCTGTGCAAACCTTATAAGGTGAAAGGTCAGTATACCAAGGTTTCAATTTGAATAAGAGTTGCTCGCTCGATCTTGAGGGTAGACCGCTAAAGGTGCTTAGTGATAAGTCCGAAGATAAATGATAGAGGCCCTTTTGGGAAACAGAATCCGGCTTATGATGGAGCTTTTCTTTTTCTAGATTTTTATAAATGACCATTTTTTTCTAAGTTTTTTGTTTATACTCGTATTTCAATTCAATCGATCTTTTATCAGTGTAAATTATAGGAACGTCTTCATAATAAACTTCGATGCCATCTAGACTTTTCAAAACATCTTCTTCTAGTTCCCATGAATATTTTTTACGTTTTGGGCCTTCATCTTTGTAGTATAAAGCCCAAATAATCATTAACAGCTCCGAACAAATGGCCTTCCCAAGAAATGTGATCCTTACTAGGGAAAATTCCCAAACCATACCACCATAAGAAACACCACGATCATAGAAAGTGCCATTAAATTGTTATGTTTTCTGATGAATCCACTAAAAAAAGAAATGATGTTAATGCATAAACAAGACCACTTGCTCCTATATGAAAAGAGGGACGTCCACCTAGCCATACCAATATACCTGTAAATATTATTGAATAAAGACAAACTTTAATAGCAAGCTTTTTGTAGAAATAAAATAATGCTGTTCCTAAAATTAAAAGCGGAACAGAGTTATTAAAAAGATGTTTCCAACTCCCATGAATTAATACAGAACTTATAATTCCGTTCAAGCCCTTTGTTTCTCTTGGGTATATACCCCAATAACTTAATTTTATATCATTTAATGTAGAATACAGGTGAATAATTGTGATTAACAATACAAATATTATGGGTATTCCAGCGCTATGAATGAATTGCTTTTTCATACTTAGTAACCATTTTTTATATTAATTATATCTATTTTCACTAAATTAATGCTTAGTTCTTTTGCAATTCTGTTATGTCAATGTAATATAACTTAATTAAAAAAAACATCAGTGTTGGTAATAATATTATTAAGTTATTTGCTCACGAATTATATATTTAATTATACCAAATGTAGTGAAGAAATTTTTATATATTTAGTCAATATAAAATAAAGGTATTGTATGAATCATATGGTAATTTCTCCTTTTGGAGTTGAATGGTTTTTGGAATATATTGACATTATTTTTCATTTTATTACTTGTCTTTATTCCACGTAACCAATCCGAAATATTTAAATCTAAGTTTACTAAATTTTTTGCTCTTTTGATGGTTTTTGAATACATATTAATTCAAAGTTATTTTGTTTATGAAGGTATTTGGACACTTGAAGATTCACTTCCTTTTCATTTGTGTCGATTAATGTTGTTTAATACTACATTTTTACTTTTGACTCACAATCAAATTGCCTTTGAGCTTCTGTTATTTATTGGAATGGTCGGTGGTTTTCATTCCTTGATGACACCTGAACTAACTCATGGGGCAAATTTATTTTTGTTAATAGATTTTTTCTTAGTTCATGGAAGCTTAGTCGCTGCACCTATTTACTGTATTTTTGTTCTTGGCATGAGACCAAGAAAAAATGCCTGGTTAAAATCCTTTTTTTATCTTCAAATTTTCGTATTTATAGTAGCTATTATTGACCACCTTTTAGGTGCTAATTATATGTATTTAGCTAAAAACCTATAGCTAATAATCCCTTCTTAATTGGTGATTGGCCTTATTATATAATTGGGCTTGAATTAGCTACATTATTGCATGCATTTTTAGTATATATACCATTTTATTTGAAGAAATCTTTTTCACTGGGCTAGAGTATGATCTTGATTGTAGAAAGTGGCTCAACTAAAGCTGATTGGGTATTATTAGATGGTGTTAGCATTACGAGTTCTTTCAATACAAAAGGTTGGAATCCTCTTTTTCTTACTTCAGAACAGATGATGCTTAGATTAAAATCGTACAGAGAACTAAAAGCTATATTCACTAAAATTACAGAAGTTAACTTTTATACTCCAGGTTGTTCTAGTGCTTCATCATTCGATAATTTAGAGTCTTCATTAAAATCTTTTTTTGTTAATGCAAATGTTATTATAAAAACCGATTTATATGCAGCTGCTAGAGCAGCATATAATGGTAAATCCTTATTTGTTTCAATCCTTGGTACAGGGTCAAATACTGCTTTTTATGATGGAGAAACTCTTAATTTTCTTAAACCATCATTGGGATATATTATTGGTGATGAGGGTAGTGGAGCGTCATTAGGAAGATTGTTATTACGATCATATTTGTATAAGAACTTGCCGAATGATTTGTACACAGCCTTTACAAAAAAGTATTCTATTTCGATAGAAATGGTTTTTAAAATCAGTGTACAAAGAAGATCGTCCAAATCAGTTCTTATCTTCTTATGTTCCTTTTTTGGTTACTCATAAAGTGCATCCTTTTGTTATTGACCTTGTTCAAAAAGAATTTAAATATTATCTAGAAACACATATTTTAAGTCATCCATTGTGTTATAATTATTCAATTTCATTTATTGGTTCAGTGGCATTTTATTTTCAAGATATTATTAAGGCTTTATGCGAAGAATATAATCTTGATATTGGAGAATTTATTCGTTTTCCAATTCATTCTCTAATTAATTTTCATACTTGCAGTAAATAATTTGTAACTATATTTGTTTAGGAATAATTATTGCTAAATAAACTTAGTAAGTATTTGTATATTGCCATTTATTAATAATATGTGAGTTGATTTTATGAAAAAGTTATTCTATATCTTTCTCTTGTTTCCATTTTCAATGATTGCTCAAATTTCTCATACAATTATTGTTGGTCCAGGAATGACATTTGTTCCTTCAGAATTGACAATTTCTCAAGGTGATATGGTTACATGGATTAGTGAAGGTGGTTCCCATGATGTAAATTTTAATATCAATTCAATAACTGGAGAATCTTTTGGAAACCCACAAGAAATAGCTTCAGCATCAATTCCATTTCAATCTCTTCCAGGCGAAATGGGTTCTATTACATTTAATGATGTCGGATCGTATAACTACGATTGTTCAGTGGGTTCTCATGCTGCCATGGGTATGATTGGTCAAATTGCGGTAACTGAAATATCTACAGATTGTATTATTCTTGACCAATATACAGGTAACACTGGTTCAAATATGACTGTGATGCTAACATCAGAAATTGTTGGGGCTTTTCCCACAAATTTAGAAGAGGATGCTTATGTTGTTGCAGTTGCAGATAATTCAGGTTTAGTTGTTGGTTCTGTCTCTGTCTTTGGGGTTACTCAAGCTTCAGTTGTAGTATGGGGAGATGATGCAGTAACTACTATTGTTGACGGTGCAGCACCAAATGAATCAATCTCATACTTTCTTGTTAATGGAGATGAATTATTTGATATAGATATTACGTCTTGGGCTGTTGGGAATGGTTCAACTTATGTTACAAATGGTGTTAATGTTGGTAGTAATGCAAATGTTATTTTTAATTGTTCAACAGATGAGGAATCTGAAGTTGGAATAATACAATTTCAAGCACCAGAAGGGAGCACATATAATGAAGATAATACTGAGATTACACTACCAATTGCATCTTTAGGAGAAAATTATAATGAGTCTATTGAAATAGATGTACCTGAATTTTTAACCATTGAACTAAATGGTCAAGTTCTAGACTTCCCCATTAATTCTTTAGAAATTAGCACTGTAAACATGCCAAGTGGAATGACATATTCCTGTAGCTTAGAAAACTGCTATTTTGGCCCAAATACTTCTGGATATATTACATTATCAGGTATACCATCTGAAAGCGGAATTAATGAAATATTACTAGCATCTGTATTATCTTTAAATTTTGCACCTCTTGGAATTCCAAATGATATAAATTTGACATTACCCTATTCAGGTGGCAATGTATTATTAGACGCTCAACTTGAGGGAAATTATTCTGTATTAAATAATGCTATACCTTCTTTTTTCATCAATGTAGAAGGTGAAAATCAGCTAGGTTGTACGAATTCTGAAGCAACTAATTATAATGTTGAGGCAACTCAGGACGATGGGTCATGTGAGTTCAATATCGCTTCATCAAATCAAATAACAACATGTGGTGGGATTTTTGTCGATTCTGGTGGCTCAGATGGTCAGTATGTTAATAGTGAAAATCAGTCTGTAACAATTTATCCTGAAAATGATGATGAATATGTTTCATTATTTTTTAGTGAGTTTCAATTTGAAGGGTGTTGTGATTATTTAACTATTTATGATGGTGAGACAGTTGGATCTCCAATTTTAGTTCCAGGTTCAAATGGAACAAGTCTATTAGGACAAACTTTTTATGCATCTCCAACAAACGAATCTGGGGCATTGACCATCACTTTCACATCAGATTTATCTGTAACATATCCTGGTTGGGTTGCTGAAATTGGTTGTACAACTTATGGTCCTTGTTTTGGATTTGATGTTGATGTGATTACCACTTATGAAACTGAAGTGGGTACCTCAGATGCAACTGCAACTGTTGATATTATTCTAGGTAATGATCCGTTTAATATTTTATGGTCCACAGGAGAAACTACTGAAGCTATAAATGGATTAACTGCTGGTTCTTACAGTGTTACTATTTCAGATTCTGAAGATTGTAATGCAGAATCTTCTTTTGAAATTGTTGTTGATCCATTAGAATATAATATTGATCAAGAAGATGTTATTTCTTCTTGTGGTGGAATTTTATACGATTCAGGAGGCCCAGATGGAGCATATATCAATAATGAAAACCAACAAATCACAATCTTTCCTGAAAGTTCTGGCCAATATGTTTCGTTATTTTTTAGTGAGTTTGAGTTTGAAGGATGCTGTGATTATTTAACTATTTATGATGGTGAGTCTACCAGCGCTTCAGTTTTAGTTCCTGGATCAAATGGAACTAGTTTAGCTACACAAACCTTCACTGCATCTGAAACTAATGAATCTGGAGCTTTGACAATTACCTTTACCTCTGATGGAAGTGTTACATATCCTGGTTGGGCTGCAGAAATTAGTTGTACTACTTATGTCGTATATGGCTGTATGGATCCGGATGCGATTAATTATAACGATTTAGCTCAAGAAGAAGATGGCTCATGTTATTATTTTCCAGGTTGTACAGATTCTAGTTTCGTAGAATTTTATACGCAAGGTTTTGAAGCAGATTTTGATAATGGTAATTGTATTACTGTTTTAGTTGATGATTGTACAAATTCTGAAGCCTTAAATTATAATCCTAGCGCAACGTTTAATGTTATCGAAGACCCCTGCATATATAATTTAGAAGATTGGATGTGTGGTATGTTTTTTAAAGATGAAAGAGATGGATATTCATATCCTACTGTGATCATTGGTTCGCAATGTTGGATGGCAGAGAATTTAAGATATGTTATTCCTGGCTCATCAGAAGTTTCAATTCCTTCTGGTGGATTTGCTTCACAGCTTGATAATGGTTTTGTTTACACAGGAATAGATGATTATGATTTGGATGGCAATGGTAGATACTATTCCTGGGAATCAGCTGAAGAAGCAGTCCCATTTTCGTGGCATTTACCTTCTGCTGAAGAATTTGAAACTTTATTGCTAAATTATAATGGTATTGACCTTCAATTAGATGGACAAACTGAGTTTAATGCTCAAATTTCCGGTCAGCTAACATTTTCAGACGGTATATTTGAATATATTCAAAATGGTAATTCATGCTACTTATGGTCATCTACAGAATTAGATCAAGGTCTTGCTTCTGCTATTGAGATAGTTGGAGATTCACCTAATGTATACCCTAATGCGTTTCCAAAACAATTCGGTTTAAGTATTAGAGCCTTGTTTGGTTTTCCAGATGATGCTATTTTAGGATGTACTGATGATGATTATGTCGAATATAATCCTCAAGCCAATTACGATGATGGCTCCTGTGAAATAATTGCAATTAATGGTTGCACAAACCCTGATTATTTAGAATATAATATCCAGGCTAATCTAGATGATGGAACTTGTTTTAATCTAATAGTTGAAGGATGTACAGATGAAGCATTCTATGAATATGATTCATCAGCAAATGTTGATGATGGATCTTGTTCCATACCTGCCGTTTATGGTTGCATTGATGTAACTGCACAAAATTTTAATGATTTAGCAAATCTTGATGATGGTTCTGTATTCCTCATGTTTTAGGATGTACTGATGACTTTTTGCAGAGTATGACCCAGATGCTACTTAGATGATAATTCTTGTGAAACAGAAGCTGTATTTGGTTGTATTGATATTAATTCTATTAATTATGATGTTGATGCTAATGTTGATGATGGTTCCTGTGTTGCGTTTACAGAAGGATGTATGAATCCTAATTATATTGAGTTTAATGCACTAGCAAATTCTGATGATGGCTCTTGTGCTACTCCTGTAATTTATGGATGTACTATTGATTATGCTTTGAATTATAATGCATTTAGCAAATTCAGATGATGGTTCTTGTGATGTAGAAGGTTGTACAAATTCTAACTATGTTGAATATGATATTAATGCTAATATGATGATGGAAGTTGTTTGGTAATTGCTATTCCAGGTTGTACAAATAGTCTTTATTTAGGAATATTTTCCTCCTGCAAATTTTGATAATGGATCATGTCTACTCTTATATAGAAGGTTGTACCAATCCCAATTATATTGAATACACTACAGAAGCTAATTTCGATGATGGTTCTTGTGTTACTTTAGCAGTTATTGGTTGTACAGATCCAAATTTTTAGAATTTGATCCAGATGCAACTATTGATAATAATTTATGTTTAACACCTATTTCATTAGGCTGTACTGATATTAGTTTTGTTGAGTATAATATTGATGCGAATGTTGATGATGGTTCTTGCATAACTCCTGTTGTTATGGGATGTACTGATAATACTTATCTTGAGTATTGGTCTTATGATCCACTTTTATTTTCAATTTCAAACTTAGACCCTATAGCCAACACAGATGATGGATCATGTACCTATATTATCCTTGAAGGTGTACAGATGAAAATTATGTACAATATAATGCACTTGCTAATGTAGAAATAATTCTTGTGAAGATCTTATTGTATGGATGTACTGATGTTTTGGCATTTAATTATGATCCTTCCGCCAATACAGATAATGGTCTTTGTGAACAAGTTGAAATAGGTTGTATGGATGAAAATTATTTGGAATTTAATCCAATTAATAATAAGAAGATAATAGTATGTGTCTTACTGAAGTTGTTTTTGGTTGTAATGATGAAGGGTGCTCTTAACTATAATCCGAGTCTAATACAAATGATGAATCTTGTTTCTATTATCTAGCTCAAATATCATATGAAATGTTTGCAAATGGTATTGTTGAGTTTAATTCAGAGTTTTGGAATGGGATCTGATTATCAATTTTATGGAATTTTGGTGATGGTTCTTATTCTAATGACTTTAATCCAACTTATACTTATATGGTAATGGTCTTTTTGAAGTTATTCTCTCGTAAGTAATGGTTTGATTGAGGTTATTGAAAGTGATTGAAATTGAATATAAATGCAGTAGTTGGTATAGATGAATATCGAAAATAATCAAAATGGTCATTTCAAATCAATATTTTGACTTAATGGGTCGAGAAGTTTCTAATAATCATTTAAATACATTCACCAGGTTTATATTCAAAAATCACCTATGATGATGGTTCACATGTTTTTGTTAAAAATATAAAACTTATCAATGAATTTATTAATAACAAAAGACCTTCATTGATGATTTTTTCAGAAATAAAAACATTAAAGATCCAACATTTTTCATACAGGTTTTTCATTTTCTCGAAGGTTCTGTTAATGTCATTATCAATCCCAATTGAAATACGAACCATACCTTCTGATAAACCCATTTGAACTTGTTCTTCTTCAGGTATTTCAGATGAAGTACTTGATCCAGGTGCAGAGAATAAGGTCTTGTAAAACCTAAGACTTACAGCCAAATAGCCAATATTATCATTTTGCATTGCTTCCATAAAAGCATAAGCTTTATCTTTGATTTTAAGGTCAAGAAAAGCATCCCTCCATAACCAAATTCTTTCATTATAAATATTTTCATTAATGAAGAATTGTGGATGAGATTTAATACCAGGATAATAAACTTTTATCCCTTCTTCTGAAAAGTGTTAGAAATAAATTTTGCATTAAACTATGTTGTTTCATTCTAATATGAAGTGTTCTCATATTTTTCAGTATACTAGGCAGCTCTGATAGGGGTCCATAACTGGACCTAGCAACATACCTGCACCATTATTTACATCAAGCATAGCAGTAATAAATTCTTCATCGGCACAAACAACTCCTCCTACAGCATCTGATGCTCCATTAATAAATTTTGTTAAGGAATGTATTACAATATCGGCCCCCAATTCAATTGGCGAGATAACCATAGGCGTGAATGTATTGTCAATAACAAGTTTGATAGATGTTTTTTTGTAATTGATGCTAGTGCAGGGATGTCAGCAATTTCTAGTAATGGATTACTAATGGTTTCGCAATAAACCATTTTAGTTTTACTATTGACTAATGCTTTTACTTGATTTATTTTAGTAATATCTATAAAGTGTGTTTTTATTCCTAGTTTAGGTAAAAAGTTTTTCAGGAAAGCATATGTTCCTCCGTATATCGTCCTACTCGCTATAATTTCATCACCGCTTTCACATATTTGAAGGATACAAGAGGTAATTGCTCCCATTCCAGAAGATGCTACATATGCAGCTTCAGTATTTTCCATTCTGCTAGAGCTTGGAAAGATAACTTGTACTGGGATTGGTGTGTCTAGAATACAAGTGACATCCATCTTGATCTCCTTCGAATACGCTTGCATTGTTGATGCTTTGAGATAAGTAAATGTAGAAAGAGTCTGCAATAGATGGATTGACGCCTCCAAATTCACCAAAATTTTGTAAATCTTGTATCACGATCTGCGGGATTATGTGACATATTTTTTGAATTTAATTATGAATTGCAGTTGAATTATACCTATAGAGTGATAAATTCCAAATTAATCTTTTGCTTTACTACCTTGTAAGATGAATTTTAAGTAAATTCATCGTAAATCATTCGATCCCCAGGTCATCAAAGAAGGACCAGATCCATACTTTATATCATGTTTAGTGCGATCAATTTTAAAGTAGCATTTGCGTGAAATATATCACCATCATTTTCAAATTTAGCAGGAAAGGTAATTTCTTGGGTAATTTCTTTAATGGTCATATTTCCAGTAATCATATATGAAGTCCCATCAAAGATGATATTTGAAATTTTAAAATTTGAGGTCGGATATTTACTACTGTTGAAGAAGTCAGGATCTTTTAAATGTTCTTCAAGTTTAGAAGCATATGTTCGATTTTCAATGTCAGTACATTTAATACTGTTCATGTCAATATTAAATTCTCCACCAACAAATTTTTCATCTTCAAAAAAGAAAGCACTTTGTAAATTAATATAGCCTGAATGAGCTCCAGTTACTTTTCTCCTAACCATTCAATTGTACTTTTTCTGGCGAAATTTTAAAGGTTTCTTGACCTTGAATATTAAATTCAATTAAAATACTAACAAATGTTAATAAAATCAACTTTTTCATACGATTGGTATTTTGTTACTTTATTCCCCAAATTAACTAAATATTTCCTATTAATTTTTAGAATATGAAAAACAAATTGATCATGTTGCAGAGTTTCATGATGTCTTTCAAATTGGAAATGAATCAAGTCCCAAAAATTGATGTAGGATCAGAAGTTTATATGTTGCGCTATAATTTAATGAGAGAAGAAAATGATGAGTATTTAGATGCTTGTAGACAAGGAGATTTGGTTGAGGTAGCGGACGCTTTAGGTGATCAGCTTTATATTTTTGTGTGGTACGATTTTAAAACACGGTCTACAACACAAAATTGAAGAGGTGTTTGATGAAATTCAACGTTCAAATATGTCAAAATTAGATTCTAATGGTAGACCGATTTTTCGAGAAGATGGGAAGATTTTGAAAGGTCAAAATTATTTTAAACCTAATATTAAAAAATTTTAGATGATCATTGAAATTAAACAAAAAGACTTTCAATTTGAAAGTCTTTTTAAAATCAATTACTCTTATACGCCAACCAAATGGATCTTCTGATCTTCCAAATTGTATATTTTGCAAAATGGTTTTTAATTTTCAGCTAATCCATTTTTATTCAGTTTAAATATCAACTTATGATCTTTATGGGTTATTGAGGTTATATTTGCAACTGCAGCAGCTGTTCCAACACCAAATGCCTCAGAAATACTTCCAGATTCATATCCACTTATCATTTGTTTTAAATCAATTTTTCTTCCAAGCACTCAATTCCTTTAAGTTTTGCCAATTTAATAATACTGTCTCTTGTAATTCCTGGAAGAATAGAATCACTTAATGGAGGTGTTATTAATTCATTATTTCTTTTGAAAAAAATGTTCATTGTGCCAGATTCTTCAATGTATTTATGATTGTTACCATCTGTCCAGATAAGTTGTTGAAATCCCTCCTGTTGAGCCATTTTTGCTGGGTAAAAGATGCGCCATAATTACCTGCAGCTTTTGCTGCACCTGTTCCTCCTGAAGATGCTCTTGTATAGTCTAATTCTACTTTTACATGAACCTCACCACTGTAATAGGTTTGAACAGGACATGTGATTATTATAAATGTGTAATCGTTAGAAGGCCTTGCTTTAATGAAATTTGATGAGCCAAACATGAATGGACGGATATATAATGATGATGTTCCATCATTTGGAATCCATTTTTCATCTAATTTTATTAATTCATTTAAGCCATTAAGGAAAATTTCTTCAGGTATCTCAGGCATGCACATTCTGATTGCGGACTTGTTGAAGCGTTTTGCATTTTGTTCAGGCCGAAAAAGAAAAGCTTCATCATTTGGTCCTTTATAGGCTTTCATTCCTCAAATATAGCTTGACCATAGTGTAAAGAGTGTAGGGAAGGAAGAATATTAATCGGTCCATATGGTTTTATTTGTGGATTTTCCCATTTTCCATCTTTGTAATTAACAATAAACATATGATCTGAAAATACTGAACCAAATCCAGCGTTTTCCAATTCAAATTGTTCAATCTACTTTTAGCTGTTTTTTCAATTTTCATATTTATGTTATGTATTTAAAATCGTGTTGATTTTGAATATTTAATAAGCTGTGATAAATTAGTTCAATAACTAGTTGAACATCATTAATATTAACACTTTCAACAGTAGTGTGCATGTATTTTAAAGGAAGGGAAATAAGTGCAGATGCTACACCACCAGTAGCAAAAGCAAAAGCATCTGTGTCTGTTCCTGTAACTCTCGAAGCAGCTAATCTTTGGAAGGGTATTTTGTTTTTATTTGCACTTTAATAATTAATTTTAAAAGGTTGTTTTGAACTGAAGGTCCATAGCTAAGTACTGGCCCATCTCCACATTTTAAGTCACCTTGTTTAATTTTATTAATCATTGGTGTATTTGTATCATGACAAACATCAGTAATAATGGCAACATCTGGGCGAATTGTTTCAACAATCATTTTGGCACCATGTAAACCAACCTCTTCTTGAACTGAATTTGTTATGTATAAACCGAAAGGTAGTTTTTCTTATTTTTTCAGTAATCTTGCTACTTCAGCAATGATAAAACCACCAATTCGATTGTCTAAAGCTCTTCCAACAAAATAGCGATCATTAAGAATCATAAATTCATCTTCGTAAGTTACAACGCAACCAACATGAATACCCATTTTTCAACTTCTTCTTTTGAATTAGCACCACAATCAAGAAAAATATTGTCTAATTGTGGTTTTTTTTCATCCTTTGCAGTCCGAGTGTGAATAGCTGGCCATCCAAAACAGCTTTAATCATTCCTTTTTCCGTATGAATATTTACACGTTTTGAAGGTGCAATTTGATGGTCAGATCCTCCATTTCTTCTTAAATATATAAAACCATCTTTTGTAATATAATGAACAAACCAAGAAATCTCATCAGCGTGAGCTTCAATAACTACTTTATATTTGGCTTCAGGATTTATAATTCCAACAACTGAACCGTAGGTGTCTACAATATAGTCATCAATGTATGGCATAAGGTAATTTAACCATAATTTTTGTCCCTTACTCTGAATCCTGTTGGTGATGGATTGTTAAGGTAATTCTTAAGGAAAGTTAATGATTGTTTAGAGAAAAACTTCTTATGCATTTTATATTATTAAATATTACCTGTGGTGCGCAAATATACAATTTTGCATGGTATATTTGAGCAAAAATATATTATCGATATTTTGAAAAAACAGATTATTAAAACACTAGACGGTTCAAACACAATATTCATTCCTGAATTTGATGAAACATATCACTCTAGACATGGGGCAATTCAAGAGTCTTTACATGTTTTTGTTTCAAGCGGATTAAAATTTAAGACAGAGTTAAATGATATAAATGTTTTAGAAGTTGGTTTTGGTACAGGTTTAAATACACTTTTAACTTTTATTCATTCAGAAGAAACAAAAAAAAATATTAAATATACCTCTGTAGAGGCTTATCCATTGAAATGGAATTTTCTAAGTAAGCTTAACTACATCGATATAATTTTTAATGGAAAATATTTTGCTGTCTATGAGAAAATTCACAAGTGTTTATGGGAATCTTTTTCTATTCTCAGTCCCAATTTTATGCTTGAAAACAGAATATAAAACTTCAAAATGTTTTATTTGAAAGCGAATTTGATGTTATATATTTTGATGCTTTTGCACCGCGAGTTCAATCCGAGTTATGGACCGAACGTATTTTTACTTCAATGTATATGGCTTTGAAACCAGGAGGTGTTTTGGTAACATATTGTGCTAAGGGTTCTGTCAAAAGAACATTAAAAAGTGTAGGTTTTGATCTGCAAAGTATACCTGGACCTCCCGGAAGGAGAGAAATGAGTAGAGCAATAAAACCGATATAATATGTTTATGTCAACAATTTTTGATTAAAATATTTTCCTCTTAATGGCATTTAATTTTAATATCAAATGAGAATATTTGTTCAGTTATTGATATTTTAATAATTTTAACTTTTAAAATCATACAAATTTACAGGTTTTACGACTCATTATTAATTTAAATAATCCTCAGATGAAGAAGATTTTTTTAGTGGTTTACCTAGCTTTTGCTTTATTTCCACTAATTTCTTACGCTCAATCAGTACACAATGTTAATGCTGGTTCTTATTATTATACTGACATCGATGAAACTGTTTATGTTGGAGATCAAGTATGTTGGTTCAATGATGGAGGTTATCATGATGTAAATTTTTCAGGTTATGGAAATCCTCAGGATCTTGTTGATCAATACCTTCCACCAAATTCTGGTGGTGATTTAGGTTGCATTACATTTAGTACTCCAGGTTCATTTACATATGATTGCTCTATTGGAAACCATGCCGCAAACGGAATGGTAGCTACAATATCAGTAGTCGAATATTTTGAACCTAATCAAGTTTCTTCAGTTGCGATAACTGATTGTGGAGATTTTGAAGAAGGTAATAATTCAGCATGGGCTCATATTCTTACAGCAACAACTGCTGCTGACGGAGCATCTAGTCAAGAAGTACAGACATTTACTATGAATGTAACTTCTTTACCTGAAGGTGGAGCTAATGTTAGAGTTTATAAAACTACAGCTAATGGAAGTGACTTTTTCGGAAATTCAAGTAGAATTGAGACTTAGTTTTAGGTTCTAACACTATATCAGTATCAGCTGTTGGTTTTGACAGAACAGTTAAGTTCCAATTCTCAAGTGGAGATGTAGAATTTAGTTCTTTAAGTGTGAATGGTGTAGATGCAGGTTGTATAATTACTGAAGATACAGATGATTCTTCAGTTGCGATAACTGATTGTGGAGATTTTGAAGAAGGTAATAATTCAGCATGGGCTCATATTCTTACAGCAACAACTGCTGCTGAAGGAGCATCTAGCCAAGAAGCACAGACATTTACTATGAATGTAACTTCTTTACCTGAAGGTGGAGCTAATGTTAGAGTTTATAAAACTACAGCTAATGGAAGTGACTTTTTCGGAAATGCAGTAGCATTGACACTTGGTTCTAACAGTATATCAGTATCAGCTGTTGGTTTTGACAGAACAGTTAAGTTCCAATTCTCAAGTGGAGATGTAGAATTTAGTTCTTTAAGTGTGAATGGTGTAGATGCAGGTTGTATAATTACTGAAGATACAGATGATTCTTCAGTTGCGATAACTGATTGTGGAGATTTTGAAGAAGGTAATAATTCAGCATGGGCTCATATTCTTACAGCAACAACTGCTGCTGACGGAGCATCTAGCCAAGAAGCACAGACATTTACTATGAATGTAACTTCTTTACCTGAAGGTGGAGCTAATGTTAGAGTTTATAAAACTACAGCTAATGGAAGTGACTTTTTCGGAAATGCAGTAGCATTGACACTTGGTTCTAACAGCATATCAGTATCAGCTGTTGGTTTTGACAGAACAGTTAAGTTCCAATTCTCAAGTGGAGATGTAGAATTTAGTTCTTTAAGTGTGAATGGTGTAGATGCAGGTTGTATAATTACTGAAGATACAGATGATTCTTCAGTTGCGATAACTGATTGTGGAGATTTTGAAGAAGGTAATAATTCAGCATGGGCTCATATTCTTACAGCAACAACTGCTGCTGACGGAGCATCTAGCCAAGAAGCACAGACATTTACTATGAATGTAACTTCTTTACCTGAAGGTGGAGCTAATGTTAGAGTTTATAAAACTACAGCTAATGGAAGTGACTTTTTCGGAAATGCAGTAGCATTGACACTTGGTTCTAACAGTATATCAGTATCAGCTGTTGGTTTTGACAGAACAGTTAAGTTCCAATTCTCAAGTGGAGATGTAGAATTTAGTTCTTTAAGTGTGAATGGTGTAGATGCAGGTTGCCTTTATTCTCCAGAAGCTGGATTTTATCCACCTGAAGGAAGTGTGTTCAATACTGATAGTTCAGTTGTAACGTTACCAGAAGCTTCAACTGAGTCAGACTATAATGAATCTATTTCGTTTTATGCAACTGAAGAAATATCAATTCAGGTGTTGGTTCATTTGGATTTGTTTCTGCAAATATCACTTCAGTTTCAACTCCTGCTGGAATGTCTTACAGTTGTGATCCTGAAGGATGTAACTTTGGGCCAAACGCATGGGATATGTTACTTTAACTGGTACACCAGAAAGCGCAGGATCATATGAATTAGATTTATCTGCAATGGTTACAGTTAATTTAGCATCTGTTGGTCTTGATGCTGATTTAAGCTTCCCTATTCCTTACAATGGTGAAAATCCAATTTTAAATACAGTACTTGGAACTGACTATTCAGCATTAAATAGTTTTGTTCCTACTTTTGCTCTTAACGTATCTGGAGATATTATTGATGTAACAGGATGTACTGATCCAGGTGCAGAAAATTATAATTCTGATGCAACTTCTGATGATGGGTCATGTGAATATCCTTCAATGGTCGATGGAGTGAGATACGTAGATGAGATCTTTACGAGCGTTAATGTAGAGACAAATGTTGTTTATGGTGCTAATATAGGTATCATAACTCAAGCTCCTGTATTAGAAGATTTAACAATGGATGTGTATACACCTGATGGTGATGATGTTACTAATCGACCAGTAATTGTTTTATTACACACAGGTACATTCTTACCAGCTATTGTAAATGGTCAAGCAACTGGTGATAAGTCTGATAATACTCTTGTTGAACTTTGTACTAGACTTGCTAAGAAAGGTTATGTAGCTGTTTCTGCTAACTACGTTTAGGTTGGAATCGCTATCTACAGATCCTGAAGTAAAGACATCAACTCTTGCGCAAGCATTCTATCGTGCACAACAAGATGCTCGTACTGCTGTTCGTTACCTTAGAATGACTGCTGCAGAAATGGGTAACCCATATGGTATTGGTGATAAATTTGCTGTAGGTGGTGATGGTACTGGTGGTTATATGGCACTAGCACTTGCTGCACTTGATAAAGACTCTGAAGTACTACTTCCTAAATTTATCGACTCTTCTGATAATGCAATTGCAACATATGGACAACCTGTTCCTTACATTATTCAATCTATGTTAGGTAACCTTGGTGGTTCAAACTACGGTGCTACAATGATGGATCTTGATGGAGATGGAACACCAGAAACTGAAGTTCCTTTATGTGTTCCTAATCATCCAGGTTACAGTGATGCTATTGATATGGCATTTAACTTTGGTGGTGCAATGTTAGATACAGTATGGATAGAAGCTGGTGAAGCTCCTATTGCATCATTCCAAAACACTAATGACCAATTTGCACCTTATAATGTAGATGTATTAACAGAACCAGTAAACAACGATCCTGTGATTGAAGCTCACGGTTCACTTCCATTATTCGTAGAGCAACTGCTTTAGGTAATAATGACTGTTTCGCTGGACTCTCTACAACACTTGTAGATGCTACTTACGGAAACGGTGATGGTGCTGCCAATGCAGCAGCAGCTGGTCATGAAGATATGCCAGGTTTATTCCCGTTAGTAACACCTACTCCATCGGCAGTACCAACAGCTTGTGGTATGGCTGAATGGGATGGTGCACCATGGCAATGGTGGGATAATGCTACATATGATATGATGGCTGGAGCATACCAAGGACAACCTGCCGGTGTTATGGGATGTCTAGCATTATTATCTAACCCTGATATGAGTGAAGAAAAAGGTATGGCATTTACAGATATGTTGGAAGAATTCTTCACGCCAAGAATTGTTGCTGCATTAGATTTAGAACCTAAAAGATACGTAGATGAAATCTTTACGAGTGTTAATGTAGAGACAAATGTTGTTTATGGTGCTAACATAGGTATCATAACTCAAGCTCCTGCTTTAGAAGATTTAACAATGGATGTCTATACACCTGATGGTGATGAAGCTACAGATCGTAGAGTTGTAGTTTTATTACACACAGGTACATTCTTACCAGCTATTGTAAATGGTCAAGCAACTGGTGATAAGTCTGACAACACTCTTGTTGAACTTTGTACTAGACTTGCTAAGAAAGGTTATGTAGCTGTTTCTGCTAACTACCGTTTAGGATGGAATCCTCTATCTACAGATCCTGAAGTAAGAACATCAACTCTTGCACAAGCATTCTATCGTGCACAACAAGATGCTCGTACTGCTGTTCGTTACCTTAGAATGACTGCTGCAGAAATGGGTAACCCATATGGTATTGGTGATAAATTTGCTGTAGGTGGTGATGGTACTGGTGGTTATATGGCACTAGCACTTGCTGCACTTGATAAAGACTCTGAAGTACTACTTCCTAAATTTATCGACTCTTCTGATAATGCAATTGCAACATATGGACAACCTGTTCCTTATATTATTCAATCTATGTTAGGTAACCTTGGTGGTTCAAACTATGGTGCTACAATGATGGATCTTGATGGAGATGGAACACCAGAAACTGAAGTTCCTTTATGTGTTCCTAATCATCCAGGTTACAGTGATGCTATTGATATGGCATTTAACTTTGGTGGTGCAATGTTAGATACAGTATGGATAGAAGCTGGTGAAGCTCCTATTGCATCATTCCAAAACACTAATGACCAATTTGCACCTTATAATGTGGATGTATTAACAGAACCAGTAAACAACGATCCTGTGATTGAAGCTCACGGTTCACTTCCAGTTATTCGTAGAGCAACTGCTTTAGGTAATAATGACTGTTTCGCTGGACTTTCTACAACACTTGTAGATGCTACTTATGGAAACGGTGATGGTGCTGCCAATGCAGCAGCAGCTGGTCATGAAGATATGCCAGGTTTATTCCCGTTAGTAACACCTACTCCATCACCTGTACCAACAGCTTGTGGTATGGCTGAATGGGATGGTGCACCATGGCAATGGTGGGATAATGCTACATATGATATGATGGCTAGAGCATACCAAGGACAACCTGCTGGTGTTATGGGATGTCTAGCATTATTATCTAACCCTGATATGAGTGAAGAAAAAGGTATGGCATTTACTGACATGTTAGAAGAATTCTTTACGCCTCGTATTGATGCGGCTTTATCTATGGATAATCTTCCGGAAGATAATGGTCCTGATCATCAAGTACTTGATTTACCTGCTGGATGGTCAATGTTCTCTACATATATGTTAGCAGATGACATGGCTTTAGATGCAATACTAAAGCCAATACTTTCAAATGTAATCATTGCTAAAGATTACTTAGGTTCTGCTTACTTACCTGAATTTAACTTTAACGGTGTAGGTGAATTAACTGTTGGTTGGGGTTACCAAATCAAGACAGCTGAAGCGAGTTCTCTTACAGTTACTGGAACATATATGACTCCTGAAGAAAACTCAGTAGCACTTGCAGCTGGATGGAATATGATTGGTTACTTAAGAATGGAAGCAGCTCCAGCTGATGCGGTTCTTGCTGAACTAAATGATGCTGGTAACTTAGTTATTGCTAAGAATTATCTTGGATCTGCATTCCTTCCAGAGTTTAACTTCAATGGTATTGGAGATTTAGAACCAGGACAAGGTTATCAATTAAAAACAAATGAAGCTGGAACATTAAACTTCTTATCAAATGACAACTCTTATAGATTGTCTGCAATAGAAGTTATTCAGAATGATTTAAGACATTTTGAATTGGCTACCAATACAGGTTCTAATATGACTATCACAGTACTTGCTGATGCATGGGAAACTTCACCTACTATAGGTGATGAGATTGCTGCATTTAACAGTAAAGGTGAATTAGTTGGATCTGCAATATATACTGAACCTGTATCTGTGATATCGGTTTGGGGTAATGATGAGACAACCGAAAAAGTTGATGGTTTAAATAATGGCGAAGCTATGACATTCAAACTTTGGAATAAGCGATTCAACACAACGAAAGAGCTTATTGTAAAAGAATGGATTGAAGGTGCAAACGCTTACCAAACTGATGCGGTTTATCAAATTGGTGCAATAGAAGCTGTTGAGTACTCTAATTCTATTAGCCAATTAGGTGTTTACCCTATTCCTGCTAAGCATGAATTAAATGTTGATTTAGAATTAGGTCAATCTGAAGGAGTAACTGTAAGTATTTACAATCTTATTGGAGAACTTATAGTAACTAATTCATATGAAATGTCTAAAGGTATTAATACCATAAAATTAGATATAGATGGTCTAAAAGACGGTGTTTACTTATGTAAAGTAAATAGTGGTAACAATCAAATGACAAGAAAATTCAATGTTTTGAAATAAAATAACACTAATTTTCAAATATTTAAATAGGACACTCAAGTGAGTGTCCTATTTTTTTAATTTAGATTAGCGTAAGTTGATATTTGCTATTTAAAATTATCATTTATTATAGAATGATTAGGTTTAGATTTATTTGTATGAAATATTCTATAAATTTTTCTAATTACTTTATCTTTTTTTCTACTTGGATATGTAAATGCTCAAGTTTATTATGTGAGTAGCTCGAAGGAAATGATGAGAATGATGGATTAAGTATTCAATCGCCATTTGAATCATTGATAAGTTAAACTCAATGGTGTTCAGTCCAGGAGATTCAATTTATTTTAAGTCTGGCGATTATTGGGAAGGAATGTTTTGGTTAAAAGGTTCCGGTTCATCTACAAATCCAATTGTTATTGATGTTTATGGAGGAAATACAAAACCTATTATAAATGGATATGGATATCAATCATCTATTTTAATCTTTAATGATCAGCACATCGAGATTAATGGGTTAGAGATATTCAATTTCTCTTCTCATCTTGAGGATGGACCGTCATTGATTTCAGAAGAAACACCGGGATTATTTTGCAATTGGTCCAATACTTCTTGGACAAACGTCTTCACAGCTTGCCAGATTGGGGATGGGAATAATGGGGCAATGCAAACGTTAGTAATTAATATAACAAATTTACCACTAGAAGGAGCTAATTATAGAAATATTAGAACTGTTGCTAATCAAAATTGGTACTTTGCTCCAACACAAGCTTTATCATTGGGTCCTAATGTAATGACTGTTAATTCAGTTAATTTTGAAAGAACTGTAAAGTTTCAATTTAGTAGTAGTGATATTGAGTTTGACTCAATATCGCTAAATGGTGTTAATGTATATGGAGGTGCTGCCAAGAAATTGACTGGATTTGGAGGATCAGAAAATTCTTGGGGTTCAGGTAAAAATGTTCGTTTTGGTATTAAAGTGATTGCATCAACCCAAGACCTGAAAATTTTTCATTTAATAATCTTTATATTCACGATATCTATCCTACTCCTGATTTATCTGAAAATGTTCATTTGGGTTATGGAATCAAACTTAGAAACTCAGTCAGATACTATGTCTGGATTATTTAATACAATTTCTGATGTAGAATTAGTCAATACCACAATATCGGAAACTGGTCATTACGGTTTTTGGATTAAATCTCTTGGTTTAGTTGGAATAGATTATGTGAAGAATAATCATATTCTTGTTGAGAATTGTTTATTTGAGCATACAGGTGGTTCTGGTTTTGTCCCAAATAAAAGTAAAAATGTATTAGTTCAAAATTGTGTATTTAATCATACTGGTTCATCTATAGATGATAGAATGTGGAAAAGAGGTAGTGGTATGTGGCCATTTGATTGTAAAAACGTAGTTGCACAGCACAATAGATTCATGAATGCTCATGGTCCTATGGATTCTTATGGCTCACATATTGATTATGGTAATGAAAATGTAGTATTTCAATAAATTACAGCTATAATAATGAAGGTGGCTTTGCAGAGATTTTAGGTGACAATATAAACTGTGGTTATAGGTATAATATTAGTGTTAATGATGGTTATCGAGAGGATCCAGATGGAATTCCTTGGAATAAAAAAGGTAAAATATTTTGGGTTTCAAATTATTGCGGAAGCAACACTATTAGATGCCCTAGTTCTGGAACATTTATCTACAATAATACTATTTTTGTAAATGACTCATTAAATCCTGAAATATATTTTTGGCCTGATGTTGGCGATGTACATGTTTATAATAATCTAATTGTTGTTAGTCAATCCGGTGAAACAATCTCTACCTTGATTGAAAATGATCTTAATGAGCTTTATATCAGTCATAATCTTTTTATGATTCTTCTCGTATTAATTTAGATAGTGATCTAGAAAATAATGCACTTTATGAAGATCCCATGTTGCTCAATTCATTCTATATGGGAGAAAATAATCCTCAAGCATATCAAATCCAAAATGGTAGTCCTGCAATTGGTAATGGCTTTTTAATAAATGGAAGTAATGATTCAATTAATTATTTACAGCACAATGGTGGTTTAGACTTTTTGAAATATTGTTTCTCATAGTTTCCCATCTAATATTGGAGCTTTCAATGGTACTATATTCAATGGTCCGATCAACAAATACTTGATATTCCAGTTGGATGGTCAATTTTCTCTACTTATATGTTAGCAGATAACATGGCCTTAGATTCAATTCTAAACCCAATTCAATCAGAATATAATTATCGTTAAAGATTACCTTGGTAGTGCATTACTCCCAGAATTTAATTTTAATGGTATAGGTGATTTAATTGTTGGTTCTGGTTATCAAATCAAAACAACTGAGGCGAGTTCTTTTGCAGTTACTGGAACATACGTGAATCCTGAAGAAAACCCAATTACACTTTTAGCAGGATGGAACATGATTGGTTACTTAAGAATGGAGTCAGCACCTGCTGATTTGGTTCTTGCAGAATTGAGTGATTCTGGAAACTTAGTTATTGCTAAGAACTATATTGGATCTGCATTTATACCAGAGTTTAATTTCAATGGTATTGGAGATTTAGAACCAGGAAAAGGTTACCAATTGAAAACAAACGAAGCTGATGAATTACATTTTTTATCAAATGAAAGCTCTTATTAAGTCCAGTCAGAACAAGTAATTATGGATTTGAAATGATTAGTTATTCAAAAAAGACCCATATATAATGGGCTTTTTTCTAATGAATAATAAATATAAAACTAAAGTTTAATAACACGTAATTGTTTACTTCCATCTGACGTCATAATCTTAACGAAATAAATACCAGATTGATAGTTTGATAAACTAATTTTGTCTTTGTCAAATACACAAGACTCTTGTGTTAGTATTTTTCCTTGACTGTCTATTATACTAATGTTAACATTATCAATACCCTCCAACGACATGGTAAGGTTATCTGATGTTGGGTTAGGAAATAATTTAATTTTAAACTTAGTGTCTATAGTACATATATCCATTGAACTAGTATTTGTGACACAATCCGTATCCTCTTCATTTAAGCTAAGGCATCGAATTCAACATCTCCACTTGAGAATTGGAATTTAACTGCTCTGTCAAATTAACAGCAGACACTGTAATAGTATTTTCACCAAGTGATAACGCTGTTGGATTTCCGAAGTAGTCATTTCCATTAGCTGTAGTCTTATAAACTCTATAGTTAGCTCCTGTCTTCTGGTAATGAAATTACATTCATATTAAATGATTGGGATTCTTTACTCAGTGTACTATCAGTAATAGTTGTTGCTATTAGAACATATGGCCATGCACTAGGACCAAAAAACAAAATCACTACAATCTCTGATTAATGACGAAGATGGTGTTGGTAAAGGATCAACACAGTCTGAATCTTCTTCATTTAGGCTCAAAGCAATAAATTCTATATCTCCACTTGAGAATTGGAATTTAACAGCTCTATCAAAAGTAACAGCACTAACAGTGAAACTATTTAAACCAAGTGTTAGTGATATAGATTTCCGAAGTAGTCATTTCCATTAGCTGTAGTTTTATAAATTCTAAAATTCGCACCACCATCTGGTAACGATGAAATATTCATAGAAAATGTTTGGGATTCTTGACTTTCACTACTATCAGCAACAGTAGTTGCAACAAGAACATAAGGCCAGTTTTCATTTGGGCCATCAACAAAATTATCGCAGTCACTTATAAATGATGAAGTTTGAGCAAACACATTGAAGCAACTTATTGTTAACGCTGCTAATGATATTATAATTTTTTCATAATGATGTATTTGAATTAAATAAAAGGTGAAAAATTATTTCATAATTTTATTAGGCTCGTTGTAAACTCTTGAATAACTGTGTCAGTCATTATTTTCATTTGTTCTATTGAGCCATCATCTTTATATTTTTTTCTAAGTGCCTCGAGTTCATTTTTCAGGCTATCAATTAACTCTTCTGGTGCCTTTTGAATAGATATTATGCACTTCATTTGGATCTGTTTTAGATCGTATAATTCCCATTCATCCATTGAGTAATAGAAGTGCATTAGTTTATAACGATCTGTTTTTACTCCGTAATGTGGTTGAACTTTATGCCAAATAGGGTACTCATAATAGTGATAGTAGACAGATTTTCTTTGATTTTTTCTTCACCTTCAAACACTCCTTTAAAGCTCTTCTTGCATCTCAGCAGGTCTTCTAGGCCTGCCATATCAAAAGTGTAGGTGCAAAATCAACATTCATTATCATGGCATCTGAGGTAGGGTTTCCCGCTTTAATAGTTCTTGGATTTTTAATCAAGAAAGGCATCTTGAAAGATTCTTCATACATCCATCTTTTATCAAACCATCCATGTTCTCCCAAAGGGAAAATCCTTGGTCAGAGGTATAACTACAATAGTGTTCTCACTCAACCCATTCTCTTCTAAATAATCTAAAACACTTCCGACTGCTCGGTCAATACCAGCAACACATCTCAGATAGTCTTTGATGTAGGTTTGATATTTCCAGTATTTTAGAGCATCGCCTTTTAATGTGTCATTTGGTGACCAATATTGTCCCTTGTCTCCATAAGCAAGCCAGCGCATTGAATCTCTTCTAGACAATCCTGGAGGAGGCGTTTGCTTCATGTCTCTTCTGTTGAGTGGTTTCCAATTTCCATCATGTTTTCGCTTGCTGCAAGTCGTCCCTCATAGTCATCGTTAAAGGTCTCTGGAAGTGGGAAATCAAAATCGCTGAACAGCTCATGATACATAGAGTCAGGCCTCCAATCCCTATGAGGTGCCTTGAATTGATATAATAGCATAAAGGGCTTTGTGTATCTCGGTTTGATAGCCAATCCAAACAATCATTTTCGATTATTTTTGTTGAATGCAGTTTAGTTTCTGTCACGGTATCTTGTCCATTGATGCAAAATTGAGGGTTGAAATAAGTTCCTTGTCCACCCCAATTGATTAAAACTTTAGAATAGTCAAAACCAGTTGGCGTTGTTCCTAAGTGCCATTTTCCGATGACTGCAGTTTGATAGCCATTTTTGGAAAACTTTTGGAAATGTAAGTTGCTCACCATTAAAGTCTCCGCCATCAACATTTTTATAAAATCCATTGACGTGTGAAAATTTACCAGTTAATATGGAGGATCTACTAGGGCCACATATAGAATTGGTGCAGTAAACAGCATCCATTCGAGCACCTTCTTTGGCAATACGATCTATATTTGGAGTTGGCGCAAGTTTACTGATTTCAGATCCATAAGCACTAACAGCCTGATATGCATGATCGTCAGCCATGATGTAAATGATATTTAGCGGTTTATTTTCTTGTTGTTTTTCATTTGGTGAATTACATGCACAAAGAGAGAGTAGGAAAAGACCAGTTATGCTTAATATGCTGATAAGACTGTTAAGTTTCATATTAAAATCATTTTTAAAGTAATTACTTTATAAGACTACAATTGAAAAGAAAAACCATTGTCTTTTAGGTTTGAGTCGTTATATTAGTGTTTTAAGAAGGCTAATATAATTAATTGAATTAATTTGTGATTGATAAAAAATACAAAACTTGAAAATACATATTTTTTCTCTTTTTTTATTTGTTTCTGCATATTGTAACGGACAAGAATCGCCAAATTTTTTATGGCTCGTATGTGAAGATCAATCCTTGTTTTTTTCGATGTATGGAGATTCAAGTGCGAATACACCAAATATTAATCAGCTAGCTAAGGATGGATTGGTGTATCAAAATTGTTACACACCTTCACCAGTTTGTGCACCGAGTCGAAGTAGTCTTATTACTGGGATGTATCCTACAACACTTGGTACTCAGCATATGCGAGCCTATAAAAAGTCGGCGCAAAGTAATACAATTAATTCACACAATTCGCTTCCGTATTATAGTGCTAAACCAAAAAAACCAATTCGGTTCTTTACTGAAGATTTAAGAGCTAATGGATATTATTGTACTAACAATTCCAAAGAGGATTATAATATGATAACTTCACCGTTAGCTTGGGATGATAGTAGCAAAGAAGCTCACTGGAGAAATAGAGAAGATGATCAGCCTTTTTTCTCTGTATTCAATTTTAACATAACACATGAGTCAAGAATCTGGAAGAATAATACAAAATATTCTGAAGATGAGTTAAAAGAAGTTTCAATACCTAAATTTTTTCCTGATCATGATGGTATTAAAAGCGATATAGTTACTAATTATAAAAATATTGAAAAATTAGATAAACAAATTGGCTTAATTATCAATCAATTAAAAGCTGATAATCTATATGAAAATACTATTATATTTTTCTTTAGTGATCATGGTGGTCCGTTTCCACGTTATAAACGTTCAATTTATGAGACAGGTATTAAAGTTCCATTTATAGCTAAATGGATTGACTATAATAATACAGGAAATACAAATCAGCTTGTTAGCTTTGTTGACTTTGCACCGACCATTCTCGATGCTGCAAAAATTGATAGAGAATTTTCATTTGAAGGTATTTCTTTCTTTAACAAAGATAAGCGTAATTATGTTTTTGCTGCAACTGACCGTTTTGATGCGAGTACTGATAAGCGCAGAAGTATTCGAGGAAAAAAATTTAAACTGATATACAACGGTGATACTACAAGTTCTGTTTATCAGCCAGTGATTTATCGTCAAAAAATGAAAACGATGCAGGTATTAGATTCTCTTTATAAAACTCATGAGTTGAATACTTATTTTTCTAATTGGTTCTCCAAAAATAAGGAACGTTTTGAGTTGTATGAGGTCTCGGAAGATTACTATGAGACTAAGAATTTAATAAATAATCCCAAATACGAACGGATTCGTAAAATATTACACCATCATTTATTTAAGTGGATGGAAGAGTCTGATTTCGGTAATATGAACGAATCGGCTATGCTTGATTCAATGTTTACCAACTACATTATTCCCAAGCTGAATATGCCAGAACTTACTATAACTGATTTAGGTTATCTAATTAAACCTAATAATTTACACGTATCAGTGGGCTGGCGATATAAAAAAGAAAAGAAATGGAATATTTATAAAAAAGGTGATCTTATTTTACCCAAGGATGATTTAGAGGTATTACTCTTTAAACCAGGATATGAGGTTTTGATTAAAGACTTTGAAAAATAGTTTACAAGTTAGTTATTGGACGATGAAGGGAATGTTAGCCACAGAACTTTGTCCAATTTCGTTTTTTACATACGCGAAAAGACGGTAAGCTCCTTTTTTATTTGGACTTATAAAAGTTAATTCAGTCTCACTCTTCTTGACGATTTCAAATTCTATTGGGTCTGGTGACTTTTGAATGTCTCCTCCAATTTTATTACTAAATGCTTCAGGAAATAGAATATATTCAACTATTACTTTATTGTTGTTGTATTTATTGTATTCAATATTCAAGGTCGCTTGAGTTGAAGAGTCAAGAATATGATCTTTTCTCCATCCAATATTTTCTAATGATATATCTTTTATAGATGGTGCTCGAGATTCTGGCCATTCTCCTGTCCAACAATACTGCATTACATCAACTGCCTCAGTTGGATTTCCATTGCTTAGAAACATTCCATGCCAAGTAGCTGTTGATTCTTGTTTTTGCCCCCAAAGAAAACAGTAGCTTCCTAGACAACGTTCTTTATCTTTTTCAATAAGCTCAAGATATCTTCGCATACGCTGTTCTGCTTTTACGCCGTTAGGCGGTTCAATTTTGGCTTCCCATGATGTTTTTTTAGCTTCAAATGGTCCATTTACACCCCATTCGGAAACTATGTATGGTTTATCCCAATTAAACTTTCTGAGATTTATCCCTGCATTTTCGATTGAACCATAACATTCAGTCCAAGTATATCGATACTTGGACAATGTTTTTTTATGTGAAAAGCTTTTGATGGGTCAACTCCTGCAATTACTGTCATAGTTGGATGATTCGGATCCACCTCCTTAATAAATTTTGCAATTATTTCGATTGTTTCCCAAACTTTAAAATTACTATATTTAAGATCAACCTCATTACCAATACCCCAGACTAATAATGCTGGATGATCCTTATATTTCAATACTTCGTTCTTTAAATATTCAATCTGACCTTTGACTGCATACTCGTCATTGTAGTCCATACCACTTCTTTCAGGTCTTACATGTAAACCGAGTGTTACAGTCAGACCATAGTGATAAGCAGAATCCAAAAAAGCTTTGTTATTTGTGCTCCAAACTCTAATTGAGTTAGCTCCAGATCTGACCAAAAGATCAAAATGATCCTTGGCACCTGCTCCTTTTATATAATAAGGTTTACCATTTCTTTGTAATTCAAAATTACCCAATGCATTTGTAGTCACTTCTACTTTACTTACCTGAGCATACGTATTTAAGGTAGTTGATAAAGCAAATACAAGGCTAAAAAATAGATTTATATTCCTTTCCATTTGTTTGGTTTTTCAGGATTACCGCGGAATTCAATAAGCTGAAAATCGCCTATTTCAAATTGAGAACCCTTCAGAATTTTAAATCTAATTTCTTTAAGCGCATCCCATCTAAATTCGCTATGTCCCATTAATGATTTTAAAGGAAGGTAAGCTTCATAGTTCCCGTTTCCTTTATCGATAAAATGGTTTTCATTTAATATTTTATGTAGTCTTCTATTTTTACCTGTATATGAAAATAATACTGCTTGAAGCTTTGGTATTTCGATTGCCTTAAGCTTAAATTTGATCGCTGATGTCGAATAAATAGAGGATAGGTCTACACGCATCCATTGGTAAGGAGAAAAACCAAAGGTATTCCAAGTTGCCTCATTAGATTTCTCTAAGTCAACAATTACACTTTCATTATCAAAGGAGCTACCAAATTGAAGGCTTTTTGAATATTTTGAATTAATACCCCACCAATATTCTTTTCCTACTCCAAATTGGATAGGATGTGAATTAAATACTTTAGTAGATGAATCCTTAAATTTCTTATAGTTATGCTCATTAGGTACAATTATAATATTATCAATGTGGAGATCACCTTTTCTTTGAAACTCTAGACGAAGCTCTTTTATATTGCTCATGTTTACTCCACGTTTTTCATAATTGAATGACTTAAGAGGAATACGAACTCGTCTCCATTGTGTGTCAATTTTTCCTCCCTCAAGATCTAAATAGTTAATTTTAGTTCTACATTGATTTCCTCCATAGTCCACAAGAATGAAAAACATAGGTACGTTTGAAATAGAACCTGAATCTATTCGCAAATGTAGCTCTATAGCAGTCGATTCGATTAAAGGAGTAAGATTTTTACCTTTATAATTACCCCATTTCAGACCCAATCCTATATAATTACACAACGATGAATTCCACTTAATATGAATGTGATCTTTTCCGATATAATTATTGGTTGTTTCAAATGAAACTTGCTTGCATGTATTGTTTTTTACACCCCACAATCCATTCTCCTCAGAACTGGTAAAAAGTATTTTGTAAGGAAATTTTTCGAATGCTGAAATAGATTTAGATGGTTCATAAATACTAACCTCACGCATTGAATCACACGACAGAATACAAAAGATAAGAAATCCTAAAGCTATTTGTAGTTTCAACTTCATTATTGGTCTAATAAGCTAGAATTTGCAGTAAAAATAATATGATCTATATCTGTTCTGACATCTTTGCCAAAATTTTCAGGACAAATGGGATTTCCAGTAGAGGAGGGGCATGCTTGACAAGAAATTCGAATTGCCCTAATATCGTTTGGATTCATATTAAAATTAATATCCTGATTGTTAGGTGATACAGGTTCAAAATCTGAATATCTGAATGATTTCATTTGCCAACCATCCCAATCTACAAATACTTTCATCTTGTATACTTCCATTGTTGATTCAAATAGATCTGAGGCATTATTGTTTAGATTATCATTAAAAGGTGTATTAGTCTCTTCTGAAACTAAAATATTAATAAATTGTCCGGTATGAAGGTCTTCTAAGTCTGAAAGTATACCTATATTAACGTAGAGATTATCTGAATTTTGGTTAACATTATTAATATTAATAGGTATGTCAAGATTTCCAAGTGGCCAGTCCCAATTAACTCTACCACCCATTTTAAAGTAACTACTTCCTAGTAATGCATTGTCATTTTCTACAGAAAAAGTCATACCACCACCATCAGTATTATAATAAACAAGACTATTAGAAGGAAGACCATCTTCAAAGTCCTCCAGCCAGATTCCATCTTCATATGTTTTAGATGAAACAATAGTGATGGTATCTCTTAAAGTATCAACTTCATTTTCAATTGTCAACTCGACAGCACAATCTTCTTCTGAAAAAAACGGAAGTTGTAATGGTCCTCCATTCCAAATAATAATATTTGAGTCAATAAGACTTGAAAATCCGGAAATTTCCCTATTAGCACTCGTAATTAATCCTAAAATACTAATTTTCCATTCAACTGGTTTGTTGAACACACAATGAAAACCTACTTGTTCATTATTCGAAAAATTAGGGTTTTTATTTGTAATTTTTAAAGGCTCGATTAACTCAAAATCACCATATAGGTTTGCAATTGACGGCCCTTCGAATTCCATTTTTGTGCAATTACAAAGGAAGCATACTAAGCCTGAAATAAAAATAAGTTTTGTTTTTATGTTCATAATTTTACAGATAAAATGAATATTAGTCTATTGTATTTGTAATCTGAATATTGTTGATCAGTAAATTTACTACCCCACCAGTTATAATTTATATTAGCATATACATTTTTTCTAAATTTATATAGCATTCCACAAGATAGTATATGATCACTTTGGTCAATCTGTGTTGACGTAAAATAAGTTATATTTCCATAATTATCACGTTGTGTTATGAATTCGTTTCCATCGGCACTGAAATGCTTGTATGATGCTTGAATTAAAAACTTTTTGATTAGTTCAGCATTCACAGATACATTCATCTGGTGGCTAAATAAATTTACAGAAGAAATATCTTCACCATCTCTCCTTGTATGTTCACTCTCTGATGAGCTAGCTAGACTTAATTCTTTTTCCCACTTCATCCACTTGTGAAAATTTATTTTAAATGCTCCTTTAATAAGCACAAAGTTCCTTTTTTCTGAGGCACCTTGACCTATTACTTCCTTAAAAAGCCTGCATTAATTTTAGAAACAACCACTTTGTTTTTGTTGTCTATTTTTGCCTTTAAATAGATTCCTGTTCTATTTGGCGTAGCGTCTCCATAAGGCAATATATTTGAATAAATAGGATTGAACACCATTAGGGTACTCGATAGGTCTTGGTTATACAATTGCTCATCTGTAACAAGGTCAAACACAGAGGGCGGTCTAATCAAAGACATATTGTGTAAATCGGATAAATCGAGTTACTGTTACCTGCAGCATAATCCAAGCGCCTGGTTTGGGCACCAGCACTTCTAAAATTAGGTCTACATAACGATAACCAAATGTTAAAGATAGTGTAGAATCTTTCTTAAGATATTTATTGTCAAATTGAAAGTACATTCCTTTTGTATCATTTGATATTGAATCTGATATTCCATTATTAAGCTCAGAGTGGAGCCAATATCTTTCAGAGAAACCACTTTGAAGCTGCTGTTCAATAAGATACTTGTCGGTAGTAAAATGATGCAGTAGAGATATATCATAAATAGGGTTTCGCACGGAGATGTTATTTGTTCCGCTAGATGCCAATTCAAATAAGTTAATATAGTTTGTTGATATTGTAAATCTTTTATTTATTTCAGAAACCATAGAACCTCCTGAAAGTAAAAGATCACTAGAATATGTAGTTTCGTTTATTTGACTTGATCCACGAGGTCGCGTAATAAAAAAATCAAAGCCTAAGTTTCTAATAAATCGGTCAAATTCAAAGGAGAAATCAGTTTGAATCCCTTGTAAACGCCATCTATTTTCTGTATAAAAGTTTTCATAATGAATTATGTCGCGATAAGGCTTTAGCATGTCATTTTCAAAACTAGAAAGTTCTTCATCGTAATTATAAAGAGTGAATTTATTTTGCTTGAGAAAAAGATCGCCAACACTAAAACGAATCTTATTATTTATGACACCTTTTGCCCTAAGTTGTCGGACATTTATTTCTGTACCTGAACCAAAAAAGCTTCCAAATGAATTACGTATTCTGAGCTGCGCAAAAATTTCAATATCCTTGATAGGATTCACATGAGTATTAAGATCTAATAGATTATAGCCATTTGAAATGTTTCTTGCAGATAATGTATCATCTGATACGTTTTTGTCTATGGCATCTCGAGTAAAGTAGGAGCGGGAGAGTCCGTCAAACCATATGTTCTCATTATTTTGAGCATGGAGATTAATAGCAGAAAATAAGACTGCGAAAAAAACAAGTAAAAGTATTATACCTCTTTTCATAGGTTAAAAATTTATTTTTAATTCAAGGATCGTTTCCCAACCTTTCAAATGATTTTCAATAAAATTTGGGTCAAAATATCGGTATCGGTTATGCCGTAAAAATATCATTGCATTTTGACCTATTTGATAATCTAAACCAAAGCCAAAGAATCTATTTTTTTGGTTCCTAGCATTTGTATACCTGAAAAGATTATCTAAGCCCAATTTTTCAAAAAAGGTACTTGTAGCTGTAGCTTCTTGGCTGTCTCCTGTATCTGTAGAAGCATTACCTAATATTTTTTCTATACCATAGCTAAAAACAAGTGTTGTATTCTTGCTCATATCAACACTTAAGTCTATTTCTTCACTAAGTTGACTAATTAGTGCTTGTTCGCCAACCTGAGGAAGTATATTTAAATTTTTCTGACAAGAATTGAGACGTGTTAAGGAAAAGATATAATAGTTCTTTCCGAAAATCTTGTTATTGTATTTGGCTTGAAATTCAATGGTGTTGAAAAACTTTTTGAAGTTTGCAAGCCCGGTTGCAGTTGTATCACTTATATTTACATTTTCAAATATACCTCTGTATGTTGAGTTTAATGCATTGTATGGCCCCCAGTTTTGAGCAAATAAATAGATTCTTGAAAGCGTTTGTCCATTCACATTGTGGATATAAGATAATGCTGCGTATGATGTGTCAATTTCAGTAAAAACTCCAATACCTCCATTCAGCTTTAGTTGACCTAGAGTAATATCTGCATTTATTGAAACACCTTGTCTGTTATTTACTGGGGAACCGAGCCCGACCATTGGACTTTGATAAGGTGTTCTTACCGTGGTTCCTATACCTTCTACATTTGGAAATACCTCAAGAACTGAAGTGTTCAAAAAGTTACCTGTAACATTTACAAATTGAGGTGAAATTCTGTAAAGCTGAGCATTTATTGGAACTTTTGCTGATTTTTCAGTTTTAATATTTAAAAGAATTGCTTCTCCATACCCTAAATTTCTAGTAGGATCTTGGTATTTTCCTAGTCCCAATTCCATTTGAACTTGTAATTTATTCCATTTTTTGTCAAATTCAAGTGTATGAATGAAATAGTTTCTTCTGTCATCACTTAAAGAATCAATATTTGCCCATGAGGAAAGATAGTTATAAGTAATTTTAGATGAATTATTTGGCGTATTTTTAAGTTGAAAGCATCCAGTAAAATTATCACTTGTTTCAAGTAAGGAGCGATTGAAATTACTTTTTCCGATAACACCTTTTAAAGAAAAATTAAATGGAAGCTTTGATCCTTGAAGGAAGATGCCTTGAAATGCTCGACTTCCATAACGAATTCCTTCATCAATTAACCCACTATTGTAATAATTTAAATAACGGTTAATTGGTATTTTATTTAAAGGAGTTTGTGGTCTTCTCTCAAATATGCTCATTCTGTTTAATGATCGATTTCCCCATACAGTAAGTCGGCTTTGTCTATACCATGAAACACCTCCAGATTTGAATTTGAATATTCCATGTTTCGTGGTAATTGATGTAGACATATTTAGTCCAAGATCCAGTGTTAAAGGTTGCGGAGCTGTTGAAGGTCCTTTATATAAACTATTGATCATAAGGTCAGCACCAAATGTGATATTGTCTCTTGTTTTACCGTTTAGTTTCAAAAGAAACATTGGTTCTCTATAAGTATCACCTGAACTTATTACTAGTGTTTTACCACTGTTATTGGGAAAAGTCTCTTGTTGATTTCTTACATAACCTAAGAACCTGTAAAAACCTGAAAATGAAATAGAGGTTGAAGGGTTTTTAGTGCTTAAAATGTTACTACTGAAAGAATTTTGATAGGGAATAGTATCTTGACTATAAGATGAACTCGTCCAAAGAAAGATAATGAACAAAAGTAAACGCCTTAACATAATTAGATACGTAAAATTTTTACGAAATTAAATAAATAAAAATTCTGTAGAAAGATAATTTAACATTAATGTACTATATACACTAACTTAAATTTTATTTGATGTAATCTAATAACTCAATAAAGCAAAATAAACTATGATCATGGAGTAATGTCTTTTACACATCTAAATCCAGTGTGGCTCATACCAGTCTCCTGTGAATAAGGCATTCTCGCTGAAACTCTATAACTTGAGCAATAACTGTCATTGCATAAAAATGAACCTCCTCGAATAACGCGTTTTGGGTCCATTGGTTCCATTGGATAATTCCATATTTCAGGTCCCTTAGGATTGTCTTGAGTTTCAGATAAATTTAAAGATGAATAATAGTTTTCATCATACCAGTCTTCACAAATTTCCCAAACATTCCCTGCCATATCATAAAGACCATATCCATTTGGTTCATATTGCATTACAGGTGCAACTCCATCAAAACCATCTTCTTTAGTATTTTGAGTAGGAAAAATACCTGTCCAATAATTACATTTTGGAATTCCTTTTTCAACAGATAAGTTACCCCAAGGATAAATCTTATTTTTTAATCCACCTCGAGCTGCCCATTCCCACTCTGCTTCAGTAGGTAAACGTTTTCCACACCATTTTGCATAGGCTAAAGCATCATGGTAACAAATATGTACAACAGGATCTTGAGCTTTACCCTGTATACTGCTCTCTGGACCATTAGGGTGCTTCCAATTAGCTCCTATAGTCCATCGCCACCATTGCGAAATGTCAATCAAGTTATAGATGTCCTTATTTGCAAAAAAAACCATTGATCCGGGTTGTAGAAAATCTGAATTTGGTTTAGCTGTGTTTAAAGGGAGCTGTTTTTGGAGTATCTCCCAATCAATTTCACGTTCCGCAATGGTTTTATAATTAGTTGCTTTGACAAAAGCCGAAAATTGAGCATTTGTAACCTCATGAATATCCATATAAAAAGCGTTAACTTTAACTCGATGTTGAGGTAGTTCTCTTTTGAGCGCCATATTGGGATTACTTGACCCCATATCGTAAATCCCCTCCGGAATATAGGCCATTCTCATACTAGAGTCTGGAAGTACATTAAGCAATAAATCATTTAATAGATTATCAGACTGAGTAAACTGTGTTTCCTGAAAAACATGCTTTGATATAGAGTTTTGACAAGCAACTCTTTGGAAATTTTCATTATCATTATTTTCGCTTTTGTCACTTGTATTTGCATTTTCACATGCAGATAAGATGAAAATAAAGTTTACTGAGAATATTAAATATTTTTTAAGACAAATCAAGAATTAGTAGTTTGAGTTAATTTTTTTTAAAGGTGTATTTTTCCATGTAATTCCGTCTTGCCACTTGGGTGCATGCACCTCAATAAGGTAATTATCTAATATTCTTTCCAATTCTTTTGCTTTCTCTTGTTTTTGAGTGACTAAATTTATTTGCTCCATTTTGTCTTTTACTAAGTTAAATAGAAAGATTGATTTATCATCTTGAAATTTAACAAGCTTGTATTCTCCTTTTCGGACTGCAGAATGAGGTCTTTTTAAAGCTATGCCATTTCTGTAGGGTACATGAAGAAAATTCCGTCAACGTTTCTTTCAATTCCTTCATAATTTTTATTAAAAAGTATTGGCGCAAAACTTCCCCCATCAATTTCATTTAATGTAATTGTTTTGTTTCCAGCTAGATCTAATATGGTAGGTAAGAGGTCTGATCCTGAAACAGGTGTGGCAGATTCGGAGCCAGATTTTATTCCCGGTCCTGCAATAATAAGTGGTACACGTACTCCTCCTTCTAATGCATCCCATTTACCTCTACTTAAGGGATAGTTGTAGCTTTTTTCATACTTCTTGGCTCCTGGTATATTCGGTACAGAACCGTTGTCAGACATATATATAATATATGTGTTGTCTTCGATATCTAGTTCTTTTATCTTTTTTAAAAGAATACCAAGTCCCTGGTCTAAATCAAAAGTCATGGCAGCAAATCCCTGATCTTTTTGTTGTGTACCTTTTGGCTTGTCTCTAAGGAGGTTAAAGCTTTTTTCTTTTGATTCAATATCGGCATGAACTGCGTAATGAGAAATTTGCAGATAAAAAGGTTTTGCTTTAGCTGTACTTGACTTGATAAATTCAATTGCTCTATCAGTTAGAGAAAAAATATTTTTTGGATCTTCTTTAGCGGTATGTATCCATTGGGATTTGTCGTTTGTGAAATTCCCATCCTTATTTTTGGTAGGTCCGTCGCTTATGTCATAGCCAAGGACAGAGGGATTACTTCCCATTCCCCATTTTCCAAAATGGGCAGTTCTATATTGACTATTGATTTTTTTAAGTGCTTTTGGGATACTTGTAAATCCTTCATGGTCAATATGATCCGTATTCATTCCAACTCGAATCAATGAAAGCCTCGCCGGTGTTTTTCCGAACTGAATGCTATACCTTGAAGGAGCACAAACAGGTGCACTTGCGTACGCATCAGAAAATCGAATACCTTTTCAGCAAGTAACTCTAAGTTTGGTGTTTCGAAGTAATCATTTTTTGAGCCGGGCTCATTTTTGCATCATTTTGACAGATGTACCATTCCATCCTTGGTCATCTGCAAGTATAAGTATGAAATTAGGAGAAGTTGTATTTTTTCCTTTTTTTTCAGAAAAGTCAGCAGAATTACATGAAAAATAAAGTAATAAAATCCCTAAAGAACAAAATACTATTTTAATAAATTTTTCGGTTAGCTTATCTATTAGCTTTAATATCATGGTGCATGGATTTATAATTTGAAACTGACAAGTAAAGTTTAAAATTATTGAATTATTCATTTTTAAAATTCAATATTTCACCATTTATATCGTGGATATCCCCATAAGTAATTTTTTTTGCTTTGTACATAGGTTTGGCATTTTGAATTGCCTGCCAAGACCCTCAGGTTTAATTGAGGCATCAGCAATTCTTTCCTCAATCACCAATTTTAAAGAATCCATTACTTCATTATAATCTTGATTTTTTGCAAGATTGATTAGTTCGTTCTTGTCGTATTTATGGTCATATAGCTTTGTAACCTAGTTCGCCATTACTTCCCACTTTGTGAGTCTGTAGCGTTTGGTTTTGATTGAGTATCCATTTCGCCATCTTGTTATTGCGCTTCCTCGAACAGAATTATTTACATTCTTCATTAGTGGTTCTAAACTTTTTCCAACGACATGCTTAGGTGTATTTATATTGGTCAAGTCCATTAGAGTAGGGTAGAGGTCAATTAATTCAACTGGACTGTTAGATTTCACTCCTTTTTTTTCTGAATTTGGATTAGAAATTATTAGTGGTATTCGAGTTGAATTTTCAAATAGTGTTTGTTTTTGCCAGTGACCGTGCTCTCCCATGTGGTAGCCGTGATCCGAAGTAAATACTACAATTGTATTTTTATCTAATCCTGAGACTTCTAGATAATCAAGGATCCTACCTAACTGTGCATCTACAAATGAAATAGTTGCATAATATGCTTCTTTTATCTCTTGAGCACGTTCTTTTCTAGATTCAACTGGTTCTTTTTGCTCTTATAGATTTTGCAGCAGGTTCTGGCAAATGTTGCCAGGTATTCAGAAGAGCTTTCTGGAATTTCGATTTTCTTTCTGTCGTAAATGTCAAAATATTTTTTAGGGGCGACAAATGGGGTGTGAGGTCTAAAAACCAACAGCTAAAAAAAATGGAGTTTCACTATAGTAAATTGATCAAGCATTTTTATTGCCTCGCTTGATCCAATACCATCTGTTTGTTCCTCATCTGTACCATCCGCAGCTAACCAGCTTAAAGTACCTCCATATTTTCTTGGTGTTAGAGTATTAATTTTATATTCTTCAATTTTGTCTCTTCCATATGGATTTATAGTTTGATCCCAAGAATAGATGTCATCATTTCCTGATGTTCCAATAGCGCTCGGGTTGTCATAGTGAAACATTTTACCAATTCGAACAGATTGATAACCTTGTTGTCTGAAACGTTGTCCTAAAGTAATAACATCTGGAACAGAATTTCTAAGATTCATATTGTTCCTCGTAATCTTAGTTTGATTAGTATACATACCAGTCAAGAATGATGCACGAGATGGCTCCACATAGTGGATATTGATTGTGAGCATTTTCAAAAGAATTCCTTTTTCTGCAAGACGATCTATATTCGGTGTTTTTACGATCGAATTTCCGTAAGCGCCTATATCACAGTTTAAGTCATCTGCAACAATTAGTAATACATTAAGTTTTTCTGAAGTATGTGAAATTGACTTATCTTTTGTATTTAAATTTTTGAGTCTTCAGAACAGCTGTATAGGCAAACTAGTGCAATAAATAATTGAATGTTTATAATATTTTTAAACATGAAAACTACTATTTATTAAATTTCTCTTTGTTTTAGATTATTTTTTCACCCATTCTTCTTTGTGAAACATCTTAAAAGTAAAAATAATCTTTTCCTTGCGAGATTATTTATTCATCATAATTTACACCTTGAGACTTTAAAACTTTTTCACTTTTACTGCAAAGAACATTAGATAAAGAAAACAAATTACAGTAATCCAATATGAACTATGAATAGTAAATATATCTGCAAGTTTCCTTGGATAGGTGGGATAATAGCACCACCCAAAATCATCATTATTAAGAAGGCTGATCCTTGAGAGGTATATTTGCCTAAACCAGCTATTGATAATGAAAAATACTTGGCCACATTATAGAACAAAACAAACCACCACTCATAAATGCGTAAAGAGCTATTGTACCATCACTAAAGAGGCCTAATAACATTGACAAAACTCCAAGCAATCCGAATATAAATAGTGTTTTAGATGGTTTTTCTTGACCATAAAAGAACCCAGCAATTAATAATAAAATACTCCAGCCATATAAATAAAGACCACTTATGTCGTTATTAGAAATATGATTTACAAATAAAACAACTCCAAAAGCAATGTAAGGAACTATGATAAATAGAACGTTTTTTAATGTCTTTCCTGGGTTAAAAACAGAAATAGCTCCAGCCCATCTACCTATCATCAAAGATCCCCAGTACATCGATATATAAGGCGCAATTTGAGAGTTACTATAACCACCAAATGCTTCAGACTTTAAAAGTTCACCTAAATTACTTTGAATTGTTACCTCTACCCGACGTAAGTAAATATCGCCAGCATACCAAGAACCAATTGAGGGTATTGCATTGCACCCCAACCATCAGGATTTTTAATTGCTTTTTGATTTGAGAATAATAGTCCTCCAACAATTAGAAACAATGCTAGGATCATAAGCTTAAATATCAAATTTGAATCAACAGTATCACCACGATATTGATCAAAACAAAATAAAAACAACCAAAAGTACCAAAGTAATAAAGGTTAGCATTTTCACTGCTTTAGGTGCTTGAACAAAATTAGAATCACCTTTTGCTTGAGGTAATTTTTTTGAAAAAATAAACAGAGTAGCCGCAAGTAAAAATAAACCACCAACTGCTACATATAAGGTTTTAACAGTAGATAGATTTATACTTGCAATTTGATCATCTGAGTAAGTTGCTGCTCCAAACAGCGCAAAAGCAACTACAATTGGTCCAATAGCAGTCCCAAAGGAATTTACACCCCCAGCCAAATTTAATCTGTGAGATCCTGTTGCAGGTTCTCCCAATGCAATAGCAAACGGATTTGCAGATGTTTGTTGTAACGAAAAGCCTAAAGCAACTACAAATAGTGAACCTAAAATAAAACTAAATGAACCACTTGAAATAGCGGGAATCATTACAGCAGCTCCAATTGCAGAAATAAGCAAACCATATATAATACCATTTTTAAATCCCCATTTATTTAAAATATCAGTTTTTATGTAACCAGATATTATAAATAATAAAAGAGCTCCAATGTAATAAGCCCCATAAAAGGCAAAATCAATCAGCTGTGACTGAAATTGATCTAAATGAAAATAACTTTTGCAAAATGGTATAAAAACACCATTTGATGCGGCAATGAAGCCCCAGAAGAAGAAGACAATTACTAAAGTGGCAAGAGCAGCGTTGTAATTTGAGTTTGATTTCATTTTTTTAATTATTATTTATTAACAAATGATTTAGCATCGTGCTTTTATTTCAAAAAAGATGAATAGTATAATTTAATCTAGTGTGAATGGAATAAAAACCATAAAATGATAGATTTTGATTCAAGAATAAATTAATCTTTTAAATATAGTGTTTCTTTAATATTGAAACTTATACTTTTAAGGTCCTCATCTCTTGAAGAGTTTCCTACATGAATATTAAATTCACCCGCTTCAACAATATATTTCATTTCTGCGTCATAAAAGCAAATGCAGATTTGTCTAATTCAAATATGATTTTTTGATTCTCCTGGTTTTAACCTTACTCTTTTAAAGGCTTTTAGTTCTTTAACTGGTCGAGTAATACTACTAAATTTATCAGAAATATATAGTTGAACTATTTCATCACCAATAATTTCACCAATATTTTTGACATCAACAGAGACACTTAAGATGTCATTTTTAAATTTTGAAATATTGAGTTTTGGTTCACTGATATCAAATTTTGTATAACTTAGGCCAAAACCAAAGGAATATAGTGGTTTATTGGTATTCATTGCATAGTTTCTGTAATACATAGATTGCTTATGATTATAGAACATTTTCAATTGACCAACTGAATTTGCAATAGTAAGGGGAAGTTTTCCACTAGGATTTACCTTCCCAAAAATAATTTCAGCTGCTGCTAATCCACCAAAACTTCCTGGTTCCCATACTTCGATAATTGCGTTGATATTTTCAGAAATCCAAGGCTCAGAAATTGGTCTACCATTTGCATAAATAACAATAATATTTTTGCCTGTTTCTTTTAATCTTTTACCAGATTTAATTGATTTCCAGCTAAATTAAGTTCAGCTCTTGCAGTATTTTCTCCAGCTGTTTTTCGCTCCACTTGTACCTCATTGAATTATCGCCAACTACAACAAAAACAATATCATATTCATTTGCAATCTCAATTGTTTTATCAATATCACTATTTGAAATTTTCTTTATGTTTTGGTTAGAGTCATGATAGTCAACTACATAACCCACTTCTGTACCAATTTTTTCTATACCTTCATATATAGTCAGAACATTTTCATCTGGCTGTGGTTTATGCCAATCACCTAAAATTGATTGATTGTTAGCATTAGGTCCTGTAACTAGTATTTTATTCTTTGTATTTTGAGGTTTTTGTAATGGTAATACATCATTATTTTTTAATAAAACTATACCTTCTCTAGCTAATTTTAAAGCTGTTTCTGTGTGAGATTGTTTAAATATTTTTCAGAAATTTTATCTTCATCAACAAAGCGATTTTCAAACAACCCTAGCTTAAATTTTGCTTCTAATATTTTCGAACATGCATAATTGACCCTTTCCTCTGATAGTTTTCCTTCATTTACCAATTCAATTACTAATTCAGGAAAGTTTGGACCGTGCATGTGCATATCAATTCCAGCATCAACAGCAAGGTGAACGGCCTCTTTAAAATTTCTAGCAACTCTATGAAGAGTTTCTAACCTTTCAATATCCAACCAATCACTAACATAAAAACCATCGAAACCCCATTCATCTCTTATTAAATCTGTCATAAGCTTCTTGTTTGAATGTGAAGGAACACCATTTACTTCGTTGTGAGCTGCCATAATGGAAAAAACTCCTGCATCAACAGCACTTTTGTATGGTGGTAAATAAATTTCATTTAATGTTCTTTCAGAAATATCCATAGGGGATAAATTCAAGCCATTAATTGGTTCACTACCAGCTATGAGGTGCTTTGCACATGCTATGACTTTATTAGCTCCAGTAAAATCATCTTGTTGTAACCCATTTATCATAGCTAAGCCCATTTGTGTAACTAAATACGGGTCTTCTCCAAAGGTTTCACCAACTCTTCCCCATCTAGCATCTCTCATTACATCTATATTTGGGGTAAAAGCCCAATGTGAACCTGTAGCTCTCATCTCAAAAGCGGTTTGAATACCAACATTATATGAGTTAGTCTCATCCCATGTTGAAGCAATTGTTATTGGAGATGGGTATACGGTTGCTCCCTTATATAAGGCATTTCCATGAATTGCATCAATTCCAATAAGCAATGGAATTTTAAATTCAGATTTATATGCCAACTCTTGTAAATAATTAGCTTCTTTAGCAGTAACTACATGCAAGAAAGAACCAATTTGTCCTTTGATTACCATTTGCTCAACATCCTGAGAAAATACTCCTTTGTAAAAACCTTGAGCATCACTTTTTTCATGTCCTCAGCAGATAAATCTTTTTCTGCTTTTTTCATATGCTCAAGTCCAACGAATTGATTCATTTGACATGCTTTTCATAGAGAGTCATTCTACTCATTAAATCATCTATTCTTTTATCAACAGACAAAGAAGGATTTAAATAAGCTGGTTCAGTTTCATGTGAACAAGCAAAAAAGAAAAAGGGAAGGGAAAGGAAAAAATATACCTCATTGAGTTTATTTTAGATGAATTATTTCGGTAAATATATTAAAAAAATGATTTCTTATTTTAGCTCATATGATTAAGAAGGAACAAGATCCTATTGGACAAGCGATTTATCATTATTTTCATTATAATGATAACACTCCTATAAAGTGAATACAAATATTACCGAGGAGAAGAGTTACCTGTTTCTCATCTCTTTCGTAAATATCCTAAAATGCCTTTTCTTGAAAAAGAAGCTTTACGCCTTGTAAAGGAAAAGTTCTCGATGTGGGTGCCGGTTCTGGAGCACATAGTCTTTATTTACAAATAATGGATTTGATATAACTTCAATAGATGTATCAGAATTAAGTTGTGAAATCATGAAAGAACAAGGTCTGAAAAATGTCATTGTGATGACATATGGACGTTTGAGGCGGATGGTTATGATACCATCATATTTATGATGAATGGTATAGGTTTAGTTAAAAATTTAGAGGGCTTAAAGGTTTTTTAGAGTACATAAAAGCTTTTTATCTTCTGATGGCCAAATTCTTTTAGATTCATCTGATATAAAATATATGTTTTATGACGATGATGGTTTATGGTTAGATACCAATTTAGCTTATTATGGTGAGCTAGAATACCAACTAACCTATAAGCATTATAATTCTATCACTTTTCCTTGGTTGTTTGTTGATTTTGATCGACTAAGAAATATTGCATTTAACTCTGGTTGGACTACTGAACTTATTTATCAAGATGACCATTTTCATTATTTAGCTAGGTTGACACTGCTGTAGACATTTTTACAGAAAAGTCTATTTCTTTATATTTGCTGAATTAAAAAGATACTTATGAATAATATCAGAAAACTAGTACTTCTTTTTGCATTATTTTCAGTTGTCTCTTGTATGGATGAGGATATTTCAAAAATTACTAATACTATTGAAATACAACCTAATATTGCGATTCCCGTAATTCATTCTACAACTACATTATTAGATTTATTGCCTGATGATGAAAACTTGTCTTTTGATGATGATGATTTTATTCGAATTATATACAAAGAAGACAGTATAGCTCAAGTTTTTAGTGATACTTTGATGGTTATTGAAGATCAAGATCCAACACAAGATTCTTTTTATTTAGAAGCAATTGATATAGATGATTTTCAAACTGATATTAATGTAACCTTATCAGAGTTAACTGATAACTTAAAGCAATACAGCTGAAGAAATTGATCTTGCTATTAATTTGCTGAGATGAATGGTTCAGCATACTTTCCGCCAATTACATCTCAGTCTGGTGGTTCATATTATCATCAAGCATCAGATGAGTTTGAATTTGAGTATGTAATGATCTCCAAGGTATTTTAAGTATTGAAATAATAAACAATTTTGCTTTTGAGATTACTTCTCTAGAGTTAGAATTAGTTAATACCGATAATCAAGTTGTTGTTGGTCAATTTTTATTTAATTCTATTGCAGCTGGAACAAGTCAAGTTCAATCAGTTAGTTTAGCTGATCAATCTTTGTATTCTGACCTTGAGATATCGATTGTTGAATTTAGTTCTGATGGTAGTGGCCCTAATCCACTCGATGAAAACTCTTGGTTATCTTTTTCTAGTTCAGATCATATGATATTTTCGATTTCAGGAATTTCCTTTCAGGCAACAGAGGGTTCAATCAAGTTTCCCTCCAGAGGGACCTTCAGATAGTGTAATTGTAGATTGCAAGTTGATGATGATGTAGAAATTAGCTATATTGATTTATCTTCCGGAACTATTGTTTTTAACTATGAATCTTCAGTTAATGCATCTTTGCAATTAACAATTGAAATATCATCGTTGAAAAATCAGATGGGAATAGTCTTTTCAGAGGTATTGAAATTAATAACACTCAGTCTTCGGTCCACAAACATTTTCTTTTTCTCTTGAAATTATTCCTTTGATCTTACTGGAATCTATAAATCAAATTCAAGTGAATTATTCATCGCAAATTATCGGATCAGATACTTTTGAATCATTTAGCGAAAATGATGAAATTCATATTGATATGTCTATAGAGAATTTTGAGTTTACTACATAGAAGGTTTTTGGTCAAATAGAACAAGAAATAGAACAAGGTGATTTGGATTTAGATTTAAGTATTCTGGAGATATTGCTCCAAATTTATATCTTGAAACTCCAAATCTAGATTTACAGTTGACAATGCTATTGGCTTTCCTTTTTTAATTGATTTAGATTTGTTAGGAATTAATGATGATGAGAGTATCTCTTTAAATGGTCCAATATTCAGTCTCAAGCCTTAATGTCAACATTACAGATTTCAACAACTCTAATTCTCAACTTTCGGATATGATTTCATTAAGTCCATCTCAAATTCTATATAGTGGAACTGTTTTATCTAATCCGAATGGAATATGGTAATATCGGTTCAATTAATTCAATTACTGCTGGATCAGAAATTAAGATTGGTTTTGAGTTAGATGTACCACTTCATTTCCGATTAGAAGATGCAAAGAGGACTGATTCGTTAGATATAGATTTTGGAAGAGAAAATGATTTTACTTCAGAAGCGGATTATATAGATTCTGTGATTCTTAAATTACATACTGAAAATGATTTTCCTTTGGATATAGATATGATGATTTTCTTTACAGATTCTGTGAGTGGATTAGTTCTGATTCTTTAGATGTTCAGATACTTGATGCTGCTGAAGTAATGAAGATGGACGAACCATATCACAAATATATATGATAGTAATATCACTTTAGATTCTGGACAAATGATGCTCTTTTTAATTCAAATAGAGTATTATTAGACATCAAAATGAACTCTTACGAAAATGAAAATACAGCCGTAAAACTCTATACTGATTATCAGTTTAAAATTGCTATAGGAGCAATCCTAGAATTAAATATAGAGGAATAATGAGAAAGTATATATTTGTAATAATATCAATATTTTCACTTAGTTCAAGTGCTCAGAATATTTATTCAGGCTATCATTCAAATGCTTTTATATTGAATTCAAATTCAAATCCCGCTTCTTTTCCTGAAGCTAAAATGATTATTGGATTTCCTGCTTTTTCTCATTTTAGTCTTGGTTTGCAGTCACCATTAAGTTTTAATGAGTTATTTAAAAAAGGTGAAGATGATTCGTTAAGGCTCAATATTCCATCCGTTCTTCATTTTTAGGTATAAGGATGCTTTATTATTAAATGCACGTAATCAACTTTTTTATTTGGGTTTTAAAGTTGGGAAGAAGAAAAAGGTTTTTGCCTATCTCGGAGATGAAATTGTTGCTGATTTAGGCTTAAAACTCTCCAGTAACATAGTTAATTATTTAACACATGGGAATGTTCAGTTTCTAAATCGTCAATGAATTTTAAAGATGAGCGTTTAGATATGACTGTTTATAACAGTTTTTATATAGGTGCTTCATCTTCTTAACTGATAAATTAAATGTTGGAGCGCGTATCAAATTTTAAATGGTATAGCAAATGTATTTACCGAAAGTTTAGGTTTAGACCTTTACACTGATTCAACATCAATTCCAATTTTCAAACTACATTCTTACGATTTTAATTTTGACTTCTGGTCTGACTTCATCACCTGACCCTTTATTGAATTCTGGTTTTGCTATTGACATTAGGTGCGTCCTACAAATACAATAAAAAGTTTGAATTTAGTTTTGCTTTAAATGATTTTGGAAGTATCAATTGGGCATAGAAAACAATGAATTTTATACGACCGAAGGTGAATCTGAATTTGTTATTGATGGATTAATTCAGTCTAGTTCTGGAGATGATGATCTGGAAGACCAACTAGAGGAAATTTTAGACTCCCTAACCACGACTATGGAGCCAATCACAACAACAGGTTCCTATAAGACTAAGTTAAATTCAAGCGTTTTTCTTGGTGTCGCTTATACATTAAATAAACGACACAGTTTTTCTTTATTATTTCACACAAGAAAGAATTTGGATTCTCGTTTAAATGTCCTTAATCTTGGTTATCAATTCCAATTGGTAGAATCTTTAGAACTCATTGGTTCGTATCAAAATTTTAATGGTTTGAGTAATTTAGGAACAGGTTTTGTATGGTCTCCTGGAGCATTCCAGATGCATTTGATATTGGATAATATTTTAGCTGCAGATTTATTTGATACTAAAAATCTGTTTCTTCAACTTGGGTTTAGCTTACAATTTGGGAAGAAACCTACTGTTAAAAAAACTCGCAAGAAAAATGGACTTAGATAACTTTACTGTAAATTATTACCATCTCTCTTTACTCTGCTAGGCATACTTCGAAATCTGCATTAAATTTTAGTTTTGCATTTTTCTTTTGACCATTTATTAAAAGTCCTTTAATTAATTGAGTATGTCCTTTAAGAATTAGCTTTTTGATTTGTGTATTTGTCAGTTTTTTGTTGAATATTTCAAATGGTATAATGGTTTTACATCCCAATTTGAATCTGTTGCAGCCATAGGCATTTTTACCTTTTAAGATAATCCCTTCCTCACAACGAGGGCACTTAAGAGTTTCTTCTTCTTTAAATTGCAATTCAATTTTAAACTCTTTATTAATGATTAAGCGTCCTTCTACAAGAGATTCTTTTATTTTAAAATCTTTCATCCAATTTGTTTTTTTCTTAACAATTAATTGAAAGATTTGTTTTTCGCTTAGTTTTTTGTTGAATTGTTCAAATTGGACCAAAAAATGACATCCTTTTTTATATTCGCTACAACCGTAAGCTGTTTTTCCTTTTAAAATCTTTCCAGTATTACATTTTGGACAGTTAGGTGTGTCAATTTTTTTACGCACCTTCATATCAGCTTCACCAAAACGGTTTACCGATTGTCGGTTTTTCACTTCTTTGACTAACGTCGTCACTAAGGTTTCCATTTCTTTTAAGAATACTTGAGCATTATACTTGCCTTGTTCAATGTCTCTAAGCTTTTTTTCCCATTGACCTGTGAGTTTGGGGGATTTTAATAATTCATTTTGTATTGTGTCTATTAATTGAACACCCATTGGGGTAGCAACTAATTTCTTTTTTTGTTTGATGATGTATTTTCTTCTGAAAAGTGTTTCTGTAACTGCAGCACGTGTAGATGGTCTTCCGATTCCATTTTCTTTCATTAAGTCACGCATTTCTTCGTCATCAACTTGTTTGCCCGCTGTCTCCATAGCTCTTAATAAAGATGCTTCAGTATGCCAAGAAGGTGCTTTTGTGCTTTTCTCATCGAGATTAGGTTTATGAGCGCCTTTTTCTCCTTTAACAAAGTCTGGCATAATGTTATCATCTGAATTACTGCTGTCTTTACTATAGACAATTCTCCATCCCAAATCTAAAATTTGCTTTCCGGTGGTTTTAAATAAAACAGTGTTTGAGCGTCCTTTAACTGTTGTATTAGAAACTGTACAATCTGGGTAGAAAGCGGCAATAAATCTTTTTGTGATCAAATCATAAACCATTTTCTCATTGTAACTTAATCCTGAACTCGGGTTTTGCCCTGTTGGAATAATGGCATGGTGGTCAGTCACCTTTTTGTCATTAAACACCTTTTTCGACTTTCGTATTGGTTTCCCAATCAAAGGAAGAGTTATTGAATTGTAAACTTTTAATCCTTTAAGGATACCATCTATTTTTGGGTAAACATCTGTAGGAAGGAAAGTTGTGTCTACACGAGGGTAGGAGCATAGTTTCTTTTCGTATAAACTCTGAATTGTTTTCAGAGTTTCTTCGGCAGAAAGATTGAATCTATTGTTACATGAAACCTGAAGAGAGGTTAGATCGAAAAGCTTTAGAGGACTTTCTTTCCCTTTTTTGGTTTCGTTAGAGACAATTTCAAATTCTGATTGAGCTATTAAGGCTAATTGCTCTCTGGCTTTTTCGACATTTTTAAATTTTCCTGCTTCTGCATTAAAAAGAGTGTTTTTATATTCTGTTTGTAATACCCAAAAAGGACTAGGTTTGAAATTTTCAATTTCTTTTTGGCGGCTTACAATCATTGCCAGTGTTGGTGTTTGTACTCTACCTATTGATAATACTTGCTTTCCGTTACCGTATCGTAAGGTGTATAGACGTGTAGCATTTAAGCCCAAAACCCAATCGCCTATTGCTCTAGATTTTCCTGCATGGTATAATCTATTTAACTCAGCACCGTCTTTTAGTTTCGAAAATCCATCTTTAATGGCTTCGTTCGTAAGTGAAGAGATCCACAATCGCTGAATGGGTTTTGTGTTTCCAGCATGTTCTAAAACCCAACGTTGAATTAATTCTCCCTCTTGTCCAGCATCACCACAATTGATGACAGAATTACAATTTTTCACCAAATATTTAATGATTTCAAACTGTTCCTTAACGCCTTTGTTTTTAATGAGTTTAATCTCGTAAGCTGGAGGAAGTATAGGAAGGTAACTTAAATTCCAAGGTTTCCATGAAGGATTGTATTCGTGTGGTTCTTTAAGGGTGCAAAAATGTCCAAAAGTCCAGCTTACTTGATAGCCATTGCCTTCGTAATATCCAATTTTCTTCTCATTTGCTCCAATAACCTGGGCTATTTCTCTGGCCACACTGGGCTTTTCTGCAATACAAAGTTTCATTATTTTCTTTGTTTAAAATCGAAAATATGAAAATCTAATACCAAATAACAGAATTGTGAATAAGTTACATCTAGATAAGTATCCGAATTCAACTTAATATTATATTTTTCAAAGATAATTCGGACAAATGTATTTAAGAATATTAAGTGTACTTATAATCGTTTTAGGTTTTTTGGGTTTTTTAGGAATGGGCGTTTCAACTATTCCTGAACCACCCAAAAAAGCACCTTATATGATGATGCCATCTCCTTGGGCTGATTCTTTAATACAGTCTATGAGTTTGGATCAGAAGATTGGTCAATTGTTTATGGTTGCTGCTAATGGCAGAGATACTGATGAAGCTTATTACTTAATGATCGATAGTTTAATAGAAAATTATGGTCTTGGTGGGCTTATTTATTTTCAGGCAGAACCTCATCAGCACAATCTTTTGGTTAATAGATTTCAATCCAGATCAAATATACCAATGATGAATGGAATTGATGGCGAGTGGGGGCTTTCAATGCGAATAGACAGTTTAAATGCTTTTCCATGGAATATGACTTTAGGTGCAATTCAAAATGAAGATCTGCTTTATGAGATGGGTGTGGCTATTGCACAGGAATGTAAGACCATGGGTATACATTTCAATTTCGCTCCCGTTGTCGATGTAAATTCAAATCCTTTTAATCCTATTATTAATGCACGTTCATATGGTGAGGATCCTTTAAATGTATCCAATAAAGCCCTTGCTTTAATGAATGGGATGCAGGAATCTGGCGTTTTAGCCTGTGCAAAACATTTCCCTGGACATGGAGATACAGACTCCGATTCTCATAAAACATTACCTGTATTAGATCATACAAAATCACGAATTGATACTGTAGATCTTATACCATTTAAAAGATTAATTGATGCAGGAGTTGCCTCTGTGATGGTCGCTCACTTAAATATCCCATCATTAGATTCTATTGAAAATAGAGCCAGTACTTTGTCACCTTATGTGGTAGATACCATGCTTCGTCAGCAATTAAATTTTAGTGGACTTACTTTTACCGATGCTTTAAATATGAAAGCGGTCAGTTCTTTATACGAAAGTGGAGCCTTGGAAGTAGCTGCTTTACAAGCAGGGAATGATGTTTTACTTTTCCCTGAAGATATTCCGGCAGCATTTACTGCAATTAAGAAAGCTATTCAGGATAGCCTTTTAACCGAGGATAGGATCAACCAATCCTGTCATAAAATATTAAAAGCTAAAGAGTGGTTGGGTTTAACATCTGATGTGCAAATTGATACCGTAAATGTTCTTAAAAGAGTTCAGAATGACGATTCTGAATTATTAATACGTCGATTGGAAGAAGCAGCATTAACACTTTTAAAAAATACTGATGAGGAAATTCCTTTAGCAGATCTAAAAAATCAGAAAATAGCAGTATTGACTTTAGGTAAATCGGATTCTGAAAATTTCGTGAATCAGTTAAAACGATACGCTTATGTACACACCTTTGATACAGCAATAGATGAGGCTTCAGATTTTGATAGGTTGATTATTTCTATTCATAAATCAAATGCATCTCCATGGAAATCTTATAAAATTACTGATGCTGAAAAAGAAATTATATTAGATTTTTCCATGAAGACATCTGTTTCTCTAGTTGTTTTTGCTAATCCTTATAGCTTACTTAATGCTGACTATTTAAATGATGTTAAAAGTGTTTTGATGGCCTATCAAAATTCAAAAAGTATGCAATCATTAGCAGCGCAAAGTATTTTTGGTGCCATACCTGTAGAAGGTAAATTACCTGTTAGTCTCTCAGATGAGTATAAGTCAGGTTTTGGATTAGATATGCAATCTTTAAAAAGATTAAAATATTCTGTACCTGAAGAGGTCGGTTTAAATAGAGATACTTTACATTTAATAGATTCAATTGTAAATTATGCTATTGAAATTAAAGCCACACCCGGATGTCAGGTTCTAGTAGCTAAAGAGGGAAAGGTGGTTTATCATAAAAGTTTTGGTTATCACACTTACGACAGTTTAAATGCTGTAAACGAATTTGATGTTTACGATATAGCATCCATCACTAAAATTTTGTCTACACTTCCTTTGCTCATGCAAAAAGTAGATGCTGGTACTTTTGATGTAGATAAGGGTATTAGAAAATATTTGAGTATTGAAGACACCTGTTCTAAGGGGAAGTTAAGCAGCAGAAAAATACTTGCACATCATGCTTGTTTGTGGCCCTGGATTCCTTTTTACAGAGAAACCTTAACCGAAAAGGGAGATCTAAATCCGGAGATATATTCCGATAGAAAAATAGGCGATTTTCAGATAAAAGTTGCCCAAGATATTTACATGAATGAAGCATACCTAGATACCATTTTTGATAGGGTAATTCACTCAAAAATGCGAAAAGATAAAGGCTATAAATACAGTGATTTAGGCTATTATATTCTAAAAGAAATTATCGAAAATCAAGAAGATGCCTCTTTAAAAGATATGGTTCAAGATCGCTTATATGAAGATCTTGGTGCTAATTTTACGAGTTATCATCCTTTAGAAAAATTTGATATTAATACCATTGTACCCACTGAAAATGATACTTATTTCAGGAATCAGTTGTTAAGGGGGTATGTTCACGATCCAGGTGCTGCTATGCAAGATGGTGTTGGCGGACATGCAGGTTTATTTTCTAATGCCAACGATTTGGCAAAGCTGATGCAGATGTATTTGAACGGTGGCGAATATGCGGGTAAAAGATATATAGAAGAAAAGACCATAGAAGAATTTACATCTTGTCAGTACCGCCGTAAAGACAATCGCAGAGGAATTGGTTTTGATAAACCTGTAATTGATGATACTGATGGACCTACTTGCGATCAAGCTTCACAATCCAGCTTTGGTCACTCTGGTTTTACAGGAACCATTGTATGGGCAGACCCAGAACATGAATTGATTTACGTATTTTTGTCTAATAGAATTCATCCTTCGGCTGAAAATTTTCTTTTGGTAAAAGAAAATATTAGAACCCAAATTCAGGATGTTATTTACAAGGCAATAGAATAACATGAAAATAGGAATTGTTTGTTATCCGACCTTTGGAGGTAGTGGTATTGTTGCTACGGAACTCGGTAAAGCATTAGCTGATAAAGAGCATGAAGTTCATTTTGTTGCTTATCGGCAGCCCGTCCGTTTGAATGATCAGGTGAATAATATTGTTTTTCATGAAGTTCGTGTAGCTGATTATCCTTTATTTGAATACCCACCTTATGAACTAAGTTTAGCTTGTAAATTATTGGATGTCGTAAAGTATGAAAAGTTAGATCTTCTTCATGTTCACTATGCCATTCCTCATGCTTATGTTGCTTATTTAACCAAACAGATACTGGCTGAAGAGGGTATTCATATTCCGGTGGTAACCACATTACATGGCACCGACATTACATTGGTAGGAAAAAGTCCAGCTTTAACACCTGCAGTTAACTTTTCTATCAATCATTCTAATGTGGTAACTGCTGTATCTCAGCATTTAAGAGAAGAAACATTAAATTGTTTTTCTATTCGAAAGGAGATAAAAGTGATTCCAAATTTTATTGATTTCGATTTACACAACTATACTTTTGACCAAGATTTACAGTTACATTATGCCCCTAATCGGGAGAAAATAATGATTCATATTTCCAATTTCAGACCTGTAAAAAGAGTAGCAGATGTGATTCGTATATTTGTAAATGTAAGAGAAAAAATGCCTGTTAAATTATTGATGGTTGGTGATGGACCTCAAAGAGAAGTTGCAGAGTATATGTGTCGTGATCTGGGCTGTTCAGATGATGTGAAGTTCTAGGAAAAACCAAGACGTGTCTCGTTTATTGGCAATTTCAGATTTGTTTGTATTGCCATCAGAAAAAGAAAGTTTTGGCTTGGTAGCTCTTGAAGCTATGGCTGCAGGTATTCCTGTGGTTTCAAGTAATACAGGTGGTTTGTCTCATTTAAATATCAATGGTGTAACCGGATACACATCTGCCGTAGGTAATGTAGCGAAAATGTCAAATGATGCGATATCATTATTGAATGATAAGAGAAAATATAACGAGTTTGCTCAGAATGCACTTTCAGCGGCTAAAGAATATGATATATGTAAAATTTTACCTCTTTATGAGGCTGTATATCTTGAAGCATTAGAAACTATTAAATAATTCTAATGAAAGTAAATCACCTTGAAATTGATGGCTGTAATGGTCGAAAGATATCTATTGATTATAGGTTTAAGGAAACTCAAAAATCTTTAACTCCGGTTATTTATGTTCATGGTTTTAAAGGTTTTAAAGATTGGGGTGCTTCTAATTTAGTTGCAGATTCTTTTGCCAGTCAAGGTTTTTTATTTTTGAAATTTAATTTCTCTCACAACGGAGTTACTTCTAATAATCTTTTAGATTTTGTTGATCTAGAGGCTTTCGGTATGAATAATTATTTGTTAGAACTCAAAGAATTAGGTATCGTAATTGATTGGCTTGAGGCATCAGAGTTAAATATTCAATTTTCAAAATTAGTAGTTATAGGTCACAGTAGAGGAGGAGGAATTGCGCTACTTCGATCAGCGCAAGATAAGCGAATTAAAAATACCATTACATGGGCATCTGTGTGCAATTTTGAAGCACGTTTTCCAGTAGATGTTTCAGAATGGAAACAAAAGGGAGTTCAGCATATATTAAATGGACGTACCATGCAAATGATGCCTATGTACTATCAATTTTACGAATCTTTTATTGAGAATAAACAAATATTAGATATTCCATATCAATCTAAAAAAATTAGGCAGAATGTCATGATTATTCATGGTACCGATGATAAAGTGGTTCCTTTTTCTGATGCTGAATTTCTTGTATCTTTAATTACAAATTCTACTTTGGTTTTAATTAAAAATACAGGACACACATTTGATGTAAAACATCCATTTGAAATGAACCATTTACCTGAAAATATGCTTAAAGTTATAGATACTACAATAAATTTTTTATCAGAATGAGTATTTTTTAAGTAATAGAAGTTTTTTTCTTAATCTTTTGTACTTTTGTTGGTATAAAATAAGTAATAAGTAAATTATAAATTATGGCAGTTTTAGTAGGTAGAAAAGCACCTCATTTTAAAGCAAAAGCAATTGTTAATGGTGGTGAAGAAAAATCAGATTTTTCTTTGGATCAGTATCTTGGAAAAAAGAAAGTTATATTTTTCTTTTATCCTAAAGATTTTACATTTGTATGTCCTACAGAGCTTCATGCTTTTCAGGAAAATCTTGCAGAGTTTGAAAAAAGAAACACTGCTGTAGTAGCTTGTTCAACTGATACTGAAAAATCACATTGGGGTTGGTTGCAAATGGAAAAATCTGATGGTGGTATCAAAGGTATTACTTATCCCATTGTTGCTGATACTAACAAGACAATATCAAAGAATTTTGATGTTCTCAAAGGAGATTATTTTATTAATGAAAATGATCAACTAGAAACAGATAATGAAATGATTGCTTATCGTGGTTTATTTCTAATCGACAAAGAAGGTGTTGTACAACATCAATTAGTTAATAATCTCCCACTTGGAAGAAGTGTAGATGAAGCATTAAGAATGGTTGATGCACTAACATTTGTTGAAGAAAATGGTAAAGTTTGTCCTGCTAATTGGAAAAAAGGAAAGGAAGCTATGAATGAAAGCCATGAGGGAGTTGCAGACTTTCTTTCTAAACACTAAAATATATTATCTGCTAACAAAAAGCCCATTTATCCTAAATGGGCTTTTTGTTTGAAATTTTTATATTTATGATTAGTTAACCTTTAAACATTACAGTATAACATATATTATTTTGCGCAAATTAATTATAAAAATTTAAGCAAATGCTCCACTTTAAAACCTTTATCAGAAAAGATACATTATCCTGGGTAACTTTTGTCCATGGAGCAGGTGGAAGCATTGCTATATGGCATAAACAATTAAGAGATTTTAAACAGGAACATAATATATTACTTATTGATTTAAGAGGACATGGTAAGTCTAAAAGTCATATATATCAGAAACTGAAATCTTACACTTTTGATGCAATAAGTGACGAAGTAATGGAAGTCCTTGATTATCTTAAAATTCAAACTAGTCATTTTGTTGGAATATCTCTTGGAACAATCATTATAAGAGAAATTGCAGAACGTTTTCCTGAAAGATGTGAAAGTTTGATTTTGGGTGGAGCTGTAATGAAATTAAATTTTAGAGGTCAAGTTTTAATGCGTTTAGGAGTACTTTTAAAATCTGTTATACCATATATCTTGCTTTATAAGTTTTTTGCAATTATTATAATGCCGCGCAAAAAACACAGAGAATCACGTAACTTGTTTATTAATCAAGCTAAAAAACTTTACCAAAAAGAATTTAAACGTTGGTTTACGCTTGTTTCAGAAGTTAATCCTCTGTTAGCTTTGTTCAGAATTAAAGATTCAGGTATTCCAACCCTTTACGTTATGGGTGAAGAAGATCATATGTTTTTACCTTCGATCAGTAAACTTGTAAAAAATCATCTTTCTTCAAAACTTTTAGTCATTCCTAACTGTGGTCATGTTGTTAATGTAGAACAACCTAAAATTTTTAATAGTACAGGTTTTAAAATTTATAAAGAATATTTAAGAAATCATTTATCAACTCGAATTATTTCCAAATTTTCGAATTTGATAATTTGTACCGATTGATTTCGAGATCCATTTTTTTCATCTCGTTTGTAATTGAAATCGAAATTTAAATTCAAAAGGTTTTTAGGTTCTAAGTACATTTTTGATGAAAGACCACCGTATTGGTTTACAAGAGATAAAAAATAATAAGTAACATCAAATCCAGAAAAAGCAAATCTTTCGCTTGGAGCACTATTTGTCGATTCTTGATAATGATCTATGAAATATTGAGTTAATGAATCTTGGTAAGATAATATTCCACTGTTAGGAAGATGCACGTTTAGATTCATTAAATAATCATAATTAAGTTCTTTAAAGTGGATCCAATCCGGCATTCCAAAAACAACAATATTACTATCTCGTGTAGCATTCAATTTTGTTAGTAAATCAATTACAAAGTCTTTTTCAATAGAAGGTATTAATATGACATTAGTTTCAGCCATTGAATCAAGTTCATGATGAATTGAATCAATCACATTTCCCTCAACAATGATTTCTTTAAAAGCTGCTAAGGAATCTATCTCTAAAGCAGAAATCATCCAATCAGCATACTTTTCTTCATCTGATATTTTCTTTTTATTTTTAAGATATAGTGCGCTGTCTATTTTGCCTGCTTCGAGTTTAAGAGTTAGTTCGTTGCTGTTGTCTCTTCTAAGAAGTGTTATGGTACTATGCATGTAATTTTCATAAATGAAGTCCGATAAATACTTCATTTGTCTTTTTTTAGTCGGAATAACCTGAAAAGCGTTAGGTATATTTTCTAAAAGATTTCCTTTTGAAGATAAAGGTGCAATAATTGGAACATCTCTTCGACTTAATATTTCAGCTGCAATTTTAAAATTTTTAGAATAGAATGGTCCAATTACTAGATCCATGTTGTCAAATTCATTTTTGATACCAGATCAAATGTCTGTTGCGTGTCATTTTTTGTATCGTAAACATGAATATTTAAACCCATTCCAGCTTTGTTTAGTGTGTCTATGGCAATTTTAGCACCTGAATAAAATTCTAGTGCATAATTTGATTTTTTATAGATTTCACTTTTTCTTCTAAATAGTTGACTCTCTTTCTATTGCATCATTTTTATCTAAATATAATGGAAGCAAAAAGCAATATTATAAGTGTCTTTTTGTTTAAACTTATTAGTTCTATTTTTAAGTTCATCTAAGATATCCGTCTCTTTTTCATTTTCAAGTAGTTCTATTTTTTCAGTAACATCAAATTCTTGAAATTGAGGTATCTTAATATATTCACCAGACCTAAATCCCTGCGTTAATTGTGGGTTGAAGTACAACAGATCTTTTTCGTTTACTCCATATTTATTTTTAATCGAATAGAATGATTCTAATGGTTTTATTTTATGCATAACGTAAACAACAGTATCAATTGTTTCATGAAAGATTGGTATAACAATACTCATTCCATTACGCAAACCTCTTTCAGCTTTGGGGTTAGCTTTGACAATATCACCTATAGTAACTCCGTATTTTTTTGATACACTGTAAAGTGTTTCACCGTGTTTTACTTCATGAATTTCTTGGGCATTTAATCCAAAACTCATGCATAGAAAAAGTGTTAGGTAAATAAAGATTGTTTTGTGCATCATGATTACATAATTCTTCACAAAAATAGACAAATAAAGCAATGAGAAAAATAGAACAAACAATATTCTTATTATCCTTAAAATTAAAACATAAATTAAAAGTTTTAAAGCTAAAATATAGAGTTTGATATTTTATTAAAGTTTCATCCTCGCATTTGCTGAAATAGATGAGTTTGTAAATTGATTGTCTTGAAATTTGTAATAGCCAGATATAGCAATCATTGCAGCATTATCTGTACAATATTCAAATTTAGGAATATAGACACACCATTTATGTGTATTTTCTCTTTCTAATAAGGTATCTCTTAGACCTGAATTTGCAGATACACCACCAGCAATAGCAATTTCTGTAATTCCTGTTTTTAAAACAGCATTATCAATTTTCTCTAGCAGTATAGAAATAATCGTATGTTGAATTGATGCACATAAATCATATATGTTTTCTTGTATGAAATTAGGATTCTTTATCGATTCTCTTTGAATAACTTGAAGAATGTTAGATTTTAAACCACTAAAGCTAAATTCTAAGTCTCCCACTCGGGGTTTTGAAATATTTAAAAGCTTCTGGTTTCCTTTTAGCATATTTATCTATTATTGGTCCTCCAGGATAGTCAAGTCCTAAAATTTTAGCACTCTTATCAAAAGCTTCTCCTGCTGCATCATCTAGAGTCTCTCCAATAACTTCCATATCAAAGTAGCCTTTAACAAGCACAATTTGAGTATGACCTCCAGAAACTGTAAGACATAAAAAAGGGAAAGTAGGCATTTTTTTCCTTCATCAATAAAATGTGCCATAACGTGACCATGCATATGATTGACATCTATCAATGGAATATTTAGAGCTAATGATAGTGATTTGGCAAACGATGTTCCTACAAGTAATGAACCTAGCAGACCAGGTCCTCTTGTAAATGCTATAGCATCGAGTTCTTCTTTCTCAATATTTGCTATCTTTAAGGCTTCATTAACTACAGGTAAAATATTTTGTTGATGTGCACGTGATGCCAGCTCAGGAACAACACCTCCATAAGATTTGTGAATTTCCTGGTTTGCAATTATATTAGAGAGGATTTTAGCCTCTTTTACGACTGCTGCAGAAGTGTCGTCGCAAGAAGATTCAATTCCAAGTATAATGATGTTTTTTGATTCATTCGACAAAAATAAAGAATTGACTTATCAATACAGATAAAAATATAATTAAGCGTATATTATTTTTTTTATTCTTACCCATTTTGGGTTTGATGCTCACTTTCCGACTGCCTTCAGTTCAGAAGGAAGTTGCAAAGAAGTTTACTAATTGGATTGAAAAAGAATATGAGCTTAAAATTGAAGTAGATAAAATTATACCAAGTATTTTAGGTGGTCTCCATTGTAATGATTTCTTAGTACTTGATGGCAATAATGATACTTTGATTTATATTGAGAAGTTTAAACTTCAAACCTCAAAATATAGCTTTAAGCATTTCAATAAAGTTTTCATACAAGGTTTAGTCCTCAACTGTAATTATAAAGATTCAATTTCAGATTCAAATATACTTAAATTTTTGAACCTTTTTGGCCTCTCAAGGTAACTCCAAGCCTCTTTTAATTGATAATTTATTGGTTAGTAGTGCGCGTATTGATATTAGTAATACTAAAGAAATTAAGTCCTTTAGAGAAGTAAAAAATGTCTTTAAAAGAATGTCTTTTGAGTACTGATATTGATTTTGTAATGAGTAACTTAGATTTTGAAGTAGTTGATGGTGCTTACCATCAGTTTGATATTGCTCGAGTTTCCTTTCTTCAAATAATAATGTTATTGATGAATTTAATTGGAAAAGTGGGAACTCCTCATTCCCAATTTGATTTGATGCAAAATAAACTCAGCAACCAAGGTCACCTAAGAATTAATAAATTCATAGTTGATCATCATGCACTGCAAGGTTTGTTTGAATGGCCAGAAGATTTAAAACTAAATACAAACGCTCTAATTAAAACTACAAAAGATACTTTATGGGCTGAAAACGTTATGATTAGCACTAGTAATGAGAGTTTATTCAATGGTACTTTCGAGATTAAAAATTGGACAGATATTAAAAACTGGAAATATTCTGTTGTGGCAAACACCTTAAATTTTGCATCTAAAGAATGGAAATGGATTACACCTTTGTATCCTAATATTTCTCAAATAAGCGCTCTAGGGGATATTAATTCAAATTTCAGCTTTGAAGGTACTTTATCGGACTTGAATTTAAATTTATCCTTAGAATCTAACAAGGGAGGCCTTGAATCAGATATATATTTATATAACGATAGTCTTGATAACCTAAATTATAAAGGAAGTCTTGACTTAAATCATTTTAATATTGATTTATTTAAGAATAAGTTTGGAATTAAGGAAGTTGATGGTGCATTTAAAATTGACGGTAAAGGTATTGATATTTTGACTCTTGATACAGATATAGTTGGTAATTTGAATTATGTAGACATTGGAGGAAGAGTATATGATAACATCAATTTGAATGGTAGATTACAACCAAATTATTTTAAAGGTGAAGTAATTGTTGCCGATGATGATATAGAATTTGATTTTTCAGGTGAAATTGATTTTTCAAAAGACAAACCAGTAATGGATTTTGTTGCTAATGTAATTGAAGCAGATTTGGTAAAATTGAAGTTGTTTGGTAAAGATTCTGTTGCAAAGCTTTCAAGTTTAATTGAAATTAATTTAAAAGGGAAGCAGTGGTCTGATATTGAAGGTGAACTAGGCGTCTATCATACTTCCTTGGAAACATCTAATAATCATCATTATTTTAATGATATACTTTTTACTTCGGAAAAGTTAAAAGAAAAAGATATTATTTCTTTAAAATCTGATTTTGTAACTGCAAATCTTGAAGGTCAAATTGATTTTCCAAATATATATAATTCTCTTTCAGAATATTTGAATCCTCATTTTCCAATGCTTGATGGGTCATCTGATCATATTCAAGATTTTGAATTTGAGATTGATTTCATAAATACATCTGATTTGACGAAATTAATGATTCCAAATTTTAATTTTGAGGAGGGAAGTCGATTTTATGGTAGTTTTAGAAACAGAAGAGGAGGGCTAAATTTAGCGATAGAAAGTCCTGGTTTTAGTCTGGGTAAATATTCATTTAACAATATAAATCTAAATACTCTTGTTAGAGAAAAAGATTGGGCTGTAAATTTATCAGGAGATAAGCTTATTTATGATGATAATGTAATAATTGAAAATATGTCATTAAATCAATTAGGAAGCTATGGTGAGTCTAGTTATGTTATTAATTGGGAAAATTCTGATTCGATTAAATTTGATGGAGATTTAAAAGGATCAGTTAATATGAATCAGTCATCATTAAAAGTCCTTTTAGATGAGGGACAATTTTATTTTGCTGATACATTATGGTCATTTAAAGATAGCTCATTTTTTGATTATTTTAAAGGTAAAATAAATACTCAATTATCTATAGGTACTATTTCTCAAGATGTCAATTTTAGTTTTGTTTCTCATGATATTATCGACACTATTAATTTGTCCTTAAATCATTTTGAAATGTCAAATTTTTCCCCATGGTTATCCAAAATAAATTCATCTCTTAAAGGGACTTTGAATGGAGATATTCTTGTTTTATCCGATTCATTAAATAATAAGTTTTACTCTGACATTATTACCAGTAGTTTAAAGTTAAATGATTCAGATTTTGGTGCACTTAATATAAGTTCTGAATACGATAATATAAAAGATATTCAACTGATTCAAGGACAATCTATAAAAGATAATAAAAAAGCTATTGAATTTAGAGGAATATATAATTCTCTAGTTGATTCAAATAATATGAATGTTTTGTTTAACATAAATGATTTTAATTTAAATCACATAAATACTTATTTACCTTTTCTAGATCCGTTAAATGGATTTGTCAATGGGAATTTAAATATTTATGGTAACATGAATAAACCAAAATTTGAAGGTGAATTTATAGCCGAAGAGGTATATTTGACTGTCCCTTATCTAAATGTTGATTTCAAAACTATAGGTGAGTCTAAAATTCATCTTAATAATGATATAATTGAATTTAATAACTTTGCTTTTCAAAGTATCAATGAAGGTAGTTCTTTTGGTAATGGTGCTTTAAGTGGGAAATTAAAACATCATTATTTTTCTGATTTTAATCTAGATTTGAATTTGGAAATAGATAGTATCCTCTGTCTCAATACTGATGTTTATAATGAAAATACTTATTTTGGTAAAGTAATTTCATCAGGTAATGTTGAATTTAATGGTCAACCAGATCTTATTTCTATAAATTTTAATGGTATATCTAATAAAGGTACATCTATTTATATTCCTTTAGATGATAATGAGACTATTGATGAATTTAGTTTTGTTCATTTTTTTGAGCGTGAAATAAATAATAACACTGATTCGCTGATGATTTTATCTGAAATGGTAAACTCAGAATCGAATTTAGCAATTGATATGAACTTTGAGCTTAATGAAAATGCTGAAGTCAATATTATTTTTGATGAAACTTTAGGTGATAAAATAAGTGCTAAAGGTTCTGGATATATTAATTTAGGACTCAATAGTTCTGATGATGTCTATATTTATGGAGATTACATTGTTGATGAGGGAGATTACCTATTTACACTTCAAAATTTTCTAAATAAAAAGTTCGAGATTGAGAAGGGAGCTATAATTAGCTGGGATGGAAATCCTTATAAAGCAAAAATGGATTTAAATGCGTTATACAGACTCACTACAAATGTAAGTCATTTAACTTTAAATCCTGAAGTTAATCGTAATAGTGAAGTTGAGTGTAGGATGCTAATGACAGGAGATTTACTTAAACCTGATATAGTATTCGATATTCAAATTCCTAATGCTGATGACCAAACAAATCGAATACTTGCAGAGCAAACTAATACAGAAGAGAAAAATACACAACAATTTTTGTCACTATTGGTGCTAAATAGTTTTATGAGCTCTGGTGATTATGAAATCACTGATGTTGATTATTTAAGTTCTACTGTGTCCTCAGGCGCTGAAATGCTAAATAATCAACTTTACAATTGGACTTCACAGTTTTCAAATCGTTTTGATCTTGGTTTTAAATATAATCCTAGTCTTGGTGATTCATTAAGTAACAGAGAATTTGAAATTTTATTGAATAATATGAAATTAAATGATAGAATCACATTTAATGGAAATATTGGGACACAACAAAGAACTTCTTCAATTGTCGGAGATTTTAAATTTGAATATAAACTTAGCGATGATGGTAAGTTTCGTTTAGTTACATTCAGAAAACTTGAAGAGAGTTTTCAACTTGCACCTGATGTTACTAATTATACTGGTGGTGTTGGTTTCTTCTATACTGATGAGTTTAAAAATTTTAAGGATTTATGGACTAGGTTCAAATATATGTTTCAAAAGAAAAGTCAGATTGTATCTAATATAAAATAAGCTGTTTTATGTTGAGTTTTAATGAACTATATTTACACGCAAAGCTCAAACTATATGTTTAAAAATTTGATTCAAAAAGTATTCGATTTTTTTATTTCAGGAACTAATAGAAGTGTTATTGCTATTTGCTTTTTGATGTCTTTACTTTTTTGGTTTTTGATTAAATTTTCGAAGGAATATACCTATTATATTGATTATCCTATTGAATTCATCAATCAGCCTATAGACAAGTATTGGAAAGATGAACCTTTGTCTAATTTAAAGGTCAAGGTTAACGGACATGGGTTTAATTTTTTAAAAGAAACCTTTTCAAATAGACTTTTAAAAGTCGATGTTTCAAAACTTCAGAATACTAATTCCAGTACTTATTTTTGGCTTTCTCAAGCTGAAAGATCTAATATAGCTATTGAATTAAATGGTTTTTCAATTTTAGAAATTTATCCAGACACTTTATTTATTAATTATAGTAAAAAGACTAAAAAGAGTGTTCAAGTAAAAGTTCCATTAAATTTAAATTTTATGGAGAATTATGAGCAGTATGGGTCATTTAAAATATTACCAAATACTATAGATGTATATGGCCCATCTCATATCTTAGACACACTTTCTTTTGTTTACACAAATGTTTTGAATCAGCATGATATTTTTCAAAGTATTAATTCTACTCTTAAGATTCAGCTTCCAAATAAAGATCTTTCAACAAATTATTCTGAGGTTAATTTCATTCAGGAAGTAGCGCGTTATACACAAATCAGTAGGCTGATTCCTATTAAACTTAAAAATGTCCCGAAGGGTAAAGAGTTGAGAATCATACCTTCGGAAGTAGAATTGTCTTATTGGGTAGCTATGCAGGATGTTGATAAGATTAATTCTTCTGATTTTGCTATTTATTGTGATTATAATGAAGTTGATATGACAGAGAATGCTATTTTGAATGTCTTTATTGATGAAAGTAAAACACCATCAATAGTTCAAAAAGTAAAATATCATCCATCTAATATTGAGTTTATTAAATTAAATTGATGATAAAAGTTGGTTTAACTGGAGGTATAGGTAGTGGAAAGACTACTGTTGCAAAGATATTTAAGCAATTGGGAGTTCCTATCTATTTATCTGATGATCGAGCAAAAGATTTGATGCTTAATAATCAGTTTTGCGAGAATCTTTAATTTCTCTTTTGGTGATAAGGTTATTGTTAATGGGTTTTTAAACAGATCCTATATATCCTCTAAAGTCTTTGATAATCCCAATGAACTAATTAAATTAAATGGTTTGGTTCATCCATTTGTCCAAAGAGATTTTGATGTTTGGTCAGCTTCTCAGTCTTGTAATTATGTCATTAAAGAAGCAGCCATTATTTTTGAAACAGGAGGCGATAAGTTATTAGACAAGATTCTCTTAGTAGAGTCCCCAAAATACCTTAAAGTTTCTAGAATCATACTAAGAGACATAATTACAGAGGTTGAAATACATAAAAGGATGAGTATGCAATGGTCTGATAGTCAGAAAAGAAAAAATGCAGATTACATTATTAAAAATGATGAAAAATATTCTCTAGTGTGTCAAGTATTAAAGCTTCACGATACATTTAGTAATTCTAAATAAATCTAAAATTAGATTTAAGTTAATATACAAGTTCGATCTTGCCTTTTCCTTCTCTAATTATTTTTAAATCATTTTCATCTGTACAATCAACAATAGTTGAGGCAACATTAAATCCATAACCACCATTGATTACAATATCAACTAAATCTTTGTATTTTTCATGAATAAGTTCAGGGTCTGTTGAGTATTCGATGATAGTATCTTCATCTAGTATTGAAGTCGACACTATTGGGTTTCCAAATTTCTTGACAATTTGTCTTAAAATATTATTATGGGATACGAATGCCTATTGTTTTCTTTTATTACTAAATATTTTTGGAATTTTATTGGTTCCTTTTAAAATGACAGTAAAGGGGCCAGGAAAGATTCTTTTTAAAAATTTAAAAGTTCGGCTATTAATTTGTTGTGCATATTATGAAAAATCGCTTAAGTCATAACACACAAGTGAAAAATTGGCATCTTTTAATTTAACTCCTTTAATACTTGTAATACGTTCTAATGCAATTTTATTGTAAATATCACAACCTAAAGCATAAACAGTATCAGTGGGGCATATTATTATTCCTCAATTTTGGAGACATTCAACGACACTATATATTTTTTTTCATTTGGATTTTCATTGTAGATTCGTTTTAACATTAGGGGTTTAATTTTGCATGATCCGAAAGGAAAATTTCCAAACCTTTAGTTGTTAGTGGGTGATCAAATAATTGGTTTAATAAGCTGTAGGGTATAGTTGCAAAATCAGCTCCTATTTCAGCACATTTATTAATATGCTCTTTGCTACGAATAGAAGCGGCTAAGATGTTTGTTTCAAGATTATAGTTGTTGAAAATTGTTCTGATACTTTTAATTAATCCTAAACCATCTTCATTAATATCATCAAGCCTTCCAATAAAAGGAGATACATAAGTCGCACCGGCTTTTGCTGCCAAAAGAGCTTGAGAAGTAGAAAAGATTAAAGTGCAATTTGTTTTATTCCATTTTTATTGAGTTCATAAATTGCTTTAACACCTTCTTTTATCATTGGAACTTAATTACAATGTTTGGATGAAGTGACACTTAATTCTATGCCTCATCTAGCATACCTTTATGATCTGTAGATATTACTTCTGCAGAAACTGGCCATCAATAGTTCACAAATATCAATATATCGCTTTATGGCAATTTTCTTTCCACTAATACCTTCTTTTGCCATTAACTGGATTTGTTGTTACCCCAGAAATTATGTTATAAGATAACCAATTCTTTAATGTGGTTTAAGTTTGCTGTATCAATAAATATTTTCATAGTATTATTTATTTCATTTTTAAAATGGAATAAGCAAAAGAACAAAATTTGTTTGATTTATTTAATTTAAAATGGTGTAAATACTAATTATTTTAATAACAAATAATATTTTCATTATGTCATATTTATTTACTAAAAAAATTTGGAATATATTTTGACTGTCATTATTATTTTTATAAATTTGGATTATTAGTATATATTTTAAACTAGAAAATTATTTTTAACTAAAACCCCCCAGTATGAAGAAGTTATCTTTATTTCTTTTAGGATTTGTTGCTACAAGCTTTATGGCTTCAGCGCAAATTACACCTGACATGTTTAGCCAACCTGCAAACACAGGAGCTAATATGACAGTTGGTGTTAACGCTTCTAAGTTTGATCAGTTTGAAGGTGGTCAAATTGGAGCTTTTTATGATTTAGATGGAGATGGTACACTTGAATGTGTTGGACTCGAGTCTATTTCTACAGGATTTTTGGACTTGCCCTTTGGGGTGATGACTCATCAACTCCTGAAGCAGATGGTTTAGGTTCAGGAGCTGTCCTCAATTTGCTATTTACATGATGGTAATGTTTTATTAGTAGATGAGATCCTCAATTTACCGGATACGTTACTAATGGTATTGTTAACATTACTGATGCTACTATTAATGGTGCTCTGGTTGTAAGATGCAAGTGCATGTAATGCAATGACTATGTATTCAGAAGTTAATTACACTGATGATGGTTCTGTACTTATCCTGCTCCAGGTTATGACTGTGCTGGTGCTTGTTTAGCTGATGCTGATGGTGATGGCGTATGTGATGAGTTTGAAGTAGTTGGTTGTCAAGATGAGTCTGCTTGTGACTTTAATCCTGCTGCAACAGATCCAGGTTTATGTTCATACCCAGAGTTTGGTTATGATTGTGCTGGTAACTGTTTATCTGATTCTGATGGTGATGGTATTTGTGATCCATTCGAGGTTGTAGGTTGTCAAGATGATGCTTATGATAACTGATGCGCTTCTGCTACTGATGCAGGTGATTGTTCTGGATTATTAGGTTGTACTTAGATTTCCTAGTTCCTTTTGAAGTTATATGCTGCTGCTGAAGTTGATATGGATCTTGTGATACTTAGGTATTCCTGGTTGTACTAATCCTGCTGCTGCTAATTAGATCCACTGCTAATCTTAAAATTCCTGAGGGAAGAAGGAGCTTGTAAATAGTGAGGTGTAAACTTTACCCTGCGTGATGCTGAAAACTTCAATTATTACTGTTACATCAAATAACATGTCATGTTTTATTCCCTGTAAATAATGCAGGTTTATGGAATAGTGATCAGTCTGATATTCAAGTAAGGTGAATTATTGCTGCTGTATATGAAACAGGTCGTTTAAAGAAATGATTTCTTAGGTATTCTGAAATTTCTGGTTAGCTAATGCTGGATCTGGAATTTGGGATGGTGATCAAATTGGTATTTGCAGTATTTGGTGCTGATAACATGATTAATAATGGTTTCCAACCGGTGAGTCTCTTATGGTTAGTATCAAGAAAGGTACTGTTTACAACTACTTCTGTATACTTAGCTAACTCGGCTTATGATGGTACTTACAAGAAGGTACTTATGTAACTGTTAACTCTGTTGTTTTAGGGCTCCTGCGATCAGGTTGTACTAACCCAAATTATATGGAGATACCACCCATTGCTACTAGAATGAGAGTTCTTGTACACATTTATCTCGTTGGTTGTTTGGATGCAAACTTTGTTAATTATGCGGTGCTGATGTTGATGCTGATGCATTCATGATAATCCAAAACTTTGGTGATGCATTTGGTCAAAACTAACATTGATTTAACAACAGGTGTTGAATCTGCTTCGGATGTTGGAGCTATCTTCCAGATAGTTGATGTTTGTCAATCTCAAGTACCAGGTTGTACTTACCCTTATGCTCATAACTATGATTCTCAAGCTACTGAAGATGATGGTTCTTGTGACTGGTCAGCTTATTCTTACCACTACTTTGATGCAGTAACTGGTGAAAATACTGGTACTATATATTCATTGGAGGAGATGACGATGACTCAAAACGAGTGGGTTGGATCTGACTTTGAGTATGCAAATGACTTATACCAAGATGCAAGAATGGGAACAGGTCACATAGTAACTGACTTAATCGCTTCTTATGATGCTTACACTGAGAGAAGAAAAGCTGACTCTACTTTCTTATCAGACACATTATTAGATGTTGCTGCTTGGTTTGCTGCTGATGAAGCTGCTGATGCCCAAGAATTAGCTGACTCATTATCTGACAATTATGCACGTTTCGATGCAATGTTCAATTACTTATCTGATTCTATCTCAGCTACATTAGACTCAGCTGCATTAGCTTTGCTGCTGATGAAGCTGCTGATGCTCAAGAACTAGCTGATACAATGGCTGATAATTATGCTCGTTTTGACTGCTATGAAAGCTCACTTGGAAGATCTATTTCATTCACTTTAGACTCAGCTGCATCTGCTTTTGCTGCTGATGAAGCTGCTGATGCCAAGAATTAGCTGATACAATGGCTGCTGCTCAAGCTCGTTAGACTCACTTTAGAACAGTTATGACTGGTTCTGCTGATGGATCAATAGCTTACGATCTACAGATTCTCACTACACTAGAGATCTTGATCAAGCCTCATGGTACTATCGGTCACTTACAGGATGCTTTAAATTACCATGCTTCTGCATTAGTAATTGATTTCACTCAGGATGGAATACGGTAGCTTACTACTTACACCATGAGTCTTCAGTTGTAGCTCAGTTCTGAAAACCAATTGGATCTGAATCAGAGTTCAAGATAATGTAAACATTGTTAAGAATAATGAAGGTTTATTCTACTGGCCAGACTTCTTATTTGATGGTTTAGGTAATTTAGTACCTGGTCAAGGTTACCAAGTACGTGTTAAAGATTCTTCATCTGGTAAAGCAGACTTCGTATTTGATGATTCAATTGCTCCTGGTGATAACAGAATCCTTAACCCTACAGTTCCTGCATGGGCTCTTGAAATGGAAGTTGAAAACCATCCTAACGACATTCGTACCTAGTAGAGTAGTTAACATGTTAGGTCAAGAAGTTGTTCCTGCTGAACAATTCGCTGGTGAAGTATTATTATACTTATACAACGACGGAACAGTTGAGAAGAAAATGGTTGAGTAATCATTAATATTCATTTAATTTTAAAAGAGCTGCAATTTGCAGCTCTTTTTTTTTTCTTATCTTAATCTGTGATTAAGCAAGTTATAACATCTATAGTGGTCTTTAAATTCGGTTTAATTAATTATAAACTTAAATGCTATTAATGTTAGTTAAAAAAATCATAAATTTGTTGAAACCCGTGATGTATGATAAATTCCTCTACTTAGTTCGATTTGTAACTACGTTAATTGTTTTTTTATTTCCATTATATCTTTTCTCAGGATTGTGAGTTAGATTTTACATATGGACTTACTGGTTCAAATATGACTATAATGATTAGGGTGGAGCTTTAGAAAATGATATACTAAACAATGGTGACAGTATTGGTGCTTTTATGTATTTAAATGATGTTTGGGTATGTGTTGGTTCTGTTGAATGGACTGGTGAACAACAGGTTTTAGCAGTTTGGGGTAATGATTTTAGTAGTGAATATCTAGATGGTTTAATGCCTTTAGATACAATAAGAATTAAGGCTCAATCTGAGGTGTAGTTTATGATGTGTCTTACAGTCCCACTGCAGTCTTTTATCAAGATGGAGTCCATCTATAAATACTGCTTTAGAGTTTACTCCTTATTGTGATGATTCTGGTAATGTTTTTGGTTGTACTGACTCCAGTTATTTTGAGTATAACCCTAATGCAACTGTTGACAATGGTTCATGTACTACTATTATGAAATACTTGGTTGTACATTCTAGTTATGTAGAATATAATCCAGATGCTACGGTTTTTGATGGTTCTTGTGAAACTTTTGCTGTATTTGGATGTACGAATATTAATTATTTAGAATTTGATCAAATGCTAATGTAGATGAGGTACTTGTTTTAATTTGATAGTTGAGGGCTGTACTGATGAAAATTATGTTGAATATAATTTTGAGGCCAATTTAGATGATGGTTCTTGTGATAATTATATATTTATGGCTGTACTAATGTGACTTTATTGAATTTTAGTCACTGCCAATATAGATGATGGGTCTTGTTCTATCCTATTGTATATGGATGTATGGATGATTTATATTTTAGAATACAATCCAGATGCTAATATTCAAGATAATTCTTGTATACATTTACGTATATGGATGTATGGACTCAGAAGCATTTAATTACTTTGAGAATGCTACTGTTGATGATGGATCTTGTATAGCTGCTGTATATGGTTGTACTAGTCCAAACTATGAAGAATATAATCCTGATGCTAATACAATGATGGTTCATGTTTTACTGTATTAAATTCTGGATGTACGGATATTTTTCTTTGAATTATAATCCATTGGCAGAAATTGATGATGGTTCATGTATTACAATTTCCTTCGGTTGTGATGATCCAAATGCTTTTAATTATGATTCTACGGCAAATGTCAACGATGGTTCATGTGATCGATTTTGTTTATGGATGTGTTGACCCCCAAGCTTTTAATTATATTATAGAGGCTAATGTAGATGATGGTTCTTGTTTACCTATAATTAATGGTTGTATGGATCCAGCTTATATGGAATACAGTTCTGAGGCTAATACTGATCCTGGGCTTTGTAATGTGTTAATTGTTTATGGTTGTATGGATCTTAAAGCTTCAAATTTTCAAATTGATGCTAGTATTGATGATGGTTCATGCTACTATAATGGATGTATGGATACTCTAGCTCTAATTTTGAGTCTTATGCTACTGTGGATGATGGTTCTTGTTTATATATAACACAATGTAGTATTCCCTGAGCAATATAACGGAAATACAGGCCAGAATATGATAGTTGGTTTTTACCTTCAGCAATTGATTCTCTTCCCATTACTAATGAAGACGCATATATTGTTGCTTTTTCTAATCTCGGAATTCTTGTTGGTTCAATTCAAATGACTGATTTTGACGGTACTTTAGCAATATGGGGAGATGATATGGGAACCAGTCAAATTGACGGTGCAGAGCCGTTTTCTGAGATATCATTACAATTGGTCAATTCAAATGTATTGTATGATATAGTGCCTCTTGATTCTAATAAAGTCCAAACTGAGCTTATTTATTTTGGTAATAATGTTGTGCTGTTTCCATATGCAAATTATCAAATTGTTGATTGTGGAAATGATATGGGATGTACTGATTCTCTAGCAATGAATTTTGATCCATTAGTTGAGTTTGATGATAACTCCTGTTATTATGCTGTTTATGGCTGTATGGATCCTTATTCATTTAATTTTAACCCTCTAGCTAATGTTAATCAAGTTTCAGTAGAAGATTCAATAAATCCTTGTATTGCAATAGTTGAAGGTTGTACTATAGATGAATCAATTAATTTTAATGAAACTGCGAATGTAAATGATGGCTCATGTATTCCTTTTACATATGGTTGTATGGATTCTGATGCATTTAATTTTAATCCATTTGCTAATATTGAAGACGGATCTTGTACAGAATTACTAGAAGGCTGTATGCAAGAGTCTGCATTAAATTATTGTGATTCTTGTAATGTTGATAATGGTATTTGTAATTATCCAATATTTGGTTGTACAGAAGAAACTGCTTTAAATTTTAATGAGTTAGCTAATACAGATGATGGAACATGTATAGCTATCATATTAGGATGCACTCAATCTTCAGCTTTTAATTATGATTCAAATGCGAACCAAAATGATGGCTCATGTATTCCTTTTACATATGGTTGTATGGATTCTGATGCATATAATTACAATTCAAATGCTAATACAGATAATGGTTCATGTATCCCTGTAGTTTTTGGTTGTACCAGTTTAACTGCCTTAAATTTTAATGTATCTGCTAACACAGATAATTTCAGTTGTATTGAGCCAGTCTATGGTTGTATAGAATCCTTTGCTTTAAATTATTGTGATTCATGTAATGTAGGTGATGATTCTTGTGTTTACCCAATATTAGGATGTACTCAAGAAAGTTCGTTAAATTATAGTGCTTTAGCCAATATAGATGATGGTTCATGTATTGAAATAGTTGATGGGATGTACACAATCTTCAGCTTTTAATTATGATTCAAATGCGAATCAAAATGATGGAAGTTGTATCGCTGCAATATATGGTTGTACTGATTCAAATTCACTCAATTATAATAACATAGCCAATACAGATAATAACTCTTGTATTGAAATTGTTTATGGATGTACTAGTCCATCTGCAATCAATTATAATCCCCTAGCAAATCAATCTGATTTTTCCTGTATTGCACAAATTTTTGGATGTACCAATTCAGAAGCATTAAATTATAACCCATTTGCTAATTTTGATGATCAGTCTTGTGTATACAGCATTCCAGGCTGTATCAATTCACTAGCGATGAATTTTAATCCAAATGCAAATCAGAGTGATGGTAGTTGTATATTCCCTATCTATGGTTGTACAAATGAATTTGCAATTAATTATTTATCAATAGCCACCATTGATAATGGATCATGTATTGAGCCCGTATATGGTTGTATTTACAATTATCCATTTGTTTTAAATTACAATATAGAGGCTAATGTTAATCAGGTCGGTCCTGATGATTTTTCTGATCCTTGTCAATATGATTTTGGATTAAGATCATCTATCCAAGTTTGTGTTGATCCGACAGCAGAAAACTATTTTCCGGTTGCAGACTTGAATAGTGATTTATATAATTCTTTTGTAGCTTCTAATGTATTAATAAATAATGATGTATGTCAATTTATATATGGATGTATGGATCCTACAGCTTATAATTATGATTTTGAAGCTGGCATTGATGATGGTTCTTGTATTCAATATGAAGATTTGATTGTAGGATGTTTAAATGAAGATTATTTAGAGTATGATTCTTTAGCGGTTATTCAAAATGAGTCATTGTGCATCACTCTTGTTCTTGAAGGTTGTACTGATTTTAATGCTATAAATATTGATGTAAATGCAAATGTTGATGATGCATCTTGTTATTACAATTTTATCCCTGGTTGTACTTATGAAAATGCTCAAAATTATAACATTCAAGCAAATTTAGATGATGGCTCTTGTATTCTAACAATCATGGGATGTATGGATATTAATGCGTATAATTTTAATTCTACTGCTTCACAAGATGATGGCTCATGTGTTGAATATATTTATGGTTGTACAAATTCATTAGCATATAATTATTATGAATTAGCCAATACTGATGATTATTCCTGTGAAAATGTATTATACGGTTGTACAGATTCTAGTGCCTTTAACTATAATTATTTAGCAAATACAGATGATGGAACTTGTATTGCTATCATTGAAGGATGTACTGTTTCTAATTCACTTAATTTTGATTTTTCAGCTAATTCAGATGATGGGTCATGTATCGCAAAAGTATTGGGTTGTACTGATTCTACAGCATATAATTTTAATGAATTAGCTAATGTTAACGATAATTCTTGTCAACCAATTATTTATGGTTGTACAGATATTAATGCATTTAATTATGATTCATATGTTTTAGAAGATGATGGTTCATGTATTGAATATGTATATGGTTGTACAAATTCACTATCATTTAATTATGATCCAGAAGCTAATACCGATGATTTTACTTGTGAAAATGTTTTATACGGCTGTACAGATTCTAGTGCCCTTAACTATAATTATCTAGCCAACACGGATGATGAATCTTGTATTTCTATTGTAGAAGGATGTGTTGATTTTACAGCTGTTAATTATAATTTAAGTGCAAATGTTGATGATGGTTCCTGTGAATATACAATTGGCGGTTGTATCAATAATTTATACCTTGAATTTAATCCAGATGCACAATTTTCCGATGGAACTTGTCAGACATTATTAATACCTGGGTGTGAAAATTCTCTTTTCATAGAATTTGATCCTTTAGCTAATATTGACGATGGAACTTGTGAGACACCTAGGGTAGAAGGCTGTACTTCACTGATCGCAGATAATTACAATTATTTGGCAAATGATGATGATGGTTCCTGTACTTTTAATGATATTATGAATGAATTGTCATCAGCAAATGATTCATTAATTGAATTAAATGATTTGGTAATAAATTGCTCAGCTACTCTTGAGCCTATATATCTTGATTTGGTCGAAGGGTGGAACACTATTGGTTTTACCTTGAGAAGTCCTCAGGATGTAGTTGAAACTTTAGCGCCTATTGTTGATCAAATTAAAATAATTAAAAATAACGATGGGCAGTTTTATTGGCCTGAAATGGGCCCTTTTAATCAAATTGGAGATTTTATTCCGGGCCAAGGATATCTTTTAAAGATGAATACATTTATTGAATCATATTATTTTCCTATTACAGATTAGCTTTTTTTACGAATTGGGAATTTTAATCTTTTTTTTGTAGATTTGATATTGTACTGTTTTAAAACTAGCAATTAACTTTAATATTCCCCCTATGAAGAAGTTTTTTTTACTTTTCACAGCGTTTTCGCTCAATTTTGTGACTTATTCTCAGTGTGATATTCCTGCAACATTTTCAGGAAACACAGGTGCCAATATGACCGTTATGTTGACTCCAGATTTTATTTCTTCTTTAACTATAACAGATGCAGACGCTTATGTTGTAGCCACAACTGATGATGGAATGGTTGTTGGTTCTCAACCTGTATCTGGTGTTCCTCAAACCTCTCTTGCAGTTTGGGGAGATGACTCATCAACTCCTGAAACAGATGGTGCTCTAACAGGTGAGTCTATTAATCTTTCTCTTGTAGATGGATTAAATTTGTATTTTTTAACACCCCCTTCTCCAATTAGTTATGTGACCAGTGGTATGTCTGTACAGATGGGTACTGCTAATCCAGAATTATGTGGAGGTGGTGATTCAGACGGTGATTGTACATTCCCTGAATTTTTCAGTGGAAATACCGGTAATAATATGACAGTAATGTTAACTCCTGGTGTTTTTAGCGGTCTGAATATTGTTAACGAAGATGCATATATTTCTGCTATTTCAGATGGAATGCTTGTAGGTTCTGTAAGTGTTTTTGGTATTTCTCAAACAGCTCTTTCCGTATGGGGTGATGACTCTTCAACTGGTGCTGTTGATGGTGCTTCTATTGGTTCTGAAGTTATCTTGCAACTAGTTGACGGTTCGAGTTTATATACATTAACTACAAGTCCAGAGCCTATTACATATATAGTTAATGGTACACAAGTAATTATGTCTGCAAGTGCTTCATTGAGTTGTGGTGTTACTGAAATATTAGGTTGTACTGATATTTCAGCTGACAATTTTAATGCTGATGCAACAACTGATGATGGATCCTGCATAATTACTGGTTGTATGGATGCATCTGCTGATAATTTCAATCCTTCTGCTAATAGTGAAGGTGATTGTGATTATTCAGGATGTACAAATCCATCTGCTTGTAATTATGATGTAATTCATAATGTAGAAGATGGTTCATGTTTTTATGCTGACTCTGGATATGATTGTAATGGTGTATGTTTAGCTGATGCTGACAGTGATGGAGTTTGTGATGCATTTGAAGTTTTAGGATGTACCGATTCAAATGGTTGCAATTATAATCCTGATGCTACTGATTCTGGATTTTGCTCTTACCCTTTACAATCTTATTTAGATTGTAGTGGCGAATGTATTAATGATGATGACGGAGATGGTATATGTAACGAATTAGAGTCAGAAGGATGTACAGATCAAACAGCTTTTAATTATAATCCTGCTGCAACTGATGATGATGGTTCTTGTATTGCAGTAGCTTTAGGATGTATGGATAGTTCTGCAGACAATTATGATTCTTCTGCAAATACTGATAATGGCTTGTGTCAATATTTAGGCTGTACAGATGAGTCAGCATTTAATTATGATCCAAATGCTAATGTGAATGATGGATCATGTATTGATGTAGTTCTTGGTTGTATGGACGCTTCCGCATTAAATTATAATGCTGATGCAAATACTGATGATGGCTCTTGTGTTGGAGTAGTTTCTGGATGTACAGATGCTGGTGCTATTAATTACAATTCAAATGCAAATGTAGATGATGGTTCTTGTATCATGCCTGCTGCAGGTTTTGAAATTGTAAATTCTAATACAGGCAACAACGCATTAATTTATATAGACGTCAATGCCTTTCCATTTAATGCAGGCGATAATCTTGGTGCATTCTTCATTGATGAAAACGGTGAAGATCAATGTGCTGGTGTGTTGTCATGGAATCCTTCTGGTGGTAACTTAATTGTAGTTCATGGTGATGATCCAAATACTGCTGCAATTGATGGTGCTCATGGTGAGGTTATTTGGAAAACTAACATTGATGGACAAGCTGTAGTTTTGTTTGCTTCTTATGGTTCATATGGCGCTGAAAATATTTTAGGAAATAATCAATATGCACCTAATGCTGCATATTTAATTTCAGGATTTACTATTGCTATTGAGGGTTGTATGGATCCCGGATACATGGAGTATAGCGCTAATGCAAATGTTGAAGATGGATCATGCTCTATGTTATTTAGTGAAGCATATGCAAATGCTCTTAACGATATCTTATTACTCAACACAGAGATAGATGATTTAGAAGATGATTTGTTTAATGCTGAGTCTTCTCTTGGTTCTCAAATTTTTGAACTTCAAGGCCAATTAGCAGATACAATTTCTCATTTTAATTCCGAATTAAATGCTTTAAATACTTATTGGCAGGATTTATACAATCTTGATATGTATAACCTTGAAGATTCTATGCAAAGCGTTATTGATCAAATGCAAGCAGCTTGGGATGCTCAAGTTGCTGGTCTTGAAAATGATTTAGCTGTACTAAATCAAGGTCTATTAGATTCTATTGCTTCTTATGAAGAACAATTATCTGATATGCAAGCTGCATGGGATGCAGATGCACTTGATTACCAAGGACAATTATCTGATTTACAAGCCACTCTAGATGCTACTGTTGCTGATTATCAAGATCAATTATCAAACTTAGTTGATAATCATGCTGATGCGGTTTCAGAGCTAAATGGTCAAATTGATGCATTACAAGCTGAGTATGATGCTTATGTAATTTCTACTGATGCTACTATAGCTGACATGCAAGCTGCATGGGATGCTGAGGTTGCATCTTTGCAAGCTGCATGGGATGCACAAGTTGCTCAGTTAAATGCTGATGCTGATGCAGCAGCAGCAGCAGCTTCGTTGTTATTGTCTAATACAATTCTATCATATGAGAATAGTTTAGATTCTCTTGAATTCTCCTATGAAAATGAGATTTCAGGTATAAATTCTGCTCATAATGCTCAATTAGAAGAAATTGCTTATCTAGATAGTCAGGAGGACGCTGCTTATCAAGCTACTATTGATGGATTAAATTCTGATATTGTCGGATTAAATTCTGATATTGTTGATTAAATTCTGATATTGATGGATTAAACTCTACAATTGATGGATTAAATTCTGATCTTGTTGCACTTACTGTTGTTCAAGGTGAAACACAGGAAGTTTAGATTATTACTCTAATCCTATTTCAATTGATCTACAACAAGGTTGGAACATGTTTGGGTTTTCCCAATGGCAAAATTCACAAGACGTAGCTCTATCATTAGAAGCATTGGGTAATAGTTTGCACTTGATTAAGAATAATTCTGCTCAAGTATATTGGCCAGAGTTTGGATTTAATAGTTTAGGAACTGTTGAACCAGGACAAGGTTATCAAGTGAGAATGTATTATTCTTTTGATGATTTTGTATTCCCTGAATTAGGTGAAGGTCAAAGATTAGAAGTTAATCCTCAAGTTCCTGATTGGGTTCATGAAATGGTAGTTCCTACTCATCCTAACGATCTTCGTTCATTAGTAAGTGTCGTAAACATGTTAGGTCAAGAGGTTGATCCTGATGATGTCTTTAAAGGCGAAGTTTTATTATACTTATACTCAGATGGATCAGTTGAGAAGATAATTAAATAATGGCATAGAATATTGTTACTTAAAAAGAGGCGAAGCCTCTTTTTTGTATATTTAAATAAATTTTAATCCTCCCTAATTATGAAGAAATCATTTCTTTTTCTCGTTTTTACGTTAACGAGCATCAATTTAGTTAAAGCTCAGTGTGATCTAAGCTTTGAGTACGTGAATACAGGTACAAATATGACTGCCTTTTTCACACCACTTGCAGCATCTTCAATCTATGACGAACTTGGTGATGGTACCATTGGTTCTTTTTACACTGATGCTGATGGTTCGTTCATTTGTGCCGCATCTGTAGCTTTTAATGGTGCTCAAATTCAGTTGGCAGTTATGGCTGATGATTCGACTTCACCTGAGAAAGATGGTTTCTCATCTGGAGAATCAATTAATTGGTTTTATGAGACTACTGATGGTAGTATATTTGCTATAGCTCCCTCTCCAAATGATAATTTTACAATAAATGGCATTTCATTCATTCAATCAGCCTCAATAACTGAGATTGATTGTGGTGGTGGTGATGATTCAGTAAATGGAGATCAATGTCCCCCTTTAGATTTTGATTTCGTAAATACTGGTAGTAATATGACTTTATTTATTACACCACCAGGAGCTTCTGCTTTATCATCTCTTGGTAATGGAACTATTGGTGTATATTATATCGATAATGGTGGACAACAGTTGTGTGGTGGAGCTTCAGCTTTTACTGGTTCACAGGTTCAAATTACAGCAATGGCAGATGATTCAACTTCACCTGAGAAAGATGGTTTTTCTGCAGGAGAGACTATTGTATGGAAATTTGAAGATAATAATGGAAATCAGTATAATTTAACACCTAGTCCTCAAGATGGATTTGCATTAAATGGAATTTCATTTATTTCTGGAATATCGTATGATGCAATTTCTTGTGCTGTTGATGTTGAAGGTTGTACAGATGCATGACTATTTTGAATATAATTCAAATGCTACAATAGATGATGGTTCATGTTTAACTATAGCCGTTTATGGTTGTACAGATCCAGATTATCTTGAATTTAATGCTAATGCTAACGTTGATGATGGTTCTTGCTTAACTATTGATCTTGAAGGATGTACAGATTCAAATGCATGTAATTATAACTCCAACGCAACCACAGATAATGGTTCATGTTACAATAATGATTTAGGTTGTGGATGTGATAATCCTGCTGCTAATAGTGGATATGATTGTGATGGTAACTGTTTGAATGACTCTGATGGTGATTTAGTATGTGATGAGTTTGAGGTAGTTGGTTGTCAAGATGAAACTGCTGCAAATTACGACGCATCAGCAACTGATTCAGGTGATTGTGAATATTTAGGTTGTACCGATTCAGCATATACAGAATATGATTCTTCAGCAACATTAGATGATGGTTCATGTATTACATTAATTGTTAATGGATGTACAGATATAAATAGAAAACTATAACCCCAACGCAAATACTGCAGATGGGTCATGTGAATATGATTTAATAGGAGCGGGGTGTCAAGTTTCTTTCGAAACATACAATAGTGGGACAAATCATACTGTAATGATTCCTGGTTCAATTACAACACCACTATTACCAGGAGACCAAATAGGTGTTTTCTTTATAAGCGATGATGGTTCAGCAGTTTGTGCGGGTGCTTCGTTATGGACAGGTAGCAATCTACAAATTGTAGCCTTTGGAGATGATACAACTACACCTGAGCTTGATGGATTAGAGGTAGGTTCTCCATTTTTATTCATAGCTCAATCTGGCGATGATATTTATGTTGTTAATGCTTCATTCCAGTCCCCAGTAATGGCTAACTATGCAGTTAATGGTTTATCGTTTGTTACAGGCTTTGATTTTTAATTAGCATGTACTGTTGAGTATTTAGGATGTATAGACCCAACTGCATGTAATTATGATTCTACCGCAAATACAAACGATGGTTCATGTGTTTATCCAGATAATATTTATGATTGTGAGGGTGGGTGTGAATGACTCTGATGGTGATTTAGGTATGTGATGAGTTTGAGGTAGTTGGTTGTCAAGATGAAACTGCTGCAAATTACGACGCATCAGCAACTGATTCAGGTGATTGTGATTATTTAGGTTGTACAGATTCAGCATATCTAGAATATGATTCTTCAGCAACATTAGATGATGGTTCATGTATCTACATTAATTGTTAATGGATGTACAGATACTAATGCAGAAAACTATAATCCTAATGCAAATACTTCAGATGGGTCATGTGAATATGATTTAATAGGAGCGGGGTGTCAAGTTTCTTTCGAAACATACAATAGTGGGACAAATCATACTGTAATGATTCCTGGTTCAATTACAACACCACTATTACCAGGAGACCAAATAGGTGTTTTCTTTATAAGCGATGATGGTTCAGCAGTTTGTGCGGGTGCTTCGTTATGGACAGGTAGCAATCTACAAATTGTAGCCTTTGGAGATGATACAACTACACCTGAGCTTGATGGATTAGAGGTAGGTTCTCCATTTTTATTCATAGCTCAATCTGGCGATGATATTTATGTTGTTAATGCTTCATTCCAGTCCCCAGTAATGGCTAACTATGCAGTTAATGGTTTATCGTTTGTTACAGGCTTTGATTTTGAATTAGCATGTACTGTTGAGTATTTAGGATGTATAGACCCAACTGCATGTAATTATGATTCTACCGCAAATACAAACGATGGTTCATGTGTTTATCCAGATAATATTTATGATTGTGAGGGTGGGTGTGTGAATGACTCTGATGGTGATTTAGTATGTGATGAGTTTGAGGTAGTTGGTTGTCAAGATGAAACTGCTGCAAATTACGACGCATCAGCAACTGATTCAGGTGATTGTATTTCTTGGCAAGATGCTTATGAATCATGTTTAGAATCTGGTGGTGATGATGGTATTGGTCAAGAAGATGTTGATGCTGCCTTTGAAAATGGTGCTGCTTCTGTCGACATTACCTCAGATAATCAAGCTATAGCTGATGAAGCCTATGGATGGGGTTATGGAGATGGATATAGTGCAGGTGTAGCTTCAGTAATTCCTGAAGATGGTATTTCTCAAGCTGATTTAGATGCCGCTGTTGCAGTAGCCCAGGCTAATGCAGCATCTCAAATAGCAGCACTTGAAGCACAAATTGATAATATTCTCGAAAATTGTGGCATGATGGTATCACGCAAGTTGATGTAGATCAGGCATATTTAATTGGTTATTCTGATGGTGCTTCTTCTGTAACACCAGAAGACGGAATAGGTCAAGCTGATTTAGATGCTGCTTATGCAGATGGTGTTGCTTCTGTAACTCCAGAAGACGGAATAGGTCAAGCTGATGTAGATGCTGCTTATGCAGACGGTGTTGCTTCTGTAATACCAGAAGACGGAATAGGTCAAGCTGATGTAGATGCTGCTTACGCTGATGGTGTTGCTTCTGTTGATATCACTTCTGATAATTCAACAATAGCTGATGAGTATTACCTGTATGGTTTTAATGATGGTCAGCATCAGCTCAGAACGATATTGATGCTCTTCAAGTTTTACTTGATGAAGCACTCGCCAATTCTGGTGGTGGTTCGTGTGAACCTATTTATATAGACTTATTAGAAGGTTGGAATATTATGGGTTATACTTTGCCTGATCCTCAAGATGTAGCTGCTACTCTGGCACCTATTGTTTCTAATGTTCAGATTGTCAAAAATAATGCAGCTGCTGTATATTGGCCTGAATATTCTTTTAATGGCATTGGTGATTTTATTCCAGGGCAAGGTTATCAAATTCGTATGGTTAATGCATTAAGTAATTACACTTTCCCTGATGTGGACGGTCAAAGAATAGAGCTTACTCCTTCAGTACCTGAATGGGTCCATGAATTACCTGTATTAAATCATCCTAATGATGTTAGATCTCTTGTTCGAGTTGTAAATATGCTCGGTCAACAAGTTGATCCAACTACACAATTTAAAGGTGAAATCCTATTATATTTATATAATGATGGAACCACTGAAAAGCGTATTGTTAATTAGTGTCTAATTTACATTATTACAGAAAAGCGGTGTTTTTGCACCGCTTTTTTATTTTAAAGAATTTGAATTTTTATAGAAAAACATTATATTTGAAGATTAACTGTGAATTTTAATTTTAACTTAAACCCCCCCCCAGATGAGAAAAATCTATAATTTTTTCTTTAGTGTGGTGTTGCTCTTGACCTCCGGTCAATTGAGCGCGCAGGACTTTTCTGTGACGAACACCGGGTCTAATATGACCGTTTTTATGACGCAAGGATTTGCTTCAGAAGCTAACGTTGCCAACATTGGTATATTCTTTACCAATGATGATGGTGTGCTTCAATGTGCAGGTTCTCCATTAAGTATGCCTTCTGTAGGTGAACCATTTCAGATTACTCTTTGGGGTTCTGAAGCTGGTTTGGATAACGGTATGGCTGCTGGAGAAGCATTTACATGGTTGGCTAGTGATGCTGACGGTAATGCACTAGATGTTACAGCAACTTACTTGTCAAATGGAAATCAAGGAGCATATGCTCTTAACGAAACAGCTTTTGTTGCTTCATTAGAAATTTCTTCAAGTGAGCCTCCAGCTCCAACAACAGCAACAGTAGAATTTGCTGTTGATATGAATTTAGTAGATCAGCCAAGTGCAGATTACGACAATGTTGTTGTTAACGGTTCATGGAATGGTTGGCAAGGATGGGGCGTTCAATTATCTGATGAAGATGGTGATGGAGTATTCACTGGATCATTAGAAGTTGACCCAGGAACAACATTTGAGTATGTAGTAGCCGTAACAGGATCAGCTGATGGTTGGTCAGGTTGGGGTATGCAATGGGGTGATGGATGTGCAAATGCAAACGTTGCTGTAACGGCAGGAGATGCAGGAAGCGTAACATCAACTTCATTAAGTGCTGGATGTGCTGATGTTGTAGGTTGTATGGATGCAAATGCATCTAACTACAATGCAGATGCTACAGTTCAAGGATATGACCAATATGGTAACTTACAATGTGTATATGCATCATGTGATGATATACCAGAGTACGGATGTATTTATGCAGACGGCTTCGGAGCGTTCAATGAAGGATTTAATGCTGGATTATGTTCATCTTATGGCGGAACTCCTTGTGAAGAGTCTATTCTTGGTTGTACAGATTTAACTGCATCAAACTTCAACGTAGATGCAAATGTAGATGATGGATCATGTGAATATCCTGAGCCTGCAGCAGGAACAGCAATAGCAGACTGTGGAGATTTTGCTGCTGGACCAAATGCAACTGGACTCATGTTCTTACAGCAGCAACTGTTGCTGACGGAGCAGCTAGTCAAGGTCCACAAACCTTTACAATGAATATTACGTCTTTACCTGAGGGTGGAGCAAATTATAGAGTTTTCAAAACTACAGCTAATGGAGGTAGTTTCTTTGGAAATGCAACAGCATTAACTCTTGGTGAAAATACTTTCACTGTAGGTGGTGTTGGTTTTGACAGAGCAGTTAAGTTCCAATTCTCAAGTGGAGATGTTGTATTTGACGCTTTAAGTGTGAATGGAGTTGAATCAGGTTGTTCTTTATCAGAAGAACCAGCAGCGGATCATCAATAGCTGATTGTGATGACTTCTCTGCTGGACCAAATGCAACATGGACTCATGTTCTTACTGCAGCATTGACTTCTGATGGAGCATCTAGTCAAGGAGCTCAATCATTTACTATGAATATTACATCTTTACCAGAAGGTGGAGCAACATATAGAGTAGTGAAGACTGTTGCAAACGGAAACTTTAATAATGGACCTGCAACAGCACTAACATTAGGTGAAAACACTAAGACAGTAGCTGGTGTAAGTTTTGATAGAACAGTTAAATTCCAATTCTCAAGTGGAGATGTAGAATTTGATGTTTTAACCAGTGAATGGAGAAGATGCAGGTTGTTTAGGAACTGCTGAGCCAGATGTACTAGGTTGTACAGATGCTTCAGCAAATAACTTTAATGCAGACGCAACTGCAGATGATGGTTCTTGTATTTACGGAATTGTTTTTTCTGGAACTTTTGGTGGAACTGTTGCATCTGATAATTCATACTTAATGCCTGCAGGTTCAGAGCCTTGGGCTGGTTTTGCAAATGAAGATGTATCTGTTTATCCATTTACTTTTGGTGATGGAGGTTCTGTTACATTTACAGGTTCTACCGATGGTGGCTCAGCTGATGTTTATTTCAGATTCGAAGCGAATCCATACCCTAATACAGAGCCAAGTTACAATTCAACATCTGTAACTTTAGGTGCTGAGTCAGCTGAATATACAATTGATATTCCATCTCAAGAGGGCAATACTTTTAACTCAGTCTTATTTTATGTGTTATCACAAGATGTTGTTGTTACTCTAAATAGTGTAACTGTTAATGGTTCAGAATATACTGGTCCTGTAGATGTAGTAGGTTGTATGGATGCAAATGCATCTAATTTCAATGCTGATGCAAATATTCAAGGTTATGATCAGTACGGTAACCTGCAATGTGTTTATGCATCGTGTGATGATATCCCAGAAGACGGATGTATATATTCTGATGGATTTGGAGCTTTCAATGAAAACTTTAATGCTGATAACTGTTCATCTTATGGAGGAACACCGTGTGTTTCATGTAATGATGAAGCAGTTCAGTGGGCAGGAGATCAAAATGGCGACGGATTCTTAGGATTTGATTCAAATTCTGGACAAACTTTCATTACAGTAGAATCATACCCTAATATAGGTAATGCTTCATTAACGATTAATGGTGAAGATTATGAAATGGGTTATAGTGACTGGGGTGCAAATGCTCACTGGTATGCTGGATTTACAGCAGATCCTACTGTGACATATGAATGGTCTGTAACAGTTTCTACTTGTGCTGGTGGTCAAACAGTATCTGGTACAATAGAAGCTACCGAAGAGCCATGTTCAGGTTCAATTTTAACAATGACTGATTCATATGGTGATGGTTGGAATGGTGCAGTATTGACAATCAATGGCGTAGATTACACTGTTGATGGTGCATCAGCTGAAGCTTGTATTGATTTATTAGACTGTAATACAGTTACATGGACACCAGGTGCATGGGATAGTGAAACATCTTGGTCTGTTGGTGATCTTTCAGGAGCTACGGTCAGGCTGGAGTGTTGGAGATTGTGGTGTTGCAGGATGTACTGCTGCTGATGCTTGTAACTTACGCAGATGCAACAACAGATGATGGATCTTGTACATTTGCTGCTGAAGGTTTAGACTGTGATGGAAACTGTTTATCAGGAGATGCAGTTACAATCAACATGTTCGATTCATACGGAGACGGTGGTGGATCAGTAACAGTAGGTGGTGTAACAGCTACTAACTCTGGTTCTTCTTCAGCAACTGTAGTATGTGTTGATTTATCAGCATGTAATGCAGTAGATTATGAAGCAACAGATGCATGCAGATGAGAACAGTTGGTCAATTACAGATGCATCTGGTGCATGTACTTGCTGAAGGTGCTAACGAAGATGGATTATTTGGAGATTGTGGTGTTGCAGGATGTACTGCTGAAGATTTTTAACTATAACGCAGATGCAACACAGACGATGGATCTTGTACATTTGCTGCTGAAGGTTTAGACTGTGAAGGAAACTGTTTATCAGGCCTTATTGCAGCAGAATTAAATTTAATGGATTCTTTGGAGATGGATGGAATGGCGCAACTATTTCTGCTCTTGACTGTTCAGGAAATACAATTTTAGGACCTTTAACATTACAAGGGCTTTATTTTATCTGTACCTTTATGTTTAGATTTAGATCAAGCTGGTGCGCTTTTAGCTGGTGCTACAGTTGTTGCAGGTGGTGGATCTTATGATTCCGAAAATTTCATGGATATATCAGCTGATTTATCTGATGTTAGGTATGGAGCCATTTTATTACAAGGTACTGCTGGTGAACTATCTACATGTCCTGTTCCAGGTGTACTGATGCATCAGCAAATAACTTCAACGCAGATGCAAATGTAAATGATGGTTCTTGTACTTATGATGTACTTGGTTGTACAGATTTAACTGCATCAAACTTCAACGTAGATGCAAATGTAGATGATGGATCATGTGAATATCCTGAGCCTGCAGCAGGAACAGCAATAGCAGATTGTGGTGATTTTGCTGCTGGACCAAATGCAACTTGGACTCACGTTCTTACAGCAGCAACTGTTGCTGACGGAGCAGCTAGTCAAGGTCCACAAACCTTTACAATGAATATTACGTCTTTACCTGAGGGTGGAGCAAATTATAGAGTTTTCAAAACTACAGCTAATGGAGGTAGTTTCTTTGGAAATGCTACAGCATTAACTCTTGGTGAAAATACTTTCACTGTAGGTGGTGTTGGTTTTGATAGAGCAGTTAAGTTCCAATTCTCAAGTGGAGATGTTGTATTTGACGCTTTAAGTGTGAATGGAGTTGAATCAGGTTGTTCTTTATCAGAAGAACCAGCAGCTGGATCATCAATAGCTGATTGTGATGACTTCTCTGCTGGACCAAATGCAACATGGACTCATGTTCTTACTGCAGCATTGACTTCTGATGGAGCATCTAGTCAAGGAGCTCAATCATTTACTATGAATATTACATCTTTACCAGAAGGTGGAGCAACATATAGAGTAGTGAAGACTGTTGCAAACGGAAACTTTAATAATGGACCTGCAACAGCACTAACATTAGGTGAAAACACTAAGACAGTAGCTGGTGTAAGTTTTGATAGAACAGTTAAATTCCAATTCTCAAGTGGAGATGTAGAATTTGATGTTTTAACCGTGAATGGAGAAGATGCAGGTTGTTTAGGAACTGCTGAGCCAGATGTACTAGGTTGTACAGATGCTTCAGCAAAATAACTTTAATGCAGACGCAACTTCTGATGATGGTTCTTGTACTTATGATGTACCAGGCTGTACAGATGCTTCAGCTTGAGCTAACTTCAGTGCAGATGCAAATGTTGATGATGGTTCATGTGAATATGCTGCAGAAGGTTTAGACTGTGACGGAAACTGTTTAGTAGGTGTTGCAGTAACAGCTGGTGGTGGATCATATCAATCTGAAGTAGGCTGGACAATTTCAGCTTGTGATGGATCAGTGATATTGTCAGGTGGTGCTCCATTTGCAGGATGTGCAGATGTTTCAGCAGGTTACTCAGTATCTATGACAGATTCATATGGTGATGGTTGGAATGGAAACACTCTAACAATCGGTGATGCAGTATACGGTATAGAAGGATTAGGAGTTTCAGAAGGTTCTGACTTAGCATCTTGTGCTGTATTAGGTTGTACAGACGCAAATGCAGCTAACTATAGTGCAGACGCAAATGTAGATGACGGAACGTGTGAATACTTATTAGTACAAGGATGTACAGATGCTTCAGCATGTAACTATGATATAGTTGCAGAACAAGATAACGGTTCATGTGAATACCCAGCAGAAGGTTTAGACTGTGAAGGAAACTGTTTATCGGTGATGCAGTTACAATTAATATGTTTGATTCTTACGGAGATGGTGGTGGATCAGTAACAGTAGGTGGTGTAACAGCTACTAACTCTGGTTCTTCTTCAGCAACTTCAGTGTGTGTTGATTTATCAGCATGTAATGCAGTAGATTATGAATCAACAGATTTTTGGCCAGATGAGAACAGTTGGTCAATCACAGATGCATCAGGTGCAGTACTTGCTGAAGGTGCTAACGCAGATGGATTATTCGGAGGATGTGTATCTGGATGTTCAGATGAATCAGCAGAGAATTATAATGCAGATGCAGATATTGTAGATGATTCATTGTGTGAGTACTTACTGATTGTAGAAGGCTGTATGGATGCTTCAGCTTGTAATTATAATGCGGAAGCAAATACAGATGCCGAATGTACATATGCAGAAGCAGGGTTTGACTGTGCAGGTAACGAAATAGCATGTGCAGATACAGATAATGGTGCTACAGATCCTTATGGAGATGGTTGTGCTGCATATAATAACTTCCCAGGTTGGTGTGGAAATTATAATGATGATGACTTTATTTCCGAGGAAATGTGTTGTGTATGTGGTGGTGGAGATTCTTACATTGTAGTCTATGGCTGTACTGACGAATCAGCTGAGAACTATAATGTAGATGCAAATACGGATGATGGTTTATGTGAGTACGCTCTAGTACAAGGTTGTATGGATGCTTCAGCATGTAACTACGATGCGCAGGCAGAACAAGATAATGGTTCATGTACATTTGCTCCTGAAGGATTTGACTGTGATGGAAACTGTTTATCTGGAGATGCAGTTACAATCAACATGTTCGATTCATACGGAGACGGTGGTGGATCAGTAACAGTAGGTGGTGTAACAGCTACTAACTCTGGTTCTTCTTCAGCAACTGTAGTATGTGTTGATTTATCAGCATGTAATGCAGTAGATTATGAAGCAACAGATGCATGGTCATATGAGAACAGCTGGTCAATTACAGATGCGTCTGGTATAGAATTAGCGTCAGTGCAGATGCAGATGGTGAATTTGGAAACTGTGTAGTTGATGTACCAGGTTGTACAGATTCAGCTGCAAATAACTTCAATGCAGATGCAAATGTAGATGATGGTTCTTGTACTTACCCTCCAACAACAGCAACAGTAGAATTTGCTGTTGATATGAATTTAGTAGATCAGCCAAGTGCAGATTACGACAATGTTGTTGTTAACGGTTCATGGAATGGTTGGCAAGGATGGGGCGTTCAATTATCTGATGAAGATGGTGATGGAGTATTCACTGGATCGTTAGAAGTTGACCCAGGAACAACATTTGAGTATGTAGTAGCCGTAACAGGATCAGCTGATGGTTGGTCAGGTTGGGGTATGCAATGGGGTGATGGATGTGCAAATGCAAACGTTGCTGTAACGGCAGGAGATGCAGGAAGCGTAACATCAACTTCATTAAGTGCTGGATGTGCTGATGTTGTAGGTTGTATGGATGCAAATGCATCTAACTACAATGCAGATGCTACAGTTCAAGGATATGACCAATATGGTAATTTACAATGTGTATATGCATCATGTGATGATATACCAGAGTACGGATGTATTTATGCAGACGGCTTCGGAGCCTTCAATGAAGGATTTGATGGTGTTGCATGTGCTTCTTACGGAGGAACACCTTGTGAACCTTTTGTTGAAGTTCCATGTCCTGCAGTTGATTTTGACTTTGTCAATACAGGTGTAAATATGACATTATTTGCTCCTAATGGTGCTGGTCTTTCTGGAACTATTGGTGCTTTCGTTGGTGATATGTGTGTTGGGTCTTCTGAGTCTGATGGTGGACCAATTCAAATTGCCGTTATGGGTGATGACACGATAGTCCTGAAGTTGATGGTGCTATGGCAGGTGATTTGTTACACTTTTACTTCAAAATTCTGATGGGTTTATGTAACTGAAACATCATTTGTTTTCATTAAATGGAATTGAAATTTGTTGAAAATCTTTCTTTTGAATATTTATGTTGGTACTAGGATGTAGTTGGTTGTATGGATGGTCACTACTAAATACAATCCAAATGCTACTGTTAACGATTATGATTTATGTTTAACTATTTTGTTTACGGATGTACAGACAGCTGCGCAAATTTTTAATGAAAATGCAACTTTGATGATGATTCTTGTACTTTTAGGGGAAGGTGTACTGATGTTCGAAAATAACTTTAATTTCAGATGCAGATTTAGTTGTGGTCATTGAGTACCAGCTGAAGGGTCTTACTTGGAAATTTTATAGGGGGCTATGAAAATTTTTGGTGAGGGATGGAAGGGTGCAATTTTGCTAAAGGTGGATTTACTTTTCAAAAACAAAATGGTTGTGCAGTACAGAAAGGGTGTTGATATTATAGGGTTGTTTCTTTTCAACTTAAGTTGGTTGGAAATTTAATGGTCTTATTTTCGGGAAAAATGGTTGGAAAGGGTTGGAGTTTCTATTGAAACTATGGGTGATGAAACGCTGAAATTAAATGAGATGCAAATAGAGATGATGGTTTATGTGAATAGCAAAAACCCCCAAGGATGTGGATGCTAAAGCTTTAACACAATGCTGTGCAGAAAAGATAATGGTTCATGTACTTATGCTGCGAAGGTTTGACTGTGAGGAAACTGTTTATCGGAAAATTTTTAAACAATAATGCATTCATACGGGATGGTTGGAAGGTTTCGGTATGTGCAACAACTCTGTTTACTTTTAGCAACTAGTTGTGCGTTGATTTATCAGATGAAATTAGAAATTTATGAAGCAACGGGTTCTTGGTTAAGAAATTTTGGAAAATTAAGATATTAAAGGGGGAGTAGCAACGGGTGCTGGAAATTTTGGGATTTTTAAACTGATGTTGATGAAAGCAAAACTATAATGCAGATGCAGATATTGCAGAAATTCATTATGTGAGTACGCTTAGTAAAAGGATGTATGGATGTTTCAGCATGTAACTACGATGCCGCAAAAAGATAATGGTTCTGTACTTATGCTGAAGAAGGTTTGGACTGTGAAGGAAACTGTTTATCAGGTGTTATTCCCAGGGGCGTGGTTTCATATGGTAAATGGGGGAAACATTTCAGTTTAGAATCAGGTGTATTACATTTGGTGCCCCATTTCGGGATGTTTTGATTTCAGGATTTTATTTAATTTCAGGGAAAACCGGGGGTGATGGGAAGGGGAAACATCTTGGTTTCTTTTTTGGTTGGATCTTTCCGGGATCTTGGCGGGTTCAGGTACTAAAAAATTATTTGGAGATTTTTGGGGTTTGTTGCAGGATGTACTGTGCTAAGCTGTAACTATAGCAGTGCAAAAAGATATGGTCTTGTACATTTGCTGCTGAAGGTTTGACTGTGATGGAAACTGTTTATCAGGAGATGCGTTACAATCAACATGTTCGATTCATACGGAGAGGTGGTGGATCAGTAACAGTAGGTGGTGTAACAGCTACTAACTCTGGTTTCTTCTTCAGCAACTTTTGTTGTGTTGATTTATCAGCATGTAATACAGTAGATTATGAAGCAACAGTTTCATGGCCATGAGAACAGTTGGTCAATTACAGATGCTTCAGGTGCGTACTTGCGAAGGGCAACGCAGATGGTGAATTTGGAATGTTATTTGATGTACCGGTTGTACAGATTCAGCTGCAAATAACTTCAATGGATCAAATGTAGATGATGGTTCTTGTACTTACGATGTACTAGGTTGTACAGATGTAAATGCAGATAACTAAATGTTGATGCAAATGTAGATGATGGTTCTTGTTCATACCCACCTGTATTAACTTTTGCCCTTAGTTTACAAGGTGTATTAGATCTTTCTATATCAGGATCAGCTGGTAAAGCAATCATTTAGTTGCTAATTCTGATATTGCTGATTTAAGTGTATTTGGAATAGGTGTTGCCAATAAGGTGGTGGAACTGAGGTATGGAAGAAGCTCTTCCTTCTATGTCAGTATCTGCTGGTGATGACATCTTACTCGCTAGAAGTATTGTGCAATGTCCTCTTACTTTGGTGACTGTATGTCTGAATTTGAGCATGTACTCAAGCTGGTAGTTCAGTTTTCAAAACGGTGATGATGTTTTTGAGTTATTCGAAGGTGAAACTGTAATCGAAACATTTGGTGAATCGATACTGAGGTACGGCCCAAAACTGGGAGTACATGGATTCATGGGCTTTCAGTAATGGGAGGAACTTGGTCTTTTGGTGGTGTAAAATTTTACTGATGGAGCAGGAACTAATGAAAAAGCACTTTTTTCATATCCATTATGTCCCTGACCAGTTGATGTTCCTGGAATTACGATGATCTGCAAACAACTTTAATGCAGATGCAAATGTTGATGATGGTTCTTGTACTTAGATTTACCGGTTGTACAGATGAGAATGCACTAACTTTAATCCAGATGCTAACGTTGAAGATGGTTTATGTGAATTCCCTGTTGATTGTGCTACTGAAGACTTGAAGCATATGAACAAGGTCTTTGGGGGTGCTGCTCAGTAGAATTACTTTAGATAACCAAGCTGTAGCTGATGAGGCTTACGGATGGGGTTAGGTGAGGTTACGGTGCAGGTAGGCAGATGGTGCCGCTTCAGTAGATATTACTTTAGATAACCCAAACTGTAGCTGATTCTGCCTTTGCAAATGGTGCTGCTTCAGTAGACATTACTTTAGATAACCAAGCTGTAGCTGATGAGGCTTACGGATGGGGTTATGGTGATGGTTACGTGCAGGTAGCGCGATGGTGCGCATCAGTAGATATTACATCAGATAACCAGCTGTAGCTGATTCTGCCTTTGCAGATGGTGCTGCTTCAGTAGACATTACATCAGATAACCAAGCTGTAGCTGATGAGGCTTACGGATGGGGTTACGGTGATGGTTACGGTGCAGGTGCCGCTTCAGTAGATATTACTCAGATAATGAGATGTAGCTGCTGCTGCAGCAGCATGGTGCTGCTTCAGTAGATATTACTCAGATAATGCAGATGTGCTGCTGCTGCTTGCAGATGGTGCTGCTTCAGTGAGATATTACTTCGATAATGCTGATGTGAGCTCGCTGCGTTACGCAGGACTGGTGCTGCTTCAGTAGACATTACATCAGATAACCAAGCTGTGCTGATGAGGCTTTTTACTGTGTAGGTGCAGGTGCTGCTTCAGTGCATTACTGATAATAGCTGTACTGAGGTTATGCAGATGGTGCTGCTTCAGTAGATATTACTTCTGATAACTGATGATGAGCTGCTGCTGCCTTTGCAGATGGTGCTGCTTCTGTAACTCCAGAAGATGGTGTGTCTCAAGCTGATGTAGATGCTGCAGTTAATGCTGCAGTAGCTGCTGCAGAAGAATTAGCTGCAACTGTTGCTGCTGATCATGCTGCTGAGTTAGCAGAATTACAGGCTTTATTAGATGAAGCCTTAGCAAATGCAGGTAGTGGTTCTTGTGATCCAATATATATTGATATTCTTGAAGGATGGAACATTGTAGGTTATACACTTCCATTTGGACAAGATGTTGCTGCTACTGTAGCTGATATAGTTGGTGATATTGAAATCATTAAAAATAATGCTGCACAAGTATATTGGCCAGAGTTCGATTTAATGGTATTGGAGATTTTGTTCCTGGACAAGGTTACCAAATGAAAACCACTGCTCCAATTGATCAGTATACTTGGCCAAATGTTGACGGTCAGCGTATTGAAATGACTCCAACAGTTCCTGCATGGGCAATTGAAATGGAAGTTGATATTCACCCTAATGACATTAGAACACTTGTGAAAGTTGTTAATATGTTAGGTCAGGAAGTGAATGTTGACGAACAATTCAAAGGAGAAGTTGTATTGTATTTATACAATGATGGAACTGTAGAGAAGAAAATTGTTAGATAACTAACTCTATAATAAAAGCCTCCGCTTGCGGAGGCTTTTTTACCTAATATTTAAATTTGCCACTCATATATAGATTATTATCTTTGTTTTAAATAATTTTATTAAAAGATGTCAGAAGAAATAAAACAATACATCCTTAAAAATGGATTGGTACTCGGTGGAATATATGTGGGTATAGATATTATTAAGTACCTTTTGGAGCAGAACTTTTGTAAATATTATGTAAGTTATGCCGCATTATTATTGGCTGCAATTTTTCCTATTTACTACTTATTGCATTATAAAAAAAGTCAAGATGGTTATATTGATTTTAGATCCGCTTTTAGTATATGTACGGAATTTTAATTGCTTCAGGTTTTATTCTATTGGTCTTTAATATTTTATTGTTCAATATCATTGATCCTGAATTTTCATCAGAATTACTCGATATACAATAACACTGCGTGATTCAATTGAAGCGTTTGGCATGTCTGATGAGCAAATATCTAGTGCTATTGAAATGATGGAATCTGAAGCTAATTTCTCACCAATGAATATGTTAAAAGGATTTGGTTACAAATTGTTGGATATACCTTATTTGGGTTGATTGTGGCTGCCGTTACCAAGAAAAATAATGAATTTATTAATGAATAAAGTGGATAATTTACAATTATCAATATGTATACCCCTTTATAACGAATCAGAATCGTTGCCAGAGTTGTATTCTTGGATTTCAAAGTGATGCTAAGTATCTTTTTTTTCCATGAAGTTTTTTTTGTTGACGATGGAAGTACTGATAATTCATGGGAAATTATAGAACAATTGGCTAAAGATAATAATGAAGTTAAAGGAATTAAATTTCGTAGAAATTATGGTAAGTCTGCTGCTTTGATTTGTTGCTTTTAAGGAAGCTCAAGGTGATGTTGTAATTACTATGGATGCTGATTTACAAGATAGTCCAGAAGAAATACCAGAACTTTATAACATGATAAAAAGGATGGTTATCATCTTGTTTCTGGATAAAGGGAAAAAGATATGATCCCTTTATCTAAAACCATTCCTACAAAATTATTCAATTTTGTCACCAGAATGTTGTCAGGTATAAATTTAAAGGATTTTAACTGTGGTTTAAAGGCATATCACATGAAGTTGTAAAAAGTATTGAAGTATATGGAGAAATGCACAGATACATCCCTGTTTTATCCAAATCTGCTGGTTATCCTAAAATTTGCGAAAAAGTAGTTCAACACCAAGAAAGAAAATATGGTGCAACCAAATTTGGCATGGAACGTTTTATTAATGGATTTTTAGATTTTATTAACTGTGATGTTTATGTCCAAGTTTGGAAAAACCAATGCATTTGTTTGGTTTAATTGGTGTAGGTTTTTTTACTGCCGGTTTTGGAATAGCTGCTTCCTAGTTTTTGCTAAATTTATCTGGCTTGAATACAATATGACTGATAGACCTTGTTCTATTTAGGTATTTTATGCATGATTATTGGTGTTCAATTATTTATGACTGGTTTTATAGCAGAGTTGATTTCACGCTCAAGTTCAGAGCGTAATCATTACGTTATTGAAGACCGATTAAATATTGATTCTTGATTACTAAGAAAGTAATAATTATTGGCCCTCATTTCCTCTTCGTGGCGGAATTGCAGATAGTAATCATTCTTTAGGACTGGCATTACAAGAATTAGGTTGTGAGGTCAAAATGCTTTCATTTTCTTTACAATATCCATCATTATTATTTCCAGGTAAAACCCAGTTCGATACCAATGGAAATAAGCCTAAATTATTTATTTATTCTAAAATCAATTCTATTAATCCATTATCCTGGATTAAAGTGGCTTTTTGGCTTAAAAAACAACAACCTGATCTTATAATTACAAGATTTTGGGTTCCCTTTATTGGAATTGCTTTGGGAACTATTCTTAGATTATTTCGGTTTAAAAATAATACAGATCTTTCTTGCTTTATGCGATAATGTAATCCCTCATGAAAAAGATTTGGTGACCGTTTACTTACGCGTTATTTTTTAAAATCCAACCATCGATTCTTAGTCATGTCCAGATCAGTAGGAAATGATATTTCTAATTTCATAAAGAATCCTAAGGTAGATTATCACCCATCCAGTATACGATCATTTTGGTTACTTAATTATAAGAGTCAAGCTATCAATATTTTAAGTCTTGATATTTCTAAAAATACCTCTTTTTTTCGGTTTCATTAGAAAATATAAAGGATTAGATTTGTTACTTAATGCATTGCCAAATTTCCTGAAAACGTTGAGCTTATTGTAGCAGGTGAATTTTATGATTATATGCTGAATATAAAGTTCAAGTATCTAAATTAGGAATTGAGAATAAAGTGCATTTTTCTCAGATTTTATTCCAGAAAATAAAGTTAATTTATTTTCTCAGCCTGCGATCTGGTGGTTCAACCATATAAATCTGCTACACAAAGTGGTGTGGCTCAAATTGCATACCATTTTAATAAACCTATATTGGTTACAAATGTTGGCGGACTTCCTGAAATTGTGCCTCACAAAAAGTTGGGTATGTTGTTGATGTTGATTCTAATGCTATAGCAGAGGCTGTAAATGATTTTTATTCTCACAATAGAGAATTAAATTTTATTGAAAATGTAAAAATCGAGAAGGAAAAAATATTCTTGGTCAAATATGGCTTCTAAAATCATTAAATCTGACTAAGGTATATTTTGTAAATTAGCTTTTGTTAAATTAAAACTACATTAATGAAAGTTATCAAATTAATTGTCATTTTTTTTGACCCATTTTTTATTTTTGCCCAAGATTTTAATGCTAATGAGCAAGTAGAAATATATTTACAACATCATTTAAGTGAACTCAACTTAAGTCAAAGATGATATTTTAGATTATCATATTTATAGAGAGTATTATAGTGAAAAACAGCTCTTACTCATGTTTTTTGCAGCAACAGTATCAAGGTATATCCATTCATAAAGCGGAAATTAGACTGCATTTTCATAAAGATAAATCATGGATAATTACACAAAACACCTTTGTTAAAGATTTGAACTAGTCTTAAATATTCAGTCTGAGTCCAACTTACTGATATACAAGCTATTCAATATGCTTGTAATGCATTGGATATAGATTATTCAAAACCTAATAGACTTTCTAAAAAGATTGCTTCTACATCTCTTTTTCAGCTGATTTTTCTCTTGATGCAATTCCTGTAAAGGCATCTTATTTTCATGTAGGTGATCAATTAAAAGGGTTTGGGATTTAACAATTTATGAAAAAGATGCTACAGATTGTTGGAATGTACTTATTGATGCACAATCAGGTGAGCTTTTACGTAAATATAATTGGGTACAACATTGTTCTTTTTCTGCAAAAAGTGATTGTGAACATAATCATGTAACACAACTTCTTGAGAAGACGAATTTTCTTTTCATCAAGTATGGGAGCTGGAACATACAATGTATTTGCTGTACCAATTGAAAGTCCATCTCATGGAGACCGATCTTTAGAAGTAGATCCTCATAATACAGATGCTTCTCCTTTTGGATGGCATGATATTAACGGTGATCCTAATATTGAATACACGATTACTAGAGGAAAAATGTACATGCTATGCCGATCTGAATGATACTGGTCTCCAACGCCTGGTTTTCCGAACCTGACGGTGGCTCTGAACTCTATTTTGATTTCCTTTGATCCTATGCTGAACCTGATCAGAACCTTGATGCAGCAACAGTGAATCTTTTTTATATGTCTAATATGATGCATGATGTATGGTATCATTATGGTTTTGATCCTGCGCTGGAAATTTTCAATCCTTTTCATTATGATGAATCAAAACACTCAAGGTGGGCTTGCAGGGAGATTATGTTTATGCACAAGCCCAAGATTCTAGTGGTGTAGGAACTAATATTGCGCTAAATAATGCAAATTTTTACACGCCAAGTGATGGAAATAACCCAGTTATGCAAATGTATATTTGGAATAAACCTGAAAATCCATTTGATTTATTTACTGTAAATAGTCCTGAAGAACTTGCTGGTAATTATGAAGTAAGTCCTGCTGGAGATTGGGGTGGTCAAATTACCTCTGACCCTATTACAGCTGATATAGAACATGTTGATGATGGTTCAACTTGGGGACAAGAAGGTTGTGGTGAACTCATTAATGACTTAACAGGTAAAATTGCTCTTGTAAGTAGGAGGTACATGTGAATTTGGTATGAAATCTTTAAATGCTCAAAATGCTGGAGCTGTAGCGGTTATTATTTATAACAATGTTGGAGGTATTGTAAATATGGCTGCTGGAGCAGTTGGTGCAGATGTAACTATTCCTTCTGTGTTTATGGGTAAATTAGATGGTGAATTATTGAGAGATAATTTGCTTCGATGGGTTGTTAATGCTACTTTTGTCAATAATTCACCTCCTGGTCCAGATTATTTAGATGGCGATTTTGACAATGGAATAATTGCGCATGAGTATGGTCATGGCATATCTACAAGACTTACCGGTTCAAATTGTTTATATGGTGATGAACAAGCTGGAGAAGGCTGGAGTGACTTTTTTGCTTTAATGATGACTAATACCATTGATGATAACGGTGAAGAACCTCATGGTATTGGTACCTATGTTTCTGCAGAACAAAATGATGGAAGAGGTATTCGTTCTTATCCTTACAGTAGAGATATGGATATTAATCCTATGACCTATGATTATATTATTACAGAATCTGTTCCACACGGAGTTGGCTCTGTCTAGCTACAGTTTTATGGGATTTGTATTGGAATTTTGTTGATTTATATGGTTATGATACAGATCGATATAATGGTACAGGTGGAAATAATATGGTAATGCAATTGGTTATTGATGGGCTTAAATTACAAGCTTGTGGTGCTACTTTTATAGATATTCGAGAGAGTATTTTGGTGCTGATGAGTTACTTTATGAAGGTCAAAATAATTGTTTAATCTGGGAAACTTTTGCACGAAGAGGAATTGGTTTTAGTGCAGATGGTGGTACTGCTATTAGTAGAGGTGATGGACAAGAAGCTTTTGATATTTTACCTGAATGTGTTAAAGAATTAAAAGTTCAAAAAACAGCAAATGCTGATGCCAAAGCAGGAGATGAACTAACATTTACTTTAACAGTTCAAAATCATACTGACAATCAAATAACTGATGTGTTTGTTAAAGATACTCTCAATCAGAATATTTCGTATGTAGCTTCATCATCAGTCATGTGATTTGGATGTTGATGGAGATGTTTAACTTTTCTTTAGGAAATTTATCAAGTGGTGAAAATAAGATTGTACTTATTCGGTATTAATTGATGAAAATTTTTATAGTGAAATTTTATTTGAGGATGATATGGAAGATGGTGATGATTATTGGATTAGTCTTTCCGAAGAAGGATTTGTTTGGGAATTAGATGCACCAGTAGCCGAAGTGGTGACAAAGCTTGGTTGCTGAAAACCTTGAAGATCGTTATGAAGCCTTATTAGAACTTGAACCATTTGTGGTTTCTGGAGACTCGCCAACATTAAGCTTTTGGCATAAATATATTACTGAACCAGCTTTTGATGGTGGTTATATTTCTATTTCTACCGATGAGTCAAATTTTGAAGATTTAGGGCCTCACATTATTAGAGGTCATTACAGAGGGTTTCTCAAGGTTCTCCTCCGCTTGGTGGTAAGGATTCTTATTGGGGAAATAGTAATGGGTTCGTCAACACTCTTGTAGATCTTTCTCCATATATCGGTGAGTCTGTTATAATTAGATTTACTTTTGTTGCTGATGAGGAAATCAAGAAACAGAGGTCGTAGAAGGATGGACTGTTGACGATGTAAGAATTATTGATCGTTATGAGATTAATAATAGGGCTTGTGTTTATGGAGATTCTCAAGTTTTTAGCCCTTCAAATTATTCTTGCGATGAGACACATACTATGGTTTATGATCATTATGGTATTTCTATTGATGAAGTTCAAGAAAATGTTTTCGCTCAAATTTTCCCTAATCCTTCAAACAATTATTTTTCTATACGTTTGACTGGTGAGTGGTGTAAACAGTTTGAGGTTAAAGTTTATGATGTACAAGGAAAACTTATTTTTGAAAAGCCTAAGGATATGCATCCAATATTAATATAGCTACAAATGGCTATGCAGAAGGATTGTATTTTGTTGAAATTAATGATGGAATACATCAAATGGTTAAAAAAATAACCGTTCAGCATTAATAGTACTTTAAAAATTATAATATGAACAAAAGACTTTTAATTGGATTCGTTTTTTTGAACACCTTGTTTTTATGTGCTCAGAATGTTGTAGATAAAAATGGTTTAAAACAGGGTGTTTGGAGTAAAAATATGATTGGGGAACGACCCGTTATGAAGGTGCATTTCAGGATGACAAAGAGGTAGGTGTTTTTCGTTTTTATGACCAGAACGGTAAGCTTATCTCTGAGCGAACATATGAAACACCTGGGGGTATTTCAAATGCCATTATTTATAGACCTAATGGCGCTATAGAAGCACAAGGGAAATTTGATGGGAGTAATAAAAATGGCATATGGAAATATTACAGTAAGAGTGGGTATGTTATTTCACAAGATCAATATAATAATGGTTTAAAAGATGGTCCTGAATATGTTTTCTACCCTGATAGTTCTATCGCTGAATTGATTGAATGGAAATCAGATGAAAAAAATGGAGAATGGTCAAAATATTCTATTTCAGGTAAGCCTTCTTTAAAAGCATTTTATTACAAGGATCAACTTCACGGTGCATATATTGAGTATTTTATAGATGGAAATAAAAGTATTGAGGGTGCTTATAAAAAAGGCTTAAAAGATGGAAATTGGGCTTATTATTCAACAAATGGATCTCTAGAAAAATACAAGTATATGACTATGGTGATCTTATTGAAACACTCACTGAAGAAAATGGTAAAGTTAAGACTATACAACATTGATAGTATTCTTGATTATCCTCATAAATTGATTTTATTAAGAAGTATTATAGAGAAGGGAGATGATAAACAATAGAGTTACTAAATTATTTGGCATTGAATTTCCTTTAATACAAGCTGGAATGATTTGGTGTAGTGGTTGGGAATTAGCTTCTGCTGTAAGTAATGCTGGAGGACTTGGTATTATTGGTGCTGGATCAATGTATCCAGAAGTGTTAAAATCGCAAATTAAAAATGTAAGGCAGCAACTAATAAGCCATTTGCTGTAAACTTACCTTTGCTTTATCCGAGTATCGAAGAGCATGTTCAAACCATTATTGAGGAAAAGATTCCTATTGTTTTTACTTCTGCAGGAAGTCCAAAAATGGACATCTCTATTTAAACAGCATGGAATTAAAGTTGTTCATGTTGTATCTAATAAAATTTTTGCTCAGAAATCTGAAGCTGCAGGTGTTGATGCTATTGTTGCTGAAGGATTTGAGGCTGGTGGTCATAATGGAAGGGAAGAAACCACCACGATGTGTTTGATTCCTGTGGTGACAGAGTCTGTATCTATTCCTGTTATTGCTGCAGGTGGAATAGGTTCTGGTAAAGCTATGGCAGCTGCATTTGCTTTGGGTGCTGAAGGTGTTCAAATAGGATCCAGATTTGTAGTGACTCCAGAGTCTTCTGCTCACATTAATTTTAAAAATGCAATTGTGGATGCAAATGAAGGTGCAACAGAGTTAACTTTAAAAGAACTGACTCCTGTTAGACTTATGAAAAACAAATTTTATCATCAAATTCAGGATGCTTATAGCAATAATGCTTCTAAATTGAATTAAAAGAAATCTTAGGCAGAGCAAGAGCTAAAATAGGTATGTTTGAAGGAAACCTTAATGAAGGTGAACTTGAAATTGGTCAAATTTCATCAGCTATAAATAATATTAAACCAGCACATATAATTGTTGAGGAAATCATGCAAGAATTTCATTTAACGATTTCTCAACTTCAAAAATATTAGCTTTTGATACTTTTATTCAATTAAGAATTCATGCTTACTACTAAATTTTTAAAACCTTAGGTCCAGGTATATTGTTCTGCAACTACTGCGATTGGAGTGTCTCATTTAGTTCAGTCTACCAGAGCAGGAGCTAAATACGGATTTGCACTTATTGGATTTGTATTGATGGCTAACATTTTAAAATATCCTTTTTTTGAATATGGTTCTCGTTATGCGAATGCAACAGGGAAAAGTCTTATTTATGGATACAATAAAATGGGTAAAAGAATGCTTCTATTGTATCTTTTAATTACTCTAATATCAATGTTTACCGTTGCAGCAGCAGTTACATATGTTTGCGTAGGTCTTATGATCAATCTCTTTCAACTTTCTTTAAATCCTTCAGAAGCATCTATTCTGTTAATGGCTATATGTATGGTGATTTTATTCAGTGGTAAGTTTAGTTTATTAGATAGTCTTATTAAATTAATAGGAGCAGTTTTATTGGTATCGACTTTTATAGCCTTTTTAATGACTCTTTGGCATGGGCCAATTGTAAGTTGGGAGCAATTAGTATTGCCTCTTGAATTTGATAAAAGTAATCTATTTTTTATCATTGCTTTGATGGGTTGGATGCCCACTGCTGTTGATCTCTCTACATGGAATTCCATTTGGACTCTAGAACGAATAAAACAAACTGATTACCTTCCTTCCTTGAATGAAACTTTAAAGGAATTTAATATTGGATACTGGATTTCTGCTGCGCTTTCAATCTGTTTTATAACTTTAGGTGCTTTTTTACTTTATGGATCAGATACTAATCTTTCTAATAGTTCTGCTGTATTTGCCAATCAAGTTGTTGGCATGTTTACATCAACTTTAGGAAATAGTGCTTATTATTTTATTTCTGTTTCCGCATTTTCAGTCATGTTTAGTACATGTATCACTGTGTATGATGGTTATTCTAGGGCTATGTCTGAGACTACAGCACTGCTTTTAGAGGTCACTAGTAAAAAAATAAAAACTTATAAAATTTGGTTAAGTATCGTTCTTTTGGGTGCTTTTATTGTGATTCATCATTTTATAGGTAGCTTTAAAGAATTGGTAGATCTAGCGACAATTATTTCTTTTATAATTGCTCCTTTAATTGCTGTGGTTAACTACAAGCTTGTCCTTTCAGATGATTTAACTCCTAAAGAAAAACCTAATTTATTGATGCGTATATTATCAGTCTTGGGAATTATATATTTGTTGGTGTTTAGCATTTTATTTTTAGCAATCAAATTCGATTTTATACAATTATAATATGATAAATTTTGAAAAATTCGAATTGGATAATGGTTTAAAAGTTATTGTTCATCGAGATAAAAGTACACCTATAGTTGCTTTTAATTTATTGTATGATGTAGGTGCCCGAGATGAAGACCCCACTAGAACTGGATTTGCTCATTTATTTGAACATTTGATGTTTGGTGGTTCTGTTAATATTTCTAATTATGATGAGATTGTTGAGAAAGCTGGTGGTCAGAATAATGCCTTTACCTCTAATGATATTACCAATTACTATATTACACTTCCAAAAGAAAATTTAGAACATGCCTTTCGTTTGGAATCTGATCGAATGCTTAGTTTAGCCTTTACCCCTAAAAGTTTAGAGGTTCAACGCCAGGTTGTTGTTGAAGAGTTTAAACAGAATTATTTGAATCAACCCTATGGTGATATTCACTTATTATTAAGACCACTTGCTTATAAAAAACACCCTTACCAATGGCCTACTATTGGAAAAGAAGTATCGCATATTGAAAATGCTACTATGGATGAAGTCAAATCTTTTTTTTATAAGCATTATGCTCCCAATAATGCTATATTAGTTGTTGCAGGAGATGTTGAAACTTGATCAAGTTAAGTACTTATCTGAAAAGTGGTTTGGTTCAATTGAGCGAAGAAAAATATCATGTTAGAAATATTCCTACTGAACCTATGCAAACAAAAGCTCGTATTTTAAAAGTTGAGCGAGATGTGCCTGTTGATGTGATTTATAAAGCTTTTCATATGTGTGCTCGAACACACGAAGATTTTTTTGCTACGGATTTGATTTCTGATATTTTATCTCGTGGTCATTCGTCTAGATTAAATCATTCGCTCGTAAAAGAACAAAAATTGTTTACAAATATTGATGCATTTGTTGGTAGTTCGATAGACAATGGGTTGTTTTATTTTGCTGGTAAGCTGGCGCCAAATATCACAATGCAAGAGGCAGAGAGGGGGGATTGATGCAGAAATAAAACAAGTTGCAAGCCAATTTAGGTGTCAGATAATGAGCTAAGAAAAGTTAAAAATAAAGTGATATCTGCACACATGATTTTCAGAGCTTAATGTGTTTAAATAAAGCCATGAATTTAGCTACTTCAGAATTGATAGGTGCTGCAAATTTAGTCAATAAGCAAATCGATCTTTATGAGGCGGTTACTTCTGATAAAATTATGACCATAGCTCAAGATATTTTTAGAAAAGAAAATTCAAATACTTTATATTACCACGCCAAATAGATTAAGATGTTAGACAGAAGCCAGGAAATTGATTTTCAAGAGATTCAAATGCCTAAGTTCTTAGTGCCTAATACTTTACGTTTGGCTAATTCTATAGAAGTTTATGTATTAGAAGGAGCTGGACAAGAGTTATGTCGTTTGGATTTGGTTTTTGAAGCTGGATCAAAAGTTCAAGATAAGGCCTTGCAAGCAAGTATGGTGTAATGCCATGCTATTTGAAGGTACTGCCAATAAAAAAGGGAGAAGAAATTCACGAAAGTCTTGACTTTTACGGTGCATACACCCAGTTAGATATTAATTCTGATAGAGCTGTTGTGAGCCTTTACTCCCTTAATAAATACTTTGATAAGGTATTACCCATCTTTATTGATGCCATAAGAAATGCCGCTTTTTTCCGAAGATGAATTCAAAGTTATTTTGGCACAGAAAAAAACAAAGTTTCATTATAAACTCTGAAAAAGTAGAATTTAAAGCCAGAAATACTTTTTTTCAATACCTTATTCGATGATCATCCTTATGGAATTTCTACAAGTATAGAAGATTTTGAAAATATTTCACAGAAGATCTTTTAACTTTCACGATACGTATTATAAGAATGCACAATGAAAGTATATGTTTGCAGGTTGATGCCTAAGAATGCGAATCAATATTGAATAAATATTTAGGGACTTGGAAATTAAAAAAGGCGTCTTCAGTTCAGGAATATTCTTCAAAGTTAAAAATGATAAAATTCATATTATAAAGAAGGTGCATTACAATCGGCCATTAGAATAGGTCGGGTTTGTTTTAATTCACACCATACAGATTACCAACAATTAAAGTTTTTATCTGTAGTTTTAGGTGGCTATTTTGGTTCACGTTTAATGAGTAATATTAGAGAAGATAAAGGTTTAACCTATGGATAGGTGCTATGTGCGTGAATCAGGAAGAAAGTGGTTATTTTAGTATTTCCACTAGAAGTAAAAGGAGAAGGAACACAAATCAGCTTTACAAGAAATTTATTTCGAGCTAAACGTTTACGTGAAGAATTAATTTCTGATGAAGAACTCAGCTTGGTTAAAAATTATATCATAGGGCAAATTTTATATTCTGCTGATGGTCCTTTTGCACAGGCCAGTTTGTTGAAAAATATGCATATTCAGGGCGTAGGTTTGAGTTTTATGAAGTTATAAGACGATTACTCGATAATATAGACGCTGAAGCATTAAAAGATTTGGCAAATAAATATTTAAAAGAAGAACATTTATGCGAAATTGTTGTTGGAAATACATCATTTTAATTCTTCTACCAGCCTTTAATCTAATTGCTCAAGATTACAGTTGGTGGAATGAAATACACCAGTGGAATGGTCAAAACCATTGGTCTTCTTATATGAAAGTCTCTCCTGCTTTTATGGGTCCAAATGCCTTTCCAATCCCTTTTGCAGAAAAATGATTTTTAAACCTGAGTTTGATGTCCGATTGAGTAATCATCTGAATTCGGTGAGACGTCAAGGGATGTATATTTGCGTTTTGCATTTCCATTAGGTGAAAAAGCAAGTTTAAAGTTTTCAATGAATCCCATTGAGTATTTTGAAATGGATTCTGTTTTTAAGGAATGATAGGGTGGTTCGAGATGAATTCCCAAAAGGCTTTGCTAGCGGAGATCTTTTGGTAGAGTTGAATGCACTTATTTTTAAAAATAAAAACACACAGTTTATTTTTAATATGGGTTTAAAAACTGCTTCTGGTTCACAATTTAGAAATGCAAGATATACTGATGCTCCTGCATATTATTTTGATTTGTCTTACCATTTAGAAAATAGTATAACTAAAGATCTTAGTTATGATTTAGGTACATTATTGGGTTTGTATGTGTTGGCAGACTTATATGGAAAATAACCGTCAAAATGATGCAATTTTAGCTGCTTTAACATTTAATCTATCTTATAAAGATTACACACTTAGTAATTCTTTAAGAGGTTTTAAAGGTTATTGGGAAATGGAGATTTCCCATTATTTATCAGCCAAAATTTCTAGAAATTGGAATACTTATGAATTCTATTTACAACAGCAATTATCTTTACATGATTATCCATATAATTCTATTCAGTTAGGTTTTAAGTTTTTTTATAAAAAACTATTTATTTAAAGTTGACGAATATTTTTAGCTGAAATATGATATTAATATCTATTGATTTGCATCTTTTGAATTTGATGATGAAGCACTATGTTTTTAGTATATTTGCACGCAATTATCATCTAAAATTGCATTCTAATGGATTTACATTCTGCAGATAAATTTATCGGTGAAGGCCTTACTTACGACGATGTTTTATTAGTGCCAGCTATTCTAAAGTTTTACCTCGTGATGTTAACATTACATCTAAATTTTCAAGAAATATACCCCTAAATACCCTATTGTTTCAGCAGCTATGGATACGGTTTCTGAATCAGCTATGGCTATTGCTATGCTCGTGAAGGAGGATTTCAGTTTTGCATAAAAACATGAGTATTCAAGCCAAGCTAAAGAAGTTCGCTCTGTAAAACGGCTGAATCAGGAATGATATTAGACCCTGTAACTCTTAAGCATACTGCAACAGTTTCTGATGCAAAGCGTATGATGAAAGAATTTCGCATTGGCGGATACCTGTGGTTGATTCTTCAGGAGAGTTACTTAGGATTGTAACCAATAGAGATTTACGTTTTGTGAAAAATGACAGTCTATCTGTTGAAGAGGTTATGACTGGAGATGGTTTAGTTGTTACGAAGAGAGAATACAACTTTAGCTCAAGCTGAAGACATACTTCAAAAACATAAAATTGAAAAGTTACCTGTAGTAGATGACTTAATCATTTGGTTGGATTAATAACTTATAGAGATATAATTAAAGTTCGAGTTCAACCAAATTCTAATAAAGATTCATATGGTCGTTTAAGAGTTGCTGCTGCTGTAGGTGTCACATTAGATGCTTTAGATCAGAGTAGATGCTCTTGTAAAGCAGGTGTAGATGCTATAGTCGTAGATACAGCTCATGGTCATACAGAAGGTGTTGTAAATACTTTAAAAGTAATTAAGAAAAATACCCAAATTTAGATGTTGTTGTTGGAAATATTGCAACAGCTGAGGCAGCTAAATATTTGGTAGATGCTGGGCAGTATGGTGAGTTGGAATCGGTCCAGGTTCTATTGTACGACTAGAGTTATTGCAGGCGTTGGGTACCCAGAAATTATCCAGCTATGGCTGATGGTTGCTGATGCTAAAGGAACTGTTGTCCCAGTAGTAGCAGATGGTGGTATTAGATATACTGTGACCTCCAGTTGAGCACATTTCTGCTGGTGCTGATTCAGTCCTGTTAGGTTCTTTGTTAGCTGGTACAGAGAGTCACAAGGGAGAGAAAGAAGGAAATCATTTTCATTCGAGGGTCGGAGTATAGACCTATCGTGGAATGCGGTCTCTATTGTACAGCGAAAGCTGGTTCCAAAGGTGCGTTATTTTCAAGAATATTAAGATGATCTTTAAGTTAGTTGGTTCAGAAGGGATTGTGGGGACGTGTTGATTATATAAGTACTTTAGCCGCGGAAGTTATTACCAGGTTGTTGGAGGATTTAAAAAGGGCAAGAATGGGTTATTGTGGCTCAAAGACATTTTAACATTGAAAGAAAAAGCTCAATTCTGTGAATAACAAGTGCTGGCGTCATTGGATACGCACCCTCGATGTAACAATTACACGAGAAGCACCTGAGTATAGTAAGAAAGTAAAAGCATATTTTTAAAATGAGAAAATTATTTTTTATTGGTATTGACTGCCGTACATTCAATTCATTTTCACAAGTGCCAAGAACTGAGAACATTACTTACTGTTGCCGTGAAAAAGTTGAAATTGTTGACGATTTTTTTAAGTATTTACAATAATGAACGTAGGTGAAGAACTTGACCCTAAAACCTTAGATGAAGATATCTTCAGTTATTTATCAACTTTAAACTTAAGGTCAAGAAGCTGAATCCTTGGGTATGGATACTGTACCTTCTTTTGTAAAATTGTGGATATAGAAAAACAATTGGCTAATCATATTTAGTTGATAATGAGGCTGGTGAAAAGTTGGTAGAAGAAGCTTATGAGCGTTTAAAAACTGAAAGAGCGTCAATATATTAATTTCGGTTGCTGAAAGATGCTTCGCCTTCTACCGATACATTGAAGGCATAAAAAGAGCTCAAAGTATTAGACAAAGAAGAGATTTTAGATGGTGCCAATTTTGCTGATATTGCTAGGGTAAATTCAGACGATCCATCCGCAAATTCCGGAAGTCTCGGTTACTTCGGGACGCTTTTATACATGGTTTATCCATTTGAAACTGCTGCATATAGAACTCCTATAGGTGAAGTGTCAAAAATTATTCGTACCCGTTATGGATATCATTTTTTTAAATGTTACTGGAAAAGTAAACGACCATCTAGAATTGAAGGCCAAAAGCAACTCATATTATGGTTAGTACCGAGTCTGTAGGTAAATCGTCTATTAAAAGAAGAAGGCTATTGCGAAGCAAAAAATAGATGATATTTGCAATGAAAATCATCAATAAGATCTGCTGATTTTGCAGGGAAATGGCTAAGCAATATTCAGATGATAAAAATAATTCTTCGAAAGGGTGTTTACCTTGGTTTTTGGATCAAATAATAAGATGGATTGAAAGCTTTTTGAAGATGCTGCTTTTTCTTTTTACAGATAATATAGGTGACTATATCTACACCTATTGAAAACACAATATGGCTGGCATATTGACCAAACTTATTGACCGTAAAGGATTGGGCTGCTTTTGAAATGAAAAATCGGACATTCAATCTAGAGTTTGAAAAGATTCTAGATCTCAGGTAAAACGAACTTCTTTGGTTAAAAAGTTAAAAAAGGAAGAAAATGGAGTACAACTTCTGAGGATTAATACTTCGGCATTAAATAATATGAAAGAAGTTAATCGTAATGACTTTATTGCTTTAAGAGCTAGCAAATGGTCTTTAAAAGATCATGCTAGTTCTCTGAATAAAGGGTATTTTTCACTCGGTTCTGTTAAATATTCTCAGTATGATTTTGCAGAATACATGTTAACTTTTTGAAACTCGAAGATTAAAAATAAATTTGAACCATCAAATTTTGTAGATGAGCTTTTGCTAAATGGTCTGAAGATTTAATTATTGCATATGAAAACGCTAATCTAGAGTCAAAAATACAGCTTGTTTTCGTTTATTTTGTTAATGCAGGAATACCGTGATGGTATTTTTATTGTATGAATTGACAAATAAAAAAGAGGCCCCTGGTCCAAAGCAGTAGCATTCTATTGGTTTAAACGCTTATTATTTGAAGCCAAGAAAAATTACATATTGAGGATATCCGTGTAAAGATGCAACAGTTATTAACTGTTTGAATGAATCAATAGCTTTCACTTCGTAAAAAAATATCTAGAGGAAATATAGGAAAGTATTGATGAGATACGAATAAATCAATAAAAAATTCTTCAACTTTAAACATGGATTAAAAAAAAGGTTATTCCTTAGAGGTGAAAATAATTTTGGATAAAGTAAGGGGGAACAAGGTCTGTCTTTTAATTTATGACAATCAAATGTAAAAATGGTTACATAAATGAAGTTTACCCCAAAAAAAAAAGGGTTAATTAAGCCGGGGCAAATTACTTCGTTTTAAAAGTTTTTCTTGAAAAAGTGGTATCTAGTTAAAACAAAATATTCTTTTAGTGTTAATTCGTTTGTTTTTAAACTTTTTAAGTCAAACCATTAGGAATTAAACATTAAATGATGATAAAGTTCCTTCTTTAAGGTACGTTTAAGAAGCGTTAAAAAGGCATTAAATTATTAGGTTTTCAAAGATATTTTTTGGTGGTAGGAAATACCTAACAACAGAACTTAAGTAAAACAAAAATATTGATTAAATCTATTATATTATTTTTATTTTTTTTTTTCCTCTTGCTCTATTTGAAATAATGATGAGTTTTAATACAGATTAGGTGATTTTTTTTGTATAAAACGGTTACATCAAAAATCGTAAGTTATCATCTTTTGATAGTTTAACATTCATTCAGCAGTATATTAATAATTGGGCTCAAAAAAATATTATTACAAAAAACAGTTCTAAAAATAAAAGGACAATTAGAAATTGATAAAAAATTTAAAATCTTACCGCGTTCCTTTGATACATGCAAAGAACAAAAACTAATTGAGCAAAGTCTTGAACTTATATTGAAGTCACTTCAATCTTATTAAACAGCATACTGATGATTATATATTGTCTGATAAATTAGAAAGTCATATTTGTTAAAACAAGATTATGGCTCCCAAATTAGATTCTCTTGAAAATGGTTGTTTAAAAAGAACACTTTTGAAGATGCAATAGAAACTTATTGTCACCATATTTAAAGCGTTTTTATTATAATTCAAAAGAATGGTTGATGTGGAATGATTTTAAGCAAGTTTTTTCTGAGGATTAGATATTTCAAAATTATCGATTACAAAAAATCGATGATTTTAAAAGATTGTTAGATATTTACTTTGTTCGTCTGATAAATCTTAAAGAAAAAGGAGAAATTGCACCATTAGAATATGTAAAAGAGGAAATAAAAGTATATTGCTAAATCAAAGAAAATTAAAACAGTAGATGTAATTAAAACTAAATTATTTGAAGATGCAAGCAATCTAATCAATTTGAAATATATTAATATGAAAAAATATTTTGCATTGTATTTTTATTTATAAATCATTTTTTAATTACAGGTTGTAGAAAATATTGTTGCCATTGTTGGAAAAAATTTTACTTAAGTCTGATTTCGAACAACAAATTCTTCAATATCAAGCTCAGGGCTTAGAAGTAGATTCTTTCAATGCGAATTCAGGTTTTAGAAGATTTATTATTTCAAAAATTAATGCTTCATAAAGCCAGAAATAGATAGTATGAAGTAACTGAAAATGATGTTTTTAATGAAATTGATTCTCGATTAAATACTTTTATATCGCAACTGGGTAGTGAAGATCAGTTAGAAGAATATTTTGATAAAAAGATTTATGAAATTAAAGAGGAAATGTATGAACCCATTGAAAATTCTTTAATTATTCAGAGGGTTCGATTTGAAATCACTTCGTCGGTAGATGTGACTCCTAAAGAAGTTCAAAATTACTTTCTAAATTTTGATCCAGATAGTCTTCCTATTGTTAATGAAACAATTGAAGTAGCACATATATTAAAACACCCTCCAGCAAGTGCATCCGCAATTAAAGAGACTGAAAATAAATTAGAAAACTTAAGGAGCGTGTTTTGAAAGGTGAAAGCTTTGCAACATTAGCAATTTTGTATTCTGAAGATCCTGGTTCATCTAGAAATGGTGGTTTATATAATGCTATTAAAAGAGGAATGTTTGTGAAAGAATTTGAAGCTGTAATGTTTAGTCTTCAAGATGGTGAAATATCTGATGTTTTTTGAAACAGAATATGGATATCATATTGTTATGATGGAAGAACATAGAGGAGATGAAGTTGATATTCGTCATATATTAATGTCTCCTAAAATTTCAGCTATTGATTTAAATATCGCAAAAGATATTTTAATTTCAGTTCGAGATTCTATTTTAGATGAAAAGTTAACTTTTGAAGATGCTTCAATTCGTTATTCTGATGATGAAATGACTAAATTCAATGGTGGTAAGTTGATTAATTTGAATACTGGAACCAGTAAATTTGAGTTACATGAATTGGAAAGTGCTATTAAACTAGCTGTTGAACAATTAGAAGTTAATGAAATATCTGAACCAAGTTATGTGAAACTAGATGATGGAAAAGAAGCTTATAGACTTTTTAAGCTTTTAAGTAAAGCGGAAGCTCATAAAGTGAATTTTAAAGATGATTATAAAATGATTCGAGATATGGCTTTAGAGCAGAAGAAAGATGAAGCTATTTCAGATTGGATAAATACCTCTTTATCAAAGACTTACGTTCGCATTAACGAAGAATATAAAGTGTTAGATTTTCAATATAATTGGTTAAAAAATTAATCATGGTTGTAAAAAAGGATGAAGTATTACAATTGGATCAATTAAAGAAGCAGTTTACTACTTTAAAAAATGAAATAGCAAAAGTTATAGTAGGTCCAAGATCAAGTTGTCGAAGAACTTATAATATCTATATTTTGTAATGGACACGTTCTTTTGGTTGGAGTCCCTGGTTTGGCAAAAACTCTATTGGTAAAAACAATTAGTGAAGCTTTAGGACTTAATTTTTCAAGGATTCAATTCACGCCTGATTTAATGCCATCAGATATTATAGTGCAGATATCTTAGACGAAAATAGAAATTTTAAATTTATAAATGGTCCTATTTTTTCTAATGTTATTCTTGCTGATGAGATTAATCGTACTCCACCTAAAACACAAGCTGCACTTTTAGAGGCTATGCAAGAACGTTCTGTTACCGCTGGTGGAAAACATTATGAGTTAGATAAACCATTTTTGTTTTGGCTACTCAAAATCCAATAGAACAAGAGGGGACTTACCCTTTACCTGAAGCACAGCTAGATAGATTTATGTTTAATCTTAAAGTTGATTATCCTTCTTTAATGAAGAAGTTGAAATTGTAAAGAATACTACTTCAAATACAAATAACTCAGTTAGTGAAGTACTTTCTTCTAGTGAAATTATTAAAATACAAAATTTAATTCGAAAATTCCTATAGCTGATAATGTTGTAGAATATGCTGTTAAATTGGTCGCAAAAACAAGGCCTGATAGTAATTTCGCTCCTGATGATGTTAAAAAGTACATTTCTTGGGGTGCTGGTCCAAGAGCTTCTCAGTTTTTAGTTCTAGCTGCTAAGTGTCATGCAGCAATTAACGGTAAGTACTCACCAGATATTGAGGATGTAAAAGCTATTTCATATCCTATATTACGTCATCGTATTGTTCGTAATTATAAGGCAGAAGCAGAAGGTATGAGTTTAGAGAAATTAATATATTCTTTATTGTAAATTTTTATTTTAATGATTTAATCATTTAAGTATTTCTTCCAAAATTTAATGAGATTATTCAATTTTGCTTCAGAATACTATTATTTCATATTCTGATTCATTAAAATAGAGTTATCAACTAAGTTTAATCAGATTTCTAATTTGATTTTCAATTTTATAATACTTTAGTTAAGTATTAATAAATTGAGTCCTGATATTATCCTTTTAAACGAATTTTATATCTATTATCGAAACCAGTATCATTGAATATGAGAATATTTAAAACCATTCATTGAAAGCTTATAATACTTTTGGAATTGATTGTAATGCTGCTTTTTTGCTGTGGTAACATCTTTTCAGAATTAAGAAAAGTTCTTAATGAACCTGATTTTCTATACCTTCCTAAATTATTTTTGGGGGTGGTAGTAATATTCTATTATGCAGAGATTATGAAGGATTAGTCATCTTAATTGACCTCAAGGGCATTTCTGATCTCGGAGATGGAAAGATAAAAGTTCAGGCAGGAGAAAATTGGCATGAATTTGTATTATGGTCTATTAATAATGGTTATAATGGTATTGAAAATTTGTCTCTCATACCTGGCAAAATAGGAGCTGCTCCAATTCAAAACATAGGTGCTTATGGTGTTGAATTGAAAGATGTTTTTATTGAACTTGAGGCTTTTCATATTGATAGTGAAGAAATCCATTCATTTGATCGAGAATCTTGTCATTTTGCCTACAGAGAATCAGTTTTTAAAAATATACATAAGGGAAAATATATAATATTATCAGTTACGATTCAATTGAAAGAAGATGGGATAGTTAATACATCTTATGGCCCTTAGCTGATTATTGGATCAAATGTCTATATATAAACCTAGCCCAAAGATGTCAGTGAGGCAATAATATCGATTAGATCTTCAAAATTACCTGATCCAAAAGAGATTGGAAATTCGGGCTCTTTTTTAAGAACCCTGTAATTCCCAATATCTCATTTTCAAGATATTAAAAAGAATATGCTGATGTTCCTTCTTTCTTTAATGATAATGAAGTTAAAGTACCAGCTGCCTGGTTGATTGAAAAATTCGGTTGGAAAGGTAAACGTATTGGAAATTACGGTGTTCATGATAAGCAAGCCTTAGTTTTGGTTAACTATGGTGGTGCAAAAGGAAAGAATATTTACAAACTTGCACAAGACATTCAATCCTCTGTAAAAGATAAGTTTGGTATTCCTCTTCAAATGGAAGTCAATGTATTAAGTAAATTAGTCTTAGAAGTTTTATTTTAATTTCTTTAGTCTATTTTTGTATAAAATTATTGACATGAAAACAGCAATAATCTCAATTGTTCTTTCGGAATTGGATTTGCCGGTATTGCAATTAAAATTTGGGCAAAAAAAGATGGTAAATTTGAAGGACTTGTGCAAGTAACAATCCTTTAATTACCAAAGAAGGAGAGCCATGTGGATTTTGTGGTGCTGAGCCTGACGAAATTTGTAAATCTGAATCTTAAATTTTTATTTAATTTTCCAATTTAATCCTAGTGCAAGAACTTTAGGTTTTAAGTCGTATCCAATATGAATCATAAAGGGTACTCTTTGAAATGATAAATTTGTACCTAGGTTCAAGTTAATGCCATGATCGTTGTAATCAATTACGTAGTATTTACCTAAAGGATCTGATGCACTTTGATTATCGCCTGATTCAATACCTTGAGTGTCATTATAGAATTTATATTGAAAATTTTGAACGAATCCTATTCCTACACAAAAATCAATATCTATGAAATCCCATTCTAAAACCCCTAACTCTTGAGGATTAAAAACGGTTCCAATATTAATCATTTTCAAAATATTTTTGTTTCCAAGAGATACTGCATTTCTAAGCGTATCAGAAGCTACAGGATAACCTTGATAAGAAAACTCATTGTTAAAGCTTAAACGATTAAATTTAAGCTCTGTAAAAAACCCAAAATTCTCAGTTATAGGAACATTATAAAAGCCAATACCGAAAGGTATTTCCTCAAAACTCGTAAGTATACCAAATGCTGAGTAACTGTCATTACGAGTATTTTGAGCTTGTGCTATTGTAACATAACAAAAAGCTATTAATATTAATAATTTTTTCATTTTCTATCTTTTATCATTATTTCTAATATTTGTGAAGCAGCTTCAGCTATAACTGTTCCAGGTCCAAAAATACCTGATACACCAGATTTAAATAGATAGTCGTAATCTTGAGATGGAATTACACCACCAGCAACAACTAAAATATCTTTTCTGCCAAGTTGTTTTAATTCTTCAATAACTTGAGGTACGAGTGTTTTATGTCCAGCAGCTAAAGAGGATATACCTAAAATATGTACATCATTTTCTACAGCTTGTTTGGCAGCTTCTTTTGGTGTTTGGAATAAAGGACCTATGTCTACATCAAAACCCAGGTCAGCAAATGATGTAGAAACAACTTTGGCACCACGATCATGTCCATCTTGCCCCATTTTTGCAACCATAATTCGTGGTCTTCGTCCTTCTAATTCAGCAAATTTATCAGCTAATTCTTGTGCTTTTTTAAATGATTCATCATTGTCTATTTCCATAGAATAAACTCCAGTAATTGAACGTATTTTAGCTTGGTATCTACCGAATACTTTCTCACATGCATCAGATATTTCACCAAGTGTAGCTCTGCATCTTGCTGCTTCTATTGCTAAAGCTAATAAATTTCCTTTACCTGATTGACACGCTTGAGTAAGATCATTTAAAGTTTTTTTAACTGATTTAGTATCTCTCGTTGAACGAATTTTATTTAAACGTTTAATTTGAGCTTCTCTAACTGATGTATTGTCAACTTCTAATGTTTCTATAATTGCTTCTTTTTCTAGCCTATAAGAATTTACACCAATAATTTGATCTTTACCACTGTCTATTCTTGCTTGTTTCCTTGCTGCAGCTTCTTCTATTCTCATTTTAGGAATACCAGTTTCAATCGCCTTGGCCATTCCACCGAGTTCATCAATTTCTTTAAGAAGTATCCATGCTTTATGCGTGATTTGCTCAGTAAGTTTTTCAAGGTAATATGAGCCGCCCCAAGGATCTACAACTCTTGTAATTTCTGTTTCTTTTTGAAGATATATTTGAGTATTTCGTGCAATACGAGCCGAAAATTCTGTTGGTAAAGCAATTGCTTCATCTAGTGCATTTGTATGTAATGACTGCGTCCCACCAAAAACTGCCGCCATTGCTTCAATACAAGTTCGAGTTACATTGTTAAATGGATCTTGCTCTGTTAAACTCCATCCCGATGTTTGACAGTGAGTTCTTAAAGCTAAAGATTTTGGGTTTGTAGGGTTAAATTGCTTGACCAGTTTTGCCCAAATCATTCGAGCAGATCGCATTTTAGCAATTTCCATAAAATGATTCATTCCAATACCCCAAAAGAATGATAACCGTGGTGCAAAGGTATCTATATCCATTCCAGCATTCAACCCTGTTCGAATATACTCTAATCCATCTGCTAACGTATATGCCAATTCTATATCTGCTGTAGCACCTGCTTCTTGCATGTGATATCCAGAAATACTTATAGAGTTGAATTTCGGCATATTCTTAGAGGTATACTCAAAAATATCGGCAATAATTTTAATAGAGTGCTTGGGTGGATAGATATATGTGTTTCGAACCATGAATTCTTTCAATATATCATTTTGAATGGTTCCATTTAAAAGTTTTTGACTCACACCTTGTTCTTGCGCAGCAACAATATAAAAAGCCATAATTGGAAGAACAGCTCCATTCATTGTCATTGAAACCGACATTTTATCCAGAGGTATTTTATCGAAAAGTATTTTCATATCCTCTACAGAATCTATGGCAACGCCTGCTTTTCCAACATCTCCTAATACGCGTTCATGATCTGAATCATAACCTCTATGTGTAGCTAGGTCAAAGGCAACAGATAAGCCTTTTTGTCCGGCTTTTAGATTTCTTCGGTAAAAAGCATTCGATTCTTCTGCAGTTGAGAAACCTGCATATTGTCTAATGGTCCATGGACGTGTGACGTACATCGAAGCGTAAGGACCTCTAAGGTTAGGAGCAATACCTGAAATAAAACCGATATGCTCAGTATCTTTTATATCTTCAGAACAGTAGTTTTCTTTAATTTCTATTTGCTCAGGACTCATCCATTTTCTTTCTGATCTTTGAGCTATTTTCCTCTCTAGATTGAGTTCTATATTTGAAAAATCAGGTCTAGGCATGATTTTCCTCCTTTTTTAATCGTTCAAGGTCTATTTGTGAAGACAACCGATTTGTGTTTAAGGCTTTAAAGTCTTCGCCAATTATTATATTTTTTTGAATAGATAATTCTACTTCAGATGTCATTTTTTCTTCTAAGTTCGGGAAGAGGTTAGTTCCAAGTAGATGTATTTTTTTTGACTCTAAAGATTGTCTTTGTTTTGCAGCATTTTTCTCTATTCTATCTTGAATAAAATTCGATTGCACCGCTTTAAGCCATCCGCCATTTGCCTCTATTTCTTGGAATAGTGTCCATGCATTTAAACTTAATTTATTGGTTAAATTTTCTATGTAATATGAACCTGATGATGGGTCACTAACTTTGTTGAAGTACGATTCTTCTTTTAAGATCAAAGAGATATTTCTAGCCATACGTTGAGCAAAATCGTTATCATTTTTAAAGGCTGCATTAAAACTGCTTGTATTTATAATATTTGCGCCACCAAGGGCTGCAGACATACTCTGACTTGTGGTGCGAAGCATGTTCACATGGGGGTCGAAAATAGTACTTGTTCTTAAACCTGTTTCTGCTCTTAAGTATAAGGGTGTATCATCTTTTTTAAATGCATTTAGTATTTGGGTCCACAAAATTCGAATGGCTCTGAATTTAGCTATTTCAAAAAAATAGTTGGTAGAAACCCCTAAGCTTATTTGAATCTTATTAGGTTCTAAAGATGGTACGTTAGAAAAATATTCACTAAGCTGTGCTAATGTAAATGCCAATTCTTGGCTGATTGAAGCTCCAGCGTTATGGTATTCTACGCCTTGAATATTAACGCTCTTAAAGGCCTTTAAATCAATTATTTTTTCTTGAATTAATCTAAAATTTTCCCACAAATCAGTATTTAAGGTACCTTTTTTAAGACAATCCATTAAGGGGTCAAAGTGTAAACTCCCTTTAATTGATTGTTTTTCTAGACCTCTTTTTTCGATTAGTGAAATAAATGTATCTAGACTATTTTAATTGACTTTGATTGAATGTTAGTTTGAATGTATTGAAACAAAACATTTTCTAAAACATTTTCTAAATCATAAGTAGGGATGTCTTTTAATAAGAGGGCAGAGGCTCCTTTGTTTAAACAAGTTAGAATTTGTTTGTTTGTTGGATTGTTTAAGCTTTGTTCGATTTCCCAGTCCAAATGATTGTATGTACAATCCCCTTTGAGTTTATGTGTAGATTCCGTATTATATATAGGATCAACTTTAATATTTTCAGGACTTTCCCAAATTAAATTTTCGTAGCTATTACCTTTAAGGTCTGAAATGATTTTATCATTCCATTGTTTGAGTGTTTTGTGGCTAAATTCTTCGAATAGTTTTTCCATGATTTAGCACTTATTCGATAATGAGAAAGATTTCTTCATTCTCTTTTTTCATATGGTATTTTTCTCGTGCATATTTCTCTAATCCTTCTGGACTAGATAGTTCTTTGAGCGCAATAGAATCTTTTTTAATCTCTTCTATATAATGTTGTTTATCTTTTTGTAATTGATTTATATCATTTGATAAACGGTTGTGGTTGAGGTAGGAGTTGCTGTCAAAAAACAGCATCCATAATACAAATAAAAGTCCGATTAGAATGAATGGACTTTTAAGCTTCATTAGAAGTAATTTAATGATTTTTATTACGTTTTGCATCAATCAAAAATAGTGAAATTCTATTTAGTGTGTTTGTCTTTTTACTTCTTAATTCAAGGCCATTAAATATAATAATATTAGACTAGATGAGTACATTTCCATCCATCTCATTTGGTATTTCTAGCCCCATAATTTTTAAAATTGTTGGTGCTATATCTGCAAGTTTCCCTTTTTTAAGTTTTTTATAATCAGTGTTTATCAAGAAACATGGGACTAGATTTGTAGTATGTGCTGTGTTTGGGGTCCCATCATTATTAATCATGAAATCGGCATTACCATGGTCGGCAATAATCATAAATCCGTAATCTTTTTTTAATCCTGCTTTAACAACTTGCTGTGTACATTTATCAACTGTTTCTAGTGCGTCTGTAACTGCTTTATATACACCTGTATGACCTACCATGTCAGGATTTGCGAAATTTAAGCAGATAAAATCGGTAGGTTCATTGTCAATTTCATTGATTATGGCGTCTACAACCTTTTGTGCACTCATTTCTGGTTTTAAATCATATGTTGCTACCTTAGGAGAAGGAATCATGATGCGCTTTTCGCCATTAAATTTATCTTCTCTACCCCCGAAAAGAAAAATGATACATGAGGGTATTTTTCAGTTTCAGCAATTCTGATTTGCGTTTTTCCATTGTTAGATAATACTTCTCCTAAAGTGTTCTGTAAATTATCTTTGTAAAATAAGACAGGTACATTTTTAAAAGATTCATCATACATGGTCATGGTGATGTAATTCAGACTTAGTTTATGCATCATAAATTCTGGCATGTCTGTTTGAGATAGTACTTTGCTAATTTCTCTACATCGGTCTGTTCGGAAGTTAAAGCAAATAACACATCATTTTCTTCAATTTTTGCAATTGGATGTCCGTCAGCATCTACTTTACAAATAGGTTTTATGAACTCATCTGTTATACCCTTCTCGTATGAATTTTGAACTGCATCAGCTATATTTTGATTTTTTCACCCTTTGAATGTACCAATAAATCGTATGCTAGTTTAATGCGTTCCCATCGTTGGTCTCTATCCATAGCATAATAGCGGCCAATAACGCTTATGAGTTCAGCTGACAGTTTTGTTGTTTGCTTTTCAAGTTTTTTAATAAATTTTATACCACTTTTTGGGTCACAATCTCTACCATCAGTAAAAGCATGTATGTATAAATTATTCACACCTGCTTTATCTGCTAATTCACATAAATGGACTAAATGAGAGTCATGCGAATGAACTCCTCCATCAGATAATAAACCAATTAAATGTACTGGCTTGTTATTTTTTTTAGCATAACTAAATGCTTTATTTAGTTCTTTGTTATTTTTAAATGTATCATTTTTTATTGCATTATTAATTTTTACTAAATCTTGGTATACAACTCTTCCAGCTCCAATATTTAGATGTCCTACTTCAGAATTACCCATTTGTCCAGCAGGCAATCCTACGTGTTCTCCGTCTGTGAGTAATTCAGAATTAGGGTAGTTTTTATATAAAGAATCAATAAAAGGTGTTCTAGCATTTCTTATGGCATTAGATTTGGTTTTATCTCCATGTCCCCAGCCATCTAGGATTAACAATGCAACTTTTTTCATTCGATTAGATTTGTAAGCAAATTTAGTTCTTGTTTTTTTTTACCGTCAACAAAGTCTTTTAGATAATATGGCTCAAAGTATGCGGTATCCTCAAATTTTTGTGCTATGAATGCTTGTTCTACAAATTGTGCCATAACTTTAGCTGATGGATAAATAATAGGAGTGAATTTTGTATTCTCTTTTTTGAATAAAAGTTCTGATTTTTCAGCTCCATCACCTATAAAATGACATGATGATTTGCTTATGAATTCATCGAAAGAATTGTTTTGTAGAATAAGTGCTTCAGTCTCTTTTATTTTATTTAATTGGCTGTCAAATACAGCTGTATATACCTCCATTCTTCGTGCATCTATCATAGGAATCAGGAGGTCTTGTTCGGCAATTTCATTTTCTTCTAAATAAGTTCTTGCAAGTATTTCAAGTGTTTCTATGGCTATAAGTGGAATATTTAATCCATAACAAAGCCCTTTGCATGCTGAGACTCCTATTCTTAATCCAGTGTAGGATCCTGGTCCTTTACTTACTGCAATAGCATTTAATTCTTTAAATTCTCTATCAGATTTAGATAATATTTCTTCAATGAATACATGCAGTTTTTCAGCATGAGAGAAATTACCATCATTATAATCGATTGATTCTATAGTAATGCCATTTTCGCATAGAGCTAAAGAACAATTTTTAGTAGCTGTTTCTATTACGAGAATTAATGCCATTTTCTAAATTAATTGAAATTTACTTGTATTCATGGAAATTTAATTCTCTACTGAAATAGTCATTTCATTTCTAAGTTTTTTTGATACTGCACTATAAGGGGCCTTAATTACTTCGTCACCTTCATTTAGACCTGATATTATTTCAATATTTTGATCATCTTGAATTCCAGTTTCAACACTTTTAATTAGTGCCTTTCCATTTTTATGAATAAAAACACACTCAAAAGCTTCTTTTTCATTAAATTCATTAGTGTAATTGTATTTTGCACTTCTATCTACTGAACTGCTATCTTTTCCGTGTTGTAACGGATTGTATTGAAACCAGTTTAATGTTTTCCTTTATTTCTGTATGAATATCTACAGAAGCTGTCATTCCTGGTCTAAATGGATGGGTGTAGCTTTTATTAAGGTGCTCATAAGATGATTTTTCAATTCTTATTTTTACTTCAAAATTTGTTACCTGGTCAGCTGAAGTTCCTATAAGATTGGCTGAGTTAGCTATTTCAGTTACCACACCTTGGAATTTATCTTTCATATATGCATCTACATTAACCTCAGCATAATCTCCTAGATTTACTCTAAGAATGTCATTTTCATTAACATCAACAACCACTTCCATGTAACTTAAGTCAGCTATTCTAAGGAGTTCTGTTCCAGTCATTTGAGCCGTTCCTACTACGCGCTCTCCTTTTTCTACATTAAGTCTTGAAATGGTTCCAGATATTGGTGCATATATAGATGTTCTATTTAAATTGTTTTGAGCTTCTTTAAGAGAGGCTTCAGAACTTTTACACTGTATTGTGATGCTTCAACAGCCAGTTGGGCTATTTCATAATTATTTTGGCTTGTTTCATATTCAGCAGAAGAAATAGCTTTTTTGTTGAATAAATTTGTATTTCTATTGTGTTTTAATTCAGTGTCTTTAAGCTGTGCTTTTTGTTGCGATAAATTTGATTTCATATTATTAAGACTGGCTTTCATCCGGTCTAAGTTTGCTGCATATATTTCTGGGTTGATGCGAAGTAATAAGTCTCCTTTTTCGACCCAATCACCTTCTTTAATGGTTAATTCTGTTATTTCTCCCGATACATCCGGAGAAATTTTGACTTCCATTTCAGGTTGAATTTTACCGTTTGCAGGAACTGTTTCTGTAATACGCCCTAAAAACATTTTCTGTTTTTACAATCAATGCATCTTCTCCACCTATATAACCTTTGAATTTAGCTATTGTCAGTAAAATTAATAATATTACTAAAAGGATTATGGTACCTGTTTTCTTTGTCATAGTTCAAATTTTAGGCTTGTATAGAATTCATATAATTTCACTTTAAATATCAAATCATATTTAGCGCGAAGTTCATCAGATTCAGCTGTTATGAGTTTTTTTTTTGATTCGTTAAACTCATAACTGTTTACCATACCAAGCTCATAGCGTTCGTTGATATAATTAAAGGCTTCTTTAAATGCAATAACGGCTTTTTGAGTGCTTGATATTTTTATAAGCTGCAAGTTGATCTGCATATGCCTGTTCCATATTTTTGCGCAATTGATTTTTGCTTGTTGTGCATTTAATTGACTATTTTCAATTTGTATTTTACTTTGAGCAACAGAATTGCGAACACTCCATTTATTAAATATAGGTATATTGAGACTCAGATAAATGGCTGATTGTTGATTGTTTTCTAGTTGTTCATTAAATGTAAACATATCATCGACATTGTCTAAATATAATGTACTGATTCTATAGCCAATACTTAGGTTAGGTAGATAGTTCGCTTTTGCAATTTTAAGATCATATATAGCACTATTAATTTGAAGCTCAGAGGACTTTATTGAACTTTGTGTATTTAGTGCAATAGCATAGTCCGTATTTATGTTGTTTTGTATTTTGAAAATAGGGACTTTGATGTCTAACTTTAAAACGTTTAAATTTTCGTACTGATCTAATTCAAGTAATTGTGCCAGTTGAAGTTTTGATAGGTTTAATTGATTTTCAGCTTGAATTAGTTGTTGTTCTTCTAGAGCTAATTGCGACTGGATGTTTAGTAATTCTCCTTGCGCCATCGATCCTGCTTCAACCAATGTTTTGATTCTATTTTCTTGATTTTTAGTTAAATCAAGTTGCGATTGAGATGTTTGGTATAACTCTTCGTTGAAAAGTATTTGTAGGTAACTTAAAGCTATTGAACTAATTAAATCATTTTGGCAGACTTTTAAGTCGTAAATACTCTTTAAACTTTCATTTGCAGCTTTTTTATTTGATTAATGTTCTTAAAACCATTAAAGAGTGAAAAGTTACTGTTGTATGATAAATTTAATGATGAACTAACTTCTTCATCAAATTCATTGGTAAATGGATTAATATAGCGCCTCTATTGTTATTAAATGAATTCCCTAATGTTTACCAAAGGAAGTAATTCCATTTTTGATTGAAAATATATTTATTAAGTTCAATATTTAATTACTTTGCTTTAAGAGATGTTGTTTTTAAAGCATAATCTATCAGTCTTCTAGGCTCCAAATTTGTTAAACTTGAATGGATATAAATATAAAAAGCATAAGTCTTAAAACCTTCAAAAATGATATTTTAAATTTAAACAAATATGAAATAAGCTTCTAAATGAAGTTTTACATTAAAAATTTTTAAATTATGAGTTACAATTCTAATATTATTTTCTCCAAGTCTAACTTTAAGCAATTTTTTTAAATGAATGGATTTATCTTCTCTTTTTCCATACATATGAGCGTAGGAATGGTATCTTTTTTGAAAAGTAATCATTTGCAAAATTGTTTTAAGATTTTTTTTGTCTTTAGATCCTTCAAGTTTTATTAATTTTCTCCATTTTTCATTTAATTCAAATACCCCAATTTAAATTTATTTATATTTAGTCTAATTATTTTTTTTAAACGACGTTTCCGTTAATCATTTTTTCATTTTCTTTTTTTTAAATGAGTAAAAAATAGTTTTTGGGCCCACATTATACAATCATCTAAATCATATATAATTTCCAGTAATACTTATGAATTATGTGTATTTTTTGTGATATCATTAAAATCTCAATACCTGGACAATCACATGTTTTAATGCTGAACAGGAATTTAAAATAATACAGATAAATATTATTAATATGTAAAGAGAGTTCTTTTTGTTTAAATTAAATCTCATATCAAATTAAATTAAAGGCAATAATAGTGTTGAATTCGGTAAATTTACACTTATTTTATAGAAATTTAATACTATGAAACTTATTGCTTCTTTCGGTAAGTATTTACTTTTGTGGCAGATGTGTTCAGAAAGCCAGAACGAAGATCTGTAATTTATCGTTTAGTCATTCAGGAGATTTATGAGTTAGGATTAAAGTCTTTATTATTTGTAATGTTTGTCTCTCTTTTGTAGGTGCTGTAGTTGCACTTCAGACTGCTGCAAATTTAGAAGGAAGTTGGATGCCAACTTATTTGATTGGTTACGCTACTAGAGATGCTATTATATTAGAATTCTCACCTACCATTATTAGTTTGTTATTAGCAGGTAAAATAGGTTCTAATATTGCCTCAAGTATAGGGACAATGAGAGTTACTCAGCAAATTGACGCACTCGAAGTGATGGGTGTTAATCCTGTCACTTATCTTGTGCGACCAAAAATTATTGCATTGGTTTTTAATCCAATATTAATTTCTGTTAGTATGTTTGTTGGTGTTATTGGTGGTTTAATTGCAGGGATTTTATCTCACGATTGTACTGCAACTGAGTATATTAATGGTCTTCAATATGATTTTATTCCATTTAAGGCATTATACGCCCTAATTAAAACTATTTTATTTGCTTTTATTATTGCAAGTGTCTCATCTTTTTATGGGTTTTTACTGATGGCGGTGCTTTAGAAGTTGGTAAATCAAGTACAAAAGCTGTAGTCTATAGCTCTGTTGTTATTATTGTATCAAATTACTTATTAACTCAATTGCTTTTAGGGTCATGATTGAGATAAAAAATATATACAAGTCTTTTTCCGGTCAGGAAATTTTTAAAAGACCTTTCTTTTATTTATGAAAAGGGTAAAACGAATTTGGTGATTGGTCAAAGTGGCTCTGGGAAAACTGTTTTATTAAAGTGTTTATTAGGTTTATATAAACCTGAACAAGGTGCAATTTTATTCAATGGCGAAGATATTATAACCATGTCAAATAGGAATTTGAAAAAACTTAGAAAGGAGGTTGGTATGGTTTTTCAAGGAGGCGCATTATTTGATTCTTTGAATATTGAACAAAATGTTTTATTTCCTTTACAGATGTTTTCAAATTTATCATCTGAAGAAATGCTCGATCGCGTTAATTTTTGTTTAAAACGTGTTAATTTAGAAAATGTAAATCATTTGTATCCATCTGAGATAAGTGGTGGAATGAAAAAGCGTGTTGCAATTGCTAGAGCAATTGTTTTAAATCCTAAGTATTTATTTTGTGATGAACCCAATTCGGGTTTGGACCCTCATACGGCAATTCTGATCGATAATTTATTACAGGAATTGACTCATGAATATGGAATGACTACAGTGATTAATACTCATGATATGAATTCTCTAGTTCAGATTGGTGAGCGTATTCTATTCATTAAAGATGGAAAAATGGCATGGACTGGAGTAAATTCTGAAGTCTTTAAATCTGATAATAAGGATTTACAAGATTTTGTGTTTTCATCTAAATTATACAAAACAATTAAAAGATCTTTCAAGTAAATAAAACTCTTTAAAATAAAAAAGGCTCCGGAGGGAGCCTTTTATTGTAAAAGTATAAAATTTATTTAATGATAATTCTTTGAGTACTTTTAGTAGATCCGTTAGACGATTTAACAAAATACATTCCAGTACTGAAAGATGACATGTCAAATGTTTCTTTAATAGAACCATTAATAGTTCTAGTATCAATAACCTCCCTAATATATTAACAATTTCAATTGTTTTTATATCAGAAGTGTTTGAAGTTATTGAAAATATACCATTAGATGGATTTGGAGAAATATTTAAAGCATCAAAATCACTATCATTAATATCCATGTCATTTGTTTCAACGATAAGGAATTCATCGAGCATAATTCTTTCCATATCTGTTGCAGTGTGGTGAAATGTGAAATAAATACTTTTACCAGCAAAGTCGTTTAATGATACAGTATGTTCAGCCCATATGGTATCAGAAGCTGCAGCTGGGGTCTTACTTTCTATAGAGTATGCTACATCAGTTTCTCCCGGATCAACATCATTATATGGTTCCATGCCACCTTCAGTGATGTATAAATCAAAACCATCTTTCCAGTTACTCACAGCTCCTCTGTAGTGAAATTTTAACGCAGCTCCTTCATCAGGAATTGTAACAGGTCCCATTCCAAGCCAATTATCAGCAGCTAAAGTCACATCAGTAAACCATGAATAAGCAGTAAAATACCAAGCTGAATCTGGTACAGAAGGATCTGTATTTTCATCATAATCAAATGTAGCAACGCCATTCGGTTGGTCTGTAGTATACTGCCAGAAAAAGCTTGAAACGTATTCTAAAAGATCAGCATCAGTTTCTCCATCATAAGGAGAAGGGACTCCTTCATCAAAATCTTCCATCATTATCTCAAAAGATTCATAATCTGTGTCATCCATGTAAAGTAGATTACTACAATCGTAGTAAAATAATGTATCACCTTCAGCTTGTTGGAATTGAAGGTTGTCACTAAATTTTTTTTGAACTAAAGGAGTTAAAGTGTTAGCAACTCTTTGAGCAAAAGTGCTTACTGAAAATATCATCAGAAAAGCAAAAAGTAGATTTTTTCTCATTTTCATTTTGTTAAGGGGTTGTTTTAAATAGTGAATCCAAAATTACAATATTTTTTAGATGTCACAAGTGCTTTTAGTATAGTTTTCCATACTCGGACAAGAACAAATTAAATTTCTATCTCCATAAGCTTGATCTATCCTTCTTACTGATGGCCAAAATTTATTTTCTCTTACCCATTCTAATGGGAATGCAGCATCTTTGCGAGAATAGTTAAAATTCCATTCATCATCAGAACATTGATGTAATGTATGTGGTGCATTTTTAAGTACATTACAATCTGGATCTACATTTCCATTGATAATATCATGTATTTCTTGTCGAATGCTAATCATAGCTTCACAAAATTGATCAATTTCTTGTTTACTTTCACTTTCAGTTGGTTCAATCATTAAAGTACCAGCCACTGGAAAAGAAACAGTAGGAGCATGATAACCATAATCCATTAAGCGTTTTGCTATATCAGTTACATCAATATCACTTTCAGCTTTTAAATCTCTACATTCTAAAATCATTTCGTGTGCAACACGAGTATTCGATCCAGTGTAGAGAATCTTGTAGTGTTTTTCCAATTTTGCTTTCATGTAGTTTGCATTAAGAATCGCAAATTTAGTTGATTCTGTGAGTCCTTTTGCTCCAAGCATTTTGATGTATGCATAAGAGATCAATAAAACTAAAGAAGAACCCCAAGGAGCTGCAGAAATTGGTGTGATGCTTTTTTTTCCTCCACATTTTATAATTGGATGCCCTGGAAGAAATTCTACCAATTGTTTTGCAACACCAATTGGTCCCATACCAGGACCTCCTCCTCCATGAGGTATAGCAAAGGTTTTGTGAAGATTAAGATGGCATACATCAGCACCAATTTCTCCTGGTGATGTCAGTCCAACTTGAGCATTCATATTTGCACCATCCATATAAACTTGTCCACCATTTTGGTGAATTATAGAAGTGATTTCTTTGATTTTAGTTTCGAAAACACCGTGAGTAGATGGATAAGTAATCATTAATGCAGATAATTCATCAGAATATTTTTCTGCTTTTTCTTTTAAATCATCTACATCAATATTTCCCATTTCATCACATTTCACAACAACAACCTTCATTCCAGCCATAACAGCGGAAGCAGGGTTAGTTCCGTGTGCGGAAGAGGGTATAAGTGTAATATTTCTATGATTGTCTCCTCTTGATTTGTGATATTCTCTTATAACCATGAGACCTGCATATTCGCCTTGAGCACCAGAATTAGGTTGTAAAGAAATACCTGCAAAACCAGTAATTTCACAGAGGTCTTTTTCTAATTGTCTAAAAATTTCAGCATATCCTTTTGCTTGATCTTCAGGAATAAAGGGGTGAAGTGCACTAAAATTACTTTCATTTAAGGGTAGCATTTCAGATGCAGCATTGAGCTTCATTGTACAAGAACCAAGAGCAATCATTGAGTGATTTAGCGACAAATCTTTTCTTTCAAGTTTTTTAATATAACGCATCATCTCTGTTTCAGAATGATATGAATTGAAAACTTTATTAGTCATAAAGTTTGTTTGTCGATTTAATGTTTCTGAGATTGTACTAGAGTCATATATTTCTGTTATTCTTTTAAAATCAATTTGTTTTGCAGCTGCAAGTACAGATAGGATGTCATTTAAATCATTAATGGTGGTGGTTTCGTTTAAACTAATACTTATGGTGTGATCATCTATGTACAAGAAGTTAATTTGAGCTTCTAACGCAATTTTATTTATTAATGTGGAACTAATTTCTTTTAAATCTATCAATATGGTATCAAAATATTGTAAATTATTTTGACCATAACCTAAGTCTTTGATTGAAGAGCATAATGCATTTGTTTTATTATGAATTCGTTTTGCAATATGTTTAATTCCCTTAGGACCGTGATATACTCCGTACATTCCTGCCATAACAGCTAATAAAACTTGTGCAGTACAGATGTTAGATGTCGCCTTATCTCTTTTGATATGTTGTTCGCGAGTTTGAAGTGCCATTCTGAGTGCAGGCGATCCATTTTGATCTTTAGATAGTCCTATAATTCGCCCCGGAATATTTCTTTTAAAGGCTGCTTTAGTAGCAAAATAGGCTGCATGAGGACCACCATATCCCATAGGAATTCCAAATCTTTGTGAAGTCCCAACAACCACATCTGCTCCCCAAGAACCAGGAGATTCTAGTAACGCTAGGGATAATAAATCAGCGGCAACAGCAATTCCTATATCTGCCGCATGTGCTTTTTCGGTAAAACTTTTATAGTTATGTATTTCTCCTGTGGCCGCTGGGTACTGGAGTAATGCACCAAATATTTTTTCATTGAACTCAAATTTCTTATGGTTTCCAATGAAAAGCTTTATTCCGAGTGGCTCAGATCTTGTCTTTAATAGAGCAATTGTTTGTGGTAAACAATCCTCAGAAACAAAAAAATTATTAGCATTCACTTTTTTCTTATTTCGTGACCTGTTATTAAACAACATGATCATTGCCTCAGCTGCAGCAGTAGATTCGTCTAAAAGAGAGGCATTTGCAATTTCCATTCCTGTAAGGTCTATGATCATAGTTTGGAAATTTAATAGTGCTTCAAGTCTTCCTTGGGCGATTTCTGCTTGATATGGAGTGTAAGCTGTATACCAGCCTGGATTTTCTAAAATATTTCTTTGAATGACACTTGGAAGTACAGTATTATTGTAACCAAGTCCTATATAAGTTTTGAATTGCTTGTTTTTTTGTGCGAGCTCTTTTATGTGAGAAAGAAATTCTTGTTCACTTAAAGCATCTTCCAAATGCAATTCTTCCTTAAGTCTAATTTTAGATGGTATTGTTTGTTCAATTAATTCATTTATGGAATTTAAACCAATTGTGTCCAACATTTCTTGTATATCTTTTTTTTTTGGACCAATGTGGCGAAGTAAGAATGAGTTTGTATCCATTTTTAACTGAATTTCAATGTTTAATATTTTTACAAAATTACTAAATTATCAATCTTTAAATATTCTCATCTAATCAAAATTATAAGTATTTTTGAACAACATGAAATTCATTGTTAAAATCTTAGATTTTCTTGTTGCTTCGAATGTTTATGTGTCATTGGGAGTTGTGTCACTTACTCTATTAAGTTTGGATATTCGACAAATAGAGCATCCTAATTTATTATGGTTTGTTTTTTTTGCGACTCTTTTTATATACAACTTCATTAGACTTGTTAATATTCAATTTACTATTTCTAAATCAGCGACCATAAGGCATCGGATAATTTATAGGTATAAAAGATTTTTTTGGTTTGTCTGTATTATCTCAGCAGTGATAGGTTTTTATTTTTTTTTACCAATTTCTCAATTTATTTTTTTACCAATTATAGTATTAGGATTTGTGTCTATAATTTATGGTTTGCCTATATTTAAAAATAAATTTCATTTATTTCGCTTGAGAGATGTGCCAGGCTTAAAAATATTTTTAATCGCGTTTGTTTGGTCATATGTCACTGAGGGTTTACCAGCCTTGATAAATGGTGAACCACTTTATTACTTAGCTCTATTCGAACGTTTTTTATTCATATTTGCGATTACTATTCCATTTGATATTCGAGATTTTAATTATGATGCGACTTATTTGTCTACAATACCTCAATATTTTGGTATAAATACTGCTAAGTGGTTAGCTTTATTTGCAATACTTTCATGTGAATTAATTCTTTTTTATCGCTTTTTTTCAATAATGATTTCAACTTGATAGGTGTCATTGTTATATATTTAACTTATGAGTTTTCTTTATTTTAAACAAAAGATGCCCTTTGTATTCAAAGAAAGATATTTCACTTTTGGGTTGAGGGTTTTCAATTCTAATGGGGGCATTATTTTTCTTTCCAAAGAATTTGGATAATTTAAAATTTTATATGATAAGAAATCAAATTAAATTAAATTTTAAAAATTCGGGGTTATTTTTCTTAAATCAATGATTTCAAAATCAGGAAATTAGATGTATTTAAGATAAATGTATTATTTTATCGATACTAATTGGTGAGAATCTTTAATTATATTCAGATTCGTCTGTTTTTCCCCAAAATTTCTTTAATTTTTGATTTGTTTTAATTGAGTATCAAATAAGAATATTTTAGTGTAATCACATCATCACATTTTCAGGTGAGTTCAATTGTTTGTAGTTTTCCATTCCTTTCTTTCATTTGATAATGAATCCTTTTCATACATTTTTAAAAGGGTTTGATGGGGTAAGTGTATTTTCATCATCAAGGTCTATTTCAGAAATTTTTAATTTCTTCATCGTTCCTCTATTATTGTCCAGACGTTTTCACCATCACTTATTTGATTTATACCCATAAACGAAAGGGTATATTGATTCTTTTTAGAGTTAATTCTCCGTTGTGTTTTCTTGAATGTTTTCAGCTTTATTATTTAAGTTGTACTCAAACGAAAAAATAGATCGCTTCATGTGCATCTGTAGCAGCACTAACTTCATCAAGCAGGATTTTAGCAGCAGGGTCGTTGCTTATTTGAGCATAGCATATTATTTGGTAGTAAATAGGCTAATAAGTAAAAGTAAGCGCTCATCAACTTGGCTTTTTGTATAGTTGCAAAATTAGTAAAATAACAACGTAAAAAAATCATTCTTGTTGTTAATTAAAATCTATTCTTGACTTTCATTATTTAATAACTTTTTCAAGTGCGTATTCATCTGGAATAAGAACTTGTCGGCTTTACTGCCTTCAAAAGGTCCAATAATACCAGCAGCTTCAAGTTGATCAATAATTCGACCAGCTCTATTATACCTAATTTTAGTTTTCGTTGAAGTAAGAAGCAGAACCCTGTTGATGCATAACGATAACAGATGCAGCATCTTTAAATAGTGAATCTCTGTCATTAATGTCTATTGATCCAATTGATTTAGCTTCTTCTCCAACATATTCTGGTAATTCGAAGGCCATCGGATATCCTTGTTGATTTCCAATAAATTTAGTTAGTTTTTCTACTTCAGGTGTATCAATAAATGCACATTGTAATCTGTTATTTCATTTCCATCAGAAATTAACATGTCACCACGACCTATCAATTGATTAGCTCCAGCTGCATCCATAATGGTTCTTGAGTCGATTACAGAGGTTACTCTAAAGGCTATGCGTGCTGGGAAATTCGCTTTAATAGTTCCTGTAATAATATTTGTTGTAGGTCTTTGCGTTGCCACAATAAGATGAATTCCTATGCACGTGCTAATTGGGCTAAACGGGCTATTGGTGTTTCAATTTCTTTACCCGCAGTCATAATTAGGTCAGCAAACTCATCAATAACTAATACAATGTATGGCAGATAACGGTGTCCATTTTCAGGGTTAAGCTTCATTTATGAATTTGTGGTTGTATTCCTTTATGTTTCGAACTTGGTGCTTTCTTTAATAGATCATAACTGAGCATCCATCTCAATACACAAAGAATTAACTGTGTTAACGATTTTTGTAGTATCTGTAATGATGCTTCTTCAGCATCAGGGAGTTTTGCTAAAAAATGGCGTTCAATCTTATTAAATAGTGTTAATTCGACTTTTTTAGGGTCTACTAATACAAATTTAAGTTGTGCTGGATGTTTTTGTACAGTAAAGATGCCAATATGGCATTTAGTCCTACAGACTTCCCTTGTCCAGTAGCTCCTGCCATTAGAAGGTGGGCATTTTAGCAAGATCTGCAACAAAGGTTTCATTAGAAATGGTTTTACCTAATCCAATAGGCAGTTCGTAATTTGAATGCTGGAATTTTTCGGAAGCCAAAATAGATTTCATAGATACAATACTTGGTTTGCTATTTGGTACTTCAATTCCTATTGTTCCTTTACCTGGAAGTGGGGCTATAATTCGAATTCCCAGTGCTGCTAAACTTAGTGCAATATCATTTTCTAAACCTTTTATTTTAGAGATGCGAACTCCAGGGGCTGGAACAATTTCATAGAGTGTTACGGTAGGTCCAACTGTAGCTTTTATCTTAGAAATTTCAATTTTATAATTGTTAAGTGTTTCAACAATTTGATTTTTATTTGCTTCTAATTCTTCTTATTGACTGTAACTTCAGAATTAGGATACTCAATCATTAAATCTATTGTTGGATGTTTGTAGTGTCCTAAATCAAGTTTGGGATCATATTCTCCAAACTCTTCTAATGCTTTATTTACTTTTTATCAGTTAGTGTTTCTTCGTCTTTAATTTCTATATCCATTTGAACCTTTTCAGATGTAGATTCTGAATGTTCTTCTTTTTTTGGTTGCTCAATACTTAATTCTTTTTTAATGGGTCATCTAGAGGTTCTTCAGGAATATCAATTTTATTATTGGTATTTAAATCTATAGTTTCTTGAATTTTTCTTCAATAATATCTTCTTCTAGAATATCAACTTTTTGACGTTCATTTAAGTTGATATTATTCACTTTTCGTTTAAAAACTCTTGAATTTTTCCGGTGTCCAGTGAAAATATATACCAATAAAAATGAGCATAGAAAATGCTAATATTACACTTGCCCCTGTTAGACCTATAAGGCTGTAAAGCCAATTAGATATTTGTATTCCATTGAATCCACCAAGAATTGGGTTTTGAGTAAAATAAATTCCAAAAAAAGTGGTTAGCCATAAACTAATGAAAAGAGAATTTAGAAATAGTCGCTTAAGTTTAATAATATGTTGATTTGTGAAAATTTGTAAGCCAGAATAAATAGGAAAAAGGCATTAAAAATGAAGCAATTCCAAATTGTTGGTAGATGAAAAAATCACCTAAATAAGCACCAACTTTACCCAATAAATTATTAGCTATAATTTCAGAATTTGTTATTAAATCAATAAAATTTAAATGTGATAAATCAAAATCTTTTTTCCAACTTTAAAAAAAGGATGTAAATGATAGAAATATTAAGATTGATAGACATAAGAACAAGAGGCCGAATACAACTTGTGCTGTTTTATTTTCAAAATTAATGCTAAGTTGAGGGTATTTATTTTTTTTCTTTTTACCATAAGAGTAGTTAAAAAAATCAAAAATACTTAAAATGCTGTTTCTATTTATTTTGCATAGAGCTTTTATTCACGAGGATATTCACATTACTTATCTAAATTTCCCATAATTTATGATTGTGTATTTTATTTTTTGAACAATAATTGTTCAATATTTTAATTTTATCTTTGGTTCTAATTCAAATAATTGAGATATGAGAACGTTTTATTTGATTATAATTTCTTTTATTCCCCTTTTAGTTTAGCCCAAGGATTTATGCCACGTTGTAATTTTGATTCGCTTTAATGATCGATGCAATCAATAGATTACAGAGACTTATTGATGGAAGAGGAGAAAGCTTTCCAAATTTATATGCAAGAAAAACAGGCTCTAAGAATTCATCTTACACGATTCCAGTTGTAGTTCATATTATTAAAAATGAATCTCATGAGAATTGGGTTGATATGGATATAACATGCTGATGTTTATCGTCAAATTGAAATTTTAAATGAGTCGTATAATTTACTTAATCAAGATGTCAGTCAAACTCCTGAAGAATTTGAAGAATTTATTGGTAATGCACAAATTGAATTTTGCTTAGCTTCTGTTGATCCTAATGGGTATGCCACAACGGAATTAATCGATATTCAACTGATGTGACATCTTTTTTTACTGCACTAGATAACATAAAAAGATCAGAGGATGGTGGAGCTGATGCATGGGATACAGATTCGTACTTGAATATTTGGGTTGGTAGAATTACCACTGGTGTATTGGGCTATTCTGATAATCCTACTGCAAATATCCCTGATGATGAGCATGGTTTTGTTGTTGGTTTCCAATATTTTGGAGAATCAGATCATGAAAATTATGGGATGGGTAAAACGGCAGTTCATGAAATAGGACATTATTTAAATTTAAAACATCCTTGGGGGAGTGGTAATTGCGATGCAGCTAATGATTGGGTAAACGATACACCTATTTCAGAAGATGCTTATTATGGAAATCCCGTTCACCCTCAGAATTCTTGTGAAACAGTTGATATGTTTATGAATTATATGGATTATGTGGATGATTCGTCTATGGTAATGTTTAGTCAAGGGCAGGTTGATAGAATGCATTATGCCTTAGATATTTTTAGACCAACTCTTCAAGAATCTAATGGATGTGGTGTTCCATATTTAGTAACTCAGCCAGATTTACTCATGCCAGTTCAGAGTCTGCTTCTGACGGTGCCATACATTTGGATATAGCTTATGGTCAAGCTCCATTTACAATTATTTGTCAAGATACTGTTTCACAAACAATCGTTGATAGTGTCGTTTTTTTCTTCTTACGGTAATTATAGTATTGTTAATCTTTCTGAAGCTGATTACTTGGTTGAAATTATTGATTCTTTGGGTGAAACGACATCTTTAGATTTCAGTATTTCTTATTATGGATCTGTTTTCGATTCTGATAATTTTGAGAGTTACTCGGAAGATTCTTTATTGTTTACTCAATCTAACGAATGGGTTTCTTTCTGTAAAGATAGTTTTGCGGCGAATATTTCTAGTAGTTTACCTGTAGAAGGTCTTCAATATCTTGAAATTAATGCTGCTGATGGATTAAATTCATTTTTAAGAGATTTCAATGTTGATTTAAATGCTTATGATTTATCCTTTAAAATGTATGTTCCTTTTAATAGAAGTGCTTCATACACTATTTATCATGATGCAACTTGTTTTAGCTCTTCTGCAGCTTACAAAATTCAGTTTAATGTTGATGGACAAGGATATATAAATGCAGCTGGTGAAAATACACCATTTGATTTCCTCAAAATACGTGGTTTAAAGTAAATCATCTTATAGATATGGATAGAGATATTGTTGAGTTTTCTATTGCAGATCAAGTAATTCATACATGGAATTTTTCTTCGACAATAATTCTGTAAATGGAACCTCTGTTTTGGATGCAATAGTATTTAATGATAGGGTTGATTCAATGACTCAAGTGCATTACTTTATTGATGATTTTAAAATGGTTTTGTCTGAAAATTCTGACCTTGGATATGAAGACATCTCAAACGAGTTAGATGTTATTCTTTATCCCAATCCTACTTCAGATGAAATTTACCTTAAATTTAACGATGCCAGTTATGGTAATATTCAGGTAAAAGTTTTCAATCTGCATGGTCAAGTATTAGAATTTATTGAATTGAATGATAAATCTAGTGATGATTTACGTCTTTCACTTTCTCATTATGATCAAGGGGTTTATTTCGTTAGTATTCAAAAAGATTCATATTTCAAAACCTTAAAGTTTATTATTCAACACTAGCTGTTTTGAATTATTGACTGGTGTTTTTTCAATATCTTAGCCCAATGAATTATTCTATTGAGACAATTGAAAAGTTCAGCAAGGGCGTATGCTTCCAGTTATGGAACATTTTTATACCATTCAAGGGAAGGGTTTCATTCAGGTGTTGCTTGTTATTTTATTCGTTTGTCCGGTTGTGATGTAGGCTGTCAGTGGTGTGATGTAAGGAAAGTTGAGCAATATAGCCATCCTTTATACAAGGTAGAAGAGATGGTGGAATGGGTTTCTTTAAGTGGTGCTGTTAAAGTTGTTGTTACAGGTGGTGAACCTCTGATTCATAAGCTTGATATTTTGTGTGATCTTTTGCAATAAAGGAATTAAATGTCATATCGAAACATCAGGAGCTCATCCTTACAGTGGAACATGGGATTGGTTTACCTTATCTCCAAAAAAGCGTAAACTTCCATTAAAAGAGAATTATTCGAAAGCTCAAGAACTTAAAGTTGTCATTTCTAGGGCTAACGATTTTCGTTTTGCCGAGGAAGAGGCTTCAAAAGTAAATGATGATTGCAAATTGTATTTGCAGCCCGAATGGTCCAAAGAAGCAGAGATTTTAAAAGATATAATTGCATATGTTAAGATAAATCCATCGTGGCATATTTCTTTACAAACTCATAAATACATGGATATTCTTAGTATGAGAATTTTAATCATAGTTGTCTTTTATCAAATAGTTTTTTTGTCAAGCTCAGGAAACCACTAAGTCCCGTAAAGCGATTAAAGTATATCGAGAGGCTAAATCTGCTTTAACATCTCAGAACTTCAATGAATCAAAAGATTTATTAGAAAAAGCTTTAATATTTGATGATCAATTTGTTGAGGCTGGATTTTATTAGGTGATGTATTTGTTGAAATGGGTGATAAGTTACGTGCCATTGAATCTTATAAAAGTCAATCCTTATAGATCCTGAGTTTTCGTTTCCTAGTGTATTACCGTTTGGCAATCACAGAACATTCTATAGGTATTTACTTAGAATCCTTGAAGCATATTCAAAAATATTTAACTGTATAAACGTATTTCTTCGAACTATAGAAATAAGGCACTTTCACTTAAAAAATCATGTGAGTTTTCTATTAATGCAATGAAGAGTCCTGTGACTTTAATCCGGTTAATTTGGGAATCAATGTTAATTCTAATGCCGATGAGTATTTACCAGCACTTTCTGCAGATGGAAGTACCTTAATATTTACACGAAGTGAAAATGTTAAGGGTGTGCGAAATGAAGATTTTTATATATCGTGTATAATGATACTGATGAATGGCAATTTGCTAATAATCTTGGTGAACCTATTAATACTCTAAAAAATGAAGGTGCTCAGTGTATTACTTGCCGATGGTAAAACCCTTTATTTTACAGCTTGTTCACGAGATGATTCTTATGGTCGTTGTGATATATATCAGTCTGATTTTGTAAATGAGAAGTGGACAAATCCTGTTAATTTAGGTCCAAATATAAATACTGAGAGTTGGGAATCACAACCAGCTATTTCATCTGATGGCAGACAATTGTTTTTTGTCTCTAATCGTCCAGGTGGACGCGGCGGAAAAGACATATGGGTTTCCTATAAGAATGCTAATGGAGTATGGATGGAAGCTAAGAACATAGGAGATAAAATAAATACGAGTAAAGATGATATATCACCCTTTTTACATTGGGACAATCAAACACTTTATTTTGCATCTAAAGGTTTTATTGGTATGGGTGGATTTGATGTTTTTGTTTCTCGATTAAACGGCAGTGGTGACTGGGGGGAAGCTACGAATATTGGGTATCCAATTAATTCTCCTTCAGATGATAATTCACTGATTGTTGCTAAGGATGGACGAACAGCCTATTTTGCATCTTCATTTTTTAATGAAGATAGAAACGATTTAGATCTTTATACATTTGATTTACCACAAGAGAGTAGATCACTGGAAGTTGCATATATACAGGGACTAATTACAGATTCAAAAACAAATAACCCAATTAAGGCGGACATTGAGTTGGTTAATTTGAAATCGGGTAAATCCTACAAAAGTTCAGAAAGTGATCTGGATGGGAATTATATGCTTTGCCTTCCTTCTGATGCTGAATATGCGCTAACAGTTAACAAAAAGAAATATCTTTTTTATTCCGAAAATATTAAGCTTGAACATGAGGGTAGTATTCTCGTTAAGAATTTTAAATTACAACCTTTAGAAGTAGGCGAACAAGTAAGATTGGATAATATCTTTTTTGAATTAAATTCTTCTAATCTTAAAGATGAATCCCTAGTGGAGTTAAATAAGATTATTAAGTTTATGGCGTCTAATCCTTTTTTAGTCATTGAAATAGGTGGGCATACTGATAACAGTGGTTCTAAGGCATATAATTTAAATTTGTCGGACGATCGTGCTAGGTCTGTCAAAGATGCTTTAGTTCAAAGAGGTATTCCTTCAGATCGTATACAAACCAAAGGTTACGGAATGTCTGTGCCTTTAAACACGAATAGTTCTGAGCAGGAAAGAGCTCTAAATAGAAGAACGGAATTAAAAATTATTGCAGTAGAATGATACAAGTTGTAGAGTGCCCTAGAGATGCCATGCAGGGTATCAAGTCGTTTATTCCAACGGAGAAAAAGGCCGAATACATCAATATGCTTTTAAAAGTGGGGTTTCACACCATTGATTTTGGTTCTTTTGTTTCACCTAAAGCCATCCCGCAAATGCGCGATACTGCTGCGGTTTTATCTAAACTTAATTTAGATGATACGAGTTCTAAGTTATTAGCTATTGTTGCAAATAGCAGAGGTGCAGAGGAAGCTTCATCTTTCGATGAGATTCAATATTTAGGGTATCCATTCTCGGTTTCAGAAACCTTTCAACAACGCAATACAAATCGCTCTATTGAAGATTCTTTGGTATTTGTAGAGGAGATGCAGAATTTATGTGTATCTAGGAATAAAAACCTGGTGGTTTATCTTTCTATGGCTTTCGGGAATCCTTATGGTGAAGCTTGGGATGTTGATATTGTAGCAAAATGGTCTGAGGTCTTAGCCAATATGGGAGTAAAGATTTTAGCACTTTCAGACACCATCGGTGTTTCTTCTAAAGAAATCATCACACCTTTATTTTCTCAGCTAATTCCGGAGTTTCAGGAAGTAACTTTTGGCGCTCACCTGCACACTACGTCTCAAACCTGGAAAGAGAAAGTTTTGGCGGCTTATCGTGCTGGGTGTACCCGTTTTGATACTGCGATTCAAGGTTTTGGAGGTTGTCCAATGGCAAAAGATGATCTCACAGGGAATATGCCTACCGAAAAGTTATTATCCTTTTTAAACGAACAAAAAGAAGATACCGGCTTAAATGCTCTGGCTTTTGAATCGGCTTTTAATAAGTCAATAGAAGTTTTTGGTTAGTATTTGTTGATTCCAATTTTGTATGCTTCTAAGGCCCTGTTTCTAGCAAATTTATGTTCAACCATTGGTTTTGGATACTGGTCAGTATTTATTTCGGATACCCATTTTTTTATGTAATCTTGATATTTATCAAATTTCTTTTGTTGTTCGTAGGGGTTAAATATTCTAAAATAAGGTGCAGCGTCACAACCTGTCCCTGCTGCCCATTGCCAATTACCATTGTTTGAAGATAGTTCGTAGTCCAATAATTTTTTTGCAAAATATGCTTCTCCAAGTCGCCAATCGATAAGTAGATGTTTACATAAAAATCCTGCAGTAATCATTCTTACACGATTATGCATGTATCCTGTTTTATTTAATTGACGCATTCCTGCGTCAACAATTGGATATCCAGTCTTTCCAGTGCACCATTTTTCAAAGTCAGTAGAATTATTTAACCATTTTATAGCGTTGTATTTAGGTTTAAAGTTTTCAGTAACCACGTGTGGAAAATGATAAAGAATTTGCATGAAAAACTCTCGCCAAATAAGTTCACTTTGAAAGACGGAATTGCTTGGTTTAAGTTTAGATAATATTTCTCGTATGCTTACGGTTCCAAAGCGAAGGTGAGGACTTAAGTAGCTGGTTTGGTCTATGTGAGGATAATCTCTTATTTGCTCATAATCGTCAACTTTTGATAGATCGAAATCTTTGACTGAAATATCTGATTTTTTGATTCCTAATTCTTCCATACTAGGAAATACTCTAATCTTGCTATAGAAATTATTGAAATCTACCTTGTTAGTATAAGGTTTTGCTTCATATAGCTTCAACCACTTTCTTTTGTATGGCGTAAATACAGTATATGGTTTGTTATCATTTTTAAGTATTTCATTTTCTTCATGAATCACTTGGTCTTTTAAAGAAATAAACGAGATGCCATGTTTTTCTAGTATTTGTTTTATTTTTTGATCTCGATGACGAGCATAGGGTTCATAGTCTTTATTTACAAATACACTTTCTATTTGAAATTTTTCAAGTAAGTTTTTCCAATTTTAATAGGTTTACCTCTTAAACAAAGTAATGAAGAATTGTGTTTTTTTAATGTTTGATCGATTTTGTTTAAACTGTTGTAAATGAAGTTGACTCTAGGGTCATTGTTTGGCAATTCATGTAAAATTTCTTCATCAAAAATAAAAACAGGAAGTACTTGGAGTTTTTTACTTAAAGCTTGATTTAAAGCGGTATTATCCTCTAATCTTAAGTCTCTTCTAAACCAAAATATTGAAATTTTCATATTTAATTTTTTATAAATTAAATTTAATGAAATTGCTTAATTATGCTGTTAAATTCTAGAAGAAATATTCTTTTAAGTTTTTATATAATTGATTAATAGGCAAGCCCACTACATTAAAATACGACCCTTCAATATTACTGATACCTATCGCGCCGATCCATTCTTGGATGCCATAGGATCCAGCCTTGTCGAAAGGTTTGTAATTTTCTATATAGTAATTGATTTCTGAAGATGTAAGCTCTTTAAAAAATACTTTGGTGGTATTCGAAAAAGAAATGGTTTTGTCTTTAGATTTTATGCAAACACCTGTCATTACTTTGTGATTCCGATTTGATAAACTTTGTAGCATTTTTGCAGCCTCGGTTTTGTTTTTGGTTTCCCAAGGATTTGTTCATTTAGTATAACAACGGTGTCGGCTGT
>BOWN01000001.1 GCA_019649675.1 Cryomorphaceae bacterium | reverse complement strand
ATTTTACAGCATCTTCCAAACAAATTTTTTATTACAGATGGGCTTTTTTAGTGGTGAAATTTTTTTTTCACTGTAATTAGCCATACTTAAAAGTGGTGTGACTTAACTTTTAACCACGGGATTTGATTATATTTGTAAAATTAGTATCAAATCGAAAGGGGACCAAAGGGTATTAATTTTTCACCAAAGAAAATGAACCAAATTGACCCAAAGATTTCGTTTTTGGGTGGTACTAGTGCAAAAGTATGTAAGTATAAAATCTGCTTTGGGTTTTGAGTGAATCAGGACCTAAAAGTTGTTTGAATCGGTTGGTTTTTAAATTTTCCCGTCTGCGAATGGGGCCCCCTTTGGTATATTGCAATAAGTTTAATCTTAAAACCCCAGCAAAGACCCGGAAAGAATTTGATTTATTGTCGTGAGTTGAGAAAATTTGGAAAAAAAACCCCGTTTTGAAAGCTGCTATTTCACCACCCACTCCAAAAACCCTTTTTTTTTATCAAAATATTGGAAACATTATTTTCAGAATTGCCCCTCAAATAATATGTGTTATTAACCAACAATTATAGTATTTATTAGGAACCAACGCCAAAAAGTGAATAAATTTTTTTAAAAATAACTTTGAAGATTTATTTTTTCTCGGGAGAAATGAATATTATTGTTGTAGTCCGAATTCATAAATTAGTTTAACTAATAATATTGAAGGATTGTTTTGGTTGAATAAAGATAAGCCAATGCTTGAAAATCGCAGTCTAGTAGAGCCCCCAACTTTGATTTATTTTTCAACATAAATAAATCTTTGGGGCTTAAAAAAAATTTGAAGAGTTAAATGGGGATACAAGAAATCAATATATATTTTTAAAACCCTTCTTTCTCTAAAAGAAAATTTAGTTCTTTTTCCCCTTAATACCAGATCTCCCGCTAATGCTATAGTCAAGATTTATACGCTCATTTGCAATTTAAAACCCTTTAAAATTTATTCCCTAAAGGAGAAATTCTAGTTAGTTAAACGAAAGTTTAAATGGGGTCCAATATGGTTTTAGTTTTTTTTAAGAAGAAATTTGCCTTGGGGCTGGCCCCAAATTTTAACCCCCAAAACAGGAAAATTTTCACCTTTTTATCAACCAAATAAGTTTGCTGGAGAATCTAGGAAACTAAGGTTATTCAAAGTATTTGGGCTTGAAACTATAAATTAAATGGCTTTTGCACCCATATCTAAAGGTAACTTTAAATACTTAATAAATCATTGTTGATAACAAGTTCAAAGAAGGAATTTTTTGAATTTAGAGGATAATAAATTAAAAATAAAACCCCTTTCCCTCTGTGAAACGCAACTACTGATTAGAAGAGATAAAAACGATATATATAAGCTTTTTCATATTGTTTCTAGATTTTTAGTCATGCAAATCTAAAAATATTCAACATTAATCAATTATTAAACGTTTGAAATGAATTACTAACCGCAATGATTTAATTTTTTTTTTCAATTGGGCCCTTTTTAATAATCTAAAGTGACTTTTAGATAGTGAAAAATTCATAATATCTAAATGTTTTACGTTGTCCCATCTGAAAAAACAAAACACATGTTTTCCCAATAGGTATAATGCAACTTTCGAACACTTCTACCATAGAAATTTTGGAGAGACAATATGTTTAGTTGAAACAAGGCTCCAGAACTTTAAATCAAGAAACAGCCGGTCCATATGGTGCTATACCTTTCCGGGTGTGCATTGGCCTATATCCCGCTATTTGTATTTTAAAAAGGGGTGTCAAAAAAATTTAAAGGGGGGATTGAAGTAAGACATCTCTACCAATATGTTTTTTTTTTTATCGTAAGTAGGTCTTTTTTTAATAATTGATTAAAGTTGTCGCAGCTTTATTCCGCGGCGGCATGAATAGTAAATTCAGACAAACCCTTCCAGTTTTTAATTTGATTTTTACTGCAGATAGTTTTTTTAAAAAAACTAGTAGAATTTGGCCATACGCCAAAAAAACATGAGGAGTTGAATGATTTTTTAAATCCCAAGCTCTATAAATTTTTTAATCATTAAAATGGAGTCTTCAAATTTTTCTAGCCCATCATCTATACCAAATAAAAAGAATGAATGTCAAAACCCAAATAGTGATTTTATATTCTTTTTTTTTTGAAAAAAAGGGATAATTATTTTATTAGAATAAATTTAAATCTAAAAACCCTTAATTGAAAAAGATCTTAGTTATTATGGTGGCTTTGAATGTAATTTAAAAAAGATTAAAGACATAATTTTTTTAAAAATGAAGCCCAAAAATTTTTCAAAAAAATACAATATATTTTACTATTACTAACAGTTGTTCTGTTTTTTTTCTACTTTTTTTAAAAAAGAGTTTTAAAAGTATAATGTTAATCTATTTGGTAGTTTGTTTAATTTTTAAAAATTTTCTCTGAGTTTGGGTTTTCTGAACCAAGCGGTACAATTAATTATTTTTGTTTTCTTTTGACTTTAAACTTAAAACATTTATAAAAACCCGGGGTTTTAATTTTACTTAAAAATAATTGAGCTAACGATTTCAATTTTTTCGTATTATTTAAAAAAAATTTGATTAAAATTGGTGATTTTAAATATGATGAGAAGTCTTATATTTTGTGGTTTTTAATCTCAAATATCATCTTAATTGAATAAGTATCAACGGTCAACTGAGTAATAAACGAAATAAAACCATGAATAAAATATTAGTTACTGGCGGGCTTGATATATTGGTTCTCATGTTGTTGTAGAGCTTCAAAAAATGAATTTTGAAGTTATAATTATTGATAATTTATCTAATTCATCGCTTGATGTCTTAGGTGGAATAGAAAAAATTACGGGAATTAAACCCGATTTTGAAAAGATTGACTTAAAAAAAAAGTCTGATGTTCGAGAGTTTTTTTAATCGTCATTCTGATCTCGGTGGTGCTATTCATTTTGCTGCAACCAAAGCTGTTAGTGAAAGTGTAAATAATCCTTTAAAATATTATGAAAACAATATTTGTTCTTTGGTTTATCTTCTTGAAGAACTTAAAAAACTTGACTCTCCAAAACTTATTTTTAGCTCCTCCTGTACTGTATATGGGCAGGCTGACAAGCTTCCGATTACTGAAAACTCGCCTATTAAAGAAGCTGAATCTCCATACGGTAATTCAAAAATAATTGGCGAACAAATTATTAAAGACTGTTGTAAGGCAAGCCCTTCTTTACAAGCTATATCTCTTCGTTACTTCAACCCTATTGGGGCGCATTCTTCTGCAAATATTGGAGAAACCCCAAATGGGGTGCCACAAAATTTGGTACCATTTATAACACAAACAGCTATTGGAATTAGAGAAAAACTTTCAGTTTATGGAAATGACTACCCAACTCCAGATGGGACGTGTATACGTGACTATATTCACGTTGAAGATTTAGCAAAAGCTCACGTGGTTGCGATAAAACGATTGCTAGAAAAAAGAATCTAGTCTCTTCAGAGATTTTTAATATTGAACAGGTAAAGGGACCTCTCTGTCTTGGAGGTCATAAAAACGTTTGAGGAGGTGAGTGGGGTTAAACTAAATTATGTTTTTTTAAAGATAGAAGGCCTGGTGATGTTGTCTGCGCTTTTGCAGACACAAAAAGAGGGCTGACAATCTTTTAGATGGAAATCTTGAATTGAGCTTAAAAGAGGCATTGGCTTCTGCTTGGGAATGGGAAAAGAAAATTAGAGCTAAATGAAATAATTATTTATTATTTGTTGTTTAAAATTCATTTATACACCTAGGTGTTTTTCTTTATAATTCATTAAAAGATCAGCTAAAATCCTAATATTAGATAAGCGAGGAGCTTGTTTTGCCCTCCTAGCTTCCCCCTTGGGATTTCATATATATGTTAAAGGCATTTTTCTCCAAGCTTGTAATAACTAGAGACCTCAAAAACCTTGCCTTCAATTAAATCATTATAATATGTGCTCCTGAGCCCGGGTATGCTTTTATCAATCGATTTGGAGAATTTATCAATGTCATTTGGAGGGCTCACAAATTCCACAAACCATTCATGATAAGGTAATCCCTTATCTGGTTCTATTTGTGGGGCCACAGTAAACTCTGTTATTTCTACTTCCGGAAAAGCCTCTGTTGCTTTCTTCATCGCATGCTCAACTTCTTTAGCAATTACATGTTCTCCAAAGGCAGACGTGAAATGTTTTATCCGCCCAGTAACTATAATTCGATAAGGGTTAAGTGATGTAAACTCTATAGTGTCGCCAATATTATATCCCCATAGTCCAGCATTGGTATTAAGGATGATCACATAATGTAACCCCATCTTTACATCTTCTAAGGAAATACGTGTAGGTGTTTCATCATAAAATTCATCAACCGGAATAAACTCATAAAAAATCCCGAAATCTAAAAGTAATAGCAAGCCCTTTTCATTATGAGTATCTTGGAAAGCTATAAATCCTTCTGATGCAGGGTAAAGCTCCAGACTGTCAACTTTTTTTCCGATTAATTTCTCAAACTTTTTTCGATATGGAGCAAAGTTCACTCCCCCAAAAACAAAAAGTGAAAAATTCGGGAAAAGCTCTGCGATATTTTTGCCTGTTCTTTTTTGCAGACGCTCAAAATACATTTGTACCCAAGATGGGATGCCACTAATAAGTCGCATATCTTCTGAAAGTGTTTCGTCAATAATTGCCTCTACCTTTTGTTCCCAGTCCTCAATACAGTTTGTTTTATACGATGGCAGACGGTTGCTTTGAAGGTAAGAAGGGACATAATTTGCGACAATTCCAGAGAGTCGCCCGCTTGGTACTTTTGATAATTTGTTTAGCTGGGGTGAGCCTTGTAAAAAAATCATTTTACCATCTATAAATTGATGGTTACCAGAAGTTGCAACATAGTGAAATAGTGCGTTTCTCGCTGCTTTTATTTGACAAGCCAAAGAGACCTTTGTTAATGGAATATATTTTGCACCTGATGTGGTCCCGGATGTTTTTGCAAAAAACAAAGGTACACCCCTCCACAAAACATTACTTTCACCATTCTGAATTCTTTTAACATAATTCTTAAGCCCTCATAATCTCTAATTGGAACCTTCGCTTTAAAATCTTCGTAGCTTTTAATTGAGGAAAATAATGGTCTCTTCCAAAAGCTGTGTCCTTAGCCTCTTTAATTAGGTGGTTAAAAACTCTTTTTGGGTTTTGATCGGATTACCGCTCCATTTTTGTGTTTGCAAGACAATAAGCTTTGCAAGTTGCTTTCCTAAAATGACTTTATTGACATTAAAATAAAATATGGTGTTCTGGATCAATTGCATTTCCTTTATGCCACAACTCGAAATGCAAGTGGGGTCCGGAGCTAAATTCCCCAGAGTTTCCGATAATTGCGATAACATCTCCAGCTTTAACCAGTTCACCTGTTTTTTTTAATAAAACCGAATTATGTTTGTATAGAGAAACTATATTGTTATCATGCTGAATGGCAATAGAATAGCCTGTTTCTGAAGTCCAATCTGAGAAAACCACTGTTCCCCCTAGGCTTGCTTTTATCGCCTCGTTTTCTGGGGCTAGTACGTCTACTCCAAAATGGTCATTTTGAAGATTAAATGAATCACTAATAATGCCTTTTAATGGGGCGTAAAATGCGATATTAATCAACTCTAATGGCCTGTCTGTTGTCTCAGAAAACACGTCAAACCGTCCCTCTCTCTCAATAGATTGTCTAAACAAAGAGTCATTCTTAGAGGCTTTTAAACCTTCGTCCCTAACAATTACATTTCTTGTAGAGTCTTCATGCACCGAGTCGTCAAAGCTTTCTCCTCGCAACACTTTATCTAGTAATTTTAATTTCTGATCTTTTAATTGAATCTCTTCTAAAAGTTGATCTGTCTTGAGTGAGAGTCGAACAAGTTCTTCAGATAAGTGGGGTGGAGAATAACCAGGATATATTCTCGCAAAGAACTAAAGCAATCAGTGCAGCTGTTAAGGAAAAAAACAACAAAAGGACTGATAAAATCCGAATTAAAATCTGAAAACGGGTTAGCGTTATTGACTTGAGCTCTTTATAAGACTGATCATCAAATAAAACAATCCGCAACCGCTGTTTTAGCTTTTCTAAAAAGGACTTTTCTTTTCCATAAGGCAAATATCGTAATTTGTAGGTCTTTTAGATGATATTGTATTTAAGAGGTTGTTTTACTTCGTTGATATGTCTTAACTTGTTTCTTTATTTAGCATAAATATATGCTTTGACTCAAATTAAAAGAAAAAATAAAATATTTTTGTCTTAACGTAGTTATTAATATTGTGGAAAAAAGCATTTAAAATTATGGTTAATTATTTCATCATCGCAATACTCAGCGTTGTACTTTATTCATGTTCCACACAAAAAGATAAGTTTTTAAATCGCTCTTTCCATAAGACTACGTCAAAATTCAATGGCTATTTTAATGGCAAAGAGAGTTTAAAAGAGGCTATTTCTAAACTCGAAAAACATATCAAGAAGACTACAACAACCTTCTTCCTACAACAATTCTTGGTGATCAAAAACAAGCTCAAAAATCTATCCGCAGCTAAACCGTACTATTGATAAGGCTAGCCTGGTTATTGAACGTCACTCAATGGAAATTAGAGGTAAGGAAAAAAATAAATGGGTAGATGATAGTTATTTTTTAATCGGTAAAGCTTTGTTTTACAAGCAAGAATACTCAGAGGCAATTGAGATGTTTTCCTTCATCAATCGTAACTACGAAGGCTATATTACTGACTTGTCTATCTTGTGGTCTGCCCGTTCTCAGATTCAACTAGGAAATTTCACCACTGCCGAAGAACAAATTCTTTATCTTGAGAGAGAGGTGAGGTTAAAAAAAGCTGACTATGCATTATTTTTAGAAATAACTGCGAATTATCACATTAAGCAAAAGAATTGGGGAAAAGTCATTACGTACCTTTCTAAGGCCATAAAATACAGTGGCGACAAAAGAAAAAGGTTAGACTTACATACATCATCGGTCAAATACATCATCAACTTGAAGATTACAAATCTGCTTATAATGCTTTTGACAAAGTTGTGCGAATGAATCCTGAGTATGAGTTTTTGTTTAATGCCTTACTCAGCAGGGCTCGTGCGTTTGACCCTAAATATAATGACTCTTCTAAGCTGATCACTGAAATCAATAAAATGTTAAAAGATGATAAGAATAACGACTATAAAGATCAAATCTATTTTGCACTTGCTGAAATTGCCTTAAAAGAAGAGGAAAAAGAGCAAGCAATTGATCATTTATTAAATGCTACTGCAAACAACACAGGAAACGACCAACAACAATCTATAGCGCATCTTACCCTTGCGGAAATATATTTTAACGATGCTGAATATCTTTCTGCCCAGGTCCACTACGATACAGCCATCACATTTTTAAGCGAAAATCACCCTGATTTTGATGCGTTGTCTAAAAAAGAGAAAGTTTAAATGAACTTGTAAATCTTTACAACACAATTGCTTTAAACGACAGCCTTTACAACCTTTCAGAGCTTGGTGAAGATGAGTTGAAAACAATTATTGATGCAATTATAGAAGAGAAAAAAGAAGAAGATCGCCTCGCAAAAGAAGCTCTAAGAGCTAATGCAGGTACCAGGTCAAACACAAATTCTCGAAATCAATTTAACCCCATGTCGGGTGGAGGAGGTAAGTGGTATTTTTACAATCCTTCAGCCATTAGCTTTGGTTATTCTGAGTTTATAACGAAATGGGGGAACGAAGGCTAGAAGACGACTGGAGAAGAAAAATAAACGGCAAATAATTTTAGATGAAGAAATGGATGGGGAAGAAAAAGACATATACAGCCAAGAATATTATATGGATTTGATTCCGTTCTCAGACTCTGCTAAATCAGCTACTATAGACCTAATTGTAGAATCATTTTACCAATTAGGATTAATTTACAAAGAAGAGCTAAAAGATTTTAGTGAGGCTGTTAACGCCTTTGAAACCCTTTTGAGCTGCCTATCCAAAAACAAATATGAGCCTCTATCTTATTATCAGTTGTACGCATCATACAAGCTACTCAATAATGACTCTAATGCACAAGAATACGTTCAAAATTAAAACAAGAGTATCCTGATTGTGAGTATCTCAAGATGATTTTAGACCCTGAGGGTATTATTCTGAAAACAAAGAATCTATAGATAGTGCTTTTTTTATTATGAAGAAATGTATACTGCTTTACTCTAATCAAGAATATGAATATGTTTTAACTAAAAATCGCGCTTTAGATTCTCTATACGAGTCTCACCCAGTTGCCGACAATTATCATTACTAAGGGCGCTTAGTAAAGGGCATTTGTTTGGGAGAAGACACTCTTAAAGTTGAGCTAGATAATCTCATTAACACCTATTATTCTGGTGAAGTAGTCGATGAGGCAAGAGAAATTCTGAAGGGTCTAGAAAATAAAAGCACTGAACCAGAAGAAACACGTTTTGAGCTTGACCTAAACGAAGAGCATTACTATATATTAGCTCTAGAAGGGGACGAACCAATATTAATAAAACCAAAATTACTGTCTCCGACTTTAATCGTAAGTTCTATAATATTAAGGAGTATAAAACTCAAAGTTTGATGTTAAACATCGACTACCAACTAATCATTGTGAAACCATTCGAAAATGGAAACTCAGCTCTAAATATTTAGAGGCTATCAAAAACACTGAAGAACTAAAAGAGTTGCTTGGCACTTCTGAATATGAGCATTTTATCATATCTTCGAGTAATTTTAAAACCTTCTACAAAGACAAATCACTTGATAAGTATGTTGTTTATTTTGAAGGCAGTATATTTAAACAGAAATAAAGAAATTCATATGTTTTCAAAATCAAATACAAACATGACACACTCAAACGAAAAATCTTCTGGAGCTGTAAATGCCATTGGGAAGGGCAGCACAATAACCGGTGAAATTAGAACTAATGGCGACCTTCGCATAGACGGTACCCTAAAAGGGAATGTTCACACAAAAGGGCTGTTGGTGCTAGGTGAAACAGGTGTTATTGAAGGTGAGGTGGTTTGTCAAAATGCGCTTATTGCTGGAACGGTTAAAGCAAAAATTCAGGTCGCTGAATTGTTAAGCCTAAAGGCAAAAGCAAATCTTCATGGTGACATCGTAACAAATAAACTATCTATTGAGCCTGGTGCAAACTTTACCGGATCTTGCAGTATGGGTGCTTCTGTAAAGAACATCAAGCTCAGTGAAACAAATGACAAATCAAAAGAAAAAACCGCTTAACCAATTCCTTAAATTCTCTAACTTGGGAATTCAAATGGGTCTTATGATTGGCTTGGGAAGCTACTTAGGGTTTAAATTGGATAATTATTTTAATCTTGATAATCTTTTCACGATTTGTTTATCCTTAGCCGGAATATTTGGCGCTTTATTTTACGTGATTCGCGAGGTAAAAAATTTCACTGATCGTGCAAAAAATCATATATTATTTCCGTGTTTTAGTTTTCCGGCCCTTCTTGCTGCCGTTCACTTTAATTCACTTGACTTAATTCCATTTGAAATAAAAATTGAAGAATTTTATGTGATTCATTTTTTAACTTTTCACTTTTCGTGGCCTCAAATCTTATTATAGATTTTGTTTCTAAACTAAAAACAACTTTGGGTTTGCCTTTCTGGGAATGAGTGTATTTAAAATGCTACTTATGATGGTCTACCTAGGTATAATTATTATACAAAACGCAAATAGCGAAAGTTATGCCCTTCAATTTGTTTTTATTTATTTCATATATCTTTTCTGTGATGTTCTAATGGCTATAAAGACCCTCAAAAACAAAGATTAATTCCTGATTTTTAAACCTTACCCAAAATCAAAATTACTTTAGTAAAAACAGAGATTTAATTCGTTTAATTATTTGTGTTTATATCAAAATTAATCTCTATTTTTGCGACAAATTTTAAGTCGCTAAACTAACAGCTTAAAGTATTATGAAAAACCTTCTCAAAGAAGTCACTCTTAGTTGTGTTGCTCTGTTGGCATGTTTTAACACCATGGCCTCCGAAAACAAAAACAACAAGCCTGGTGCCGAAGAAGAGTTTAACAGTGTCGAAATGATTATGCATCACATCTCTGATGCACACGATTTTCACTTTCTTGATTACACCGACTCAGAGGGGGTTGAACATGCTGTCTCGATTCCGCTTCCGGTAATTTTATATACAAACAATGGGCTTGTCTACTTTATGTCAAGTGCGTTTCATCACAACGATGATGGCTCATATGTTGTTTCCAAGAGCGGAACAAACTTTGTAAAATACCACGAAAAAATTTATCAATTAAATGACGGTGCTTCTTCATTGGAGTTTGATGAGCAGCACCACCCTTTAAATGCCGTAAAGCCAATAGATATTTCCATAACAAAGAATGTTTTTTCAATGCTATTATCCGTTGTGCTTCTCCTAACTCTTTTTGGAGCGGCCGGAAGATCCGCCAGAAAAAACCCTGGAGCGCCTAAAGGTATTCTTGCGTTTTTAGAACCCATTGTTGTTTTTATTAGGGAGGACATTATTATTCCTAATGTTGGAGAAAAAAAGTACAAAACATACATCCCATATTTGATCACTACCTTTTTCTTTATTTTCTTCAATAATTTATTGGGCCTGATCCTGGTGGTGCAAATGTAACTGGAAATATTGCTGTTACGCTTGTTCTTTCGGTATTCACCTTGTTGGTGACGAACTTTTCTGCGAATAAAGCCTACTGGAAACACATTTTTTACCTCCGGTGCCTTTAGCCTTGTATCCTATTATGGTTCCTATTGAAGTTATGGGGTTTTAACAAAGCCCTTTGCGTTGATGATACGTTTATTCGCTAACATTACTGCGGGACACATCATCATATTAAGTTTAATTTCATTGATTTTTGTGTTTAAATCAATTTTTATAGCACCAGTGTCTGTTGGATTTGTTTTATTCATGTACACGCTGGAGCTTTTAGTTGCTTTATTGCAAGCTTATATTTTCACGTTATTATCGGCGTTATTTATTGGGCAGGCAATAGAGGAACACCATTAGTTTGTATTCATTTATTAATTAACTAAAAAAGAAAGAAATGGATTTTGGAGCTTTTGCAGCGATAGGTGCGGGACTTGCAGCGATTGGCGCAGGTATCGGTATCGGTAACATCGGAGGGTCGGCAATGGAAGCTATTGCGCGTCAACCTGAAGCTACATCGAAAATTCAAACAAACATGATTATTGCGGCTGCCCTGATTGAGGGTGTGGCATTATTCGCGGTTGTTGTTGCTTTGATGAAATAAAATAAAATACCCGCACCTAATGTGCGGGTATTTATTTTTAAACACAAAACTAAACCCAGTCTATAGAGCGATGCCTATTAATTTCAGCTCTCTATAAAGAAAAGGTTCTAAATAAAACAATTAGGATTACTCGTTGGTAAACTGCGTTTTAGTTGTCCTATTTTAAGTTTAATGATTAAAAAATAAGAAATGGATTTAGTTACGCCCGGTTTTGGTTTGATTTTTTGGACTTCCGTAGTCTTTATTATCTTACTGGTCTTGTTAAAAAAAATGGCTTGGACTCCAATTTTAAATAATGTTGATGCTCGAAATAAGAGTATAGAAGAGGCCCTTGAAGCGGCAAAAAATGCGCGTGACGAGATGTCAAATTTAAAAGCAGACAACGATCGCATCTTAAAAGAAGCTCGTGCAGAGAGAGACGAAATGCTAAAAGAAGCCAGAGAACTTAAAGCCAATATTATTTCTGAAGCAAAAAATGCGGCTAAAGATGAGGCAGACAAAATGATTGCTTCTGCAAAAGTTGTTATTGAAAACGAAAAAGCTGGCGCTATTTCAGAGCTTAAAAATACCGTTGGGTCATTGTCTGTAGACATTGCAGAAAAAGTGTTGAGAGCCGAACTCAAAGATGTTGATAAACAGAATGCCTTTATCGCCGACATGCTTAAAGACATAAAGCTGAACTAAAAATGAAAGAAACCAGGGTTGCCCTTCGCTACGCGAAATCTTTGATTTCTTTAGCTCTCGAACGACAAATTCTAGAGCAAATAAAAGATGACATGCAAACAGTTAAATCTGTTTATGATGAAAATCGCGAATTTAGAAACATGCTCAAGAGCCCTATTGTTAAGTCTGACAAGAAAACTAACATTCTTAATGAGGTTTTTAGTAAAGAGCTTTCTGAGCTTAGCATGACATTTATCAATAAAATAACCAGTAAAAAGCGCGAATCAATTTTGGGCGCCATAGCGGAAAACTTTATTAAGCTTTACAATGAACATAAAAATATTGTAACAGCTAATGTAACTACAGCTACAAAAATTACTGAAGAAATAAGAGCACAGGTGTTAGCCGAACTAAAATCAATTGTTGGTGACGCTTGTGTTCAAGTAGAAGAATCCATAGACGAAAACCTTATCGGTGGATTTGTTCTTCGTGTAGGAGACCTTGAGTTTAATGCAAGTGTTTCCAACAAACTACAAAAGTTAAAAAGAGAATTTGTTTACAACCCATACATAAAAGAATATTAGTATGTCAAGCGTTAAACCAGCTGAAGTATCAGCAATATTAAGAGAGCAACTTTCAGGTCTAAAAACCGAAGCAGAAGTTGCAGAAGTGGGTACCGTTCTTCAAGTTGGAGATGGTATTGCTCGTGTTTATGGACTAAGTAATGTAAGTTCTGGGGAACTGATTGAATTCCAATCAGGACTTCAGGGAATCGTACTAAACTTAGAAGAAGACAATGTTGGAGCTGTTTTATTAGGCCCTTCAAAAGAAGTTAAAGAGGGTGATACGGTTAAGCGTACGGGTCGTATTGCCTCTATCAATGTTGGCGACGGAATGCTCGGGCGTGTTGTTGACACTCTAGGTAACCCAATTGATGGTAAAGGACCTATTACAGGAACAACATACGAAATGCCTCTAGAGCGAACTGCTCCAGGTGTGATCTATCGCCAACCGGTAAATGAACCTCTACAAACAGGTATTAAAGCTGTAGACGCCATGATTCCTATTGGGCGTGGGCAGCGTGAATTAATCATTGGCGACCGTCAGACGGGTAAAACATCTGTGGCTATTGATACCATTATCAACCAAAAAGAATTCTTTGAGGCTGGAGAACCTGTATACTGTATTTATGTTGCCATCGGACAAAAAGGTTCTACAGTAGCAAACATCGTTAAAACGTTAGAAGAGGCGGGCGCAATGGCTTATACAGTTGTTGTTGCTGCAAACGCTTCTGACCCTGCTCCAATGCAATTCTATGCACCATTTGCCGGGGCTGCAATTGGCGAGTTTTTCAGAGATACTGGTCGCCATGGATTAATTGTTTATGATGACCTTTCCAAGCAAGCAGTTGCATACCGAGAGGTATCCCTTCTTTTAAGAAGGCCTCCGGGGCGTGAAGCTTATCCTGGTGATGTATTCTTCTTACACTCAAGATTGTTAGAGCGCGCTGCGAAAGTCAATGCATCAGATGCAATTGCTCAAAATATGAATGATTTACCAGAATCAATTAAGGGAATTGTTAAAGGTGGTGGATCTTTAACCGCTCTACCAATTATAGAAACTCAGGCGGGTGACGTTTCTGCGTACATTCCAACTAACGTAATTTCGATTACTGATGGTCAAATTTTCTTAGAAGCTGATTTATTTAACTCCGGTGTTCGCCCTGCCATTAACGTAGGTATTTCTGTATCGCGAGTAGGTGGTTCTGCGCAAATAAAATCGATGAAGAAGGTTGCTGGTACACTAAAGCTTGACCAAGCACAATTCCGTGAACTAGAGGCCTTTGCTAAGTTTGGTTCTGACCTTGATGACGCCACTTTACTTGTGATCAACAAGGGGAAGCGTAACGTTGAGATGTTGAAGCAAGGATTAAATGCACCTCTTCCAGTAGAGGAACAAGTTTCTATCATTTATTGTGGTACGAAAAACCTGATGTCTAATGTTCCTGTTGAGAAAATAAAAGAATTTGAAATTGAATTCTTGTCATTCATGCGGAATAAATACGCTGCGGAGTTGACATCTTTAAAAGCAGGTAAATTAACAGATGAGGCCATAAAAGCAATTGAAAGTGCTGCCGCTGAAATTTCATCTAAATACGAATAAGACTGAACAAGTGAGGGGGTTGCCCTCTCACATTCAATAAATATTGAAATGGCTAACTTAAAAGAAATACGTACTCGAATTGGTTCCGTAGCTTCTACGATGCAAATTACCAGTGCCATGAAAATGGTGTCTGCAGCAAAGTTGAAAAGAGCTCAGGATGCAATCACACAAATGCGCCCTTATGCTGAAAAGTTACGTGAGATCTTAGTCAATATTAGTTCGACACTTGAAGGTTCTGCTGAGGGTGCTTACAGCCAGAAAGAGAAGTTAAAAAAGTATTGATTGTCGCTATTGCCTCAAATCGTGGCTTATGTGGTGCTTTTAATGCGAATATTTTTAAAGCAGCTGAAAAACGCATTAAAGAATACGAAGGAAAAGAAGTGCAGGTTTATGCCATTGGTAAAAGATCTGCTGACTACTTTACCGGAAAATACACAGTCTTTAATTCAAATACAGAAATTTTTAACGACCTCAATTATGAGCATGTTGCACTAATGGCTGAGGAAGTTATGGCTGCTTTTGTTGACGGAGAATTTGACAAAGTAGAAATAATATACAACGAGTTTAAAAATGCGGCAACACAGGAAGTCGTTACCCAGCAATTTATTCCTGTTGTTTCGAAGAAACTGAAGAAGTTAGTGTAAACGCAAACTATATTTTTGAGCCATCAAAAGCATCAATTGTTGTTGATTTGATCCCTAAATCTTTAAAGATTCAGTTCTATAAATCGCTTTTAGATTCTCATGCCTCAGAGCACGGTGCGCGTATGACGGCAATGCACAAGGCAACCGACAATGCTCAAGAATTAAAAGATGAATTAACGCTAACATACAACCGTCAGCGGCAAGCGGCAATTACAAACGAAATTCTCGAAATTGTAGGTGGTGCAGAAGCCCTAAATGACGATTAATAAAGAACCCTTGGGTTTTAATAATTGCTGGCTGGCTTAATCAAAAATAATTGTTCTATTTCCATAAGATAATATGCGTCTATTGACGTGATACCATATTGCCCTTGAAAGGACGACTTTCTCAATGTCACGACCTTTCGAACCAAGTCTTCTACCCTATCCTTATGGCTAATATTGGCCGTGCTTTGCGCAATAATAGGTCCCGCATCTAGTTCTTTTGTTACATAATGACTAGTTGCTCCAATTATTTTAACACCTCGTTCGTGTGCCGAATGGTAGGGCTTCGCCCCTGGAAAAGCAGGCAAGAAAGAGTGGTGAATATTGATTATTCGGTTCGAATAATCTTTTATGAAATTTTCACTTAATATTTGCATGTATCGCGCCAACACAACAAAGTCAATATTGTGGTCTGACAAAAGTTGCAACTGCTTTTTTTCTTGCTCAACCTTGGTTTGCTTCGAAACAGGAATATAATGATATGGTATACCAAAACGATTAGCCGTTTCTTCCATGTCGGGGTGATTACTGATAATAAGTGGAATTTCTACATTCCACTCCCCCGACTTATACCTCGAGAGAATGTCATTAAAACAATGGTCCATTTTAGAAACCATAAGCGCCATTCTAATCTTTTCATCTCTAAAGTGAATTGTATACTGCATTTGATATTTCTGGGCAACTTCAGAACCAAAATGAGCACCAATATTTTCTCTTGGAATGTTAAAGTCAGAGATTGTCCACTCAACCCTCATAAAAAATATTTTTTGTTCACTATCTACATGTTGATCTAGGTCTACAATGTTTCCATTGTTTCTAGAAATGTAGTTTGTTACAGAAAGTATAATCCCTTTTTCGTCAGGACAGTGAATCAACATGGTAGCAGTGCTCATATAATTTTATTTAATTCGTTTAAAAGAACATGGTTAAGCAATATAAAAAATATTTACTGCCCGCATCTTAATCCATAAATTATTACCTGGGTGGTTTAACTGCTTTAATGCATTTTATCTCAACTTTCTCTGAATTCTCCAAATGTTTTATAGGCAAGAATCTTTACTTTATCTTTATTCATTATTAATGCCCCTGGAGAACACATGGGTTATATAGATTGCCAACCCAAGAATTGTTATATCTTTGAGAATAATGGAACTATTTAAAGTGCGCAACAAACTTCTAACACGAATCTACATTTCCATGCTTGCCCTATTGATGGCTGCGTTTTTTTTTATTGGCGTTTTTACCTATTACAACTTTAAAACACAAAACCAAAGCTATCACGAAAAGCGTCTCTCAAGAAAAGAAACCGCCACCCTCTCATCTATTTCTTATTTTTTAAAAAACATTGATGCTGTTAATCCTAATAATAAAAACATCTTTAAGCTCTTTGAAAATAAAATATTTGAGCTTGCTGACATTCATAATTTAGATATCATTATTTATAGCTTGACGGGCGATTTAGTTTTAAGTTCAAATAAGACGCTTGTAGAAAAACAAATTATTCCGAATAAAATTAACGCCGCGCTTATAGAAACGCTTTCCGAAAAAAAGAGTGGAGTTAAAAAAAATTTAACCCATGCTGATATAAATTACCTAAATTCTTATCAATACATCACAGACAAAAGCCATAATCCGATAGCAATTATTAGCATACCATACTTCCAGCTAAATGAAAGCTATAAAAAAGATCTTAAAGTTTATTTGCTTGCACTTATTCCTGTTTATATTTTTCTTTTTATAAGTGCAAACCTTCTTGCGCTAGTCTTATCTCGTCAAATTTCTGGACCAATGAGTCGGCTATCTGAAACCATGCGAGAAGCTGCAATAATGAAAAAGTTCATGCCTCTAAGTTGGGACTCTAAAGATGAAATTGGTCAGTTGGTTCGTCAGTATAATTTTATGGTAAAAGAGCTAGAGAAAAGCGCAGACATTTTAGCGCAAAATGAAAAAGAAAGCGCCTGGAAAGAAATGGCGAAACAAGTTGCTCACGAAATAAAAAATCCATTAACTCCAATGAAACTTAACGTTCAACTTTTTGAAAGGAGTTTAAAAACGGAAGGGGCCACGGTTAAAGATAAGGTGAAAATCTTTTCTGAATCTATAATAGAACAAATTGATACGCTCTCAGACATTGCTTCTGCATTTTCTGATTTTGCTAAAATGCCTATGAGTAAAAAAGAAAGGTTAGATCTTTCAAAAATAGCCGAAAACACTATCAATTTTTTTAACACAGCAAATATTGTATTTGAAAAACCAACTAAGCCATGTTACATATATGCTGACAAAGGTCAAATCATCCGCATACTAAACAACCTATTAAACAACGCCGTTGAAGCTGTGCCTGAAAATAAAAGACCTTTAATTACCGTTAACATGGAACTAATAAACGATTGTGTTAAACTTTCTATTAGCGATAACGGTGAGGGAATTCCAACATCTTTACATAAAAAAATATTTAACCCAAGCTTTACAACAAAAAACAGCGGAACGGGTTTAGGTTTGGCTATTGTTAAGCGAATAATTAATGATTTAAATGGTTCAATTAGCTTTAAATCTAGTGAGGGGCAGGGAACAACATTTTATGTTAGTATTCCGCACTTAAAAGAAAAAAACTAATTTTACAGACTAAAGAAACTAAGAATGAATTATGAAAACATCCTTGTTGAGCAAGAAAACTCAATACAAGTCATTACAATTAATCGACCCTCAAAATTAAACGCACTAAATAAGGCAACCATTGAAGAGTTGAGCCATGCACTCATCGCGTCAGACAAAGATACCTCAGTAAGAGTCGTTATCATTACCGGAGCGGGAGAAAAAGCATTTGTTGCAGGTGCCGATATTTCTGAGTTTTCTGACTTTTCTGTTGAAGAAGGAAAGGATTTAAGTAAAAAGGGGCACGACCAATTATTTAGCCTGATCGATCAAATGAAAACACCTGTAATTGCTGCCGTAAATGGTTTTGCTTTAGGTGGAGGCTTAGAGTTGGCTATGGCAGCTCATATTCGAATCTTTTCAGAAAACGCGAGGGTTGGTTTACCCGAAACCTCATTAGGTGTAATTCCTGGCTACGGCGGCACTCAGCGTTTGGCCCAAATTGCAGGAAAAGGTAGGGCCATGGAAATGATTTTATCTGCCGAAATGATTAATGCTTCTAAGGCCTTAGACTATGGTATCACAAACAATGTCGTGCCGCTAGAAGAGTTAATTGATTCAGCAAAAAAAATGGCTCAGAAAATAATTAAAAACTCGCCTATGGCGCTAGCTACCGCTATTCAATGTGTAAACGCAAATTACGCTCCCGGAGTTGATGGTATGGCTTATGAAATAAATGCATTTGGAAACTGTTTTGGTACAGAAGATTTCACCGAAGGAACACGCGCATTTATAGAAAAAAGAAAAGCTAATTTTTAAACTGGGTCTACTATCACAAAAAAAAGACAAGTGAGCATTATAAAAAAATTAGTTGGTCAAACAGCGATCTACGGGCTAAGCAGTATCGTGGGGCGGTTGCTCAACTTTTTACTGGTGCCTCTTTACACAGGTATTTTTGCCCCGGAAGAATATGGGGTGTTGTCTGTGCTAATGACGGTTGTTGCTTTTGCTATGGTGGTGTTGACTTATGGCTTTGAAACCGCTTTTTTCCATTACACAAATAAAGAAGAGGGGTCTGAAAAAGTAATGTCTACAGGCTTCATCTCCTTGTTGATCACCTCTCTCCTATTCCTTGTGTTTAGCTCTTGTTATTCGAAACCTATTGCCAATCTTTTACATGTTCCGGAACATCCAAATTTTATCCAATGGCTAGTGTGGATTTTGGTTTTAGATGTTTTGACAACACTGCCATTTGCCAAATTAAGGGTTGACCACAGAGCCTGGCGCTTTGCATCTATTCGATTAGTAAATATTACTGTTAACATTGGTTTAAACCTATTCTTTTACCTGCTCTGCCCCTATTTGCTGAAGCAGAGAGTTGCTTTAAACTTTGTAGAAAGCATTTACGACCCGACCATGGGAATAGGCTACATTTTTATTTCTAATTTGATCGCCAGTGCTGTTATGCTACTTCTGCTTACACCTGAAATTTTTAGGCTTAAATTCTCATTCGACTTTACTGTTTGGAAAAAAATGGTGAAATATGGTTTTCCCCTGTTAATAGGTGGTTTGGCTTATGTAACCAATGAAATGGCTGATCGCTTATTATTGGAGCACTTATTGTCTGAAGATGTTGCCACGGCTCAAGTTGGGATTTATAGCGCGTGTTATAAAATTGCCATTTTTATGACCCTTTTTATACAGGCTTTCCGTTACGGAGCAGAACCCTTTTTCTTTGCTCAGGCTCAAAAAACAGACGCCAAAGAAAAATATGCACTGGTGATGCGTTACTTTATAGCTTTCACCGCATTTATTTTCTTAGCAATAAATGTATTCATAGATGTTATTAAAAACTTTATTAGAGATGAGGCTTATCACGAAGGCCTTGATGTTGTTCCAATTTTATTGCTGGCAAATTTATTTTTAGGAATGTATTATAACCTATCTGTGTGGTATAAGGTAAGCGAAAAAACCCGATTCGGCGCCTATTTATCTGTATCAGGTGCCCTTATCACCATCGTTTTAAACATCTTACTAATCCCCATCATGTCCTATATGGGTTCTGCATGGGCCACACTTATATGTTATGCTTCTATGTGTATTATGTCTTATTTGTTTAGTCGCAGGCACTACCCTATTTATTATGAGTGGAAATACATTTCATTTTATATGATCTGTGCCCTGTCCCTTTTTTATATTTGGACACTGTGGCATGATAATCATTTCATCATGAGCAGTATGTTTTGCATAACCTACATCTTTAGTGTGATCGCACTCGAAAAGCGAAAAAAAATAAGTACTTTCAAACACTAAATAAAGAAGAAAGAATTATGAAGGTTGAGATTATAAATCGCTCAAAGCATCCGCTCCCAAAATACGAAACACTGTTGTCTGCCGGAATGGATCTCTATGCTAATATTAATGAGGAAATACTTCTAAAGCCCATGCAAAGGGCTTTGATAAAAACAGGCTTATTTATAGCTTTGCCAGACAATTATGAAGCACAAATAAGACCTAGAAGTGGTTTGGCGTATAAAAAAGGAGTTACCGTACTAAATAGCCCGGGAACAATTGATGCCGATTATCGTGGAGAAATTGGTGTGATTTTGATTAATTTATCAAAAGAAGATTTTGTTGTTGCAGATGGTGAGCGAATTGCGCAGATGATTGTGGCTCCATACACTAAGGTGGGGTGGGCTGAAGTTAAAAAGTTGTCAATAACTGAACGAGGTTCGGGTGGCTTTGGAAGTACAGGAAAAAAATAAAAATAGTATATGAAAATTATTGTCCCAATGGCAGGTAGAGGTTCTCGTTTAAGGCCTCATACATTAACAGTACCAAAACCTTTAGTTCCTATTGCAGGTAAGCCTATTGTACTTAGACTAGTAGAGGATATTACCCGAGTTTGCGGACAAAAAGTCGATGAAATTGCCTTTATTATTGGTGATTTTGGGGCTGTAGTTGAAACTGAATTGCTTGAAATAGCTAAAAGTTTAAACGCAAAAGGCACTATATATCATCAAGATGAGGCTTTAGGAACGGCACATGCTATTTTATGCGCAAAAGAAGCCTTGGAGGGACCTGTGGTTGTTGCTTTTGCAGATACATTATTTAGAGCTGACTTTACTCTTGATACCCAAAAAGACGGAATTATATGGGTTCAAAAAGTTGAAGACCCTAGGGCTTATGGGGTTATTAAAATGAATGAGAATAATGTTATTACAGATTTCGTTGAAAAACCGCAAGAATTCGTGTCTGATTTAGCCATTATTGGAATTTACTTCTTTAAAGATGGCCTTAAATTAAGTGCCGAACTTCAATATTTAATTGACAACAATATTACAGAAAATGGTGAGTTTCAGCTAACCAATGCTTTAGAAAACATGAAACAAAAAGGTGCTGAATTTTATCCAGGAAAAGTTGACGAATGGCTTGATTGTGGAAATCCGATAGCAGCGGTACATGCAAATAAGCGCGTTTTGGAATACACAGCAAACGATGAGGCCAGAAAAGCTCTAAGCATTGAAAACACCCATATTCTTGAGCCTTGTTTTATTGGCGCAAATGTTCAATTAAAAAACTGCACCATAGGACCTTATGTTTCTGTTGGGAGCGATACTTGTATAATAAATAGTATAATTAAAAACACAATTATTCAAAACAACACAACCATTGTAGATGCTGATTTAGAAGACTCTATGATTGGAAACCACGTAGAATATAAGGGCGGAAAAAAACGAATTAGTATTGGTGACTACTCAAAAATAGGATGAAGCTAAAAGTAAACATACTACTCTTTTTCGTGATAATTTGTTTTGGGGCTTGCTCGAGTATTAAAACCGTTTCACAAAAAAGTGACACGCAGCTTAACACTTATACTGATGGTGACATAAGTTATAAAAACCAGTTTCGTTTCAAGTCGATGTTTTTTGAGTCTCAACGCCTTGAGGCATTAGAAGAGTTTGACAAAGCAGCTGCGCTAATGGAGCAATGCCTCTCTATTGACCCTTTAAATGCTGATGCTCATTATGAAATGGCCACGTTATATGTTTCAATTGAACGGATAGAAGACGCTTTATTTCATGCAAAAAAATCATATGAATTAGACCCTAATAATATATGGGTCAGCCGACTCTTATCTCAACTTTACCAAATTTCTGGAAACATTGATGGAGAATTAAGTGCCTATAAAAATTTAATCGAAAAAGACCCATCAAATATTGTTGAGTACTTATTTCTTATAGCAACAGCGCATTCAAAAAAAGGGAGCTATAAAAGGGCCATACAAGTCTATAATGAAATTGAATCTAAAATAGGTGTTTCAGAAGAATTGTCAGTAACTAAAGAGTACCTCTACATTACCTTGGGTGATGTCGATTTGGCTGCCGCAGAAATAATGAAACTAATTGCAGCCTTTCCAAATGAAATTCGTTTTCTTGGCATGCTTGCCGAACTTTATCAAGCAAATAATCTAACCGAAAAATCAATTGCTGTTTACAATGACATCCTTGAGATAGATCCAAAAAACTCTGCTGCAAATGTAGCTTTGGCAGAACACTATCGGGCTAACAACAACCATTTAAAGGCCTTAGATTATTTAACATTTTGTTTCGACAACGATGTCTTCGATTTGCAGACGGTGTTTCAAATACTTACCTCTTATTTCCAAATGGCCATAGAGGAACAAAAGTATTTAGACCCCTTGCTTTCTTTACTAAACAAAACTTTAATTAACCACCCTAATGAAGCACCCTTTCATGTGCTTTCTGGGGATGTATATTTTCAACTAAATGACTCAAAAAAAGCTTTTGAAGCCTACGAAAAAGCATTAAGTATTGGGATAACTGATTTTTTAATTTGGAACCGGTATTTGATTTTAGGTATTGAACTTCAAGAATATGATCGCGTATATAATAACGGGATGAGAGCCATTCAGTTACACCCTATACAACCAACACTTTATTTGTTTTCGGGGTTTGCCGCATCTTATAACAAAGAACACGAAAAGGCCATTACCCTTTTCAACAAAGGATTAAATTATGTTGTAAACAATAGGCCATTAAAAGCGGAGTTTTATAATTATTTAGGGGATTCATACCACTTTTTTGGAAACGATAAAAAATCAGATGAATGCTATGAAAAATCCTTAGACTTGATTCCAGACAATGTCGTCGTTCTTAACAACTATAGCTACTATTTATGTCTGAGAGAGAAAGATTTAGAAAAAGCTGAACGCATGTCTAAGCAGTGTGTTGAGCAAAGCCCAAATCAATCTACTTACCAAGACACTTATGGGTGGGTACTATATAAGCTAAAACGGTTTGATGAGGCTAGAGAGTGGCTTAAAAAGGCTGTTGAGGGGGACGGCAAAAGCCCTGTCATAACAGAACACTACGGAGATGTACTTTACCAATTAAACCTTAAAAAAGAGGCTCTTCAATACTGGAAAAAAGCTAAAAATAATGGGGGCGACTCGGAGCTACTAAACAAAAAAGTCAGTGAAGGTGTATTGTATGAATAAACAGATGCTATTCACAATTTATGTTTTTTTGATGTTCGCAAGTTGCCGTTCCACAAAAACTACAAAAACCCTATACACAAAGGCTCCAAAGGCAGAGGCGCTAATAGAATCTGTGGAATCCGCTCATTTTAAGTTTAACTGGATGAGCGCTAAAGTTTCAGGAAAATTTAGTGACTCAAATCAGAATTTCTCTTTTAAAGGAAATATGAAAATTCGAAAAGACAGCCTCATTTGGATTTCTATAAGTCCTGGTTTAGGATTGGAACTAGGTCGAGTTCTTTTAGACTTAGATTCCGTCCATTTTATGAATCGATTTGAAAAAACATATTATAAAAGCAGTTATGCTGAGCTAAGTGAAAAAACAGAAAGCCCTCTGAGTTTCATGAGAATTCAGTCTCTATTAGTGGGAAACGCGATGAGTGATTTTAAATCAAAAAAACATTTCTCTTGGTTAGAAAACCAAACCTTTAAGCTTTCGTCTGCTACTGAAAAACAAATAAAAAAATGGATTCGTAACAAAAGAAAACCAAGCCATGAGATTTACTTGGCTTCGATTAATCCAAAAACTTCTAAAGTTTATTCTCAGAAGTACAAAAACTTAAAGTTAAATAGAGAGCTTAATGTTAAATATGAGGATTTTGAAATGCATGGAGACCTATTTATAGCTGAATCTGTAAACCTGAGTATTATAACAAACAAGGAAATAAGCTTAAATTTGTCGTATTCTAAGATCAACTTAAATAAAGCATTTAAGTTTCCTTTTTCCGTTCCCGAGAGTTATGAAGTTATTCGCTAAGTTTTTTTTATTACTTCTGTTGTGTAACAATTTAATGGCTCAAGAAAAAGCCAGGTTACAAGAGCGCAAAAAACTACTTCTAAAAGAAATACAATTTAGTAATAAGGTTCTTGAGCAGACAAAAAAAGAAAAAGATGTTTCATTTCACCAATTAAAAACTCTAAAGCAAAAAATTGCGATTCGCGCTCAACTCATTCGAACTATTCAAAAAGAAGTTTTGTATATAAATGAAGAAATCCAACTTAACCAAAATGAAAAATTGCACCTTGAATTAGAGCTCGATTCACTAAAAATTAACTACGCGTATTTAATTCAACAAGCATATAAAAGCAGAAAACATTTTAACCGTATTTTGTTTTTATTTTCTTCGAGAGATTTTCAGCAAGCATACAAAAGAGTTAGTTACATGCGGCAAATTTCTCAATATAGACTTTCTCAAGCAGATATAATCTCCGCAAAACAAACGGAGCTAGAAAACAGCATAATGATTTTAAAAAAACGAAAATCTATTAAACAAAATTTAATCGAAAATAAGCAGCGAGAATACGAAACATATAACAAAGAGCAAGCTCAAGAGGCTATTAGTTTAGCCGTTTTGTCGGAAAAAGAAAAAGAGCTTAAAAGAAGTTTGGAAAATAAAAAATTTCAAAGAAAAAAAATTCAAAAAGAAATAGAACGTATCATCGCTGATGAGCTTAAAAAGGTTTCAAAAACAAGTGCTGCAATTGGTTTTGCCTCTACACCGGAAGCAATAAAACTCTCTAATAGTTTTAGCACAAACAAGGGAGGCTTGCCTTGGCCTGTTTCAAAGGGGCTTATAATCTCTAAATTTGGAAAACAAAAACACCCTGTTCTAGCTGGAGTAAACATTGAAAATAATGGAATAGAAATAGCAACTGAGCCTCAAGGTCTGTGTCGTTCCATTTTCAATGGAACGGTCAGCAGTGTTATTACCATGCCAAACGGAACAAAAGTCGTTATGATTCGTCATGGAGAATACATAAGTGTATACTCTAACCTAGGTGAGGTCTATATTGAAAAGGGGCAAGAGGTCGTAACAAAAGAAAACATCGGGATTATATATACTTCCAAACAGGAGGGGTCCACGGTGATCGACTTTCAGCTTTGGAAAAGTTCACAGAAACTCAATCCAGAATTATGGCTGATGAAAAAATAAATTGTATCCCCAATTTTTGTTCCGTTAGGTCTAATTATAGTGATGTTTTATACAAATCCTTAACTTTTAAGCTTTACCTTTCAATGTTCTGCTTTCAATTATTACCTTTGCTTAAAGCACCCGTAAGGGTATAAAAACAATGTTATGACACTTTTATCTATCTTTTTTGGATTCATGGGCGGCTACGAATGGGTTGTTATCCTTTTGGCGGTACTTTTATTATTCGGTGGTAAAAAAATCCCGGAGCTTATGAGGGGCCTAGGAAGCGGCATTAAAGAGTTCAAAAATGCAACAAAAGAGGAAAAGGATAAAATCGACAATTAAGCAATAAAGTTAAGGCTTTGAAAAACTTTGCCTCTTTAAGTGAAATTCATGAATCCATCAGGTCGGGTTCTGTTAGCTGCCGGTCTTTGGTAAATTATTACCTCGATCGTATTGATGAGCATAAAGACCTTAATGTTTATATAGAGGTTTTTGCCGAGGAAGCCTTGGTCCGAGCTAAAAATATAGACGAAAAATTTTTTGCTGGAACCGCTGGAAGGCTTGCAGGAATGGTTGTCGCAATAAAAGACAATATTTGTTTTAAAGGGCACAAAGTTACTGCTGCTTCCAAAATATTAGATGGTTTTGAGTCGTTATATAGTGCAACAGTCGTTAAGCGCCTGCTAGAAGAAGACGCTATCATTATTGGTAGAGTCAATTGTGATGAATTTGCAATGGGTTCGGCAAACGAAACCTCATACTACGGTGCCGTTAAAAACCCTAAAAATCCTAAAAAGGTTTCTGGTGGGTCTTCTGGTGGATCTGCTGCTGCTGTCGCGGCAGACTTGTGCCAAGTTGCATTAGGAAGTGATACTGGTGGGTCTATTAGGCAACCAGCGCATTTTGTGGGGTCGTTGGGTTAAAGCCTACATACTCTCGCGTTTCTAGACACGGGTTAATCGCTTATGCCTCATCTTTTGATCAAATTGGTCCCATAACAAAATCAATTGAAGATGCTGCTTTGGTTACAGAAATTATTTCAGGAAAAGACCCTAATGACTCTACTAGCTCTTCAGTTGTGGTGGAACCATACAAAACATAGTGTTGCCTACAGAAAAAAAGAAAATTGCATATCTTAAAGAGTATCTAGAATCTCCTGGATTAGACGCTGAGATAAAAGAAAAGTTTTTAGACCTTATTTCGGAATTAAAAGCTCAAGGCCATACTGTTGAAGAGCAAACGTTTTCTTACTTGGATGTTATTGTGCCTAGCTACTATGTTTTAACAACTGCAGAGGCTTCTTCAAACCTAGCTCGCTTTGATGGCGTTCACTTTGGGTACAGAAGTCCTCATGCAAAAGACTTAGAAAGCACCTATAAGCTTTCAAGAACCGAGGGTTTCGGAGAAGAGGTAAAGCGAAGAATTATGTTGGGGACTTTCGTTTTAAGCTCTGGTTACTATGACGCATATTACACAAAGGCACAGCGCGTTCGTCGTCTAATTCAAGACAGAACAACAGCTCTTTTAAAAGATTATGACTTTATTTTAATGCCCACCACCCCTACTACTGCATTTGATATTGGTTAAAAATGAAGACCCAACAGTTGCTTATCTAGAAGATATCTACACAGTCCATGCTAATTTAGCTGGCACACCTGCCATTTCATTACCCTTGTGGGTCTCGTCTAAAAACATGCCAATCGGTGTTCAGCTAATGGGGGTGCATTTAAAGAAGCAGACTTGCTAAGCTTTTCTAAACTTTTAATGCATTACCGAAGCTAAAATGAACCGCCTTGTAGTCTTTATTGTGTCCCTTGTTAGTTTCAGCCAAATAGCTTTTGCGTTAAATATGGACGAGGGAAACAAAGATAGTTTAAAGACGATTTTTTCAGACAACCCTTTAGTTGCAAGTTTTGACAGCCTTCTGCTCTCAAATCTGTCTTTTTCAGACGCCCTTTTCTCATATGACTCGACAATTGAAGAGTCAACTCCACCTATTTTTTCAGATAGTATTTATGATGCGCGCATTAAGCACCTGGACACCAAAACACCTATAGACCTAGTATTCAACCCATATGTAAAGCAATATATAAACGTATACACAAAGCAACGACGACAACAAATGTCAAGAATGATGGGGCTTGCGGCTTATTACTTTCCAGTATTTGAAACGATTCTTGACCAATTTAATCTGCCTCTAGAATTAAAATATTTAGCACTTGTAGAGTCCGCGCTAAATCCTAAAGCTAAATCTTGGGCGGGAGCAACTGGTTTGTGGCAGTTTATGTACAACACTGGAAAAGAATACAACCTTATGGTTAGCTCATATGTAGACGAACGAATGGATCCTTTCAGGGCGACGATAGCTGCCTGTGAGTTTTTTAAAAAGTCATATTCTGTTTATGGCGACTGGTCTCTGGTTTTGGCCTCATACAATTCGGGAAGGGGAAATGTAAACAAGGCGATAAGACGTTCTGGGGGAAAAAATTATTGGCAAATAAGACGTTTTTTACCCAAAGAAACACGAAGTTATGTGCCGGCTTTCATTGCTGTTTGTTATGCTATGAATTATGCTTCGGACCACAAAATATATTCTGCGAAGCCAAGCGTGTTTTTCCGTGAGGTTGACACCATAGAAGTAAAACATCGAATTGATTTTGAGTACTTGTCCTCTTCCTTAGATATTTCTTTGGATGAGCTTGAGTTTTTAAATCCTGCTTATAAAATTAACGTCATCCCTAAAATTGAAGGAATAACTTATCACCTTGTGTTGCCTATTGATAAAATGGGCGTCTTTGTGGCGAACGAAAAAGAAATCTATGCCCACTTCATTAAACTAGATGCCGAAAAACGTAAAAACTATCCAAAATACTCTGAGCAAGATGAGCGTGTGGTTCATCGTGTAAAAAGTGGCGAATATTTAGGTAAAATTGCCAGAAGATATGGTTGTTCTGTAAAAAAAATACAGCAGTGGAATAATTTAAAAAATGACAACATCCGAGTGGGTCAAAGATTGGTCTTGTATGTTCGTCCGGACTATGTTTAAAATTTAATTATGATGCTACGCACAGCCCTTTATGTTTTTTAATTGCAATTGCGTGCGTCTCATGTGGCAAAAAACAACTCATAAAAAACAGTCTACCGCCGCTACTCAATCGATTCTTCCTTCAAACACAGGAAATTTATCAGAACTGGTTCTGGTGATTTCTGAAGAACTCTGGGCAGGTTCAGCAGGTAAAGTAATCACTGATGTACTTCAAGAAAACATTAAAGCCATTCCTCAACAAGAGGCCCTTTTGATATTTATAACATTGAAGCTAAAGATTTTTCAAACATCTTTAAAACACACAAAAATGTCTTATGGGTTTCCAATTCGGAAGATGAAAAATTTGAAAGAATCGATCAAATGTGGTCTAAAGATCAACTCTATGTTCATCTGTCAAACGCTTCAGAAGAAGCGCTTATAAATAATCTAAAAGAACATATTTACACCATTCGAACTTGGTTCGTAGACAAGGATCAAAAAAGGCGGCTACAAAAACTCAAAAACCACTGCTGATAAAGAGATGGAAAAACAGTTACAAAAATCTTATGGACTTAATATGACCATTCCTACGGGTTATAAAATTGCCTCTTCAGAAAAGGGTTTTATCTGGCTGCGAAAAGACAATCCAAAAGCAAACATTATTTCTAACATCTGGATTCACTCACGGACTTATATCAATCCCGAACAATTCAATAAAAAGAGCTTAATCGAATTACGCGATTCTATAGGTAAGACGCATGTTAAAGGCTCTCGACCAGAATCATTTATGGCTACCGAAACGCTCTATTCTCCAGACTACAGACTAATAAAAGAGATGCCTTACACTATTGAAACAAAGGGGTTGTGGACCATGAAAAACGACTTTTTGGGTGGCCCATACACTGCTTATGCTATTCTGGACGAAGAAAAACAAATAATAATCTATATCGAGGGCTTTATCTACTGCCCGAGCGAACGAAAGCGCGCCCATATTTTTGAATTAGAAGCAATCCTTTCTGGGCTTAAATTGAATTAAAACATTTGTGGCAAAAACAAGCAGGTGGAAAATAATACGGGTCTCCTGTTGTGTTTAGCACTATAACCTAGCCCTAAGTGTGACAATAAAATTTCTTCCCGGGGCTGAAAGTCCCGAGGCAAAAGTTTTATAATGTTGGTCTAAAATATTCTCAATTGCCATTTGGGCTGTAAATGAATCTGACAACCTGTACATAGCGCTTAAATTAAGTGTATACCACGAAGGTGTTCCTTGGTAGTCTTCAATCCAATTACCTTCTTCTGTTAAAATCCACTCAAGAGTAGACTCTTCTTCATTATCTGTACCCGATGCTACATCATATTCTTCAATGGCCTTTCTTCCATTATACATAATGAAAAAAGAAGCTCGCCAAGAGTCAAAGTCAGCATAAAAAGCTGTTTTCCAAAAGACGGTGGAATATGGGTAAAAGGCAGGTCGTTATCTATATTTCGCCCTTTTATAATTGTATAATCTGTCTCTAAGGTATAATTACTCGCTATTCGAAGAGATGCGCTTGCTGTTGTGCCATATATCTCTGCATTACCCGTGTTTTCGTTTGTTTTTGCCTCTGTGAAAAACTCATCTTGGTTAATCTGAAAATCCAAACTTGTGTTTACCCGCATTATAGCATCTTCAATAAGTGTGTAGTAGGTGTTTGCGTTTAACAACAATCTATTATTTAGGTTTTTAGTAACATTAAGTTCTATTGTTTTGGCATACTCTGGCTCCAAATTAAAATTTGGAATGGTTAAAATACTGCCCTTGTAAAAAAGCTTACCAGTATCATCAATGTTTGGAGCATGAAAGCCAGTTGAAGCAATTGTGCTACCTTCCAGGAGTCGTCTGGATGAAAAGCGAGGCTAATATTTCCCGTTAAAGCGGTGTATTTATATGAAAGGTTATCATATGGCAGCTCCCAAACATCAGGAACGCTATGAAATATTGCATCAAGTTGATTTTGTGTATAACGGATACCTGTGTTTAAACGTAACTGCTCGATGAAATTTTTACTGTATGTCGCAAAACCTGCTATTGAGCTCATGGATGACCCCCCGTTGGGATAGCGGGTTTGCGGATAGGGTCTGTTTTGGTCTCTATCGTCTGTTATGAATGCATTAGAACTAACTGAGTTGTAATAATATTCTAATCCATAACGTAAGGCCTTCTTTCTTAAATTGATGTTAATGCTATACACATCAACATTTTCATATCGGTCAACAAGCTCTAACTCATCATTTGGGTCAAATTTTTGAACATGTCTAGATTCAAAAACATCCTGATAAGCAAAAATAAATTGTGCTGAATCTATAAGCCTTGTGTTTAAAGAGTGGTCGATCTGTAGAGAATAAAAATATCTTTTTTGAGGTCCGTAGTTCCAAAGTGCATACTTTAATCCTTCATAGATAGTCTGATCGTTTTCGTTGTCATAACTAACCGAGTTGTAATCATTTAGATTGTCAAAACGCGGTATATCTGAGCTGTTCGAATATTGTATGTTTCCTGTAAGCATCCATTTTGGGTGAAGTTTTAAAATTACCTTTTGCATAAAATCCGTCTGTGAGTATCCGGTGTTTTTCTGAATATTGGGATTGGGGTTCTCAACTTGCTCGCCATCTTCAATATAGTGGTATACTTTACCCCAGTCTTCATAACCATGACTTCGACGTGAGCCCATTCGTAAATCATCAAAATCGCTGTGGGTTAAAGATGTAAATAATGCAAAATCTGAGCCGGTATACTGCATATCGTAGTGCCGACTAATGCCTTTGTTTGCCGAAGCAAACCTCGTCATATAAGCGTGCTTAAACTCTGGGTTTTTTAGTAAACTTTGGTCGCTTGGTTTTTAAATGAATAACGCCCCTAAGCCATCACTTCCATATTCAGAACTTCCTGGTCCAAAAATAATGTCAACTTGATCGAGGGTCGTATTGTCTATCGAAATGATATTTTGAAGGTGTCCCCCTCTTATATGGCGTTGTTTAAACGGACCCCATCCACAACAAGAATATTCTATTTGCCTCAAAACCTCTAATAACCGGGCTCCCCCTCCCATTTGGCTTTTTGAACATTAATACCAGCTCTTTTTCAAGCAATTCAGCAGTTGTTTGGGTGTTTAAACGCTCTATCTCTTTACTGTGTAATATAACCCTTCGGTCTGCGGTTGTTTTTAAGTTTTCATCATCAATACGGGTTAATAGCACAACCTCTCCCTAGGGCTTCGGGATCAAAGATTAATGTAATTACATTTCCTTGGGCTTGTAATTCATCTTTTGTTTTCGAGGTGGTTAAAAAGCCCGAATGACTTATTGTTATAAGGTCTTTTCCGAAAAAGAACTTAGGAAACGACGGCCACTTTTACCGGTAAATGCAAAGGCGCTTGCGTCATTATTAACGAGATAAACATCACGTATGGGACTACCAAGCTCATCAAACGGTGAGTTCCTGAGCAGTTATTGATCTATAGATCAAAAACAAAAAGAGGCTAATATAAGCTTTGTTTATTCATCGTTAAACACACTTTGCAAAATATGATGCGAATTTAACTCTTTGAAATGAATCAAATGCAATTTATAGTAGCGGATCATGGTCTGTAAAAGCTTTCTTTTAAGTGTGTTGGAAAACATAAGACGGTTGTTTGATTCCAATTTAGCGTTAATAAGTTGCTTCCAAGCCTTAAGCTCCTCGGAGTCTATATATTGGGTGTTCTGTGGCCTCAAACCACTGAAAACTCCCTGCTGCAAATCAAAATACTGTGCCTCCTTGTACCCTTTAAGCATCGGATAAAAACCCAGATATTTAGTGAGCTTAATCATGAACAGAAGATGAAAGTGTCCATAACCTTGTTTGCTTAAATCAATCCAATGGATAGAGTTGTATAAAAACTGAAATAATTTAAGGTTTTGTTCTTGTTCTTTTATAGCATTTTGTAGCAACTCTGCTATAAATATTGCAAGACTTCGCTTTACAGGGTTAAAAGGTAAATCTGTAAAAGGGTCTATAACTTTTAAATCCAGAATGTGACGAAGTTCTGATTTTCGAGCCTCTCGATAACTTATATCGAGCAAGTTTAGGGTTTGAAACTGTGCTGAGCGAAGCTTACCTTTTTTACCCCTAACCCCTTTTGCTATAAACGATAGAAGCCCTTCTTTTTCTGTGTATATTTTAAGAATAAGACTCGTTTCAGAGTACTTTATTTGACGTAAAACTATGGCTCTAGATTGATGCATCAGCCTCTTATAAATAAAAGCTTTGTAACGTGAGATACGGTGCCTTCCTGATCTGAACAAAAAACAAGATAAACTCCAGTGTGGGCTTTTTGCCCATCAAATGACTTTCCATCCCAAACTGCCTGCCCACCAAGAGCAACCGTTTCGTAAATTAAATTTCCACTAATGTCAGTAATTTTGACCACCGCGTCTGTTATTAAGCCCTTAATTGTTATGGGCCCACTGTAATCGGGTTTAACTGGGTTTGGAAAAACCAAGACCTCTGAAAAATCAGTATTTCCTTCTGTCGATTCTGACCGCATAGATATTAGCCCTTTTTCCGTGGCAAAAAACACCTCTCCTGTTACGTTGTTCATTTCAATGTCTAGCACTTTGTTAGAAAAAAGTGGGCTGTTTTCTGTTGTAAAATGGTGTATTTCCTCAGTGCCATTTGCTGTTGTCACAATCACTCCACTGTTGTTGGTAGCAAACCACTTCCTGTTTGCACCATCTATTTCTATATCGTTGATTTGCTGGCCCTCGAGGAGATATGAATTGTATTCTCCTAGGGTCACAACAATCTGTGAAGCATTTTCTCCTTGAAATATTGAATTTGAATCATAAAAAACACTAACTCCATTGTCGGTTCCTATCCAAATTTCTCCCTCTAAGTCTTCTGCAAATGAGTGTACGCGGTTTGAGGCTAGGTTTCCCTTGGTTTTCGCTATTTGTGAGTTTTCTGGACTTTATTCCCTGCCGGCGCTCATCAAAAACAATAAGACCATTATTCTTTAACTGCACCCATTTTTGATCATTTTTATCAATAAGTAATTTGGCTAGGTCTTGAGTTTCTGTAATCCCGCTTCCTAACGAAAAAGATTCCCACTCTCCATTTGCGTATTTTACAGATAGCGGCTCATATGTTTGCGAGTTAGTGCACCATAAATTTCCTTCACTATCAAATTGAATTGCCCCAACTTCTATCCAGTCATCATGAATTGCTCTTTTTTGAAGACTACTGTTTGTTTCATTGAAAATCTCATCTAAATTTAACCCAGTCATTGCTGCAAGGCCTTTATTAAAACTAGCCAAGTAGGTTGTTGGACCTCGTTTGGCTACCGAAACAATGTCTGAAAAGTCTTCTTCTTTTAAAGCATTTGATATTGTCCAATTATCTTTTTTCAAAATCGACAACTCACTTTTTTGCCAAATTGGATCCCAATTTTCACTCTTTACTCCGTGAGCAACCAAAATTTCTTCTCCAAAATTTACTATTTGCCCTCCATCTGATAAAAAAGGCCCGCTTGGTTTAATTGACTCAAAAAAATCTCCATCAATGTGGAGTAAACCGTTGTACTTGTCTGCAATCCAGAACTCATCTTTATCTGAAAATATAGCTGAATTAAAATCTGTATTTTCTATGTTAAACTGATCTGAATACAAATAATGGGTTCTATTAAGGTTTTGATCGAACACTGAAACATTATAACGGCTTGTTAAAACTAATTGTTTTGAGCTTGCTTTAATTGACATATTTGAGCTTTCCTGCTCAAACACTACCCAGTTGGTTCCATCAAAATGATAAAGTGTGTCTGTGTTGTATTCTTCACCGTGCAAATTAACAAACAACAGGCCACTAAAAGATTCTAGCATATCAATATAAGACTGTGAGTGAGCGGATAGTTTTTCCCAGGAATTATAGTCGGCAAGATTTGATTCATAGGCTTCTGCCCTATAGAGCCCTTTATTTGTTGCAGCATAAATGTAATTGTGGACTATACTTGTTGATAAGACATTTTCTTGCGCTCCGTATTCACCAATAAAATATGTGTCTTTAACCTCTTCTCTATTAATGTCTATAACAACAACACCAAAACCGCATGACAAATAAGCAAGGTTGTTGTCAATGTTGATATGGTTGATTCTTTTATCTGCTATGAGTGAGGCTCTTTTAATATCTGGCAGATTTACTTTAGTGTCGCCCCTAATCATGTCGATATTTCCGTTTTCGTAAGCAACAATAAGCAGGCTCTCTGAAGTTCCAATAGAACTAACACCTATATCAGACAAACTGTTTAGGGTGTTAAGCCGCTCTATACTGTTGTCAAGTGTATTATATTCAAATAGGGCTCGGTCAGTAGATATATACATTGAATTTCCCACCTCACAAACATCATAAGCGTGTATATATGACAAGTGGTCGCGCCACTCTCCTACTCTTAAGGATTGAGAGATGGCTTGGAAAGAAGAAATAAGGCTGATTAAAAAAAACAATTTTTTTCATCGGTTAAATTTAACTCAAATATAGAACGCAAGGAAAGTAAAAATAATATATTTGCTACAATTGGCTCCGTAGTTCAACTGGATAGAATATCAGATTTCGGCTCTGACGGCTGGGGGTTCGAATCCCTCCGGGGTCACTAAAGCGGAATACCCCTGATTTTGAATCAGCATTCCGCTTTTTTACCATAGGAAACAATTAAATAAAATTTGATTATTTTGGCGTATTTAACACTGTAAAACCTATTGAAAGCAATTTAATAACCTTATATTATTAACCACATATGTCAATATGTTAATTTAACTTTTATTTTATGAAAAATCTAATACTGGCTTTTACTTGTTTTATTATCGCATCATTGTGCTGTGCTCAAACGAATATTTATGAAGACTTTGACTCTTATAAAGCGGGAGAGTATCTTGGCACTGAATCTAACGGAATTTGGACAACTTGGACAAACGCAACAGGTTCGCCTGAAGATACCTACGTAACAGATCTACTGTCATATAGTGGGGAAAATTCCATTAATTTGCAGTCTGGTGGTGTAGTTGATGTAGTATTGCCGCTTGGTAACGAAAACTCTGGAAGCTGGACACTTAAATTTAAAATGTTTGTCGAAGAAAGCTACGGGGCGTATTTTAATTTACTCCATTACTTTTCTGCTGCCGCATCTAATTGGGCTTCGCAATTTTATTTCAATTCGGGGGGTAACGGGTTTTTGACTGTTGGTGGTGGTCTAAATGATTTGGGAACAAATTTCACTTACCCTGTAGATACTTGGTTTGAGGTTAAAATCAATATTGATGTTGATGGTGATTATGCGGAGTTGTATTTTGATGATGTCTCTGTTTACAATTGGTTATGGTCTGAAGGAAGTACAGGGCCTAGCAATACAATCGCTGCATTAAATTTATACCCAAACGGAATGGATAATGAACCTGACTCCTACTTTGTAGACAACGTTTCTTTTCACGAATATGGCTTGGGCCTGGCTGAATTACAACGAGCGTTAAATGTCTATCCTAATCCAGCAAGAAATACATTCTCAATAAATACAGAACAAAACTCTTGTATTGAGATATATAATGTTCTAGGTAAAAGGATTGAAAATTTTACTACGAAAAACTGTCAATTTGTGGTAGACTGCTCAAATTGGGAAAGAGGTCTTTACTTTATTAAATCAATTAATGAGAGTGGAAAAGATAAAATTTCGAAACTAATTGTCAATTAAAATCTTTTCGGTAAAAAAAAGAGGTCCTTTTTCTTGCGTCTGGCGCGTCTATAAAAACCCTTAAGGCAATTCTGCATGTTTTATGATAGGGTTCCGCCAACGGTCTTTATTTTGTTTTTTTCTGTTTCTTTTTGGTTCCACGTGGAACTAGCGACCCATATATACCAACAAAACAGAAATGTCTGCCGGAGAAACGCCAGAAATCCTTCCCGCGTGAGCAATTGTTTTTGGCCTTATTAGTCCGAGCTTTTGTTTTGCCTCAGAAGAAAGTGACGCAAGCTTTTTGTATTCAAAATCTTCAGGAATCGAGATATTTTCTAGGCGAGTAATTTTTTCGGCGTTTTCTTTTTCTCTATTTATATAGCCGCTATACTTTATCTGTATTATTGTTTGTTCAATTGCTTCCTTGTCTTTTCCGTTTTCTGACAAAAATTGTTGAACCGACCGAAGATGTTCAATTGAGTTAAAATCAACCTGTGGTCGCGAAACTAATTTAACCAGCTTTGTTTTTTGAGATATTTGCGAGGCCTTTAACCTGTCTAATACTGGATTAATTTCTTGAGGTATTGCTGATGTTTTGTTAAAGAAGTTGTTAAGCCTTTCTATGTAATTGAGCTTATCATTGAGTCGGTCAAACCTGCTTTGTGTAACAAGACCTAAATCATATCCCTTTTTGGTCAGCCTTATGTCTGCGTTGTCTTGTCGTAATAGAATTCTGTACTCGGCTCTAGAGGTAAACATCCTGTAAGGCTCTTCTGTTCCTTTCGTAATCAAATCATCTATTAAAACTCCAATGTATGCCTCTGACCGATTTAGAATAAACGGCTCTTTTTCTTTTATAAACAGCGCTGCATTTATGCCTGCCATAAATCCCTGACAGGCGGCTTCTTCATAACCAGTTGTGCCGTTTATTTGTCCTGCGAAATAAAGCCCTTTGACCAGCTTTGTTTCAAGGGTGTGTTTTAATTGAGTGGGAGGGAAGTAATCATATTCTATGGCGTAGCCAGGTCGAAACATTTTAGCTTTCTCAAAACCTGGCACCTTTTGAAGTGCCTCTATTTGAACTTCTTCTGGTAGGGAAGTAGAAAAGCCATTGACTAAATTTCACAAGTCTCCCAGCCTTCTGGCTCAACAAATATTTGGTGGCGATTTTTGTTTGCGAAGCGCGTAATTTTATCTTCTATAGATGGGCAGTATCTTGGGCCCAAGCCTTTTATTCGCCCTTGGTACATTGGGGACTTTTCAAAACCTGTTCGCAGTATGTTGTGAACCTCTTCGGATGTATAGGTAATGTAGCACGACCTTTGCTCTGTGGGTTTATTTGTGGGCATGTAAGAAAAAGCCACCGGGATCTTTATCTCCTGGTTGTTCTTCCATTTTTGAATAGTCAAGCGTACGCCCATCAACACGAGGGGGGGTTCCTGTTTTCATTCTACCAGAAACAAAACCGAGCGCTTCTAGGTCTTCTGTTATTCCGGTGGATGATCGCTCTGCTGCTCTTCCTCCACCAAAGTTTTTATCTCCTATATGAATGAGACCATTCAAAAAGGTGCCGTTTGTAAGTATAACCGTTTTAGACTTTATCTCTAACCCTAAACTTGTGCGCACCCCTAATATTTTGTCATCTTTGGTATTAAACCAACAGCCATTTCTTGCCAAAAATCAAGGTTTTTTGATTCCCTCTAAGGTTTTTCGCCATTTTTTGAAAAAGCATTCGGTCTGATTGCGCTCTTGGGCTCCACATTGCTGGCCCTTTAGATTGGTTAAGCATTTTGAACTGAATCATGGTCTCGTCTGTAACTATAGCAGAATAGCCGCCTAAGGCATCAATTTCTCTTATAATCTGCCCCTTTGCAACACCCCCCATTGCAGGGTTGCATGACATTTGAGCAATGGTGTCCATGTTCATGGTAACCAAAAGCGTTTTGGCTCCAAGATTAGCCGCAGCTGCAGCTCCTTCACAGCCTGCATGACCTGCGCCAACTACTATTACATCATACTCTTTTAGAAACATACAAATGGTTCTACGTGGAACTGTTTTGTTTTTTATTAATATTTAGTGCTGACCGACAGCGACTTAAGCCAACAAAGATAAGTAATGGTTTTCTTTATCTCGCATAATTTGTTTGTCTTCTGCAAGCCTGTCCTTGTACCCACAAAGATGAAGCACACCATGAATTATTACTCGGTGTATTTCATCTTCAAAGGTTTGACTGTATTTTTTGGCGTTATCTGCCACACGATCTACGCTTATATATATCTCGCTAATAATCTCATTTCCAGCAGAATAATCAAAGGTTATGATGTCCGTAAAGGTGTCGTGTTTAAGAAACTCGAGATTTATTTTGTGTAGATAGTTATCATCACAAAACACAAAAGCAATGCCTCCTATTTCTCGCAATTCTTCTTTCGCCAATAACTCAATGCACTTTATTACTTTGGGTTCTGTTTTTAAGGAGAATGTGTCTGCGGACTGAAATGAAATTTTTGATGTAGCCATTTATTAGTCAATACTCTGAAAATACTCCTTCACCCTGTCTTTATAATAAGGCTTTAGTTCTGCAGGAATTGTTCTAAGCATTTCCGATTGTTTGATCTTATTTTTTTGATATTCCTCTAATAGTTCTTGTACGTGATGGGGAAGCTGGGTAGCCTCTTTTGCCTCTCGCTTCTTATCTCTATCCTTTTCTTGTTCGGCTTTTTCAGCCTCAAGAAGGTGCTCAATTATTTGGTTTTGTCTCTTAAGGGTTTCATTTGTAATGTTGTCATTTGCAATATCCTGTTCTGTCTGCTCCATTTTATCAATTGCTTCACGCAAATTATCCGTGTTGCCGTTTTCAGACTCTTGTATTTTTTCAGCCATTCTTTCCAGTTGCTGACGAATCATTTCTTGTCGACCCATCATTTTGGCTAAGTCTTTTCCCTTTGTCCTAAGTTGCTGCCTCTTGGGGCCTTCTGATCCTTTTTTCATTTCCTCCATCTGCTTCTTTAATTGCTCTTGCATCTTTTTTATATCTGACGGGCTTGGATTACCAGACCCTGGTTTGTCACATTGCTGCTGACCTGGGGTTTTTTTTGCCATATCCTCTTGCATTGACTTAAGAACATCACTCAACATAAGAGCTAAGTTGTTAGCTGATGTCATAACTAGCTGCTGCTGACTCACCGCTTTATCTGACTCGCGCTCAGACATATTGTCTAAGGATTTTTGAATATTATTGCTAATAGCCCTCATCTCTCGATTAATTGTTGCTTTTATCTGGACTTGTCTTTTGCTTAGTGAGTAAAGAGAGTCTTCTAAAATTTTAGAGTCGTCGCTGAGCTTGTTTTGCCAGTGAATAAGTGATACGTATTCGGGGTCGTCATTGTTGGTTTTTGCTAAGTCTCTAAGGAGGTTTTCCTCATCAAAAGAGAGATCAATAAGGTTTTCTAAAATCTGCCTTAGTACGTCCATGTCCTCCGAGGGTCCGCTCTCTCCCTGCTGCTTTTTTGCTTGCTGAAGCTTTTCTTTTAACACCTTCATTTCATCTAGAGCCTTTTGCTGAGATTGTGAGGTTTTCTTCTTCTTGTTTTTTTCTGAGTTTTCTTTACTTTCTTGCATCTGTTGCTCTATTGCAATCTGAAGCGAATCCGTTTTAGTAAGGTTTGTACTTTTTTCTAGCTCATCATTTTTTTGCTGTAGCCCATCTAGTTTTTCAGAAAGCTTTTTAAAGTCTTCATTTAGCTCATTTTGTTGCTCAGTTATTGATTCTTGTCGTTGCGATTTTTCATCGTTTGACTCCTTTAATTCCTTTTGTCGCTCAATTATTTCTTCTAGTTTTTCTAGGCTTTCGTCTAGGGCTTGTTCGAATTCAAATTTCTTTAGCATTTCTAGGTTTCTATCAAGCTCTTTTTCTAGGTCCTCGTTGCTCATTTGCAATTCTTCTAGCTTCTTCATCCACTCATCTGTCTTCATTTCTTCCATAAGGGCTTCCATTTCATCAAAAAGCTCTCGCATTTCATCACTCATGAGCTCTTCCATAAGTTCTTCTAGCTGCTTCTGTTTCTCTAAAATTCTTTTGTCCTGCTCTGCGAACTCATTAAACAGCGCGTTATTTTCTTTGTTTTTTTCTGAAATTTCGTCTATACTCTTTTCCAGCTTTTTCTGTTTCTCTAAGATCTCTCTTACTTGTTGTTTATCCTCCCAGCTCAACTCAGCTTTGTTTAAAAGCTTTATTCGGAGGTCTTCAAAATCTTCTTGTAAGTCTTTTGCGAGCTGAACATTTTGCTCTAGCTGTTTTTTAAGTGATTTGGTATTTGCCTCTTGTTGATCTTGTATTTCTTCTTCAGTGGGTGCGTTAAACTCAAACTCCTGCTTTGGCTTTTTAGACCCATTTACAGCATCATTGTCATAAATTTCAAAGTAATATTCTAGAGACTCTCCCTTATTAATTTGAATAGTTTTTAGGTCAAACACAAAAAAGAAGCTCTCTATATTCGTTGAGGTATTAATTTTAATTGGCACTATACTATCCCATTTATTGTTTAGGTTTTTTACTACAAACTGTAGATTACGAAAACCGTAGTCATCTTTTATTTGACCTTGAAAATAACGTGTTTTAAGGGCAGATGAATCTACCACCTCTGAAACATCTACCACTGGGAAACCGTCTTTAACAACCTTAAAGTTGTAGCTCACAGAATCAAGCGTTTGAACTGCCGTGTTGAAAGGAAGCAAGGTGTAGCTTAGGGATTTTTCTGCTGTTTGACAAAAAGTAAAGTGGTTGTGTTCTGTTTTGGCTGTGTTTAAAAGTCGGTTGCCCCAAATTACATTAAACGAATCTGTATTTTCAGTAAAGAAATCCCAAGTAACCTTGCTGCCCTCAGGAATTAAAACTTCGCCAGTATTTTCTAGAACCTGGTTTTCTTTTTCTGTATATGTTGGGTTTTCGATTCTTAACTCAAACGAAAGCAAAGAGGGTGAAGGTAAAACGTTTAATCGATAAGTCTCTGAATGAAGGCCGCCAGCATACACTTTAAATGTTAAAGATTTTTGCACATTAATTATGTCATATTCAAAAAAGCTGGCCTCTATTTTTTTCATTTTAATAGGTTGCCCACCCAGCTCAATATGAGCATCGGTAGGGATTTCTTTTCCGTGTAACTGAACCGAAACTTTGTAATTCTGGTGTTGTATGCACTCTAGGTCGCCATTTAAAAGAACAAACTCAAATGGTTTAGGTGGTATGTACTGTGTTTTATAATCAATTATACGCGCTGAGCTTTCAGTAATAAGCTCTTCACTGTCTGATGCGTAAAGGCCAGCAAAAATAAATAGGGGGATAAGGGCATATTTAATATATCGTTTGTTTTCTGAAAACCTAATTGCATTTAAAAAGGGGATTGGCCTTAATTCATCTGCCTTTTGATTTATACTGGCTTCAATTAAAGCTAGGTTACCCTGACTTTGTTTTTTTAACTGTATAACATTAAGCAACTTATCTGATACATCATGAAAGTGTCTTCCTATAATTTTTGCCGCGTGGTCATCGCTTAGCCTATTGCCTAGCTTCGCTAGTTTGAATATTGGTCTAAAAATGAATAAACATAAAATAACTGTCGACATCAATACAAACGCCCAAAACAAAATGGTTCTAGTGAGAACACTAAAACGACCATAATGCTCTAACACAGAAAAAACAATAAAACCTAAAGCAACTGAAGTAAAACATAAAGCAAAACCCCTTATCAATTGATTTTGATAATACTTTTGGGTAAATGCACTTAACTTATTTATTAATATGGAATAGGCGTCTTGCATAAAACAAAAATACACTATTCTCTTTACTTATTTACTTATTTGCTGGGTTGATTAACCATGTTAAGGCTTGTTTATAAAAGACTGTAGCAGTTGATTGAGTTATTTGTGACAGACCGCAATATCTTCACCACCAACCCCTTTGGTGTTTTGTTTTTTTGTGGTCATGCTTTTATTTTCAACTAAATATTTATAGCCTTCCATTTAATAATTCGTAATTTTAGCCTCCTCTAATTTATAACACAAATGGAAAACCGACACGTGAGGGTGCGATTTGCACCTAGCCCAACCGGCCCGCTACATATAGGTGGAGTTAGAACCGCTCTTTACAACTACTTGTTTGCCAAAAAACACGGTGGTGATTTTTTACTTCGCATAGAAGACACTGACCAATCTCGTTTTGTTGCTGGCGCTGAGGATTATATTGTTGATGCGCTTAACTGGTGTGGCATTCAAGTTGATGAGGGTGTCTCCGCTGGCGGATCAAAAGGCCCATACAAACAATCTGAACGAAGGGCTATTTACCATAAATACGCTGACCAATTAATAGAGTCTAAACTTGCTTATTATGCGTTTGACACGCCAGGGGAGCTAACAGAAATGCGAGAGCGTATGAAGTCGGCAGGGGTGGCTTCTCCTCAGTATAATGTAGTTACCCGAGGTGGTATGAAAAATTCCCTAACGCTACCCGCAGAGGAGGTTAGGGAACGTCTTGATAGAGGTGATAATTATGTGATTAGAATTAAAATGCCCCGAAACAAGGATATTAAATTTGAAGATGTTATTCGGGGTTGGGTGAGTGTTAATACAAAAAACCTTGACGACAAAGTGTTGTTTAAATCAGACGGTATGCCAACATATCATTTGGCAAATGTTGTTGATGACTATTTAATGGGTATCACGCATGTAATTCGTGGCGAGGAGTGGCTTCCATCGGCCCCCCTTCACGTGTTGTTATACGAGTCTTTGGGGTGGCAAGGCGTTATGCCAAAATTTGCGCACCTTCCCCTTATTTTAAAACCCGATGGAAACGGGAAGCTTTCAAAGAGGGATGGGGACCGTTTGGGCTTTCCTGTCTTTCCAACAAATTGGACCAACCCCGAAACAGGAGAAGAGTCTTCTGGATACCGTGAGCGTGGCTACTACCCTGAGGCCTTTAATAACATGCTAGCCTTTTTAGGTTGGAACCCTGGCACAACCCAGGAGTTATTCACAATGAAAGAGTTAATAAGCTCCTTCTCTTTAGATCGTGTTGGTAAAGCTGGCGCTAAATTTGATTTCGATAAAACAAAGTGGTTCAACCAGCAATACTTAAGAAGCCGAAGTGGTGATGACTTAGCTAAAGAACTAACGCCCTACCTAAAAGAAGAGGGTTTGACGTAGAAAACAACTATGTTGTTAGGGTTTGTAATATAATGAAGGAGCGGGCAACATTTGTTAAAGACATATTAACTGATGGGCGCTACTTCTTTGAAGCGCCTAAGTCTTACGATGATAAAACTGTTAATAAAAAATGGAATGAACAAACGTCAGAAATTTTAAAAGAGTTGAGTCTTTTATTAGATGAGCTTCCGTCTTTCGACTCAGAAAACATTGGGGGGTGCTTTAAAGCTTTTCTTGAATCAAAAAACCTAAGCTTTGGCGCTGTAATGCCCGGTTTTCGTTTATCTGTTACTGGCCTTAGTGCTGGCGCCTCAATGAATGAAATTGCATCGCTTTTAGGTAAAGAAGAGGTTTTAAAAAGACTTGACTCTGCGATAAACTCTTTAAATAATTAGGTTATGGGAATTATTCGTGTTGAAGATATTCGGTGTTTTGCATACCACGGGTGTATGGAGGAAGAGGGGGTAATTGGAACAGATTTTAGCGTTGATGTTGAGTTAAAAACAGACCTAAGTCTATCGGCAAAGTCTGATTTACTTGCCGATACGATAGATTACGTTGCTGTTAGTCGAATTGTTCAAGAAGAGATGGCAATTAGATCAAGGCTTATTGAGCACGTAGCGCAAAGAATAATTAACCGCCTAATGAAAGATTTCTGCTCTTTAGAATCTTCTAAGGTCCTAGTCGTAAAGCATGCGGCGCCAATTGAGGGTGAAGTGAAGCGTGTAAGCGTAGCGCTTGAAGCTAAAAAATAGTCGTCCCAAAATCTCTTTAGTTTGTTTGTGAAAGCTCTTGAATTTGTTACATTTGCTCTCTTTTAGTAAGGTCGGATGGCTGAGAGGCTTAGGCAGCGGTCTGCAAAACCGTCTACACCGGTTCGAATCCGGTTCCGACCTCCATCAAAAGGAAGTGTTTCAATTTATGTTCTGGGGCGCTTCCTTTTTGTTTTACCTTAACACGTCTTTTTGTTTGTTTTTATTTTAAAAAAAGGTGTTACACTTTCTGTTTTAGTGTTGAAGGCTTTTGGTCGTGATGGTTTGATGAATAACAGCCTTTGTTCGCTTTTTTAAATCACCTCTTAACAGAATTAATTTAAACTTAGCTCCCAAATATCGAATTAATTTGGTTAGTGCGATTTAGTTTTTATTTGATTCCTTGTGATATTTTAACAAAATCTTATAAGTGAAATTAACTTAAACTGTAATTAAACCATCAAAAGTGAACTAAAAACCATTTAGCTTGTTTATACTGAATTGTATGGTCACCTCCATGATATGGGTATTAAACAAATATTGTGTTTCTTGAATTAGTGGGGGTGCGTGTTTTGTTTTAATGATTTTAGCTATTTAAAGACTGGTTTTATTTAATCAATAATCCTTAAACTTGTACAAATGAAAAGCGCGCCCTTTAAAATATATAGTGCTTCGGCTGGGTCAGGAAAAACCTTTACTCTAGTGAAGGAGTACCTGAAGGTTTGTTTGAAGGCAGAGTCTCCACAAAAATTTATGGCAATCCTTGCCATTACATTTACTAATAAAGCGGCAGCAGAAATGAAAGAGCGGATCATAAAGAGTTTAAAGGCTTTTTCAGACCCAGACAAAGCTGAACAAACCGAGCTGGATATGATGTCGCTGATGTTAGAAGAGACTGGACTTACAAAAAAAGAACTTAAGTCTAAGGCTCAATTAATCTTTGAAAATATTCTTCACAACTATTCTAGGTTTGCCATTGGAACTATAGATAAATTTACGCACAGAGTGCTTAAAACATTTGCACAAGACCTTGGCTTGCCAAATAATTTTGAGGTAGAAATGGAACATAAGCTATTGCTTAAACAGGCGGTAGATTTATCAATTAATAAAACTGGAAAAGATGAAAAGTTAACAACGCTATTTGTGAACTTTATACAAAATAAAACTGCAAATGATAAAAGCTGGTTAATTGAAAAAGACTTTTACCTAGTTGCTGAGGAGCTCTTAAAAGAAAGCGGTCAAGGGCATTGCGAAAATTTAAAAAATTTAAGCTTAGACAACTTCTTTAAACTAAGAAATGAAATTCAAAACTTTACTAATAAAATAGATCATGAGCTTTCAACTTTAGGTCAAAGGTTTCTTTCTCATTGTAAAAACAACAGCTTAAAGCACGAATGGTTTGCGGGGGGGGCTCGTTCTGGGCTGGCAAAATACTTTGAATATCTGAGTTCTAAAAATTGGGAGAAGTACAAGCCTAGTGATTCAATCCTCAGGAATATAGAAAAAGAAAACTGGTATGCCGGAAAGACACCAAAAGAAGCATATGGTCAAATTGATGAGGTTCAAAAAAAGTTTTACCCTTTAGTTAAAAAAGCAATCGAAATTTTAGAAGAATATCCGAAATATGTACACTTCAAGTTAATCGCTCATAACTTATATTCTGTGGCGATCTTACACGAGGTTTCGAAAGAAATGCAGCAAATCAAAGAGCAAAACAACATTGTCCCGATAGGTGAATTCAATAAAAAGATTGCTGAGGTATTACAAAATGAAGAGGGTAATTTCATCTACGAAAGATTGGGTGAACGATACGCTAATTACTTTATCGATGAATTTCAAGACACCTCCGAATTACAGTGGAAAAACCTTATCCCCTTGATTGAAAATGCTATTGCTGATGGTCAAAAACCCGGATCTGCAATGATTGTTGGGGATGCAAAACAAGCTATTTACCGATGGCGAGGCGGAGAGGTAGACCAATTTATAAACTTACAACAGTTAGCAGTAGACCCAAACTCGCAAGTAGCCTATAAAATGGAGTACTTGTCTCTCAAAAACAATTATCGCTCCAAAGCTGAGGTGGTCAATTTCAACAATGAATTATTCTCTTCCATCGCTCATCAAATAGAGCATAAAAAATACAAAGAGCTTTTTATAAACCTCAAAGCACAAGAAGTAAAAGGTAGTGGTGGTTATGTTTCTTTAGAATATCTGGAAAATGGTATGGAACATGATGAACTACAGCTGGATCGTTGTTTAAAAACGGTAAAAGAACTAAACAAAAATGGTTTTAACCATGGGGACATCTGTATTTTAACGCGGACCAAAGCGAAGGGGGTTTTAATTGTAAAAAAGCTTTCCGAGAATAATATTCCAGTAATTTCTTCTGAATCATTATTATTAGAACAATCAACAGAAATCCGTTTTATATTAAACTTCCTTCGATTTTTAAACGAGCCTAATCATCCTCGGTATCGATTTAAGATCGTCGAATTTTTACACGAAAACGCATTTTGTCCCTGGTCGCTTGAAATGATTAATCAAAAACTAGAAATGCTGTGTAAGGGTTCTACAAATCAATTTTATGCTTTTCTAAAAGAGCTTGTCATCGATTTCGACCTGTTAAAATGGCGCTCCTCTTCGCTCATCGAATTGTGTCATAGAATTATCAAAGCCTTTGAACTGGAAAAAAGGGCTCGCATTTACGTGCAATTTTTTCTCGACGAGGTCTGGCTATATAGCAAAAATATTCTCAAGACTTGTTTGGCTTTTTAAATTATTGGGAAGAACACGCTCACAAGTTGTCTGTAATTATTCCGCAAGGCATTAACGCCGTACAGGTAATGACTATCCATAAATCTAAAGGCTTAGAGTTTCCGGTAGTGCTCTTTCCATTTGCGAACTGGAATGCTACCAGTGAGCGCGATGCAAAATCCTGGGTAGAAATAAATGAACCGGAATTAGAAGGTTTACCAAGCTCCTTGATTCCATTAAATGATAAATTGAATTCAAGTACAAAAAAGTTGCAAGCTATTTATGAAGAGTATAAAGCAAAAGTTCTACTAGACAATTTAAACATGCTTTACGTGGCTCTTACGCGCCCTAAAACTAGATTATACATATTTACCTCTTCCAAAGAAAGAGGAAAGAATTTAAACGTCTTTTTTGATACCTTTTTGAAATCAAAAGGGCTTTGGGAAGATGGAAAAACACAATACAACTTCGGTAAAAAAGTAAAAGAGACTAATAACAAACAAAAAGAAAATAAAAAATTTCCGACATCGCAACCTGTAGAGGATTTATCTAAAATACTTCATATTAATCGTCAGGCACCAAAAATGTGGGAAGTCAATAATCCCGAAAAAGGGACTGATAAAGGACGAAGAGTACATGAAATTCTATCCTATATCAAAACAGTGAACGATGTTGATGATGCATTAAAAAAAGCACTCCGTCTGGGATTAATTGCCAACAGTGAGGCGAAAAAAATGAAGTATATATTAAATATAATACTTAAAAATGTTGATATGAAACCTTATTTTGCCGAGGGTTTAAGGGTAAAAAATGAAGAAGAAATTCTTTTAAGTAACGGACGTATTCTTCGACCTGATCGGTTAGTCTTTGAAGAAAATGAAGTGACCATTATTGACTATAAAACTGGCCTGGAAAAAAATACGCACGAAAAACAAATTTTGGAATACAAAACTGAAATTGAAAAAATGGGCTATAAGGTAAAAGAGAGTCTTTTAGTTTATATCAACGATGAATCTATAAAATTGAAGAGTGTGTAGTATGGATAAATTTATCAATAAAATAGCCAAACAAATTTACGATACAAAACAGGATCAACTAGAAAAGCTTAGTATTGTATTACCGAGTAAACGAGCCGGAATATTTTTTAAGCAAGCTCTTTCTGACTTGAGCGATATCCCAATTTGGATGCCTAAAATTTATTCTATTGAAGAGTGGTTGGAAGAACTTTCTGGTTTTACCATTATAGATAAAACGCAGTTACTTTTTGAAATGTATATTTCATACCAAAATGTATTTCCTAAATATGAGCAAGACTCGTTTGAAGTGTTTTGAAATGGGCGCCAATTCTACTTACCGACTTCAACGATATCGACTCTTATTTCGAGCAACCTCAAAAATTATTCAACTACATCCATCAAGCAAAAAAGATTGAAGCATGGACTCCTTTAGGTGGAGAACCGAGTGAAATGGTTAAAAACTATCTTCATTTTTGGGAGCTGATGGGTTTGCTTTTTTCTGATTTTAAAACGCGCTTAGAAGAACAAAATATCGCTTTTCAAGGAATGGCCTACCGAAAAGCCTCGGATCATATTTCAAAATGGATAGGTAAAAATAAACCACTTAAATCTTCTATTTATTATGTTGGGTTTAATGCTATGAACCCTTGCGAGGTTAATATTATACGAACGTTTATTGCTGAAGATGTTGCAGAGGTATTTTGGGATGCTGATGAATATTACCTTAAAGATAAAAAACAGGAAGCGGGGAAGTATTTACGACAATATAAACAGTGGCCGGAATTCAATAATCGTGAATTTAACTGGGTGTGTTCAGAATTAAAAAAAACAAAAAACATAAATGTTTACGGAGTTCCTAAAGGAGTTGCCCAGGCTCAATTAGCCGGTTCTTTACTTGATAAATCTATATCAAAAAAACAAGAATTAAAAGATGTTGCCCTGGTGTTGGCAGACGAAAAAATGCTCTTGCCTGTATTGGAATTCTTACCAAATTCCATTGATAAACTGAACATCACTATGGGGAATTCCTTGCGAGACGTCCCTCTGTTCGCTTTTTTTGATGCCTTCTTTCAATTACATATCAATAGAGAAAAGTTGAGTAGCGGTAAAACAAAATTCTACTACCAGGACCTGGTTAAAATATGGCAACACCCAGCGTTCCAAAATTCAGGAAGTACTAATTCCTTGGAAAAATTAAAGACTCGTCTACAAAAACAAAACCACTCTTTTCCATCAAAAGATGATATTTTAAATTCTTGTGAATCAGATATTTTTCCCTGGATTAATGCACTACTAAATTATAAAAACTCAAACCCTTTACATTTTATTGATAATGCTTTAAAATTGACCACTTTAATAAAAAATGAGATCGTTGCGAAAGGACGAAAATATTCATTGATTCTGGAGCAACTTTTTGCCTTTACAAAACTCTTTAATCAAATTAAAAATTTACAAGATAAATATGGGTTTATTCAAGAACTGAAAACACTTCACCACCTTTTTCAACAAAGTGCAAAAATTGAAAGCCTTTCTTTTTTCGGAGAACCTCTTTCCGGTTTACAATTGATGGGAATGCTGGAAACACGCAACTTGGATTTTGAACACGTTATTTTACTCTCCGCTAACGAAGGCTTTCTGCCAACAGGAAAAAGTGATAACTCTTTTATCCCATACGATATTCGAAGAGAGACAGGTTTGCCAACTTATATGGATAAAGACGCTGTTTTTGCTTATCATTTCTACAGGTTAACACAGCGATGTAAATCGCTTACTTTGATTTACAATACAGAAACTGATGCTTTAAGTTCTGGAGAAAAAAGTCGGTTTATCACTCAACTCGAAAACGAACTTAAGCTTAAATATCCTAAAGAGATTAATTTTAACGAAGAGATTTTATCGCATCCACTAAAAAAGGTAGAACCTAAAGAGTTGTCTATTATAAAAGATGAGGTTATTAAAAGACGGTTAAAAGAAATAGCTAGAGACAAAGGGTTTTCTTCTTCTTCATTAAACACCTACAAAAACTGCCCATTGCAATTTTATTATGAAAAAATACTAAATATTAAAGAGCCATCTGTAATGCAAGAAACTATTGAGGCTAACACTTTAGGAACGGTTGTTCATCGAGCTTTAGAAGATTTTTATCGCCCTTATTTAAATCAGCAAATCAGTACAGAAAATCTAAAATCTATGCTACCTAAAATTCCTGCTAAACTGAAAGAACTCTTCTTGGAAGAGTTTAAAAGTGAAATATTTAATAAGGGTAAAAACAAACTGATTTACACGGTTGCCGAGCAATTTTTAAACTCTTTTATAAAAAAAGAGATAGAATTAATTTCAAAAGGAAATGAAATTTATATTAAAGGCTTGGAAAAAGATCTCAAAACCGAAATTTGTATTGAGGAAATCGACTTCAATGTCAAGCTTAATGGAAATGCCGACCGAATAGATAAACTTAACGGTCAACTCCGTATTATAGATTATAAAACAGGTAAAGTAGAGCTTAGTGAATTACAAACCGATAATATGGAGAAATTAATCCGAGAGAAAAAATTCCATAAAGGGTTCCAGTTATATCTCTATGCTTACATGTATCAACAAATGTATCCGGAACAGGAATTATTGGAAGCAGGTATTGTGAGTTTAAGGTCTTTAAAAAAAGGCTTTTTACCTGCCGGGTTCAACGAAGATGGGAAAGTAAACAAGCTTTTAAATTCTGATTTATTGGGTGATTTTGAAAAGGAGTTTAAGGATCTATTAAAAGAAATTTTTAATCCGAACATTCCTTTTGAACATAAAAACAGAAAAGAGCCTTGTCGTTTTTGCGATCCAGAAGCATTTAGATCATAAAACTTTTTAAATATTCGCTATTTTGTTTACTCTTCTTTCGTGTCTACCTCCTTCGAATTTTGTATATAAAAAAACTTCTACTATTTCTTGTGCTTCTTCATATGAAATAAAACGAGCGGGCATAGCTAAAATATTTGCATTATTATGTAAACGTGCGAGTTCGGCAATTTCCTTTTTCCAACACAAAGCAGAACGAATAGCTTGATGTTTATTTGCACTCATATTAATTCCATTTCCACTGCCACATAATAAAATTCCTAAATCAGCATCTTTTTTTTTCTAACTGCTTTAGCTACAGGGTGGGCATAATCCGGGTAGTCTACACTTTCTTTATTCATGGGTCCAAAATCTTTTACATCAAACCCTTTTGTTTTCAGATAGTTAACCAGACGTGTTTTATATGTAACTCCTGCGTGATCGGATGCTATTGATATTTTCATAACCCTTTTTTTAAGTACCAAATGTAATGATTATTCCGCTTTTTTATCTTTATCAACAATTACAAAAAACTTTGTTAATTTTTTTATGAAACCTTTATTTTCTTAGGATATTTATTAACAAATATTTATTGATTTTTTTTTTTTTTGTTAAACCTTTATTAAAACTATTTCTTGTTTTTATTTATAAATTTTACAATGAATAATTTATACCAAAAAGTCAAGGTAATTTATTTGTTTTTTATCACTCCCTAATTAGAGTTTTAAAAATACTTTTTAACATTAAAAATTATAATATTTTATTGTATTAAAACTTCATTTTTAAGTTATCAACAGTTGTTAATTTTTTACTTATTCTATGAATTCTTTTGACTTAATACATGTTTATAAACCTCTAAATTATGTTTATTAATTTTAATAAAATACATTTCCTAATAAAACCTATTAATGTTATACAAGAAATAAACAGCATACTATTATTATATGTTTTATAAAAAAAAAAAATTAAATTAAATGTTGTTAAATGTTATTTAATACTTAATTATAAATTTTAAAAAGATTTATAATATTATAGCTTGATTGAGCATTAATAATTTTAACTATTTTTGTATTTGTAAATTTTCAATGAAAATAATTTAAGAAATGAAAAAAATAATATTAATAATTATAAGCTTGATTGTTTTAAGTTGTGGAAATGAACCGGCTGTAAATGCACAAACAATAAAAGGTAAATTTTTAAATAAAAGACAACAAGGCAAAAATTTATTTCTTTTTAGAACAGAAGGAAATTATAAGTATAAAATTGATAGTGTAAAAATTAATCAAGATGGATCATTTATATTTACTAATAAACAGTATGAATTAGGTTATTATAAATTATCATTGGTTAATGATAAAAATATAATAGAGGTTATTTTAAATCCAAAAGAACCTTTAGTAGAATTAGAGTTTGGTCAAGTATATTTAGAAAGAGATGTAACAGTAATTAATTCTGTAGAAAATAAAGCATATTGGGAATTTAAAAGTAAAGAATTAGAACTAAACAAAATTATTAAAGGTTTAAAAAAACAAATAGGACAATTTAAATCACAAGGCAATCAAGTCAAAGTGAATGAAATTAAAAATGAAATAGAAAAAATAGAAAAGGAAAAATTTAATCATACACAAAGTGTAATTAATAAATATCCAAATACTTATTTTTCTAAAGCAAAGGTTGCTAGTAAAGCAAAAAACAAGGACGACAAGAAAAAATATTTTAATGACTTAGATTTTAATAATGAATCTTTTATTAGATCTGAAGTATTTGCAACAAGATTTACCGATTATATAATTAAACATAGTGGACATACAGAAGTAGGATATTATAATGCTGTAGATGAAATTATGAATAAAGCAAAAGTAAATGAAAAGGTATTCGAATTTTCTTTATATAATTTATTAGATGGTTTTTATGGTTCAGGATTAGAGGATATTGCTACTTATATAATGGAAGAATATTTTTATGGGGAAGCTTGTGGAGATATAGAAATAAATGATTTATTAAGACAAAAAGCTCAATTAATTAAAAATTTACAGGTTGGAAATATACCACCAGATTTTACCATTAAAAGTAATTTCGGCTCAGAAGTAAATTTAAAAAATACCTGTGCTAATAATAAATACACAATTATTATGTTTTGGGCTTCTCATTGTGGGCATTGTATGAGAGATTTACCGGGATTTGTTTCTGTATATAATGAATATAAACCAAAAGGATTAGAAGTAATTGGCGTTGCTTTGGATGTAAATGAAAGTAAATGGAAAACAACAATACAAAACAATAATTTTAATTGGATAAATGTAAGTCAATTTAAAAATTATCAATCTCCTGTTTGTAAAGATTATAAGATAAATAAAACACCCGCCTTTTTTGTTCTAGATACGGAAATGAAGATTGTAAGTAAGCCAAAAGGAAAACAAGAGCTTATGTTATTTTTAAAGAACAATATGTGAAAAAAAAAAAGACCCTTTTAGGGTCTTTTTTTATGAGAAAATGATAGATGTAATAGGATATATTAGCGCTATTATTATCGGAATAATATTAAGTTTAGTAGGAAGTGGGGGTTCTATTTTAACTATTCCTGTTTTAGTTTATATTTTTACTATTGAACCAATTTTAGCTACAACTTATTCATTATTTATTGTTGGTGTAACGGCTTTTTTTGGTGTAATAAAGAATATTAAAAAAGGAAATGTAGATTTTAAGATAGGATTAATTTTTACATTACCTTCTTTATTATCTATATATTTTACAAGACGTTTTATTTTACCTTCGCTTCCTCAAAAATTAAAATTACAGAGAACTTTTATTATAAAACTGATGAATTAATATTAATTTTTTATCAATTATTATGGTATTAGCTGCGTTATCAATGATTATAAAAGAATATCAGTATAATAAAAAAGAAATTAATTATTTTATTATTACAATAGAGGGATTAATAATAGGATAGTAACTGGATTAATAGGTGCAGGAGGAGGGTTTTTAATTATTCCTATGTTGGTTTTATTTGCAGGACTATCTATGAAAAAAGCAATAGGTACTTCTTTAATTATTATTTTCTTAAAATCATTAATTGGAATAATTGGAGATTTTCAATTATCATTAAATATTGATTGGTCTTTTTTATTGAGTTTTTCCTGTTTTTCTTTATTTGGGGTTCTTATAGGTTTATATATTAGTAAATTTATATCAGGAGAAAAACTAAAAAAATATTTGGCTATTTTGTTTTATCTATAGCTGTATTTATATTTTTAAAAGAACTTTATTAAATAAAATTTTTTATTTAAATTAATTATGAAAATAGAGCAAATATATACAGGTTGTTTATCAGAAGCCGCTTATTATATTGAGTCAGAAGGGGAGTCAGTAATTATAGATCCCTTAAGGGAAGTTGAACCTTATATAGAAAAAGCAAAAGAAAATAATTCTCAAATTAAATATATTTTAGAAACACATTTTCATGCAGATTTTGTTTCTGGGCAATGTGGAATTAGCAAAAAAAACAGGGGCAATAATTATTTTTGGACCTCATGCAAAAACAGAATTTAAATTTAAGCAGGTAGAAGATGGAGAAATAATATCAGTAGGAAAAATTAAAATAAAAGCCATACATACTCCTGGTCATACAATAGAATCAACGTGTTATTTATTAATTGATGAAAAAGGAAAAGAAAGAGCCCTTTTTTCAGGAGATACATTATTTATAGGAGATGTTGGTAGACCAGATTTAGCAGTTAAAACAAACCTAACAAAAGAAGATTTAGCAGGGCATTCTTTTTGATTCATTGAGAAATAAAATTCTACCTTTAAAAAATGATATTATAGTTTATCCTGCACATGGTGCGGGGTCTGCTTGCGGAAAAAACATAAGTAAAGAAACTTTTGATTTATTAGGAAATCAAAAACAAACAAATTATGCATTAAATAAAAATTTAACAAAAGAAGAATTTATAAAAGAAGTATTACAAGGAATTTTACCACCACCACAATATTTTCCTAAAAACGTAGAATTAAATAAAACAATAGGAAAAAAAACAATCGAACAAATAATTATTTTCTGGATCAAAACCATTAACTATTAAAGAGTTTGATAACGAAGTAAAAAAAGGAGCTTTAATTTTAGATGTTCGACATCAAAAAGATTTTGTTAAAGGTTTTATTCCTGGATCTTGGTTTATAGGAATAGATGGAGGTTTTGCTCCTTGGGTAGGAACCTTAATAAAAGATATAAAACAAAAAATTGTGATTGTTTGCCCAGAAGGAAGAGAAGAAGAGGTTGTTACACGATTAGCAAGGGTTGGATACGATAATTCAGTAGGATTTTTAAAAGGATCTTTTCTTTCTTGGGAAAAAACAGGAAGAAAAATAGATACAATTATACAAGAAACCGCTAAAGAACTAGAAGAAAAAAATAAAAAAGAAATTAATATACTAGATGTAAGAAAATCAACAGAATATAATGTAGAACATATAGAATCAGCAAAAAATAAACCATTAAATGATTTATTTAATCACTATAAAGAAATAGATAAAGAAAAAAAATATCATATACACTGTGCAGGAGGGTACCGATCAGTAATTTATATTTCTATTTTAAAATCAAAAGGATATAAGAATTTAATAGATGTAATAGGAGGGTATGCAGCAATAAAAAGAACAAACATACCAAAGACAGAAATTATTTGTTCAAACACAAAAAATTAATGCGCATCTAACCACGATTTACCCACATCTAAATCAACAACAAGAGGAACGGTTAAATCTAAAACACCCTCCATTTTTTCTTTTATTAATTTTTTAAGCACTGGTAGCTCTGTTTTTAAAACATCAAAAACCAATTCATCGTGCACCTGTAATAACATTTTTGATTGCAAACCTAAAAGATCTATTTCTGTTTGAATTTTAATCATAGCCAACTTGATTATATCAGCAGCAGATCCTTGTATGGGGGCATTTATAGCATTTCTTTCAGCATGGCCACGAACGACAGCATTTCTAGAATTAATATCTTTTAATCGTCGTTTTCTATTCATAATAGTTTTTACATAACCATGCTCTCGAGCGAAAGCAATATTTGCATCCATATATTCTTTTAATTTAGGATAAGTTGCAAAATAGTTTTTTATAATTTCAGATGCTTCTTTTCGTGACAATGAAGATTGTTGACTTAAGCCAAAAGCGGAAACCCCGTAGATAATACCAAAGTTTACAGTTTTAGCATTAGAACGCATTTCTTTAGTAACATCTTTTAAAGGAACATTAAACACTTTTGACGCAGTAGTAGTATGAATATCAAGGCCATGTTTAAAAGCCTCAACCATTACCGGGTCCTTACTCATTTCAGCAATTAATCTAAGTTCAACTTGAGAATAATCAGCAGCAAGTAAAATATGATTATCATCACGTGGAATAAAAGCTTTTCGAACCTCGCGACCTCTTTCTGTACGAATAGGAATATTTTGTAAGTTAGGTTATTAGAACTTAATCTTCCTGTAGCAGCAACCGCCTGGTTAAATGAGGTGTGTATTCGCCTAGTATTTGGGTTAATAAGCTCTGGTAGGGCGTCTACATATGTAGAACGGAGTTTTTGTAAGGAGCGAAAAGTTAAAACTTTTTCCACGATAGGGTGTTTCTTTTTAACTTAGAAAGCACTTCTTCCGATGTCGAATATTGTCCTGTTTTAGTTTTTTTGCTTTATCATCTATTTTAATGTGGTCGAATAAAATTTCTCCCAATTGTTTTGGAGAAGAAATATTAAATTCTGTTCCTGCGATACAGAATATTTCGTCTTGAATATTTTTTACAGACTAATTCTAATTCTTTAGAAAACAACTGCAAACTATCTCGATCTAAATTAATTCCCTCTCGCTCCATTTTTGCTAATACAGAAACCAAAGGCATTTCTATTTCTCGGAATAGAAAATTAAATCATCTTCTTTTAAAAGGGTTCAAAAACTGCTTTTAATTGCCAAGTAATATCAGCATCTTCACAAGCATATTTCTTTATTTTTACAGGAGGCAGGTCACGCATATTTAATTGTGCTTTTCCTTTTCCTATAATGCTTTCAATTTTAATTGGAGAATAGTTTAAATAGGTCTCAGAAAGAACAGTCATATTATGACGCATATCTTCTTGAATCAGATAGTGCGCAATCATTGTGTCGAATAATTTTCCCTTTAATTTAATACCATAATTAGCAAGAATATGATAGTCGAATTTAATGTTTTGACCGACCTTTTCAATACTTTCATTTTCGAATAATGGTTTAAAAACAGCGAGAATTTCGTCTCTTTTTTGGGTTAGTGGGAGTAGGAACATAATAAGCCTCTTTAGCCTTATAACAAAAAGACATACCTACAATTTCTGCCTCCAAAGCATTTAATGAAGAGGTTTCCGTGTCGAAAGCAAAAGACTTAAGAATCATTAATTTTTCAACTAAAGAGCAACAGTCAGAAATATTGTCCACTAACTTATAATTGACTTTAGTGGTTTCTATAGTCTTGTACGAGGAGTCAAAAGAGATTTTTGACCCTAATTTCTTCAGCCACAAACAAATCTATTTGCCCAGTTTTAGAGGGTTTAACCTTAGCTAAACCCCCTCCAACAAAGCTATCATCCCGTTTAGGTATGTCTTTTCCAAACCAACGCTCTGCTAAACGACGAAACTCCAGCTCCTCAAAAAGACTATGTACCGCATCTTTATTCATTTCTTTTCGAATTAGATTATTGGAGTTAAATTCTATAGGAACATTTATGTTTATTGTTGCTAATTTTTTAGAAAGAAAAGCTAAGTCTTTGTTGGCTTCTACTTTTTCTTTTTGTTTTCCTTTTAATTCGTGTGTATGAAGATACAAACCCTCCATATTATCATATAGAGCCAATAATTTTTTTGCTGTTTTGTCTCCAACACCAGGTATTCCTGGTATATTGTCTGAGGCATCTCCCATCATTCCTAAATAATCAACGACCTGATCTATACGATTTATCTCAAATTTTTAAGCACCTCTGGTATCCCCCAAATCTCAGCACTATTGCCCATTCGTGGTGGTCGGTACATGTAAATATTATCAGAGACTAGCTGGGCAAAATCTTTATCAGGCGTCATCATGTAAGTAACAAATCCCGCCTTCTCCGCTTTTTTGCAAGTGTTCCTATAATATCATCTGCCTCAAAACCGGGCTTAGCTATTACGGGGATATTAAGAGCCTCCATTAATTTAAAAATATATGGAAGCGCAGAAGAAATACCTTCAGGCATCGCTTCGCGTTGAGCTTTATATTCTTTGTATTCAATATGGCGCTCTGTTGGTTCTGAGGTGTCAAAGCAAATAGCCCAATGCGTTGGTTGCTCTTTAATTTGAACGTCCATTAATGTGTTCACCAAACCCAACACAGCAGAAGTGTCTTGACCTTTAGAGTTAATTCTAGGGTTTTTAGCAAAAGCAAAGTATGCTCTATATATCAGCGCAAACGCGTCAAACAGAAAAAGTTTTTCTCTACCGGTGTTGTCATGCTTTTTATTAAGGTAAAGAGCTAATATAAGGTAATTTGATAGATAGAAATTAGAAGAATCAAAAAATACTAGTATTTAATGTAGGAAACAATAATTTATAATAAAGCAGCTTATCTTTGCGAAAAACAAAATAGATGAACAAGGGTGCTCATTATATGGTAATCTCTTCTTTTGCTTTTTCTTTAATGCATTTATGTGTTAAGGCAATGCCACACATACCTGTTTTTGAGTTGGTTTTTTAGGTCATTAGGCTCTTTAATGATTACCTTTTTTATTTGAACAAAGGTAAAACGCCAATTTTTGGCAATAACAAAAAGTGCTTTTGCAAGGGGGATGTTCGGAACAATTGGTCTTTGTTTATTTTTTATAACCCTTCAAAATATTCCATTAGCAGGAGCGGTAACAATACAATATTTGTCACCTGTTTTTACGACGCTATTTGCAGTAGTTTTATTAGGAGAGCGTGTAAAAAAAGTTCAGTGGTTTTTTTATCCTTGCCTTTACAGGAGTATGCCTATTAAAGGGTTTTGATGTTTCAGGACAAATATCTTATTATTTTATTCTAATTGGAGTTGTTTCAGCTTGTTTTTCTGGTTTGGCATACAACTGCATTCGCTATTTAAGAACAACTGAATCAACATTAGTTGTTGTTTTTTATTTTCCACTTGTGGCAACACCAATAATGGGGGTTTTGTCAATTTTTAATTGGGTTAACCCACAGGGTTTGGATTGGTTTTATATTCTAGTACTTGGAGTAGTAACACAAGTGGCACAAGTTTTTATGACCAAAGGCATTCAAAGTGACTCAGCAGGAAACATAATGACATACAAATATGTTGGGGTTGTTTTTGCGTTTATTTACGGGTATTTTATTTTTAAAGAAACCTATTCATTTTTGAGTGTATTTGGAATATTCCTATTACTTTCGGGTGTAATATTAAATGCTATTTTCAAAAACCAATAAGTTAAAAATGTACGAAAAAAGCTTAAAAACTGCGAAGTGCTGGCTTACCTCTCCTTATGATAAAATAACTCAAGAAAAGGTTAAGTCCCTTATTGAAAAGGGGGGAGAAGAGTTAATAGAGTCATTTTATAAAGAATTGGATTTTGGCACAGGAGGTATAAGGGGGATAATGGGAGTTGGACCCAACCGAATTAACAAATATACAATCGGTAAGGCCACTCAAGGCTTAGCAAACACTCTAATTAGCGTATATGAAGGTAAAGACATTTCTGTTGCGATTGCTTATGACTGTCGAAACAACTCTAATAAACTTGCACTAAATGTGGCAGAGGTTCTAACAGCAAACGGAATAAAAGCCTATTTATTTAACTCTTTACGACCAACACCCGAACTTTCTTTTGCAGTAAGAGAATTGGGTTGTAAAGGAGGTGTGGTTATAACGGCCTCTCACAACCCAAAAGAATACAACGGCTTTAAAGTATATGGTGCAGACGGGAGCTCAAATAGTAAGCCCTTTTGACACCGAATTAATAAACAAGGTAAGAAGTTTGTCTATTGACGAGGTTAACTTTAATGTAAACAAAGAGTTAATATTTGGTTTGGGAGCCGAGATGGATAACACTTATCTGTCGCGCTTAAAAACACTAAGCCTTTCCCCAGAGGTGATAATAAAACAAAAAGATCTTCCAATTGTTTTTACTGGAATACACGGAACAGGTGCAGTTATGGTCCCAAAAGCACTAAAGGCATTTGGTTTTAATAATGTTACAACAGTTGCATCGCAAGATGTTATAGACGGAAATTTTCCCACAGTACAGTCGCCCAATCCAGAGGAGCCAGCAGCGCTAGAACAAGCAATATTACTAGCCAAAGAAAAGGGAGCAGAATTGGTGATGGGAACAGATCCAGATGCAGATAGAGTAGGTATAGCTGTTCCAAATTCAGAAGGAGAATACGTTTTATTAAATGGAAATCAAACGGCCTCATTATTAGTTAATTATTTAATATCAAGATGGCAAGAACTAGGTAAAATAAGGGGAAATGAATTTGTTGCTAAAACAATTGTGACAACAGATTTAATAGACACAATAGCTACCGCAAAAAAAGTAAAGGTTTATAACACATTAACAGGCTTTAAGCACATAGGAGCAATCATAAAAAAACTAGAAGGCCAGGAGCAATTTATAGGGGGGGGAGAAGAAAGTTATGGATATTTATCGGGAGACTTTGTTAGAGACAAGGATGCTGTAATGTCTTGCGCATTAATAGCAGAAATGGTTGCTTGGGCGAAATCCTCAGGTAAAACGCTATTTAACTTAATGGAAGAGATGTATATGGAACATGGTTTTTATTTAGAAGACCTTATCTCTATAACAAAACAGGGGCGATCAGGACAAGAAGAAATTTCTGAAAAGATGAGTAACTTACGAAAAAACCCCCCTAAAACAATTGCTGGCGAAAAGGTTTCAAAGGTTATTGATTATTTAGAATCACAAAAAACAGGCTTACCAAAATCAAATGTTTTACAATTTATTACAAACAAAGGAACAAAGGTAACCGCGCGCCCATCCGGCACAGAGCCTAAGATTAAATACTATTTTTCAGTTCAAGAACTCCTTTCATCTAAATCAGAATATTTAAGTACAAAGGAAAAATTGACAAAAAAATTGTTAAAATCAGACAGAAATGAATATTCTACAATAAAAATTAACAAGAAAACAAAAAAACCTGTCATAAAGCGAAAAACACTCAATATTTTAGCAAAAATCCAGTAAAAATAACCCCTATAGAGAGGGTTATAGTTAATAACAAGCAGGTGTTGATAACCAGCATAAAAACACAACAACTTCGCTATAGAAAAAAATAAAAACCTGAAAATCAAACAATTAAAATAGATTGCATTAAAAAAACATTAAAAAAACAAAAAAATACAATTAGGTGTAAGCCGTTATTTTTTGGAGGAAAAATTTCGATGTCCTTATATTTGAGCCATTAACTAACTAAAAATAAATTGTTATGGCTAACGCTTTTAAAATGCTAGGAGATTTAATCTCAGGTTTAACTGCTTTATTAATGTCTTTAATAGGGCTTGGAATTACGGCTCAAGTTTTAGGAATAGGCTGGAGTGGATTTGATGTTATTGGCTCAATTACTGGTCTAGTTTCTGATTTCGCATCAGCAGATCTTGCAGGTCTAATAGCATTACTAGTAATTTTATCCTTCATGGGTAAAAATAATTAATTTAATTAAAGCCCTCAAGTGAGGGCTTTAATTGTTTAAAGGCATAATCAGATGACAAAAAACTCAAAGAACAATTAAAGCTTACTAAAAAGTTTTTACGAAACACATTAGAGGTAGCAGTTCCATTTTTATGCTTAGGCGTTGTGGTTCAACTAATTGTTGGAGAGAGTATTTTTGGTTGGAATCCAATTAAAAACATACAAAGCGCCATTAACTCAATGGGGCAAAGTAACTTTATTGGGATAGCGACCTTGCTGGTTTTATATTCTGTTTTTAAGAAACAGTAATAAGAGCACAATAACATGTAGTAAAGCCTTGTTTAAACAGGGCTTTTGTATTTACAAAGAACCTCTCAAACAGAAAAGAGGCCTACCGACTTCAGAGAGGTGGCTTAATCAAAATGGAACCAAAACAAAGTATTGGTTCCGTTTGTGGTGCTACCAGGAATCGAACCGGGGACACAAGGATTTTCAGTCCTTTGCTCTACCAACTGAGCTATAGCACCTTAATTGTCGAGGCAGCAAATATAATCACATGCATTTTATCTATCAAAGAAAAAGGAATAATAATTTACAATATTCATACTTTTGGAAAAGAATAAGGCCTTATGAGTTTAATGATTGACATAGGAAACACAAAAACAAAGTACGCACAATTTGTAGGTGACTTTATAAAAGAAAAGGGGTTTTGCAACACTTGAAGAGACATCAAAAATTGTATTTGTTTATTCGGAAAAAGTGAAGAACATAATGTTAAGCTCTGTAAAACCAATACCAGACACTCGTTTTATCTAAATCTAAGAACAAGGACTGTAAGCTTATTGTTTTGTCCTCAGAACTAGAAATGCCCTTCAAAACAAGTTATAATTCACCAAAAACATTGGGGTCAGATAGACTAGCTTTGATTGCGGGAGCGGTTTCTGTTTTTCCAAATAGACCGGTTTTGATTATCGATGCTGGAACTTGTATAACATTTGATTTTGTAGATAGTAAAAAAAATCATCTAGGGGGCTCGATTTCTCCTGGCCTTCAAATGCGATTAAACGCCTTAAAAAGCCAAACAAGTGCGCTACCAGCTAATTAATCTTCGTCTGCCACACAAGCTTATAGGGGACTCTACTGAAAAACTCTATTCTTTCTGGGGTCGTTAATGGGGCTATAAAAGAGCTTGACGGTACAATAGATACTTATAAAAAGCGTTATCCTGACACAATAGTTGTAATTACAGGTGGAGACTTAGGTTTTTTTGATAAGAAATTAAAAAATAGCATCTTTGCCGATGAAGATATTTTACTAAAGGGAATGTATTTTATACAAAAACATTATGCAAATAAGTAAATATATAGCGGGAATAATTTCTTTTGTTTTCTTACCAGCATTTCTATTAGCACAACAAAATACAATCTCCCCATACTCCTCTTTCGGAATAGGCGAGCCACAGGAACAAGGTTTTTCTTTAAATAACTCCCTTGGTGGTGTTGGGGTAGCACTAAGAACGAGCGAATTATTTAAATCCAATAAATCCGGCATCATTGAGCGCAATAACCACAACGGTTTTTGATGCAGGAATAACGGGGTACCGCTATTTATTTAACAGACAACATCTTATCTCAAGAGACTTTTACATCTAGGCTTTCATACCTTAGTTTGGGTTTTCCAGTACACCGCGGCGTTGTTATTAGTGGGGGTCTGCTTCCATATTCATTCAAAGGGTTTGAAGTGACTCAAAATACAGTTCTGTCAATCAATGATAATAATTTGTTATATGATGTAAATCACAGCGGATCTGGTGGGTTAAATAGGGTATATGCTAATATTGGGGCCGAACTTTTTAAAGGCTTTTCTTTAGGGGCAACAGCTTCAATGATATTTGGAACAATAAAGAATAAAAGAGAAGCCGTTTTTTCACAACCAGACATACTTAATCGAAGAGATGAATATACCTACACAGCCAGAGACTATACTTATGATTTTGGGTACAATATCTAACGAAAGTTTTGGAAAAAAGTTGATTTTGGTGCCACATATTGCCCAGAATCAAACTTAAGGGCATGGAATAGAGGGTAACCTACACTTATGATACATCTGGTGACTTTGAATATATTAGAGATACAACAGAGATGTTTTCTAGTGAATCAAATGGCCTTGTTCTCCCACAGTCCTATGCTATTGGTATAGCAATGGAAGATCAGATAAGTGGTTTGTATCAGGAGAGTTAGACTTTAAAGAGTGGTCGCAAACGATTCTTTTCAGTGATTTAGACCCAAACTTAAAGGACGCAACTCAATTCAAGTTCGGTGCGTGGTGGATTCCAAATTCTAAAGATGTTCATAACTATTTAAACATAATTCAGTACAGGGCCGGTTTTAATTATAACACAGGCCAGCTTTCTGTCTCAACACTTGGAACAAATAACACACAAACAGATATTACTGATATAAGCCTAAGCCTAGGATTAGGTCTCCCGATGAGAAGGTCAAACACAACAGCAAACGTTGGAATACAGATTGGCAAGATGGGCACCACAAACAACGACTTGATAGAAGAGAAATATATTAAGCTTAACTTGGCATTTACATTTAATGATAAGTGGTTTAAACAGCGCAAAATAGACTAAAAACAACAACATGAGATTTAAAAGAATTTTATTATCAACGATCATGCTTTTTTCATTTCAAATAATTGCACAGGAAGAGGCAGAGAGACTAAAATATGGTTTAGATAAAGAGCTTTGTGAACAAAACCTATCTATCTATATTGAGTTCTATAAGCAAAAAAACTACAAAGACGCATATAAACCCTGGTCTTATTTGTTTAATAACGCCCCGAAGCGAACAAAGAACATTTATTTACATGGGCCTAAAATTATAAAGGACTTGATCAAAAACCTTGATGACCAATCCAGACTTACACCACTTATTGATTCCTTAATAATGGTATATGATCAAAGAAATGTTTATTACAAAGGAAAAGAGGCTTACGTAATAGGAATGAAAGGGGCGGATATGTATAAATACAAGAAAACCACTACAGAAGGCCTTCAAGCCTCATATGAAGAGCTACGGAAAGCATTTGAAATGGCTGGTAACGAGAGCACTGCCAGTGTGCTAAATTATTATTTTATGGCTACAACAAAACTGGTTCAAGCAAAAGTATTACAAGTAGAAGACCTTATTGCATTGTTTTCAGACCTTTCGGGAGTTATATCTTATAAAGAAGCGAAGCTTTCACAAGATATATACAATGCCGAACAAATTGAAGAGCTAAGCGTTAAAGAGCAGAAGCTACTCAAAAAGAATAAAAAAGAACTCAAAACATTAGGAGATGTTAAAACCAATTTAGAAAAGACGCTTGCCCCTCATGCCACATGTGAAAAACTGATTGAACTATATGCAAAAAATTTCGAACAAAATAAAGATGATGTGGGCTGGATGAAGCGAGCAGCGAAACTTTTAAATAAAAAAGAGTGTACAGATTCAGATATTTTCTTTTCTATATCAGAAGCACTATACAACATAGACCCATCCTCATCAGCGGCAGCCAACATGGGCATTAGATCTTTGAAACGAAAAGACTTCGAAAAAGCGGAGGTTTTTTATATTTATGCTTTAGAGAACGAACCAGATGAAATAAACAAAGCACAGTACGCGTTCCGTTTGGCACAAACATATGGAGCAATGAATAAAAATAATTCTGCAAAAACCTATGCGCTAAAGGCCGCAGCCTTTCGTTCTGGTTGGGGAGAGCCATATTTATTAATAGGTGATTTATATGCAAAAACCTCTCGTCAATGTGGAGAATTGAAAACGGAGTTTTTGAAAAGAGTGGGCTACTGGGCCGCTATAGACAAGTATGAATACGCAAAAAGAATAGACCCACAATTAAGTACAAAATCAAATGAAAGAATTGAAAAGTACACAAAACAGATGCCAAGCAAAACAGACATATTTACGGAGGGCCTTATTGATGAGGCAACTTATAAAATAGACTGTTGGTATAGCGAAACGGTAAAAATTAGGGTTCCATAAACACGTTACAACTAGGATAATTGTTAGCAATTTATATCATCTTAAAAAAAAACAATATAATCACGGTCATATTGTTTCTCATAACAACTTTTGTTTTTTCCTGCCAAACTAACACGCAAAAAATCGATGCACTTGTAAAAGACACAGAAGAGCCAGTGGTTATATCCCAAGATGTAGAGTGGTTGTATACAAAAAACGGAATCCCTTCACACAGACTTTCAAGTCCGAAAGTACTTAGGTTTGATGCTAAGACAGAATACATCGAGTTTCCTAAGGGCCTTGAAATCTTTTCTTTTGACACCCTTGGAGAACAAGAGGCTTATATGAAATCAGATTATGCAATTCAACATTTGGACGATAAAACAATAAAAGCAAAGGGCGGCGTTCTTTTAGAAAATAATAAAGGAGAAAAATTAGAAACAGAGTCTTTGTTTTGGAATGAAAAAAGGGAACAAATTTTTACAGAGGCGACGGTTAAAATTACTAATAAAGATCAAATAATTATAGGAGAAGGTTTTGAGTCAAACACTTCTTTTAGTAAATATACCCTCAAAAATACCCGCGGAATTATTAATTTAGGCCAAGCGGACCTTGCAGAGTAAGCGTTGGGCGCCAAGTTTTGCTAAAAAAAAAAAGATTTCAGTTAAAATTTAAACCTAAATGGACCCCGACAGTAGTCTTTTGTCTATCATTTTATCTCTTTTGTTTTCGGCCTTTTTTTCAGGCATGGAAATCGCTTTTGTTGCATCTAATAAGCTACACATAGAGCTTATGAAAAAACGGGGAGAGTTTAACGCCCGTATTTTATCATACTTTTTAGAAAAACCATCTCGATTTATTGCCACGATGCTCGTTGGAAACAACATTGCCTTAGTGGTTTATGGAATAGAAATGGCTAAAGTATTGGCGCCCTACATTAAAAATCATTTTACCACTAATGATAGCCTCGTGTTGTTAGGTCAAACGTTAATTTCCACACTAATAGTTTTGGTAACAGCAGAGTTTATTCCGAAGGTACTGTTTAGCATAAATGCGAATCGCTTTGTTCGATTATTTGCTGTTCCGGCAGGCCTATGTTATTTTGGGTTGTATTTTTTTGCATCTTTAGTTGTTTCTCTTTCTAATTTTGTGTTAAAAAAAGTAATGCACTTAGAGCAACTTGATCAAAAAAGAGTTTTTGGTAGAGTTGATTTACAGCAATATATAGAGGAGCATGCGACCAACGCAAAAGACAAAAATCAACTAGATCCCGAAATTCAAATATTTCAGAACGCACTTGATTTTTCAAAAGTAAAAGCAAGGGAATGTATGGTTCCGAGGAATGAAATTATAGCAATGGACATTAGTGTGGACATAAACAAGCTAACCAATAGGTTTGTAGAAACCGGACTTTCTAAAATATTGATTTATAGAGACAACATTGATCAAATCATTGGTTATACCCATTCTTATGAACTTTTTAAGCAGCCAGCAGATATTAAATCTATTTTGCTTCCGGTAGCGCTCGTCCCTGAAACCATGACAGCGAATAATATACTCAACCTCTTTATCAAAGAAAGAAAAAGCTTGGCGTTGGTTATTGATGAATTCGGTGGCACCTCAGGGCTTCTTACAATCGAAGATATAATAGAGGAAATTTTTGGAGAAATTCAAGACGAACACGATCTAATAGGTTATGAAGAAACCCGCTTTTCTGAGAACGAGTTTGTTTTTTCTGGCCGCCAAAAAATTGACTATTTAAATGAAAAATACAACTTAAAGCTTCCGGAATCAGATGATTATGAAACCCTTAGCGGCCTTATAGTTAACCTCTGTGAATGCATACCAAAACAAAACGAACAAATAAAGGTGGGTTCGTTTATTTTGCAAATATTAAAGGTAGATCAGACCCGAATAGAGACAGTAAAACTATTCTGGCCGCCCTAACACACCTACTTTTCAAGAACTTTTGTATATTCGCAGACTTGAGAAACGAAAAAGAAAACAACTATGATATCACTTGATAAACTCAGAAAGCGCTCCGGCCTCGTTATAGCAGCAATAGGCTTTGCCCTTTTAGCCTTTCTTTTAGGGGACTTGATGAACTCAGGAACCTCACTATTAAATGGTTCGCAGGGAATACTAGGGGAAATAAATAACAAAGTTGTTGACTATCGAGAGTTTGAAACAGAAGCACAGAATATAGATCGATTTTTTAATGGTCAACAAGATCGAAATGGTCTACGCGACAAATTGTGGTCAGATAAGGTAAATGAAGTAGTTATGGACGAGCAGTATGAAGATATAGGTCTTATGGTTAGCTCTGAAGAATTAGCGGGATTAACTTTTGGGTATAAATCAGCAGAAATGTCCTCAACAGCAAGACAATTCTTTGGTGCGGCAACCCAAGATGTTTCTTCTGAGCAGCTAGCTTCAGTTATTCAACAGATTCATGATACCGACCCTTTGAGGTGGATGTACTTTGAAAATATAATTTTAAAAGAGCGCCTAAGCCAAAAATATTCAAATTTAGTTCGTCAGGGATTAACCGCTTCAAACATAGATGCGCAGGTATATTATAATGATCAAGGGGCGCAAACGAGTGGGCGATATGTTTTTAAGCCTTTTGATACAAACATTGAAGTAACAGACTCAGAGATACAAGCTTATTATAGAGAAAATAAAGAGGAGTATCCACAAGATGAATCCAGAGAGCTTACATTAGCAATTTTGAGATTCTCCCGACAGATTCTGACAAAGAAGAAATAAAATCAACTGCAATCTTTGATTGAAGACAAAGAAGTTTTTAATAAACAACAAAAAACAAAGAAACGGTAGAAGGCTTTAAAAACACAACAGATGCTGAGTTGTTTGTTGACAACTATTCAGACACCCCTTGACCCCACTTTTATGCCGAAGGACAGCTTTCTCCGGCAATTGAATCGGTAATGAGAAACGCGGAAATTGGATTTGTATATGGCCCTTACGAAGAAGATAATACATATAAATTAGCAAGATTAAACGCCCGCATTAGCGATTCTGTTCAGGTTGCTATAATTGAAATAGCAATCGATGCTAGCGAGGAAACAGCAAATGAAATATATGCTCAGGCAAGCGAAATGGCCACAGCCGCAGATTTAAGTGGCCTTGAAGTCATGGCTGATGAGAAGAACATTGCCCTTACAACAGCAACGATTCAGGAGGCAGACCGGACAGTTTCTGGAGTTGGAGAAGCCCGAAACCTTGTGTTTTGGGCCTAAGTAGTAATACAAGAATAAACACAGTAAAGTTAGACGATCAAAACAACCGAATTGTTGTTGCAATGTTAACCAAAATTACAGAAGAGGGAACCCAAAGCCTAGATGATGTCCGTTTTCAGGCAGAGGCTGCTGTAAAAAGGGAAAAAAGCGCTCAAGCTCTCAAGGAAGAGTTTAAAAAGTCTCTATCTACTGCAACCAACATAGATGAATTAGCAAAAGAGATGAGCCTTGTTCCAGAATCAGTATCGCTTTTATCTTTTTCTTCCAACTCAGTACCAGGTGGCTTTGAGCCAAATATTGTAGGTGCATTTTATGGTGTCGAGCAAGGGCAGATGTCAAATCCGGTTGTTGGTAATAACGGTGTATATGTTGTTTCAACAGAAGCTATTAAAGAGTCACCGGCACCCAAAGACTACTCAGCATTAAAAAAGCAGTTAGAGAGCCAACTTCAGCCAAGAGTGGATTTCGAGGTTTATAATGCATTAAAAGAGTTGGCAGAAATAGAAGACAATAGGTCTAAGTTTTATTAGAAAAGACTCATAGAAACATAAAAACCCTTCGCAAGAGGGGTTTTTTATTTTAAAAATAAATCTTAAGATTAACGTAAAAACTATTTCAATAAAGATTTAATGCCGTAAAAAAAAGCTTTTTCGCAAGGAACACAACCTGATTCGACCATAGAAAACATGTCCATGTTTCGGGAAGTGTTGTAATTTTTTTCGGAAGAAGAAAACTCAGCACAAAGCTTAGAAAATTTAAGCTCTCCAGACCCAAGTAATTTGAATGTGTTTTCGTCAAGAAGCGAGGGGGCATTTTTTGCGTTTACTTTAAACCCAACCATTTCAATTTTATTTTCACCACAATAAAATACTTTTAAATACTTATCGTCTCGGTGTTCTAGGTATTTTATTTTTATCTAATGCTTTCTCCCAAACAATGTCGCTAAAAATTTCAACAAGTTTTAACGCCTCGTTTGGTTTGTTGGATTTTATTTTAGCCCAGTCTTCCCCGGTAACGGTGTTTGCAGAAAGAAACTTTATAAAATCATCCTTTAAGGGCTCTAATTCTTTACTGCTTAAAATGCGATATTTCATATATAGAATAAAAAGTGTCGGCTTGTAAATTTAAGCGGAGCGTTATTCTTCTTCTGAAAATTCTTTATGACGCTTTTTGTATTTATTAAATAAATCTATTTGGTGGTTGTTAAGCTCTAATTTTTTACCACGAATAAACGCCAAGCTAATATTATTGCTCATTACGTCTAAAGCATCTCCCTCAGACACAATTAGTGTGGCATCTTTTCCTTCTTCAAGGCTACCAAGCGAGTTGTCTACCTTTAAAATCTTAGCGGCATTAAGCGTAATACTCATCAAAGCCTCCTCTTTACTTAAGCCGTAGGCAACAGAGGTTCCAGCAGTAAATGGAAGGTTTCTGGCCCCCATTCGCTCCATGTCACCCTCGTAATCTAAACAAAACAAAACACCAGCATCTTGTAAAATCTTCGGGGTTTTATAGGCAACATCAACATCTTCATTTTTTCTCATAGGAAGTCTGTGTATCCGATTTAAGACCACGGGAACCTCGTTTTCTGCAAGAAAGTCAGCAACCCTCCAAGCATCATCAGCGCCAACCAAAACAAAGTTGTCTAGATTTAATTTTTTAGCAAACAAAACGGCGCTTTTGATCCCTTTTACTGTTCGTACATGGAAGAAAAGCTGTTTTGAGCCAGTGAAAACACCCTTCATCGCCTCTAAAGCTAAGTCGGTTTTTTTGCCAGACGATTTTACATAACTTTTAGCCCGATTAAAGAAACTCTTAATTTCAGACAAGTCTTTTTCATATTCATCATCATGATTTTTTTTATGATCGTGTTCTACAAAAGAAATCCGCTTTTCGGGCCAGTTAACATGAATGGCATCATCTTCTTTGTATAAAGCGTCTTCATAATTCCAAGCGTCAAACTCTACAAGGCTAGAGGTTCCTGAAACCATCCCACCCCGAGGCGTGATTTGCCCAATTAAAACACCATTTGTTCTAACGGTAGGTATAACAGGAGAGTCTGTATTGTAGGCAATGATGCTTCTAATATGAGGGTTAAACTCTCCCACCTCATCAAAATCTTTGGTGGCGCGTACAGCATCAATGTCGGCCAAACCTAAGGTGGTGTTTGGAAGAATAAAGCCGGGGTAAACGTGTTTACCAATGACATCATGGTATTCCGCATCCGAAATATCTATTCGGATATTACTTGCATCTTCAATGGTTAAAATCTTTCCCCCCTCTAAAATTATCAAAGAGTTTTCTATAACCTCGCCATTTCCTAAATGGGCTATCCCGCCATATAGCAGAATTCTTTTGTTTTGATCTGGCGCAGGTGTTTGCGCAACAGCTAAAGCAAAGAAGCTTAAACAAATATTAATTAAGGTTAGGTTTTTCATGTTTAATTCGGGTTAAAATTTAGAACGAATAAGATTCGTCGTCACAGTGGAAAATAAAAGAGCGTTCTTTTTTAATTTTTTGTGTTTTCTTTCCCGCCTTTTTTTCTGAAAGCATTTTTTGTGTTAATCGGTTTCTTTCTTTTGCATTACGCAATCTATTTTCCCGATCAAGGCTTAAAGAGTAATATAGGCGCCCATCAACGTATGTTTGTTCTACAACACTATAAACTGACATTGGGTGACCAGACCAAAGAACCAGATCAGCATCTTTACCCTTTTTTAAGCTCCCAGTTTTATCTTCAATATGAAGCAGCTTGGCAGGGTTAAGTGTAATAAATTTCCAGGCATCTTCTTCTGACGCTCCTCCATATTTTACAGCTTTAGCAGCTTCTTGGTTTAAGCGCCTTGCCATTTCTGCGTCATCAGAGTTAAAAGCGGTAACAATTCCCATATCATTTAACAAGGCCCCATTGTGAGGAATAGCATCATTTACTTCATATTTATAAGCCCACCAGTCAGAAAATGTAGATGCACCAGCACCATGTGCCTTTATTTTTTCGGCAACCTTATATCCCTCTAAAATATGAGTAAAAGTGTTTAGGGTAAACCCCATAGAGTCGGCCACCTGCATAAGCATGTTTATTTCCGATTGACGATAGGAGTGGCAGGTAATTTCTCTCTCATCTTTTAGTATCTCTAATAAGCAATCTAAATCTAAATCTTTTCGAGGCATTTTGCCTTCTTTTTTCTGGCTTGCAGAAAGCTTTCGCCAAGCCACCCAATCCTTATCATATTCCTTAGCCCGAATAAAAGCATCGTAATAAACCTGCCTCAACACCCATTCGGGTTTGAGGGAAACGAACACGAGAATAGTCGCCCCAATTGCTTTGTTTTACGTTTTCTCCAAGGGCAAACTTCACAAAAGGTTTAGCGTTATCATATAGTAAACCCTCGACGTCAGAGCCCCATCGCATTTTTATTAGGGCGGACTGCCCACCAATTGGGTTGGCAGAACCGTGAAGTAATTGTGCGATAGTTACACCCCCTGCCAGCTGGCGATATATGTTAATATCATTAGGCCTAATTGCGTCAGAAATTCTTACCTCTGCTGAGCTGGATTGCGAGCCTTCATTTACACTTCGTAAAGCGATGTGCGAATGCTCGTCGATTATTCCTGAACTTAAGTGTTTTCCACTACCGTCAATAATTTCAAAAGCGTATTTATCTTTAATTTCTTTTACAGCATTATTTCCCACAGCAATAATTTTACCATCAAGAATAGCTAAGGAAGAGTTTTTAACAACCCCCTCATTTTCATTGGTCCACAGAGTTACATTCTTAAAAAGTATGGCTTTTTGTTCGGGCTTTTCCAGCCAACCATATGCAGAGTTAGGAAACCACCGCTCACCCATATCGTTTAATACTTGAACGGGGTCTGCATTTATAAACGCATTGTCTTGCTCAACGTTTTTTTGTTCGCCTTCAAACCCTTTTTTTCTTTTAATTAAAAAAGACACCCAGTTACCGTTAGAAAGTTGTCCTTGACCCTCAATAGGGTCTTTGCCATGACCACTAAGGCGAACCACCCCATCCCTATCTTTATACGAGATTTTAATAAGCTCGTTTTCTATGGTAAAAGACACTTTGTTGTGTCTTTAGAAATAAGCATAGCATCCTAAGTTTTCTTTCTCACCAACGATCTCTAAAGGAAAAATTTCACCATTTATTTTTAGGATATAACTACCCCTATAATCGTGCCCTTGTTTTGGATTTATTATAAAAGCATGTCCCTGAACCCAGTTTTCGAGTATTTTGTTTTTAGAATGAAAAAGATTTTTTTCACAAACAATGAAGTTCGCCTTCATCCCTTTTTTAAGAGACCCATATGAATTAGAAATTCCGAGCATTTTTGCAGGAACACTTGTAAGGGCTTTTAGCGCAGTTTCCTCGCTCAAGCCATGTTTTACACAGCTTTTAACCCTGTCTAGGAAATCTTCAGTATTACTTAACCCAAAAGCAGTAAATGCAAAGTCAACATCCTTAGATGCCAACAGCGCGGCGTTTGCCGGCGCAAGTTCCCAGTGTTTCATTTTTTCTAAGCTTAAGCTCAAACTTTCATACGGATCACTTACATCATAAGCATCAGGAAAGTTTACCGGAAGAATAAATTGCGCACCACTTAAACCATCTAAGCTTAAATATTCATCACCAGAACCTTTAATAATAAAGTTCATTTTAAACTCTTTACTCAAGTCTAAGGCGTTACGAATAGCATTGTGATTGTCAACTTCAATTACAGGCTTAAGCTTTAAATTGTTATGCAATGCCGTTAAACTTAAGTTTCTTTGGTCGCGATTGTGGTGAGCCCATATTGCATCATAAATGGATTGTCTCAGCAAAGCAACTGCTCCCATAAATGAGTTAGGGTAACTTTGTCTAGAGCTGCCTTTAGAAAACGCGTAATGTGACATAGCCCTTGGTTTAAGTAATTCTTTTTGCGCACCACCTTCACCAAGACTAACAACGCTAGAGCTTCCACGAACGATACCATCATTCTGAAAAGTCAACACGGTTCCAAACCCAGCACTACGGAAAGACTTGGCAGAAGCCTGGTTTGGAGAAAAAGAAGCGGCGGCATCAAACTCTGGTTTAAGGGCTTCATTCCAAGAGAATGGACCGACAGTTTTGCTTTTTATTTGAGGTTGAGGCTTCCATTCCTGTTTTTTTCACTTTTGGGAGCCCATAATTGGTGTATGGGTCAATAAAAGAAGGATAAACGTGCGCCCCCTCAAGATTGTGAATAATTGCATTTTCAGGAATATCTACAGCATTGCCCACCTCAATAATTTTATCATCTTTCACAAGTAAGACCGCTCTTTTTATGCTTGTTTCAGCATCAATATGAATTTCAGCATTTATTAAAGCATGCACGGTATTGTATTTTGACACAACCCCGTTTACGGGAAAGTTTTCTTGAGCACCTGCATGTATTATAACCAGCAAGAAGCCAAACAACAGCAATAGATTTTTCATAAATTAAGTTTTACAAACGTGAAATTAATATATTTCCGGGAATGCACCCCCTCTTTTGTGTACGCATTGCCCTTAAAATTAGTAAGTTTGTAAAAACAAAACCCTAAAACATGTACATCGGACTAAAACACCTTCATAGTTTTTTGCCTTATTTATTGCTAACAGTGTTGCTTTTCGCGTTTGTAAAGTCAGTAATCGCTTATCGCGGGCAACACCCACACACAGAGGGCCATCGAAAAAACGGATTAATTCTTTTGATACTTGCCCATATACAGCTTTTAATTGGTGGGATTCTTTATTTCGTTAGCCCAATGAGCACAAGCGGATTAAATGATCTTGGCGCAGCGATGAAAGACTCAACTTTACGACTATATACCTTAGAGCACCCATTAATGATGATTTTAGCCATTGTTCTGATTACAATGGCTTATTCAAAATCTAAAAAAGACATTTCAAGTCATCTAAAACATAAAATAAAGTGTATTTATTTTGGTCTTGCCCTGGTTTTGATTTTAAGCAAAATACCATGGTCTGCGTGGCTATAAAAGTCTATTTATGTCTCAAAAAGTAATTATTAAACCCACAGGAGAAAAGGCGGTGTTGGTGGGTGTTATTACACAGCAACAAAATGAAAAAAAGTCTAAAGAGTATTTAGACGAGCTTGCTTTTTTAGTTGAAACAGCGGGAGCAAATCCGGTAAAAAGGTTTACTCAGAAGGTGTCCAATCCGAACCCTAAAACCTTTATTGGTTCAGGAAAAATTAATGAAATCGCGACCTATGTTGAAGCAAACGATGTTGACCTTGTCATTTTTGATGACGAATTAAGCCCATCTCAACTGCGAAACATAGAAGCGGTTTTTGGTGAGCGCAAAATATTAGATAGAACGAATTTAATATTAGATATTTTTGCGGGAAGAGCACAAACAGCACATGCTTGTACACAAGTTGAGCTTGCACAATACGAGTACTTATTGCCCCGCCTAACAAGGATGTGGACGCACCTGCAGAAGCAAAAAGGAGGAATAGGAATGAAGGGGCCTGGTGAGACCGAAATAGAGACGGACAGGAGAATTATTCGAGAACGAATTTCGCTTTTGAAAAAAAAGCTTAAAACCATCGACAAACAAATGGCCACCCAGCGCAAGAATAGGGGCCAAATGATACGCGCTTCTCTGGTGGGTTACACCAATGTTGGCAAATCTACCATTATGAATGCGCTAAGTAAATCACAGGTGTTTGCAGAAAACAAGTTGTTTGCAACCCTAGACACCACTGTAAGAAAAGTTGTTCTTGAAAATGTCCCATTTTTACTGTCAGATACAGTAGGGTTTATTCGTAAACTACCCACCGAACTAGTAGAGTCTTTTAAGTCTACCCTCGACGAAGTTCGAGAGTCAGACTTTTTAATTCACGTTGTAGATATTTCGCACGATAACTTTGAAGAACAGATAGACTCTGTAAACGGCATTTTAGATGAAATTCATGCGATTGACAAACCAACCTTGATGGTTTTTAATAAAACAGATTTGTTTGCCTATGAGTTAAAAGACGCAGACGACCTAACACCAAGAACGCGGAAAAACAACTCACTTGAAGATTGGAAGAACACATGGATTTCTAAGAACAACAATAATTGTGTTTTTATTTCTGCATCTAAGAAAGACAATTGGGACAACTTTAAGGCTGACCTATACGATCGCATTAAAGAAATACACGCAAAAAGATATCCATATAACTCTTTTTTATATTAAAAATGTTGCCCCACTAAAAAAGACCAAATAGTGCCTACAAAGGATATGTTGTAAGACATTTGTATATTTGCACTGTATGAGTAAAAAGACATCATATATAATCCGAATCCAATCCATTGTATTGGCCTTGCTTGTTTTGACGCTTAGCTCAGGCTTCACATACCATTGGCAGGGTTGTTTACACGCTGATGCTGAACCCGTTTGCGCAGTTGTCGATCAAACGTGTTGTTGTTCGCAGACGTCTCAAACAGCCGAGTGCTTGTGTGCAGATATTGGAGACAAGTCTTGCGAGTTGTCTTTTAGCAAGTACATACAGTTTAATTTTGAGACCCAATTAAGCGACTCGTTAGAGTTTCAAACTAAATTAGCCAACGACGCTAATGCGCTTTACCGTTTTGGCAGCAAAGGACCGTTATTACAAAACATAAAATTTTTAAACAACCCACCTCCGCCAAAATCTGGCAGAGAAATTCTCCATCTTTACTCTGTTCTTGTTGTTTGATTTTGTTTTTTACGAACCGGTAAAAAAGAAAATCAGTTAAACACAAGTTATTATGAGAAAGAATTTCGTATTATATACTCTGTTATTCGCGGGGTTAAATGCATTGTTTGCTCAGAACACACCAATCCAAGAGATTAGTGGTTATGTTTTTGAGCGCGACACAAAAGGAAACTTAAAGCCTCTGCCAGGCGCTCACGTTTTTTGTGTAACAACTCAAAAAGGTTCTGTTGCAGACCAAAACGGCTTCTTTTTAATTAGCACCGCCCAGCCTTTTCCTCAACTCATATCAGCTAGTTTTGTTGGCTATGAAAGCGACACGATTGAGGTAACAAAGGTAAATCCATTAGAGTTTATATTGCGGCCCAGTACTTTGAATGAAGTTAAACTTATAGAGCGAAAAAAAACAAATGCAAAGTCAATTTTAAAAGTAAGTAATGTAGAATGGATCTCGGGACAAGAACTTGAAAAGGCAGCTTGCTGCAATCTTTCCGAGTGCTTCGAAACAAATGCCTCAGTTGATATTATCTCTTCAGATCCTATTACTGGTGCAAAAAAAATACAAATGCTCGGTTTAGATGGTGTGTATAGTGATGTTTTGGTCGAAAACAAACCATTTTTAAGAGGTCTTGCCGCTTCTTATGGTTTAAACTACATTCCGGGTTCGTGGGTTGAATCTATACAGATAATTAAAGCTGCAGGCTCAGTTACAAATGGGTTTCAGTCTTTAACAGGTCAAATCAACGCAGAGCTATATAAACCCGAGACAGTGGATGGTTTTTTTTGGAACTCTTACATAAGTAGCATAGGGATGATTGAAAACAACTTTATTACCTCATCTCTTGTGGGTAAAGATTGGAAAACAGCGCTTTTAGGTCACTATTCTTACCTTGGCAGAAGTGTAGACAGAAATAATGACTCCTTTATGGATGCAATTGTAACAAATAGATTAAGTCTATTAAACAGATGGCGCTATATGTCTAGACCTGATAGGCATATTGAATTTAGTTTTCGTTATTTAACAGAGGATAAGCTTTCTGGCCAAATATCTGGAGACAACTTAAGTACTGAGGAGTATGAGTTTGATACGCCATATGAGGTTAATATTAAAACAGATCAGGCTGAGTTTAACTCGAAAATTGGATTTATCTTTGATAAGCCTTTCACAAGTGCAGGCATAATTAGTCAGGCAAGGTACCATAATCAAGAGACCTTGTTTGGTGGGTCTACATACTCTGGGTCGCAATATAGTTTATACTTCAAAGCAGCCTTTCAGACCACTATTATAGACACCACAAAGATGGTAAAAATAGGTTTAACCTACTCCAGCGACCGCTATGACGAAGCGCTTTTATTATTAAGACCAGCCGCACCTATTATAGACAATAAACATTTTGCGAGATCAGACAAATTCATAGGCGCATACAGCGAACTAACTGTTGAACATAACCCTCGCTTATCTAGTATTTTTGGTTATAGAGCAGATTATTCTAGAGCTTTTGGGTTATTGCACACTCCACGAATAAATGTGCGCTACAAACCTACAGATAATACCGCGATCAGAGTGTCCGCAGGAAGGGCTTACAGGCTGGCTAACCCAATTTCAGAAAACATGTCTTATTTGTTTAGCTCAAGAAACTTAGCACTTGAAAATTACAATTCGCTACTACCTGAAGAGGCAATCAATTATGGAGCAAACATTAACCACAACTTTTATTTAGCCGGAAAAGCGACGTCGTTTAATATAGATATTTATCAGACAGATTTTCAAAACCAGGTAGTGGTAGATATTGAGCAAACTCAAAAACTGTCTATTTACAACTTAGAAGGGCCCTCATACTCTAAAAGCTTACAGGTAGACTTTGCTTTTGAACCCGCCGATGGTTGGGAGCTAAAATATGCACATAAGTGGAACAACACACAAACTACATATAGTGTTGAAACCAGCATGGGAACGGATTATTTAACAAAGCAATCTCCCTTTATTCCGAAGCACCGCTCTTTGGTGCAGCTGTATTATACAACATGGCAAAAGAAGTGGGACATAAACATAACCCTTCAGAATGTAGGGCCAAGCAGAGTGCCAGAACAGGGGAGCTCAGACGAATATATTGAAGAATATTGGTCTAAGAGTTTCAAGCAACTCGATGGGCAAATCACGCGTCGCTTTAAAAGTTTGATTGGTATATAGGTGTAGAGAATGCGCTAAATTATATGCAACCACAACCAATTCGTGGCGTAGAAAACCCGTTTAGTGATAACTTTGATGCAGGAATGATTTGGGGTCCTACCATGGGAAGAATTGTTTTCTCCGGCATTAGACTAAATATAAAAGACTAAATTTAAGATATGAAACGATTAATACTAATCATGTTAATTTGCATTACCAATCTAGCTTTTGGTCAAATTAACAATAAAAAAATAGAGACAGTAAAAATTCAAACTAGTGCTATTTGTGATATGTGCGAAGACTTAATTGTACAACAAAACCTTGCTTTTGAAAAGGGGGTAAGGTACGCAGAGATGGATCTCAAAACAGGCGTTTTGACGGTAAATTATAGAAAAGACAAAACATCTGTCTCGCACTTAAGGAGTCTTATTAGCAGCCTAGGGTATCGCGCAGACTCTGTTAAGGCAGATTCGCTTGCATACGAAAATTTACATTTTTGTTGTAAAAAACCCTTCGAAGATGAAAAATAGAGCTTGATTGAGCTAATCAAAAAGCGTTTGGTAGAGCTCTTCAACTTTTCCGAAACATAATATTTTTATAGCGAATTTTCCTACCTCAATTTTATTGTGTTTTGAGATACATATTTGTTCGAAGCCTAATTTTTCTGCTTCGAGTATGCGCTGTTCAATTCTTGTTGCGGGTCTAATTTCTCCAGATAAGCCAACCTCTCCGCAAAACAGGTTTTATCAGAAATGGCAATGTTTTCGTTAGATGACAAGATCGCGGCAATGACACACAAATCAATAGAAGGATCGTCTACTTTTATTCCCCAGTAATATTTAAGAAAACATCTTTTGCCCCCAACCTAAATCCACAGCGTTTCTCTAGAACAGCAAGCAACATGCTTAATCTGCGAAGGTCAAAACCAGTAGCGCTCCGTTGTGGTGTTCCGTAAACAGCAGAACTTACAAGCGCCTGAATTTCAATTAGCATAGGTCGCATTCCTTCTACTGTGGCAGCAATAGCTGTACCACTCAGCGATTCATCTTTTTGAGAAATAAGGATTTCCGACGGATTATGAACTTCTCGAAGCCCTTGGCTTACCATTTCGTAAATACCCAGCTCTGAGGTAGATCCAAAGCGGTTTTTTTGGGCCCTAAGAATTCTATAAATATGATTTCGATCACCCTCAAATTGGAGCACAACATCTACCATGTGTTCTAAAATTTTTGGCCCTGCAATACCGCCATCTTTTGTAATGTGCCCAATTAAAATAACAGGGGTAGTGGTTTCTTTTGCAAAGCGCAAAAGCTCTGATGCAGTTTCTCTAATTTGAGAAACAGAACCCGGCGAAGCGTCGACGGCTTGAGAATGGAGTGTTTGTATTGAATCAATAACAAGTAAATTTGGCTTTACAGCATCGATGTGTGTAAAAATATTTTGAGTAGATGTTTCGGTTAATATGAGGCAGTCTGAAGAACCCTCACCAAGTCGCTCTGCTCTCATTTTAATTTGCTTTGCACTTTCTTCTCCAGAAACATAAAGTGTTTTGAAATTCTTTAACACCAGAGCCAATTGAAGCATTAAGGTTGATTTCCCAATGCCAGGCTCTCCACCAAGTAAAATGACTGCACCAGGAACTATTCCACCACCTAAAACGCGATCTAATTCAGTATTACCTGTTTTTATTCTAGACTCATTTGTCAATGAAATATTGGCAACCTTTAACGCTTTTACTTTTGAGTCAGCACCTTTTTTTGACCAGAGCTTAACCTCTTCTTTTTGCACCACCTCTTCAACGATTGTGTTCCACTCTTTACAGGCGGAACACTGGCCTTGCCATTTTGGGTGTTGCGTGCCACAATTTTGGCAAAAATAAGCTGTTTTTACTTTTATTTTTGCCATTTAACTCGCCTTAACTTTTTCTATTAATGCAGAACTGGAGTACCCATCAATGAAATCTATGGTACAGACTTTACCCTTGTTATTTAAAACTATTTCGTGACCAACAATATCTTTAACTTCATAGTCTCCACCTTTTACCAGAACATCAGGACTTATAATAGATATGAGATTTATAGGCGTTTCTTCATCAAAAGCACAACGGCATCTACGAAAGCCATTCCGCCAAAAGCGCAAGCCTGCTTTGTTCATCTTTGACTGGTCTTGAAGAACCTTTTAGGCGCCTAATAGAGGCGTCGGTGTTTAGGCCAACAACTAAGCGGTTTCCCAAATCACGTGCTTTAGCTAAATAATCAATATGACCGAAATGAATCAGGTCAAAACAACCATTTGTAAAGACGATTTTTTCATTTGCCTTTCTCCACTTTTTTAGTTGATTTTCTAATGTTGAAAAAGATAAAATCTTAGATTGAAGACGACTTATTTGGTTCATTGAGCAAAGCTTTTCTTTTAGCGAAAGATAAACAATTGCGGCAATAATTCCCGTGATGAGAATCATTATTGATTGTGCGGTTGTATTAAACTGCAAGTGTTATACCGAGTGTTTCTGATAGCCCAACTTACAATTCCTAAAGTCACAGCCGCGTGGTATGGGCCGAGGCCACCCTGAACAGGAACATCATTCCAGTCCGCCAATAACCATAATGTACAAGCCATCAATAAAGCGTAAGGCAGAGTTTCTGGAATACTAAAGAAACAAACGTAGGTCATTAGAAGGTACATTAACCAAATAAGAAGTGTTACAAACAAATAACTCTTTTTGTTTCATATAAGGCGTCTGAAACCCTCTTTAACCCCAATCAAGAGAAACACTTTTTGTAGAAGCTTACTTTGTTTAATTGATCTCTAAAAAATAAGACCTACCTAAAAGATAAAGAAACAAAAAGTTAAAAGTAATTTTGTTTGCTAAGACCCGAGTCAGTTTCGCCACCAACTGCATCAAAAAGAGCTAAGCTCATTATATTTCAAGACAAAACCCATAGCAATACAAGCAACTAACATCACCAAATCAATGGCTCGCTCCAAAAGCACGGTTCCAAAAGCTTGTTTACTGGAATGCCAGTCACCTTATAAAGACTTGTACACCTCACAATTTCCCTGCTCTTGGAAAAATGACATTTGCAAGATAACCGGCAGCGATGGCATGAGTTGCATGGCTCACACTCGTTTTGTAGTTCATTGTTTTAAGCAGTAACAGCCATCTTAGCGCTCTAAAAGATAAGCAGCATAACCAAAAACCATGGAGGCAACCAGATATTTATACTCCGCACTCCTCAAATCTTGAAGCATTTTATTGAGGTCTTTACCCTTTAATACAAGGAATAAAATACCACCTCCTAAGATTAAAAAGAAAAATATTTAAGGGCAGAAAGAAACCTCTCCTTCATGTCAGTCTAAGGTGTTTGTTTCTTCGTTTGGAAAAATTAAGGTTGGCTTAAAAGTCTTAGCCTCTATGGCCTCATACTAGCATATGTGATAATGATGACCAGGTCACCCGGTTGGACTTTTCTAGCAGCAGGACCGTTCATACAAACTTCACCACTACCCGACACCCCTTAATTGCGTATGTTTCGAGCCTTTCACCATTGTTTATGTTTACCACCTGAACCTTCTCACCCTCAATAATGTTTGAGGCCTCCATGAGACTTCATCAATGGTAATGCTGCCAATATAATTTAAATCGGCTCTGGTTATTTTAACCCGATGAATTTTTGATTTTACAACCTCTATTCGCATGGCTCAAAATTAGTCATTTTAATTAATTTCTAATAGAATGTTATCAATTAAACGAGTGGTGCCAGCATAAACAGCAATACAAGCAATATGCTTGGGAAAGTCGGACCAACTTTCGCTTTTTTAAGGCTATCAGCGTCTGCAATTTCAAAATACTCAAGAACCAAGTCTTCGTCTTTTTTATAGACATTTTCAATCCAAGATCGAAGCCTAGTAACAGAGGTGTTTTTTGCACGATCTTTAATAGCCAACAAGCGTTGGTATATTCTAGGTGCCGCTGCCCGATACCGCTTATCAAGAAGTAAATTTCGAGAACTCATTGCTAGCCCGTCTTTTTCACGAAATGTACTGCAAGGAACGATCTCAATGCCTTTGAATTTTTGAGCTGTAAGAGATTTAATTATGGCAAGCTGTTGAAAGTCTTTTCGCCAAAATAAGCCTTTTTGGCTTTTATGATTTCGAACAACCTAGAAACTACCATGGCAACACCATTAAAGTGGCCAGGACGACTTTTCCCTTCCATTACCTTATCAAGAGACCCAAAATCAAACACTCAGAGGTAAAGCTATTTGGGTAAATAGCCTCTTTTGATGGAGTAAACGCGACATCACAACCTATTGCCCTAAGCAGCTTTATGTCTTTATCCAGCCTATTGGGGTAGTTTTTAAAATCTGTTTTGTTGTTAAACTGGGTTGGGTTTACAAAAATAGAGCAGATGCAAAGAGCGTTCTGACTCAATGATTTTTTAACAAACTAGCATGACCATCGTGAAGCGCTCCCATGGTTGGAACAAACCCAATAGAGTCCTTCTTTGGATGGTTAGCTAAAAACAGTTAATTGATATACGCTTGAAATAACTTTCATGCACCGTTTAAATATTGTAAAATGGAGCTAAAGCTACTGAAAACTTAGTAAAGTGGATAAAATTTTGTACTTTTGTGTGTTCTATTTATGAATAAAAGAAAGATGGGCTATGGCTAAGAAAAGAATATTATACGTTTCCCAAGAGATTACGCCGTATTTACCGGAAAATGATTTATCAAAAACGTCTAGGTTTTTGCCACAAGCAATGAACGAATCTGGCATAGACGTTAGACTATTTATGCCTCGCTTTGGTTGCATTAACGAAAGAAGACATCAATTACACGAAGTTATTCGGCTTTCTGGCATGAACCTCATCGTGAACGATATTGATCAACCCTTAATCATTAAAGTGGCTTCAATACCGCAGGCAAGAATGCAGGTTTATTTTATCGACAACGAAGAATATTTCAAGCGTAAGTTTACTACAGAAGATAAGAAAGGTGACTTCTATTCTGACAATGATGAACGCGCACTATTCTTTTGTCGCGGTGTTATAGAGTCAGTTAAGAAGCTTGGCTGGTCTCCAGATGTCATTCACTGTAACGGTTGGATGGCGAGCTTTTTGCCAATGTACTTGAAAAAGTTTTACCACGACGACCCTATTTTTGAGAAAACAAAAATTGTTGTTTCACTTTACAATCAATCTTTTGAGGGTACTCTGAGCGACGGACTAACAGATAAGTTAAAATTTGACGGATACAGCGAAGAAGAGCTTGCTGGATTTGAAAAAGCTGACTACAAAAAGTTAGCAGAAACAGCAATAAATTATTCGGATGCCGTTATTAAAGGAAGTACTGAGCTTGATGAAGATTTATTAAAGCTTATCGAGGACTCTAAACTGCCAACCTTAGAATATTCAGACGGTGAATACAAGGAGCAGTATAAGCCTTTTTATGAAACCTTATTTGAGGAATAAATTTATATGAAACACATACTTCGACCTATAGCCACGCTGGCTGTAGCTATTCTTTTTACTTCATGTAAAAAAGAGTGGAACGAATTAGGCTCACAACTGGTTGTTTCTGACGACCTAGAGCTTTTTTCTTTTGACGAACAAGAAATCAAAATATCTGTTGTAGAAGAAGACTCTTTAAGATCATTAAACAGCAGCACATCGTATATTGGGTATTTAAGCGACCCTTATTTCGGGAACACATCAGCGTCCTTATACACTGAATTTCGTATCCCATCAACGGATGTTGATTTTGGGGTCTCTGCTCAGGCAGACTCCATTGTATTATCTTTAGATATAGTGGGCTATTACGGCGACACACTTTCTCCTTTGACTATCAGCGTTAGAGAAATGCTTGAGACTATAGAGAGTACTACAACAGATACTTTAGATGTTGAAACCATTGTAAATATTTATTCTTCTGATGATTTTGATGTTGACCTACAACTTCTTAACAACGCACAGCAAGAATTGCTTCCCATTGCCAGTTCAAAGCTGAATATAACGCTTTCAAACGCCTTTGCTCAGCAGTTTTTAGATGCAGACCCCGCTAATTATGCTGACAACGAGGCCTTCCAGAGTTTTTTTAACGGACTATATATTGCAGCAGATCAAGGTTTAGAAAATGGCCTGCTCTTAGAGCTTGATCTATTGAATGAGAGCAGTAAACTAACTCTATATTACCACAACGAAATCTCAGATTCACTATCTTATGATTTTCAAATAAACAGTAGTGCAGATAGAATGACCCGGTGGTCACACGATTATTCTGCTACCGAAATAGAATCTGCTTTAAACATGGAGTTTGTTACTCAGGGTTATGTCCAAGGGGGGGTAGGCCTAAGAACATATGTTGAATTGCCAGACCTTAATAGTTTAAAGGACTCCAATTATGTTTTTCATAGTGCAGAATTAATTATTCCATATATCTCAAACGAACTAGACAGTATTTTTTACGGCCCTAGTAAGCTTGGATTAGCCGCAGTTAATAGCGATGGAAATCTAGAAGTACTAACAGAAGACCAAAATATTCAGGGGAGTACATATTTTGATGGAAATAGAGATGAAACAACAGAAACATACACTTTTAACATTGCCCGTTACATTCATAAAGTTGTACAAGAGGGTTATACAAACCGACTAGCCTTGTATGTTCCAACATCTGTTTCTCAGCCTCAACGCCTCATCATTAACAATAATGCTGAAGATGGCACAGGGCTTCAATTAAAACTGTTGGTTTCACATTAGTATTAAAAGACTATTTAAGTATTTATGTGTGGTATTGTTGGATATATTGGTAATAAGCAAGCACATCCAATCCTGCTTGAAGGCCTTAAGCGACTTGAATACCGCGGCTATGACAGCTCAGGTATTGCGCTTTTAAATGAAAATCAAATAGAGGTATTCAAAAAACAAGGCAAAGTTGTTGAAATGGAGAACCTTGTTCTCTCCGCTGGACTTCAATCCACAATAGGCATTGGTCACACCCGCTGGGCAACACATGGAGCGCCAAACAACATAAACTCACACCCACATTATTCTAATTCCAAGCGACTAGCAATCATTCATAATGGAATTATAGAGAATTATGCAACCATAAAAGAAGGTCTTTTAAAAAGAGGATATACTTTTGAGAGCGAAACAGACACAGAAGTTTTGGTGAACTTAATTGAAGATGTTTTAGTACACACACACGTTTCTTTAGCAGAAGCTGTTCGTATTGCTTTAAACCAGGTAGTAGGCGCCTATGCTATTGCGGTTGTTGAACAAGGTAATGTAGATCAGATAGTTGTTGCAAAGAAGGGCAGCCCTTTAGTTATTGGTATTGGTGAAAAAGAATATTTTATTGCATCTGATGCGACACCCTTTATCGAATATACTAATCAAGCCATTTACCTTGAGGAAGAAGAAGTAGGCTTAATTTCATTGGAAAAAGGCATAGAAATAAGAACAACTGCCAACAAATTGATTAGACCTTATATCCAGGAGCTAGCTTTGGAAATCGAGTCAATTGAAAAAGGGAGCTACGACCATTTTATGTTAAAGGAAGTAAATGAGCAGCCGAAGTCTATTTTTGATACTCTTAGGGGGCGTTTGTTAGTAGATAAAAGCGCAATTTGTATAGGCGGCCTAAATCAGTACGAAAAAATTCTTGAACGCAGACAGAATTATTATAGTTGCATGTGGAACCTCTTGGCATGCAGGCTTGGTTGCAGAATATTTAATTGAAGACCTTGCACGTATTCCGGTAGAAGTTGAATACGCATCAGAATTTAGGTATAGAAATCCCATTATTACAGAGCGTGACATTGTGATAGCTGTATCACAGTCCGGTGAAACCGCAGACACCCTTTCAGCAATTAAGCTTGCCAAAGCTAAAGGCGCAACTATTTTCGGTATATGCAATGTAGTGGGATCAAGTATTGCAAGAGAATCTCACGTAGGAGCCTATACTCACGCGGGGCCTGAAATAGGTGTTGCTTCAACGAAAGCGTTTACTGCCCAAGTCACAATATTTACATTAATCGCATTGAGCTTGGCTGAAAAAAAAAGGTACAATTTCTCAAAAATTATACAGAAAGCTGATTAGAGAGTTGGATGCAATACCGTCAAAAGTAGAGTTTACACTTAAATCAGATGAACAGACCAAGAACATTGCCACAGTTTATAAAGATGTATCAAATTGTTTGTTCTTGGGCAGAGGTATAAACTTTCCAGTTGCACTAGAAGGAGCCTTAAAGCTCAAAGAAATTTCTTATATTCATGCAGAAGGATATCCAGCAGCGGAGATGAAGCACGGACCGGGATTGCTCTGATAGATGCGCAAATGCCTACTGTGGTTATTGCTACAAAAACCGAACACTATGAAAAAGTGGTTAGTAATATTCAGGAAATTAAAGCAAGAGAAGGAAAAATCATAGCAATTGTGAATGAAGGCGACACAGCAGTTATTGAGTTAGCTGACCACATTATAGAAATCCCAGAGGTAGATGAGCGTTTAAGCCCAATTCTTACAACAATTCCCCTGCAATTGATTTCGTATCACATTGCCGTAATGAGAGGGTGTCACGTGGATCAACCGAGAAATCTTGCTAAGTCGGTTACAGTTGAGTAGATTTTAGCCTCTTCGAGTCCTTTTTCTGAGGATTTATAGGGGTTATAGAGTGATTAACAAAATCAAAAATCAGACTTAAATCACTTCATTTTTGACAAATATTCTTGTCAAAATAATTTATAATTAGACTTTTTGATTCTAAAACGAGAGAATAATATTCTCATCAAATCACCACATAAAATAGTACGATATAAATTGAATAAAATTGATTTAACACATCAATTTAATTTGCTTGGATAGGTGGGTGAGTAGGAGATAGAGGTTGTTAAATCAATTATTTTTTGAGTGAAGAGATCATAAAAAAGCCACCCTATTAGAGTGGTTTTTTTGTTTTATCTTAAATTTAAAACTCACAAGACATACTGAATGATAGTGAACCCCCGCCTGCACCAGAAATGACTATATCACTAGGACACAGGGGGAATAAACCCCAAAAAGTTAAATCCAAAAGATGCCCATATCCTGCAGGTATTGAATTACCAGAAAAAAGAATGCCTAATACGAATGAATTTAAAACTTGAAGATGAAATCATAAAACCAGCTTCTGCAGCATCATCACCACTGCTAGAAAGGGTACAGTTTCGGGAAAATGAAACTGAAAACCCAAAATATTGTTTTATTACTATAGTAAGTTAATCTTCCATCAGAATTTAAAGAATAAACATATATCAGTGGCACAATCATCTGTACAAGATGAGTTTTTCTCCGTTGGGAACTCCATTCGCCCATACAAGTAGAGTTGTCTCCATTAATAACACCACAAGCATCTGTGCAAGATGGGGTTATCTCCATTTATAACACCACACTCATCCAAACAAGACTCGTAGTCACAAGAACCATCATCAAACTCTGCTTCTGACACATAATTACATGATGATGCGTCCATACAACCTGAAACCTCATCAACATCACAGATGCCATCATTATCTATATCTGATTCACACCAGCCCTCATACATTGCATGAACTTCGGCTATTGCAGCATCTAATTCTTCTTGAGATGCACCTCCAGCAATTGTAGTACAGAATTGGAAGTCAGTCACTTCCTCTATCATTTTAATTTGATATCCTTCACCAAACTCTAAATTGCTAAATGCACTAAAGCCCCAAGCTGGTAAGTAAGCTAATCCCCACTCATCTTTTTTCAATTTCAATATTATCTGAAATATCCCGAAAAGGCTTCAATAATATTAGAGATTCCCAAAAAAATGTATTCCCAAAAATGCTCCCAAACCTTTTTGGAAGACAATGGCATATTTTGAGTGGCTACCTCTTACATTTGGTATTTCAACTGAAAGGGAAAAACCTTCTGCATAAAAACAGCATCAAATCAGCTTGACCCATTTATCTTCAGGAGTAACTGAAGCAGCTCCAGCCCCAAAAAGCGTCAACATCTTCTTGACTTACCCCATCTTCAATAACAACATTATCAAGCTCAGATTGGGCTATTAGCGAATTCTTCCCCAAAAAACACAAAAAAACCATCATCAGTATTGGCTTCAGGGTTGTAATTAGACATAAGTGAATCCATAAAACCATACACAACTAAAACATCACATAGCCATCATCTATATCTGCATCAGAATTATATTCAAGATAAGTTGAATCTGCATCCATATATTTCAGGTTCTTCAACGACAAAACTTCCTTCAAGACCATATATACCTTCCCAGAAACAAAGTGTCTTCACCTAGAAGAATAGCCCAAGGGGGTGTGGGGTAAAAGTCACCATAATTTAAAAGTTAACATAATAATTATATGAAGGAGATTTTTTCAAAGATGACATGCTTTCATTGGAAACCCATAACTTAAGGTATTTTCTTGAAAAATTTCCCAAGTATTTTATTTAATTCCCCATTTTCGTCAGTAATCCTAATATATACTTTAAATTTAAATTCATGAACCCCAGGGTAATCCATCAAGGTGATTGGATATTCCGGGGCAGGTAAAGAAACTATTGATTGAGAATTAACTGTGAAACTTCCTTCGACCATATATCCCTTTCCCCCAGAAAAATAGTGTCTTCACCTGAAGAATAGCCCAATGGGGTGGGCGGTAGCACAGTCACCATAACTTAAACTTCAACATAATAATTATAGTACCAGGAGATATTTCAAAAGATGACATCTTTCATTGGGGAAACCATAACTTAAGGTATGTTCTAATGAAGCACCTTTCCCAAGTATTTTATTTAATTAACCCCATTTTCGTCAGTAATCCTAATATATACGTTAGCATTAAATTCATGATACACCATGGGTAATAAAACAAGGTGTTTTTGGAAAAAATTGGGTTGGGAAAGAAATTTTTTGGTTTTTTTGGAAATTTAAATAAATATTGAAAAAATAAAAACTAAAATTTAATAAAATTTTTTTAAATTTTTTTTATTTTTTTAATTTTCAAACAAAAGTTTAAAATTTAAAAACATAAAAAAATGGTTTTTTAAATTTTAAAAATAAAAATTTCTCCCAAAATGGGGGTTTTTCAACCCTTTTATAAAAATAGTGATGAAATTTTGGTTTTAAGAAACAAAAAATTTTTCTTGAATTTAAAATTTTAAAAGGAGTAGAAATAAAATACTTCTAAACCAAAACCTTTAATTTTTCTTTAAAAAATTTAAAAACCCTTAAGTTTGAAAGGGTTAAAAAATGAAAAAAAACTTAGTAACCCCCAAAATTTTTTAATGTAACACAAAACCCAAAAAAGAAAAAAAATTTAATTTTATTTTTTTAAAATTTTTTGGGATAAAGGTTTTAACAAAAAAAATGGTTGAAAAAATTGAAAGTTTTTTAATTTTCGGGTCCTTTTTTTAAAAAGTTTTTTTAATTTTAAATCAAATTAATTTTCAAGATCAATATTTTGGTGAATCCCTTGTGTTCACTTTTGTAAACTTTCGCTTTTTGCACCTCCGCAATTAACCCATTTTTGTGTTCTGCACCCATTTTTATTCCTAAAAAGTGATAAATTTTAATAACTAGATCCATTGGCTCTGTGGTTAATTTTTTAAAGCTTACTCTGAATATAGCGGATTTATAAATCTCATTTAATGGAGCATCACGCCAAAAATGCAATGTTTTAAGAATAGATTTATATTGCATTTTGCTAGGCTGATTTCCATAAAAAACATGTGAAAGAAACTTTTTCAAGCTAAAAAATGATGGCGCAACCTGACTCATTTCTCTGTCCATGTATATGAATTTGGGCGCTTTAAATAATTCGCTTAGAGACACAGAAGACCCTGAGAAAAAAGGGTTTTTAGATAAATACGTTTTTTTTTGAGTTAAGGCGCATATGGTTGTCCACACAAATTTTGTAATATGCCCAAACCGCCTTAGGAACACCCTTATCGTAATTTAAGTGCGAATAAGACCGCTCTTTGCCTATTAGGAATGACATATGATAGCAAGAAAATAAGTGGAACAAAATAAGTGCATCCTCTTCTACGTTAAAAAGCCCGAGCTTATGAATACGATTAAAGTCTTTAAAGATTTTTTTTTCAAAATATTGTATAAGTCTAAAGAAAGGCGCGCCAAACAATTCGTCAATTTTACCCAAACAAATAAGTATAAGTTTTTGGCTTATTGCAGGCGCAAAAAAAAGCTCCCACATTTTCATTGAGCTAAATGTCTCAACGTCTTTAGCCAAAAGCTTATGCATGCGCGTGGTACCACTTCGCGGTGGACCAATAATGAATACGGTAGGGTAGGCTTTAAATGAGACGAATAAAGAAAACAGGACTTGTTCCACAAAAACAACGCTTAGATGTATGTACGAAATGAGTAAAGCACAGATAGAGAGCAGTGTCACCAAAACGAATTTATGAATAGAGTTAGGGCGAAAAGGAAACAGACACATGGATTCTGTCAACAGTTTAAAAAATTGACATGTGCTTATTCGCAGCCATTGAGGGTAGAGATATAGAATCATTAAGCGCTTTGTTATCTAATATAAACTTCTCAAATTTTTGAATAAAAAAATACACCTCAGATTGAGGCGCATTTTTAAACGATTTAAACTTTCATCTTAGTCACAAATATTATAATCGATTATTTCTTCAGATACTTTTATAAGGTAGCCATAACCTCTCTCAAGTTCGCCAATACCATTAAAATCCCAATCTGGTAAATATGCATTTCCAACACCGTCTTTTGCAATAATAATTTTGTCTTGTATGGCAGCAAAAGCAATCATGGCATTTGTGTTTTCTGAACAAGCAAAGCCAATCATATTCCAGCCATTGTTAAGTGTAATAGAAATGCTTCCACAATCAGAATAAGTATTTTCTACACAAGTAGAGCAACAAGCCCCATCTTCTAACACCCACTCACCATCACATGGCATACCCATTTGTTCTGGACAGTCAATAATGACGCCTGAAAAGAATCCGTCATCACCACAGAACCCAAAATCACATGGATCGTTAGGGTTCGTCCATTCACCACTTTCAAAGATGTCAATGCCAGAATAAGAGGTACAAAGTGGTTCTACTTCGATACATACAGGGCAACATTCCCCGTCAACATTAACCCACTCTCCATTACAAGGAGCGCCAAACCATGAAGCACAGTCTATAGCAATGCCATAGAATTCCCCATTTGGTGCACACTCCCCCATATCACATGGGTCATTAGGGTTTGCCCAGAAACCGTATTCAAAAATTTCGATTCCAGACAACGATGTACAAAGCACCCCCCCAGTTTCACAGTTCCAGTCTAATGTATTAGTCAATCCGGTAGCAGCATTGGTCCATGAGGTAACACCAGAAACTTGAGCAACACAAGGATTGCTGTATTCCACGCCATTACATCCAACAACAGGATTAAATTCCATGGTGCACATGGCATTAGGGTTTATCCAGTCTGGATTAATACAACATTCATCAATTTGTGCAGATGCACTAACCCCAACAGTTAGTATTAGGGAAATAAGAAGAGTTTTCATAATTTTTTAAACTTTATCAAATAGTACCTTATATTTGTGACAAGATACAAAAACAATATAAATGTGTTTTTTAGATTTATTTAAGGGGAATAAATTTTACTAAATTAGGTATACATGATTAGCGCGATAAAATTTACAGTAGCACCTCTTTCTTTGGCTTTTTTCGCTTATTTGAGTTTTACTCAAAGAGGAGTTCTGACATATAGTGCTTTTTTATATGCATACGCTATGATTCCGTTGATTGAGTTTTTTTTAATAAATGATGAGCGTAACTTTTCGGAATTTGAGGAAAGTCTTGCAAAAAAATATTGCATACGATTTGATACTTTACACCTCCGTAGGACTTCACTTGGTCTTATTATGCGTTTTTCTTTTCTCTTTGCAAGACGCATCGCTTCAAATATATGAAGTTGTTGGCCGAGTATTATCAATGGGGCTAGTTACAACGTTTGCTATTAACTTGGCTCATGAACTAGGTCACCGTCAATCTTGGGGAGAGCAATTTTTATCTAAGTTAATGCTTTTGACAACCCTAATGATGCATTTCTTTATAGAGCATAATAGAGGGCATCACAAAAACGTAGCTACTTTTGAAGACCCCTCCACCGCCCGCAAAGGTGAGACTGTTTATGCCTTTTGGTTTCGGGCAATACTTAATGAATATCTTTCTGCATGGCAGCTTGAAAAGAAAAGGCTTGAAGTGAATTCAAACAGTCTAATTTTAGTTTGCACAATGAGATGATTCAATTTCAAATTATACAGATTTTATTTGTTGGTTTGATTTACTATTTGTTTGGTGGTTTTATACTTATGGCGTTCTTATTTAATGCTGCCATTGCCTATGTGAGTTTTGAAACTGTTCAGTATTTAGAACACTATGGTTTGCAAAGAAAAAAGAATGAAAAAGGTCGTCACGAAAGGGTTAAGGCACACCATTCCTGGAACTCAAATCATGTATTTGGCCGGCTAATGATGTTTAATTTATCGCGGCATTCAGATCACCATTTTAAAGCACATAAGAAGTACCAGGTGTTAAACCATCATGATGATGCGCCTCAGCTCCCAACAGGATATCCAGGCATGATGATTTTAAGTTTAATACCTCCCTTATGGTTTCGAATTATGAACCCAAAGCTTGAGACTCATAAATAGGTTTAAGGGTTTTATTTTCCGTTGAAAAGGGTCATGGTTTGTGTAGCTCCAACCATCACAAAACTTTTAATTATTTCTATAGCAGTATCAATCCGTTCTTGAAGTGCACACTCTTCTTCTTCTGACCATTGTCCTAACACGTAATCAACTTGTTTGCCCTTAGAAAACTCATTCCCGACACCAAACCGAATCCTTGAAAATTTGTGCTATTAAGCGTTTGAATGATGTGTTTTAAACCATTGTGTCCACCATCACTTCCTTTAGTTCGCAAGCGAAATGTTCCAAATGGAAGCGCAAGATCATCAGTAATAATGAGAAGGTTTTTAGGTTCAATTTTTTCAGACTGCAGATAGTAGTTTACTGCTTTCCCACTTAGGTTCATAAATGTGGTCGGTTTTACCAAGACTAGAGTTCGCCCTTTAATTTTCAATTTCGAAGTATCTGCATAACGATTTGGCTCAAAAGAAATTTTGGGATGCGCTAGCTAGCGCATCCAATATTTTGAAACCAATGTTGTGTCTCGTACCTCTGTATGAATCACCAACATTACCTAAACCAATGATTAGGAATTTTTTCATGCTTATTCTGCAGCAGGAGTGTCAGTAGCAGGCGCTCAGCGCTCTCAGAACCATCTTCGCTCTCTACTTCATCCTCAACCTCAACTGCATTACGAGCTGTTTTTACAGCAACAACAACAGCATTCCCTGAAGTGAGAATGTCAAAATTGTCTGAATCGATGTCACGAACATAAATTTTCTCTCCAATTTTCATATCTGTGATGTCGAGCGTTATTGCATCAGGGAGATTTTCTGGCGTGGATCTTACGCTTAGTTTACGAAGTGTCTTTCTTAATTTTCCACCATTTCTCACCCCGATTGCGTTTCCAGTAATTATCACCGGGATTTCCGTGTTCACTTCTTTTCCTGCCGTCAGCTCAATAAAGTCAACATGAATAATTCGGTCTGTTACGGGGTGGAATTGAATGTCTTTGATAAGGGCATTCACAGTATTGCCCTCAATATCAATCGCCACCGTATATACATTTGGTGTGTAAACAAGGTTATTAAAAGCGACCTCCGAAGCGGCAAAGTGAAGGATAGTCTCACCTCCGTAAACAACGCATGGTACTTTTCCCGCAGCCCTTAAAGACTTAGCTTCTTTTTTCCCCAAATCTACACGCTTTTCAGCGCTAATAGATACTGATTTCATTTTGTTTGATTTTTAGTTAATGAATTAATTAATAAAGTTTTTTGCTTATCGACTCATTGAACACAACGTTTTTAATAACATTGGCGAACATTGGAGCGATACTTAAGACTTTTATTTTAGGACTTTTATTACTTGGTAGTGTGTCAGAAATAATGAGCTCTAGTATTTTTGAATTCTCAATGCGATTGTATGCATCACCAGACAAAACAGCATGAGTACAAATAGCTCTGACTGATAGCGCACCTTCTTTAATCATCATATCAGCGGCTTTTGTGAGTGTGCCGGCTGTATCAACCATGTCATCTACAAGAATAATGTTTTTACCTTTTACATCACCGATAACACGCATCTCACCAACTTCATTGGCTTTTTTTCTATGCTTGTAACAAATAACCATTTCGCAAGCCAAATGTTTTGCATATGCATTTGCGCGCTTAGAGCCACCCATATCAGGTGATGCAATAGTTAACTTATTTAAGTTTAATGCTCGAATGTGATCGATAAACACAGAAGATCCATACAGGTGATCTACCGGAACCTCAAGGAAGCCCTGAATTTGATCTGCATGAAGATCACAAGTCATTACTCTTGTAGCACCAGCTGCCGAGAGCATATTGGCAACTAGCTTTGCACCTATTGGTACTCTAGGCTTGTCTTTGCGATCTTGTCGTGCCATACCAAAATAAGGCATAACAGCAACAATTTGTTCAGCCGATGCACGCTTTGCTGCATCAATCATCAGTAACAATTCCATTAAATTATCTGATGGTGGTGGTGTAGACTGAATGATAAATACTTTTGAGCCTCTAACCGTCTCTTCAAAAGAAGGGATAAACTCACCATCGCTAAATCTAGAAATGATAACATTTCCCAAAGCTACACCGTAACTCTTGGCAATTTCTTTTGCTAATGGTAAGGTTGCTCTTCCTGAAAATATTTTAACTGGTGTACCCATCGTCCTTAACTCTTTGATAAATAGAATAATTAGCCATTCTATTATGGCCAGCAAATGTATAAAATTATATTGAAAATAGAGGTCTGTATTTTAAAATAAAAACCAACAGTTAAATACACTTCTATCATTGGCTTTAGTGGCAAAATAAACATACCTATATGAGGTTATTTGGAAGCGCAATGAACACATCTGTTACTTTGAGGCATTAATAAGATCCGTTGAATAGGAATTTCATTTTTGCATCTAACGCAAAGACCAAAATCTTCGTGATTTATTTTTTGAAGCGCAAGCTCTAACAAAGTAAGCTTGTTAATGGCATTTGTTAACGCAGCTTCACTCACACTTTTATTGTTAATGGCGTCCATTCTGCTGACTCGCCCAATTGCGTTTTCTGGAGGTATTGGTTTTGTTAGTTCTTTAAGGTTTGAAATGTCTTTCTGTGTTTCTTCAATTGATTTTATGATCGACTCTTTCGCCTTTTTTCGCTCTTGTTGGTTCATAAGATGTATTAATGAAAATAAAAAGCCATCTCAAGCAGAAGGCATTTTAAATATAGGCCTTTAGCTATTTTGCTTTTAAGTAACCGAAAATGGCAACACCAAAGAAAAGAAAATCAGGCACCACATTTGAAGCGCTAAATAGAATTAACGGTTCGTTTGCCATTACCCCGAAAAAAATATAAAAAAGAATTGCTATTCCAATCATATAAGCTAATATAATATTTTTTGCAGTAGCTAACTCTGCGTTTCTAGCAAACATTAATAACAAACCACAAAGAAAAATAGCATGACCCAAACCAATGTGAAATAGCTCTCCCATTCTAATTACTTCAAGGCTGTCTGAGTTAACTATTTCCGCAGCCATTGTAGCAGACGCAAACATAGCCACCAAGCCAAAAAGAATATTATATGCACCTAATATTGTAAGAGTAAGTTTTGTTCTCATGACGGATAAATTTTGTTTTCGCTAATCTACAAAACTGAGATTAAAACAGAGGTAATAAGTAGCTTATTTTAAATATTAATACGCTATAAGCGAAAAGTAAACAAGTGAATACTTAATTGCAATAAATATTAAAAGAAGCATAAGGCCAGAATACAGGTTCTCCTTGTGAGTCAAGAATAGCAGTACCCTCTTGCACTGATGCGGGAACAATATCTCCATTTACTGAGTAGCACTGAATCAAACCATTAAATTCATTTTCGAGGATAAAGTCTAAATTATAGTTACAATACTCGCCAAGGCTGTAACCAAGAGAAGTGAAGCAATTATAGCAACATTCATCATTAATAGTCGCATTTGGATTATAGTTGGTTGCACTGGCATCTACACAGCCCGATACACTGTCTTTACAGGAAGCGTTGAAAAAGAGTAAAATAAACAAAAAGAAGTAAAATTGCTTTTTCATTGTGTGTTGGATAAGTGCAGTAAATATACAAAAAACATCATCTTTTTGGTCTTAATTTATTGAGGAGTATCTAACAGCGATATCCAGTATTTTTCAATAGGTCTTCTACCGAGCAGAGACAGGGTTTTATTAATTTATTTAAAAGGATGGTTAGTGAAGTTTAAAAAGGATTAGTAGCCCAGATATTCACTTCCGGAACAAACCCTTTATTTCTCATCTCTATTATTGAAATAATGGTGTGAGCAATTTCTTTTGGTGAGAGTTTGTGGTCAAGATCCGCTCTTTCTTTTCGGTCTTTCTGAGCAAAGGCAGTTGTTACTTCACTAGGATTAACTTGACAGACGCGAATATTGTGGGGCCTTAACTCTGCTTGCCAACATTGAGATAGTGCTCGCACTGCAAATTTAGAAGCAGCATAAACGCTTCCGTTTTTAAATCCACGAATACTAGCAGATGACCCAATGTTAATTATGGTTCCTTGACTTTGTTTTTTCATTACAGGAATAAGCTCCTTAGTTAATAAAGCTAAGCCAAATACATTTGTATTAAAAACCTCTAGAAAGCTTGTCACATCTATTTTGTCCAATGGCCCAAATTCACCTATGCCAGCATTGTTAATTAAGACATCTACACGCCCCCCTAAGAGCTCAACACACTCATCTGTTTTTATAGCTATGTTTTCTATATCAGAAATGTCAAAGGAGACCCCTAACACCCCCAAATGCTGTTTAATTGTCTCTATTTTATCGTAAGACCGCCCTGTAATTAGAACTTTTGCTCCTTTTTCAACCAGCATCTCAGCGGTTTTTTTTCCTATACCTGAGCTACCCCCCGTAAGAAGGATGTTTTTGTTTTTTAATTCCATAATTCTGCGTTAATTCGTAAACCTAAAAGACTATTTATATTTTATTTCTGAAACAGCAAAGAGTGTTAAACTTAATCCACTTTTAACCTCCGAAGAACAGATCACTAGTCATGAGAACAGCGATTAAAATAGAGTGTAGTGAAATAAAAAATATTTTGTCTAAATAAATGACGCCACCCTCTCAATCGGCTTTTCGATTTACTCCCGCGACCATTAATAACTTTACATACCTGATACATTAAAACAATATAAATTATTTGTCTATGTTTACAATAACAAAACCAGAACAAATGAAAAACCAGCCATTTGGGTGGCCTCTGTTTTTGAATTATGATAGGACACTAAAATGAAAGCCCTACACCTATATTATAGATTAAGCCATCTTTAAGAAAATTAGGAATTTCTTCTTCTACAGTTAATGTAACATTTGTTGTTGGCTCGGTATATTCAACACTAATTATGGCTTCATTAAAGAAACTAGCAAAACCAACTTCAGGCCTTATATACATACGATTACCCCATTTTGCGCCTATCATTAAATTAATCATATTTAATGAGATTTTTCCATTTCCAATTCCGTAAACAGGGTCGCTATAGTTTCCTTCAAACCCAATTATTCCATAACTAAGATGACCATATAAACCTTTACTTTTTTGACCAAAATAATAGTTTCCACCAAGCTCAAAATACGAATAGTTAAAATCTATTTCTCCATCTTTTAATTTTATTGATGAATAGTCTAAGTTAGCTGCCAATTTATTATTAAATCCAGAGGTCACGTATTCAAGATTTAAACCTGCCAAATTTGGAAACCCCAACCCAACTCCAACCCTGAAGGGTTTGTCTTGAGAATAAGAGTTAAGCGCTGCAAGTATTAAGGTAATGATAAGCAAAGAGAATTTTTTCATTGTTTTAATTTTAATTGATAATCAAATATAAAAAATAAAACCTTCTCATTTCTGAAAAGGTTAGAGGTTCACTATGCGGTGAACTTATCTAACATTTTTATTGAAGATCTCGATAAGGTTGGAAAGTTCTACGAAAAACGTAAAGAGATATATAAAGTCTAATTCTAAGATGACCCTAGAAGGGTATAGGGCTATACTACAAGGTGGTTATAGAACTTAGAATTTTTAATAAGTATTTTTCTTATTGCTATCAGATGTGCATATAACATTAGGGGGGCTATAAACGATGGAAGTAGATTAAATGGAAAAGTTAAAATTGCAACATTTGGTTGGGCTAAAGATAATAACTGCATTGGTGATGGTGTTGATAGCACAGCTGTAACAATTACATTTAATAACAAGATTAAACAGACAAAATTCCACAGAAGCAAAGCTCGATGATGAACAGTGTTTTTTCTAAAAATAAAAAACACGATTATTGGTGCTGAGATACCAGTTAAAATATCAAAATTAGTTCCTTCAAATGTAACTAAGACAGACATTAATCCTTTATGGTACAATAATGTTAAGATAATTTCTATAGGGATTCTTATTGTGTGGCAATACGTAAGTAATTTTAAGTCAATACTATCAATAAACTTTTTACCTTTTAATGAAAAAAATGTAGATGCAAAAATTAATAAAATTGGTAAAAGTCCAAACAACATTATCCTAGGTGGCGTCAAGTTGATGTTTTGATAGAAAACCATAAAAACCAAGAACCGATTGAATTAAAATCCAGGATAGTGAAAAAATTAGAAAAGCCTTAGACTTACTTGCTGCATAAAAACCTAAAACAGTAATAAAACAGGTTGTAATAAAAAAAATTGTGACAAATAATAAGCTGTATTCCATCATAATATTCAAATATAAAAAACCCTTTCCCCTTTTTAGAAGGTTAGAAGTACACTATGCGGTGAACTTATCGAACTCTTTTTTTTGAAGACCCCGAGAAGGTTGGAAAGTTCTACGAAAAGCATAAAAAATATACGCTCTAACTCTAAGAAGAACCTAGAAGATGCTTAGGATTATACTACTATACAGTTATAGAACTAAGGGGTAGCTATTATAAAAAAAATCATAAATAAAAAAAGACAGTTTTTTTTTTATGGAAATACTTTCATCTAAAAATGTATTGTAATAATACACTCGACCACCACTGTAGTTCATTGCAGAATGAAATCTGTTAAAAAAACCCTTTTTAATTTAAAATTTCTTCCCGGGTGGTTGCAATGTTTTTTTTATCTATATTTTTTTTTAATATAGGCTCTAGAGTCATTTGAAAATTGACTAAACACCGACTCAACCCGCCGAACATCTAGACTGAAAATGTAGTATTCAAAAAAGGCTTCTAATTTCTTTATCTTTAATGGTTGAATTCTCTTATTTTTTATTGACTCATACGTAGTGGCCTTTATTTTTTCATAATCTCGTATGTCAAGGCCGGTAATTTATAGGGAAGTGAGTCAATGCTGAATGTATTTGTTTAAGTAATTCAATTGTGGAGTTCAAATTTCATAATATTTGTTAGCATCTTTGACGGCCATATTGGATTGCTTATTAAGTTAATGCCTTTTGTTTTCCCCAAAGTAACAAGTATTTCGCATACAACTAATGAACCTTTGGATTGGATTTAAAATTTTTTTTATATTTAAAAAATAATGAAAAAAAAAGTTGTGTTATCCCCAAATATTTAGCTAGTAACAAAAACCCTTTTGTTTGGATATAACCAGTTGTGTGCCATTTGAACAAACATTGTGCTGAAAACGAAAAAAGGAATTGAATTTTTTTAAATGGAAACCAAAAAAAAACTTTAAATGAATGGCTCATAAAACATTAAAAAAACTATAAAAACTAAAAAAAACGAGTTTTATACTCAACTAACTGACATTGAAAAAAAACTCGACATTACAAAAGGGCAATTCACGGATAAAATAGTTTATTGTAACGCTGACGACCCATTTTAAAATAATTTCTTTAAATACTTTGCTTCAATTTCAATTTACTCGGCAAAAAACCATTTCAACCCGCTATGCATGTTCAAATATTAGGTACTAATTATCTATTTTTGACATAAAAGGAGTTAAGTCCCAAAAAAAAAGAGCCAATCAAAATTGTAATTAATGAAGTTAAAATTTTAATAATGATGGAGCATTGATATTAGTGATGTAGAGTATCTCTTAAAACACGTAAGAATTCTCTGCATTAAAAAAGGGAAATGGAGATTTTAGAAGTCAAGAATGTTTAGATATATTAAAAAAACTGACATAATAGTTAGTAATCCACCGTTTTCTTTATTTAAGAATACATTTCACAGTTGGATGAATATGACAAGAAATTTTTAATAATAGGAAAACAAAGCTTTTCATACAAAGAATCCTTTCTCTTAAAAAAGGCAAAATGAGAACGGGTTATACAAATTTCAATGTAGGAATGTTTTGTTGTTCCTAAACGGGGAAAATTTCACCATATAGATGATGACGGAAAAAAATTGCACGTGTATCCTTTTGTTGGTTTACAAATCAAAAAGTTAAGAAACACACAGAAGATTTAATTCTTTATAAAGCATACAAAGGAAATGAAGATGATTTCCGAAGTATGAAAATTATGATGCGATTGAAGTTTAAAAAGTTGCAAATATTCCAATGGACTAAAAAGGGGAAAATGGGTGCCCCAAAAACATTTGTTGACAAACACAATCCTGACCAATTTGAAATCATAGGTTTTACCCTGGGAAAGCCCATATAATCAAAAATAAAAATTTTCCCAAAAAAGATGCTCTTTCTGATTTAAAAAGGGATCCCAAAATAAAAAGGGAAATCGTATAAGTCAATTTTATAGAATAATCATTAAAACAAGAAATTATAAATGAACATAGACCTAAAAAAAAAAAAAAAGTACGTGAACTTACGAAAGATTGAAAATTAACGAAGTTTTGGATATGGAGGTAAATTAGATATTCGTCCCCCCATATCAACGAGAATTTTATTAAAGACAACAACGAGACCAGTAATTGAAACTATAAAAAAAAACTTTCCCTTAAATGTTATGTATTGGGCAGTTAAAAAGATGGCGATTTTGAAATAATTGATGGACAACAAAGAACAATATCAATTTGTCAATATGTCAACAACGATTTTTCAATAAATGGACTTGCTTTCATAATCTTCCAAAAGATAAACAAGACGAATTATTAGATTATGAATTAATGGTTTATTTCTGTAAAGGAACAGATAGTGAAAAACTTGAATGGTTTTAAAACAATAAATATTGCAGGAGAAAAACTCACGAATCAAGAATTACGAAATGCAGTTTATTCAGGTACTTGGGTTACAGATGTAAAACGCTATTTTGCAAAGAACAGTAGACCTAAAATTGGAGATGAATATTTAAGTGGCTCAGCCAATCGACAGAATATTTAGAAACAGCAATTGATTGGATTTCTGATGGGAATATTGAAGACTATATGATAAAAACCAACACGAACCTAATGCTAATGAAATTTGGTTATATTTTCAAGCTGTAATTAGTTGGGTAAAGGCAACGTTTCCAAATTATCGCAAAGAAATGAAAGGATTAAAATGGGGATTTTTATACAATGATTATAAAGACCAAAAATTTGATTCTGAAAAATTGGAAGAAAAATAACTGAACTAATGCTTGACGAAGATATTCAAAATAAGGGAATATACTCTTGTTTTAACAGGTAAAGAAAAGCACTTAAAAACATACGTGCATTTAGTGATAAGCAAAAACGAGGAATCCCTACGAAAGACAAAAAGGAATATGCGTAGTTTGCAAGAAACATTTTGAATTAAACGAAATGGAAGCTGACCATATTGACCCTTGGCATTCTGGCGGAAAAACTACAGCGGAAAACTGCCAAATGTTATGCAGAGAGGATAATAGAAGAAAAAGCGGAAAATAAAAACGGCACACTATGCGGTGAGAACTTATCGAACTCTTTTATTGAAGACCTTGAAAAGGTTGGAAAGTTCTATGAAAAGCACAAAAGCTATATAGAGGATAAATCTAAAAGGAAGCTAGAAGAGGCTTGATATTATACTACAGCAGTTATTGAACAACTAGTATTGAACTAGTACTTAGAAGGAACGGATTGGGCGGACTTGATAAGGAAGAGCTACTTTTATAACCAGTATTACTATAACTACCAGTGTTAAAATTAAAAATGATATGAATACATATTACTATATTGCCAACAAGACCAATACACCAACTATTTGCAGAAATTACCAACATTAGTTCCCCCCTTGACCAATTGTATTATACATAAGTTCAGTTCATTTAAGCCAGGCAAATACCAGCTTATATCCACCATATGTATAACTAGAAGCATCAGTGAGTGCGTCATCCCATTGGGAAATGCACCAATATCTTCAGGTGCAGCAACCATTCCAAGAACCATTTTGATTAATCTGAAAAATAATTCCACCAAACGCAAAGTCTCAATACTTAAAAATAAAATCACCTTGACAATTATAACCCTCCTCTGGAAAAACACAAGAGCCATCATCGTAAACGTAAGACTGATGGTAATTACAAACTAAATATCAGAACAACCAGACAATGTAATTGAATCTAATTCTGTCTGTAAAGAATCAATAATCACTTTTTTTAAGATTAGAAATATTTCCATTAAGAATATCTTCATTTGTTAAGCAAGAGGTGGAGCAGACGCAGCTAAATCATAAAACGGTGGTATCCCTTCAAGGCATTCTAAATTTGGATTACCAATGAAACTAGTGAAACTTAAATTCAAATTTAGATTATTCATTCCAGAAACACTTTCTAAATTATCATTTAAACGAATTTTAAGACTCTCTAGGTTAATTAATTCTGCTAAATCCAATTGAATTATAGAATCTACATTCATTAATTCTAAATAAGTTAAATTTATTAATCCAGAATAAATTGAGTGAACTAGAAATTAGAAGACCTGATAGTAGAAGTCTATCTAGATTGGTTAACGCTGTTATGTCTGGAATAATATCAAGATGCTCGATAATCAAGGTATCTAAATTAACAAAATATTCCAACTCATCTATATTTGAAATACCATTTTGGTCATCAAAAATCTCTAAGAAAGAAACCGTGTGAAGCCTCATCAATATTAAGAGAATCATTAACTATAAGAGATGGATAAATTATTATTAAGAAAATATAAAAAGTTTGAATCTGAAATTGCGGATGTATTATAGTACTCACAGTTATATTCAAATTTGCATTGAAGTCATAATTTATTGCAACAGGGTTCATACATCCCTCAATCACAGAAATACAACTTCCATCATCAATATTTGCAAAGGGATTAAAATTTAATGATTCACAGTAAGTACAACCAAGAACTTCCGGAAATGAAATAGAATTACAAAATGAAAAATTAGTCTCAATATCATATAACTTAATTTGATAACCCTGTCCAGGGTTTAAATCGCCAATCCCATTAAAATCGAATTCAGGCCAATAAACGTAGCCACCATTATTTTTACAATTTCAATATTTTCAACAATTAAGTTAAATGCAGCTTCAGCATTTTCTCCTTCTGCACATGGATAACCGATTAAATTCCAACCAACGTTTAAATCAATACTGAGTGGGGGGATTATATTCTTCAATTTCTTGATAAATATTATTAAAAGCGAATAACAAGGGTCATTCTCTTGCCCAAACAAAGTAAAAGGAACAAATAGTAATATGTAAAGTAGTTTTTCATAGTCTTGGGGAATAAGAAAAGTAAAGATACAAAAAACAAAAACCCCTATTTCTGAGAAGGTTTGAAGTACCCATGACGTTCCAGTTATCGAACACCTTTACGAGAACCTAGATAAAATCTATGCTTTTAGACCATTCTGCTAGAAGAGGGTAAAGCCCATATGGCATTTATAACGAAGGGTTGGAGTGATTATATACTACACCACGGTTATTGAATCAACATAAAGTGAAGGGTTTAACAAATAATAAAATCATACTTATAATAAAAATGGCGTTAGTTTATTAATTAGGGACTAGAAGCCTTTTAAAAAAGTTATATTGTTTCAATTTAGTATAAAGTCTATCTTTGGGTGCCACCAAATTTTTTTAAAAAAATTAAAAAAATGAGCTTAAAGCCAAAACAATTAAATTATTTCTCCCAACAGGGGAACCCCGGGGCTTTAAAATAATCACAAAAAAGAACTGGACAGGGTGGGTCTAGAGGTAGACAGAGCCCCTTTGGGGTAAGAAAAACATAATGATAATTTTCACAAATAGGAATAATTTTAATCGGACATGAAGAGGAATCTGATGATTTGCCGACCATATATATTGGTCAAGGTGGATGTTATAAAACAGAATTGATGCGCATCAAAAAATAAAGTTTTTTGGAATAAAACTTTCGGGGGTTTACATCAAATAATAATTTTTTAAAAATTTTAATATAACATGGATGGAATGGGTTTTAAAAAAAAAAAAGCTGTTGATATCGGAAGATGTAAGATTAAAATGTTGTCACGCCTAACAAAACCATTTTTTAACCCAGTCTGAAAAAGCAGATATTCAAGAGTTTTTAAATGAAGTGCTAAGCATTTTTCCTTTAGTTAATGTAAGGGTCTTTAAAAAAGGAAAAAGATTATTGTTAACCAAAAAATAAAAAAAAAAAGTTTTGATCCAATTGTTGTTCCTGCAAAAAAAGAGGGATTTAACAGAGTTTTTCTTGGAGATAATTCCTTATGCTATAAGAATATCTGGGGGGAAAAATTTTAAAATGAAATAAAATATATTGCAGCTTATCAAACATCTCCAGTTTCAGCAATTACACATTATGCAGAAGTACCCTTTTTGGGGGACCCTTTACGGAGACGCAGGAAGGTAAAGTTAAATTTCAAATCAAAAGCTGAAAAAATAAATACTATCAAATATGGGAATGCAAAAAGTGGCTCAATGCAAGGCCCCAGATACACCAGTCTAGAAAATTATTAAAATCTAAAAACCCTCAAAGACCTTTTTTAAAAAAAAAAAACCTCATTTCTGAGAAGGTTAAAATACCTTGGGTGGGAATCGAACCCACCTCGAAAGAACTGGATTTTTAATCCAGCGTCTACCAATTCCGCCACCAAGGCAATTGAATGTTCAAAAAAATAACCCTTTGTTTATCCCCGCAAAAGCTTTTTTCGTTTTTTAATTTTGCATTAATCAAATTAATTTAACACCAATTTTTTTTTTATTTAATTATTGTGGCCATTTCTAATGATAACGTATCTTTTTAAAATAATTTCAATAAAAATACGCTGGTCTCTTTAAGACCTTTTTAGAAAAAGAATTTGTTTTTCGATCTGGGGCTTGTGGGGCGGTGGGGCTAGGGGATGGCGGTGCCCCCCAACGAGGATGAATTAGAAATTTGGAGTTGATATACGCAGACGTTAACCCTTTACATGACTGAGAAGGGAAAGGGCGTCGAACCCAAGGCAAGGGGTAGTTGGAGAAGATGGCAAAAGGAAACACCCTTGGTGCGCGGCGGAATGTGTTTATGTTTTTGATAAAAAAAAAGCAAAGTGCGCAATTGAGGCCGCTTCCCGGGAGAAGGCAAAATCAAATATAAAAACCCATCTTTTTGGAACTTTACCCGGGTTTGGGGTATTTCTTCCTACCCTGAATTTGATGCTTTGAACTACCACAATTGGCATATTTGAAAAACCCGCTTGCGATTTGGGGCAAAAATTAAAGGTTACAGTCTATAAATTTTAAAAAAACCCCCTTTTTAAAAAAATTTTTAACCGATTGGTAAAAACCCCTTTAGAGTTTTCAGCAGAAAACCTTAAAAAAAATGAGCACATAATTAATTTTTTTTCTTAAGTCAATTTTTGTTCGAAAAAAGAAAATAAATTTACTTTTTAACACAGGTATAAAATTTATAACCCATTAAAATTGGGCAATTGCGAATGTAAATTTATGATTTGTTGAAAACTTCAAAAGCCAACTTTAAAACTTCTATTGGAAGACAAAGTTTTTATTAAAATATTTGTAATGCTCATGACTTAGTGAGCTTTTTTTGGCCCTCGACCATCTTTGATTTTATAGATTTAAACGAGTACAATAACATAATTTGCCCGGAAGGGAGGAAATACATATTGCTATATAATAAAAGAACTATGGAAATTAAACACATCATTAAAAGAGACGACTCGAAAGAAGTTTTTGACGCAAACAAAATTACAGAAGCAATTTTTAAAGCCATGATATCTGCAAATCATGGTGATCATACCGACGCTCAAAGGATGTCTGCCACTGTGTGTGAAATTATTAAAGAACGCAGCGAAAGAATTTCTAATTATGCGCCGAGTATTGAGGAGGTCCAAGATATCGTTGAGCACAGATTAATGGATAGTGAGTTTTTGGATGTCGCCAAAGCGTACATACTTTACCGTAATGAACAAGCCCAAAAACGCAAAAGAAATATTTTTGAAAAAAGGTTGAACTTAAAACCATATGAATATCCAGAGCTTTATGAGTATGTTTCTGCTATTCGTCACTCATATTGGATTCATTCAGAGTTTAATTTTACAAGCGACATTCAAGATTTTAAGGCAAAGTTGTCTGACAGGGAACGCTCAGTGATTAAGAACACCATGCTTGCCATTTCTCAGATTGAGGTATCAGTAAAAAGTTTTTGGGGCGACATATATCATAAAATACCTAAACCAGAAGTAGGGTCAGTAGGAGCTACATTTGGAGAAAGTGAAGTACGCCACGCAGATGCATACTCTCATTTAATTGAAATATTAGGTCTGAATAAAGAGTTTAAAGAATTAAAAAAGAAACCTGTTATAATGAGACGCGTTCAGTATTTAGAAAATGCACTCACAAGTTCTAAGAGCGAAAACCTCCAAGAATATTCAGATGCACTTTTATTGTTCTCATTATTCATTGAGCATGTCTCGCTATTTTCTCAGTTCTTAATTATTATGGCTTTTAATAAGCACCGAAATTTACTTAAAGGGGTTTCTAATGTGGTTGAGGCAACATCAAAAGAAGAACAAATTCATGGTGATTTTGGTATTGACTTAATCAAGATTATTCAAAAAGAAAACCCATCCTGGTTTGACGAAAATTATGCCAATAGAGTTAAAGACATGTGTTTACAGGCATATAAGTCTGAGAGCGAAATTATTGATTGGATCTATGAAAAAGGCGATCTTGACTTTATTCCAATAAATCAAGTAAAGGAGTTTATTAAAGACCGATTTAACAGGTCTTTAAAGAGTATTGGTGTAGACAAAATTTTTGAAACGGACGATGCCCTTTTAAAAGATACTGAATGGTTTAATGATGAGATTATTGGAACCAAGCAGGAGACTTTTGTAAAAAGATCTATCAATTATAGCAAAAAGAACAAAAAGTATAACAGCAGACGACCTTTTTTAAGATGGAGACACAATTTCAAACACGAAACACAAACACAAGGTAAAGTCGCTTTTGATTGGTTAACAGACCACAGTCGCGCATTTTTAGAGGCTGGTTATTTGACCGCTGGTGATACACCGGAAACGCGCATAAGAGAAATAGCGGATCGCGCAGAGCAAATACTACAAATAGATGGATTTGCCGATAAGTTTTATAGCTACATGTCTCAAGGCTTTTTTTCATTGGCCTCACCGGTATGGTCAAACTTTGGTAAAGAACGCGGGTTACCAATAAGTTGTTTTGGATCTAATATATCTGATGATATGGGTAGCATTCTATACACCCAGTCTGAAGTTGGAATGATGTCGAAGTTGGGTGGAGGAACATCCGGATATTTTGGAAACATCAGACATCGAGGTGCATCCGTTAAAAATAATGGAAAAGCTTCTGGTTCAGTTCACATCATGCAACTTTTTGAGACAATGGTGGATGTGGTGAGCCAAGGCTCTGTTCGTCGAGGTCGGTTTTCGCCTTATTTGCCGGTAGAGCACAATGATATAGAAGAATTTTTAGATATTGGAACCGAAGGAAATCCAATTCAGGAATTAACACATGGTGTAACGGTATCTGATAAATGGATGCAAGAAATGATAGATGGGGATGTGTCTAAAAGAGAAATTTGGGCTAAAGTTATTCAACGCCGCGGCGAAATAGGCTATCCATATATTTTCTTTAACGATAAGGCAAATAACGGAGCTCCTGAAGTATACAAAGAAAAAGACCACCGCATTCACGCGAGTAATCTTTGCACTGAAATTATGCTCCCTTCTAATGAAAAGTGGTCTTTTGTATGCGTTTTATCGTCAATTAATTTACTTCATTACGACAAGTGGAAAGAGACAGATGCGGTAGAAACAATGGTTTATTTCTTGGATGCTGTTATTACGGAGTTCTTGGAGAAACTTGAACGATACAAAGACTCTAAAGACAGAGATGACCGCCAAACCTTTTTATTCATGGAGCGTGCTTACAATTTTGCGAAAGAGAATCGTGCTTTAGGTCTTGGTGTTCTAGGTTGGCATTCACTTTTACAATCTCAAAAGCTTGCTTTTAACAGCAAAGAAGCGTTCGATTTAAATTCAAACGTTTTCAGGTTCATTAAAGAGCGTTCTTACCAAGCCTCCGAAGAATTGGCCGAAATGTTTGGTGAGCCAGAGGTACTAAAAGGATATGGCCGGAGAAATGCGACTTTAAACGCAATTGCGCCTACAACTTCCTCGGCATTTATTTTAGGACAAGTTTCTCAGGGTATAGAGCCAGTATGGTCAAACATTTACGTAAAGGATATTGCAAAGATTAAAACAACAATCAAGAATCCATTTTTATTGGATTTGCTGGAAGAAAAAGGTAAGAATACAACCGAAGTTTGGCACTCTATTAGAGAAAGAGATGGATCTGTACAGCATTTAGACTTTTTGTCTGAAAACGAGAAAAATGTTTTTAAAACATATTCTGAAATAGACCAAATGGACATCATTTATCAGGCAGCTAACAGACAAGTACATGTCGACCAAGGACAGTCGGTTAACCTTATGGTACACCCCGATATGCCTATAAAAGATATCAACAACTTGTATGTTACTGCTTGGAAACTGGGACTCAAATCACTATACTATCAGCATAGCATGAATGCAGCACAAAAATTTAAGCAAAAAAAAGACTGTGTCGCCTGCGAAGCCTAGTTTGAATAGACTTATTAGTCGATTATTTTAGACAATAAAAAGCCCATTACATCTAATAATGGGCTTTTTTTATATCGTTAAGATAAGTTTTAAATAATGCTCCTCTAACAAAACTCATCAAATGCCGCTTTTAAGTTGGCGCTAATTGCTTCCGCTCCACGACCTTCAATGTGGTGCCTTTCGAGCATGTGAACAACCTCTCCACCTTTAAATAGTGCGATACTCGGTGAAGAAGGAGGGAAGGGAACCATATATTCGCGCGCTTTAGCAACTGCATCTTTGTCTACTCCGGCAAAAACAGTTGTAATATGGTCTGGTTTATTAGCATTTTTTATCGCTGACTTAACACCCGGTCTTGCATTTCCTGCTGCACAACCACAAACAGAGTTCACCACAACAAGTACTGTACCTTTTTCAGTACTTAATAGTTTTTCTACTTCTTCAGCTGTCCGCAGTTCAATAACTCCTTCTTGAGTTAAATCTTGACGCATTGGCGCCACCATTTGTTCTGGATACATATTTTTTTTTTTACGTTTTTAATACTATTGTAAAATTACGAAAGAATACGAATACGAGACATATATTTATGAGGATAAATAATTAAGATTGTTTAATTTTGTGTTAAATTAAATCAACAATGGAAAAAATCGGATTATTTTTGGTTCAGACACAGGAAACACAGAAAGTGTTGCGCATAAAATTAGAAGTAAAATTAGCAATGAAAACGTCTATCTTATTGATATGTATGATGCTAAAAAAGAAGATTTTGATCAGTATGACAAAATCATTTTAGGTCTTTCAACCTGGCACGATGGACAACTTCAAAGTGACTGGGATACGTTTTTTGAAGAGTTTAAAGAGGTTGACTTTAAAGGTAAAACGGTAGCTCTTTTTGGCTTAGGAGATCAGTATGTGTATTGTGATTATTTTATTGATGGTGTTGGAATTATAGGGGAAGTGGTTATAGAAAACGGTGGAAAGATTGTTGGTAAATGGTCTACTGAAGGTTATGAACACACAGAATCTAAGGCCGAATTGGAAGAGGGTATTTTTTTAGGTTTGGCTATTGATGAGGACAACCAGTTCGAGCAAACCGATGAAAGGATTGATACTTGGGTAGCACAGATTATAAGTGAATTTCCTCTTGAAGTTTAAATCTTTTATTCTTCAAGCCAGCTAGCATATACGACGTAATTATTTGCGATTCCCTCAATAAGACTTGCTATTTGTTCTTCGTTTAAGGTTTTAACTTTTTAGCAGGAACCCCGGCATAAATACTGCCCGATTCTACAATTGTATTTTCTAGAACAACTGCTCCAGCAGCAATGATGCTGTTGGAGTGTATCACACAATTATCCATAACAGTTGCACCCATTCCAATTAGAACATTGTCGTGTACTGTGCAGCCATGAACTAATGCATTGTGCCCGATAGATACTTTATTGCCGATCTTTGTTGGGTGCTTTTTATAGGTACAATGAATCACAGCACCATCTTGCACATTGACTTCATTACCAATTTTAATATAGTGTACGTCACCACGAACAACTGCGTTAAACCATAGACTACAATAATCTCCCATAGTAACATCTCCAACGAGCGTTGCATTTTCTGCCATGTAGCAGTTTTTCCCCCACTTCGGACTTTTACCTTTTATTGCTTTCATTAGTGTCATATCTGTACTTATTTGTAATTTTGTGTAAAAATAAACAAGATGAGTGAGAATAAAATAGCGACAACGGTTTATGTTGAATCGACACCTAACCCGAAAGTCATGAAGTTTGTAGCCAATAGGGCTATAATTCAAGGTGACAGTGTTGAATTTATGAATATAGATGAGGCTAAAAACTCACCATTAGCTATGAAATTATTTCACTTTCCATTTGTTAGGGAAGTTTTTATTGCTAAAAATTTTGTTTCGTTAACAAAATATGACGCCATGGAATGGGAGGATGTCGCTATGGAAGTCAGAGAATTTATTCGAGAATATTTAGCCGAGGGTAGTGTTGTTGTTCATGAAATAGAGGAGTTCAGACAAAAGAGACCTCTAAAGAGTCAACCGAAACAGTTACACCTATAAATCAGCAAGAGTTGGGAGAAGTAGAAACCGTATTGTAGATATTCTTGATGAATTTGTTAAGCCTGCCGTAGAATCTGATGGCGGAAATATTCGGTTCATGTCTTATGAAGAAGGTGTCGTATCGGTTTTGCTTCAGGGCGCATGTAGTGGCTGTCCATCATCTACGGTAACCCTTAAACAGGGTATCGAAAACTTACTCAAAAAAATGCTACCGACCTTGGTGAAAGAAGTAGTTGCCATAAATGGATAAGATTTTCCTTTATGTCTAAGTGTATTTTAGAATAGACTCTATTTTTTAAGCTTTACCCATTGCATGATATTTTTATGAGAAATGAAGACTTTATAAAGCAGAGGTTAATTGATGAAAGTCAAAACTTACTTGATGCCGAATTTTATTTCCCAGTTTTTCTTCTAATCAGCCAAGGGATTGAAACACTTGGCGGGTTTTTGGATAAAAAGCCTTTGGGGGCAAAGTCCAATCGAAAAAAGATTTCATTTAGCCATAGATCAGCTTTTTGAAAACAAATACCAAGAGCTTACAGACCGAGATTGGCTTTACAAGCAGTTCAGGTGTAACATGAGTCATTTAGTCACTACTGGAGGTTTCATAATATTAGCAAACAGAAAGAACAATAAAGGTGCGCATCTTGAAGTTATAGAAGGCCAACGCCTTTTTGTTGTTGAGAATTTAGTGGAAGATTTTCACAAAGCTTGCCAGACGCTTATATTACGCATAGGTACGGGTGAGATTAAGCAAAAGCAAATGGCTATGCACGAAATCAGTTTATAATTATAGACATTCAGGAATTCAACGTATTTTTGCAATTAAATATATTCGTATGACTGTACATCCATATTCCCGACCAAGAAGATTGCGCAAATCAGCAGCTATTCGCTCTTTAGTAAAAGAAAATCAAATCTTGGTCACAGACTTCATTGTTCCGCTCTTCTTTATTGAAGGAGAAAAGAAGAAGGAGGAGATTTCTTCTATGCCTGGATATTTTCGTTATACAATTGACTTATTACTTGAAGAGGTCACAGAGTGTTACGAATTGGGTCTTCGCAGTGTTTTACTTTTGCTAAAATACCAGCAAATCTCAAAGACGTTAATGGCACAGAAGCTTTAAACCCTAATGGTTTAATGCAAAGAGCAGTTAAAGTGATAAAAAGAATTACCCAGACATGCATGTTATTACTGATGTGGCTCTTGACCCGTATTCTTCTAGTGGTCACGATGGACTTGTACAGGATGGCGAAATCATAAACGATGACAGTGTGGAGATATTGGCACAAATGGCCCTTTCTCATGCTCAGGCAGGCGCAGACATGGTTGGTCCATCAGACATGATGGATGGAAGAGTAGGCTATATACGTGAAGTTTTGGAGGAAAATAATTTCCCGAATGTAGGAATTATGTCATATTCTGTAAAATACGCGTCTTGCTTTTATGGCCCATTTCGTAATGCACTTGATTCTGCCCCAGGATTTGGGATAAAAAACATATCAAATGGATCCGGCCAACGCAGAAGAGGGACTTAGAGAATGTGCTTTAGATATTCAGGAGGGTGCTGATATAGTGATGGTAAAACCAGGGATGCCTTATCTGGATATGGTACGACTGATAAAAGAAACATTTAGCTTTCCTATTGCAGCTTATCAGGTTTCAGGAGAATATTCAATGTTGCACGCAGCAGCTCAAAATGGTTGGTTAGATCTCGAGTCTGCCATGCTTGAGTCGGTAATTGCTTTTAAACGAGCTGGTGCAGACCTTATTGCTAGTTATTTTGCGAAAGATATTGCACGTCTGTTAAAGAAAAATTAAAAGCCTGTAAACGAGAGATAAATTCTTGCATCTATAGCAAGTGTAAAAACCAGTTTATGAAGACCACTAAAGATCTTTTTGAAAGAGCACAGTTATTTATTCCTGGCGGTGTTAATTCTCCAGTCCGCGCCTTTAAATCAGTAGGCGGCACACCTGTTTTTTTAAGAAAGCCAAGGGTGCCATCATGATTGATGTTGAGGGAAAAGAATACATCGATTATATTGGTTCTTGGGGGCCTATGATCCTCGGCCACGCACACCCACCGTAATAGAAGCTTTAAAAATGTAGCTGATAAGTCGACATCCTTTGGTACGCCAACAGAGCTAGAAACAAAAATTGCGGAACTTATTTGTACGATGATGCATTGTGTTGACAAAGTGCGTATGGTAATTCAGGTACAGAGGCTTGTATGAGCGCCATCCGAGTAGCACGCGCATATACAAACCGAGAAAAGTTTATAAAGTTCGAAGGTTGTTACCATGGCCACGCAGACCCTTTTCTCATAAAAGCGGGTCTGGAGCCGTAACTTTAGGTGTACCAAACTCACCTGGGGTTACTAGAGGAACAGCAAAAGATACTCTACTTCGCGCGTTACAATGATATTAATCATGTAGAACAGATACTCAACGAAAACAAAGGAGAAGTTGCGGCGATCATATTGGAACCTGTTGCTGGAAACATGGGTTGCATACCACCCCAAAAGGGTTTTTAGAATCCTTAAGAAAGCTCTGTGACAAGCATGGTGCAGTTTTGATTTTTGATGAAGTCATGACAGGATTCCGTTTGTCACCCGGAGGCGCTAGCCAAAAGTATAACATTCAACCAGATATGGTATGTTTAGGTAAAGTAATCGGTGGAGGACTCCCTGTAGGAGCTTTTGGTGGTAAAGAAGAAATCATGAACATGGTTGCACCACTTGGCCCCGTTTACAAGCGGAACCCTTTCCGGAAATCCTCTAGCTATGACCTGTGGCTATACACTTTTGAAGGAACTCCATGAGCACCAAGTTATTTTTGAAGATCTTGAAGAAAAGACTAAATATTTAGAAGAAGGAATGCGTCGAGTGTTTGAAAAGTTCAAATTGAAAGTTTGTATTAATCGAGTTGGGTCAATGCTGAGTTTTCATTTTAATAGCGTTAAGGTTGCCTGTTTTGATGATGCATGTGCTGCAGATGCCAATTATTTTAAAAAGGTGTTCCATGGCATGTTAAAACGCGGTGTATATTTGGCTCCTTCAGCCTTCGAAGCTCTCTTTATATCCCGATCACACACAAAAGAATTGCTTGATAAAACTCTTTTGCACTCGAAGAAACCCTTCAAGAAATTGAAGCATGAGTAACTGCAAAGACATATGGTTTCAATGTGAAACAATAATTCATTCTCAAGTTACATTAAAGGAAAAAATGCAAGCCATTTGCAATTTCTGGGAAGTCAAATGCCGGCATACGATTGGGTAGGATTTTATCTTTCGGATGTGAAAAATAAAAAACTACATTTAGGACCATTTTATGGAGAACCAACAGAACACACTTCTATTTCATATGGCAAGGGTGTTTGTGGGCAAGCAGCAGAAGCTCAAAAACATTTGTGATCGACGATGTTGCAGAAGAAAAAAATTATATTGCTTGTAGTATTTATGTTAAGTCTGAAATAGTTGTTCCCATTATAAAAAACCAAATTGTTGTTGGGCAAATTGATATTGATTCTCATACACCTGCAGCCTTTAAACAAGACGACCAACAACTGCTAGAAAAGATTTGCCGAGAATTAGCAATTTATATTGAATGAAAAAAACATTTCAGTTTTTAGAAGGCGAAGTTTTACTAATTAATAAGCCTCTTCATTGGACTAGCTTTCAGCTAGTAAATAAATTGCGTTGGCTAATAAAAAGGAAGCTTGGTATAAAAAAAATTAAGGTAGGTCATTCAGGCACATTGGATCCTTTAGCATCAGGTCTAATGATTATTTGTACCGGTAAAAAAACTAAGGAAATTAGTCAGCATCAGGCTGCTGAAAAAGAATATATAGCAACGTTAAAGTTGGGAGCAACAACACCCAGCTACGATGGCGAAACGGAAGAGACTTATTTTTACCCTACAAAACATATTTCAAAAGAACTTATAATAAGCGTTTGTAATAGATTTATTGGAGAAATAGAACAGCTTCCACCTATCTTTTCAGCGATTAAGCTAAAAGGTAAAAAGCTTTATGAATCTGCAAGAAAGGGAAATAAAGTAGAAATTAAACCACGAATAATTCGTATTAATGAACTCGAGATCATAAGTATGGACCTACCATATATAAAATTACGTGTTTTATGCAGTAAGGGCACCTATATTCGTTCCCTTGCTCATGACCTTGGGAAAGCGATGAACACTGGAGCTTGGTTGTGTCAATTACAAAGAACAAAAATTGGAACGGAGACCATAAAAAACGCAATCGACATTAATGATTTTCAGCAGATGATCAAGTCGCTTTAATTTCGTAATAACGTATTTTATTTCCTATATTTGCGAGCCTAAAAAGAGATTTTCTATGATTACCAAAATGAAACTTTCCCACTTCAACTTTGACCTGCCGGAAGAATTGTTGGCTAAAAGACCACCTCAAAATCGGGATGAGTCTAGGTTGCTAGTGGTACATCGAGATACCGGTAAAATTGAGCACCGTCAATTTAAAAATGTTATTGATTATTTTGATGATCAAGATGTTATCATATTGAATAACACAAAAGTTTTTCCTGCCCGCATGTACGGTAATAAAGAAAAAACAGGAGCACGAATAGAGGTTTTTTTATTGAGGGAATTAAATAAAGAGAATCGCCTATGGGATGTTTTGGTTGATCCTGCTAGAAAAATTCGTATTGGGAATAAATTATACTTTGGTGAAGACAGCTCATTAGTAGCTGAGGTTATCGATAATACGACCTCAAGAGGTAGAACATTACGATTTTTATTTGATGGGCCTTACGAAGCATTTCGAGAAAAATTGGATGAACTAGGACAAACACCAATTCCAAAGTATTTAAATCGCGAACCAGATGAAGATGATGATGTTAGATTTCAAACGGTTTATGCAAAAAAACAAGGCGCAGTTGCCGCTCCAACTGCTGGGATGCATTTTAGTAGACACCTTTTAAAGCGTCTTGAGATCAAAGGCGTCAATATTGCAGAAGTAACTTTACACGTCGGCCTTGGTACTTTCCGGCCTGTAGAGGTAGAAGACTTGTCTAAACACAAGATGGAATCTGAGCAAATTTCGATTAGTGAAAAAGCCTGTAATACTGTAAATAAGGCACTTAAAGAAAACCGAAAAATTTGTTCTGTTGGAACAACATCTTTGAGAGCAATAGAAAGTTCAGTCTCTACACATGGTACCTTAAATCCATATGAAGGTTGGACAAACAAATTCATTTTTCCGCCTTATGATTTTAGAATACCAAATTGCATGATTACTAATTTTCATGCTCCTAAGTCAACATTAATGATGCATACAGCTGCCTTTTGTGGTTTTGATCTGTTAAAAGAGGCTTATGCTGAAGCGATAAAAGAAAAATATAAGTTTTTTACTTACGGTGACGCCATGCTGATTTTGTAATTGGGTAAGAAATATTACTAAGAAGCTAAGAGTTGTCTGATCTTTTAGCTTTTTTGTTTTAATTGTAGTTACTTTAATCAGAAAATGAAACGATACGCAATAATAGTTGCAGGAGGAAGCGGCCAACGGATGAAAAGCCCTGTTCCTAAACAATTCCTGGAGTTGAACCAGAAGCCTGTATTGATGCATACAATTGAAAAGTTCTTCTTAGCAGCGTCCTCGATTTGTATTGTTGTTGTATTACCAAAATCGTATCACAATGTATGGACTAACCTTTGTGATAAACACCAATTTAAAATTTCACACCAAATATGTGAAGGTGGGACAACCAGGTTTCAGTCAGTGAAAAATGGTTTAGTGCATTGTAAAGAGAAGGGTATTATTGCCGTTCATGATGGTGTGCGACCTTTAATCCATCCAGATCTCATTCAAAAGTTATATAATGATGCGGAATCTAATAGTGCTGTGATTCCGGTTTGCCCAGTATTAGAGTCGATTCGTAAATCTGATAAAAGGGGAAGTAAAGCCTTAGATCGTTGCAAGTATTACACAGTACAAACACCACAATGTTTTTCATCAGAATTGCTTCAGAATGCCTATCTACAAAATGAAAAAGTAACCTTTACGGACGACGCCTCTGTGGTTGAAGCGATGGGCAAAGAGGTGCACCATTTTAAAGGTGATCGGACTAATATTAAATTGACTACTCCAGAGGATTTCATTTTTGCAGAAGCCTTACTCGCTCGCCCACAAAGCATTTAGACCAACACGGTTACTCTAGATTTTTCTGTTAGTTGCAGCCCAATAACATTTTCGATTAATAGAACCCCTGGCTTAAAACCAGACTTAAAAGAACCTAATTTATCGTAATTAAAAAATTCTGCTCCATTTTTACAGGCCCAGATCAGTAATTCATTTGTACTAATATGTGGAAAGTTTTTTTGAATCATTTTGATTTCCTCCAAAACACATAAGGAGTTATTTGAGGCTAGCGAATCAGTACCAATCGTTATTTTTAAATTCTTTTCCCGCCACAAATTATAGTTTGGTAATTGTTTTTCTATGTACCAATTTGCCTTTGGGCAAGTACACCAATAAGCTTGCGAAAAATACGTTTCTATTTCTTCAATGTCAGTTCTATCCGAAAAGGTATTGTGTACTAGTAAAAGCTTCTGTTTTTTAGCTAAATAGGGTAAAAGAGCATATTGAGCTGAATTTAGACCACTTTTTAATTGGGAAGAAAGGTCAAGGCCTTTAGCTATAAACAACTCTGCCAAATCGCCTTTTGAGTCTAGAAAAAGTTCTTTTTCTGAAGCTGTTTCCTGATAGTGAATAGTTAGTAATTGATCGTCGGAATTTGAATAAATTTTCTCTAATAGTTGGGGCGATAAAGAGTAAGGCGCATGAGGAACAAGGCATGCTGAAAGATTGAATGAGCGGTATTCTTCAACTGTTTTTAAACCTTCTCTAAGCAAATCCTCAGCTTTATTTTTATCAAGCCCAAACAGCTCAACAAATGAATGATAGCGCATAGCGCTGTTTTTTTTAATACTTAAAGATTCTGTTGTATTTGAAATATCACCTACAGCCACAATACCCGATTTATACATATTCTGATCAGCTTCTTTCATGGACTTTAACTTATCCACCTTCGAAGTTTGTCTAAGTTTGGGAATTTGACTCACAAATTTTGGAAGCCCAGAACCCGTAGGCATAAGTCCTTTCATGTGAGAAAGCTCCAAATGACAATGTGAATTAACAAATCCAGGACAAACAATACCCTCATAAACTTCCACCTCAAATTGGTTTGTAATAGGAGCAACATCATTCACATGAATTACCGTTCCGTCATCTTCAATGTAGAGATAACCGTTCTTTATTGGAGCAGTATTAAGGGGCAGAATATAGGACGCTTGAATGATCCGCATTTGTAAAATTTTAGCAAAGGTAAGAATCCCTATCTTTGCAGCGATGAAAATGCAGAAGAAACAAGACATTAGAGCTTTATCGAAAGAAAAACTCAAAAACTATTTTGTTGAGAATGGCGAAAAAGCCTTTCGTGCGAAACAGGTTTATGAGTGGTTGTGGAAAAAATCAGTGACTGATTTTGATCAAATGAGTAATATTTCTTTGTCTACTCGTAAAATGTTAAAAGATAATTTTAACATTAATGCTGTAAAGGTCGACGACACACAAATTAGTAAGGATGGCACCATTAAAAACGCCTTTCGTTTGTTCGACGGCCAAATTTGTGAGGGCGTTTTAATCCCTGCGGACACCCGTATGACGGCTTGTATTTCTTCGCAAGTAGGGTGCAGCTTGGCATGCGAATTTTGTGCTACCGGGCGTTTAAAACGCATGCGAAATATTAATGCGGATGAAATATATGATCAAGTACGTATTATTCGTGATCAAGCACTAGAGCATAATGGGCAACCCTTATCGAATATTGTTTATATGGGTATGGGTGAGCCGCTATTGAATTATAAGAATGTGCTGGCATCTATAGAAAAAATAACTTCTGAAGAAGGCTTGGGGATGTCGCCAAAACGAATTACCGTTTCTACAGCCGGAGTTGCTAGAATGATAGAGAGGTTAGCCGATGATGATGTAAAATTTAACTTGGCACTTTCATTACATGCGGCAAACGATGAGAAGCGTAATAAAATTATGGGCATAAACGAAACCAACAATTTAGAGGTTTTGGCAAAAGCGTTAAAATATTTTTACGCAAAAACGAAAACCAGAGTCACATACGAATACATCATATTTGATAATTTTAATGATGAGGTAGTAGATGCGCATGAGCTTTATGAGTTCTGCAAACACATTCCGTGTAAGGTAAATATTATTGAATACAATCCGATAGATGGAGGCGTTTATACGCAGGCCAAAGTTCATAAAGTTGATGAGTTTAAAGATTATTTGGAAGACCGTGGCGTTGTTGTAAATATTCGGAGAAGTCGCGGAAAAGACATTGATGCCGCTTGTGGGCAACTTGCTAATAAAAAGTAGTTTAAGTCATAAGAATTGCAGGAATGGTATAGCTTTTACCAACCGAAATTAAAGTTAATTTTAATCTTGCAATAATTCATTTTACAAAGCGTTAGCAGCCCAATTATTATTAAATTTGTACCCCATGTCGGTTATCGATCAAATAAAAGCGCCAATAAAAACTGAAATGGATTCTTTTGAGTCCAAGTTCAAAGCCTCGATGGCGAGCAAAGCCCCACTTTTAGATAAAATCACTAATTACATTGTAAAGCGAAAAGGGAAGCAAATGCGACCAATGTTTGTTTTTCTTTCTGCGAAATTATTTGGAGAGACGAATGAAAGTACCTTTCGAGGGGCCTCTATGATAGAACTTTTACACACGGCAACGCTGGTTCATGACGACGTAGTGGATGATGCAAATATGCGTCGTGGTTTTTTTTCAGTTAATGCGCTTTGGAAAAATAAAATTGCCGTTCTCGTTGGTGATTTTTTACTCTCAAAAGGATTATTGTTGGCAGTAAGAAACGAAGACTTTCATCTTTTAAAATTAACTTCTCGTGCTGTTGAAGAAATGAGCGAAGGGGAGTTGTTACAGATTGAAAAGGCCAGAAGACTAGATATTGTTGAAGCTGTTTATTATGAAATTATTCGTAAGAAAACTGCTTCTCTAATTGCAGCTTGTTGTGCCGTTGGATGCGCATCAGTTACCAGCGAAGAAGCACAAATTAAAAAAATGTGGGATTTTGGTGAAGCTATTGGAATTGCGTTTCAAATCAAGGACGACCTTTTTGATTACCAAAAACAAGGACTGATCGGAAAGCCAGTGGGTATTGATATCAAAGAGCAAAAAATGACTTTACCACTTATTTATACGCTTCAACAATGTGATAAAGCTACCCGCAGAAAAATAATAAATACGATTAAAAGACATCACAACAACCCTAATAAGGTCGACGAAGTTATAGCCATTGTTAGAGAAAGTGGTGGAATAGAGTATGCCACAGAAAAAATGCATGCTTATAAAGCAAAAGCCATAGATATTATTTCTGACATTCCTGACTCTGAGGTGAAACAAGCGCTAAATGCACTTATAGAGTATGTCATCGAGCGTAAGAAATAATTTCATGCAGTATCTGGTTTGATGTTTTGTCCATCATTAAAATAATTATTTATCAGTTAAAAATCGAACTTAAAATACGAAGGCTCGGTTGTATCATTCTATTTCTTATTTTTGCAGCTATGGCAAATCAAGACGATGTTTTTAAGAAAGTAATAGCGCACGCTAAAGAGTATGGTTATGTTTTTCAATCTAGCGAGTTGTACGACGGCTTAGCAGCAGTGTATGATTATGGTTCAAATGGTTCAGAGTTAAAAAAGAACATTAAAGATTATTGGTGGGCTTCCATGGTAAAGATGAATGAAAATATTGTTGGAATTGATTCAGCAATCTTCATGCACCCAACTATTTGGAAAGCTTCCGGGCATGTAGATGCATTTAACGATCCACTAATCGATAATAAAGACTCTAAAAAGCGCTATCGTGCAGATGTTTTGGTTGAAGACTTTATTGCCAAGATTGAAGGTAAAATTGCCAAAGAAGTTAAAAAAGCCGCAAAGCGCTTTGGCGAAGCTTTTGACAAGGCTCAGTTCTTAGAAACAAATCCAAGAGTGTTGGGCTATAAGGAAAAAATGGCCAACATCTCCAAGCGCTTAAATGGCAGTTTAGAGAAAGAAGATTTGGCAGATGTAAAAGCGCTTATTGAAGAACTTGAAATAAAATGCCCAATATCGGGAACAGCGAACTGGACTGATGTTCGTCAGTTTAACCTCATGTTTGGCACTAAAATGGGGGCTACCACCGACGGGTCAAGTGATTTGTGGTTGCGCCCAGAAACGGCTCAGGGAATATTTGTAAACTTTTTAAATGTTCAGAAAACGGGACGTATGAAAATTCCTTTTGGTATTGCTCAAATTGGTAAAGCATTCCGAAACGAAATCGTGGCCCGTCAGTTTATTTTCCGAATGCGCGAATTTGAACAAATGGAAATGCAATTTTTTGTTCAACCCGGAGAGGAAATTAAATGGTATGAGCACTGGAAAGAGGCACGCCACAAATGGCATTTATCTTTGGGAGTTGATCCACAAAAATACCGGTTCCACGACCATGAGAAGTTGGCCCATTATGCAAATGCTGCAGCTGACATTGAGTACCAATTCCCTTTTGGCTTTAAAGAAGTAGAGGGGATTCATTCTCGAACTGACTTTGACTTAAAAGCACATCAAGAATATTCAGGTAGAAAAGTTCAGTACTTTGATCCTGCAATTAACGAAAGTTATACACCTTATGTGGTTGAAACATCTATAGGCGTAGACCGCATGTTCTTGTTAACCATGTGTAATGCTTACCGAGAAGAAAAAGTAGGTGATAATGACACGCGGATTGTTTTGGCTTTACCACCAGTTTTAGCGCCGGTAAAAGCAGCAATTTTGCCATTAACAAAAAAAGACGGCCTTCCCGAATTGGCTCGCAAAATATTTGATGATTTGAAATTAGAATTTAACTGTGTCATCGAAGAGAAAGATTCTATCGGTCGTCGTTACCGTCGTCAGGATGCTAATGGGACTCCGTTCTGTATCACTATTGATAATGATACGGCAAATGACAATTGTGTAACCATTAGACACAGAGATAGCATGCAGCAGGAACGTGTTTCTATTGATGAAGTTCGAGATATTATGGATAAATCGGTTAGTATGCAAGAATACTTGCTCAAGTGCTAAGAGTTAAAAAAAGAAATAAATCCTTTATCAATTTTGATAAAGGATTTTTCTGTGGGGTACTTTAACAAAATTTCCAAACTTAAAATGGCTAGCATACTTATAGAATTGTATCTTTGCATAGGGCAAGTCTTAGACAAGTAGCTCCCCTTGAATTCCCCCAGGGCGGGAACGCAGCAAGGGTAAAGGGTTGAGCACTGTGATTTAAGTAGCTTGCCCTTTTTTTGTTTCATGAGCAATTGAAACCATGGTATTGGCACAATTGTTGAGAACCTTTTGATAGAACGTTATATTTTAATAAATAAATAATGAAAAACTTTACCACCCTCATGTTTGCACTTCTATTTAGTGTATCTCAGTTTTTGAATGCCCAATGCGGAATAACAGGTCAATCAAACTTTATTACTTCTCAAGAAGCACTTAACGCACTTGCAGGCTGTGAAGTTTTTCAAGGCGACTTAAACATCACTGGTGCTGATGTTACTAATCTCGAAGCATTATCTTCTTTGGTAAGTGTTGAAGGAAATTTGAGTATTTACGAAACATCTATATCGACAATTGATCCTTTAGGTGGATTAATGAATGCAAATGAGATTAGTGTTTATAATAATGAATATTTAAGCGCGTGTTGTGCCTCATTAGAATGGCAATTAGCCGTCGATTTAGACGCTATCTATTCGGTTACTTTTGTTTCTAACGCTGCCGATTGTAATTCATATTCAGAGGCTCAAGCAGCTTGTTTGGGCTTGGTTCCTGGTTGTACAGACTCAAATGCGGCAAATTATAATTCCCAAGCAACTTTTGATGACGGTAGCTGTCTTAATGGACCTGACTTACAAGTTTCGGTCAATACGATTTTAAACTCACTACAAATAAATTCGTTTACCAGCTCAGATGAATGTCTTGTAGCCGAAGGATGTATAACTGGAACAGGAGAAAGAAAAACACTTCGATTTACCACGACTATTTCCAACTATGGGAATGAAGATTTTTACATTGGTCAATCGGGCGGTGCTGGAAATTTGAACCCTAACTTTTATTGGGATGACTGCCATGGTCATGCTCACTATGAGGGTTATGCGAACTATAGACTTTATAATTATCCAAGTTTAGAGCCAAGCGAGACCATTGGACACAAAAATGGTTGGTGTGTAATGGATTTAGGGGCTGCCGTATCTAGTGAGACGCCTGATTACATTACCAATCCTACTCCTTGTAGTTTTACATATGGTTGTTCTACGATGGGAATTAGTAAAGGTTGTTCAGACACTTACGGTTCCGGAATTTCTTGCCAGTGGGTTGATATTACAGGTCTAGCAGATGGAGAATATGTTTTAGCCGTTTCTACAAATATGGAAACCGACAACTATGTTCCTCAGTATGAAATTAACTTTGAAAATAATATTGTTTATGTTTTGTTTGAGCTTGAAACAATAGGTAACCAAACGAGTGTTGTATATGCTTCAGAGTTTGATGGCTCTGCTATAAGTGATATTTGTGCTCCTAGTGCAGATGCGACTGATTTAGGCTTCAATTTCTCAGAGGAGGTCGATCTGGTTGAAAATCAAGCACTAATGCCAACGGCATTTTTAAATGAGTATTTTATTGAGTCTATTCAGTTTCTATTAGCAGAAACATTTAATGTAAATGGCGACATAGTATATGTAGATTCTCTTGCAATCAATGATATTTCAGGCCTTCCATTAGGATTAAACTGGGCTTGTGAGCCTCAGTCTTGCTCTTTTCCAGTTGGAAATTCTTGTATAGGTTTAAGTGGTATTCCTTCAATTTCTGGCTCGTTTGATGCAAATATTTCATCTACCTTGTATTTTAGTGACACAGATGGAAACAGTCAGGAAGTAACTCTTCCATACACAGGAGGAAACACTTGGCTTGACGGTGTATTAGACGGCAATAATTCGGTATTTGATGTTTTTTCGCCATCAATAAATATAAATGTTGAAATACCGGTTTATGGTTGCATGGATACTTTGGCATTTAATTTTTCTCCTACAGCTACCTTTGATGATGGTTCTTGTGAGTTGCCAAATTTAGGGTGTACAGACATTTTATCTTTAAACTATGACCCTGATGCAAATTTTGAAGACGGTTCTTGTGAATATTGTGCAGAAGGTATTGAGTGGGTTGTTCGAATGGATTTATTTGACTCTTATGGTGATGGCTGGAATGGAAATTATTACCACATTACTAATGAATGGGGTGACACTACTGCAGTAGGAACTATGGAAGATGGTTCTCAAGCTACAGATTTCTTTTGTCTAGCACCAGGTTGTTACGTTGTAAGTGTTCCAGAAACAGGTGGCTGGCCGTATGAAATTTCATGGGAAATAACGGCCCCTGGATATGAAGATGTTTATGTTTCAGGAGCTTGCCCAGATGCTCAACCGCTTAACTTTTTGTCAGAATGCGAATCAGTATCTGGATGTACAGACCCTTTAGCACTTAATTACAATGACGAAGCTAATTATGATAACGGTTCATGTTTATACCCTGTTTTAGGATGTACAGATTCTCTTGCGCTTAATTTTAATGAGGAAGCCACGGAAGATGATGGTTCATGTGAATATCCAATAGACTGCTCTGACTTGACTGCTATAACAATTAATATGAGTGATTCTTATGGTGATGGATGGAATGGGAACGTGTTGACGCTTAATGGTCAGTCATTTACTTTAGAATCGGGATCGGAAGGTGCCGAGTCTACTTGTTATGATCCTGAATTAGGATGCGTAGAAGTTGTTGTGAGCGAAGGAGGTTGGGCTTATGAAGTTTCTTGGACCATTACCACCGAAGGTGGAGATGTATTATTGTCTGGTGGTTCACCGTATGTCGGGGAATTTGGCTTAGAAGGTTGTGGCCCTGTGTTAGGTTGTACAGATGAAACAGCATTAAACTATAATCAAGAAGCAACGGAAGATGATGGTTCGTGTGATTATCCTTTAGCGGGATGTACAGACCCAGCTGCATTAAATTATGATGATTCTGCTACCACAGATGATGGTTCGTGTGAGTATCCTCTTGAATGTAGTGACGGAAGCAATGTGCTGGTAATGGAGCTACAAACAGACCCTTATCCTCAGGAGACCTCTTGGGACTTAATTTCTGCGGATGGTGATACATTAATTGTCATGAACGGGTTCGAAGAGCAAAACACCCTATATGTAGATTCAATTTGTGTGCCTGATGATGTAGCCATTACATTTAACTTATATGACACATACGGTGACGGGTTAACTAGTGGTGCTGGAAATGGAGAATTCCACTTGTATGTGTGTGGCGCCCAAGTTTTTTCAGGCTCTTCGTTTGAGTATTTATTTAGTGGCACATTTTCAGGTTGTGATGGCGCACAAATTATTGTTTTTGGATGTATGGATGAAACTGCAATTAATTTCACGCCAGATGCAAATACCGATGATGGTTCATGTGAATATGAGGTTGTTTTAGGTTGTACTGATAATGAAGCTGTTAATTTTAATGAAGAAGCAACAGATGATGATGGTTCGTGCACCTACATTACATGTGAATTCTATGAAATGCTTGTAGAAGTTCAACTCATGAGTACAAGTGGAAATGGATGGGGATCGTTAACTTATGAGCTTTCTTCTTTTGATGGGTCAATGCAAGAGACAGGAACGTTAGAGACAGGTTTTGATGGGGTAAACTATTATTGTTTATCAAATGATTGTTACTTATTTACTGTTCCTGAATATGGCAGTTCAGAAACATTTAATTGGTCTATTCTTATTGAAGGAAAAAAGCAAATATCAGGCACCTCAGGAACAAAAGCCCATTTTGGGGTTAATCAAATATGTGAACTTGTGATGGGTTGTACTGATCTCAATGCTATTAACTTTAACCCTCAAGCAAATGTGAGTGATGAATCGTGTAATTATCCAAACGGAGGCTCACAGCAGTTAGCACTAGAAGCAGGATGGAATATGGTTTCTTCCTTTATACAAACAGAAAACATGTCTATCGAGGCTATAATGGAACCTATAATAAGTCAAGTGATTATTGTGAAAGATAATCTAGGTCTAGCTTATCTACCTGACTTTGGTTTTAACGGAATCGGTGATTGGGACAATACACAGGGTTATCAAATAAAGCTTTATGATGAAGCAGTAGTTGATATGACAGGTTTTATAGTGGCGCCAGAACAAACACCTGTAAACTTGACCGAAGGATGGAATATGATTGCGTATTTACGTTCAGAACCAGCTCCAGTTGATGCTGTTTTAGACGCCTTTACTTCAGACATAATTATTGTTAAAGATGTTATGGGAATGGCTTATTTACCAGAATGGGGCTTCAATGGCATTGGCGATATGGTAGCGGGCCAAGGGTATCAAATTAAATTGTATGCTTCTCACATATTGACTTATAATGCCAATGATGATGAATACAGAATGGCTCATACTCCAACTATTGATAATACGTCAATGTCAGTAGATTTTGAGAAGAACACAGGAAGCAATATGCACCTTCTCATTCCAGAGAGTGCATGGAATGTTCCTGTTAGCTCAAAAGATGAGCTTTATGTTTACGATGCAAAAGGTGATATGGTAGGGGCTGCAAAAATTACTCTGCCAAACACCCTTATTACAATTTGGGGTAATGATTTACTTACATCAGAAAAAGATGGTCTGTACGATTCAGAAGAATTGAGTCTTGTTCTATACACTGAAAAAATAAACACCTCACAATCAGTTTCTCTAGAGCTTACCACAGGTGTTAGCGGTTTTGAAAAAGATGCTCTTGTTATTGCTTCTCAAATTTCTGAAAGTAATTTTGAAAAAGACTTAGCGCTATTTAATTCTGTACCAAATCCAGCGAGTAATCTTACCGAGATTTCATTCTATTTAAATAAAGAAATGGATATTACATTACGGCTATTTAATGTTATTGGAGAAGAAATTAAGCTTATCACTGCTGGAATTAAGTCAGCCGGATATCATACAGCTCAGGTAGACGTAAACCAATTGGCTCCGGGCTCCTATTATTATCAGTTGCAGGTTGATAACGTTCAGATCACTAAGCGTTTAGAAGTTATCAAATAAAAAATGTGAACCCCTGGTTTATTAAATAAGTCAGGGGTTTATATTTTTGTTTTAAAACCACTTCGAGAGTTTTAATTTATTTTGATTTATTCTGTATCAATCAATTCTGCTATTGCGACATAAATACCCAATATAAATTCGTTTTTGCTTTCATGAAAGCCAACTCAACTGAAAAATTTTCGTAAACTTGTTCAAAAATTAATGAGAGTGAATCAAAGCATCACAAAAGGTTAAAAAGACATAGATTATTAATTAACTATGTTAAACATAATTTATTTAAAAGAGTCATTTGCTCATTAGGTATTGTCTTTATGCAAAATTATAGATAATGAAAATTGCGTTAGTTGGTGCTTCAGGAATGGTAGGTGGTGTGATGCTTAAAGTTATGGCAGAACGCAAACTTCCGATTACAGATTTAATTTTGGTAGCCTCTCACAAGTCAGTTGGTAAAAGCATTTCTTGGCAAGGAAAAGAATATTTTTTGCAGTCTCTTGATCAAGCAATAAAGTTAAATCCAGATATTGCTTTATTTTCGGCAGGCGCTGAATGCTCTTTGGATTGGGCACCAAAATTTGCTGCTAATGGCACTACCGTAATTGACAATTCTTCTGCTTGGAGAATGAAACCAGGCCACAAACTAATTGTACCCGAGATTAATGCATCAGAATTAACCGCAGCGGATAAAATAATTGCCAACCCCAACTGTTCAACCATACAAATGGTAATGGCATTGGCACCTCTACATAAACTTTATGGCTTAGAAAGGCTTGTTATTTCAACCTACCAATCTGTTACAGGCACTGGAGTTAAGGCAAAAAAACAACTGGAAAACGAGGCTAAAGGAGCCCAATCAGAGATGGCCTACCACTATCCAATTTACCAAAACTGTTTGCCTCACTGCGATGATTTTCTGCTTACTGGTTATACCAGGGAAGAGATGAAATTGGTACATGAAACACGAAAAATTTTAGGAGACCGGTCAATAGGTATAACAGCTACAGCGGTTCGTGTTCCCGTTATGGTAGGACATTCTGAAAGTATTAATGTTACGTTTAAAAAAGAGTTCGATCTTACAACAGTACGCAAAACCATTTCAGACACCGAAGGCCTAACCTTACAAGACAATACGGACACCAATACCTATCCTATGCCGAAATATGCCGAAGGAAAGAATGATGTGTTTGTTGGGAGACTGCGCAGAGATGAGTCGTATAAGAATACTCTAAACATGTGGGTGGTTTCTGATAATTTGCGCAAGGGCGCAGCTACTAATGCGATACAAATCGCTGAGAAATTAATAGAAATGGAACTTTTGTATAAGTAGGAATTACAGTATGCGAATAATACACAAAGACCCTTTTGGGCATTACGTATTTTTAAAACGTTGGCTAATTCAAATATTAGGAACCTTGTCTCATAGAAGATACCAAGGCTTTAATAGTTTAAAAATAGAAGGCTCTGAAATTATAAGAGAGTTGCCAGAAAAAAACATTCTTTTTGTTTCTAATCATCAAACCTACTTTGCAGACGTTACTGCCATGCATCATGTTTTTAATGCCTCTTTAAAAGGACGTATAGATAGCATTAAAAATGTTGGTTATTTGTGGAGACCCAAAACCAACTTATACTATGTGGCTGCCACCGAGACTATGAAATCGGGATTTTTACCCAAAATTATGGCCTACATAGGCGCTGTATCAATTAAGCGCACATGGCGCGAATCGGGAGAGTCTATAAAAAGACAGGTAGATTTCAAAGATATAAGTAATATTGGAAAAGCTTTGGAAGATGGCTGGGTTATTACATTTCCGCAAGGTACAACAAAAGCCTTTAATCCCATCCGAAAAGGAACGGCCCACATTATAAAAAAATACAAACCCATTGTTGTTCCTATTGTTATAGATGGCTTTAGACGATCGTTTGACAAAAGAGGCCTGCTGATCAAAAAAAAAGGCATCTTACAATCTATGGTTATTAAAAAACCATTGGAAATTAATTATGAAAACGACCCGGTAGATAAAATTGTTGAACTCTTGGAATTTGCCATCGAGCAGCACCCATCTTTTATTAAAGTTCCGACAGAGGAATATTTACAATTGAAGCGCGCTCGGGATAAAAAGAGAGAATTCTGGAATTAATAGGATTATATTTTAATCTTAAAAAGCTTCATCCAATTTCGAACCCGCATTACTTTTCTTAAATTTGAGTTGTGCCCGAAATAAAAGAACATATTGCTCAATGTTTAAAAACCCTTCCTTTGGTTCCGGGTGTGTATCAATTTTTTGACAAACAAGATACGATTCTTTATGTGGGGAAAGCTAAAAAGTTAAAAAAGCGCGTTTCTTCATATTTCCAGAAAGAGCACTCAGATTATGCCAAAACCAGAGTCCTGGTAAAAAAGATTGAAAGGATAGAATATATTTTGGTTGAGAATGAGATAGATGCTTTATTACTTGAAAATAACTTGATTAAAAAACACCAGCCACGATATAATGTTTTGCTAAAAGATGACAAAACATATCCATGGATTTGTATTAAAAAAGAACGCTTTCCTCGAGTATTTTCCACACGTAAGGTTGTAAAAGACGGCTCTGAATATTTTGGCCCTTATGTTTCAACAAAATCAATAAAATTACTTCTAAAACTTATCAATCAGCTTTATCAGCTGCGCAGCTGTTCCTTTAATTTAAGTGAGGGGAACATCGAAAAAGGCAAGTTTAAGGTTTGTCTAGATTATCATATAAAAAAATGTTTAGGCCCTTGCGAAGGGCATCAAGACGAAGCATCTTACAGCCAAACGATTTCTGAAATCCGGAGTATTTTAAAAGGAAATACACGAAGCTTAATAAAGCCTTTAAAAGAACAGATGCAGGAATATTCTAATAGGCTTGAGTATGAAAGAGCATTAGAAATTAAAGAGAAACTAGAAGCTTTAGAGCAATATCAATCTAAATCTACAGTGGTTAGCCCCACAATCGATCATGTAGATGTGATGTCTATATTTTCAGATACCGATTCTGCTTACATTAACTATTTTAAGGTAGTTAAAGGAGCCATAATACAGTCTTACAATTTGGAGATAAAGAAAAAGCTCGATGAGTTGGATGAAGATTTATTGAGCTTATCGCTTATTAACATTCGTGCAAAGTTTCATTCTTCTGCAAAAGAAATATTACTCAATAAAGCTATCGACAGTCCTTGGGAAGATGTAAGAGTATTAGTGCCGCAAAGAGGCGATAAAAAAGCATTAATTGACCTTTCACTACGCAATTCAAAATATATGCGCCAAGAAAAGTTAAAAACCTTAAATATTATTGATCCCGAGCGACACATCAAACGTATTTTGGAGCAGTTGCAAAATGACTTGCGCCTGTCGCAACTACCTTTACAAATTGAATGTTTTGACAATTCCAACATACAAGGAACCAACCCAGCATCAGCCTGTGTGGTGTTTAAAAATGGCAAGCCAAGTAAAAAGGACTACCGCCATTTTAATATTAAAACAGTAGATGGTCCAGACGATTTTGCCTCTATGGAGGAGGTAGTGTACCGCCGCTATAAAAGACTCAAAGAGCAGAATGAATCCTTCCCTCAGCTCATTATTATAGATGGGGGTAAGGGTCAACTTAGTTCTTCTTTAAAAGCTTTAGAAAAACTTAAACTCAGAGGAAAAATTGCAATTGTGGGTATTGCAAAACGGCTGGAAGAAATCTATTTTCCTGGCGACTCTGTGCCACTTTATATAGATAAGCGATCAGAATCTTTAAAGCTGATTCAGCATCTTCGTAATGAAGCACATCGATTTAGTTTGGCGCACCACCGAAACAAAAGAAGCAAATTAAGTTTGCATTCTACCTTAGACGATGCGCCAGGAATTGGTCCAAAATCTAAAACCGACCTATTAAAGAAATTCAAATCTATTAAGCGCATAAAAGCAGCCTCAATTAAAGAATTAACAGAACTCTTGGGCAAGAGTAAAGCACATAAACTGATAAAATATTTTAAAGATGGAGAAAACACGAATTGACAAATGGCTTTGGACGGTACGCATCTTTAAATCCAGAAGTATGGCCACTCAGGCATGTAAATCGGGAAAAGTAAAGGTGAACAATACCAAGTGCAAGCCGGCACGTCCTATTGCAGAGGGCGAGCACATCTCAGTAGATAAAAACGGCCTTAAACTGCAGTTTAAAATATTAGAAATTTTAAAAAGACGAGTTGCTTATGCCATTGCCAAAGATTGTTACGAAGATTTAACTCCAGTTGAAGAAAGAGAGAAATTTAGAGCTTTTTACCACCGTCGACGTGCAAGCGAAGACCGCGATCGCGGTCTCGGAAGACCGACAAAAAGAGACCGCAGAGCTATAGAGAATTTTAAAGAAATTGATGCCTGGCTAGAGGCCGAAATCTCCTATGATTTTGGTGATGAGGAATAAATAAAAAAGCAGCAGAGATAGTAAGGCTTTTTTTAAGGCTTAAACAGAATTTAGCTCTCTATTGAGCTAAATTGGTATGAAGCGTTCTGTTTAGGGTGCATTTTTTTAGGTTTAAAATTCAATTACCTTATAGTGATATAGAAAAATTGATAATTTTAGCGTAATAAATGAATCAAAATATTTTTATTATCATATTAAGCGTTGTTTTAGTTTCATGCACTAAAATAGATCATGCCACAATGCTGCAGATAACACCCGAGTCTGCTGCTGAAATTATATCTTCCCAAGACCCACTGTTATTCAAGGTAGACACTATCACCCATCAAGAAAATGACAGCATCTACTCTTTGTTATTTGTTGAGCCGGATATCGTTAATAATGAGTTTCACTTTTTTTTAGAACATAATAAAGCATTTTATTTATTTCAGAAAAAAAAAATAATCTATCACAACTCGGGCAGGGAATTTTATAAAAATGAAAATGTCAGGGGAGACAACTATTATTTTTACCCCGATAAGGGCAAGGCATATTACAGAATAAAATTAACCGATGATACCGAACTGACCTTTTTGGTAAAACATGCTAAAAAAAACAAGGCAAGAGATTTGATAGAGCTTGAAACTGCAGAGTTGAGATCGAAAAAAGCTTTGCTAAGCGAGCGCGTTCCTTTGCTTGAGATTAATACTTTTAATACTCCTTTAACAGATGCAGATTACCAAAATGCAGAAGTTAAAATGATAACAAACAATGAAACCACAACTGTCGCTTCAAAACTTAAGATAAGAGGCTCAAGCTCAAAGGTGTTTCCAAAGAAGCAACTCGCACTTAAAACATTACACCAGTCATATTTCAAAGACATAACAATTAGCAAATCAGTGTTGTATGCCCCATATAGCGACAAATCTTTAATAAGAAATAAATTGAGTTATGATTTATATGCTCAAATGAGTAGCGTTGCGAATCCTTCGGTATTTACAAATGTATTGTTGAATGGGGACTATCACGGTTTATATTTGTTATTAGAACACCCGAAACAACAGTATGCAAAATTAATTAACAACCTAGACACAAACTCTTTCTTGGTTCAAATAGATAGGGCGCCTTGCGATATTGTACATTATAAGAGGATAGAAAAAGGAAATAATGCCGCCTATATTATCGAGTCTCCATCAAATTATTCAGCACAAAAAAGAACACAAATAGACCGAGTTCTAAGCGCTTTTGAAGAGGCTATTTTGAATGATGATTTGAGCCTGATGGATACAATTAGTTTTATGGATTTTATTATTTTAAATGAGCTTAGTAAAAACATTGATGCTTACAGGTTGAGCACCTTTTTGGGTTTTTTGATGGTGCAAAAGTTGGATTACCAATTGCTTGGGATTATAACATTGCCTGGGGCTTAGCAGAACACGGTAATGCTTTTAGTCAGAGGGCTTTGTTGTAGATGGAATTATTCAGATCATCTTCCTTTTTGGTGGAATAGATTATGGGAAAATAAAAAGTTTAACAGCTCTCTTAAACGACGTTATATTGCGCATCGAAAAAGTGTATTGAGAAATGATAATATAGACCAATTAATTGAACAATTTGAGAATACGCTTTCTGCTCATCAACCATTAAATTTTAAAAAGTGGCCATTAATGGGGAAGAAAATCTGGCCCAACAAATACAAGTCACAGTCGCATAAAGAAGAATTGGATTTGCTTAAGACATGGATTAAGCAAAGACTAATTTGGCTTGATCAGCAGTGGGGCAGGAATGCCATCGAATAGTATAGCTTAAATCTGCATTTTATTTTTCTATTCTTGAGCCGTATTTTAGATTTTATGATGGAAATCGCCTCTTTAATGAGGCCCCATTATTTGCGAATATTTCTTTTCTTTGTGATACTATAATTATTAATCGAAAAAAATATTCAGATGAATAAGAAAATTTTAGGTTTCATTTTAGCCTTTCTTTTTGTCGCACCTATTTCTTTAAAAGCAGACGAAGGAATGTGGCTACCTATGTTTGTTAAGCGTTTAAATGAGGTAGACATGCAAGCTGCAGGTTTGCAACTCACAGCAGAAGAGTTATACAGCATTAACAACTCTAGTTTGAAGGATGCCATTGTAAGTTTTAGTGGCTTTTGTACAGGAGAAGTTATTTCCGCAGAAGGCTTGCTTTTAACCAATCACCATTGTGGATATGGTGCCATTCAAGACCATTCTACTGTGGAGAATGATTATTTAACAGATGGCTTTTGGGCGATGGACCGATCTAAAGAGCTTAAAAATCCAGATTTATTTGTTGATTTTTAATACGAATGGAGGATGTTACTGAGCGTATATTGGCTGTTGTAAATGATGAGATGACTGAGGTGGAACGTGCTCAGGCTATAGATGCAGAAATGAAAGCAATTAAGACAGAAGCAACAGAAGACAACAGTTATATTTGTAAGGTAAAGTCTTTTTACGAGGGTAATGAATTTTACATGTTCATGTATGAGCGTTTTAGCGATATTCGTTTGGTGGGTGCCCCTCCATCTTCAGTAGGAAAATACGGTGGCGATACCGACAACTGGATGTGGCCTCGTCATACGGGCGACTTTTCCATTTTCCCGAATCTACGCTGCGCCTGATGGAACACCTGCGGCTTATGCAGAAGAGAATGTTCCTTTAACAAAAGAGTTAAGAGAGAAAAACAATGCTTTTTACCACCACCTACCTATTTCTTTAGAGGGTGTGGAGAATGATGACTTTACCATGGTTTGGGGTTATCCAGGTTCTACAGATCGTTTTCTAACTTCATGGGGTGTAGAGCAAATGCTCGATATTAAAGCGCCTACCATTGTTGACATTCGTGATTTAAAATTAAACATCATGAAAAAGTATATGGATGCCGACCCAGCTGTTAGAATCAATATGCTTCAAAATATGCTCAAACGGCCAACTATTGGAAATACTTTATAGGCCAATCTAAAGGATTGAAGCGCTTGGGTGTTTATGAAAAAAAACAAGCCATTGAAGCAGACTTTACCGCATTTGCAAATTCTTCTGATTCAAATAAAGCAAAATACGGTGAGGCGCTGAGCTTAATTGAACAAGCCTATGCGGCATCGGATGCAACAGAAAAAGGTGCTAATTTCCTTTCGGAAGTAGGATTAGAGGAACAGATGTTATTTTATTACCTACCGTGCCAACCGAATGATTGAGCAGCTTTTAAGCACAGAAGATCCTGACCAAAAAGCGGCCTTAATTTCACAGCTCAAGCTTCTGCTTCAGAACACTTTAAAAATTATAATGCAGCTTTAGATGAAGAGCAATTTGCCAAATTGTTTGCCAAATATCAAGCAGAGTAGATGCCTCACAGCATCCAAGCTTTTTGCTCATGTAGATAAAAAGTATAAAGGCGATTTTACCAATTTCGCAGCTAAGATGTATGCGAAGTCTTTCTTCACAGACGAGGCACGTTTTAATGCCTTTATCCTTGCGCCAAATGCAAAGAAACTCTCAAAAGATCTTGCAGCAATGTCTGCTGGGTCTATTGTGCAAAGCTACTTTAGTATGGGTGCTGTCACAGCAGAGTCTGATGCGATGCTTGCTAAAGGAAACCGCTTATTTGTAGATGGTCTTCGTAAAATGGACTCAGATAAAGTGTATTATCCGAATGCAAATTCTACCATGCGAACTACCTATGGTACTGTAGGTGATTATGTGCCAGCAGATGCGGTTCATTATGATTATATAACAACTTTAGAGGGTGTTATTGAAAAGTATGTGCCTGGCGATCATGAGTTTGATTTGCCACAAGGCCTTATTGATCTTTATGATGCCAAAGATTACGGACAATATGCCGACAAAAACGGAGATCTTATCATTAACTTTATTCACAATACAGATATTACTGGTGGGAATTCTGGATCGCCAGTGATCAACGCAAAAGGACACCTTATCGGAACTGCTTTTGATGGGAATTGGGAAGCCATGAGTGGCGATATTGCCTTTGAACCAGAATTACAAAGAACAATTTCTTGCGACATTCGTTACGTCTTATTTATTGTAGATAAGTACGCAGGTGCAACGCACTTAATAGAAGAAATGGACTTGGTAAAAGCTGAGTAAGTGCTTCTTATAATATTTAAAAAGCCCTGCATTTGCAGGGGCTTTTTATACACCTATTCGTTATAAACCACGTACATAACGGTTTGACCTACTGCTTTTAGCGAGTTTTTATCTATGTGTTCCAGCTTGTCTTCATGCGTATGCCAGTGCTTGTAGAACTTGTTTTTGTTGAGGCATCGTGTTCAATGATGTCTATGGTAGGTACGCGTCCATTTGCGTAGTTGTTAATATAGTAATGATCATCAATAACAAGGTTGGTTTTTGAAACAGAAACTGTCCACCGTAACCAAGTGCAGCAGCAGTATTCCAAACTTTTTAACCGTTTTCTCTGCAAAAGTCATAGAAGTCAACTCTTGGGTAAATACCGCTTCTTTTCCCCCAACCATATCTAGTAATATGCCATACTTTGCAAAATAGTTTGGTTTGTGAAGGTTTTGCGCCCAATACTGCGATCCCAAACAATAGGAATGTTGCATTCTAGGATACTCACTTTCGTCAGGTTGCCCATAGTCTTCCGAGTCAAAGAGAATGATGTCTACACCTACATCAGGTTTTTTTATTGAAAACTGACGCGCCATTTCTAAAAGCACAGCCACACCGCTTCCCCCATCATTAGCGCCTTCTATAGGGGTATTTTTATTTGTTTCTGCCTGATCTGCAAAAGGACGGGTGTCCCAGTGTGCACAAAGCATAACTCGTTTTGCGCGTTCTGGTTTGAAGGATGCAATAATGTTTTTTGATTTTAAAACATTGCCATTAAACGCAGTTAAGTCTGCTTTTTGAACGATAACAGTATCGCAATATCGATTTAGAGTATTGATGAGATATTCTCCACAAGCCTGATGTGCTTTACTGTTTGGAACCCGAGGACCAAAGGCCACTTGCTTGGCAATGAAATCATAGGCAGAGTCTGAGTTGAAGCTTGGTACTTCTACGACTTTTTTAGGTGCAGAAGTGTTCTTTTTTACAGCTGGTTCATTCCCACAGCCTTGCACTAATAAACTTAGAAGTATTAAGATTATTTTTTTCATTCGATTGAATTCATTAGTAATATCATATTTTACTTTTTTGTCCAGCTAGCTCCGTCTTTCGAATCTTTAACTGTAATATTTAGCTTAGCGAGTTCATCACGAATAAAGTCTGCGGTAATCCAATCTTTATTTTCTTTTGCTTGTTTTCTTAAGCCCAAAACAACTTCCATGATCTCGTCGCTTAAGCCATCTTCTGTTTCAGATTCTATTTTTTTCAAACCTAAAATATCGAAGCAGAAGTCGTTCATAAGCTTCATTAAATCATTTTTTGATTTTTCATTAAGGCTTCCATTCCCGGCCGCAATAGAGTTGATTTGTTTTACCACATCAAAGATGTGGGCAATTAAAATAGGGCTGTTAAAATCGTCGTTGATGGCATCGTAGAATTTCTGTTTGTAGTCTTCTACATTTAGGCTAGATTCATTTGAAGTTGTAATCCCTTCTAAAGTGTCTATTGCAGTCATCAACTTATTCATTCCTTTTTCTGCAGCTTGTAGGGCTTCATTAGAGAAGTCTACCGTAGATCTATAGTGCGCTTGAAGTATAAAAAAGCGAATGGTCATTGGATTGTATGCCTGATCTAAACTCTCGTGCTCACCACTAAAGAATTCACTTAATGTGATAAAGTTTCCAAGAGATTTACCCATTTTTTGCCCATGAATGGTAATCATATTATTGTGCATCCAATAGTTGACCGCATCATGCCCATCGCTGGCACAAGATTGTGCAATTTCAGCTTCGTGATGTGGAAACACCAAATCCATTCCTCCTCCATGAATGTCAAACCGCTTTCCGAGGTATTTTGTACTCATAGCAGAACATTCTAGATGCCAGCCCGGAAAGCCTTCAGACCATGGTGAAGGCCATCGCATAATATGCTCTGGAGAGGCTTTTTTCCAAAGGGCAAAATCTACAGCGTTTCTTTTTTCTGATTGTCCATCTAATTCACGAGTATTCGACATCATGTCTTCGATGTTTCTTCCCGACAATTTTCCATAAGCATGATCTTTATTGTATTTAACCACATCAAAGTATACGTTTCCGTCAACTTCGTATGCATAGCCATTTGCTAGGATTTTTTCAATCATTTGAATTTGCTCAATAATGTGACCAGTAGCAGTTGGTTCTATACTAGGTGGTAGGGTATTTAGAAGCGCCATATCTCTATGGTAACTTCGCGTATAGTATGCCACAACCTCCATAGGTTCTAACTGATCGAGACGTGCTTTTTTAGCAATTTTATCTTCACCCTCATCGGCATCATTTACCAGATGTCCAACATCTGTAATGTTTCGCACATAACGCGTTTTGTAGCCCAAATGCTGTAAGTATCTATACACAACATCAAATGTGATTCCTGGTCTAGCATGACCTAAATGAGCATCGCCATATACTGTAGGGCCACATACATACATTCCAACTCGGCCTTCGGTTATTGGTTTAAACGCTTCCTTTTTTCTACTTAGGGAGTTGTAAAGTTTTAAGTTTTGCATGATGTGTGTTAATTTTAATTGTACTCTTTTCTGAGGTTTGCAATCATGTCTTCCGTAATTTCATTTAGATCAAATTGGTATTTCCAACCCCAATGTGCTCCAGCAAAATGGTCGTCAATAGATTGAGGCCAACCGTCTGCAATGCTTTGACGATGATCTAATTTATAAGACATTTCAAATTTAGGAATGTGTTTTTTAATTGTGTTTGCTATTTCTTCAGGATTAAAGCTAATACCAGCGATATTGTATGACGAACGAATTTTTATTTTTTCGGCAGGGGCCTCCATAAGCTCTAAGGTAGCTCGAATTCCGTCAGACATATACATCATAGGTAAGGTTGTGGTTGCTGAAAGAAAGCACTCATATTTTTGTCGCTTTAGTGCTTCATGATAAATATGAATAGCATAATCTGTAGTACCGCCTCCTGGTTTTTCTTTCCAGCTAATTAAGCCAGGGTAGCGAAGGCTTCGTACATCTACACCAAATTTATTGTGGTAATATTCACACCAGCGCTCTCCTGCTTGTTTTGAAATACCGTACACGGTATTTGGCTCCATAACGGTATATTGACCTGTATTTATCTTTGGTGTTGAAGGGCCAAAAACAGCTATAGAACTTGGCCAGTATATTTTTTTAATTTTCCCATATCTTGCTAAATCTAGAACATGCGACAAAGAACGCATGTTGAGTGCCCAGCCAAGCTCAATGTTTTTTTCTGCTGTAGCAGATAAAAGCGCTGCCAATAAATAAATCTGAGTGATATTGTGTTTTTTGATAACTTCATGCAGACGAGATTCATCCATAATATCGAAATTCTCAAAAGGTCCTCCCTCCATAATTTCTTTAGTGGCTGATTTTAGATCAGATGCAACGACAGAAGAATTCCCGTAAACAGACCTCAATTGTATTACCAATTCAGTTCCAATTTGCCCTGAAGCACCTACTACGAGAATGGTATCTTTTGTCATATATATAATTTTAGCTTCACAAAGTAAACAAATATACGATATTTGGATTGCTGAAAACGATATGAAATCTTTAATATATCAAGTTTGATAAGTGCTTATTTTGTAGTTTTATATGAATTTCAATAAACCAGTAGATTACAGCGTTTAGCTTCTTCGATTTAAGGGTTAAGTAAATTAGTTAATACAAATGAACTGATAATATGCATGATATGTTTTGAATAAATCGATTACATTTGTATTCCTAACCATTTTATTCCCCATTTAGAAGATTTAAAACCTAAATTATGCCATTTTATTCAAAACTAGGAAATATCCCACATAAACGACACACTGTGTTTAAGAAAGAGAACGGTAAGTATCATTATGAACAACTCTTTGGTACTGAAGGTTTTTCTGGGATGTCATCATTGCTCTATCATGTAAACAGACCAACTCAGGTAAAAGCCAGTGGAAAGATTGTTGATCTTAGTCCTAAAATAGCAGATGATAAAAATTTAAAATCACGATTGCTAAAAGGTTTTGAAATTCCTACTTCTGATGATTATTTAACAAGTAGAATTCCTGTTTTAGTGAATAATGATTGTTATATTTCTTTAGCGGCACCAAAGACCTCACTTCGAAATTATTTTTATAAAAATGCAGATGCAGACGAAGTACTTTTCATTCACAAAGGATCTGGGACCCTTCGAACGATGATGGGAAATATTAAGTTTTCATATGGCGATTATTTGGTTATTCCTAGGGGCATCATTTATCAAATTGATTTTGACTCTGAAGACAACCGACTTTTCATTATAGAGTCTTTCAGTCCGATATACACGCCAAATAGGTACAGAAATAAGTTTGGGCAACTCCTAGAGCATTCACCTTTTTGTGAGAGAGACATTAGAACACCAAAAATTTAGAGTGTTACGATAAAGAAGGTGATTTTTGATTAAGATTAAAAAGAAAATGATTTTACATCAATTTACTTATGCACACATCCTTTTAATGTAGCAGGTTGGGATGGTTATAATTTTCCATATGCATTTTCTATTCACGACTTTGAGCCTATTACAGGTCGAGTACACATGCCTCCGCCTATTCATCAAACATTTCAAACGTCTGCTTTTGTAATTTGTTCATTTTGCCCAAGATTATACGACTATCACCCAAAAGCAATACCGGCTCCTTATCACCACAGTAACATAGATTCAGACGAAGTTTTATATTACGTGGATGGCGACTTTATGAGCAGAAACGACATTGAACAAGGTCACATTACCTTACATCCTGCTGGAATACCACATGGCCCGCATCCTGGAGCAATGGAGCGAAGTATAGGTCAGAAGGAAACACAGGAGCTCGCTGTTATGGTTGATACTTTTAGACCCTTAAAAATAACGCAACATGCATTAGATATAGAAAATCCAGATTATTTTAAATCGTGGATGCCTCATTAAAGAGCGTCTCCAAAAATAAAAAAAATGAGTACAGTTTCACACCCTCAAGATTTAGAAAAAATATTTCAACAAGCAGAAGATTTTCTTCCGCTTTTAGGAACAGATTATATTGAACTATACGTTGGTAACGCTAAACAATCATCAATTTATTATAAGAATTGTTTAGGCTTTCAAACAGTAGCGTACGCTGGTTTAGAAACGGGAGTCAAAGACCGCACATCCTATGTTCTCCAGCAAGGTAAAATTCGAGTAGTTTTAACTACACCCATGGGTCCAGATGGAGATATTGCTGAACACATTAAATTACATGGAGATGGTGTTAAAGTAATTGCTCTGTGGGTTGATGATGCAACAAAATCTTTCGAGGAGACTACAAAAAGAGGAGCTAAAGCTTACATGCCGCCAACTATTGAAAAAGATGAGTTTGGTGAAGTTGTTCGTTCTGGAATTCATGCTTATGGAGATACTGTTCATGTTTTTGTAGAGCGCAAAAATTATAATGGCGTTTTTCTGCCGGGTTACGTTAAGCAAGAATCTGCTTTTAACCCTAAACAGGTAGGCTTGAAATACATTGATCATATGGTGGCCAATGTTGGATGGGATGAAATGAATATTTGGTCAGATTTTTATAAAAAAACGATGGGTTTTGCGAACTTAATCACCTTCGATGATAGAGATATTTCTACTAAATATACTGCTTTAATGAGTAAGGTGATGACTAATGGAAACGGTCGCGTGAAATTTCCAATTAATGAACCAGCAAAGGGCGTTAAAAAATCACAAATTGAGGAATATTTGGATTTTTATAATGGCCCCGGCTGTCAGCATATCGCAGTTGCTACCGATAACATCATAGAAACCGTTACTGAAATGACAGCTCGTGGTGTTGAGTTTCTTTATGTCCCAGGCAATTATTATGATACGGTATTAGACCGCTGTGGAGAAATAGATGAAAATATATTTAAGCTAAAAGATCTTGGCATACTTGTAGATAGAGATGAAGAGGGCTACCTACTACAAATTTTTACGAAACCGATTGTTGATAGACCTACCATGTTTTTTGAGATTATTCAAAGAAAAGGTGCACAATCTTTTGGTAAAGGAAATTTTAAAGCTTTGTTTGAGTCTATTGAAGCAGAGCAGGCAAGAAGAGGAACGCTTTAATTGATTTTATTTAAGTGGCTATACTTAATTTAAAACCTACTCCTCGAATGTTTTCAATTGATATGTTTTTATCTTGCACCAGTTTTTTGCGAAGTTTAGAAATAAAAACATCTAAACTTCTTCCTAAAAAATAGTCATTTCTACCCCATAGATTGGTAAGAATATATTCTCGTTTAACGATTGTATTTTGTTTTTCCACCAAGAGTGATAATAGCTGAGCTTCTTTTAAAGTGAGTGTTTGTACTACACCTGATATGCATAGTGTTTGTTCTAAAACATTTAATTGAAAATCTCCAATTTTATATAAGTTCTTTAGAGAAGAGTTGATTTCTTTACGTTTTAAAAAAACTTCAATTTTGAGACACAATTCATCTATGTCAAAAGGCTTTGTTAGATAATCATCTCCACCTATTTTTAATCCTTCTATTTTATCTTCCTGCATAGATCTAGCAGAAAGAAAAATTATTGGAATGTGCTCATTTTCTTGTCTGATTTTTTTTGCTAATTCAAATCCATCTATCTGGGGCAACATAACATCGAGAATGCAAAGGTCTAATACCTGTTCTTTAAAAGTAGTTAAGGCTTCTTTGCCATCTTTACACGAAACGACTTGATAACCTCTTTTTTTAAGCTGATCACTTGTTACAAAGCTTAAGCTTAAATTATCTTCTACATATAATATTTTAGCCATTATTAATGTTTAATTTTAAAAAGAATTCTAGTCCCTTCTCCTTTTTGACTATTGATTTCCCAATCCCAATGGTGTGCTTTACAAACTTGACTTACATAATACAGTCCCAAACCGAAACCTTTTACATTATGAACTTTTCCTGTTGGAACGCGAAAGAATTTATTTTTCACATTTTTAATATGCTCTTCAGCAATGCCAATTCCATTGTCACAAATACTTAAACACAAAAATCCGGCCACATCGGAAGTTTTAATAATAATTTTTGGATTTTCCGCAGAATATTTAATGGCATTATCAATAATATTATATAGAACATTTGTTAAATGCAGTTTGTCGCAGTTAATTAAATCATTTTTCGCAAGTAGATCTGTTTTTACATTTCCCTCTTTTGTTTCAAGATTTAATTTAACACTATTAACAACAGATTTTATAGACTCATTTAAATATATTTTTTCAATTTTAAGGTTCATTCGGTCCTGTTCTATTTCGGTTACTTGCAGGACTTTTTCTACTTGCCAATTAAGCCGGTCGTTTTGTTCATTAATAATTTGAGTATAATTGCTCAAATCTACATTGTTTTTGATGTATTCATTTTTTAGCAAAACACTCGAAGCAATATTAATGGTAGATATTGGTGTTTTAAACTCATGTGTCATATTGTTTATAAAATCCTTTTGGAGTTCGGATAAGCGCTTTTGACGGAGGATAATACTCAATGCGTAAACAAAAAACGAGACAGTAATCATTAATAGGAAAGAAAAGATAATCCATAGGGTATTTCCTGCGATTAAATATGAGGTTTGTTTTGGGAAATTTATCCCGAAGTAATAAATAAATTCGTCATATTTGGGAAGTTCTCCAAGCGTGACTATTTTTTGGGTTCTATTGAAAGAAACATATTCTCCATATACCATTTTTTCACTTGAACAGTCATATATAGCATATTCATAGTCAGTTTGTATATTTGATCTATGAAACTCTTATTTAAATATAATCTTTAAAATATTTGCATCAATCGCTTCTCTTATATTTACAATGTAGTAGTCTGATGATATCTGTTTTACAGGGTTTTTAACTGGGAAATCCATTTTATTGTATTCAGAAATTCTTTCTGCTACTCTTTTAATGAGATAAATACGCTTTCTTGAAATTGCTTTTGTTGAAGGTTCAACGCTTGATTTATCCAATAAATTTGAACGCTAATAACTCCTACTATAGCTATACTCCAGTATAGCTACGTTTCTAATAGTACGATTTTTCATAACATAAAATTACTTAAATAACTTAAGAATAGTATCCAAATAGATTTTAGTACTTAAGCTTTCATAAAAAAGCCACTCTTTTAAGGTGGCTTTTTTAATGTGCTGTTTAGTAAGAGCAAATAGTTTATATTTTTATTTGAATGCATTAAGACCCGTAACATCTAGCCCTGTAATTAGTAAGTGAATGTCATGTGTTCCTTCATATGTAACCACAGACTCAAGATTCATCATGTGACGCATAACAGGGTATTCACCTGTTATACCCATTCCTCCAAGTATTTGTCTTGCATCTCTTGCAATAGTCATAGCCATGTCAACATTGTTTCTTTTAGCCATAGAAATTTGGGCAGAGGTTGCACTGTTTTCATTTCTTAGTTGGCCTAATCGAAGTGTTAATAGTTGTGCCTTTGTTATTTCGGTAATCATTTCAGCTAATTTTTTTTGTTGTAGTTGGAAAGCTCCTATTGGCTTTTCAAATTGAATGCGTTCTTTTGAATAACGAAGAGCTGTGTCATAACAATCCATCGCCGCGCCAATCGCCCCCCAAGCAATACCAAAACGAGCTGAGTCAAGACAGCCCAAAGGTGCGCCAAGTCCACTTTTATTTGGAAGCAAGTTTTCTTTGGGAACTTTCACGTTATCAAAGACCAATTCGCCAGTAGCTGAAGCTCGAAGAGACCACTTACCATGTGTTTCTGGGGTCGTAAAACCTTCCATACCTCTTTCAACAATTAAACCAAATATTCGACTCTCTTCATTTTTTGCCCAAACCACAGCAATGTCAGCAAAAGGCGCGTTTGAGATCCACATTTTAGAGCCATTTAAAAGATAGTGGTCTCCCATATCTTTATAATTTGTTTCCATGCCTCCCGGGTTTGATCCATGATTTGGTTCTGTTAAGCCAAAACAACCAAGATATTCGCCTGTAGCAAGCTTTGGAAGGTACTTTTTCTTTGCGCTTCAGTTCCGTATTTGTAAATCGGATACATGACTAAGGACGATTGAACTGAGGCGGTAGACCGAACACCAGAGTCTCCCCGTTCTAATTCTTGCATAATTAAGCCATAAGAGATTTGATCTAATCCCGCACCACCATACTCCCGGGAATATAAGGCCCAAAGCACCAATTTCGCCCAATCCAGAAACGATTTGTTTTGGGAATTCAGCTTTTTCACAAGCATCTTCAATAATAGGAGAAATAGACTTTTTAACCCAATCTCTAGCTGCATCTCGAACCATTTTGTGCTCTTCGTTAAGAAGATCATCCATATTGTAGTAATCAGGTGCTTGAAACAAATCTGTTGCCATGCCTTGTTATTTAAGTTTGTCAAATAATAATAGTAATCTACTTTTTCTGTAATATCATTTATTAAAGCAAAATTACAACTATAATTTATAATGTTCACTTTAAAATGTATATATTGAAATCTTATATGCTACATTTTGTCAACACAACATTTAAAAATAATACTCTCATGGATTCGAATCGACGTGATTTTTTAAAAAAGGCTTTATTGCGACATTAGCTTCATTACTCCTCTTAAATTAAAATCCCAAACCACTTTAGATTGTGAACCAACAACGACTGATATTTTAGGCCCATTTTTTCCGAGGGTGCTCCTGAAACAAATTCTATTATTCCGGATGATTACGAAGGTGAACGACTCTTTTTATCTGGGACATTATCATCGACAGATTGTGATAAGAAAATTTCTAATGCAGTAATGGATTTTTGGCAAGCCGATGAACATGGGGATTACGACAATGAAGGCTTCAATTTTAGAGGAAAAATTATTACTGATGAAAATGGAAATTATAATTTAGAGACAATTATTCCAGGTAAATATTTAAATGGCTCACAATACCGACCATCTCATATTCATTTAAAAGTACAAGCAGATGGTTACGATGAATTGGTTACTCAAATTTACTTTCAGGGTGACGATTCTATTTCCGCAGATCCATGGGCAAGTGCACCCTCAGCCACAAATAGAATTATACCTCTTAATGCAGGGTTTGCAGGAGATTGGTTTGGTGTTTTTGATGTCGTATTATCTGGTGATGGCCCACCTTTAGGAATAAACAAACTTCAAAGAGAGTATGGTGATTTAAGTCAAAATTACCCCAACCCTTTTTCAGAACAAACGAAGTTGTTTTTAGTTTTGAATAAGGATGCAAAGATCGATATTGAAATTTTTGACCCAAAAGGAAGTCGGGTCCAAGTTTTATTATCTCAAAATTTAAAAAAGGGACGATACGAATTCAATTGGAGTTCAAAAAATCTTTCAAATGGTATTTACACTGCCGTTTGGTTGTCTGATAATAAATTGGTTAAAACCATTAAGATGATAAAGCAAAACAATTAATTTTTAACAGATGAAATATCTAGGAACAATTTTGGCTTTATTGGCAATCGTTTATTTAAGCTCTAAAGATTTAGCTTACACTTTCAGTACTGGAGCTCCTGCAGCTAATACTGCTTCTCCTGGTGATGAAGGAGCAACATGTAATACAAGCTTATTGTCACTCTGGCCCTTCAGCACAGTCGGGTGAAAACATCGCTATATCTGTACTACAATCTTTAGATCAGGGCTCCTACAGGATTTTAATTGAAGTGTCAAATACAGGGGGGATGCAATATGAAAAGGTTGGTTTTCAGGCTTGTGTTGAAGATGATTTTGGGAATAAAATTGGTGAGATATCTATTGTAGACCCTATACAGAACAAAATTTCCTAATGGTAATAGTGATTATATTACTCATACTTTTGCTGGAACAGCACCATCTGATGATTTTCTACACCTATGGGAATTTGATTGGACACCTCCCGCTAATTTTGAAGGACAAGTAGCTAAGGTTTATGCCGCCTCAATATTATCAAATAGCAACAATCAAAATAATGGAGATGTGCATGTTACCAATCACTATGCATTTAACGTTGGTGTTTCTATAAATGAACTTAGCTTGTTTGATTTTTCAGTCTACCCAAATCCTGCTCAAGATGAAATTCATATTTCTTTTTCTCAAAAACAGCAAGAAAATGTTGTTGTTTTACTTTACGATTTTAAGGGGTCAAAGACTGTTCTTATTTGATGGTAAATGGGATCAAAATATAGAATCGATTTTTTTGCCATCACATATTTCTAGTGGGCTTTACACTCTTGAGAATGCGTTCGATTTATGGACGATTGACAGAAGTATTAGCTATTCAATAATTAATTTTATTATCTATTTTAAAAGAGGCTCATTAGCCTCTTTTTTTTAGCTTTGTAAAAAGCACAGAATGATAGAAATACTTAGAGATTCACCACAGTCTTCATGGACTTTAATTCTTTTTTTTCTTTATTATTGTTATTCACATTTATTTATATAATGATGATGCACGACGCTTTCGTTATTTCTTTCTGTCTCTATTCAACAAACAGTATCAAGTTAGTTACGGTCGGCAAAATAAAGTGTCTGGACATTTCTTACCATTATTTTCTTTAACAACATTTCTTTCTGTTTCTTTTTTACTCTCTTCGTATTTAGAATATTGTTCTAAATATAGTGCATACTCTCATTTGTTTTTATATGCAGCGTTTTTTTTATTTTCTTTTATGCTATTAAAATGGCTTGTTGTTTTAATATTATTTTCTCTATTTAAAAGAGAAAAGTTATTTAAAGAATTTATGGCCTTATCTCTTCAATTTGGTAAATCTATTTTTAACACCAATTGTTTTTTTTACAATCTACTTTTATTTAATAGGAAGTTTTAATCAAAAAAGTATAAACCTCTTATTATCAATTACATTACTCCTGTTAATGCTTGCTAAGTTTAAGACACTTTTGCTTTTGCGAAATATTGTTTCTTTGGGAATTTTGTATATTATTTTGTACATTTGCACTGTAGAAATAGCACCATTTTTGTGGTTGCTAACAGGTTTAAATTGTTGATTGGAAATTTTTCTACTGACTTTTGAAGAGTGAACCCCTAAATGATTGAAGATTTGAAAGTAAAAACTATTCTTGTTTCACAGCCTGAGCCTAAGAGCGGGTCTTCACCTTACCATGAATTGGGTAAAAGTCAAAAGGTTAATGTAGATTTTCGTTCATTTATACACCTTGAGCCTGTTGCAGCATCAGATGTTCGTCAGCAGAAAGTTTCTTTTTACAGATCACACAGCCGTGATACTTACTAGCCGCCATGCAGCAGATCATTATTTTAGAATATGTCAAGAAATGCGCTTTGAGGTTCCTACTTCAATGAAGTACTTTTGTATGTCTGAAGCGATTGCGTTTTATTTGCAGAAATATATTACCTACCGCAAAAGAAAAATATATTATGGTAAACAGAGGTTTGTAGATCTTATTGGGTCAATCAAAAAACATAAATCAGAAAATTTTTTATTGCCATCTTCGGACATTTTAAAGCCAGTTATCCCTCAACTTTTAAAGGATAATGGTATTAATTATACCCGTGTTGTACTTTATAAGACGGTTTGTAGCGATCTTTCTGATTTGGAGAATGTATTTTATGATATTTTGGTCTTTTTTAGCCCTTCTGGTATAAAGTCATTATTTCAAAATTTCCCTAATTTTGAGCAAAATAATACTCGAATTGCAGCATTTGGTAAAACAACCTATAAAGCAGTTACAGATGCTGGTTTGAGAGTAGATATTGAGGCCCCAACCGCTAAGGCTCCCTCAATGACTATGGCAATCGAACAATATATCAAAAAGGTAAATAAAAAGTAGTTTTTTTATTATTTGATTCAAAGGGCGATTTATCGCCCTTTTTTTATTGATTTTTTCTAATTTTACAATTATGAGTCAAAGCTTTCATAAAACAGAAAGATTAAAGAGTAAAATAATTTTTGATGAATTAATAGCTAGTGGTTCAAGTGTAAAGAAACACCCGTTTATTCTTGTTTGGAAGAAATTAAATGTAGACCAAAGTTACCCAATAAAAATAGCGTTTTCAGTTTCTAAAAAACGCTTTCCTCTAGCTGTTGACCGAAATGAAATGAAACGTAAGATAAGGGAGGCTTATAGGCTTAAAAAGTCAGACATTTATGCTAATCTTAGTAATAATTATGCAGTTTTGCTTATATATACAACTAAAGAAGAAAATCAAAAGAGATCTTCTCAACAATAAACTAAGATTGGTTTTTGAAACGTTTTATTGATGATGCTAAAGAAAGGGCTTAAAACAGGGGTCATTTTATTGATCAAAATTTATCAAAAAGTAGTTTCGCCATGGACGCCTGCTTCGTGTAGATATAATCCTACATGTTCGTCATATTCTATTGATGCCTTTCAAAAACACGGATTATGGAAGGGTTTTGTTTTGACTATAAAAAGAATTGGTTCTTGTCACCCATGGGGAGGCAGTGGATACGATCCAGTACCATAAAATAATTAAATATGTATAAAGTGATAAAAAAATTGACCTTTTGGTCTGTTGTTAGCCTTGTATCAATGTTTTCATTTGCATTTGTTTCTGGCTACTTTGAGGTAAGTAAAAACCTAGATATTTTTACTTCCTTATTTCGTGAAGTAAATATTTACTATGTAGATGAAACAAAGCCTGGAGAAATGATTGAAAAGGCAATAGATTCATGCTTGAGGATCTAGACCCTTATACGACATATATTCCGAGTCTGACATTGAAGATTTTCGTTTTCAAACAACTGGTCAATATGGTGGTATTGGAGCCATGATTCGAAAGAAGGGTGATTATGTTGTTATTGCAGAACCCTATGAAGGATTTCCTGCAGATAAGGCTGGGTTGAGAGCAGGTGACAAGCTAATAGAAATTGACGGTAAGTCTGTAAAGGGTAAGTCAACAGAGGATGTAAGTTCTGTTCTTAAAGGCCAGCCGGGCGTAGAGGTTAATGTACTTATTGAACGACCTGGCACAGAAAAACCCATAAAGAAAACATTTACCAGAGAGGAGGTCAAGGTTAAATCTGTACCCTACAAGGGAATGGTTGATGATGGAATTGCTTATGTGCGATTAACAAGATTTACACGTAACTGCGCAAGCGAGGTTGAGGATGCGATTCTTGAACTTACTGATGAAAATGATGTAAAAGGGTTGGTTCTTGATTTAAGAGGAAATCCTGGTGGTTTATTGAATGAATCAGTCAGCCTTTGTAATCTTTTTATTGATAAAAATCAGGAAGTTGTATCAACCAAAGGAAAGATAAAAGATTGGGAAAAATCATACAAAACAATGAAAGAACCTTTATATAGAGATCTCCCTCTAGCAGTTCTAATTAATCAAAGTTCAGCTTCAGCCTCAGAAATTGTTTCAGGAACCATACAAGACCTTGATAGAGGTGTTATTCTCGGAAAAAAAGCTTCGGTAAAGGTCTGGTTCAGCAAACTCGTAAGTTGAGTTATAACTCTCAATTGAAAGTTACAGTTGCAAAATATTATACGCCAAGCGGAAGATGTATCCAGGCACTAGACTATACAAATAAAAATGAAGATGGTAGTGTAGGTAAGGTTGCCGACTCACTTAAAACAGCATTTAAAACAACTAATGGGCGAACAGTTTACGACGGGGTGGTGTTGATCCTGACATTGTTATTGATCAAGAGGCTTTTGCAAAAATTGTTGGAAGTTTAGTTTCTAAGCAGCTAATATTTGATTTTGCTACAGAGTTTGTTTTACAAAATGATTCAATTGAAGAACCAGGTGAATTTAAGATATCTGATGCATTGTATGAAGATTTTGTAATGTTTTTATCTGATAAGGAGTATGAGTATGAAACGAAAACTGAGAAAAAAATGGTTGAGTTAATTAATGAAGCAGAAGATGAATATGCTGATTTCAAAGAAGATTTAGAGGTCTTACAGAAGAAGCTTCTTAGCTATAAAAAGATGACATACACAAATACCAGTCGCAAGTATCAGAACTTATACTAAGTGAATTGATGGCACGTTACTATTACCAAGAAGGTAGAGTAATAGCATCATTAGCAGATGATATCGTCTTGAAAGAAGCGATCTTAGTACTTAATGATTCTGATCGATATAAAGCGATTTTATCAGGTAACATAGATGATAAATAAGACAAAATCTATTTCATTCTATTACTTTATCGCTTGTATAAGCTTCGTTTTGGGCTTGTTTATGCAAGATTTTTTAAGGTTCCGCTAACTGGCGGGATTATAATTATTGGCCTGAGTTGGATTTTTCGTTTTCATATAAGGAAAAACTACGATGCTTAATAAAAACCCACAGCAATTGCATTTGTAATACTCTACCTGCTTCACTTACTAAGTATATTTTATACTGAGAACTCTTCAGAGGGCTGGAATGACTTAAGGTTAAAGATATCCTTTTTATTGTTGCCTTTTTTATGACGACAGTGCAGTTTATTTATAATGAACAACGAAAGTTTATATTAAAGTTTTTTGCTGTACTTATGATGCTTATGGCTTTAACAGATTTGACACATGCATTTTTAAAGTACCTTGTAAGTGGAAATCAAGAAACATTCTACTACATTAATCTCCCATATGTATTAACTAATAAGGTTCATTATGTAGCTTGGTACTACTCGTTTGCTATTTTCATATCAATTTATCATTTAATTTCATCTAAATTAAACAGGACCTTTGGTTTTTAGGTCTTTTAATTTTATTGTTTTCTTTAATTCTATTATCTAGTCGCGCGTTTATATTAGCGTTTATTATTGTTTTTATTTTGAGCTTTTTGAAGTGGTTTAAAACATACAAATTATCTAGCTTAATGTGGGCTAAAGTATCATCTATAGCTGCTTTATTTATACTTCCTTAGTATTCATTCCATCAACAAATTTACGTCTTAATGATACAGTTGTAGAACTTCAAAAATGTTTGGATATGACACACCTAAACAAACAAATCCAAGGGTTTTTATATGGCGTTATGGGGCTGATTTAATTGTAAAAACCCGATTTTTGGCTTTGGAGTAGGTGATGCAAAAGAAGAATTAAATTTTGCATTAGAGTCTTGTGATGCTATGTTTTGGAATGGAGAGCACAACGTTCCTATTCACAATAAAAATTACAATTTTCACAACCAGTTTATGCAAACTTGGGCAGAAGTAGGAATTTTGGGTTTTTAATTTTACTGTTTATAATGATAAATCCTTTTTTGTTAAAGAACTCACACCCACTTTTTTAATATTTATTGGACTCACATTTATAGGATGTTTAACAGAAAGCATGTTTGAAAGGCAGGCTGGAGTTGTTTTGTTTGCTTTTATGTATCCATTATTATCTGGATTAAATAAGGTCTCAGACGAATAATAAGCCTCACTATTCTTTAACAAACACTCTTTTAACTCTTTGAGAAACATTTGTTAAAACCTCATATGGAATTGTATTAAGTTTCTCTGCTATATTTAGAATGTGTTTTTGTGTATTCCAGATAATTACCTCATCCCCTTCTTTTGCCTCAATATGGCTAATGTCTACCATACACATGTCCATACATATGTTTCCAATAATATCAGCTTTTTCCCCACGAATATATACGCATCCTTTTTATTACTTAATGCTCTGTTTAATCCATCAGCGTAGCCGATAGCAATAATTGCAATTCGAGTAGCTTTATCGGTAAAGTATGATCTGTTATAGCCTATACTCTCACCTGCAGGGACATCTTTAATTTGTGAGATTGTAGATTTTAATGAACTACAATTTTGAAGTTTTTCATCACCAATTCCATATAAACCAATTCCTAACCTCACCATATCGAACTGGGCTTCTGGATAGTTTATAATTCCAGATGAATTTAAAATATGCTTTAAAATAGGATTATTAGTCTGTGCTTCGATGTCATTGCATATAGAAGTAAATTGATCTATTTGCCTTGATGTGAAACTCTTGTCTAGGCTATTTTCACTGCTGGCAAGATGACTAAAAACAGAAGCAATTTGAATTTCTTGCTGTTTAGAAATCAATGAAATGAGGGTTTTTATTTCATGACTTTCAAAGCCTAACCTTCGCATTCCCGTATCGACCTTTAGGTGAATAGGGTAATTTTTTAGGTTTAATTTTTTTAATTCTACTTGCAGTGTTTTGAGTTGTTTGAAGCTGTATATTTCTGGTTCAAGACAGTTGTTTATGAGTTCGTTAAATTGAGATCCCTTTACATTGAGTACCATGATTCGAGTTGTTATCCCCTTTTTACGCAGAGCAACACCTTCATCTATGTATGCTACGGCTAGGTAGTCTGCATTGTGGTATTCTAAATGATGTGCAATTTCATAAGAGCCATTACCGTAAGAAAAAGCTTTGACCATTACCATAACTTTAGTCTCTTTTTTTAGGAGTCCTTTGTAGAAGTGAAAGTTTTCAGAAATTGCATTTAAATTAACCTCTAATAGCGTTTCATGATTTTTTTGTTCAAGAATTTTTGCGATTTTTTCAAATTTAAACCGCCTCGCTCCCTTTAATAATATGGCTGAATTATTTAAGTTAAAAAGAGAGATGTTTTCTATAAATTGATCCGTGTTTTTATAGCAAGAGCAGTTCGAAAAAAGATGCTTTGAGTCAAAAAAGGCCTCTCCAATTCCAATAACATGTTCAACCTCATGGGTTTCTAAAAGAGCTATTAATTTTGGAAAAAGTACGCTATTTTTCATTCCTGTTTGATCTAAGTCAGAAAGGATTACAACCTTTTTAGCATTACCACTTTGCTGTTGAAGGAAATCAAGTGCTATTTTAATTGAATCTAGATCAGAGCTGTATGCGTCGTTAATTAATAAACTATTACCCTTTGCTTCTTTAAGTTCCATTCGCATTGCAATGGGTTGAAGCTCATCTAGTCCATTTTGTATTTTTTGAGATGGAATATTTAATGAAATTAAAGTACAGATAACATGCAAACAATTTTCGGTGGAAGCCTTGTCATTAAATGGAATATAAAATACTTTTTCTGTGTTATTATGAATAAGAGTCAGGGTAGATTTATCCGCTTTTTGACTGATGTTTTTTACATACAAAAAGGCACTATTGTCTTTAGAAGACCAATCGTATAGTTGTGCATTATTAATACCAGATTGCTACTTCATGTATTTCTTTATGGTCTTTACAATACACAAGTTTTTTGACTTCTGTAAAAAGTGAGGCTTTTTCTCTTGTTTTTTCTTTTAACGATTCAAAATTTTCAGAATGAGCTTGTCCTATATTGGTAAATATTCCAATGCTCGGTTGAATGATGTTTTTAAGGCGCATCATTTCGCCTTTTTGAGATATGCCTGCTTCAAAAATGCCGATTTCATGGTCTTGTTTTAGCCCTATAACAGATAGGCCAACCCCTACTTGAGAGTTGTAGCTTTTTGGACTTTTACATGTGTTATAGTTTTTTTTTAGGCAGGTGTTTAGCCACTCTTTAACAATTGTTTTTCCATTACTACCAGTAATTCCAATAATTGGAATATTAAATTGAAGTCGGTGATTTCTAGCTAAATCCTGAAAGGCAAAAAGGCTGTTAGAAGTTATGAGAAAGTTTCCTTCAGGGTAATCAGACCTATTAAAATTTGGCTGGCTAATTAAAAAATTACGGCACCCTCTTTTGTATAAGTCTTTAATAAAATTATGTCCATCATGACGAGATCCTTTGATGGCTATAAAAAGATGCGTGCTAAAATCTTTTGCTTTTCTACTATCAATAATTAATTGTGAAATGTGGGCCTTAGCATTAGCACCTTTAAATTGTGCACCGCAAAACTTTGCTAATTGTTCAATGCTATAGGAAAAGCTACTCATTAATTATGAATTCTTTAGGATAAAACAAGAGCGGCATAAAGCCTCATATTCTTCCTGCTCTCCTAAATGTACTAAATCTTTTGATGCGACTATTCGATTTGAATGAATAGCCAAGTCACCACAATCAACACAAATGGCGTGAACCTTTGAAACAAACTCAGCATTTGCCATCAAATTAGGAATGGGGCCAAAAGGATTTCCAAGATAGTCCATGTCAAGCCCTGCAACAATGACGCGCACACCATTTTTTGCAAGAGTAGCGCATACATGAGGAAGTTCATTGTCGAAAAATTGAGCTTCGTCAATACCAATCACATCTACTTCATCAATTAAGTCTAAAATTTTAGAAGAAGAGCTAACAGGCGTTGAATTGATTTCATTTAAGTCGTGAGAAATCACTTTTTCCTTATCATAGCGTATATCAATAGCTGGCTTAAATATTTCAATTCTTTGTTTTGCAAATTGCGCTCTTTTTAATCTACGTATAAGCTCTTCTGTTTTTCCAGAAAACATAGATCCGCATATGACTTCGATCCAGCCTTTTTTTTGTTTATTACTATCGGGAGTTTCAAGAAACATTCAATTTGTTTTTATTTAAACAAATCTAATAAAATCGCTCTGTAGAATCCTATTTTTGCTTAATTTGTTTGTACAAATAAAAGATTATGTCAAAACTATTTTTGGTGCCAACGCCTATAGGTAATTTAGAAGATATCACGTTTCGTTCTGTTCGAATACTTAATCAAGTAGATCTTATTTTAGCTGAAGATACGCGAACTTCAGGAAAGTTATTAAAGCATTTTGACATCAAACCGCCTATGCAATCGTTTCATATGCACAACGAACATAAGGTTCTTGATAAAATGATTGACAAATTAAAACTTGGAATTAAAATTGCCTTGATTTCGGATGCTGGTACGCCTGGAATTTTGATCCGGGATTTTTATTAGTCAGAGCCTGTGTGGAAGAGGGATTAGAAACAGAGTGTTTACCGGTGCAACAGCTTTAGTTCCTGCCTTGGTGCAATCGGGATTTCCTACAGATCGATTTATTTTTGAAGGCTTTTTACCTCCAAAAAAGGCAGACAAACCAGATTAAAGCTATGGTCTGAAGAAACCAGGACAATCGTTTTTTATGAATCTCCACATAAAATAGTTAAGACCTTATCTCAGCTCCAGGAATTTGTTGGTGGAGACAGAAGATTGTCTGTTAGTAGAGAGCTCTCAAAAAAGTTTGAAGAAACTATTAGAGGCACGGTTAATGAATTGATTCTTCACTTTACGAACAAAGCTCCAAAAGGTGAATTCGTAATTGTTTTAGAAGGTAAAAATAAGTCAACGCTCTATTTTTACAACAACGAAAAACCTATGAAGCAAAAAATTTGGAAACTTAAGCCATCGCCTGACACGCAAAAAATATTCGAGCTTAAAAAATCGCTCGACGTTTCTAAGAAAATTTGTGCTCTTTTGATAGATAGAGGGATTGATACTTTTGAAAAAGCAAAAACATTTTTTCGCCCTCAATTGTCCATGTTGCACGATCCTTTTTTAATGAAAGACATGAATAAGGCTGTCTCAAGACTACTTAAGGCAATGACTTCAAAAGAGCAGATTCGCGTTTATGGTGACTATGATGTTGATGGCACAACTTCCGTTAGCATGATGTACCTTTTTTTAAAGAGTCAAAATGCAAATTGTGATTATTATATTCCCGATCGAGATTCAGAAGGATATGGAATTTCTTATAAAGGAATTGATGACGCAATTGATAAAGGGATAACCCTGATGATAAGTTTAGATTGTGGTATAAAAGCAGTTGAAAAAGTAGCTTATGCCAAATCAAAAGGTTTAGATCTGATCATTTGCGATCATCATCGACCCGGAGAACATTTGCCAGATGCCATTGCAGTTCTAGATCCAAAAAGAGTAGACTGTACTTATCCATTTAAAGAATTATGTGGTTGTGGTGTTGGGTTTAAACTCATTCAAGCTTACCTTAAACATCAGGGTTTAGATGAATCAATGGCTTTCCAATATCTCGATCTGGTTGCTGTTGCTATAGGTGCAGATATTGTTCCTATTGTTGAAGAAAATAGGGTTTTAGCTTTTTATGGCTTAAAAAATTTAAATGAAAATCCCCGTATAGGAATGAAGGCCTTAATGCGCGAGCATAAGCACTTTGGGGCGATGAATATAACTGATGTTGTGTTTACCATAGCGCCTCGAATAAAACGCAGCTGGACGCATGAAGCATGCACATAATGCTGTGAGTTTATTGATTGAACAAAATGAGGAACAAGCAGTAAAAACAGCTAATGAAATAGAAGAATACAATACGGAGCGAAGATCAGAAGATCAGCGTATTGCAAAGGAAGCACTAGCTCAGATAAAAAAGCAAAAAGAAGAGCAAAATGCTTCTACAGTTGTTTATCATCCAGAATGGCATAAAGGTGTTATTGGAATCGTAGCTTCAAGGTTAATTGAAACTTATTATAGACCAACAGTAGTTTTTACAAAATCTAAGAAATATTTGGTTGCTTCAGTCCGTTCTGTAAAGGGCTTCGATGTATTTGAAGCTTTAGAGGCATGCAGTGCATATATTGAGCAATTTGGAGGCCATAAATATGCGGCAGGATTGTCGATACGGGAAGAAAATTATGAATTTTTTAAAGCTGCATTCGATAAAGTTGTGTCTGAAAGAATTACTGAAGCTCAAAAAACAGAAGTCATAGAAATAGACGCAGAACTTGACTTTTCAGATATCACAACTGGCTTTAACAATATATTGAAGCAATTTGAACCTTTTGGCCCTGAAAATATGTCTCCTTTGTTTGTTACTAAAAATGTTATGGACCGTGGCTACAGCAAGGCAGTAGGTTTAGACAATGAACATCTTAAATTGCATATGTGCACCGAAAAGGAAAAGTTATCTGAAATGAATGGTATTGCATTTAAGTTGGGCTTTCATTCGGAATATGTAAGTAAAGGCTTGGCTTTTGATATTTGTTATTCGATTCAGGAAAATGAATGGAAAGGAAACCGAAGTATTCAGTTAGTTGTCAAGGATATAAAGACTTTGTAATTAAATTAGTGTTGCTTAGCTCTTGTGCTAACATTCTCTACCGAGCTTTTTGTCTATGTACATAGAGAGTTTAGTTAATTTTTGAAAATTATTCATGTGACTAACTCGCTCATCAATAGTAAGCTCATCGCTCTTCATTTGTTCGAGCATTTTTTCAATTTTAAGTTTTACTACTTTTGATTTTAATCTAATAATCGCTTCTACAACCAAATCTTTAAGCTTTTCTGTTTCAGTAGGAACCAAAATGTTTTTTTTTGCCCAATCGCTTAATTGATGTTTGTCGCTTAGTAATTGAGATACAGTTTGTGAAATTTCTGGATCGTGATGTTGTATGAAATATTTTTCTTTTGGAATCGTTTCATATTGCCCAAAATAATTAATAAGCTCGCTGTATATTTTGTTATATTTTGGGTGTGTAAATTGAATGTCGTCTTCGATTAATTCAGAGATAACATATTCTGCTGTTGTAATGGTTGTCTCGGAGATCTCTCCATTTTCATTTTCAAATTCAAAATGCAAAACAAAAGTTCCGTAAATAATTATTAAACGTAGTAATGTCGACTCCTCTAAGTTGGTACTTATTGCATCAAGCTTCTGTCCTTGTTTAGGGCTGCTAAACACAACTTGCATTGGTTTTGAACTACTCTTAGCTTTTCCTAATCGAGACTGTTCAATGCTTGCAAACACAACCTGATCTTCTATATCCAGTATTTTAGAGGAAGTTTGTGCATATACGGTTCGGGCTACGTTGTCGGGTATAAGGGCAATAGTTGAAGCTATATCCTTAATCAGTTCTGCTCGTTTTATAGGGTCTTCCTTAGCTTCCTCTAAGAGCAATGAACATTTGAATTCTATGAAGTCTTTTGCTTCGCTATTTATATAGTTTTCTAATTTTTCAGAACTAACTTTTTTGGCATAAGAATCGGGGTCTTCCCCGTCTGGGAACGTCACTATTTTTACGTTTAGACCTTTTTCTAATATCAGATTAACGCCACGAAGTGCAGCTTTAAGTCCAGCAGCATCACCGTCAAATAGAAGGGTGATGTTATTAGTAAACCTTTTTACCAGTTTTATTTGATCTATAGTAAGTGAAGTTCCAGAAGAGGCCACTACATTTTCAATTCCTGCCTGATACATTGAAATCACATCAGTGTATCCCTCAACTAATAAACAGCGATCTTTTTTTACAATGCTATTTTTGGCGTAGTACATGCCATAAAGCACTTTACTTTTGTGATAAATTTCGCTTTCTGGAGAGTTGAGGTATTTTGCAGCCTTTTACATTGCTTTTTAAGATCCTCCCGCCAAACCCTAGCACTCTTCCTGACAAGGAGCGTATAGGAAACATTACTCTGCCATGAAAACGATCGTAATTTCTAGATCCTTTTGGAATGGTAAGGCCTGTTTTTTCAAGAAATTCTAATTTATATCCTTCTTTAAGTGCGTGCGTACTAAAAGCATCACTTTTTTCAGGACTGTAGCCCAAAAGAAACTTTTTCAGAACGTCTTCTCTAAAACCTCTTTCTTTAAAATAACTTAAGCCGACGGCACGCCCTTCATCAGAATTAAAAAGCTGATCCTGAAAATATTCATTTGCAATATTGCTAACGATAAACATACTTTCTCTATCGTTAGCAGCCTCTTCCTGTTCTGGAGTCCGAACAGTTTCTTCAATGAAGATGTTGTATTTATTTGCAAGATATTTAAGTGCCTCAGGATAACTGAAGTGTTCGTGATCCATTACGAAATTTACAGCGTTGCCCCCTTTCCCGCAACCAAAGCATTTATAGATTCCTTTTGCTGGAGAGACTGTAAAAGAGGGCGTTTTCTCGTCATGAAATGGACAGTTGCCAAGCAGATTGACACCACGTTTTTTAAGATGTACAAAATCACCAACGACTTCATCTATGCGTGCCGTTTCGAAAATTAGATCTATGGTTTCTTTAGGGATCAATTTTATTGCTTTAAAAAGCTAAAATACTAAAATTAGTTGTTGCTTGAAGCTTGTTTGATAAGTAAGCATTTTGTTTTCTTGTTGTTCCAAAAATATTGGCAGATAATAAATTGCTTTCTTTGGTATTTTTCATTTTTTCGTTTTGATTTAAAATTTCAGTTATATGCTAGCATTTCCTGTTTTTAACGAATCATTTAGTGTAAAAAACTTATCTTTGGACGCAACAAAAACCCTCTAAGTAAGCTTTTGTAAATAAGCTTTTTAGGAATTAACTTATGGAATACAATTTTAGAAGTATTGAAAAAAAGTGGCGGAAGCGATGGGCTGAGGAGAAGCCCTTTAAAGTGGATGTTAATCCTGAAAAACCAAAGTATTATGTGTTGGACATGTTTCCTTACCCATCAGGAGCTGGATTACATGTAGGTCACCCGTTGGGATACATTGCTTCTGATATTTACTCACGTTATAAGCGTTTGAAAGGGTTTAATGTATTACACCCAATGGGTTATGATGCGTTTGGATTACCTGCCGAACAATATGCCATTCAAACAGGTCAACATCCTGCCATTACTACGGAGAAAAATATTTCTCGTTATAGAGAGCAATTGGATAAAATTGGTTTTTCATTCGATTGGGACAGGGAAGTTCGTACCTGTGAACCAAATTATTATAAATGGACTCAGTGGATTTTCAAGCAGATTTTTAATGCTTGGTATTGTAAGAACGAAGATAAGGCAAAGCCTATTGAAACTTTGGTGCAGCATTTTGAATCTGAAGGAAATGCCAATGTTAAAGCAGAATGTGACGAAGTAGATATCTTTACCTCAGATGAATGGAATGCAAAATCAATCATTGAAAAACAGGAAATTTTATTAGCGTACCGTTTGGCTTACCGATCGGAAACTATGGTGAACTGGTGCCCAGAACTTGGGACTGTTTTAGCTAATGATGAAATAAAAGACGGGCTTTCTGAACGTGGTGGACACCCAGTAGAACAAAAGAAAATGATGCAATGGTCGATGCGAATTACGGCTTATGCACAGCGTTTAATTGATGGCTTGGAAAACCTCGATTGGACGGACGCAATTAAAGAACAACAAAGAAATTGGATTGGTCGATCGGAAGGCGCTTCCGTTCGTTTTGAGGTAGAAAGCGAAGTACTTGCTGCAGATGAGAAACTTGAAATAGAGGTGTTTACCACCCGTCCTGATACGATTTTTGGTGTGTCTTATATGACACTGGCGCCCGAGCATGAATATGTTTCTCGAATTACCACCGATGAATTTAAAGTAGCTGTTCAGCAATATGTTGATCAAACAAAAAAGCGTTCTGAACGCGATCGTATGTCTGATGTGAAAACAGTTTCCGGACAATTTACAGGCGCCTACGTAAAAAATCCTTTTACAGGTGCAAAAGTTCCTGTTTGGATTGGTGATTACGTGTTGGCAAGCTATGGAACGGGTGCTGTTATGGCAGTTCCAGCTCATGACAGCCGGGATTTTGCTTTTGCAAAGAAATTTGATTTACCTCTTATTCAGGTCATATCAGGAGGCAATTTCCCAGAGGAGCCTCATGAGGGAAAGGTGGGCACAATGATGAATTCAGATTTTTTAAACGGATTAGACGTTAAGGAAGCTACTGCAGTCATTATTGCTAAGATCGAAGAAAAAGAAATGGGTTATGGTAAAATCCAATACCGTCTTCGCGATGCGATATTCTCGCGTCAAAGATACTGGGGTGAGCCTTTCCCAATATATTTTGAAGATGGCATACCAAAAACCATGGACGATAAAAATCTGCCATTGACTCTGCCTGCCGTAGAGAAATATTTACCTACAGAAGATGGTGAGCCACCTTTGGCGAGAGCAGAAAATTGGAAAACGGATGAAGGATATATCTTAGACACTAATACCATGCCTGGTTGGGCAGGATCTTCATGGTACTTCTTGCGCTACATGGATGCTAATAATGATGGGGAATTCGTCTCTAAAGAAGCCCAGTCCTATTGGAAGAATGTTGATCTTTATATTGGAGGCTCTGAACACGCTACGGGGCATCTACTGTATTCACGATTCTGGATGAAATTTTTATTTGATATGGACTTGGTTTCTGAGCAAGAGCCATTTAAAAAGATGATTAATCAAGGAATGATTTTAGGTCGTTCAAACTTTGCCTACCGCGTCAAGGATACAAATACTTTTGTGTCTTATGGGCTTAAAGACCAGCATGAAACTACAGCGATTCATGTAGATGTAAATTTAGTTGAAAACGATGTTTTAGATGTGGCAGCCTTTAAAGCGTGGCGACCTGATTTTACCAATGCTGAATTCATCCTCGAAGATGGAGCATATAAGTGTGGGGCAGAGGTAGAGAAAATGTCTAAGTCTAAATACAATGTGGTTAGTCCAGACTTAATTGTTGAGAAATATGGTGCTGACACACTTCGGATGTATGAAATGTTTTTAGGACCACTAGAGCAATTTAAACCATGGAACACTAATGGTATTTCTGGGTAAATAACTTTTTGCGAAAGTTGTGGCGTTTGTTTCATGATGCAGAAGAAAACTTTGCGGTTACAGATACTGAGGCCACTAAAGAAGAGTTGAAAACACTTCATAAAACCATTAAGAAAGTTGGTGAGGATATTGAAGCCTTCTCTTTTAACACTTCGGTAAGTACCTTTATGGTTTGTGTAAATGAACTAACAGCTCAGCAGTGTAACAAGCGTTCTATTTTGGAACCATTGGTTGTATTAATATCAGCCTATGCGCCGCACATTGCCGAGGAGCTTTGGGAGCAATTAGGTCATAACGATGGTGTTACTTATCAGGAATTTCCAACATTTGATGCTTCTCACCTGGTTGAAAGTTCTCATATGTATCCGGTTTCCTTTAATGGGAAAATGCGTTTTAAAGTTGAATATGCTTTGGATATGGATCGAGCAGAGATTGAAAAGCAAATCTTAGCACACGAAAAGTCAATTCACTACTTAGAAGGTAAGGCACCTAAAAGGTGATTATCGTTCCTAAGAAGATCATTAATATTGTTGTTAGAAACAATCATTAGACCCACTCACGAGGATTCATAAGCACTTGAATTAATTTGGCTTCCTCGGAATCTTTTTCTGTTTGGAAACCGTAATCCCATCGAACGGTAGAAGGAAGACTCATTAAAATAGACTCTGTTCTTCCTTTGGTTTTAATACCGAAATGCGTTCCTCTGTCGTGCAGTAAATTGAATTCTACGTATCGCCCACGTCGAATCTCTTGCCAGTATTTTTGTTCTTCGGTATATGTTTCATTCTTTGTGTTTTTCAACGATCGGAATATAGGCTTCTAAAAAGCAGTTTCCAGCATCCATTTGGAAAGCCAAGAGCTTATCCCAAGACATGTTTTTGTCTTTTGCAGATAATCGTAGAAGATGCCACCAATTCCACGAGTTTCATCTCTGTGGCTATTGAAGAAATAAGTATCGCAGGCTTTTTTGAATTCGGGTAGTAGTTGGTATTGTGCTTGTCGCACATGTTTTTCATCACCTGGTGGAAATGTAGTGCATCTTCCTCTACCAAATAATAAGGGGTAAGGTCGGAACCTCCACCAAACCATTGTTTCACAATACTGCCTTTGCCATCGTACATTTCAAAATAACGCCAGTTGGCGTGAACAGTTGGCACTTTAGGACTTTTGGATGAATCACTAAAGAGAGGCCACAAGCGTAGAAATTAGCTTCGTCTACCCCAAACTTTTCTTTAAAGGTATCGGGTAGCTCACCGTGAACAATGGAAGTATTTACGCCGCCTTTTTCAAAGACTTTTCCATTGGCAATAACGCGTGTTTTTCCACCACCACCACCTTCTCTTTCCCAGGCATCTTCAACAAACTTAGCCTTACCATCGACGTCTTCTAAAGACCTTTCAAATTTGGTCTTGCAGATCGAAAAGATGCTTGGTAAATGTTTCTTTAATATTCATTTAGCTGTAGTTTTTACTGCATTAATGAATGCTCTGGCATGGTCAACAGGAACAGTTGGTAAAATTCCATGTCCTAAATTAACGATGTAGCGTCTTTTCCAAATCGGTCAATCATTTCTTTTGTCCATTTTTCAATTTGAGGGATTGGAGCATACAACCTTGAGGGATCAAAATTTCCTTGAATGGTTACATCAGAACCTAATACGTTTCTTGCCATTTCTGGTGTCACAGCCCAATCGACACCTATAGCGTTGGCTCCTGTTGCTTTTAATTCTTCTAGTGCATACCACGAACCTTTAGCGAATAAGATATTTGGCACGGTACATTCTGCAACAATTTTCTTTAAGTATGGGTAGGAAAATTCCATAAAGTCATCCGGACCTAATAAACCTGCCCAGGAGTCAAACAATTGAAAAGCCTGAGCCCCTGCTTTGATTTGCGCTTTCATATACGCAATAGTTGTGTCTGTAATTTTGTCTAGCAACACTTTTGCCGCTTCTGGTTGTTTGAAGCAAAAGCGTTTGGCTTCAGAAAAGTCTTTCGAGCCTTTTCCTTGGACCATGTAACATAGCAGTGTCCATGGCGCACCAGCAAAGCCTATCAATGGAACTTCACCTTTTAAGTCCATTCGTGTTTGTTTAATCCCTTCCATTACATAGCCAAGCGCTTCTTCTACATCAGGCATTTGGATGGCCTCGGCATCTGCAAATTTTTACTGTTTTAGGAAGTCGAGGGCCTACACCGGGAACCATATCTACATGATAGCCCATGGCCACAGGAACAACTAAAATATCAGAGAATAAAATAGCCGCATCGGAACCCACCTGCCAGATGGGCATGGTGGTAATTTCGGAAACCAAATGAGGTGTTTCACAGCGTTCAAAGAAGGTGTATTTTTCTCTTAAAACTCTGTAATCTGGTAAAAAACGCCCAGCTTGACGCATCATCCATACCGGAGGTCTCTCAACATTTTCTCCCTTTAAGGCTCTTATTAACAGGTCATTTTTAATTTCGGGAACTCCATTTTTTATTTGTTTTGTGTTGCGTATTGTTCGAGCATTGCTTCTAAGGAAGCTTTGTTGCAGTGTTTATTTTTTGTACGCCTTTTTACGAAGCGTATTCGCCGTAGTTTCTCCAATGCTGTAATAATCGAGTTCTGTGTCGAATTCGTTCATCATAGCAAAAGATTCTACAGCTGAAGGACTCATAAAAAAGAGGGCGTCTCCTTTTGACTTGGTATTTTTTTGGATCTAAAAGCGTGTGGTAAACCACTTCTTCTTTTAGTTTAACGCCTTTTTAGCAAGGTAATTGGGTAATTCGTTTCGACGGATATTTCCGCAAAAGAATAATGCTGACTTAACACCATCTTCAGCAATCAATTCCGCTAAACTTTTTGCTGTTTCTGAATCGCCGCTTTTGGTTTCAAAGCCTTTTTCTTTAAGTGCTATTGCTGTTTGTTTTCCAGAAGCATATACCTTTCCTGCGAAATTATTTTGACTTAGGTTGTTTACAGCATTTTTGCTGGTGAATACCCAGGCTTCGGCTTCGGGTAGATCTTTTGGAAAATCTAGATATTGTATTTTAGTTAGGGCGATTTCATTTACTTCAAAACCTGAATTTTGGACGCAGGCTTTCTGCTTTTCGCCTAGCGATTTAGTAATCCATATTTGCCCTTTTTGATTCATTTTAGTGAAGACGTTTTTCTTTAGGAAGTTTGTCAATGATGTCTTTTGCTCCGCTATTCAATGCCTGTTGAGCTGCTTCAATTCCCAAATTGTGAGCCAGCATGGCATCTTTCTCTAATTTCACTTCAATTTTAATTTCGGCATTAGGGTCCATAACAATAGCCCGTAACTTTAGCATTCCTTTTTCTACTTTTGCATAAGCACCGATAGGGCAGAACAGCCCCATTAAGTTTATTTAAGAAATCTCTTTCGATGCTTGTACACAAAGCGGTTTCTTTGTGGTGGAATTCTTGGCAAATAGTTGCTGTTTCCTTATCATCTTCTCTGCAAACCACCGCAACAGCACCTTGAGCAGGCGCCGGATCATCCAGTCTAAAACCATGGCAATTTCGTGGCTGAGTTCGAGGCGTTCTAATCCGGCAGCGGCAAAAATAGCCCCATCCCAATTACTTTCTCTAAGTTTTTTGATGCGTGTTTGTACATTACCTCGAATGTTGCAGGTGCTGTGTTTTTCATACCTATCAATCCATTGTGATTTTCTTCTATTGGAACTTGTAGCAATGAGCCCGGTGTAGTCTTTATCGTTCAGAAAATCACTGTCTTTTCGAACTACCAATACATCAAAAGGGTTACCCTTTCCATTACGGAACAGATCGTAATACCTTCGGGCAGTTCTGTTGGAATATCTTTATGTGAATGAACAGCAAGATCTATTTTTCCTTCAATAAGCGCATCATCTAAAGCTTTTGTGAACACTCCTTTTCCACCTATAAGAGGTAGAGGCGTGTTGAGTACTTTATCACCTTCCGATTCTATTAAAACCAATTCGGAAGTTTGCCCTAAAGCATTCAATTCTTCTTGCACTTTATGTGCTTGCCATAGTGCTAGCTTACTTTTTCGGGTTCCTATGCGAATCATTGCTTGAGTTTAAACATTTCCTCCATCATCTTAACTACTTCTTCAGAATGGCGGTATTTGGATTTAATGTATTCTGTAGCTTGGTTGGCAATTTTATTTACAACGCTTGTTGTTAATTTATCGGCCTTTTAATTTCTTCATCACTCAAACGAAACTTTTGTTGTTCAAGTTCATCTGTTCTGTAACGGTGTAGTTTTTCGTGTAAAGCCTGAATAACAGGCGATAAATCACGCATTAACACCCAGTCGTAGAATTCGTTTTTATGTAGATTTATGATCGTTCGAGCTTTAGGAATATTTTTACGACGTATGGCCAAGGTTTCGTCCTGTATGTTGTTTAATTGATCCATATCAATCAGCTCTACACCATTTAATTTTTCTATTCCAGGTTCAATGTTTCTTGGTACTGATAAATCGAGGAGCAACATGTTATTTTCTAGACCTTTAAAGTGTTTTGAGTATACAGTAGGTTCCATTGCGCCTGTTGCAACGATTAGAATATCGGTATTTGTGAGTTCTTTTGTAGGTCTTCAATATTAGCAACACGCAATCCCAAAGAATTAGCAATAGCTTCTGCCTTAGAACGGGTACGGTTAATAAGCACCATTTCTTTGTGTGGATGTTTAAGGAGATTTTTAGCTGTAGTTTCTCCAATTTCACCTGTTCCGAATAGCACTATTTTCTTATGTTTAAGACTGTTGTATCGTTGTTTAATAAACAGTACGGCACCATGAGCCACCGAGGCAGGACCTTCATTTATGGCAGTGTCTGTTCGAACATCTTTATAAGCTTGCATTACAAATTGCATTAAGCGATGTGTGTACCCATCCAACATCTCTTTTGGGAGGCATATTTTACAGCATCTTTTATTTGACTTACAATTTGTAATCACCCAACATTAGAGAATCTAAACCACAACATAATTCAAAAAGATGAAGCACCGCATCATCACCAGAAAGCTTAAAATGATATTTTTCAAATTCTTTTTCACTCGCTTTGCTGTGTTTGATATATAGCTCTTTTAGTATAAAAGCATTTTTTGTATGTGCAAAAAACTGAGCTCTATTACATGTACTTACCACAAAAAGACTGTCTACTCCAAGTGTTTTCGCTTCTTTAAGAATAGCATCAATAGCATTTTCAGAAAAATTAAATTTTTCACGAACATCTATGGGGGTCTTCCAGTGTGAAATTCCAATACTTAAAAATATGGGCTTTGTCTCGCTCAAATACCTTAGAATTTATTTGTGTAAAAATACGAGGCTTTTCTCAATTAATAAAAACATACGCTCAAGACTTTCTTTGCTGAAAAAATTACTTTTAATGTAATGCGAAAACATTATCATTATTGTTTTAGAATTGCATTAATTTCATTTACACATTTTTCAGTTTCTTCAAAGGGGAATAAATGACCTCCATTTTTAATGGGAATGAATTTCGTTTTTGGGAATAGGTGTTTTATAGAGTTAATATCTCGCGTATTTGCAATCTCCCCAACAGTTGCATAAATATAATAACTGGGAATGCTGTGTTTAATTGAGGAATAAAATGGATGAGTTAGGGCAAATATCCTAGTTTCAAGATCTTTATTAAAGGATAATTTCACCCCGTTTTCTGAATCTTCCCACCCGTGTTTAATGTAATTATTAAACGAAGCATCACTAAAATTTTTGAAAAGAAATTTGTTTCTTAGTTTTTTCGCAACAAAGGCCTTTGAGGGGAAATAATCAGATCTATTTGCTGCTTTTTTTGCCAAAGGCATGACCTTATGAGAAATCCCTAAAAACTGAATAATGGCCATTGCCCAACGAATTTTTCTTGATAAAACAGGCGGATCCATCATAATTATTCCTTTAAAAAGATCGGGCCTTTGCTCGGCGGCAAATGCTAATATTACGGCACCAAATGAATGGCCAATTGCCCATAAGGGTTCGGTATAATTAGCTTCAAAATAATCTATGACCTCAGGCACAAGATCTTTCCATGAGCTTCTTATTTTATAGCTTCCATGGCCTAATTTAGAAATATAGCCGATGTCAAATTTCGGTAAGCGTTTAAATAAATCGTTATATACCTCAGCAGGAAACCCATTGGCATGTGCAAAAAAGACTTTCTCTCTCATGTTGCTAAGATAAATCTTTGTTCTATAAGATTGAGATTTCAATCAACTTTACTCACTGCACAACGATGAAATAATTACCTTTGCCGGTATGACAAAAAAGCGCATTGCCATATTAGGTTCTACAGGCTCAATTGGGACGCAAGCTTTAGGCGTTGTTTTAGAACAAAAAGACCGATTTGAAGTAGAGGTTTTAACTGCTAATTGCAACGCTGAGCTCTTAATTGAGCAAGCGATAGCTCATCAACCTAATGTGGTGGTTATTGGCGAAAAAAGTTTGTACGATAAGGTATATGCAGCACTTGATGCACATCACATAAAAGTTTATGCCGGTGCCGAGGCTCTCTCGCAAGTTGTGCAGATGGAAACAGTCGATCTTGTGCTTACAGCTTTGGTGGGTTATGCAGGGTTAATTCCCACTTTGGCAGCCATAGATGCAGGAAAGAATATTGCATTAGCGAATAAAGAAACGCTAGTGGTTGCAGGGCAATTGGTCACCCAAAGAGCCAAAGCAAAAGGGATAAATATTTATCCGGTAGATTCAGAGCATTCAGCAATTTTTCAATGTTTGGTAGGAGAGTTCCACAACCCAATAGAAAAAATTGTTTTAACTGCTTCGGGAGGGCCATTTCGAGGAATGAATCGCGAAGCTTTATTAAATGTGACTAAAAAGGCTGCTTTAAAACACCCGAATTGGGACATGGGCGCAAAAATTACTATTGATTCGGCTAGTATGATGAATAAAGGCTTGGAGGTGATTGAAGCAAAGTGGTTATTTGGCTTAAAGCAAAATCAGATCGAAGTGATTGTTCATCCGCAATCCATCGTTCATTCTCTGGTTCAGTTTCAAGATGGATCTATTAAAGCTCAGTTGGGATTGCCCGACATGAAACTTCCGATTCAATACGCTCTAGCTTATCCAGAACGTTTGCCTAATACTTTTGAACGGTTCAATTTTATAGACTATCCAAATTTAACCTTTGAGCAGCCAGATGTAAAATCTTTTAGAAACCTACAATTGGCCTACGATGTGCTCGAAAAAGAAGGGAATGCACCCTGTGTTTTAAACGCAGCAAATGAGGTGGTGGTAGATGCCTTCTTAAAAGATAAAGTTGGGTTTTTACAGATGTCAGACATCATTGCAGATACGCTGCAAAAATGTACATTTGTCAAAAATCCATCACTAGAAGATTACATAGCTTCGGATACTGAAGCACGTAGAATAACAAAAGACAATATTTGATACAATGACCGAAACCTTAATCCGAGCAGCTCAGTTTTTCTTGAGCCTTTCCTTTCTAATCGTTTTACATGAATTAGGGCACTTTATTCCAGCTAAATTATTCAATACGCGTGTCGAAAAGTTCTATTTATTCTTTGATCCGTATTTTTCATTACTTAAGAAAAAAATTGGTGAGACAGAATATGGAATAGGTTGGTTACCATTAGGCGGTTATGTCAAAATTTCTGGTATGATTGACGAGTCTATGGACACAGAGCATCTCAACGCTAAACCTCAGCCCTGGGAATTTCGATCTAAGCCTGCTTGGCAACGACTCATTATTATGGTAGGTGGTGTTGCTGTAAATGTACTTTTGGCCATGGTTATTTATGCTATGATCTTATTTACTTGGGGCGATGATTATTTGAAAACCGAAAACCTTAAATATGGTATTGAATGCTCTGAATTGGCAAAAGAAATAGGGTTTCAAAATGGAGATAAGATATTGACAATTGATGGGGTATACTATGAGAATTTTTCGGATATCCCTGAAGCAATTTTAATCTCTGGTGCCACTGAGGTTTTGGTAGAAAGAAATGGTGAAACCGTTTCAATTTCAATCCCTTCAAATTTAATAGAACAGTTTATAGAAAAAAATGAGTCTAGATTTATTGGAATGGCTTGGCCTTATATAGCTCAGAAATTTGATGATGGTTCTGTAGCCGAAGCTGCAGGGGTTCTTAAAGGCGACCAATTGATTGCCATTAATGGACAAGAAGTCTTGTATTTTTCTGAATATGTTAAAACATTACCTTTATTTGCTGGACAAGAAATTCAATTGTCAGTTTTAAGAGGTTTGGATACTTTAAATTACAATATGATGCTTGGCGAGACCGGTAAAATAGGAGTTTATTATGTACCACCTAAAGAATTAATCTCATTCGATCATAAGGACTATGGATTCTTTGAGTCTTTTCCTGCCGGAACCTCTATGGCTATGGATAAGTTGGATTCTTATGTCCAGCAAATGAAATTGATTTTTAATCCGGAAACAGGAGCTTGGAAAGGACTTGGAGGTTTTATAAGTATTGGAAAACAATATAGCCCGGAGTGGGACTGGTATTCATTTTGGAATTTTACTGCCTTTCTTTCAATCATCCTCGCTTTCATGAATATTTTACCGATACCTGCTTTAGATGGTGGGCATGTTATGTTTTTACTTGGAGAGATGATTACTGGAAGAAAGCCTTCTGATAAATTATTAGAGTATGCTCAGGTAACAGGTTTTCTTATTTTGATAGCCCTGCTTCTTTTAGCAAATGGAAACGATATTATTAAACTTTTTAATTAATAGGATTTATTAATTTTCAACTTAAATTTAACCACATACTATGGATCAATTTGGAATGCAAGAAGCTCTAAAAACATTAGGTCTTGCGGAAATAAATAAAGGATGCTCAACAGGTAACAACTGGTTGGGAACCACATCAAATTTAATTGAATCGTACTCTCCGGTAGATGGAAAACTTATTGGAAAGGTAGCTGTCTCGACTAAAGAGGATTATGAAGCTGTCATGGCAGCGGGTCAAAAAGCATACAAAATATGGCGGGTTATGCCTGCACCATTGCGTGGTGAGATTGTCCGTCAGTTTGGAAATAAATTACGAGATTATAAAGAGCCTCTAGGAAAATTGGTTTCTTACGAAATGGGAAATCGTACCAGGAAGGTCTGGGTGAGGTTCAAGAAATGATTGACATTTGTGATTTTGCTGTAGGCCTTTCACGTCAACTCAATGGGATGACCATGCACTCTGAAAGACCAGGGCACCGCATGTACGACCAGTACCACCCTTTAGGTGTTGTAGGTATTATTTCTGCCTTCAATTTTCCGGTAGCTGTTTGGGCATGGAATACTGCTTTGGCTTGGATTTGTGGAAATGTATGTATTTGGAAGCCTTCTGAAAAAGCACCGATGTGTGGTGTGGCATGTCAGAACATTATGGCGGAAGTACTAAAGAAAACGATTTACCAGAAGGTATTTGTGCCTTGGTAAATGGTGATTATAAGGTAGGTGAGTGGATGACGAACGACAAGCGTGTGCCTTTAATTTCTGCCACGGATCTACCCGTATGGGAAGAATTGTAGGTGCAACGGTAGCTGAGCGTTTTGGAAAGTCAATTTAGAGTTAGGTGGTAACAATGCCATCATGTTACTCCAGATGCAGATCTCGAAATGACCATTATAGGTGCAGTATTCGGTGCGGTTGGAACTGCAGGACAGCGTTGTACTTCTACTCGTCGTTTAATTATTCATGAAAGCATTTACGACACGGTTAAAGAAAAATTAGCTGCTGCATACAAGCAATTGAGTATTGGAAATCCATTAGATGAAAACAACCATGTTGGGCCACTTATTGATACAGATGCTGTTGCGATGTACAACGATGCTTTAACACGGTTGTTGAAGAGGGTGGAAGCATTCTTGTAGAAGGTGGTGTACTAGAAGGTCAAGGGTATGAGTCTGGTTGTTATGTGAAGCCTGCCATTGCAGAAGCGAAAAACAATTTTGCCATTGTACAGCACGAAACCTTTGCGCCAATTTTATACTTACTTAAATATTCTGATTTGGATGAAGCCATTGACATGCAAAATGATGTGCCCAAGGTTTGTCTTCTGCAATTATGACTACGAATTTGAGAGAGGCAGAGCGGTTTTTATCTCATGCTGGCTCAGATTGTGGTATTGCCAACGTAAATATTGGTACTTCGGGTGCTGAGATTGGCGGTGCTTTTGGTGGAGAAAAAGAAACTGGTGGTGGACGTGAGTCTGGCTCGGATGCATGGAAAGGCTATATGCGTCGACAAACCAATACCATTAATTATTCTACTGAGCTGCCTTTGGCTCAGGGTATAAAGTTTGAATTATAAGCGATAAGTGCTTTTTAATATTTAAACCTCTTACTGAAATGTTAGAGGTTTTTTATGATTTAATGTCTGGCCAATTGTTATGCACAACGAATCCTTGGCTTATCAATTCTGAATTTTTATAACAGGCCAGATAAAGACTTCTTGGGCTTCTTTTGAGTGATTCGTTAAGTTGTTCAACACATGCTTTTTTGATAACAACTTTTCTGGCGTTTTGGTTTGCTTAGCCATTCATTTTTATGAATGAGTGCAAAATGATGATCGTTCTTAAAAGTTTTCTACCTCTTTGAGGTAAACCCACCAAGATTTTGCGTGATTGGCGTGGATGTTTTCCCATGGTGTGTTTTCTTGTTTTGGATGGTAGTAAAGAAATCCTTTTACCAACAGTTTTGCATGTATATCAGAAATTTCTAATTCTGATAATAGTTTTTACCCTCATCGCTTTCCAGAATTTTACATTGATGCTCTTTGAGCTTTTCAAGTTTAAGATGAAAGTAATCGTTGGCATTTGGGCCGATGTAATTTGTGAGTCCATTTTGAGAATATGCCAAATAAAATTTTACAGCCAATTCCCAGTGCTCGTAGTTTAATGTGTCTTTATCTTGAACAATTAAGTCCACCTCTCCAAGCGTGTTTTTTTTGTCTGATCTAAGCGGTATATTTTTAGCTAAAATGGTAAACCGTTCTGAATGTTGTAACCAGAAAAAAATCAGTTGCTCAAAATAGTGTCCTAACCTTTTATGTTTTTGTTTCCAAAATTTCAGTAATAATTTCGGATCTTCATCTAATTGCCTCAGTTGAGCTATAAATTTTTGGTACTCTTCTCGAAGCAAAGATTCCTCTACTGCAAGTTTGTCATTTAATATCCCGTTAGAAGAGACAGCCCAAGCCAGATCTCTGACGGTTTTATGTTTAAAATTTTCCCACATACTCAATAAATGTACAAAATGTCAGAGTTTTGATTTTGGTTTAATATTTGTCATCTTCAAGTAAAATTTAGCAAATGAAATTAAAGTGGATTACAGGTGGTTTGGGTTGGATGTTTGCCGGACCAATGGGTGCATTATTAGGTTATGCATTAGGGTCATTATTTAGCAAAGCCGAAGAACAAGATAAATTCCAGCGTCATTATCAAAATATGAGTGCTCCTGCAGCGCAGTTTGAAATCAGCCTATTGATTTTGGCAGCTTATGTAATTAAAGCAGATGGTAAGGTTGATCAAAGAGAACTCGATTATGTTCGGGCGCAGTTCAAACAAATGTTTGGTGCCCGACGTGCCGAGGAGAGTTTTAAAGTTTTTAAGCACATCATCAATAGCAAGGAGGTTTCTCTGCGTCAGATTTGTTTGCAGATCGATAAACACGTCTCACATGCTCAACGACTGCAATTGATTCACTTCTTGTATGGTATATCAATGGCTGACGGTCATGTAGATGTTAAAGAAGTTGAGATCATAGAAAAGATCGGTCGTTACATGTACATTAATATACATGATATGGCTTCAATTAAAGCTATGTTTTTAAGGAGCCAAAGCAGTATTATAAAATTTTGGATATAACTTCTTCTGCATCAGATTCAGATGTAAAGAGAGCATATCGAAAAATGGCTATGAAATACCACCCTGATAAGTTGAGTGAATTAAGTCAAGCTCAGCAGAAGATGGGAAAAGAAAAGTTTTTGAAAGTTCAGGAAGCTTATGAGGCGATTAAAAAGAAAGAGGGATCTAAAAAGATTATTTTTCAGATTTTAACGAAGCCCCCAAGAAATCACGATTCATAAGTGCAATATTATCAAGTGAGATACCTTTTGGACACTGAATTTCACAATCTCCCGTGTTTGTGCAATTTCCAAAACCTAACTCGTCCATTTTATTCACCATGTTAATGGCGCGTTCTTTCGCTTCAACTTGTCCCTGCGGAAGGTGTGCTAAATGAGATACTTTAGCAGCGGTAAACAGCATGGCAGATGAGTTTTTACAGGTTGCAACACATGCACCACAACCAATACAGGTAGCAGCATCAAATGCTGCGTCAGCGTCAGTTTTATTTATAGGAATGGCATTTGCATCTTGCGTATTACCAGAGGTGTTTACAGAGACATACCCACCGGCTTGAATTATAGCATCAAAAGCAGAACGGTCTACAACTAAATCTTTCACAACAGGAAATGCCGAAGCTCTCCATGGTTCAATGTATATGGTGTCGCCATCTTTAAAAGAGCGCATATGAAGCTGACATGTAGTAATAAGGTTTTCGGGCCCATGGGGCTCACCATTTATATACATAGAACAAGATCCACAGATACCTTCGCGACAATCGTGATCAAAAGCTACAGGATTATCTCCTTTTTCAATGAGTTGTTCGTTGAGAACATCCATCATCTCAAGGAATGACATATCAGGTGAAATATCTGACATCTTGTATTCTACAATACGACCTTTATCATTTTCGCCATTTTGACGCCAAACTTTCAATGTAAGATTCATGTCCGTCATTATTTATAGCTTCTTTGTTTCAATTCAATATTTTCGTACTTGAGATCTTCTTTATGAAGTTCAGGTACTTTTTTCTCTCCTTTAAATTCCCATGCAGACACAAAAGCGAATTCCTTGTCATTTCTAACAGCTTCTCCTTCAGGAGTTTGATATTCTTCTCTAAAGTGCCCACCACAAGACTCTTCTCTACTTAAAGCATCATAACACATAAGGGCACCCAGTTCAATAAAGTCAGCTACACGCCCTGCTTTTTCTAACTCTTGATTAAGGCCATCTTTAGTTCCAGGAACTTTCACTTCTTTCCAAAATTCATCTCTTAGTGAATCAACTTCTTTGATTGCCTTCTCTAGATCTTCTTTATTTCTTGCCATCCCACAGTTTTCCCAAATTATTTTACCTAATTTTCTGTGAAAATAATCAACAGATTTTGAGCCATTATTATTGATAAAATAGTCTAATTTGTCATCAACTGTTTTTTCAGCTTTTTCGAATTCTGGGTGATCAGTTGAAATTTTTCCTGTGCGTATATCATCTGCTAAATAATTAGACACAGTGTATGGTGCTACAAAATATCCGTCAGCTAAACCTTGCATAAGTGCTGAAGCTCCTAATCTGTTTGCGCCGTGATCTGAGAAGTTAGCTTCTCCGGTAGCAAACAAACCAGGTATTGTGGTTTGTAAATTGTAGTCTACCCATATACCGCCCATTGTGTAGTGAATAGCGGGATAAATTTTCATTGGCATCTCGTAAGGGTTTTCATCAGTAATTTTTTCATACATCTGAAATAAGTTTCCATATCGTGCTTCTACGGCATCTTTACCAAGTCGATTAATTGCGTCAGAAAAATCTAGAAAGACAGCCTGACCTGTTTTGTTTACACCATAACCAGCATCGCAGCGTTCTTTAGCAGCTCTTGATGCTACGTCTCTTGGAACTAAGTTCCCAAATGCAGGATAACGACGCTCTAAATAATAATCGCGATCTTCTTCAGCAATGTCGAGACCTGTCTTTTCACCACGCGCAATAGCCTCTGCATCTTCTTTTTTCTTAGGAACCCAAATACGTCCGTCATTACGAAGTGATTCCGACATTAAAGTCAATTTCGATTGGTGGTCTCCAGTTACCGGAATACATGTTGGATGAATTTGAACAAAACATGGATTAGCAAAGTATGCACCTTTTTTATATGATTTCCAAGCAGCAGTACAATTTGATCCCATTGCATTGGTAGATAAAAAGAAAACATTTCCATAACCACCAGAAGCTAGCACTACAGCATGGGCAGAGTGACGTTCAATCTTACCAGTGATTAAATTACGTGCAATAATGCCTCGTGCTTTTCCATCAATTACAACCACATCCATCATTTCGTGTCTGTTGTACATGGTGACTGTTCCTTTACTTATTTGACGACTTAAGGCTTGATATGCTCCAATGAGAAGTTGCTGACCAGTTTGACCTTTAGCATAGAATGTTCTTTGTACTTGTACACCACCAAAAGATCTGTTATCTAATAAACCACCATATTCTCTTGCAAAGGGAACACCTTGCGCAACACATTGATCAATTATATTAGTAGAAACTTCAGCTAATCGATATACGTTGGCTTCTCTAGAACGATAGTCTCCTCCTTTAATTGTATCATAAAAAAGCCGATAAGTACTATCACCGTCGTTTTGGTAATTTTTGGCAGCATTGATACCTCCCTGAGCGGCAATAGAGTGCGCTCTTCGCGGAGAATCTTGAAAACAAAAGGATTTAACATTAAAGCCCATCTCTCCAAGAGAAGCCGCAGCTGCACCTCCAGCAAGCCCTGTACCAACAACAATCACATCTATATTTCTTCGATTTGCCGGATTAACAAGCTTCGCATCAGCTTTGTATTTTGTCCACTTATCAACTAGAGGACCCTCAGGTATGTTATCGACTAATTTTGTCATGCTCTAGAGTTGAATGATGAAAAAATAAATAGGAAAAGAGATAAAACCGATTGTTATTGAAATTGAAAAACCGGCGCCTAACATTTTAATTGTTGGTGTATACTTTTTATGCCTTAGTCCAACAGATTGAAACGCTGATTGAAATCCGTGATTTAAGTGAGAGCCTAAAAGTATCATAGCTAATATATATATTGCAGAGTACCACCACTCACTAAATGCTGTCTTGACAATCGTAAACATATCTTTAATTTCATTGCCATTACTATCAACTGTCATTAATACTTCACCAAATTTGTATTCATACCAAAAAGATTGTAGATGTAGAATTAAAAAAACCAAGATAATTGTCCCCGTAAGTCCCATATTTCTTGAATACCAAGAGCTTTTATTTTTATTCATGGCATACTTTACTGGCTGTGCTTTTTTGTTTGCCCTAGTAAGTATTATCGCATCAATGATATGTGTTAAAAAACCAAGTACCAATACAATTTCCATTACCCGAATAATTGGGTTAGAGGACATAAATCGAGTATATTCATTAAATTGGACGGGATTTGTAAATAAAGCTATATTTCCAAGAAAATGGATAATCAAAAAGCTACAAAGGAAAAGCCCTGTGATTGCCATGAGGTATTTTTTTCCTAGTGATGATGAAAATAGTCCAGCGTTTGTACTCATGAAAATTTTCTTAATTTTTCTATAATAACTTTAAAGTGCAAATTTACTACACAAACAACTAGTAGACAAACCTATTCCCAATTAATACTGATTCTTAATAAGATGATTTGATCATAAAATGCGTATTTAGTATTATGTAAAGACTTACTCGGCTAATACGATAATAGTATATATTTGTGTGATAGAGTAAAAAAATGAAAAATCATGAAATACGAGGCAATAGATTTTAAACTATTTGTTAAAAATAGACAAAGATTTTCTAAGGCGCTTAAGTCCAATTCATTGGCAATATTTAATTCCAATGATATCATGCCAACAAATGCCGATGGTACAATGCCTTTTCGTCAAAACAACGATTTGTTTTATCTCTCTGGTATTGATCAGGAAGAATCGATTTTGTTAATTTTTCCTGATGCTAAGGCGGATAAGCATAGAGAAATTTTGTTTTTAAAAGAAACCAATGCGCATATTGCCGTGTGGGAAGGTGCTAAGCTAGATAAAAAACAAGCCTATCAAACCTCGGGTATTCAAACCGTTTATTGGCTGGATGAATTTGAGGCCGTTCTAAAAGACCTAGTTCATGAGGCAAAGCACGTTTATCTCAACACAAATGAACATTTAAGGGCGAAGATAGAAGTGGAAACCCGAGATGCGCGTTTTGGCAAATGGATACGCGAAACTTATCCCAATCTAAGCTATGAATTAAGTGCTCCTATTATGCATAAAATTCGTGCAGTAAAAGATGATTTGGAAATTGCACTTATTCAAAAGGCTTGTGATCTTACAGAATCAGCTTTCCGTAAAATTTTAAAAACAATTAAGCCAGGGGTCATGGAATATGAAATTGAGGCGGATATGATTCATGAATTTATCAGAAACCGATCTCGTGGCTTTGCCTATACACCGATTATTGCCTCAGGTAAAAATGCTTGCGTTCTTCATTATATTGAGAACAATTGTGAGTGCAAAGATGGAGATGTTATTTTGATGGATTTCGGAGCAGAATATGCTAATTATGCTTCAGATATGACACGTTGTGTTCCTGTGAGTGGAAAATTTACACCCCGTCAAAAAGACGTTTATAATGCGGTGTTACGTGTTATGAAGGCTGCCAAGAAATTACTTGTTCCAGGAACATTACTCAATGAATATCATGAGGAGGTTGGTAAGCTCATGGAAAAAGAATTGATTCAATTGGATTTGATTACAGATGAAGATGTTGCCAATCAAAGTCATAAATTACCCGCTTATAAGAAATACTTTATGCACGGCACATCACACTATTTAGGCTTAGATGTTCATGATGTCGGTTCTTGGACAGAACCTATAGAAGCAGGAATGGTGTTTACTTGCGAGCCGGGAATTTATATTCCGGAAGAAAATTTAGGTATTCGCTTGGAAAACGATATTCTCGTTACTGAAAATGGACCTGTAGACCTTATGTCAAACATCCCTTTGGAAGCCGAGGATATTGAAGCTTTAATGGCTTAATAATGGAACTTTTTTTTCAATTTCGAGAAAAGAACCTACACTATAAAAAAGAAGGAACTGGCGAAGCATTGGTTCTTATTCACGGTTTCCTTGAAAACTTAAGCATGTGGGATGAGATGGCTGTTGAATTTTCTAAAACCCATCAAGTCATTCGTATTGATCTGCCTGGATTTGGGAAATCCGATTGCATTGAAGATATACATTCAATGGAGCTTTTTGCAGAATGCATAAAACAACTTCTTAAAGAACTTAATGTTGATAAATTCACCTTCATAGGTCATTCTATGGGCGGTTATGCTGGTTTAGAGCTCTTGAAAATATGCCCTGAAAAAATCAATCATTTTATTCTTTTTCATTCTACTGCAAAAGCAGATAATAAACAGAAAAAGAATGATCGATCACGAGCAATTAAAACAGTTAAGGAAAAACAAAACATTTATCTCAAAACAGCGATTCCTTTTTTATTCACTGATCAATTTCAAGTACCTTGTTCTGGAAATATTCAAAAAATGATCGCAGAAGCTAATAATCTGCATTCAAGTGGAATTATTGCTGCACTCAAAGGAATGCAACAAAGAAAAGACTGCAATGAATTGCTAAAAATTCTTACATGTAAGAAAACTTATATCGCAGGAACCTATGATCCTTTATTAAATGTTGCTGCTTTAAGAGAGGAGGCCTCAAATAACGAAGCCAATTTTATAGAAATAGAAAATGCTGGCCATATGAGTCATTTTGAATGCCCCTCAGAAACCATAAACACTTTTTTAAAGCTATTATTTTAATCTTTATCGTTCTTTTTTAGTGAATTCCAGCCATGTGCGGTTAGTGGCATCACTTTCGAATCATGAGTAATGAGGTTTGCTCCAGCGTTTTTCTCAGACATATAGCCGATTACAGTCATATTGGGATTGCCTTTAATCTTGTCATAATCCTTTTGGGATATTGTGAAAAGAAGTTCATAATCTTCACCACCGTTTAAAGCACAGGTTACCCCATTTAAACTAAATTCTTCAGCAATAGTCATTACTGTAGGGTCAACTGGAATTTTTTCTTCATACACCTGAAGACCCAAATCAGAAGTTTTTGATAAGTGAAGCAGCTCTGAAGATAAACCATCTGAAATATCGATCATAGACGTAGGTTTTAAATCCATTTTCTTGAACATTTCAACGATATCTTTTCTAGCTTCAGGCTTTAGTTGTCTTTCGAGCACATATTCAGATCCATGAAGGTCGGGTTGCATGTTTTTGTTTTCCATAAAGACAGCTTTTTCCCGTTCTAAAATTTGTAATCCTAGGTATGCGCCTCCCAAATCACCTGTAGCGACAATTAAATCTTTTTCCTTGGCACCAGAACGATATACGATATCTTCTTCTTTGCTTGTCCCCATAGCAGTTACACTAATCATTAGACCCGATATTGAGCTAGTTGTGTCTCCGCCAATTAAATCTATTTTGTAGTGTTTACAGGCCAGTTTTACACCAGCATATAATTCCTCCACAGCTTCCACAGGAAAGCGGTTTGAAAGTGCTATCGAAACAGTAATTTGTGTTGGAATTACATTCATGGCGCAGATGTCTGACAAGTTTACAATTACAGCTTTATATCCCAAGTGTTTTAAGGGTGCGTATGCCAAATCAAAATGTACACCTTCAATCAACATATCTGTAGAAATAACCTGACATAGGTCTCCAAGTTTAATTACTGCAGCATCATCGCCAACACCCTTTATTGTCGTTTTGTGATAATGTTTTATGTCTTCAGTGATCTGGTCTATAAGACCAAATTCTCCTAAATTAGAGATTGAAGTAAATTTTTGTTCTTTATTTTCTAGTATACTCATTTGACAAAATTACGGTTTTATACCTTATTGATTCGCATAAAATTGAATTGAAAAAGAGATTTATTTGTATCTTTGCAGATTCAAAACACCTTGTTTTAGAATGCTCAAATACTGATTAATATGGTTAGTGTAACAGAAACAGCAAAGAAAAAAATTTTCTCATTACTTGAAGAAGAAGGAATGGGGCTGGATGCTTATGTAAAAGTGGGTGTTTCTAGTGGTGGTTGTTCAGGCTTATCATACAAGTTAGACTTTACCAATGATAGGTTTGAAGGAGATAAGTTGATTGAAGATAATGGTGTTAAGATTTTAATAGATAAGAAAAGCTTACTTTACTTAGTTGGAACTGTTTTAGATTTCTCAGGCGGTTTAAATGGTAAAGGGTTTACATTTAACAACCCCAACGCAACAAGGACTTGCGGCTGTGGAGAAAGTTTTGCAATTTAATTTATAACTGACAATAGAATTGACAGAAGAAGACAAAATATTACAAGAAGTAACAACAACCGATTACAAATACGGCTTTGTTACAGACATAGATTCAGACACGATTAATAAAGGTTTGAACGAGGATGTGATTCGGTTGATATCTATGAAAAAAAATGAGCCAGATTGGTTGTTGGAATGGCGGCTTGATGCCTTTAGGAAATTTCAAAAGATGACTGAGCCTGAATGGGCAAATGTGACTTATGATAAACCTGATTTACAATCTATATCGTATTATTCAGCTCCAAAACCTAAGAAAACATTAGAGAGTTTGGATGAGGTTGATCCAGAGTTGCTAAAAACTTTTGAAAAGCTGGGTATTTCTTTAGAAGAACAAAAACGCCTTACAGGCGTAGCAGTAGACATTGTTGTTGATTCGGTATCTGTTGCAACTTCCTTTAAGGAAAAGCTTGGGGAGTTGGGGATTATTTTCTGCTCCATTAGTGAAGCAATACAGGAGCACCCAGAATTGGTGAAAAAATACATCGGTTCGGTGGTTCCGAAAACAGATAACTTTTATGCGGCTTTAAACTCGGCAGTCTTTACGGATGGTTCATTTTGTTACATTCCAAAAGGAACCAGATGCCCCATGGAATTGTCTACTTATTTCCGAATTAATCAAGCTGGAACTGGGCAATTTGAACGCACCTTATTAATTGCAGATGAAGGCTCTTATGTTTCATATTTGGAGGGTTGTACGGCGCCATCGAGAGACGAAAACCAGTTGCATGCTGCAGTGGTTGAATTGATTGCTCTAGACAATGCCGAGATTAAATACTCTACAGTTCAAAACTGGTATCCTGGAAATAAAGAAGGTAAAGGTGGTGTTTTCAATTTTGTAACTAAAAGAGGTATATGTCATAAAAGCGCCAAAATTTCTTGGACTCAGGTTGAAACAGGTTCGGCAGTAACTTGGAAATACCCTTCTTGTATTCTAAAAGGAGACAATTCTATTGGCGAATTTTTCTCAGTAGCTGTTACTAATAATTACCAACAAGCTGACACCGGAACAAAGATGATTCATGTTGGTAAAAATACCAAAAGCACCATTATTTCTAAAGGAATTTCTGCAGGAAAAAGTAATGGAAATTACCGTGGATTAGTTAAAATTATGAAAGGTGCTGAAAATGCACGAAATTTCTCTCAATGCGATTCATTGCTCATGGGTGACCAATGTGGGTCACATACATTTCCATATATAGAGGTCAAAAATAAATCTGCTCGAATAGAGCATGAGGCTACAACTTCTAAAATTGGTGAAGACCAACTTTTTTACTGTAACCAAAGGGGAATTGGTACTGATGAAGCAATTGGATTAATTGTGAACGGGTATTGTAAAGATGTACTGAATCAGCTTCCTATGGAATTTGCTGTGGAAGCACAAAAATTACTATCACTTTCATTAGAAGGAAGTGTAGGTTAATCATAAAGCTTGAAAAAATGCTGAAGATAAAAGACTTAAGCGTCGAAATAGAAGGGGTTAAAATTTTAAAAGGCCTTAATTTAGAAATTAATAAGGGCGAAGTACATGCCATTATGGGTCCAAATGGGGCTGGGAAAAGCACCTTATCTGCGGTTATTGCTGGTAGAGAAGAATATGAAGTAACCGGAGGTACGATTGAATTTGAGGGGAAAGATATCATGGATATGGCTCCTGAAGAGCGTGCCCATCTCGGTATTTTCTTATCTTTTCAATACCCTGTGGAAATACCAGGTGTTTCTGTAACAAATTTCATTAAAACAGCCATAAACGAAAGTCGTAAAGCAACAGATTTAGAACCGATGCCTGCGAAAGACTTGCTCAAGAAAATGAGAGATAAGCAGGAGTTATTGGAGATGGATAAAACGTTTATGTCTCGGTCTATAAATGAAGGGTTTTCTGGTGGGGAGAAAAAACGAAATGAAATTTTTCAAATGGCCATGCTAGATCCTAAATTGGCAATTCTAGATGAAACCGATTCTGGTTTAGATATTGATGCGCTTCGAATTGTTGCCAATGGCGTGAATAAATTAAAAATGACAATAATGCCGTTATGATTATTACTCATTATCAGAGGCTTTTGGATCATATTGTGCCTGATTTTGTACACGTATTATTTGACGGTAAAATAGTGAAAACAGGAGATAAAAATTTGGCTTTACGTTTGGAAGATCAAGGATATGACTGGATCAAACAAGAGCAAGAAGTATAAAAATAAAGACGTTGAATTTACAAGAAAAACTTTCACAATCTTTTAAAGACCTTGGCAGTCGTTTAAATGGAAGCGAATCAAAATCGTTACGAGAATTACGTTCTCGGTCTTTTGACTATTTTAAGGGTCAAGGATTTCCTACGAACCAAGATGAGGAATGGAAATACACATCTTTAAATAAAATAGTAAAACGAGATTTTGACTTTAGTTCTCAAGTCAGTTCAGAAATTTTAGCTGAAGATATTGAGCCTTTTTTATGTGAAGGACTGGATTCTTATAAATTGATTTTTATCAATGGCGTATTTAATAAATCCTTATCTATGTTAGGCTCTAATGAGAAGTTCTTTGTGGGTAGTTTAAAACAAGGAATGAAAGAAATGCCCGATATTATCAATACTCATTTCGGTAAACTTGCCGACACCAAGCAAAGTCTAGTAGCTCTTAATACTGCAATGGCAAATGAAGGTGCTTTTGTATATGTGAAGAAGGGTGTTAAACTCGATAAATTGGTTCAAATTTTGTTTGTCAACACAAATCATGAGGAATCACGAATGATGCAAACAAGAAATTTATTCGTTTTGGAAGACTTTGCTGAGGCACAAATTTTTGAGCGTCATCAGGCCTTTAACCAAGGTCATGTGTTTTCTAATTCAGTTACAGAATCTTCTGTAGGTAACCAAGCCCACTTTAAACACTTTAAATTGCAAAACGACTTGGACTCTTCCTCAATGGTCGATTCCACTTTTGTAAAGCAAGGCGCGAACAGCTCTGCCTTAGTTGACACCTTTGCTTTTAGCGGTGAATTGGTGAGAAATAACTTACATTTTGAATTTACAGGTATGCATGCAGAAGCGCATATGGATGCCATCACCTTACTTAAAGGAAAGAGCCTTGTAGACCACCATACTTTTGTAGACCATGCTGTTCCTCATTGCCAGTCGAATCAGCTATATAAAGGAATCTACGACGAGAAGTCAAAAGGTGTTTTTAATGGCAAAGTTATGGTTCGGAAAAACGCCCAAAAGACAAATGCATTTCAGCAAAATAACAACCTTTTATTAAGTGATTTTTCTAGTATTGATACCAAACCACAGTTAGAAATTTTTGCCGATGATGTGGCTTGTTCTCATGGGTGTACCATTGGTCAGCTCGATGAAGAAGCACTTTTTTATATGCAGACTAGAGGGATTCCATTAAAAGAAGCTAGGGCTTTTTTAATGTTTGCATTTGCAGGAGACACGTTAAAAAATATTACAATACCGGAATTAAAAACGCAATTAATTAACCTTGTAGCAAGAGAATTAAAAGTAGACCTTGAACTTAATGAAGTAATAACTTAATGACTGATATTGTATTGAATATAAGAAATCAATTCCCTATACTTCATCAGAAAGTACATGGCCATCCCTTGATCTATTTTGACAATGCAGCCACGAGTCAAAAACCCCTTAAAGTTATCAATGCAATTTCTGAATATTACTTGCAAGAGAATAGCAATATTCATCGTGGTGCTCATTATTTGAGTAACCAAGCTACAGAGAAATACGAAAAATCTCGCGAGGCGGTTAGACATCTTATTAATGCAGAAAGTACAGAAGAAATAATTTTAACTAAAGGAACTACTGAATCAATCAACTTAGTCGCTTCTTGTTTATCTCAATATCTATTTAAGCCTGGTGATGAAATTTTAATTTCTGGACTTGAACACCATGCCAATATTGTACCATGGCAAATTGCGGCAGATCAAAAAGGTGCGCTAATAAAGGTGATTCCCATTTTAGATTCTGGAGAGCTTGATCTGGTTGCTTTTAAGAATTTATTGAGTCCAAAAAACAAAACTTTTGGCATTGAGTCATATTTCTAACGTTCTGGGAACTATAAACCCAGTTGAAGAAATGATTGCATTAGCAAAGGAAAAGGGCGCATTGGTTCTTATAGATGGTGCACAATCAGCACCTCACATGATAGTCGATGTTCAAGCTTTGGATTGTGATTTCTTTTGTTTTTCTGCCCATAAAATATATGGTCCGACCGGTATTGGGAGTGTTGTATGGGAAAAAAGCACAATTAGAAAAAATGCCTCCTTACCAGAGTGGTGGCGAGATGATTAAAGAAGTTACTTTTAAAGGAACTACGTTTAATAATTTGCCATACAAGTTCGAAGCTGGTACACCTAATATAGCTGGAGGTATAGGTCTCCTTGCGGCTGTTGAATTTATTGAGGAAGTCGGTTTAGAGCATATTGCTCGCCGAGAAGCTGAACTGTTGGCTTATGCTACAAAAAAATTAAAAGAATTGGGAGGGATACAATTTGTTGGTGAAGCCAAAGAAAAAGCTGCAGTGATTTCTTTTCTAGTAGATGGTATTCATCCATCTGACCTTGGGTCGGTTTTAGATAAATTAGGCATTGCTGTTAGAACTGGTCACCATTGTGCGCAACCCATCATGGATCGTTTTGAAATTCCAGGAACCGTTCGCGCTTCTTTTGCCGTATATAATACAGAAAATGAGATTGATATGTTTATAGAAGGTATTGTTAAAGTAAAAAAGATGTTTGGATAAATGAGCATAAAAGAGATACAAGAAGAGATTATAGAGGAATTTGCAATGTTTGACAACTGGATTCAGAAATATGATTATCTTATTGAGTTGAGTAAAGACATACCATTAATTTCTCAAGAATATCGATTGAACGAAAATCTTATTAAAGGATGCCAATCTAAGGTCTGGTTACACGCACGAAAGATAGATGGTAAGGTGATATATACTGCAGATAGTGATGCTATTATTACCAAAGGTATTGCCGCATTGTTAATTAGGGTATTGAGTCAGCAAAAAGCCGAAGATATTATAGAAAATGAAATGTATTTTATTGATGCCATTGGTTTAAATGAACACTTATCGATGACACGATCAAATGGCTTGGTGTCGATGATTAAACAGATGAAATTTTATGCCTTGGCTTTTCAAGCTAAATAAGTTCAACAAAAACTATTTGAGAAGATGAATGAGGAACAAATGCAATTATTAGGAGAAAAAGTTGTAGAAGTACTACACAGTATTTACGACCCAGAAATTCCAGTAGATATTTACGAATTAGGCTTAATTTACGATGTTCGCGTCAGTGAGGAAGGTTCTATGAAATTGATATGACACTAACCTCACCTCATGCCCTGTTGCTGAGACCATGCCTGAAGAGGTTAAACAAAAAGTGAGTGCTTTGGATGAGGTTAAAGATGTAGAAGTGATTATGGTTTTTGAGCCAACTTGGACTAAGGACATGATGAGTGAAGAAGCAAAATTGGAGTTGGGATTTCTTTAGCAAAAGATTGAAATATTAGATGGAAGAAAAAAGGTGAAATCATAAATAAAGTTGATCAGTCCTGGACTAATTACACTTAATCTAGAAGATTATTACGACCAAGGCAGGCGTGTTTTTATTGACCTTAAAGATCACCTTACCGAAGGACTTATTCTTAGGGAGCGCGACTTTAGAACCTTTGTTAAGACAAACGATTGGTCTCAGTATAAAGACAGCCATGTGGCTATAGATATTACCTCAGATGCCATTGTTCCAGCTTGGGCTTTTATGTTGGTTGCCACTGCTGTTTCGCCTTTTTCAAAAACTGTCGTTAAAGGCACGCTAGAAGATCTCAATAAGCATTTATATACCTCAGCACTTAAAAATATTGATTTAACAGATTTGAAAGATAAATTTGTGATTGTGAAAGGTTGCTCAAAAGTTCCTGTACCAGAATCTGCGTATGTAGAGTTATGTGCTTTATTACAGCCTGTAGTAAAAAGCTTAAGTTACGGTGAAGCTTGTTCTAAAGTGCCATTATTTAAGAGGCGTTAGAACAATATTTCAAAATATATGTACTTTATTGTTTTGTAATAAGGACTTAGTTTAATAACTCAGAAAGTAATTTGAACTCTATTCTAGGGACATCTTTTCGTATATAATGGATATACGGCATCAGTAATAGGCATTTTTACTTCCAAATCTTTGTTAATCTCTTTGATGCATTTCACTGCATAATAACCTTCAGCCACCATCTTCATATCCATTTGCGCCATTTTTACGGAATAACCTTGCCGATGTAGGTCCAAACATTCTATTACGACTAAACTTAGAATAAGCAGTTACTAATAAATCCCCTAAATAAGCAGAATCTTTAATGTCTCTCGAAATTGGGTGTATGGCACCTACAAAGCGATTTATTTCACGAATGGCATTAGATATTAATACTGAAAGGTAATTGTCGCCATAGCCTAAACCGTGTGCAATACCAGCAGACACAGCAATTACATTTTTAATACGGCAGAATATTCTGTACCATAAATGTCATCAGAAGTTGTCGTCTTAATATATTTGCAACGAAGTTGACTTGCCATAAGATCTGCAACAGAAGAGGTTTCACAGGCAATTGTCAAATAAGATAGACGTTCTAAAGCGACCTCCTCAGCATGACAAGGTCCTGTAATAACTCCAATTTGCTTTAATGGGACATGGTATTTCTTTTGAATGTATTCGCCAACAATTTGATTGTGTTCAGGAATAATTCCTTTAACGGCAGAGAAAAAATCTTTGAGCTAAGATCTATTTTAGCTGATGATAAAGTTCCTTGAACGAATGCAGATGGAATTGCTAAGACAATAATGTCCGCTTTTTCGCAAACTGTTTTTAGGTCACTAGTTACATTAACAATTTGTGTGTTAATAGGAACACTACTTAAATAGTTAGGATTGTGTTTTGTTTCTTTTATATAATTAACAGCATCCTGATTACGCATCTACCATAAGAGTTCAGTAGCATTATTAGAAAATATTTTTATGAGCGCAGTTGCCCAACTTCCACCGCCTAAAACAGCTATTTTTTTACTAGTATTCATTTACTTTTCTCTTAAGTGAAAACTCACCTTCCCTCTAGGATCGATCAAAAAATTAAATTCTCAATAAATGAAATGATTTGAGATTCTGCTCTAAAGTTAATTTTTCAGCGTCATCAGAAGGTTTGTGATAATCATCGTGTTTGCCTGTCCAAAAATGAAGTGCTGGAATGCCTGCCTCATAAAATGGTGCATGGTCTGATGGTCCATTTTCTCTTTTCTTTAAGGTCAGAGGAAAGGCGTCACATTCAATTTCCTTTAAAGAGGATTCCCAAATTAAAGAACTTCCAAGTCCCTCAATCGTAAGAGCCATTCCAGGTTCCATTCGACCTAACATATCCATGTTCAGTACATAGTTTATTTCGTTCAAATTCAGGCTAGGATTCATCACATAGTATTTTGAACCTAATAATCCTTTTTCTTCTGCAGAAAATGCAATAAACAAGAAGTTGTTATGTTCTTTAAAATTATTGTTTTTAATGATATGAGCTAATTCTAAAAGTGCTGCAGTTCCACTTGCATTATCATCAGCACCATTGTGAATTTCACTTGACCCTTTGTATTTTGAACCGGATCCACCATACCCTAAGTGATCATAATGTGCCGTAATTACTACAGTTTTTAGCACCATTATCAATAAAGCCAATGACATTATGAGCCTTACAGCTCCTTATTTTGGTTTGCTTTTTCAAAATAAGTAAAAGCTTGAATAAAGCCATCTGTTCCTTTTGGTGTCAGGCCTATTTCTTGCATTCTACTAATAATGTAATCGCGAGCTTTAATTTCTCCATTTGTGCCGGGTTCACGCCCTTCCATTTCGTCGCTAGCCAGCGTGATGATATCTCCTTGTAATCGACTTACTCTTTTTGTTAATCTCACTACACTCTTGACTTAAAATTGTGAATGGCATTAACATAAATGAAAGAAGAGCGATTTTTTATAATCATAAAATTATATTTACAAGAAGAGGTTGTTGCAGTATATTTCATTAGATCCAAAATATATATTTTTAGGTTATTGAAATAAAAAGTTGTGATTTAGTAGGCTCTTTTATTATTTCCTTCTACGTAATACATAAAAGCTTTGTTAACCACCTTATTTCCTCCGACAGTCGGGTAGTCTCCGTAAAATACCAGTCTCCTTTATGATTAGGACAGGCTTGATGTAATTCTTCTATTCCCTGGAATATAATTTCTACTTCTGTTTTGATATCTTCCGGTTTTAACAATTCTACTATTTTAGTTGAAATTTCTGCCGGTGTAAAAGGCTTATATATTTCCTTTACACAATTAACTACTTGTTCATTTGGTATATCAACCTGAGCTTTGCATTTTGATAAACCTCTTCTATGACAGATTCTAGACCTCTATCTTTCAATAATTCTATTGCTGCTTTAAAAGCGATAAAATCGCCCAATTTTGCCATGTCTATACCATAGCAGTCTGGGTAACGAATTTGAGGTGCTGAGGAAATGATCACAATTTTTTGGATGAAGACGATCTAATATTCTCAGGATACTCTTTTTAATGTGGTACCTCTTACAATACTGTCATCGATCATGACCAGATTGTCTTTTACGCACTTGACCATATGTGATGTCGTAAACGTGCCCAACCAGATTGTCTCTATTATTATCGTCGGTAATAAACGTTCTCAATTTGGCATCTTTAATGGCGATTTTTTCTACTCGTGGGCGTACAGAAAAGATCTCTTTTATTTGCTCTGTAGTGGCAGCATTACCCAGCTCTAAAACCATTTGAGCTTGTTTATCTTTGTACAGTAGCTCTAAACCTTCTATCATACCATAAAAAGAAGTTTCTGCTGTATTTGGAATAAATGAGAACACAGAGTTTTTTAGGTCCCCACCTATACTTTTCATTACTTTAGAACTTATGTGTCTTCCTAAGTTTTTTCTTTCATTGTATATGTCCGCATCATTTCCTCTCGAAAAATAAATGCGTTCAAAAGAACAGGATTTTTTTCTAAAGGCTGAATCACCTGATCCATACTTACCCTTCCATCTTTTTGATGATTAGAGCATGACCGGGCGTAATTTCTGAAATCGTTTCTTGAGGCACATTCATAGCGGTTTGAATAACAGCACGTTCAGAGGCTACCACAACAACCTCTTCGTCTTTGTAGTAAAAGCCTGGACGTATTCCGGCAGGGTCTCTAAGCGCAAAAGCGTCTCCATGCCCCATCAAACCACACATCACATATCCACCATCCCATTTTTTTGCAGAATTTATGAGGACATCTTGAACATTAATATTGTCAGCAATATACTTTGACATTTCTTGTTTGTCCAAGATTTCATTTTTCTTGGCATGATAAAGTTGACTGTTTTCTTCGTCAAGGAAATGTCCAATTTTTTCGAGTATTGTTACCGTGTCAGATTTCTCTTTGGGTGTTGACCTAATTCTATTAATTGATTAAAAAGTTCATCAACATTTGTCATGTTGAAGTTACCTGCTAAAACCAGGTTTCTTGTCATCCAATTATTTTGTCTTAAGAATGGGTGACAATTTTCAATACTATTTCCTCCATAGGTCCCATAACGAAGGTGACCTAAATATAGCTCTCCTGAAAATGGCATATTTTCTTTTAACCACTGAACATCTTTTAATTTCCCTGGAGAATTTAGCTCTACTTTTTCAAACTTCTTGTTAATGTATGTGAAAATGTCTTGAACAGAATTTGTTTTGTTAGATCGGTAGCGACTGATGTATCTTTTTCCAGGCTCAACATTTAATTTAATATTTGCCAATCCAGCGCCATCCTGTCCTCGGTTTACTTGTTTTTGCATTAACAAGTACATTTTGTTTAGAGCGTAAAGAGACGTACCATATTTCTTCTGATAATACTCTAGTGGCCTCAGTAAGCGAATCATTGCGATACCACACTCGTGTTTCAGTTCGTCACTCATAGATTTGGACAGTAAATTTTGATTTGCAATTTACATAAAGTTTGGAGATAATCTTAAGGATAATTTAGTTTGGAAAAATATAATTGATTGAAGAATCTATTACTTCATTTCTGCAATCACTGATATTTTTTAATTTAATCACCTAAATAGTAAATAATTGAAACACGGCTCGTATATTTAATCTGTGACTTTAAGTTCAGTTGGAGACATCAAAATAAATTGATAACAGGTATAATAAGCATTGAGTAAAAATGAAACTTTTAGTACTCGACAATTACGACAGTTTTACTTATAATTTAGTACATATATTTCGTAGCATGAATATTGACTTCGAGGTACATAGAAACGATAAGATTTGTCCAGAAGAAGCCTTAAGCTTTGATGCAATAATCCTTTCGCCGGGGCCAGGTATTCCATCAGAAGCAGGAAATATGGCTGGAATAATTGCTACTTGTGCAGGTAAAAAAACCCATTCTTGGAATATGTTTAGGTCATCAGGCAATCGCAGAATATTTAGGAGCAAAACTTAATAATATGTCAATTGTTTATCATGGAGTGAAAACTAAGATAATCATTAAGTCTAATGAAGTTATTTTTGAGGGAATACCAAGAAAAATTCATGTCGGAAGGTATCACTCTTGGGAAGTTGTTCGTGAGAGCTTACCAGAAAATATTTCAATTTTAGCAGAAGATGAAAATGGAACAATTATGGCTTTATCTGACTCCACAAAAAAAATATATGGCATCCAATTTCACCCTGAAAGTATAATGACAGAATATGGTCAAAAAATCATTCAAAATTTCTTAAAAATCGCCTCTTGTTAAAGAAGTTTTGATAGATTTATGAAGTGAAAAGTTATGTATCTAAAACAATTCTAATAAAGTTTTACTCAAAAACAATCTCTTTTGATACTTATGAATTATTATTTTTGGGGAAAAATCAAACGAAAGAGATGATTAAAAAATTATTTGTACCGATTTTTATACTTTATGTAATTTCTTGCGGCCAGACTTCTTCTGATGGTAAAAAGGAAGATGGTGGTCCTAAAAATGGCCTTGTTCACACTTATAACGAAGATGGCAGTTTGTCTGCTTCTATTAATTATAAAAACAACCTGCGTCATGGTCTAGCTTTAGATTACTATAAAGATGGGAAGTTGCGTGCTGAAATAGATTATGTTAATGGACTCAAACAAGGGCTTGCAAAATGGTACCATAAAAACGGTAAAATTTTTAGAAGTACAGCCTATATTGCTGATCAGCGTGAAGGGTTTCAGAAAAATATTATGAAGAAGGGGCCTTGATGTCTGTTGCAGAATTTCATGAAAACGAACCCGGTATTGGCCTAAAAGAATACAACAAATCTGGACAAGAACGAAAGTCGAAAGCAGCTTTTGTGTTTGGAGAAAAAATACCACTTGATGATGGGACTGTAAAAATAGAGGTGCGACTTAATAATAAAGTAAAAGAGGTTAGCATATTCCAAGGCAGTTTAAAGAAAGGTAAGTTTATGCACCAAGGTTTAGTTGAAATTAATAAAACTGGCAATATGGGCTATGCTATTATCCCGAAAGGAGAAACAGAAGTTTCTGTTGTTGCGAAATATAAAACACGATATAAAAATTTCCGAGTAATAAATGGTAAAGCAAAGTTATAATCTCAAATATACAGCTCAGAATAAAAGCGGTATAGCTATGGCAATTTAAATTTTGCTTGATTATTAATGTATTATTTTGATAACAGTATGAAATTAAAAGAACAACTTAAAACCTTTGCGCCTATTAATCTCAAACAGATGGATCGGGTTAAGTTGTTACGCCGTTCTGACACGAAATATTTAATTTCTAAAAAATAATATCAGATTTGTTACCCTCATTAGTTCGAGACTATTTTATTTTGGAAATCGATGGTAATAGAATTGCTTCATACCATACGGCATATTTAGATACGCCAGATAAAACGTATTATAAACACCACCACCAGGGGCGAAATAAAAGACATAAAGTTCGTTTTAGAACCTACATTGAGTCGTGCTTATCTTTTTTAGAAGTCAAGCTAAAAGAGAAAGGAAAAACGAATAAAAAGAGAATCACAAGTACACAAAACAATTCTTTAGATGAAGCCCAAAAGCTTTTTAAGTGAGTGGATTACTGAAGATTTAGAACAACTTAATACAAGTCTTGAGAATACATTTCAAAGAGTTACCCTAGTTCATAAAACAGATCGAGAGCGAGTTACGATAGATTTTAATTTAAATTTTGTTATAAAAAATCAAACGATTCCTTTGGACGAGCAAGTTATTATTGAAATAAAACAGAGTCGGGTAAATAGAAACTCAGTAATTAGTAAATTGCTACGATCAAAATTAATTAGGCCATTTCGGCTCAGTAAATATTGTATTGGTTGTATTTTGATGGATGATGGTTTAAAATATAACCGATTTAAGTCAAAGCTTTTAAAGATAAATCAAATTCAAAACGTATGGAATTCTTAGATATAGAACTGTTTAATCAAAAAGACCTAGTTAAGCTTTTTGTTCGATTTTTAATTGACTTCGCCTTCACTTTTGTTATTGTAAGAGTGTTATACTTTGCAGCAAATAGAAGAAAGGATTACCTCTTTACATTTATTGTATTTAATCTGCTTACGTTTTTCATTTGTTTTCTGCTGAGAAAAGTACCAATGGAATTGGGCTTTGCACTCGGGCTTTTCGCTGTTTTTGGTATTCTACGGTATCGAACGGAACCCATCCCTATTAAAGAGATGACGTACTTATTTATCGTTATTGGTCTGGCCATGATTAATGCCTTGGCCAATAAAAAGATTTCGTGGGCGGAATTGGTATTTGTAAACACGACTATTCTTCTTGTGACTTTAAGTTTTGAAAAGCTTTGGTTTAATAACGAAATTCAAAGTAAGAATGTTGTTTATGAGCGAATAGATCTTATAAAAATGGAGCATAGACTCGAGATGATTAAAGATTTACGAGAAAGAACAGGATTAGATATCGTTAGGGTTCAAATAGGGAAAATAGATTTGTTAAGAGATGTCGCTATTGTGACAGTATTCTTTAGGGCGGATGTAAAAGAAGTTCAATGGGGTACCAACATGGATGTGGATGAGATATAAATTACTTTTAATTCTTTTTGCGCTTCTACCTGTCCTTTCTTTTGCTCAAGACGAAGATCTTGAATTTTGGGGTTCGATGAAGTTCAGTAAAAAGCTCACTAAAAAATTTCGTTTTGAACTTGAGGAACAAATCCGTTGGGCGGACAGTTTAAGACTATACAAAAAGAATTTTACAGACTTAGGCTTTAAATACAAGCTTCATAAAAGACACTCCTTAGCTCTACATGTAAGACTGGTTGATGAGGTTGATGAAGACAAGTACTTGCGTTATCATATTGATGCAAATTCTGATTTTACGCGCTCTAATTTTCCTTTGGTCTTTCAGCAAAGACTCCGGTTTCAAAAATCGTGGGATGCAGATGGGGTGTTAGATAAAAAGTTTTTTCGTTTAAAGTGGGGTTTTGCTCTCAAGAATAAAGTCGTTTCTCCATATATAGCTCACGAATACTTTTGGAGATTGATGGAGGAGAATTCCTTAGGCAAACAACGTTCTACTATAGGAATTAGCTGGAGTATGGGTGATGATTTGAAAATGAAACTTTTTTTGAGGAACCAAAAAGACCTCAATGAAGAAGATCCTGATAAACTAGGTGTTATAGGTTATGGCTTGCATTATAAATTTTAAGATATTCTCTCTGAGATGCATTTAATACAGAAGTTTTGTCGTCAACCTAAAATGCTGTAAATTGTATAAACATTAATAAATAAAAGTAATGAAGCATCTTTTATACTTCTTTTGTTTGCCTTTTTCTCTAGGTCTATTTGCTCAGTGCGATCTTCCTGAACCATATGCAAATGGTCCTACGGGTAGTAATTTAACTGTATTGTTGGATTCTGGATTTCTAGCAAGTTTAAATTTTATCAGTCCAAATCCATATATTGTTGCACTTACAAGTTCTAATTTAGTAGTTGGTTCGGCAGATTTAGCCCTCGACTCCTTAATTAATGGTATGCAGTCTGTTGCCGTTTGGGGTGACGATAGTTTCACCAATGATGTTATTGAGGGTGCAGTTGATGGTGAGAGCATTTCTCTTCAAATAGTTGACGGGATTTACTTATATGAATTAAGCAGTTTGTCTATGTGACCAATGGTATCTTACCATTACTTCGGGTGCAATGCTATATGTTTGTGCTGGCGTCATATACGGATGCATGGATGAAGTGGCTTGTAATTACAATCAATATGCCACTCAAGATGATGGGAGTTGTGATTATCCAGAAATGTTTTACGATTGTGAAGAGACTTGTCTTAATGACATTGATCTAGATGGTGTGTGTGATGAGTTAGAAATAGTGGGTTGCTTTGAACCCATGGCCTGTAATTACCATCCGACTGCTACTGATGAGGGTGACTGTATTTTTGCTGATATGGCATCTTGTGAAGCTTGCTCTGGTGAAGTAGATGGTACCGGAACTATTATTGATTACGATTTGGATGAGACGGTATTTGTGATTCTATTGGTTGTACCGATATTTTTGCAATGAATTATAGTCCTTTTGCAACAGAAGATGATGACTCTTGCGAATATTTAAATCAAATTGAACTCAAGAACATAGAATTTAGTGTGTATCCTAACCCAGTCAACGATCGTATGACGTTAGTTTGTGACAAATCTTATTCACGTTTAGAGCTATCAATAAGCAATACTTTAGGCGCTAAAGTATATCAAAAACTTTAAGAATGTCCAGGCAAATAGCTTGATAGAAATAGATGCTCAAGCCTTTCATTCTGGCATTTATTTTATAAATGTTTCATCTCCACAGCCTTAATATCGATTCCAATCATAAAAAAATAGCAAGCTTAATTTAGGATAAAATAAATCCCTTTATTCTCAAATCTAATAAGCCTCTGAGATTCGTTGCATATATGCTCGTATTGCTCTAAATTTACCAGCTTACAAAATCGAATATAGATTTATACGTCAACCATCGACATGAAAAATACCCCGAATATAAAGGATTGAATCTGCCTAATGTAGCCGCAGAGGTTTTGGCCGAGTGGGAAAGTGCGCAAATTTTTGAAAAAAGCATTACCACTCGAGAGGGAAACAAACCCTATGTGTTTTTGAAGGCCACCTTCGGCAAATGGTATGCCTGGCATTCACCATGTTATGGCCAGAACCATTAAAGATATATTTTGTAGGTACCAAACACTTAAAGGCTTTCAGGTGAAGCGTAAAGCTGGATGGGATACCCATGGTTTACCCGTTGAATTGGGCGTGAAAAGAACTGGGAATTTCTAAAGAAGATATTGGAACTAAAATTTCTGTTGATGACTACAACAAGGCTTGTAGAGAAACGGTAATGCGCTATACGATGTATGGAATAAATTAACAGAACAGATGGGTTATTGGGTTGATATGGACAATCCTATGTGACCTACGAAAGTAAATATATGGAGTCGGTATGGTACTTGCTTGCCGAACTTTATAAGAAGGATTTAATCTATAAAGGTTACACCATTCAGCCTTATTCTCCGGCTGCAGGAACTGGATTAAGTTCTCACGAACTTAATCAGCCGGGTTGCTATCGAGAAGTGAAAGACACCTCCGCAACGGCTCTTTTTAAGGCAAGAAAAGAAACCTTGACCTCTGAAGTTTTAAAAGCTGTTGATGGTGATGTTCACTTTATTGCTTGGACGACCACTCCATGGACGCTTCCTTCGAATACGGCGCTTTGTGTTGGACCAAAAATCGATTACGTTTTGGTAAAGACCTTCAACCAATATTCTGAAAGCCCATGAATATTGTTTTGGCCAAAGCTTTAGTGGCCAAACAACTTTCTGGCTAAATATGTTGAAGCAGAAAATGAAGATGAGTTTAAGGCTTATGAATTTGGCCTAAGAAAATACCTTATACTATTATAGATGAAGTTAAGGGTGCTGATATGGTGGGAACACGATATGAGCAGCTCCTGCCATATGCCCAACCTTATCAGGATGCAGACCAAGCCTTTCAGGTTATTTCGGGAGATTTTGTAACGACAGAAGATGGAACTGGTATTGTTCATTGCGCACCTACTTTTGGTGCAGATGATGCTTTGGTGGCTAAAAATTTCGATGTTCCGGGGATGTTGGTGCTTGACGAAAATGGCAACCCGCGTCCTCTTGTAGACCTCCAAGGAAGGTTTGTGCCTGAAATGGGAGAATTTGCTGGCATGTATGTGAAAAATGAATACTATGCCGAAGGCAAAGCACCAGAAAGATCTGTTGATGTAGAAATTGCGATTAAATTAAAAGAGCAAGACAAAGCCTTTAAGGTTGAAAAATACGAACACTCTTACCCGCATTGTTGGCGAACCGATAAACCGGTTTTATACTACCCATTAGACTCTTGGTTTATTAAGTCGACGGCGATGAAAGACCGAATGATTGCACTTAATAAAACCATCAATTGGAAGCCTGCATCTACCGGTACAGGAAGATTTGGAAACTGGTTAGAGAATTTAAACGATTGGAATTTGTCTCGATCTCGTTACTGGGGAATACCTATTCCTATATGGTCAACTGAAGAAGGCGATGAGCGCATTTGTATTGGCTCTGTAGAAGAACTTTACAAGGCATGTGAGAAATCTGTTGCTGCAGGTATGATGGCGCAAAATCCTATTGCAGATTTTGATCCGGGTAACATGTCGAAAGAGAATTACGACAAAATAGATTTACATAAAAATTACGTAGACAAAATTGTATTGGTATCTGACAGTGGTAAACCAATGCACAGAGAATCTGACCTGATAGATGTTTGGTTTGATTCAGGCTCTATGCCTTATGCACAATGGCACTATCCTTTCGAGAACAAAGAGCTGATTGATGGGCAAACATCCTACCCTGCAGACTTTATTGCAGAAGGTGTAGACCAAACCCGTGGATGGTTTTTCACACTTCATGCCATTGCGACAATGTGCTTCGATTCTGTAGCCTATAAAAATGTGATTTCTAATGGCTTGGTTCTCGATAGAAACGGTCAAAAAATGTCGAAACGATTGGGCAACGCAGTAGACCCATTTGAAACTTTGAAGACATATGGACCCGATGCAACACGCTGGTATATGATTACCAACGCGCAACCTTGGGATAACTTAAAATTTGATTTGGACGGCATTACCGAAGTGCAAAGAAAATTTTTCGGTACACTTTACAATACATACTCTTTCTTTAGTCTTTATGCTAATATTGACGGTTTTACTTATTCTGAAGCAGATATTGCCATTGAAGAACGACCGGAAATTGACCGTTGGATTTTATCGGAATTAAACACTTTGATGAAAGCCGTAGATAAAGCTTACAATGATTATGAGCCAACACGTGCAGGACGTTTGTTGCAAGACTTTGTTACAGAGAACCTAAGTAATTGGTACGTTCGTTTATGCCGTCGTAGATTTTGGAAAGGCGACTATGCCCAGGATAAGATATCTGCATACCAAACACTATTTACCTGTTTGGCTAACATAGCGAAGATGTCTTCTCCAATAGCACCGTTCTTTACAGATAAATTGTATAAAGATCTATTGGGTGCTACTGAGCTTACTATGGAAGAATCTGTTCATTTATCTGAATTTTCTGTATCAGATGAGCGATTTATTGATAAGGATTTGGAGATGCGTATGCAGATGGCACAAAACATTACTTCTATGGTTCTTTCTTTAAGAAAGAAAGAGAAATTAAGAGTGCGTCAGCCACTTCAAAAAATAATGATTCCTGCTTCTGATGCAAAAATGAAAGCACAGATTAATGCCCATTAAAGATTTGGTTCTCTCGGAAGTAAATGTGAAAGAATTAGAGTTTATGTCGGAAGATTCGGAAATTTTAGTGAAAGAAATTAAGGCCAATTTCAAGGCTTTAGGCCCTAAGTATGGTAAACACATGAAAGCCATTGCCGCCGCTATTTCTGCCTTTAATCAGGAAGACATAATGAAGCTTGAAAAAGAAAACAGCTATTGTATAGATGCTGATGGCACCGAAATAGAAATTTCTAAAGATGATGTGTTTATTAGCTCACAAGACATTCCTGGCTTATTGGTGGCAAACAATAAAGGCATGACTGTGGCGCTTGATGTGAGTATCAATGAGGAATTACTGGAAGAAGGTATTGCTAGAGAATTGATTAACCGCATTCAAAACATACGAAAAGATGCCGGATTGGAAGTTACCGATCGCATTACTTTAAGCATTGCTCATAATGATAAAATAGAGTCAGCTATTGCATCAAACAAAACTTATATTTGCGGTGAAACACTTGCTGATGATATTCTTATTTGTCATGCCAGAGCCTAAAAATGCTGTACCCGTTGAATTTGATGAGATAAAAACTTATATTGCATTTACAAAATAGATTATAAGCCCCCCCACATAAATTATAATAGTTATGATAGAAACCAGTAAAAGATATTCAGACAAAGATTTGGCAGAGTTCAAAACTTTAATTCAAGATAAAATCACCTCTGCTAAAAAAGACCTAAAGCGTTTAAGAGATTCTATTACTCAGGGAGCAGGAAATGGGACCAATGACACGTATTCTGCTTTTAAAGCCTTTGAAGAAGGATCTGAAACCCTTTCTAAAGAGTCAAATTCTATTTTAGCACAACGACAAGAAAAATTTATCCGCGATCTAAACAATGCCTTAATTCGCATTGAAAATAAAACCTATGGCATTTGTAGAGTTACCGGAAAACTTATCAATAAGGAGCGTTTAAAATTAGTTCCTCATGCCACTTTGAGTATTGAGGCGAAAATGCAGAAAAACAATAAATAAGTCTTTTGAAAAGATCGATTTGGATTGTACTAACCACTTTAGTACTTGACCAGGCTTTAAAGATATGGGTTAAAACCCATATGTATTTGGGTCAGGAGTATCAGATTTTTGATTGGTTTTACATTCATTTTACAGAAAACAACGGCATGGCTTTTGGCATGGAATTCGGTGGTGATTGGGGTAAGCTTGGCCTCAGCTTATTCCGCATTGTTTTCGTTGTATTTATGGCTTCTTTTCTTTTAAAGCTCATTCGAAAAAACGCCGACAAGGTTCTTATTGTATCCTTATCATTGGTCCTTGCTGGTGCCATCGGGAATATTATTGATGGGACTTTGTACGGTATTTTGTTTTCTGAAAGTTACCGCCAGCTTGCTACTTTTTTACCTGAAGCTGGGGGCTATGCACCGCTGTTTTTTGGTAAGGTTGTAGACATGTTTTATTTCCCAATATTTAAGGGCTACTTACCAGAATGGATTCCTTTTTGTGGTGGCGATTATTTTGTGTTTTTCAGACCTGTATTTAACATAGCAGATTCTGCCATCTCTATAGGCGTTGCCATTATGGTCATTTTTCAAAAAAAGGTGATGAAAGAATTGTAGTAGAGGTCTTTTACTTTCCTTGGAATTGCCTCAATTAATTTGCGTGTATAGTCTGACTTGGCTTTCTCAAACAAATCTTCCGGAAAACCTATTTCTTCTATACACCCTTGATTAAGCACAACAATACGATCGCAAAAATGTTTCACCACGCTCAGGTCGTGCGAGATGAAGATATAGCTTAGCGAAAAGCGCTCTTTCAATTCATTTAAGAGGTTAAGCACCTGTGCTTGTACAGAAACATCGAGTGCAGAAACCGATTCGTCGCAAATTATAATTTCTGGCTCTAAGGCCAAGGCTCTGGCAATACCTATGCGTTGCTTTTGGCCGCCCGAAAATTCGTGCGGGTAGCGGTTAAAATGCTCTGCTTCCAGCCCTACTTTTTCAAGTAGCTCTAATGCTTTTTCCATACGTTCAGTGCGGTTATTTCCAATATGGTGCACCTTCATTGCTTCAATTAAAATAGCACCAACGCGCATTTTTGGATTTAGCGCACTTGCCGGATCCTGAAAAATCATCTGCACTTTTTTTCTATAGCTTAGTGGGGCAGAGGAGAGCAGCTCTTTAATGTTGGTGCCCTTATATAAAATGCTTCCTTCGTTTTGTTTTTCGAGCTGAACCAAGCAATTGCTTAAGGTACTTTTCCCACAACCAGACTCACCTACAATACCTAAACTTTCTCCTTTAAACAACTCAAGGCTTACTTTATTTAGGGCTTTAACTTTTGTTCCCTTTCCAAAGAAACCCTTGTCGATATATGTTTTTGAAAGTGCTTTTACCTCCATAATGGGTGCTTGGCTGTAGTATGCATCCCTTGATTTTTTTACCTGCTCTGGCTCACATTCGTTTTGCGCGTAAAATTCCGCCGCATCTAAAGCTTCATTCTCAAGAAAGTCGCTTACGGTGGCCAATCGTTTTAGGCTTTTATGAATGTTGGGTCTGCAGGCCAATAAGGCTTTTGTGTACGGGTGCTCGGGTTTTTAAATAGCGCCGCTTTACTTTTATTTTCTACAATCTTTCCATGTTGCATCACGGCAATATGATGGGCAACTTCGCGAACCAGCTCCAAATCGTGGCTGATGAACAAGCAGGCCATATTTTCTTTTTCTGCAAGCGCTTAATCAGCTCTAAAATTTCTTTCTGAACGGTAACATCGAGGGCCGTGGTGGGCTCGTCTGCAATCAGGATTTTAGGATTGCAGCTAAGAGCCATGGCAATCATGACGCGTTGTTTTTGTCCTCCAGAAAGCTGATGTGGATAGCTGTCGTAAATGCGTTTAGGATCGGGAAGTTCTACAGATTCAAACAGCTTTAGACAGCGCTTTTTTATAGTCTCAGAATTTAAGCTCAGATGTGTGTTTATGGCTTCATAGACTTGTTTGCCACAGGTCATAGAAGGGTTTAATGCCGTCATCGGCTCCTGAAATATCATGGCAATTTCCTTGGTTCTAAAGGACTGCATTTCTTTGTTGGAAAGGCTGTGAAGGGGAATCTGTTCCCCATCTTTGTTGTACCAAATTTCACCGCTGTCTATTTGTTGTGCCATTCGTGGAATAAGCTGCATGCTACTTAGGCTGGTAATAGATTTTCCTGAGCCAGACTCTCCAACCAAAGCAAGCATTTCGCCCTGATGCAAAGACAAATTTACCGAGTGCAGCACACGCTTCCTTTGTGTACCTTCGCCAAAAGAAAGTGACAGGTTTTTAATATGTAAGATAGGTTTGCTAATAGCCTAATTTTTAATGTTGTGGTAAAGATTATATAGGAAAGGAAAAGTACAGCTGCTAGAATTTGTTTTATATTCAGCTAGTATACCTGTTCTATCTTTGATAGTATTCTTTAGTTCTAGTGTCTACTTTGCACTGCCACTTGGTTTTGTAGGTCCATAGTTGCCGCATGTCTCAATTGAGTCGTTCAAAGTTGGGCTAGACACTTGGCGTCTCGATCTCTAAAAAGAATTTTTTACAGGTCTATATGGTTCATTGGAATTAGAGCTCAATGTAATTTTCGTATTGTTTTATAATTTCTTTAATATAATATTTGAGGTCGGTGGTAGTGTTGTTTACGTATTTTTCATCTTTATGTCCTAATCGTACTGCTACCAAATCGAGTTCTGGAATGCTAATAACGTACTGGCCATTTATACCGCTCATGCAAAAAACAGGGTATTTGTACTGTGTGTTATAGAGCCACCAGGAGTAACCGTAATGATCTGTTAGATCAGTACTTAGAGAGGCTTCTACGTATGCTGAGTCTATAAGTTGTTGTCCTTTCCAGTTACCTTTGTCAATAAAAAGTTGTCCAAAGCGCGCATAGTCTAGGGCGTTTGAGTTGAGGCAACAGAAAGATTTTTCTGTGCCATTTGTGTCATCTATCATCCATTTTGCATCATCTGTTGCTTGCATCGGAATCCAAAGTTTTTCGGATGCATATTCGCTCAATGCTTTTCCGGTAGCACGTGCTAAAATGATACCCATGAGCTGTGTGTTACCGCTTTGGTAATTCCACGTTTCACCAGGTTTTTTGTCAAAATCAATATGGTACATGAGCTTTTCTAATTTTTTGGTAAAATAAGATTCGGCCGTAACACCAAATGGATTGTAATAGTCTTCCTGCCAATTCATTCCACTACTCATGGTAAGTAAGTGCTTAATGGTAACATCTTTATTGAAATTTTCTCCTTCTCTTTTGTACTCGGGTATAAAGTCAATAATTTTTTGGTCAACGCTTTCTATGTAGCCTTCATCAATGGCAATTCCGATGAGAATGCTTACAATAGATTTACTCATTGAAAAAGAATTTGTCCGCGATTTGCGCGATCCAATACCCCAGTATTCTTCGAATCGAATGCTGTCATTTTGAATGATTACAAAGGCAATGGATTGATTTTTTACGAGGCGAGATCTAAGTTTGTCTGTAATGTTTGTTTTATTGTAATTGTAGGCTTCTGGCCATTGTTGTCCATTTTTGCTTGCCACAATTCTTGTTTCAAAGAATTGTACATCTTCAATAGTTGCTGTGTTATGGCCCCGGATGTATCCAATTTTAACAGCTTTATACACGTATGTTTTACCGCTAATAATAATGTAGGCATTTATCCCTATGAAGAGGAATAGAAGTGTTTTAAATAATAGTGAGATGTATTTCATTTATAATAATAACGGTTAATGAGGGTACATAATATTAAGTTATAAATTAATATGCAAGGTATATAAAACATGTCATTCGCTGTTTGGTTTTTATATTCTTTAAACGAGTGTCATTTCAAAGAGTTCTTGTAAATGATTTTTAACTTTTTCCTGTATTTCTTGCATTTCTATAGTTTGTCCCATTTCTTTTTCTAATGAGGTAACAGACTTATCGCTAATACCACAGGGGATGATGTTTGAGAAATAATTGAGATCAGAATTAACATTAAATGCAAATCCGTGCATAGTTACCCAACGGCTAGATCTTACACCTAGTGCACAAATTTTTCTTGCTTTAGCATTGTCCCAGTCTAACCATACACCTGTTGAACCCTTTATTCGTCCACTATTAATACCATATTCGGCTAGCGTTCTGATAATAGCTTCTTCTAAATATCGGAGGTATTTGTGAATGTCGGTGAAGAAATGATCTAAATCGAAAATAGGATAGCCAACCAATTGACCAGGGCCATGGTAGGTGATGTCGCCCCCACGATTTATTTTATAAAAACTGGCGCCTTTTTCTGCTAGCTGCTTTTTGTTTACTAATAAGTGTGATTGCTGCCCGCTTTTGCCAAGTGTAAATACATGAGGGTGCTCACAAAAAATAAGTTTGCTTTGGATTGACTCTAAAGCTATTCCGGCATCTTCTCGTTTTCTGTTGGCGCGTTTGACGTCAATGATGGCCTGAAACAGTTTTTCTTGAAACATCCAGGCTTCTTTGTAGTCAATAAGACCTAAGTTGATGAATTTTACCTCTTGCATTATCTTATAGTTGTTTGTAAAATTACATCAATAATGCCTGTTTTTAAAGCGTTAAAATTTTGCTAATTCTCCTTTTAGATGGTTAATCACCTCAATCTCTTCTACAATAACGTTATTTCGTTTTGATAGATTGAATGAGACATGATCACAAACATTAATTAGGTAAAAAGTTTTTTCGATCATTGAATCTCCTTTTGACCAGTACTCCATGACTGAAGACGTGTATTTCGAAACCACTTCGCTGTTTATTTCTATTCGTTTTTGATTTCTCTTGTGGTCAGTTTCATTTCGGAAGAAGATAACAGCTAGATTTTCATTTTTTGTTCTCCAACCTACCAATTCATTGTGGTTCATTTCTGGAATAATATTGTGCCAGCTAAGCATTTTAGAGTTTTCTGCTAGCTGTTGGGTAAATCGAACAGCCATACCCTTGTAGCCATCACAAGCATATATCACTGGAATTTTACCAAATAAATGGTTTGTTATCTTTTCTGCATCTGCTTGAATTTCTTTTTGCATTTCATCAATTAAGCTTGCTGTTTCATTAAGTTTATTTTTAAACCCATCGCTAATTAAACCATAGTGGTTTAGTATGTAGAGTAATTGAGTAATGGAATAGCCCATCATAGCTCTAGGAGAATCTCCGGGAGCCAATTGAATATAATTTAGGTTTTGCGCTTTTGCCAATTCAATTAGTTTACCTCCAGAACTTACACATGCAATTTCAGTATTTTTTGCTTTTGCCTTTTCAAAAGCTTCAAGTGTTTCTTCGGTATTTCCTGAAAAGGAAGAGCAAATAACAAAGTATTTTCATTTATATATCAGGTAAATCATAGCCTTTGTTTGTGCATACTGGTACAGTGCATTCTTGTGCCGTTAATTCAGATACGATAGTTCCGCCAATTCCTGACCCCCCTAGCCCAGTAATCATAACATTATGAATGTCTTTATTGTTTTGTTTAAGTGAAGCATTTGCTCCAATTTCTAATGCATGTCTCAGCTGATTTCCAAAGCCAACGATTAAATCTTTCATGTGTTATTTTCTTGTTTTATTTACTATATAATTACTGCTCACAAAGTAACAATTTATCTTTTAAAAGTTTGGTATATTTGTTCAAATTTGAATTCATGAGTAGACAGTTATCAGAACAAGAATTGGTTCGACGAGAATCTCTAAAAAAGTTAAGAAAAATTGGTGTTGAGCCTTATCCTGCTAAAGCCTATAAAGTAAATACCTATACTAAAGACTGTAAGGCAAATTTTGAAGAAGGAAAGCAAGTGTGCTTGGCAGGGCGTATGATGAGTCGTCGAATTATGGGAAAGGCTTCTTTTGCCGAGCTTCAAGATGCAAAAGGTCGTTTACAGGTGTATTTTAATCGTGATGAAATTTGTGTTGGAGAAGATAAAACCATGTACAATGAAGTGTTTAAAAAATTACTCGATATGGGTGATTTTATTGGTGTAGAGGGAGAGCTTTTTAAAACCCAGGTTGGGGAAATATCTGTCATGGTTAAAAGCTTTACGCTTTTATCGAAGTCCTTGAAGCCACTTCCTGTCGTTAAAACAGATGATGATGGAAATGTTTACGATGCTTTTAATGATGCAGAATTACGTTACCGTCAGCGTTATGTAGACTTGATTGTAAACGATAATGTAAAAGAGACTTTCAAGAAGCGTACTAAGTTGATTAACAGCATGCGCTCTTTTTTTAATGAGCGCGATTATTTGGAAGTTGAAACACCTATACTTCAGCCAATACCTGGTGGTGCTTCAGCACGGCCTTTTATTACCCATCACAATGCTTTAGATGTTCCTCTGTATTTGAGAATCGCCAATGAGTTGTATCTCAAAAGATTGATTGTTGGTGGTTTTGATGGGGTGTATGAATTTGCCAAAGCTTTCCGAAATGAAGGGATGGATCGCACTCATAATCCAGAATTTACCATGTTGGAGATTTATGTTGCCTATAAGGATTACAACTGGATGATGGATTTTACCGAGCAAATGATGGAGCGCGTTGCGATGGATGTCAATGATACAACTGAAGTTACTTTTGGTGAAAATAAGATCAGCTTTAAGGCTCCCTTTGCTCGTGTTACAATGACCGATGCGATTAAAAATCATACCGGAATAGATATTTCTGGTATGGATGAGGCGCAATTACGAGCTGCTTGTAAAAGTTTAAACATAGAAGTTGATGATACAATGGGTAAAGGGAAGTTAATAGATGAGATTTTTGGTGAAAAGTGCGAAGCTCATTACATTCAGCCTACTTTTATTACTGACTATCCTATAGAGATGTCGCCACTATGTAAGGTTCACCGCGATGACCCTAATTTAACTGAGCGTTTTGAGTTAATGATTAATGGTAAGGAAATTGCCAACGCCTATTCTGAACTTAACGATCCAATAGATCAGCGTACTCGTTTTGAAGAGCAAATGGCTTTATCTGCCAAAGGCGATGATGAGGCGATGTTTATTGATCAGGATTTTTTAAGATCATTGGAATATGGTATGCCTCCAACATCTGGAATGGGGATAGGAATAGATCGATTTACAATGCTTTTAACTAATCAAACCTCGATTCAAGAAGTCTTATTTTTCCCTCAAATGCGTCCTGAGAAATTTGATTCTAGGGCTTCTTTAGATTTAAAAGATCATGAGAAAGTGATTTTTGACATCTTAAGTGAAGAAAAATCGATGGATGTTAATGCCCTTAAAAGTCTTTCAGGTCTCAGTAATAAAAGTGGGATAAAGGTTAAAGGCTTTGTCTAAATTAGGCCTCACAAAAGCAACTAAAACGGAAGGGGTATTATTGATTTGGTAGAATAAAAAAACAAAAGCCCAATTTGTGCTTTTTGTTTGCTATTTTATTTGCTGTTGCGTATTAATTGATTCGACGTGAATGGCTTTGAATATTTCAGTAATAAATTCTTGATTTAAGCCTTTTTTCTTAGCCTCATTATGCATGGATTTTAAAATTTCTTCCCATCTTGCACTTTGAAGATTGCGACGTTTTCAGCTCGTTTTAACAGTCCAATCTGTTCAGATATGTCCATTCTACTTTTTAATATTGCAAGTAAGTGGTTGTCTAATTTATCTAGATCATCTCTGTAGATGTTAAGTTTTTGTTGGAAGGTTTCTTTCGAACTGCTTTTTTTCGAATTACTAAGTCTTTGATATTTCTTTAAGACGAGAAGGTGTGATTTGCTGTTTTGCATCACTCCATGCATCGTCTGGGGTAATATGAGTTTCGATCATAAATCCATCATAATTTAGATCAAGAGCTGTTTGAGAAACATCTAGGATGGTATCTCTACGTCCGCAAATGTGAGAAGGATCCAAAATTAAAGGTAGGTCAGGAAATTCTTTTTTAAGTTCAATGGCAATGTGCCATTTTGGTTTGTTTCTGTAGTTGAGGGTTTTGTACGATGAAAATCCTCGTGAATGACCCCAAGTTGATTGATGCCTGCAGATTCTAATTCGCTCTACACCTCCAAGCCATAAAGCTAAGTCTGGGTTAACAGGGTTTTTTACCAATATGGGCTTATCAACCCCTTTTAGTGCGTCGGCAATTTCCTGAACTGCAAATGGGTTTACGGTTGTTCTTGCGCCAATCCATAAGATGTCTATATCGTACTTTAATGCTTTTTCAACATGCTCTGCATTTCCTACTTCAGTGGTAACATTAATCCGGTTTCTTCGCGCACTTTTGCATCCAAGGCAAACCTTTTTCTCCAACGCCTTCAAACCACCAGGACGCGTTCTTGGTTTCCAAATACCGGCTCTAAAAATGTTGGTGTCGGTGTCTTTCAGTTCATGCGCTGTTTTTAGAACTTGTTCTTCTGTTTCTGCACTACAAGGTCCTGCAATAACAATCGGATGTGATAACCCTAGATTGTCTAACCATGTTCTGTTTTCTTTTGTTATTTCCATTTTCATGCGCGTTTATTCATTTTTATTCGGTTTTATGCCATCTAAAACCGTTTTAATGTAATTTGTGCTGTTCATGGTTTTGTCCAGCATTTTATTGTCGTTTGTTTCAATAAAAGACTTAAATTCTTTTAAATTTTTTATGTATTCATCTAGAGATTTAATGATATTTGTTTTATTCTCTAGAAAAATAGGGGTCCAGGTATTAGCAGCACTTTTTGCAAGTCTTACGGTAGAGGCAAAACCTGTGCTTGCCATATCGAAGATAGCTTGTTCGTTTTTTTCAATTTCCAAAACCGTTTTTCCAAGCATAAAAGAGCTTACATGCGAAAGGTGAGATACATAGGCAACATGTCTGTCGTCTCAACAGGGTTCATCATTTTAATTCGCATATTTAATTTTTTAAATAGGCTAATTGCCTTATCTAAGGTTTTCCAATTTGTTTTTTCGGACTCGCATATGATGGTTACTTTTTCATCAAACAAGTTTTCAATTGCTGCTTCAGGGCCGGAAAATTCTGTTCCTGCTAGAGGGTGAGCAGCAACGAAGTTTTTACGTTTAGGGTGTTTTTTTAAAGCCTCACAAATATTGTTTTTTTACAGATCCAACATCTAAAACTAGCGCCCCATCAGAGATGTTATCTAATACTTTTTGACTCACTTCTGCGATGTGATTTACAGGTACGGCAACAATTACGACTTCAATGTCTTTTAGATCAGAAAAATTGGCCTCTTTATCTATGATACCCAATCTTATAGCTGATTTGATGTGCTCAGGGTTTTTGTCGATGCCAAAAATCTGGTATTTCAATCGCTTTTTTAAATCTAAAGCCATGGAACCACCAATAAGTCCTAAACCTACTATCGCGAGCTTACTCATTCTTATTGTTTTGACCTTTTAAACGTTTTAATACAGTACTTAAATCTGCTTCAGAAACACAAAGAGAAGCTCTAACATAGTCTTTTCCATTTTTTCCAAAGATACTTCCTGGTGTGATAAATATATCTTTTTCCTTTAAGAGTTGATCTGTAAATTCAATATCACTTCTTCCTTTGGGTAATTTAGCCCAAACAAACAGACCAGTACTTTCTTTGTTGTAATACAAGTCCAAGATATCAAATATTTCCCAGAGAATTTTTCGTCTTTTAAAATAGATTTTATTGAGTTCTTTAAACCATTCTTTAGTGCTGTAAAGTGCTTCTATAGCTCCTTTTTGAATACCTAAATACATTCCTGAATCCATGTTGCTTTTAACCTGCAAAATACTTTTGATAATTTCACCTTTACCCACAACCATTCCTACTCTCCATCCTGCCATATTAAAGGTTTTACTCAAAGAATTTAATTCTATTGCGACGTCTTGAGCACCTTCCGTTTCTAAAAGACTTAACGGATTGTCATTTAATATAAAACTGTAAGGATTGTCATTTACAAGCATAATATCATGTTTTTTCGCAAAGGCAACAGCTTTTGTGAATTGTTCTTTCGTGGCGTTTGTGCCCGTGGGCATGTTTGGGTAATTTAGCCACATCATTTTTACGCCTGATAAGTCTTGTTTTTCAATTTCTTTATAATCTGGAAGCCAGTTGTTGGATGCGTTTAGATTGTAAGAAATGATATTTGCTTGCATTAGATTTGATACTGATGCATAGCTAGGGTAGCCTGGGTCTGGAATTAGAACGGAGTCGCCTTTGTTTAAAAAGGCCATAGAGATGTGCATGATGCCTTCTTTTGATCCCATTAGGGGTAAAATTTCCCGGTATGGATTGAGCGATACACGATAATGTTTTAAATAAAAATTAGCAATGGCTTCTCTAAGTTCAGGAATACCCTGGTAGCTCTGGTATTGATGTGCTCCTTTAGTGTTTGTCGTTTCATTTAATGCTTTAATTACAGCATCTGGGGGCGGAAGGTCGGGGCTCCCAATAGCCATGTTTATAATTTCCTTTCCTTTTTTTCGCAAAGCAGCGACTTCTCTTAATTTTTTAGAGAAATAGTATTCTTTAACATTGCTTAATCGATCTGCTTTTTGAATCATAATAAATGCCCTTTAATTTGTTCATGCATCAATTTTATTATTAGCTATATTTTTAAATATTATATAGCTAATGGCCAATCTAAATGAGCTTAATTAGAGCATAAATTTAATTTTTTTATTTGTTGTTAATGGGGACATTTTTATAAAATAGTGCGAATATATTTACGCATGTTATTATATTTGCCACCTTGTATAACAAAAATGCATAGAAAATTATGGAATCAATGATGATATATTTGCCAATTATAATGGCGCTTATTGGCCTACTATATATGATGGTCAAACAATCTTGGATTTTGAAGCAAGATGCGGGAGATGGTAAGATGAAAGAAATTTCAGATCACATTTATGAAGGTGCCTTAGCGTTTTTAAATTCTGAATATAGACTGTTAACTTTATTTGTTGTTGCTGTTAGTGTTTTATTATTTGTTGTATCTACAATAGTGCCTTCTACACACTGGATGATTGTGATTTCATTTGTGGTTGGTGCTTTTTTCTCGGCTTTGGCTGGAAATATGGGAATGAAGATTGCAACGAAAACAAATGTAAGAACAACACAAGCAGCAAGAACTTCTCTTCCTAATGCACTCAAAATATCATTTGGAGGTGGAACCGTAATGGGACTTGGTGTTGCTAGTTTAGCCGTTTTAGGTCTTACTGCTTTCTTTATTGTCTTTTATAATTTCTTTATGGGTGGTGAATGGACCAATACGCATGATATGACTGTCGTTCTGGAAACTTTAGCCGGATTCTCTTTAGGGGCTGAGTCAATTGCATTATTTGCACGTGTGGGTGGTGGTATTTACACAAAAGCGGCCGATGTAGGTGCTGACCTTGTAGGTAAAGTAGAAGCTGGTATTCCTGAAGATGACCCTCGTAACCCTGCAACAATTGCCGATAATGTTGGTGATAACGTAGGTGATGTAGCTGGAATGGGTGCCGATTTATTTGGTTCATATGTTGCTACAGTATTAGCTGCAATGGTATTAGGTAACTATGTTATCAAAGACATGGGTGGAAGTATTTCTGATGCCTTTGGAGGAGTTGGACCAATTATACTACCAATGGCAATTGCTGGTGCTGGAATTATTATTTCAATCATTGGTACCATGCTGGTAAAAATTAACAGTAACGATGCTAAAGAAGCTCAGGTAATGAATGCTTTAAACATAGGAAACTGGACCTCTATTATTTTAGTAGCTGTTTCTTGTTTTGGATTGTGTTACTACATGTTGCCTGAAACGATGAATATGGAGTTCTTTGGCGAAGGAGTGAAAGAAGTTTCTAGAATGAGTGTATTCTACGCAACCCTAATAGGGCTAGTAGTAGGTGCTGTAATTTCTTCAGTAACTGAATACTATACAGGATTAGGAAAATCACCAATCTTAAAAATCGTTCAACAATCTAGCACTGAGCTGGAACAAATATCATCGCTGGTTTAGCTACAGGGATGATTTCCACATTCCCGTCAGTATTATTATTTGCCGGTGCTATTTGGTCTTCTTATGCATTTGCTGGGTTCTATGGCGTTTCTTTAGCGGCATCAGCAATGATGGCTACCACAGCTATGCAACTAGCAATTGACGCATTTGGCCCTATTTCTGATAATGCAGGAGGTATTGCTGAAATGAGTGAGCAAGATCCTATAGTAAGAGAAAGAACAGATATCTTAGATTCAGTAGGAAACACAACCGCTGCAACTGGTAAAGGGTTTGCTATTGCTTCTGCAGCATTAACATCTTTGGCTTTATTTGCTGCCTATGTTACTTTTACCGGTATTGATGGGATTAATATCTTTAAAGCACCTGTTTTAGCTATGCTATTTGTTGGAGGGATGGTTCCTGTAGTATTCTCTGCATTAGCAATGAATGCTGTAGGTAAAGCTGCCATGGAAATGGTACATGAGGTAAGACGTCAGTTTAAAGAAATTGCTGGCATTATGGAAGGAACAGAGAAGCCTGAATATGATAAGTGTGTGGCAATTTCTACACAAGCTTCATTAAAAGAAATGATGTTACCAGGTTTATTAACAATCGGATTCCCTTTGGTAATTGCATTTGTTCCAATGATTTTTGGAATGGATAATAAAGCAATTGCTGAAATGTTAGGTGGTTATATGGCTGGTGTTACAGTAAGTGGTGTTTTATGGGCAATTTTCCAGAACAATGCTGGAGGTGCTTGGGATAACGCTAAGAAATCTTTTGAAGCCGGAGTTGAAATCAATGGAGAAATGACTTACAAGGGGTCTGATGCTCACAAAGCAGCTGTAACTGGAGATACAGTTGGAGATCCTTTCAAAGATACTTCTGGTCCTTCTATGAATATCTTAATTAAGCTAACTTGTTTAATAGGTCTTGTTATTGCACCAATATTAGGTGGTGCTTCGCATCATACTTCGAATTTAGAGATGGAAGAAAACACGACAACTATTGAAGTTCTTGATACTGAAGTAACTGAGACTAAAGAAGACTTTGTTCTTTAGTTAGATTTTAGATATATACTCTAAAAAGCCATCATTAATGATGGCTTTTTTAGTTTCAATATTTTACTTTTAAATTCATTAGCTTTGGTCTAGATTTATTTTTGTTTTGGTGATCTTTCTCACTGAAAGATGATTAAGTAATTAAGTATAATGGCTTTTGCCTCTTAAAAAGATTTAAATGAAAACACCTCTACTTACTTTGTTTTTTGGATTTATAGCTCAAAGCATTTATGCGCAGTCAGAATTTGATGGCTTTGCATTATACAATGCCCAAAATAACAATACCACATATTTGATAGATAAAGAAGGGGATATAGCCCATACATGGAATTGTGATTTGAATTGTAACTATACAGTGTTATTGAAAAATAATGGAAATATTGTTAGAGGAGCTGTTAATCCTGGGAATCAATTAACAGGTGCTGCACAAGGCGGGAGGGTTCAAGAAATAGATCCGGATGGAAATATAGTTTGGGAATTTACCTATTCTGATAATACCCATCTTTCACACCACGATATAACACTTGTGAATGATAATGTGTTATTAACGGCTTGGGAAGTGAAATCGACAAACCAGTTAACTCAGGCTGGTTATGATGGTGCCACTACAGAAAAATGGCCAACCCACTTTGTAGAAGTTGCTCATGATGGTTCAGGTGGAGGAGAAATAGTTTGGGAGTGGCATATTTGGGATCATCTCATTCAAGATCATGATGAAACAAAAGACAATTATGGTGTGGTTGCAGACCATCCTGAGCTTATAGACATAAATATGATTCAAGCTGGTGGCGGCGGTGGTCCTGGTGGCGGTGGTCCTGGCGGTGGCGGGCCTGGTGGATCAAGCGGCGATTGGTTTCATGTAAATGGTGTTAATTACAATGCCGAATTAGATCAAATTGCTTTTTCATCTCGACATGCCAGTGAGGTTTATATTATAGACCACAGTACCACATCAGCTGAAGCTGCTGGACATACTGGAGGAAATACGGGTATGGGTGGAGATATTATTTACCGTTGGGGAAATCCATCAAATTATGGCGCACCGGGTTCACAGCAAATCCCTTCTGCAGTTCATGATGTTAGATGGATTACAAACGATGGTAGACCTAACGGCGGATTCTTGCAATTTTTTAATAACAATGGTGGCGGAAATAATACCTCTACCGTTGATGCGATAGAAACTCCTTTAGATGGGTATAATTATACCCTCGAACCTGGTCAGGCTTATGGGCCATCAACTTTTTCTTGGAGACACACTTGTAATGGTTATGCGAGTGGTCAGTCTGCTTCGAATCGGATGTCCAATGGAAATGTTTTTGTAAACTTATCTGGTGGTCAAGGCGGTGCAGGATATATGTATGAAGAAGATTCTTTAGGAAATATTGTATGGCAATACAATGCAGGTGGTAATGGAACACCAAAAGCTTTTAGATACGAGTGTAAGCATCCAGGAATTGCTATTTTATTAGATAACCCATGTGAAGATGAAACAGCACTTTCAGAGCAAGTTTTGCAGAAGCTTTCAATTTACCCGAATCCTTCAAACAGATTTTTTGAAGTTCGAGGCTTCGAGTCGGAAGATATTATGATTCAAGTTACAAATGCTTCTGGAGTACTTATTACCGAGCAAACCTCAAAAAGATTGATCTTACCACTTGTGCGAATGGTTTGTATTTTGTGACTGTAATTGACGAAAAAGGCAACACCAACACACAGCGCATTTCTCTAGTAAAATAGTTTATGATTTGTAGGGCCATACTTTGTATCCTATTATTTTTCTCCTCTATGATGTTGTTTGCTCAAGAGGGATTTTACAGTACAGATACGATTCGCGATATAAGAATAACCTTTGCTCAAAGCAACTGGGATGAAATATTAGACAGCTTGTATGTGGCCGGAGATAAAGGGCGCATGCAAGCTACTTTGTTTATAGATGGTATTCAGTACGATAGTGTTGGCGTGCGTTATAAAGGCTATAGTTCTGCGAGTGTAGATCGTGTAAAAAACCCATTTAATATTAAATTAAATTACCTTATTGAGGGGCAAGATCATCAAGGCATTGATAAAATAAAATTGAGTAATGTTATTCAAGATCCATCCTTTCTTAGAGAAGTTTTGTCTTATCAAATTGCCCGAAAGTATATGCCTGCATCAGAGTCCAATTTTGCGAATGTTTATGTAAATGATACTTTGTTAGGTTTGTATTCAAATGTAGAGGCTGTGAACAATGAGTTTCTAGAAAAACACTTCACTACTGCAGACAATGTTTTAGTAAAAGGTAACCCAGAAACGGTTGACCTATTCGGCGAAAATTCAAATTTAAGCCAAACGCCAGGCATGGATTCTTTAGCATATACCTTACTTTATTCTATGCAGTCGGATTATGGCTGGACTGCTTTGTATAATTTCATCGATACTTTAAACAATCATGAAGCCGACATAGATAAGGTTTTAAATGTAGATCAGGCTCTGTGGCTGCATGCTTTAAACTATACCCTTATTAATTTTGACAGTTATGTGGGTTATGCTCAGAATTACTACCTGTATCAAGATAAGGCGGGACGATTTAACCCAATTATCTGGGATTTAAACATGTCTCTTGGGAGTTTTCGTTTAACAGATGCCTCAGTTTATTTTGATGGCTTTAGCATAGAACAAGCTAAAACATTAGACCCATTGAGTCATTATAATGAATTTTCTGTTTTCCCTAGGCCTTTGCTTCGAAAGCTATTTAATACGAGCCGTTACAGAAAAATGTATTTGGCCCACATCCGAACGATAGTACAAGAAAACATATCAAATCAAGCGTATCTTACCCGTGCAGAAACACTCCATCAGCTTATCGATGAGAGTGTGCAAAATGATGCCAATAAGTTTTATACCTATGCCGATTTTCAAAACAATTTGTATGGAACGGTAAGCGATTTTATTGATTATCCAGGCATTGTTGATCTCATGGAGGGCAGGGCTGCTTATCTAAGCACTAGTCTGGGTTTTCAAGGGCCACCCGATATAGAGAATGTTAGTGTTTTTCCTGAAGCGCCTGTTTCAAACGATATGCTTGTTATTACTGTTCAGGCATCAAATGCATCAGAGGTTATTTTATTCTACAGAACAAGGCCTGACATCGTATTCGAAGAGCTGCTCATGAATGATGAAGGAATCGGTGGAGATGTGCTTGCTGGTGACGGTATTTTTTCATCACAATTTTTATTTCAAGGTCGTGATGTGGATTATTATATTTATGCTGAAAACGATTCTGCTGGTGCTTTTTCGCCCCAACGAGCGGCTTATGAATATTTTTCAATAGAAGGGCAGCTGAATGCTGGAGATATTGTGATTAACGAATTGATGGCTTCGAATGTGGATGTGGTTGCTGATGCAGAAGGATCCTATGAAGATTGGATTGAACTCTTAAATACCACTGAAAATGAATTGTCTTTAGGGGGCTTATATCTTAGCGATGATGCCACTAATTTATCTAAATGGGCGCTTCCCAATCAGGAGCTTCCAGCTGGTTCATATTTTATTATTTGGGCAGATTCAGAAGATGCCCAAGGATCAAGTCATGCCAACTTTAAGCTTTCATCGGCCGGAGAGTCTCTTTTTCTTTCTGATGCACACCAGGTGTTGATTGATTCTGTTTTGTTTCCTGAACAGATAGAAAATGTTTCTTACGGAAGAATGCCTAATGGCTTTGGTGATTTTACATTACTTTCTCCGACATTTAAACAAACAAATGATGGTGCCAATTTAATTCCTTTAGACGATGCTCTTGTTTTTAACTTGTATCCAAATCCAGTTTTAGATGTGCTTTATTTTGAAATAGAATCTCAGTCTAATTCTAAGATTCAAATTATAGATGTATTAGGTCGGGTTGTTTTTAAATCCGATCTTTCGGCAGGGATTATTACGGGCGAATTATCCGTTTTAGATTTGAATGCGGGGCTTTATGTAGTTTCGGTAAGGTCGAATGATGATCTGATGTCAATAAAAATGGTTAAACGTTAAAATAAATAGGTATGAAGTTGCTTAAATTTTACATTCTTATTTTCTTTTCTTACACATTGTCAGCTCAATATTTTACAAATTATTTGGAGGTAGATGGTTTACTTGACAATTCGGTGAATTGTGTTTCTGTAGATGCTGATGATCATGTTTGGTTTGGGACCAATAGCGGGGTTGCTTTTTTTGATGGCTTTACTTGGGAATCCTATACGACTGACGATGGATTAGTTGATAATGTGTTAAGGCTATTTATACCTCAAGTGATGGTTCCGTATGGGTAGGAACAGATTTTGGTTTGACCGTGTACGATGGAACAACTCCTTTAAGTTATACTGATGAAGATGGCTTGGGAGACAATCGCATTAATCATATCAATGAAGATTCAAACGGATGGATTTGGGTTGGAGAAAAGGATGGCTTAAGTGTTTTTGATGGTGAAGCTTGGACAGCATTTACGACTGCTGATGGTCTTCCTTTTGGAGGTATTAATCACGTTACTTTTGATTCGAATGGCGATAAATGGTTGGCCAGCAGTATTTTTGGGGTGGTTCATTTTGACGATACAACTTTCACAATATTTAATACAACCTCTGGCTTAATTAATAATAATGTTCGCGCTATAGCTTTAGATGAAGCAGACAATAAATGGGTTGCTACAGGTCAAGGAATTAGTGTTTTAGACACAGACAATATGATTTCCGACCACCATACCATGATGTTGCTTTTACCACCACCCGACACCTTAAACCCTGTAGTTGATGTTGCTTTGGATTCGAATGGGAATGTTTGGGCTGGAATTTATGTGGATTATTTGATAAGTGTTGGTGGCTTGGCGGTTTGGAATGGTACTTCTTGGACCGATTACGATTATGTTGAGGGCGCTCAATGGTTTGGTAGGCCCTGTGGTAAGAGATTTGGCCATAGATTCTCAAAACAATGTATGGGTTGCGACAAGTACGGGTGTTACTAAAATTTCTGGCGTTGAATTGTCTGTACCTGACCTCTCAGAAGAGGCTAATATTGAAATTTATCCAAATCCAAGCTCTTCGAATTTAATCGTTAAAACAGAGCTTCAAATACATGATTTCAGATTGATTAATACTGCTGGTTGTGAAGTTAAATGTCCATCTTTAGCTTCTGTTAATGACCTTCAACTGGATGTGACTAGTCTGGATAAAGGGTTTTATATTCTGGATATAAAAACTGAACATCAAAATATACGAAAGCCTTTATTGATTGAATAGGAAAGCTAAAAGCTACTAATCTTTAATGTTCTAAGATTTTTTAATAAACATAACATGAAGAAAGCTCTAAATATATGTTTGTTGCAATGTGATTTGCACTGGGAAGATGCTCTGAAAAATAGAGCTGAGATTGATGCTTATTTAGCAGAGGTGACAGGTGCAGATATTATTCTTTTGCCTGAGCTATTCAGCACAGGGTTTTCTGTAGCTTCGACACATTTGGCTCAAACGATGGATGGTGAAACAGTTGTTTGGATGAAGGCTTTAGCCAAAAAGAAAAAAGCGGTTTTATGTGGCTCTGTCATGATTAAAGATAAAGTGCATGTTTTTAATCGTCTTTTATGGGTGGAGCCCAATGGGCGAGTGCTTCACTATGATAAGCGACATTTATTTAGTTTGATTGAAGAAGACAAGTATTTTACTGCAGGTACTAAGCGATTGGTTATTGAGTATAAAGGCTGGAAAATATGCCCTATGATTTGTTACGATTTGCGTTTTCCAGTATTTGCGCGTAACGATGTGGATTATGATCTGCTTTTATTTGTAGCAAATTGGCCAAACACACGAATTTCTGCTTGGGATGCACTTTTAAAAGCCCGCGCTATAGAAAATCAAGCTTATGTTATTGGTCTTAACCGTGTAGGGACCGATGGTTTTAATGCTCAGTATCCGGGCCATTCGCAAGTTTTAGACCCTGAGGGCGACCGTATTTCTATGGCTCCTGAATACGAAGTTGGTTTAGTAGAAGTGACCTTGTCTAAGAATTATCTTATAGAATGTCGCAAACGGCACCCTTTTTATCGGATCGAGATACCTTTAAGATTAGGGATTAATTTCCCAATCTACTTCTAATTCCCAATTGGCTCTTAGGTTGATGAGCTCCGGATAATAATAAACTTTTTCTGGAAGAACATTCTCAAAATAGTTTCCTGCTGTCCATTTACCATCTTGATTTAGTCGACGATAAGTCGCATTTCGTAGCGCCCGGTAAAAGTTTTTCAAAATAAAGTGATTTTCCAGAATCTATGGTTTCTATAATATCACCATCTTTAAGAAGTTCAATAAAATAAACAGTGTCTTGTAATGTTGTGTTTATTTTAAGTACAGCTAAGACTTTCGCTTTTGGTGTAGAAGGAAATATTAGTGCTGTCATTTTCACTCTTGTTGAGGCCTTTTATTGCCCCTTGATTTATAATGAGATTATATTCTTTATTTACAAGATACTCGAATTCTATGTCAAGTGTGAAATCACCTTTGATTGGGGTGAAATCGATTTTAATTGAATCTGTTACAAGCTCAATTTTGGAGCTATCTATACTGGTAATAGGTTCAGATGTCTTTAAATGTATGTTTTCCGAATCTTTTATATAATCCGATGAAAGTGTTAAGATGTTTATATTTCTTTTTAGACTGTCTTTTTTTATTAAAATAGAATCGCATCGTTGACCCACTTTTACCCATACATATGCAGAGTCCGAACTCATATTATAAGGCCATAGAAATAGACTGTCTTTTTTAATTTCACTAAAGTATTTAAGTGTTGTATCTGCGTGAAAAGTAGCAGTATCTATTTCTTTATTATAGGTCCAATGTATGCGCCCATTATCTTTATTGTCGAGTAATTTTAATGTATCTTCTTCTGAAAATAACCATATTTTACAGGTTACACTATCGTTTATATTTATGATTTTGTCGTGAAAAGCAATTTGTTCAGAAGCACCATCGTATTTGTAGTTTGCATTTACATCTTTGAATGCGATAAGCTCATAGTTCCCATCTCGGATGTATTTTATGTGAAACTGATTTTGTTCATCTATTAAACTAAAGTAATCGGGCTTGTTTAGATAAATTGTAGAGTCTTTTGTTAGGCTGTCTGTTTGGTATATTCCAACGATAAGGTCTTCTGGGAGTGTTTTATCTGGACAAGCAGCTATACTTCCTTGTATTTCAAGTGAGTCAAGTTCGGCGCCGGTGCTAAAGACTAAGGCATAATCTTTAAGTACATTTCCTTCGTGATAATCGGCAATTCCTTTTCCAAAATTTAGTGTGTAAGTACTGTTGTTATTTAGCTCTTCTTGAAGTTCGATGAACAGGCTTTTTCCTTTTTGTGAAATGATTGGCGCTTCATTAAGCGGTGGCGAAATTAACAGCTCATTGGCTAAGTTTTTTAGCACAAAGAATTCGTCAAATTGAATTTGAATCATCGAAGGTTTAACCATTGTTTCAGCTTGTTTTGGTATAGAGCTTAATACGGTAGGTGGATTTGTGTCTTTTTTACCCCCACTTGGGCTTTGAATGCTGGCACATTGCAACAACAGAACTGTACTTATAAAACAGAAGAAAGTATATTTTAGTTGAGCGCTAATTTTTTTTATAAAGAATACCATTCAGACTTATAGAATTAGGGTTTTCTATTTAAAGCTCCAATCGTACTGATCGAGGTTTTCAATACATGCTTTTAGAAGCTCAATAGATTGGTGAATGTCATTTTTATGAGCCATTTCTATCACCTGATGGATGTGTCTTGTAGGAATTGAAACAGCACCTGCTATTGAACCACCAGGCGTACTCCTTTGAATACCCATGGTATCTGTTCCTCCAGCAGGAAGGATTTCTAATTGTGTTGTGATTTTTTTCTTTTTGGCAACTTCTTTCATGTAATTTACCATTCTGTAATCACAAATGGTTTGTGAGTCCATAATTTTTATGGCCGCCCCTTTTCCTAGTTCTGTTATTTTTTCATGTTCTGGAGCCCCAGGTACATCATAAGCGATGGTGGTGTCTAAACCAAAGCCAAAATCAGGTTTAATTTGTAATGTCGAAACTTGAGCGCCACGAATTCCTACTTCTTCTTGTACTGTAAATACACCGTACACATCGTAAGGAAATTTTTCAAGTTTTTTAAGTGTTTCGATTAAGATAAAAACAGATACTCTATTGTCTATTGATTTGCAATTGACGCATTCGCCCATTTCAATTAGCTCACGTTGTCGTGTTATAGAATCGCCAACAGAGATGTATTTTTCGACTTCTTTTTTCGACATACCCATGTCGATAAAGTAGTCTGTCGTTTTCGGCACTTTTATTCGCTCTTCAGGACTCATAACATGAATAGGCTTGGAACCCATAACCCCAATGAGGTCTTTTTTGCCGTGAACAATGACTCTTTGTGCTGTTAGTGTTTTTGGATCGAAACCACCGAGTGTATGAAAACGTACAAATCCCTTATCATCAACATGAGTTACAATAAACCCAATTTCGTCCATATGTGCACCAATCATCACTTTTTTATCGGATGATTGACCGTTTTTAATTGCGATAACATTCCCTAAGTTATCAATTTGGTATTCATCTACTATGTCTTTAATTTCATTAATGACAAGGTCTCTTACTCTTTGTTCAAAACCAGGTGCACCGGCTATCTCGCAGATGGAAGTCAACAGGTCTGTGTTTAGTTTTTTCATTATTCGATCATGCTTAGTTTTAACATGTTTGTCATGCCTTTATTTGTAATTGGCATACTTGCAATGTTTACAACCATGTCTCCGCTTTGTACTACGTTATTTTCTTTGATAATTTTTTTAATATCGGTAATTGTATCATCTGTACTTTCAAATTTATTGTAGTAGTATCCTCTAACCCCCCATAGTAAACTTAACGTGTTTAAGATTTTACGATTATGGGTGAAAATGCAAATTTTGCTAGGCGGTCTGAAACTAGATATTTTAAAAGCATTGTAGCCAGAATGGGTCATGGTCATTACTGCCTTAGCATCTACTTGCTCTGCAATTTTACAGGCATTATAGCAAACTATATCAGAAATATATCTTCCATCATTCTTTTCAACTGGGAGAAATTCTTCCATCTCTAGATTTGCATAATTTTCTTGACTCCTCAATACTTTACTCATAGCTCGTATCACTTCAATAGGATACATGCCAACAGAAGTTTCACCACTAAGCATAACACCATCAACACGATCGTGTACTGCGTTGGCAACATCATTTACATCAGCTCTACTTGGGATTAAACTTTTCATCATTGACTCCATCATTTGTGTGGCGATAATGACAGGTGTTGAATATTTGATACATTTACGGGTGATCATTTTTTGAAGGTTAGGAACACGCTCCATCGGAACTTCAACACCCAAATCTCCACGGGCCACCATTATTGCATCAGATTTTTTTATAATTGCGTCAATTTGTTGAATGGCTTCTGGTTTTTCAATTTTTGCGACTATTTTAGCAGGTGATTTTTTCTCTGAAATGATTTTTTGTAATTTTTTTATGTCATTTACAGACCTTACGAAAGATAAGCCAATCCATTCGATTCCAGTCTCTAAAGCGAACTCTAAATCAATAAGATCTTTACCTGTCAAGCAGGGTAAAGATATCTTGGTGTTAGGGAGGTTTACTCCTTTTTTTGATTTTAATTCACCGCCTTGAATGACAACTGCCTGAACTTCATTTTTTTTGTTAGAATTTTCAGCTTTAAGGATCAGTTTCCCATCATCTAACATGATTTTATCTCCTACTTCCACATCTTTTGGGAAATTAGGATAAGTAATGTGTATTTTTGATGTATCACCTAAGCATTCCTCTGTGGTAATTGTAATTGTTTTACCTTTTGTTAAGGTTTGATTTTCTTTAACATCTCCAATGCGAAGTTTAGGGCCTTGTAGATCTCCAAGTGTTGCGACATTACGATTTTCTTCTTCATTTAATTCTTGTACCCATTTATAAATCTGCAGAGCTTTTTTGTGATCACTATGGGAAAAATTGATACGAACTACGTTAAGGCCCTCGGCAAACATTTTTCTTAAAATGGATTTATTGTAAGAGGATGGCCCAATTGTTCCAATGATTTTTGTATTATTCATTTTATAATTAAGTTATCTTTCGAAGCGATATTATTGATACATATTTCATATGCACTTACGACACGATTGAGTTTTCTTATTTTTTTAATTATTTTTAATTTTGAGTTCTCGCTGAGAATTCCATGTACTTGTAGGTAGAAGTCTACTATTGAATTTTCAGGAACGAGATATTTTGTTTTTTCTTCATTTTGAATTATTCCGTCAAAAATAGTTCCTTCATTTTGGAGTCGTTCGTCGCAAATTAATTGACATTTATTTGATAATAAATACCATTGATTTTCATATTGCTTATCCCAATATTCGTACAAAGAAAATTGCCCTTTTTCAATTCCTTCAAAGAAATCCATACTTATGTCAATCGCACTTCTAGATAATGATGTACCAAGTTCTTTGTTAATCTTATAACACATATGATAGTCTTTGAGAGGGCTACATATTCCAATGAGAATAAAGTCATAATCGTATTCAAAGTTTATACTATAACTTTTTTTCACCATATTTTAATATAATCAATGTTCATTTCAAATATAGCCAAAAAAGTAATTGTAATTTATTTAAATTTTAAGTGCTTGACAAGCTTTTTTTGCAGAAGCTTCCTCGGCCTTTTTTATAGATCTTGCAAATGCAGTTGCTATGATTTCATCCTTTAGGAAGAGTCCAACCTCAAAATTTTTATTGTGTGCTTCTCCGGTCTCACTAAGAAGTGTAAAGCTATAGTTGTTGTTGTTTTTTTGAGCCCAATGTATAAAGTACTTTTTATAGCTACTGATTTCTGTTTCTAATTCATTTAGAGAGAAGTATGGTTCAATTATTCTTTTGATAATGAATTTGTTACAAAATACAGATCCTTTATCTAGATATATTGCAGCAATAAGTGCTTCGAAGGCATTTCCGTAAACTGATGAAGGTATTTTGTCTCCTAGATTAGTTCGAACCATTTTATCGATCTTAATTTTTTTTGCTAAAAGGTTTAGTGTTTTTCTACTTACCATTTTAGACCGAAAATCTGTTAAGGTACCCTCATCCTTTTGTTGCATTTTTTGATATAAATACTCAGTAATTACAGCATTAAAAATAGCATCGCCCAAGAATTCGAGACGTTCATTATTGCCGTATTTCTGATGCTCAATAGAACTATGACAGAATGCCTGATGATATAATTCAATTTTATTTGGAATGAAGCCTAAAATTGAATAGAGTTCATCAGAGAAGGTGCTTTTTGCTCTAGAAAGCTCCTTAAGCCATTTTAACATTAGTTGGAGTAGGCTTTTAAAATGATAGATGCATTATGCCCTCCAAAACCAAATGTATTGCTCATAACGGCATTTACATTTCTTTTTTCAGCTTTATTTAGTGTAAAGTTCAATTTTGCATCTAATTGATCATCAAAATTTTCATTGTTGATGGTAGGTGGAACTATATTTTTTTGAAGGGCTAATATAGAAGCAATTGCCTCTACAGCACCAGCTGCACCTAAAAGATGTCCTGTCATCGATTTGGTGGAACTAATGTTTAAATTGTAGGCGTGTTTCCCATACACTTCTTTGATTGCTTTAACTTCAGAAATATCGCCAAGTGGTGTTGAAGTACCGTGAACATTGATGTAGTCAATCTCATCTGGTTTCATTAAGGCATCTTCTAATGCATTTTGCATTACTTTTTTTGCCCCTAGACCATCTGGATGAGGCGCTGTAATATGATGTGCATCAGCAGATAGACCACCTCCTATTACTTCAGCATAAATTTTAGCACCTCTTTTTATTGCATGCTCATATTCTTCTAAAATTAAAGTTCCCGCACCTTCACCCAACACAAAGCCATCACGATCTTTGTCAAAGGGTCTGGAAGCTTTCTCGGGACTTTCATTACGAGTAGAAAGTGCTTTAATAGCATTAAAACCACCTACACCTGCTTCGTTAACTGATGCTTCTGATCCTCCAGTAATTATAATGTCTGCTTTTCCTAGACGTATGTAATTAAAGGAGTCTATAATTGCATTTGATGAAGACGCACAAGCAGAAACAGTAGTAAAATTAGGACCTCTAAACCCATATTTTATGGAAATAATTCCAGCAGCAATGTCAGAGATCATTTTAGGTATAAAAAAGGGGTTAAATCTTGGAGTTCCATCACCTTTAGCAAAAGTTGAGACCTCATCATAGAAAGTTTTGATACCTCCAATTCCAGAGCCCCAAATGACGCCAGCGCGATCTAAATTAATAGAGTCAAGATTTATTTTAGAATCTTGCATAGCTTCCGCTGTGGCTACAACTGCATATTGCGTGTAAGGATCTTGTTTTCGTGCTTCCTTGCGATCTAAATGGTCGGATACATCGAAATTTTTAATCTCACAAGCGAATTGAGTTTTAAAGTTTGATGCATCGAATTGTTTTATAGGTGCTGCACCACTTTTACCACACAACAGGTTTGCCCAGTATTCTGAGACATTGTTTCCTATAGGGGTTAAAGCTCCTAATCCAGTTACAACAACTCTTTTCAGTTGCATCATTATAAATTTATTTAGGCTTTTTCGATGTACTCAATTGCCGAACCTACAGTTGCAATAGATTCTGCTTGGTCATCTGGTATTTGAATATCGAATTCTTTTTCGAATTCCATAATTAATTCCACGGTATCCAATGAGTCAGCTCCTAGGTCGTTAGTGAAGCTTGCTTCATTTGTTACTTCACTTTCATCAACTCCTAGTTTATCAACTATTATAGCTTTTACTTTAGATGCTACGTCAGACATGTTTTTTAAATTTTGGTTAATATTTTCATGCAAAGAAAGATATAAACTTAAAAATAGCCAAATTTTTCAATCTTGAAATTAAGTATTACTCTTTAGCACAGTTATTTAAATCTTAATTACTTTTGTTTTATGACAAGAATTGCAATTTTCGCTTCAGGTTCAGGTTCAAATGCAGAAAACATTATTCGTTATTTTTCTGAAAAAGAAAACGTTAAAGTTGTTTTAGTTCTCTCAAATAAGGCGAGTTCAGGAGTTTTAATCCGTGCTCAATCCCACAATGTTCCAACTTTTATTTTTACCAAAAACGACCTTAATGAGTGCTCTAAGGTGCATAAAGTGTTAAAAGATTACAATGCAAACATGATAGTTTTAGCAGGGTTTTTGCTTAAAATACCATTATGCATGATCAAAGCTTATCCAAATTCTATATTAAATATTCATCCTGCTCTTTTACCTAAGTTTGGTGGGAAAGGTATGTATGGAATGAATGTTCACAAAGCTGTAGTAGAAAATAATGAGCAAAAATCGGGAATTACAATTCATTATGTCAATGAAAATTATGATGAGGGTGACATTATTTTTCAGGCAAAATGCGATATAGACAAGCACGATTTACCAGAGGATGTTAAGAGGAAGGTGCAGGCATTAGAATTATGCCATTTCCCTAACGTTATAGAATCTATTATTCCATGAAAATTTATATTTATACAGATGGTGCTGCGAGTGGAAATCCTGGGCCTGGAGGTTATGGGATAGTGATGATTGCAGGAAAGCATCGTAAAGAACTTGCTAAAGGCTATCGACTCACTACAAATAATAGAATGGAGTTGTTAGCTGTTATTGTTGCTTTAGAGCAAATTAAAAGCGACGGTTCTGATGTTTTGGTGACATCAGATTCTAAATATGTGGTTGATTCTGTTGATAAGGGGTGGGTGTTTAACTGGGTAAAAAAAGGATTTAAAGGAAAGAAGAATTCAGATCTGTGGAAACGTTTTTTGAAAATTTATCCTAAGCACAAGGTTAAATTTGAATGGGTGAAAGGACACAATAATCACCCCGAGAATGAAAGATGTGATGCACTAGCAGTTAGTGCGTATCAGAAGGAGAACCTTCTTTTTGATGTGGGTTATGAAGATATTATCAGAGAAAAAAAGAGTCTTTTTTAGATTTAATATAGTATTAAAAGCAAGAAAGTGATCTTAGAGAATGGCTTTTTTTACATGAAGCAATAGCTAATGTTATTTTATGATTAAATTTTTATTGATTAGTTCGTACTTTATTTTTAGTTGAAGGATGTATTAATCTTTATTTAAATGTGATGCACTTGCTAAATACAGTCAAAATATAAGTTACTAATTAGGTTGTTAGTAAGTTAACATTTTTGTGGTTGCATGGAGAAGCGATTAAGCTAACTAGTATTGTGTTTTATTATTAAATAAGTCTAGAGCTTTTACTATCATACGATCATGATTATTTATAGCTCTGTAAAAACCTTCATCGTTCCATAGTTGTCTGGCAATAAGAGCTTTTATACGCATATTAATCCAGTCTTTTGATATTTCTATTTCAGATGCTGAACCATTAATTCCTTGTTTTTTTGTTAATTCAACAAAGTTGTTAAAGATGCGTTCGTTTATTTTAAATTTATCGTCAAATTCAGCTGCAGATGAATACTTGCTCAGCTCTTTTCTGTGCAAATCTACGTAGTCAAATATAAAGGTGTTAATCATATTTTCAGCTAAGACATTAAAAAGCCAGTCAGATCGACCTGTTGTGTCGAGTGGAATAAAATAGTCTGGAGAAATACCGCCCCCACCATATACTTCTCGGCCTTCATGGGTGTAAAATTTGAGTGAATTATCAATTTTAATACTGTCTTTGTGATAAAGTTCACCATTCGAATAGCGCTCTAATGATTCTTTATGGTAATCATCAGAGTTTTTTGTATATGGTTTTTGAATACATCTTCCTGAAGGTGTATAATATCTGGCAGTTGTTAAACGAAATGCCGCTCCATCGCTCATTTGGTTTTGTTCCTGAACTAGCCCTTTGCCAAAAGTTCTTCGCCCTATAATTGCTCCTCTGTCATGGTCTTGAATAGCGCCTGCAACAATTTCACTTGCTGAGGCTGATCCTTCATCAATCAACACGATGAGTTTTTCTTTTTTAAATCTACCGTAGTTTGACGATTTATAAATCTGTTTATTTCGGAAGGCGCCTTCTGTGTAAACAATAGTTTTTCCTTTAGGTAGGAATTCATCTACCATGTTGATAGCTGCAGATAGATACCCACCTGGGTTTGAACGTAAGTCGAGTATAAGTTTATTCATACCCTTACTATTTAAGTCGTTCAATGCTGAAATAAATTCTTCTTCTGTTGTTCCTGAAAATCTGTTTACCTTAATATAGCCGACTTGATTATTTACCATGTAGGAAACATCTACACTGGTGATAGGGATTTTATCACGTGTGATATCAAATTCTAATAAGCGATCTACATTTTTTCTTTTTATAAATAATAATACTTGAGTCCCTTTGTCGCCTTTAAGTGTTTTTAAAACATCTTTATTGGTAAAGCCTACGCCAGCAACATTCATGCTATCGACTTTAATAATTTTATCACCTGCTTGAATTCCTTTTTTTTGAGAAGGACCTCCAGAGATAGGGCTAATTACAACAATGGTGTCTTTAATAATTTGAAATTGCACGCCAATTCCTTCAAAATTACCTTGCATACTTTCAGTAATGTCTTGAAGTTCATCAATTGGTATATAACTTGAATGTGGATCAAGACTTTCTAAAGTAGAAGCAATTACTTCTTCTTGAAGACTGTCAAGATTTATTGAGTCTACATAATTAAATTCTAGATAGTTGAGAAGTTCTAAAAGCTTCGGGAATTTACCGGAGGCATTGTCACTAATGTGAATATATTGATTTGGAACGCTAATTTGTTTACCAATATAGATACCTAATATAAGCGAAAAAAGGATTAAAAATCGGTTTTTGATATATGGTTTTTTATTCTGCATCAGTATTTTTTTCAATTGGAATATGAGAAATTTCTACACCAGCTTTCGTTAAAAATTCGATGCCTTCTGTATCTTTATATTTGTTGCTAAATACTACTCTTTTTATACCCGATTGATAGATCAATTTACTACAGTCTTTACATGGCGAGAGTGTTTGGTATAAAGTAGCTCCTTCAGTACTTTGAGTTGATCGGGCAACTTTAAGAATTGCATTTGCTTCTGCGTGTAATACGTACCATTTTGTTTGCCCAGAGTCGGTTTCGCAAACATTTTCAAAACCTGAGGGTGTCCCATTGTAACCATCAGAAATAATCATGCGATTTTTGACGATTAGTGCACCTACTTGTTTACGTTCACAATAGGATAGTTTAGCCCATTCTGCAGCCATTTTTAAGTAGGCTTTATCATATTTTAACTGCTTGTCTTGATTCACTTTTCGTAATTGCTAAAATCATTTTTTTCAAAAATACAATTTTTAGATTATGAATAGTTTTATATGTCAGTTAGATTCATATTAATAATAAATTATTGTACACATTTGTGTGAAAATTTGATATACATTGTTCAGAATACATGCTTTAAATTGAGTTCAAAATTGATAACATATTGAAAATATCTTTTTTATAACTTTTTCCTTTTTTTAACCAATAAGAACTTTATTTTAGTCATTTAAGGTTTATTTTTGTTTAAGAATTCACTTTTTTGAATTTTATGTTAGCCTACAAAATACTCTTTTTGAAATCTTTTATATTCAGTAAAATAGTAAACCAAGTTGTTGATGAAACACTTAAATACTATATTTGTTTTTTACGTTAATTAAACATTGTGTTGAGATTAATTTTCTTCTTCATTCTTATTATAATTAGTTGTGGGTCCTCAAAAAATTCCAATCCATATTTAAATAGTGGATTTGGTTATGTTGATGTTAAGGGAGGTGAAATATGGTATGGTATATTAGGCGAAGGAGATAAGCCACCATATCTTTATCTACATGGTGGGCCAGGAGGAAAGAGCAAAGGAGGGGCTTATTTGAATGCTATCTCGGAGAATCGACCTATTATTTTAATGGATCAGCTTGGAAGTGGGTTGTCAACATACCATGAAGATACTTCACTTCTTAAAGTTGAAAATTTTGTTGATCAGGTAAAAGCATTAACTGATAAATTGAATTTAAATGAATTTTATCTAACTGGACATTCATGGGGAACGGCATTGGCGTTAGAATATTATCTTAAATATCCTAAGGGCGTAAAAGGAATTGTGTTTAATAGTCCTTACTTCTCAACTTCTATTTGGGTGGCTGATTGTGATACTCTTATTACTCAATTACCGGATACTACTCAACAGCACATTGAAATAGCTGAAAAAATAAATGTATTTAACACTAGAACTTATCAGAATGCAATGAGAGTTTTTTATCAAAATTTTATGATTAGATCAATTGATGTAAATTGGGACAGTATTCCCGGTTATGAGTTGTTTGATAATTCATTCCGGAATATGGATGTCAGAGGTAATAATTTTATATACAACTACATGTGGGGACCAAGTGAATTTAGTCCTACGGGGACATTAATTAATTATGATATTCATCAAGCTTTAAGTAAAATACTTGTTCCTGTTCTCTTTACTACTGGAGAGTATGATGAGGCTCGCCCTTCAACAGTAAAAAGGTTAGCATCTTTTGTTTCCGATGTAGATTATGTTGAGATTCCAAATGCAGGACATGCTAGCAGTATTGATAATCCTCAAGTGCTTATCAAGGCACATCGTGATTTTGCTAATAGGATTGATAAAGAATAAAGAATACTTGTATTATATCCTTTATGTTTTTACAACATATATAATGTTTTTAAAGTTGTTTGATTGGGAGAAAAGATGCTTAATAATTTATTGTTGGACAATTTAATCAGTTTCAATTGTATTGACAACCAATCCTGGGTACTACATTTCAATGTTTTCAAAAAAGAGATTTTTTTTATTCTAAAGCCTCTTTTTATCGATTTCAATGGTCATTATAAATTATCTTCCTTTTACAGTTAGAATTTTTGTTTTCTTTTTTAAAGTCATTAATACCAGGAAGATGGTTCCAGAAATACATAAAGAGTAAGCCCAGAATTCATCAAGATATAACTTATCGTATCGAATGAAGTTTTCTGATAAGTCAAAGAGTCCAAAAGTAAAGAAGAGCGCAAAAAACCCGTTGTATTCTCTTTTGAGAATATTTTTAATTGAAAAGGCAAGATTAGGTTGTTTCCAGCCCTTTAGTCGAGGAATAAAGATAGGTGTTTTTTCAGTCCATTCAGTGTAGGTTTGACCATATTTATTCCGTAAGAAATTTTCTTCTGCGAAAATAATACGTTCATAGTATATCCAAAAACACATTATATATAAAATACTAAACCAATGTATATTGATAAATAATACGATTGCAAACCACATAAAAAAATTACCCAAATATAATGGGTTTCGCACAAGGCTATACATCCCTTTAGTATTTAGTTCATCTGCAACTTGTCTTCGGGTATTCCTACCCGAGGTCCCTTTTGGGGTATATCCTAAAGTAATTCCTCTAATTAATTGCCCCAGTAAACCAATTGATAAACAACCAATCTCGAAAGAAATTGAATGAATTTCTTTATCCAAAAAATGTATGTTGTAGAGATAAATTATTAACCCCAAAACCGCAAACGGAACAGGAAGGTTAGATCTGTGTTTGAATAATTTGTTTCCTTGTTCGATAAGTTCTTCTTGGAGCGCCATCTTTATTATTTGAATGTGTGAGCTAAAATAGATTATCTTTAGCACATAGAATAAAAGTTGACAAAATATGTTTAAAGCAAAAGTAGGAGATCAGACCTTTGAGTTTGAATTTTCAGATGAAAAATTATTAGAAGGAATCGTAAATGGGGAGGCTTTTAAAATGAACATTGCGAAAAAAGGTAACTTTCATCATTTGATACACAAATATGGATCATACAAGGTTAGTATAGTTAGTTTTGATTATCAAGATAAAACATGCGTTATTCAGGTCAATAACAATAGTTATGTAGTAAGTGTAGAAGATAGTTTTGATTTACTTCTTAATCAATTGGGTATGAATAATATTAACAGTCAAAAACTAAATGATATTAAAGCACCTATGCCAGGCTTAGTGATAGATGTAATGGTTAAGCCCGGAGATTCGGTTAAAAAAGGGGATGGGTTAATTATTTTGGAAGCAATGAAGATGGAAAATATTATAAGAACTCCAGTTGACTGTTTTGTGAAATCTATTGAAGTTGAAAAGGCTGACACAGTTCAAAAAAATCAGATCTTAATTAAGTTAGAGTAGCTCTCATAGAGCTCCTATTAACCGCGATAATGTGTTACCAGTTAAACTTTTTCTGACGCTTTTCAAGCGCTCAGAAAAAGTTGTATTCATTGGGTCGTAAGGAACCAAAACAGGATTACCTAAACTATCTTTTTGATATAAAACTTTAGATCTTGTATAAACAGAGTCGTATGGCATACCAAAATAAAAGCCATATAGTTGATTATCTTCTATGGGGTTTGAAAACAACATAGCTTCTTTTACACCTTGTTTTAGTTCTCTGATTATAAGGCTATTATTGGGGTTAATATCTAAATGTGAAACATCGTCGGCAAAAAAAGTTGCTAAAAATGGGTCATCATCAACTTCAGCATACAAAATGAAGTCCTGTATTTCGCTAATTTTACCTGAAACCGTTGTTCCATCTTTGAGATATATTTTGTCTTGGGCTTGAATTATACTTTGGTTACCAATAAAAAGTACAAAAGAATATATATGAAAGTAAATTATTTTTTTCACTTTATTATTGAACGATTTACTTTTCATATCAGTTAATTTAACTTGAATGTATAGTATTTAGATTGTGTTGATTATATAGATTATTCTCTACTAAATTATATTTGTTAAATGTCTACTTCAACTAAATCTTTAAATGTTTTTATTCTTTCATTTAATTCAGATGAATGAAGATATGTGATGTTTTCTGTTCCAAACTTTTCAACAGTAAGAGATGCCAAAGCCGAACCATAGATAATGGCACGTTTCATATTTTCAAATGAGAGATCTTTAGTTTTTGCAAGATATCCAATAAACCCACCCGCGAATGTGTCACCGGCTCCTGTTGGATCAAATACTTCTTCCAAAGGAAGAGCTGGTGAAAAGAATGAGTTTTTTTCTTTGTCAAAAAGAAGGGCGCCATGCTCACCTTTTTTAATAATTAGATATTTAGGTCCCATAGTCAAAATTTTACGTGCTGCTTTAGCCAAAGAGTATTCTCCTGACATTTGACGTGCTTCTTCCTCGTTTATTGTTAGTATGTCAATTATGCTAATTATTTCGATAAGGGCGTCCCATGCAATATCCATCCAGAAATTCATTGTGTCTAAGACAACAATTTTAGGTCGTTTTTTTAATTGTCTGAGAACTTTTCTTTGAATGTTTGGTTCTAAGTTTCCAAGCATTAAGAATTCACAATTCTGATATTTTTTAGGGATTTTTGGATCAAATTCAGCTAACACGTTTAATTCAGTTATTAGTGTATCTCGGCTGTTCATATCAGTATGATACTTACCTTCCCAAAAGAAGGTTTTACCTCCTTTAACAATCTGAATCCCCTCAGTATTAATTTTGTGGTCATGAAAGATTTGGTGGTATTTATTTGGGAAGTCATCTCCAACTACTGAAATAATATTTATTTTTTCGGTAAAGTATGACGCAGCTAATCCTATGTAAGTCCCTGCTCCACCAAGTATTTTTTCTGTTTTACCTAGTGGTGTCTCAATTTTATCGAATGCCACTGTACCAACTATAAGTAAGCTCATTGTGTATAAATTTTTTACAAATATATCTTTAATTAATTAGACATACACAAACATTAAAATTCACTTCAGGATATTTGATTGATAAAATTATGTTTTAAGTTGACCTAATATTACATAAAATTTGTTGTCACATTTAGCGTAATTAAGAATAAATTATGTTATATTTACGGACTAAACTCTTTTAAAAAAAGGGCTAAAGTATTCTGCAGCCCTCAAATCTATTGCAATCAGCATTTTCCCCCGAGTGTTGTATTTGCAGCAAATAATGGGGTAACATTAACTAAATTTTTTAATTATGAAGAAAATTACATTATTTCTTTTCTCATTATTTTGTGTGATTTCGCTTACTGTAAATGCACAAGATGATTCGACAGGTGTTGTAATTAACTCCTGTAACATGGGGATTTTGTGAGGAACAGCGCTTTTGGGAATGCTTTTTGGCCAGCTGATTGTGCAGATGGTTTTTTGATGAAGATTTTAGTAAATTTTTTAAAAAAAGGTTTCCAGCTTTGGGATCAGGCCTTTTGTGACTCGGGGGATGTTCAGGGATGTTCATGTTCAACAGGAGTAGATATCAAAAAAACTTGTGGTAATCCCTTATGTGATGGAACAGCGCAAAGGAAATGCTTTTAGCCTGATTGTGCGATGGGTTTATTAAAAAGGCAAATATTGGGGAAAAATGGATTCCCAGGTATGTAGGCAGGTTCTTGGAGGTTCTGAAGATTCTGGTGATGAAAAAACAAGCTGTAAGGGTCCTTTCCATGAGGGGGATGTTGTTTTTATCAACATGGTTGATCATAGGTGATGGTGGTGGAACAGTAACAGTTGGTGACGTAACAGCTACCAATTCTGGCTCTTCTTCAGTCACTGAAGCATGTGTAGATTTAACAGCATGTAATGCAGTAGATTATGAAGCAACAGATTCATGGTCTTATGAAAATAGTTGGTTCATTACAGATTTAGATAGTACGATTTTAGCTTCAGGAGGAGCTGAAGATGGTTATTTGGGGGATTGTAGCTTTGGCAGACTCATTGGGTGAGAATTATAACGCAATGTGATATAGTAGATAATTCATTTGTGATACCCCATTCAAGGATGTAAAGAGAATTGAAACTGGGTGCAGCGCAGAGCAAGATAATGGTTCATGATTTTTTCTGCTGAAGGCTTAGACTGGGTGGTAACTGTTTATCTGGTGAATTATTAACAATGACTGATTCATATGGAGATGGATGGAATGGTGCGGTATTGACAATTAATGGTTGGATTTCACTGTGCTTGAAGGTTCATCTAATACAGCATGTATTGATTTAGCAGCATGTAATTCAGTATCATGGACACCAGGTGCATGGGATGGTGAAACATCTTGGTCAGTTGACACACTTTCAGGTGCAGGCGGATCAGGAACTGGATCATTCGGTGTTTTGGTGTTACTGGTTGCACTGATTCTTTAGCATGCAATTATAATGCAGATGCAACAACAGATGATGGGTCGTGGAAGTCCTGCTTCAGGATTAGATTGTGATGGGAACTGTTTATCAGGTGATGCAGTGACAATCAACATGTTCGATTCATACGGAGACGGTGGTGGAGCTGTAACAGTAGGTGGTGTAACAGCTACTAACTCTGGTTCTTCTTCTGCAACTACTGCTTGTGTTGATTTATCAGCGTGTAACACAGTAATTTATGAACCAACAGATGCATGGTCTTACGAGAATAGTTGGTCAATTACAGATGCATTAGGTGCAGAATTAGCATCAGGTGCAGATGCAGATGGATTCTTTGGAAATTGTGAATCTGGATGTTCAGATTCTACTGCAGTTAACTTTAATCCTAATGCAGATATTGTAGATGATAGTTTATGTGAATATCCATTCTCTTGTCAATACGCATCCTCTTTATTAGGATCTGATTCTTCTAATACTGGTGGTATGTCATGGTTCTCATTTGAAATGGTTGCTGCTGGTTCTGCGGATGTAAATGTATCTGCAGTCACAGATTTCCCTGAGTTTATCGAAACTACAGTTTATTCTGATTGTGATGGTACTGGTTGCTTCTGCTGATTCTTTACAGGCAGGTACATATTTTTTAAATGTTGTTCAAACAGTTCCTGAAATCGGGGATGTAGATTACAATATTTCTATTGAAGTAGTGATTTTAGGTTGTACTGATTCTGGTGCTGCAAACTTCAGTGACGTTGCTACCTGTAGATGATGGATCTTGTGAATATATTTATGGTTGTACAGATGTGATAGCAGAAAATTATAATCCTTCTGCAACCAACGATGATGGCTCGTGTGAGTATGTTTTAGGTTGTACAGATGCTTCAGCGATTACTTCAATCCTGCTGCAACTCAAAAAGATGGTTCATGTCAGTTCGTAAATGTCTTTCAAACAGCAGCTCAGCTTACCCTAACAACTGTTTTCATGGGAAGTGAAATTAGCTTCACAATTACTGATTTAAAAAACCAAGTCTTAGCATCATTACCAGATGAAGGTACTTCATTATCTAATGATACTGAATAAAACAATTGATTTATGTTTGTCTGATGCTAATGCTTACACCGCAAACTTATCAGATTCATACGGAGACGGATGGAACGGTGGTAGCTCTCTGTCACTACATGTGATGGTTCATTAGTTGCAGTTTCAGGAGGACTTGAAACTGGGCGAGGCATCTATTGATTTTTTCTATCCAAGATTGGGTACAACATTTTTGGTTGTACAGATTCTCTAGCTTCAAACTTTAATCCTGATGCTAATTCAGATGATGCATCATGTTTATATCCTGGTTGTCATCAGCAGATTATTTGGAATATGACGAAAATGCTAATGACGGGTGATGGTTCATGTCTTACATTAATAGTAGCAGGGTGTATGGATAGCACAGCATCAAATTACGATGAAACTGCAAATGTTGATGATGGTTCATGTATCACAGGGAATTTCTTGTGATGAAGGTTTAGAAGGTTTTCATCTCAATGGAAGACTCATATGGTGATGGATGGAATGGTAACTTATACACTTTAGTGAATGCTTCCGGAGAAGTTGTTGCTACTGGGGGGTTAACCAATGCTGATTGTCCAGATTACAGTGAAGATCAAAATCCTTTGCTCAATGTGAAAGTCTGAGTCAGGAGCTGATGTTCTTTGTGTTCCTGCTGGCTGTTATGCAATTTCGGTTGATGGCGGTTCATATATTTCAGAGACTTCATGGTCAGTTTCAACTGAATATAATGGTGTCTCTGTTGCAAATGGTGGTGGTGACAACACTGCTTCAACATTTGGTTTATCAACTGACGATGATTGTTCACAATTATTAGGTTGTACAGATATGATGGCAACTAATTACAACGAATTAGCAGTAGCAAATGACGGTTCTTGTGAATATCCTTCTTCTGAAACTTGTGAAGAGGCTATTGCTATGGATTCAACCGCAACTGGATATTACTTTGATAATGATGGTATTCAGTATCATTTGATACCCTCAATATGTTACTGTATCTATTGTAGGTAGTTACACTTCTCTCTGCTGAGGTAAATATTTATGCAAGCTGTGGAGATACAGCTCTTGCTTTTGAGTTCTGTAGAAGCGGACATATTACTAATGTTAATCAAACGTCTCTCTTTGCAATGGCTTACAATTTGATTTAACCGTTAATTCAGCTGATGTTGTTGCCGGATGTATGGATGAATATGCAGATAACTACAATGCAGATGCAAATGTAGAAGGTGAAGAGTGTTTATATCCTTGTGAAGCAACCTCTGCTATCATGACTATCGATGCAAACACCTATGGTTCTGAACTATATTGGGAACTTATTGATTCGACTGGTCTTATTTTAGAATCTGGTACAGGCTATTCTACTGGTGATGTAGTTGATGTACCTTTATGTTTAGATCAAGGTCATAGCTACACTATGAATGCTTATGATTCATTTGGTGACGGATGGAATGGTTCTACTTATTCAATCTCAACCACTTGTGGAGAAGATTCTCTTGCATTCTCATATGTAGTTGCAAACAATGGTGGAGCTTCCCCCTGCAAACGATTCAACTGTTGTTGCCGGTGACTATTATTTAGAGTCATCTAAGTTTCATTAGTTCCATGTGATGGGTTAAATTCCTGGATGTAGGATGAAAGCGTTTAACTATAACCCTGACGCTAATGTAACAGAGGAAACTGTGTTCCATTTTTTATACGGATGTACTGATGAAACTGCATTAAATTCGATGTTTGATAACACTAATAACCCGAAGAATGTGTTTATGGATGTGATGGTGAATATGTAAACTGTAAATGTTACTACTGGTTTATATGCTGGTGAGGTTACATGGCAACTTATTGATTCTGATAGTACTCAATTGTTATCTGATGTATTAGATGGTCCATTAACAAATAATACTTCATATGAACACCAGATTTGTTTACCTATTGGTGAAGAATTTATTTTCTCTACTCAAGATTCATGGGGTGATGGATGGAATGGTGGTACTTTTGCTATCACTTCTTGCCCTAATGCTATCGAAGGTGGTGTAAGCCAAGCTAGTGGAATGCCAGCTGGATCAGGTGAAGACTATCCATTTACACTTACTTCGTGTGATGATATAGTACCTGGATGTATTGATGAAAATGCATTAAATTATGATTCAGCTGCAACTCATGATGATGGATTGTGTGAGTATTATGTTCCTTCAATGCTAGAGCCAGCCTCTGGGTCTGTTATTGCATTGTCTGAAATAGATTCTCTTAATCCTCTAACATTCACGTGGGAGCCATTATACCCATCTTCATTAGTTGGTGGAAGGATTCTACTATATTTACTTCTCAACAGATAGTAATGACTTAGAAGGCTCTATGACAATTTTTCCCTAGTGCAGCAACTGACTCACTGAATTGGACTGATACAGGTGCTTTAGAAGATCTTTACTTAGATTCAGGTTATGGTGCAGGAGATGAGTTCACGTTATATTGGTGGGTGTCTCCAGACAACTACCTTACAGTACGCAAGAGTCTTCTTACTTTAATGGTGCAAATGCTATTACTTTGACAATTTCTCAAGTTTTTGGTTGTGCCGATTCAACTGCATTGAATTTCGATGAAATGGCTACTGATGATGATGGTTCATGTGAATACCCTTGTGAATCTGGATTTACTTTAACTATGAATGATTCATTTGGTGATTCATGGAATGGTAATGAGCTAATTATCAATGGAACAGCTTATACACTTGATGGTGTTAATGATGATGGTGTGTCTGCAACAGTTTGTGTAGATGTAGATCTTGAGTCTTGTATCATGTTTGGTTGGAATTCAGGTTCATTCGAGTATGAAACATCGTTCTCACTTATGAATCCATCAGGCGAAATTGTATTCGAAGGTGGTGCTGGTAGTATTCCAGATATGATGGGATCTGTGTAATGGGATGTACAGATTCTAATTATGCAGAATTTAACCAGATGCGCAGGTTGATGATGGTTCATGTGCAACATTCCTTGGAACTTGTAATCCTCTTACCTTAGAAGTTGTGGTGGAACTTGGGATGGTGAAATTTCATGGACTCTCGGTGAGAACTCAGGTATTGCTGGAACATATGATTTATGTCTTGAAGATGGTTGTTATACATTACAAATGTTCGATTCATATGGTGATGGATGGAATGGTGCTTCAGCTGTTTTAACTTCAAATGGCGAAGTTATCCTTGATGCTACTATTGATTCGGGTTCTGAAGCTATTGCTGACTTTAACCTTAATAGTGAATGTGAGTTTGCAGTCTTTGGCTGTACTGACCCAGGTGCAGATAACTATGACCCTAATGCAAAACCCATGATGATGGTAGCTGCTTTACAACTGTTTATGGTTGTACTGATCCTGGTGCAGATAACTTGATCCTTCTGCAAACGCAGAAATGGCTCATGTTATTATTCATGTGATGATGGGCAAGCTCAAGTTGATATCCTAGTAACTACAGATACTTACTCAGGTTCTGAAAATTCATTTGCTTTATATGTAGATGGACTATTAGCTGCTAGTGTTAACTTGACTTCAAGTGATCAAATCACTACTGTTACTACTACTTATTGTGTTGATAATGGTTCAGATATAGAATTTGTATTAACTGATACTTGGGGTGATGGTATATTCAATGGTGGATATGAAATCTTCCTTTGTCAAGAATCTCTAACTGGATTTGTTCCAATGACTGATGTGTCAACTATGTCAGAAGAGTTTATGGCAGTTTGTGGAGACATCTTTGGTTGTACGGATGAGTCAGCATTAAATTACGATGCTGTTGCCACAGCAGATGATGGGTCATGTACTTATCCTTGTAATGGTTTCGATGCAACTGTTAATATATCTACAGCATTATATGCATCTGAAATGTCATGGGATCTTTAGATGAATCAGGTATATCAGTTGCTTCAGGCTCTGGATACGCTAATGATTTAGTTTATTCTACTGATGTTTGTTTAGTTGAAGGTGCTTCATATACAATGGTTATGATGGACTCCTATGGTGATGGATGGAACGGTGGTTCTTTTGCAGTTGTTGCAGCTTGTGACTCGATAGCTTCTGGAGATCTTCCTTCGGGTGATACAGGAACTGTTGTCTTCGATGCTACTTGTGGTGGTGATGTTGGTCCAACTTGTCCAGCTCCTGCAGATTGGGCAGTTACTGTAACAGGTTCTAATCACACTATTATGATACCTGCGGGAGTTCTTCCACAAATGGCTGAAGGTACTGTACTAGAACACGCAAATGTTGGTGTATTCTATACTAATGATAATGGTGATTTAGTATGTGCAGGTAGTGCAGAAATTACACCAAACGAAACTGTACAGATCGCTGCTATGGGTGATGATACTACTACTGATGAAGTAGACGGTCTTGTTGCTGGTGAAGCATTAGTATGGTTAATTGCTGACTGTAACGGTAATGTATTTGCTGGTGAAGCAACATATTCTAATGGTCCTGATGTGTTCACTACAAATGGATTGACATTTGTGGCGAGTATTTCTGAAGTACCAGCTGGTCCTTCATCTCAAATGTTAGAATTGCCTTCAGGTTGGTCTATGTTCTCTACTTATATGATTGCTGACGATATGGATATGGCATCTGTACTTTCTCCAATCATTGACAATGTAATCATTGCTAAGAATAATTCTGGTGCTGCTTACTTAGTTGAATGGAATTTCAACGGTGTTGGTGATTTACTTGTAGGTCAAGGTTACCAAATCAAGACTACTGAGGCTGTTGAATTAGAAGTTTCTGGTGCTTATGCATTCCCAGAAGAGAACCCTGTAGATCTTACCGCAGGTTGGAATATGGTTGGTTACTTACGTACTGAACCAGCTGCAGCAGATGCTGTATTAGGTGATATCAATGCTACAGGTAACTTAGTTATTGCTAAGGATTACAATGGTGCTGCTTATCTTCCAGAATGGAACTTTAACGGTATCGGTGATATGTTCCCTGGTCAAGGTTACCAATTGAAAACTAACAATGTAGATGTACTTCAGTACTTATCTAATGAGATTCTTACAGAATGTCTTCTACTGAAGTTACAGAAAACAATGTATCTCACTATTCTAAAGTAGCTCCTACAGATAACAACATGACTGTTGTTATTGAAGATGCTGCTTGGGACATTCTTCCAACAGAAGGAGCTGAGATTGCAGCGTTTGATAAGGATGGTAACATGGTTGGGTCTGCAATCTACTCTAGTCCTGTAACAGTTGTTACAGTATGGGGTGATGATGCAACAACAACATCTAAAGATGGTATGGTTGTTTCAGAATCAGTATCATTCAAAGTATGGAACACAAATGAAGTTAGTGACTTTACAGTTTCTAAATGGATTGAAGGTTCTTCTTCTTACCAAGTAAATGGTATTAGCGTAGCTTCTACTATTGAAACTAATAATACGATTACAGAGCTAAATACTACAGAGCGAGTATTGGTAAAAGTAATCAACGTATTAGGACAAGAAGTAAACTTGGATGATGAGCCATTCAAAGGAACAGTTCTATTCAACGTATACGATGATGGTTCTGTAGAACAATTTGTTAGGTAATTCATACTTAAATATTTATAAAGGGCTCCGATTTCGGAGCCCTTTTTATTTGTAATAAATCTATGTTTGTTAAGCTTATTATACTTTAATTATTTTGTTAATATATAATAGCTTGAAGGTAAAAATCACATATAAAAATTCATAAATTCGAGCTGTAATAAATTTTTTACTTTAGAATTTTAGTTATGGAGTATCGCAATATTACGCTATTTATTTTTTATTGTTTTTATTTAGTTGTAACTCTTCCCTAGAAGATTCTGAAAATTCTGAAAATTTCGCGCCTGATCCAACTATAGAATATGGTTTTTATGTAGACACCTTTTTGGTGATTAAAAATAAAATTCAATCAGGACAATCTTTGGGGAAAATCCTTAGTGACTTTGGTGTTTCCTATGCTCAAATTGATAAAATTGCTCGTAAAACTTTTAGAACTGAATACGATGTTCGTAATTTAAAAGCAGGTCATCTTTATGCTATGTTTTGTGTTTTAGATACGGCAGGAAGAGAAAATGCCAAAATTTTTGTGTACGAGGAAGATAAGATTAATTATGTAGTCTATGATTTTAGAGATACCCTAAAAGTTTATCAAGCTCAAAAGCCTGTAGAGGTTAAGTTAATTGAAGATGCTGGTATTATAGAAAAAGGATCTAGTTTTTTTTAACAGGAGCTGCAATTGGCATGTCAGATCGCTTGTGTGAAATTATATCAGACGAGATATATTGTTGGACTCTTGATTTTAGAAATGTACAGCCTGGAGATCGTTTTAAAGTACTCTATGAAGCAAGTACTTAAGTGGAGAATTCGTTGGTGTTGGCGAAGTTAAAGCTGCTTATTTTAACCACTTAGGAGCTGATTTTTATGCTTTTCCATATAATGATACTGGATTTGATGATTATTTTGATCAGGATGGTAAAAACTTACGAAAGTTTTTCCTTAAAACGCCCGTTAAAAATAGTCGGATTTCCTCCAGGTACTCTAAAAATCGTTTTCATCCAGTTCAAAAACGCTGGAAATCGCATAAAGGAACAGATTACGCAGCAGCAAGAGGTACACCTATTTGGGTAACTGCCGACGGGGTAATAGATGCTGCTACTTATAATAAGTTTAATGGGAATTATGTGAAGGTAAGACACAATGGGACTTATTCAACTCAGTATTTACACATGTCTAAAATTGCAAAGGGTATTCGTCCTGGCGTACAAGTAAAACAGGGCCAAACGATAGGCTATGTGGGTAGTACAGGCTTGGCTACAGGACCACATGTATGTTATCGTTTTTGGAAAAATGGTGTTCAGGTAGATCCTTTTAAAACTAAATTGCCTCCATCTGAGCCAATTAGTGATTCATCAAGAATTTATTTTGAATTTTATAGAGATAGCTTAACTCAAATATTGGATTCGATTTCCTTTTACTGAACTACTTTAGACCTCCGAAACCCTATTTATTTGAAGAAAGCTTCTAGGGTTTTGAAGTACTTTTTGTATTTCAAGCCACTTCTTTTGCATCTTTGAGTTCACCTTCTTTGTAATACTTCTGGAATTCTGCTAGACGAGGAAAGGCTTTTTCATCAGCAAATCGAATGTCATTTTGCATTGGGGTATCTACTTTACCCGGAGCGATTGAAAGATTAATGATTTCTTGATATTCCTCATCAATACATTTGCTAAGCATATCTAATCCTGCTTTTGAAGAACAGTATGTACTCCAACCCCAATAGCAGTATGAGCAGCCCCCGAGCTAATACTTAGAATTACTTTTTGCGCTTTTGAACTTTTATACATCTTGATAAATTGATTTGACAATACTGCTGGGGCAACTAAATTAATGATGTACGCGGAAGAAATAGCGCCAAGTTCTTGATTACCTATTTTTTGTATGGGTCCAATCCATCCTGCATTTTGAATCAAGCTGATTTGTTCTGCATTTGTCCATTCAGGAAATACAATGTTTCCTATTTCCGAAATATTATTGAGATCTAACGCGAAGTGATGGTAATTTGTGTGCTTAATATTTTGAGTTCTGCCAATACCAATAACCCTGTAGTTTGGATTCTCTAAAAGCAGTTTACAGAGCTCATGCCCAATGCCACTACTGGTACCTGTAATAATAAACCCCCTCATTGTTCACCCTAAAATTTACATTTAGATACTTGTTCTAAGATTTTAATTATTAATCTCGAGAAACCGTTCGATATTTTTTGTAAGCCCAAATATTATAACAATATCTGTTTTTTGAATAATCGTATTCGAATCAGGCACCCCAATAATATGATAATCATTGGTGCTATTATCATTTTCTTCCGAGCTACCCTCTTTTTTCTAAGAATGGTAACCAGATTGAGTTTATATTTTTCTCTCAAGCCAATATCTCCAAGACTTCTATCGAAAATAGCAGAGGGTGCTTTAACTTCAACAATTTCGTAGTCATCTGGAAGTTGCATGCACATTACTACATTAGGGTTAATAAGCATCTCAGCAACATTTCCACCTACCTCATCTTCTGGAGATAAGATTTCTGTGACCCCCATTTTTTCTAGAATCCGTCTTTGATCATTACCCATAGATCGTGTAATAATGCGTTTTACCTCAAGTTCAATTAAAAGAAAGGTACATAAGAGTAGGGCTTGGAAATTTTCGCCAATTGCTACGACTACGGCATCTACATCTTGAATATTTTGTGACAATAGCGCCTTCTTGTCTGTAGCATCGAGTGCTACAGCATGAGAGACTTCTTCTTTAATACCTTCTACTATTTCAAGTGATGAGTCTATAGCTAGAACTTCAGCACCACGATTAGATAAGTTTTTGGCGATGGCCGATCCAAATTGACCAAGACCGATCACGGCAAAGCGTTGATCTGACATAATCAAGTATTATTTGTTCATACAAATGTAAAAATATTTTTGCAGTCCGATGATTTTTCTACTGATCTGACCTCCAATTAATTCCTGTTCATTAATCAGGTAGATTGCTTTAAGTATATTTGTGATAAAATTTCAGGTTATATTAGATTATGAAAAAAGCATATTACCTATCTTCTTGCTCTACTTGCGATAGAATACTCAAAGAAGTGAAAGATCATCATTTTCAGCTTCAAGATATAAAATTTGATGCTATTACAGAGGAACAAATAGATCAGATGTATCAATTTACCAATTCTTATGAAGCCTTGTTTAGTAAAAGAGCTAGAAAGTATAAAAGTATGGGCTTGAAATATCAAAACTTAAAAGAAGAAGATTTTAAAAACCTAATTCTAGAGGAGTATACTTTTCTTAAACGCCCAGTATTTATTGTTGATCATGAGATTTTTGTTGGCAATTCAAAGAAGACCATCGATGCCTTAAAAAAGTGCTTAGAAAATGAATAAGATTTTTACTTCACACTTGGCATTGTTTTTTGCTAATCTTATTTACGCACTCACTTTTACTTTGGCTAAAGATGTGATGCCAGATACCATTTCACCCATTGGGTTTATTCTACTCAGGGTAACTGGGGCTATGGTATTATTTCATTTGATACATTTAATAATGGTTAGAGAAAAGGTGAAACGCTCAGACTATTTTATTTTGATTTTATGTGGGCTTTTTGGTGTGGCTATAAATATGAGTTTTTTCTTTTTAGGCTTAAACTATACAACGCCTATTCATGCGGCTGTAACTATGACTTCTGCTCCTATTATTATATTTATTTTAGCTGTTATTTTTCATGGCGAAAAAAAATCACCTCATCGAATTGTGGGTGTTGTGTTGGGAGCTATTGGTGCGATAATACTAGCGGTTTATGGTCGAAAATTTGAAATAGGTAACCCCCATTTGGCGCTTGGAAATTTGTTTGTATTGATAAATGCTTTTTCATATGCCCTATATCTTACTATAGTAAAACCATTAATGGATCGGTATCATTTTATAACCATAATGAAATGGGTTTTCACAGTTGGTTTTTTTGCTGTTTTACCTTTTGGATACAGTGATGTATTGGTAGTAGAATGGGCAGGAATTTCCAATAAAATTTGGGCAGAAATTGCTTTTGTAGTTATAGGAACCTCATTTTTAGCCTATATGTTAAATATCTATGCATTAAAAAGATTGCGTGCATCCACAGTAGGGTTCTATATTTATTTACAGCCGGTTCTCGCAACCATTATTGCTTTAATCTTGGGTTCAGATAAATTAGATGCCATTAAGATTCTTGCATCTCTAATTATATTTACAGGTGTATACCTTGTGGGAAGGAATCCAAAAACAGAAGAGCGTTAGCATCTTGTACACCAACAAATTTCCGTATTTTTACAACAAATAGTTATTTATGATTCAATCGATGACCGGTTTTGGAAGAGCTGTATTAATGCTTCCACAAAAGAAAATTACAGTAGAGGTTAAGAGTTTAAACTCCAAACAGCTCGATGTTAGCATTCGTATTCCATCTGTATATAAAGAGAAAGAATTAAGTATTCGTTCTTTTCTCTCTTCATCACTTCGTCGAGGAAAGATAGAACTGTCTGTTTTTGTTGAAAATATTGGTTCAGAATCGACATATAAAATCAATAAAGATTTGGTTGAAGCATATATCAAATCTCTTCAGGAATTTGGCGATAATATGGTGCCTCATGGAGAATTATTGGCCATTGCGATGAAGCTTCCTGACGCTATGAAATTGGAGCGTGAAGAAATAGAAAAAGAGGAATGGGATGCTATTATGAAAACTATTGGAGAAGCTGTTGAGGCTTTAATTGATTATCGTAAAGCAGAAGGCTTGTCACTTGAAAAAGATCTTAAAATGCAGATTCAAGCAATTGATTCACTTCATGATCAAGTCCCAAAATATGAGCAAGAGCGAATTGAGACTATTAAAGAACGTATTTCTACTAAACTTAATGATGTTTTAGAATCTGTGGACTTTGATCGAGATCGATTAGAGCAAGAAATGATTTATTTTATTGAAAAGCTAGATATTTCTGAAGAAAAGGTTCGCTTAAAAAATCATTGTGTCTATTTTATTGAAACTATCAATTCTCAAGATAATAATGGAAAGAAATTAGGCTTTATTTTGCAAGAATTGGGTAGAGAGATTAATACTATGGGTTCTAAAGCAAATCACTCCGAAATTCAAAAACTTGTTGTTCAGATGAAGGATTCATTAGAGAAAATTAAAGAACAAGTATTAAATGTCTTGTAATGAATCAGGGTAAACTCATTATTTTTCTGCTCCTTCTGGTTCCGGTAAATCCACTATTGTCCGTCATCTTATAACAAAAGATGTCCCCATTGAGTTTTCTGTTTCAGCAACCAATAGAGCACCTCGAGGCAGAGAGGAAAACGGTGTAGATTATTATTTTTTATCTAGTGAAGAATTTAAATCAAAGATCAAATCAAAAGCTTTTTTAGAGTGGGAAGAAGTGTATCCAGATCGTTATTATGGGACTCTAAAAGCTGAGGTCGATCGAATATGGGCAAATGAAAAGCATGTTGTTTTTGATATTGATGTTGAGGGTGGATTAAATTTAAAAAACAATTCGGAGAAAGAGCCTTGTCAGTATTTATAAAAGTACCTTCTATAGATATTTTAAAACAACGATTAATGGCTCGTAATACTGAAGATAATGAGAATTTAAATATGCGATTAGATAAGGCAAAAGTGAAATGGCCTATGCTAAATATTTTGATGTTGTTATTGTAAACGACGATTTGGAAATAGCCCAAGAGCAAGCTTATCAAAAAGTAATGGACTTTATCAATGGCTAATAATAAAAAAATAGGATTGTATTTTGGTACATTTAATCCCATACATATTGGGCACTTAATTATTGCCAATCATATGGTTAATTACACTGACTTAGATGAGGTATGGTTTGTTGTTAGTCCCCTAAATCCATTTAAGAAAAAGAAAACTTTACTTGATAATTATGCGCGTTTAGAATTGGTATATAGAGCAATTAAAGGCTATGATAAATTAAGGGTGTCAGATATCGAGTTTGGATTACCTCGACCCTCTTATACAATAAATACTTTAGTTTATATAACTGAGAAATATTCTAACAAAGACTTTGCATTAATTATGGGAGGTGATAATTTAAACTCTTTTCACAAGTGGAAAACCACGAGCTCATTTTACAGAATCATGAATTATACGTTTACCCCAGATTGACAAGTACTAAGAGCTCTCTAGATAATCATGAAAAGATCAATTTAATAGGCGCTCCAATTATGCAGATTTCCTCTTCATTTATTCGTAATGCAATAAAAGAACAGATAGACGTTCGAGCAATGCTTCCAGAAAATGTTTGGGAATATATTGATGAGATGAATTATTACAGAAAGTAGCTGTAACTTTTTTATCGGTGAGAATACGCCTTATTTTTTTGAGCTCTACAATGACTTCTTGCTCCTTGAGTAAAGATTGTTGCTCATATAAGTTTGAAAGCCTTGAATGAAGTAATACTGAGCCTGAAGCAGGAATTAAAAGCCATTTCGCAAAGTCAATGTTAAAGATATAAAGCCCTGCAATCATTAATATTAAAATGTCAAACACATAAGTAACTGCGCGAGTTGTTTTGATTGCTCTATAATTCAAATCAATTTTTTCTCTTAGTTGTTCAAGATTGAGCTTTTTTATATTATTTAATTGGTTCATGCTTTCATATTTAGTCACTAAATTTAGATGCTAAATTTATAAAAAAATATTTCATGGATATTGAAAGTATTAGAATGTACTGTATTTCGAAAAGCTGTACAAAGTGATGCCTTTTGATGATAAAACGTTAGTCTTTAAGGTGGCAGGCAAAATATTTGCTTTAGCTGCTTTAGCTTCATATCCTTAGCTAAATCTAAAATGTGATCCTGAAAAAGCCATTGACCTGAGAGAACGCTTCGAATCTGTTCGTCCAGGTTATCATTCAATAAAAAGCATTGGAATACTATTGAGGTAAATGGTGAAATACCTAAAGAAGCTCTATATAAACTTATAGACCATTCCTATAATTTGGTCATTGCTAAATTGACAAAAAGGTAGAGAAAAGTATTTATTGTAATATTCTTGACATCTAATTAGAAATGCCGAAATTTGAGTGATGAATACAAATCATAACTATTGTGCTAGCCTTACGGCATATCAACGCTATAGAAGCCACGAAGTAAAAGTTGGATCTATAGGTGTTGGTGGTGATAATCCTATTCGTTTGCAGTCTATGACGACCACAAACACCATGGATACTGATGCTACTGTTGCACAATCTATTCGTATGATTGATGCGGGTTGTGAAATTGTTCGAATTACTGCACCCAGTAAGAGGGAAGCAGAAAATCTTCTAAACATAAAAAATGAGCTCATAAAGGGGCTACGATACACCATTAGTAGCCGATATTCATTTTACCCTGTGGCTGCTGAAATTGCGGCAAGAATTGTAGAAAAAGTTCGGGTAAATCCTGGCAATTATGCCGACAAAAGAAATTTCAGGAGATTGCGTACACCGAGGAAAGTTATCAAGCGGAATTAGAACGTATTGCCAAACGCTTTACGCCATTGGTAGAAATATGTAAAGAAGAAGGCACAGCGATGCGTATTGGAACCAATCATGGTTCACTTTCAGACCGTATTTTAAGTAGGTATGGAGACACGCCAATAGGGATGGTAGAATCGGCTCTAGAATTTTTGCGTATTTGTAAATCTTTAGATTATCATAATGTCATTATTTCCATGAAAGCCAGCAATCCACAAGTCATGGTTCAGGCCTATCGTTTGCTGATTAATAAGATGGAAAATGAAGGCATGAGCTACCCTTTACATTTAGGCGTTACCGAAGCTGGAGAAGGGGAGGATGGCCGCATTAAATCGGCTGTGGGTATTGGCGCATTGTTGGAGGATGGTATTGGTGATACTGTTCGTGTTTCATTAACTGAAGAGCCAGAATTTGAAATACCTGAGCTAAAACTCTTGTAGAACGCTATTCAAAAAGATTGCCTCATGATGAAATTCAATCTATTGATGTAAATCCAATCAATCCTTTTGAATACAAGAAAAGACAAACTAAAGAAGTCTTTAACATAGGGGGCAAACAGGTGCCGTTGTGATGGCTGATTTTAGTCAGAAAAATAAAATTACAGCGGCAAGTCTTTTTGCATTGGGTTATAATTATTCTGTTCCACTAGATAAATGGAACATTGCTGATATGGCTTGTGATTATATATTTGCCGGCAATAATATTGTTGATTTTGCCATTCCTGGCACATTAGGTATTGTATACAATTACAAAACCTGGATAGAAAATAAAGGGAGCGATGCTACCCATTAGTAGATGTAAAAACGTATTTGAGCGAGTTGGAATTATCTAAAGAACTGAACATCATTCAAGTTTGTTTAAATGATTTTAATGATGCGTTTATTTCAAAATTAAAAGCAGATACCACTGTTGTTTTAATGATTAAAACCAAGAATAAACACGGTATGGCTGAGCAACGCAGGTTATTCATGAAGTTAATGAATGCCAATTGTGATACTCCTGTCATTATTGGTCGGGATTACGAAAACTTAAGTGAGGAAGAATTTCAATTACAAGCCTCAACCGATTTGGGGGCACTTTTGCTTGATGGCTTAGGGATGGCGTATTTTAAGAGCTACAAATTTGGAAATGAGCAAATGAAGATGCAAACCGCTTTTGGTATTCTTCAGGCCACGCGTACACGTATTTCCAAAACAGAATACATTTCGTGCCCAAGTTGTGGAAGAACACTTTTGATTTACAAGAAACCACCGCAAAATTCGTTCAAAAACAAGTCATTTAAAAGGTTTGAAAATTGGTATTATGGGTTGCATAGTTAATGGGCCTGGCGAAATGGCTGATGCTGATTATGGCTACGTTGGCACAGGTGTTGGAAAAATCACCCTTTATAAAGAAAAGGAAGTGGTTCAAAGAAATATTCCCTCAGAAGATGCTGTTAATGCACTTATTGATTTAATTAAAATGAATGGCGATTGGGTCGCGCCTTCATCCTAAACAATGAGTACACCTTGTCGATGCAAATGGTGTGAAAAAGACCCCTCGTATATCAAATATCACGATACGGAGTGGGGCGTTCCAGTTCATGACGATCAAAAATTATTTGAATGCTTGCTTTTAGAAACCTTTCAAGCTGGATTAAGCTGGATCACTATTTTTCGTAAAAGAGAGAACTTTCGGAATGCATTTGATCATTTTGACTATAATAATATAGCCTTATTTGATGAGTTTAAAATTCAAGAATTACTTCAAGATACTGGTATTGTAAGAAATAAATTAAAAGTTAGGGCGGCAGTATCTAATGCGAAAGCCTTCATGGAAGTACAAAAAGAATTTGGTTCATTTGATAAATATATATGGTCTTTTGTAGACGGTACTCCAATTCAAAACCATTGGGCAACAACGAAAGAGCTTCCTGCCACAACAGAGATTTCAGACATACTCAGTAAGGATTTAAAAAAACGAGGTTTCAAATTCGTTGGTCCCACCATAGTATATGCATACATGCAGGCAACTGGTATGGTAAATGACCATACGATAGATTGTTTTAGATATGATGAGCTCACAGATTATTTAAAATAAAAGTATTTACTACTTTAGTCTTCAGTAAATAAGACCCATGAACAAGATAATAACTATACTTTTTACGCTTTTTATATCAGCATGTAATTCAAAAGAAGATCTGCGAGTTGATTTGCATAGCTTTTCAGAACCACACCATGTGGTAACAACTCATTTGGATTTAGATGTGGAAGTTGATTTTGAGAAAGAAATTATCTCCGGAAAAGCCCGTTATGAGATTAAAAATTTAACTGGTCACAATCAACTTGTTTTAGATGTAAATGGTCTTGAAATAGACAAGGTTACTATAGATAATAAAGTGAGTTCCTTTCAATTAGGATATCAAGATTCTATTTTAGGTCAGCCCTTAATTATAGATGTTGACGAAGACACGAAAGCCGTTTCAATTTTCTATAAAACGGGTGCTGAAGCCAAAGCATTACAATGGCTTAATCCAAAACAAACTGCTGGAAAGAAGTACCCATTTTTATTTACTCAATCTCAGGCTATTCTTGCTAGAACTTGGTTGCCCTGTCAAGATTCTCCAGGTGTTCGCTTTAGCTATACAGCTAAAGTAAAAGTGCCAAAAGATTTGTTAGCAATAATGAGTGCTGAAAATCCAACAGAAAAAATAACAGATGGTGAGTATAAATTCAAAATGAATCAGGCTGTTCCTGCATACTTAATGGCTCTAGGTGTGGGAGATTTAGTTTTTGAATCTTTAGGTGAACAAACCGGAGTATATGCAGAACCTAGTGTTATTAAAAAAGCAAGTTATGAGTTTAGTGAAACTCAAAAGATGTTGGAGATTGCGGAGATGATGTATGGTAAGTATGCTTGGGACCGTTATGATATGTTGGTCCTGCCTCCTAGTTTTCCATTCGGAGGAATGGAAAACCCAAGGTTAACCTTTGTTACTCCAACCATTTTAGCCGGTGACCGTTCACTTACCTCTCTTGTAGCACACGAGTTAGCACATTCATGGTCGGGTAATTTAGTGACCAATAAAACCTGGGATGACTTTTGGCTTAATGAGGGCTTTACGGTTTATTTTGAACGCCGCATTATGGAGAAATTAGAGGGTAGGGAATATGCTGATATGCTTTCTTTATTAGGGAAGCAAGACCTTGAGCATGAAGTTTCAGCACTAGGTCATTCTCATAAAGACACCCACCTTAAATTAGATCTATCAGGTCGTGACCCTGATGATGGCTTTACAGATATTGCTTATGAAAAAGGCTTCTTTTTACTTAGATTGATTGAAGAAACAGTTGGCAGGAAACAGTTTGACTTTTTTCTAAAAAAATATTTTACCACTCATGCTTTTAAAGTTATCGACACTGAGGCTTTTGTGACTTACATTAATAATAATTTATTGAATAGTCAACCGAAATTAAAGGAGAAAATTCGTCTTGAAGAGTGGATTTATAGCTCAGGAATTCCCGATAATTGCCCTAAAGTAAATTCCATCAAATTTGATGCAGTAGAGGGAGCCATTAAATCCTTTTTAAAAGGTTACCCACTAGAAAATATTAAAACCCAAGGGTGGTCGTCGCATGAGTGGCTCCATTTTTTGAGGCATTTACCTAAAGATTTAGATCGAAATGATTTACAGAAACTTGATCAGGCTTTTGGATTTACTTCAAGTGGAAATTCTGAAGTATTAAATGCTTGGTTTCAACTTACAATTCCTTCTGGTTACATGCAAGCCGATAAAGATTTAGAAGGTTTTTTATTGACAGTTGGAAGAAGAAAGTTTTTAAAACCTCTATACGAAGCTTTGTATAAAAAAGATCCAGAAAAAGCTAAGAGAATTTATAAAAAAGCTCGAGATAATTACCATACGGTTACTATACAAACTCTCGATGCTATAGTGCTTTAGATCTGCAATTTTATGAACGCAGCACTTATCTGATCAAGACATTTTTTTTTGATCTATTTGTCTCAAAATTTGAATGTTTGTGGTATAAGTTGCATATTGTAGTGTAATTAAATATTTAATTTTTTGCATTCATAAAAATTTCTTTGGCACACTTTTGTTGTTTTTAAGTATTTCGGCATCTTACTCTCAAGAACTTATTTCATATACTAAAGTTTCTAGTCTAAATAAATCCGATTTAAAAAAAGCATGGAAAACAAACGGGATGCCTAAGTTTATAGTTAATATTTCAAATCCTATTGATTTATATGAAGTAATTTACTCAACAAAGTGGCACGATGGGACTAAAATAAATGCTTCGGGATTGTATTTTTTACCTGTAACAAATACAGCATCTATTCCACAACTTATTTATCATCATGGCACACAAATAATGATTGAACGGAATTTCGATATTTGTCGAGAAAAAGCTATTTGTGCTGGATTTTCAGTCGATGGTTATGCGGTTATTATGCCCGATTACATCGGCTTAGGCAAAGGAGATAAATCACATCTTTATCAGCATTCAAATTCAGAAGCTGATGCAGCTATCGACATGTATTTTGCTGTTCAGCAGCTCAATCAAAAATTAAATCAAAAAACAAGTGAACAGCTTTATCTTACTGGATATTCTCAAGGAGGACATGCCTGTTTGGCAACTCATAAAAAGCTTCAGGAGACTTTCCCAGAAATTAAGATTACGGCATCATCACCCATGTCTGGTTCATATGACATGTCGGGAGCGCAGTCTTCGGTAATGTTTTCCCTTATCCTGATCCGGCATATTTGCCTTACTTGTTAATGTCATATAACGAGGTTTATAAAATTACAGATGATAACTCATCTAGTCTTTTATAGCACCTTATGATACTATTATCCCTAATATATATAAGGGTGAACTAGATCTTTTTCAGATTAATGACTATTTACCTGAAATACCTGTAGATGTGGTGCAACCATATTTGGTTGATCAATATTTAAACAATCCAAACTTCAAATTTAAACTTGCATTGGAGGAAAATAATTTAATTGATTGGAAAACAGATGTGCCTACACAATTTTGTTATTGTGTTCGAGACAAAAGAGTTCTAAAAGAAAACTCTATTACAGCTTTTAATATGATGAAGGAAAATGGGAGTAAACAGTTATATCTTCGCAAGGTTGGGAATCAAATTGATCACATTACCTGTGCAGGATATGCATTTGTTTACACTAAACTCTGGTTTGATGGTTATAAAAAAGGCTCTATTTCCGGAAGAAAAGGACATTTACTTAAACGCTTGGCGTTATCCTTGAAAAAGCCATTTTTAGCTTTATTTAGCGAAGGATATCCATTCTGTAAGCATCTAGTTTTATAAAGATAAAGAGTAAAATACTAAAGCTCCACAGAGAAGATCCGCCATAACTAAAGAATGGAAGTGGGATTCCTATAACAGGTACGATACCAACAGTCATGGCGATGTTAATGAAGAAATGACAAAATAAGATGGAGGCAACGCCATATCCAAATACTCTACTGAAAACAGAGCGCTGCCTTTCGGCTAATACGATCAGCCGAAACAACAATAATGAAAACATACCAATAGTTATTACTGATCCTATAAAACCCCATTCCTCTCCTATGGTACAAAAGATGAAGTCGGTACTTTGTTCGGGTACGAAATTAAATTTAGTTTGAGTTCCACCTAAAATCCTTTTCCCAAAAAACCTCCAGAACCAATTGCTATCTTAGACTGGTGAAGATTGTATCCTACGCCACGTATATCCTCAATTTTACCCAAGATAAGATCAATTCTACTTCTTTGGTGTGGACGTAGAACTTCAGAGTAAATATGATCTACTGATTGTGTAAATCCTATAGCTAAGACCAAGCCAATAAGAGCTGGCTTAATTGATTGTCTATTTTTTTTGAGAAGATATCCCAAAATAATTGATATCACCAACACGATTAGCATTGTAGTTTGGGGCTCAAATTTTAATGTAATAATAAATAAAACTATTGCACTACACGAAACAATAAGATAAGTGTTAGAAATACCTTCCCTAAATAATACCAGTAAAAGAGATATAAATACGATTGCAGAGCCTGCATCTGGTTGAAGCAGAATTAAAATGATTGGAAGCGCAATAATTGAAAAGGCCTTTACTTGAGTTTTCTTTTTTTGCAGATTTACATTTAGCTGACTTAAAAACTTACTAAGTGCTAATAAAGCTCCAATTTTTGCAAATTCTGATGGTTGCATACTAAAACTTCCAAGATCGAACCATGATTTGGCACCACCTATTTCTTTACCAACTAATAGTACACCTATCAAAAGGCAAATTGTCAGGATGTATATTGGGTAAGAGAAAGTAGTATAAAATTTACCGTCGAGAATTATAATGAGTAGGATCCATATAAAGGAGGATCCAATCCAGAAAAATTGTTTACCTGGTTCTGAAGACATTGTCATTAGGTCATGAATACCTTCTCCATAATTTGCAGCATATATGTTTAACCATCCAAAAAATAACATTAATAAGTAGATGCAAACTAATGTCCAGTCAATATTTGCAAATAAACTTTTATTATTTCTCATTCTCTGTATCTATTAGATTTCCACTTAGAATAAAGTTTTCTCTTTCAGTGTTATTAACTTGCCCAGTTAAATATTGTTCAATCATTAAGCTGGCAATTGGAGCTGCCCAAGTTGAACCCCAGCCTCCGTTTTCAACATATACAGCAATAGCAATTTGAGGTTTTCTCTTAGGTGCAAATGCGATGAAAATAGAATGGTCTTCACCATGTGGGTTTTCTGCGGTACCTGTTTTGCCACATATTTCTATATTTTTAACTCGAGCATTTTTTGCTGTACCATGATTACTTGTGTATACTTTTTCCATCCCTTTAATAATGGTCTTGAAATGTTTTTCTTCAATTGATGTATGTTTTGCAACTGTGTAAGAACTGTCGGTGAGTGCTTTGCCGCCTATTTTACGAACAACATGAGGTGTGAAATAATATCCACGGTTGGCAATGGCTGCACACATATTTGCCATTTGGATTGGGGAGACCACCAAAGCATCTTGACCAATAGAAAGTGAAATAACAGTTGGTGCTTTCCATCTTTTTTTTCCATATTGTCGGTTGTAAAAATCAACACTTGGTACCCTTCCTTTTCTTCCGGTGTATAAATCGTTATTTAAGAAATTACCCAACCCAAAACTTAAAATGTGATTTCTCCAGTTATCGTAACCTTTTCTGCGTTATTATATTTTTCAATAATGCGTCTAAAGGTTTTGCAGTAGTATGCATTGCATGATTGAGCAATTGATTCAGTAAGGTTTAGAGGAGAGTCGTGGGCGTGGCAGCCAATTTTTAATTTTGGACTAAAACGCCAGCCCATATCACAAGAAAAACGTGTTCCAGAATAGATAACGTCTTCTTGTAAACCAATAAGCGCATTGAGTAGTTTAAAAAGTTGAGCCGGGAGGGTATTCTGCTAGTAAACTCCGATCGAATAGAGGTTTGTTTGAGTCTTTATACATGCGGTTAAAATTTGGCGATCGAGATCTACCAATCAATAAATTTGGATCGTAATATGGGCTACTTACTAAAGCTAAAATTTCTCCAGTACCTGGTTCAATTGCAACAATACTTCCTTTTTTATTTTGCATTAATTGTTCTGCATATTTTTGTAGTTCATTATCTATAGTTAGCTCTAAGTCTTTGCCGTTAACAGCAATACTATCATATTTCCCATTTTGAAAACTGCCCTTTGGTGAATTCCAAACATCGCGAATAACATATTTAACCCCTCGAGTCCCACGAAGTTCTTTTTCGTAGGAATTTTCAACTCCAGTCATGCCATAGTTGTCATTTTTTTTATAGTAATCGTTTTTTTCGAGAATGTAATCTGGCACCTGACTTACGTAACCCAATAAGTGAGCCGCAGATTTTTCTGGATATTCTCGCATGGTTCTTTCCTGTAAGTAAAAACCTGAAAACTGGTAAAGTTGTTCCTGTATTCTAGCAGCGGTTTGTTTAGAAACTTCCTTTATAAATAATGAAGCTCTATTTTTTGAATATCGCTTTGCTTTCTTCAACTGATTATCGAAATAGTCTTTTTCTACATCAATGATACGACAGAAGGCTAGTGTATCCATTTTTTTTACCTGTCGGGGAATAACCATAAGGTCGAATGCTCTTTGATTTGAGACCAAAAGCCTACCATTTCTATCGTATATATAACCTCTTTCAGGATAGATTTTTACCGCTTTAATGACATTATTGTTTGCCGATAATTTATATGAACTATCAATGATTTGGATATTTACTAAGCGCAGTAATAGGATGAGTATACTTGCTCCAAATAAAAAATAAAAGAAAAGTCTCCGATCCTTATATTTATTCCTATTCATCTGCTTTTTTTATTAGAGAAGAGTGATTCAATTAATAGCATCATTGATATACTGATAACACTACTGTATAATGCACGTAAAAATGTATCGAAAAATTCATTCAACCGAAAAGCTTCTAGGTAGAATAGGGTGAAGTGGTGAATTAAACACAGAATACCTGAGTATGTGAAGAACCTATTAATTCTAAGTTGTTTAATGCCAATTGATTCTAGGTCTTCCCCTCCTTTAACCGAAACTAATGCTAATACTCTTGGGCGTAAAAAGGCTAACAAAACAGATGCAGACGAATGAATGCCATAACTGTCAGAAAAGACATCGATTGTAAATCCCATAATAAATGCCAAGATTAATACAATTGCTTTTGGCATTTTAGGTGGGAGTAATATGATAAATAAAATATATACAAACGGGTTTATATAGCCACTAATCTGAATATTGTTTAAGACTAAAATTTGAATGCTTGCCAGTATAAAAAAACGTATTGTATGTTGTAGTATGTCATTCATTTTTAGATTCAAGTTTCATTCTTTCGTCTTTTAGTTTGTCTTTTATGACATAAATATAATTGAGGTTGCTAAAGTCTACACTTAGTGCAACTTCAATTGAGGTATAAAAGTTTTTATTTTCGTCTCTTTCAAATCTATTTACAGTTCCAAGTGCTATTCCTTCTGGAAAAATATTAGAAAAACTATTCGTGGTCAAGCTGTCTCCGATATTTACAGGAACATATTTTTCAACTGAATTCAATTGCGCAAATTGATGTGATTTTCCATCCCAAATGAGCTCTCCAAAATGATTTGATTTAATAAAACGGGCACTAATAATAGTATTTTTATTGAGCAGACTCATTACTGTTGCATAGTTTGGGCTTACATCACGAATAATTCCCACTACACCATCTTCAGTAATTACCCCCATCCCATTTTCTATACCATGCATTGATCCTTTGTTGATGGTTAAATAATTATTTCTTTTGTTGTAAGAGTTCTTAATTATTTTGGCAGAAATATATTCATGTTGATTTTTATAGATGTTTTCCTCAAGAGGAGGTAGTTGGAGGCTTCTGTTTCTAATGAGTGCATTTTCTTCTGCAAGTAAATCATTTATTTTTTTCAGCGAAAAGTAATCTGTTATGTTATTAAATTGTTCTAATATTTTACCTGACCATCTATTTGATGAACTTGCAAAACGCGAAGATTGGTAATGATGAGTTTGAATTAACATTCCTATAGCGGTTATTTCCAAAAGTATAAACAAGAAAAAAACGTGATACCTAAAGAAAAATGCAAATAAGTTGCGCATGAGAGTTTTGGATGTTCTATTTCATTAAGAAACTAAATGATTCTACATTTTTAAGAGCAATACCTGTTCCTCTTACCACAGCTCTAAGTGGATCTTCTGCAACGTATACAGGAAGCTCAGTTTTCTTTGAAATTCGTTTATCTAAACCTCTAAGCATTGATCCTCCTCCAGCTAAGTAAATACCAGTATTATAAATATCTGCAGCAAGTTCAGGAGGCGTCATAGCGAGTGCTTGCATAACTGCATCTTCAACTTGAATTATAGACTTGTTGAGAGCTTTTGCGATTTCGCCACTTGAAACAGTAATTTGTTTTGGTTTACCAGTCATCAAATCTCGACCTTGTACTGGGTAATCTTCAGGTGGATTATCTAGTTCCTCTGTAGCAGAACCTACGTGAATTTTAATTTTTTCTGCAGTTCGATCACCCACATATAGATTATGTTGTGTTCGCATATAATATACAATATCGCTCGTAAATACATCTCCTGCAACTTTAATTGATTTATCACATACAATACCTCCCAAAGCTAATACTGCAATTTCAGTAGTTCCTCCACCTATATCAATAATCATATTTCCTTTAGGTTCAAGAACATCTATACCAATACCAATAGCAGCTGCCATAGGTTCGTGAATTAAATAGACTTCTTTAGCACCAATTTGTTCAGCGGAATCTTTTACAGCACGTTCTTCTACTTGCGTAATTCCAGAAGGGATGCAAATAACCATTCTAAGCGATGGTGAAAAGAATTTATAATGCAGGTTTGGGATGGTTCTAACCAACTCGCGAATCATTTGTTCTGAAGCACCGAAATCGGCTATTACACCGTCTTTAAGTGGACGTATTGTTTTAATTCCTTCATGAGACTTTCCATGCATCTGTTGTGCCCTTTTTCCAACAGCAATAACTTTTTCAGTTTTTCGGTCAACAGCAACAATCGATGGTTGGTCTACAACTACTTTATCATTATGTATGATGAGTGTATTTGCGGTACCCAAGTCAATGGCAATATCTTGTGTCATGAAGTCAAACAATCCCATGAGCTTTTATTTTTGTGTATTAGTAAAATATATAACGAAGTCATTTGTGTACATTCGTTTCAAAATATTATATTCAATTTTAGTGTTTGAAGTGCCTTGTTCCTGTAAAAACCATTGCCATTTTATGTTCATTACAATAATCAATTGATAATTGGTCTTTAATCGATCCTCCAGGTTGAATAACGGCTTTAATTCCTTCATTGTTTGCTAACTCTACACAATCTGGGAAAGGAAAGAAAGCATCTGAAGCCATCACAGCCCCATTCAAGTCAAATCCAAAAGCTTTCGCTTTAACTACAGCTTGTTTCAAAGCATCAACTCTTGATGTTTGTCCTACACCACTTGAGATTAATTGTTTGTTTTTAGCAAAAACAATCGTGTTCGATTTCGTATTTTTACAAAGTTTAGAAGCAAAAGCTAAATCTATTTTTTGTTCTTCACTGGCTCGGACTTGGCAAACATCTCTCATTTCTGAAATTGTATCACTTTTTACATCTTTGTCTTGCTCTAAAACGCCGTTTAATATTGTTCGTACGGTTTTAGTAGGCATCTCTATCTCTTTTTGTAAAAGAACGACGCGATTTTTCTTTGTTTTAAATAACTCTAAAGCAGCCTTATCGTAAGCTGGAGCGATAATCACTTCGAAGAACAATTTATGAATTTCTTCAGCAGTTTCAATATCCACTTTTCGATTAGTTATCAACACTCCTCCAAAAGCTGATACAGGATCTGCTGCCAAAGCGTCTTTCCATGCATCAATCAGTTTTTCTCTTGAGGCTAAACCACAAGCATTGTTATGTTTAAGAACAGCAAATGTTGTTTCCTTGAATTCAGCCATTAAATGAACGGCAGCGTCTACGTCAAGAAGGTTGTTATATGATAATTCTTTACCATTTAATTGCTCAAAGATATCATCTAGTTTTCCAAAGAATATACCTTCTTGATGTGGGTTTTCTCCATAGCGAAGTGTTTTGTGCTCTTGGATACTCTGTTTTAAAACAGGAGTCAATCCATCATTAAAATAATTGAAGATCGCAGTGTCGTAATGTGATGAGATATTAAAAGCTTTAGATGCATAGGCTTTTCTTTGCTCTATAGTGGTGGCACCTTTTTGAGATTTTAAGAAGTGAAGTGTTTCTTGATAATCATCTGTTGAGGGAACAATTAAAGTGTCTTTGTAATTTTTTGCTGCTGCTCTGATTAATGAAATACCACCGATATCTATTTTTTCAATAATGTATTGCTCATCGGCTCCAGATGCAACGCTATCTTCGAATGGATAAAGATCAACAATGATTATATCAAGTTCAGGAATCTTGTATTGCTTTAATTGTTCTAAATCACCAGATTCATGACGACGAGCCAAGATGCCACCAAATACGTTTGGATGTAATGTTTTAACACGCCCGCCAAGAATGGATGGGTAGCTTGTTAAATCTTCAACTGGGATAACAGACACTCCTATATCCTCAATAAATTTTTGAGTACCTCCGGTAGAGTAAATCGTTACTCCTAAATGATTTAATTCTTCAATGATTGGTTCTAAACGATCTTTATGATAAACCGAGATAAGTGCATTTTGAATTTTTTTCAAAGCTTTAATTTTGAGATGCTTAATACTAATACAAAAGTAGAAATTCACTTTAAATAAAGCTCTGTTTTGACTCCAAATTTTTAGAAAATTTTACAATAAATAAAATGCAATTTTAAATCTTTAATTGAGAGTGTTTTTTTATCTTAAAATCAAATGTTTCATAAATTAATTTCTTTGGTATTTTAACCTTAATTTATTTAAGCTCAAATATTTATAACTACAAGTAATGTCTATAAGTTCAAGTTACTTAATGTTAATAAATTGGTATCTTTGAACTTTACATTATGTTACTACTAAAGATATTTCGCGAGAGTTTTCGTTTTGCTGCACAAGCATTAATTGGAAATCGATTAAGGACATTTTTGTCTTTATTAGGTGTAACTATAGGTATTTTCGCTATTGTTTCTGTATTTGCTGTGGTCGACTCTTTAGAACGAAATATTAGAGATAGTGTTGAGTCTTTGGGTGATAATGTTGTGTTTGTTAATAAGTGGCCTTGGGCAATGAGCGGTGAGTATCCATGGTGGAAGTATTATCAAAGACCCGTTCCATCACTTCAAGAACTTTCTACATTAGAGCAGCGTATAGAAATGGCTGAAGCAGTCTCATTTGTTGCAGGAGCTAAAGGTAAAACAGTTAAATTTGAGTCCAACGATGTTGAGGGTGTAGAAGTAGGTGCTGTTTCTCATGGTTATCAGGATGTATACGGTTTTGAGCTCTCTTTTGGAAGGTATTTCTCACCTTTAGAATCCGCATCTGGAAAGCCTGTTGCAATTATTGGTTCAAATATTTCCGAAGAGCTTTTTCAAGGAGTTGATCCACTTGGGAAAGAGATTAAGTTTATGGGAAAAAGAGCCAAGGTTATTGGTGTTTTTGAAAAGGTAGGAGAAAGTATTATTGGTGACAGTGACGATGATAAAATTATAGTGCCTGTTAAGTTTGCACATAATTTTATGCGACTAAATCGTGAATCTACAAGTCCGATGTTTCTAGTCAAAGCAAAGTTGGGAGTTAGTATTTCGCAATTAAAAGATGATTTAACTCGAGTGATGCGTTCTGTTCGGAAGCTGTCTCCGAAGGCAGAAGATAATTTTGCTTTGAATGAAGTTAGTTTATTATCTAAAGGAATCGATTCCATATTTAGTGTGATTGATTTAGCAGGAATAATTATTGGTGGTTTTTCCTTGTTGGTTGGTGGTTTTGGAATTGCAAATATTATGTTTGTTTCGGTTAAGGAAAGAACTAATATTATAGGTATTCAAAAAGCAATAGGTTCAAAGAATTATTTTATTTTACTCCAGTTTTTGTTTGAGGCAATTTTATTATGTCTAATAGGAGGAATCTTAGGTTTATTATTTGTCTATCTTGGAACTATATGGGTGACTAATTTTATAGATTTTAATGTGACACTCTCTATCAATAATATTATTACTGGTTTGTGTGCATCAGTAGTAATTGGAGTGGTTTCCGGCATTCTTCCCGCTTTATCAGCTTCTCGTTTAGATCCTGTGGAGGCGATTCGTTCAGGACAATAGTTACCTCATCTTTTTTAGCTGATTTTCTATGACCTTGTATACTTTTTCTAATTCTTTTTCTTTGATACAGTAGGGTGGGAGTATGTAAATCACGTTTCCTAACGGTCTTAATAATACGCCTTGATCTAAAAAGTCTTGATATAATTTCTGACGCATACTACTTGAATAACCTGAAGAATCGCTTTTTAATTCTATGGCTAAAATTGTTCCTGTTTGGCGTATATCTTTAATTATTTCAATTGAGTTAATGCGTTTGATAAATATTTCATGACTTTTAGCAATATTTTTTATTGCCATCTGACATTCTTTTTTTTCAAGTAACTCTAAACTTGCAATTGCAGCAGTGCAACCAATTGGATTTCCGGTATATGAATGCCCATGAAGGAAGGCTTTTTCAAGCTCATCTCCTAAAAAAGCATCGAAAATATCTTTTGTGCAGGTCGTTATTGAAAGTGGTAAAGTTCCTCCAGATAATCCTTTAGACAAGCAAATAAGGTCGGGTTTGGCTTTTATTTGGTTAACGGCAAAAGTGGTTCCAGTTCTTCCAAATCCAGTCATTACCTCGTCGGCAATACACAATATGCCTGCTTCTATACATATTTGCATAAGCTTATTTAGTGTATCAGCTTTGTACATTCTCATTCCTGCTGCACCTTGAACCAGTGGTTCAAATATGAAAGCAGCAATACCACCTTTATCAATTTCAGTTTTTAAACTTTGTATTGCTGCCTGCTCATCTTTTGGAAAAGGAATGTGTGTGCATTCAAAAAGTAAGTCCGAAAATGGGGCTGAGAAAATACTTCTTGCTCCGGCAGACATGGCACCAAAAGTTTCGCCATGGTATGCACCATCTAAAGCGACAAAACGCGTTTTATTTTCACCTTTGTTTTTCCAATATTGCACAGCCATTTTTAAAGCAATCTCTACCGCAGAAGAGCCATCGCCTGAAAAGAAAAATTTTGCTTGATTTGAGGGTAAATGTTTTGAGAGTTTATCACATAATTCTACTGCAGGGTTGTGCGTAAACCCTGCAAAAACAACGTGTTCCAGTTTTTGCATTTGCGTGTAAACTTTATCTGCGATGTAGGGGTGACTATGGCCGTGTAGGTTGACCCACCATGACGAAATTGCATCGATATACGTATTCCCTTTTTCATCTATAAGAAGTGTGCCTTCTCCTTTTACAATTGGAATTGCCGCTTCTGCTATCCTCATTTGCGTGAAGGGGTGCCAGATGTATTTTTTATCTCTTTCTACAAGACCCATTTTATTAGCCTTCAGTAATGTTAATGACAAATTCAATCTATCGAGGTGTGTTGATCTTTAACAGCACTCTTTAAACCATCTAAATTAACTTATTCTTTAGATTTTGCGCAACTGAATTAATAACCGACTTATTCAAGTCATCTAATTCATCAATTCGGCCTATTATATTTACGTTACTCATCTTTGTGATGATGGATTCGGTATCTTTATTTTCTTTCCCATTAAACAGAATTCCTTTGATGGGAATTTTTCTTTGTTGTAATGTCTCAATACTCATTAGTGTATGATTAATACTCCCTAAATAATGTCGAGATACTAAGATAACTTCACATTTTAGAGATTCAATGAGGTTCAGTATTGTGTTTTTATCGTTTAAGGGTACGAGTAATCCGCCTGCACCTTCTATTACCAAATGATTGTTGGTTTGTGGTATTTTAAATGAAGAAATATCAATTTCTACACCATCTCTTTCCGCTGCTGCATGGGGTGACATTGGCTGACTTAATTTATAGGCTTCCGGATGAAACTTTGTTCGATCATTATCGATAAGTGCTTCAACTTTCATTCGGTCGCTATGGTTTAATTCGCCTGCTTGAACTGGTTTCCAGTAATCAGCCTTTAAAGCTTGTGTGACGATTGCTGAAGCAATTGTTTTTCCAACCTCAGTTCCTATGCCTGTTATAAAATATGTCTTCATATAATTAGTTTTTCTAAACTTGATACACACATTTTTATTTCTTTTTCGCTGTTGAAACTGTGAATACAAATTCTGATTCTCTCTTTTCCTTTTTCAACGGTTGGGTGCATTATTGCTCTGATATTTAAACCTTTTTTCTGTAATCCTGCTTCAACTTTTTTTACGGTTTCATTTTCAGGAATTAAAATACATTGAATAGGGCTTGAGCTAGAGATTAATTTTGATTGTAATTTTTTCGACAGTAAAGATTGAAATAATGAAATATTTTGGTTTAGTTGCTTTATGAGATCTCCTGATTCTTTAAGCTTATCATAAGCGCTTTCTATAGTATTTAAGCTGTGTTCTGAAAGGGCCGTTGTGTAGATGAAAGAACGTGCAAAGTTAATCAAATACTGTCTGAGATCTTCTGAGCCAAGAACAATAGCTCCGTGACATCCCATTGCTTTTCCAAAAGTGTGTATGCGTGCAAAGATTTTTGATTCTAAATTCAGACTCTGTGCTAGACCTTCACCATTTTCACCTGTAACTCCTGTTGCATGAGCTTCATCTAGTATGATATTAGCTTTGTATTTTTCGCAAATAGTAACAATTTTTTCAAGTGGCGCTTTATCACCATCCATAGAGTAAACAGATTCAATGGCAACTAAAATATGGCCATCGGCTTGTTGCAGTTTTTTCTCTAAAGTGTCAATATTATTGTGCTCAAAAGAAAATGACCGCGCATTTGATAAGCGTATACCATCTCTTATGCTGGCATGTATGTGTTGATCATAAATGATGGTATCACCTTTATCTGCGATACATGAAAACAAGCCAAGATTGGCATCGTAACCTGAATTGAAAATTAACCCAGCAGGTGCATTATGAAATGTGGCAATTTTATTTTCGATACGTTCAAATTGTTTCGAGTTTCCACTTATTAATCGGGAGCCTGTAGCACCTTGATCTTTAAAAGCCTTTACGGGTAGGGTTTCAGCGAAGCCTAGGTAATTGTTAGAGCAAAAGTCAATTAGGTTTGATTCAGTACGCAAAGATCTCAAACTGTTTGTTTGCTTTCGAGATGCGAGTTTACCTCGTATTTTATCTTCTATTTTTGACTCTCCAGACATGTGGTAAAGATAGAAATCTTAGGTATAAAAAAAAGAGCCCCGAAATCTCTAGGCTCTTTTTATATTCATAATAAAATAACTTAGTCAGCCAAAACGATGATCTTATTGTTTTGCATTTCGATAACGCCTCCTTGAATCTCAAAAGACTCTTTTTGTCCATTATCTGAGGCAATTGAAATTTTACCAGCAGTTAGAGTTGAAATAATAGGTGCGTGATTATTCAAAATCTGAAAGCCACCATTTGTTCCGGGAAGCTTAATAGAATTGACTTCACCTTCAAATAATTTCGCGTCTGGTGTGATAATTTCTACAAGCATTTTAATTTATTTAGGCTTTAGCTTCAGCTAAGAGTTTATTTCCTTTTTCAATTGCATCTTCAATAGAACCTACAAGGTTGAAGGCTGCTTCTGGTAAGTGATCTAATTCACCGCTAAGAATCATATTAAATCCTTTGATGGTGTCTTCAATACTTACATAAACACCTTCTAGTCCTGTAAACTGTTCTGCAACATGGAAAGGCTGCGACAAGAAACGTTGTACACGACGCGCACGGTGAACGGCTAGTTTATCTTCTTCAGATAATTCATCCAATCCTAAGATGGCAATAATATCCTGAAGCTCTTTGTATCGTTGTAAGATTTCTTTTACGTTTTGAGCACATGAATAATGTTCATCGCCTAATACTTCTGGGTTAAGAATTCGAGAAGTAGAATCTAGTGGATCTACTGCAGGATAAATACCTAATTCTGCAATTTTACGAGACAATACCGTTGTTGCATCCAGGTGGGCGAAAGTTGTCGCCGGAGCAGGGTCGGTAAGGTCATCGGCAGGTACATAAACTGCCTGTACAGATGTAATAGATCCGTTTTTGTTGAAGTAATACGTTCCTGCATAGCTCCCATCTCTGTTGCCAAAGTAGGTTGGTAACCTACGGCAGATGGCATACGCCCTAGTAAAGCAGAAACCTCAGAACCTGCTTGTGTGAAGCGGAAAATGTTATCGATAAAGAATAAGATATCTCTTCCTGCGCCATCTCCTTCACCATCACGATAATATTCAGCCAATGTTAATCCTGAAAGGGCTACACGAGCACGAGCACCTGGAGATTCGTTCATTTGTCCGAATACCAAAGTAGCTTGAGAATTAATCATCTCTTTAGAATCTACCTTTGAAAGATCCCAGCCGCCTTTTTCCATGTCCTCTTCAAATTCTTTTCCATACTTTATTACGCCAGATTCAATCATTTCACGAAGTAAGTCGTTACCCTCACGAGTACGTTCACCAACACCAGCAAATACTGAAATACCGTCGTGTCCTTTTGCAATATTGTTAATCAATTCCATAATCAAAACGGTTTTACCTACACCAGCACCACCGAAAAGACCAATCTTACCCCCTTTAGAGTATGGTTCCACAAGGTCGATTACTTTAATACCAGTAAATAAAACTTCAGAGGAAGTTGATAAATCTTCAAATTTTGGTGCTTCTCGGTGAATTGGATAACCACCCTCTTTGCTCAATGCACCAATACCGTCAATCGCATCTCCAACTACGTTAAATAAACGTCCTTTAATTTCTTCACCAATGGGCATCAAAATAGGTGACCCCGTGGCAAGTACTTCGTTACCTCTACTTAAACCATCAGTAGAGTCCATTGATATGGCACGAACAGTATCTTCACCAATGTGTTGTTGACATTCAAGAATTACTTTATTCCCGTTTTCTTTGGTGATTTCCAAAGCATCATAGATGTTTGGTAAACTACCATTACTGCTATCGAATTTAACATCGACTACAGGTCCAATAATTTGTGCGATTTTTCCGATATTTTTTGACATCGTAAAATGTGTTTTGTTGAAAAATTGATTGTCTTAATTTGTTCGCACAAATCTATTCATTTTTATTTAATTAGATAATAGTCTCCACATTTTTATTTTGCTAATTTTGAATGCAATTTTGAATAAGAGTGATGGCGCCCTTATTTACTTTAGAATAATGTTTTTAGATTTCTGTCTGTGAGAATATATCATAACATTGAAGAGTTTGAAAAAGTTCAAAATGCTGTTGTTACAACAGGTACTTTTGATGGCGTACATGTAGGTCATTTAAAAATCATTAATCGGCTTTGTGAGATAGCAAAAGAAAATAATGGCGAAACAGTTTTACTTACATTTTTCCCCCATCCGAGAATGGTTTTGTTTTCCGATGATGAATTAAAGCTCATAAACACAAAAAATGAAAAAATTGCTCTTTTGGAAAAGGCTGGAATAGATCATTTAATTATCCATCCATTTTCTAGAGAATTCTCGCGATTGACGTCTGTGGAGTTCGTCCGAGATGTATTAGTCAATAAAATTGGTACGAGTTGTTTAGTAATCGGTTACAATCATCATTTCGGAAGAAATAGAGAAGGAAGTTTTGAGCATTTAAAGGAATACGGTCCTTTGTACGGTTTTGAGGTTGAGGAAATATGTGCTGAGGATGTTCACGAAGTCGCAGTCAGCTCAACAAAAATTAGAAATGCCTTGAAAAAGGTGATATAAAGACTGCTAAATCCTATTTAAATTATGATTTTAGTTTAAAAGGCATTGTGGTTAAAGGAAATCATTTAGGACATCAAATAGGTTTTCCTACTGCAAACATCAAAGTACTTGATTCTTATAAGTTAATACCAGCAAATGGTGTGTATGCAGTTCGAGTTAAGTATAAAAAAGATATCTATAAAGGAATGCTTAATATAGGAATGCGTCCTACTATTGGTGGTACTGAAAAAACTATTGAGGTTCATATTATAAATTTTGAGCGTGATTTGTATGGTGAAGAACTCACAATCTACATTGATTCTTGGATTAGAGAAGAGCAAAAGTTTGAGCATATCGACGCCCTTAAATTACAGCTTGAACAAGATAAAAGAGCGGTTCTAAATTCTTGATATGAGATTTCTAGCTCTCTTTCTTTTATTAAATACTTTTTATTTGCTCAAGAAGGTGTTTGGTATAAAGATTTGGATCATGCATTAGCTAATCCAGACAGCGTTTTCCAACTTCAATTAAAAAGAAAGGGTTTAAATGCTTTCCCTTCGGAACTAAGTCAATTCCCAAATTTAAAGAAACTAGATCTGAGTAAAAATAAAATTGGCGCATTTCCAGATTCATTAAACCATTTGATAAATCTTACTTTTTGGATTTAAGTAGTAACAAGATTGCCAGTATTCCAGCTTCAATTAGCCAATTGATTTCTCTTGAGCATTTGGATTTATGGCATAATGATGTGGCTGCGCTTCCATATCAGATAATTGAATTACCCCATCTGAATTATTTAGACATTAGAGGAGTTTCTATGTCTCATGGTGATTATGGGAAATATAAAGAGCTGATGAAAGGTGCTGATTTTTATTTGAGTGAGCCTTGTGATTGTCAAGATTAGTGATGAGCTGCTTTATTTTTTTTATCAGATCTTACCACATAGGTTAAGATCACATTTTCCATTTTCTCGAATTCCACTTTAAAGTTCATTTTTAAATACGTGGCAATGCCTAATTGTATGTTTTCGACTTTAATGTCTTCTTTATAGTTAAGGTTTCTATCAGCTACATATTTTAGAATAGCTTCTTTTGCTCCCCATAATTTACATGCCAAATCGATGGAGGGCTCTTTTTTAAATTCCATCAATTCTATTTCTGAAAGAACTTTAGGAATAAGTTTGACCATTCTATTTTGAGGTTTTTCGATATCGATGCCAATATTTTCATCACCGTATGCTAGTGCTAAAAAGTTAGAGCTGTGCGAAATTGAAAGGTGTTTAGCTTCTTTTATGAAGGGTTTGCCAGATGTATGGTGCTTTAACTCAAGTTCTTTGTTGAAGATATTTTTTAGGGCAATTCGGCTCGAAAGAAATTCCTTTTTTCGCTTTTCATTTTTCAATTCTTTAGCAGAAATTAGTTCAGCTGAGTTAAGAAGAGGGTTTTTAATTTGCTCCTCGTAAGATGAGATTATCTTACAAACATAAATGTGGGTGTTGAGAATTTTTTTGTGAAATATTTCTTTCATGTTCAAGCAAATATATAGATCTTAAAACAATTTAGTTCAATTAATTTTTGTTGTATCTTTGTACTTTAAAAATTATTGAAATATGAAGACTGAAACTATGAAAGATGTTCAATACAAGGTTAAGGATATTTCCTTAGCTGATTGGGGAAGAAAAGAGATACGTTTGGCTGAAGCAGAGATGCCTGGTTTGATGTCAATCCGTGAAGAATATGCGGCATCTAAGCCTCTTAAAGGCGCACGTATTGCTGGCTGTTTACATATGACCATTCAAACAGCAGTGCTAATTGAAACTTTAACTGCGCTTGGTGCAGAAGTTCAATGGTCTTCTTGTAATATCTTTTCTACTCAGGATCATGCTGCAGCTGCAATTGCAGATGCAGGAATTCCTGTATTTGCATGGAAAGGAATGAATGAAAAGGAATTTGATTGGTGCATTGAGCAAACTTTATTTTTGGAGAAGATCGAAAGCCTCTAAATCTGATATTAGATGATGGAGGAGATCTTACCAACATGGTATTTGATAAATTTCCTGAATTGGTTGAAGGTATTAAAGGTTTATCCGAAGAGACAACCACGGGTGTTCATCGTTTGCATGAAAGAGAGAATAATGGCACATTGGTCATGCCTGCAATTAATGTAAATGATTCGGTTACGAAATCGAAATTTGATAACAAGTATGGCTGTAGAGAGTCTTGTGTTGATAGTATTAGACGTGCAACAGACGTGATGATTTCTGGGAAAGTTGCTGTTGTAGCTGGCTATGGTGATGTAGGAAAGGGTTCTGCACAGTCTTTACAAGCCGCTGGTGCTCGAGTTATTGTTACAGAGATTGATCCTATTTGTGCACTTCAAGCGGCTATGGAAGGTTTTGAAGTAAAGAAAATGGATGATGCCGTTAAAGAGGCAGATATAATTGTCACGGCTACTGGAAATAAAGATATTATTGTTGGACATCATTTTGAGATTATGAAAGACAAGGCAATTGTCTGTAATATTGGTCATTTTGATAACGAGATTGATGTGGCTTGGTTAAATCACAACCATGGAAGTACAAAAGTTGAAATTAAACCACAGGTGGATCAATACACGATTTACGACAAAGATATTATATTATTAGCCGAAGGACGTTTGGTCAATTTAGGATGTGCAACAGGGCACCCTTCATTTGTAATGTCGAATTCTTTTGCCAATCAAACACTCGCTCAAATAGAATTGTGGCTCCATTCAGATAACTATGAAAATAAGGTTTATACTCTTCCTAAGCATTTGGATGAAAAGTAGCCAGATTACATCTAGCTAAATTAGGTGTTGAGCTCGAAGAGTTAAGTCAAGACCAAGCGGATTATATTAGTCCCAGTTAAAGGACCATATAAACCAGAATATTATCGATATTAATAAAAAAATCCCTGCAGATGCGGGGATTTTTTTATCGTCACCAAATATAAAAAAATCTTATCAAATTTATCTTTTTTATTGACGATTGAGTCTCAAATTATCAACGCTTTATTTACAACGTTTATATTTTTTGAGGAATTCTGAAACAATTCCGATAGTCATTGTGATAACATATTTTGTCACCAATAATAATCATCCAATAACTAGTTGTTGATACTCAAAGTTACCCCATCAAAATACGTTCTATAGCGGTGCAAAGCTTGAACTGAAGGACCCTGAATAACTGATCCGTCAAAATAAAATATTGAGATTCGCAGCAATTACTAGAAAGTGTATTTAAGTTTTCCGTATCTACAAATATTTGCTCGCAGCTGTTTAGTGGATCATTTGTGCATGCTCTATCATATGCAATGAATCCTTCTATGGCATTTGTAGATTAGAATTCCATTGACACTGCCATTTACATAAGCCCAGTTTTCTGGCACATGAAGGCCATTAAATTCTGGATTATTTGGATACAAGAAGAGATTCACATTTGCATTTGGAAATTCGTATTTGTCTTTGTCGCATGACGTTATAATTAAGATAAACAAGCCACAAAAATAGAAATCTCTTCATAAATTTACTTTTTCAAATTATTAAAAATTTATAATTGTAAACTTCTGTAATTTATGATTTAAATACAAGTTATTTGATCTTTGATGAGTTAACATAAATTTAGACTAAATGCTAGTTACAATAATTACGCCACGTTGGTTTACATTTAAAATAAGTGATACTATCTATTTAATAAATAATATCTATATTTACGCGATTTTAAAAAAATCTAAGCGAACAAAAAATTTAAGATTTATGCTTCGAAAATTACTAACTGTAATTGCACTGTTCGGAATAACAAGCTATACCATAGCCCAGACCCAGTCAGGTACATTAAAGGGTACCATTACAGAAGATGCAACGGGAGAATCCGTTCCTATGGCCAATGTTGTAGTTGAATTAAACGGTACTATCATAGCCGGTGCGGTGGCCGATTTTGATGGAAAGTATACTATTAAGCCAATAGATCCAGGAAAATATACAGTGAAAATCTCTTTTATTGGTTTTGCAACTAAGGAGATTTCCGATGTACTAATTACCTCCAACAAAATTACATTTGTTAATGCTGCTCTTAAAACTGAATCATCCGTCATAGGAGAGGTAGAGCTTGTAGAGTATGTAGTTCCTTTAATTGACCCTGATAAGACAGGGGCAGTAAAAACAAAAGAGGAGATTACCGCACTTCCTACGCGTAATGTTCAGTCTGTAGCTGCTCAGACAGCTGGAATTTACCAAGAAGATGAGGGTGGCGATGTAAATGTTCGTGGTGCTCGTAGTGATGCAACTTTTTATTACATCGATGGTGTGAAAGTAAGGGCTTCGAATAAATTACCACAAGCCTCTATTGAGCAAATGACCGTTATTACAGGTGGTCTTCCAGCATCATATGGAGATGCAACAGGTGGTATTATTAGTATTACCACACGTGGTCCTTCTAATGAGTTTTTTGGTGGAGTGGAAGTTGTTTCTTCATCTTTACTTGATCCTTATGGTTATAATCTTCTCGGATTTAATCTATCTGGTCCATTAATGAAAAATTCAGAAGGGAATTCTATTTTAGGATTTTTCTTATCTGGAGAGTATGAATCTTTAGAAGATGGAGACCCTTCAGCAGTCGGTAATTATAAGATTAAGGAAGATGTGATGGAAGATTTGGAAGAGAATCCATTAATTTTTAGTGTTAACAACGATGTTGTTCAAGCCCAAAGAGCTTCCGAATTTATATCCATGGAAGATTTAGAGTATATAGATGCAAAGCAAAATGTGGCTAGAAAAAATGCAAGATTACAAGGAAAAATAGATTTTAAACCAACTTTGAATACCAATATCACCTTAGGTGGTAACTTTGCTAATACTATTTACAGAGATTATATTTACGGTTACAGTTTGTTTAACCCAAGTAACAATCCAGAAACCGAGGAGCAGTCATGGAGGGTGTTTGGTCGATTCCAGCAAAGCTTTGGTGCCTCAGGTGATGAGCAGTCGGCATCTACCTTGAAAAATGCCTTCTTTACACTGCAGGCAGATTACTCGAAGGATACACAAAGTACATACGATGTTGATCACAGAGATAACCTTTTTAACTATGGTTACATTGGTAAGTTTACCCCTGTTAGAGAGTTGGTAGAAAATACACCACTAGAATGGCAAGGAGAAGAAAATACAATAGATATCATTGGTTTAGATGAAAATGGCGTTCCAACTCCTGGTGATACACTTTTTGATGTATTTACCTCTGATGGTGCTGGTGGTACTTTATTTGGTCTTACTCAGAATTTAATATCATATTATGATTTTGAAGCTGGGGATTTAAATCCTAATGCAACTAGTTACACCCAATCATATTTCGATTTTGTAGGTGCTGAATCTGTAACAACATTAGATCAAATTACAGGTATTGGAGCTGCAGTTAATGGTGATCGAACCGAGTTTGTTCATTCATTGTGGTACAACACTGGTCGTGAATATAATGGTTATTCAAAAGAGAATAATTCGCAGTTTCGTTTTACGGGTATGGCTTCAGCCGATATAAAAGATCATGCCATTCAGTTTGGTTTTGAATACGAGCAGCGAGATAATAGGTATTATGGTGTTTCACCTGTTGGTTTATGGACACTAGCAGAGCAAAGGGTTAATAATTACGTTGGGCTATATGATGGGCCATATGAATTTTTATCTCAAGATGAGGTTACTGGTGAATATCTGATTACCAGCCAAAAACACTTACAATTATGATGAGATGTCAAGTTTTGCCATTAATTTTAGAGATAAGCATGGTATAGCTTATGATGAAGTTGTTGACATTCATACTTATAATCCAGATGATTTAGATATTGGCATGTTTAGTGCTGATGGTTTATTTAACGGTGGTTCTAATTATGCATCTTATTATGGTTATGATTCTCAAGGTAACATGCTAGAAGGCGTTCAGCCTGGAATGAATGAATTCTTAACCGAAAAAGATGAGAATGGTAACTACACCAGAAATATAGGAGCTTTCCAACCAATTTATGTAGCGGGTTATATTCAAGATAAGTTCGCCTTTGATGACATTATCTTTAATATAGGTGTACGTGTAGACAGATACGATGCCAATCAAGAAGTCTTAAAAGACCCATATTCTATTTATAATGTGATGACAGCAGGTGAGGTGACAGGTTTTGGTGCGCACCCTGACAATATAGGAGACGATTATGTTGTTTATGTTGATGACAACACAAATGCAGGGGTTATTACAGGTTATCGTGATGGCGACAATTGGTATGATGCATCAGGTCTTCCTGTAACAGACCCTAATGTGTTAAATGTTTCTAAAGGAGTGTTACCTATGCTAGCCGATCCAGATGCCTTGTTAAATGGTGATGCTTTAAATAAAGGTTTGTCTGCAGATGCTTTTGAGGATTATGAGCCAGAAGTTGTTGTGATGCCTCGTATCTCATTTAACTTCCCAATTTCAGATGAGGCTATGTTTTATGCCTATTATGATGTTTTAGCTCAGCGACCATCAGCAAATAGAATGAATCCATTAGATTATCTGTTCTTGGCTTATAAGACCGATAATGCTGGTCTACAGAATCCTAACTTAAAGATGCAGAAAACCACCAACTATGAGGTAGGTTTTAAACAAGCTCTTTCTTCAAGTTCCGCTTTGACCATAAATGCATTTTATAGAGAAATGCGCGATATGATTCAGTATACTCGAGTTGCTTTTGCTTTCCCACAAGAATATTTTACTTATGGTAATATTGACTTTGGAACTGTTAAAGGATTGTCTCTTGCTTATGAGATGCGCCGAACAAAGAATGTGAGCTTAAATGCCAATTACACCATGCAGTTTGCTGATGGGTCTGGTTCTTCTGCTACTTCAGGTGCAAATATAGTAACCTCTGAGCAACCTAATCTAAGAACGACTTTACCTTTAGATTATGACCAACGTCATAATATAACGGCTAGTGTAGATTATAGATATGGCTCAGGTAAAAATTACAATGGACCGCTTGTAAACGGGAAACAAATACTTGCAAATATGGGTGTAAACCTTGTTGCTACTGCAGGATCTGGTACTCCATATAGTCAACAGCAAAATGTAACACGTGAGGCCATGTTTGGAATTAACGATCGCGATTACTTGGATGGGAGTATAAACGGTTCACGCCTTCCGTGGACCTACCGTTTAGATATGCGTTTAAATAAGAGTTTCGACCTTACATGGGGTGAAGATGAAAATCAAAAGTCAGCATCGATGAACTTTTACCTTCAGGTGCAAAACCTTTTGAATACGGCAAATATTGTCAACGTTTACCAATATACTGGAAATCCAGATGACGATGGTTACTTATCAACCGCTGTTGGTATTGGAGATGCGCAAGATCAATTAGATCCAGTTGCATTTACTGATATGTATATGTTGAAATTAAATAATCCTAGTAACTATACACGACCTAGAACAATACGTTTAGGTGTAACACTTGACTTTTAATCTTAGCAGTAAATCGTATAAATATGAAAAAGACAGCTAAAAAAACACTATATATTTTCTTTGCGTTATTGGCATTTGGAGCACAAGCAAAGGAAAATGTAAATCATAATGTTGGTGGTGTAGCCAGCCCATTACAAACCTTGGCTTATAATTGTGCTGTAGGTACCGCTCAAACATTATTAGATATTAATAATGTAAAGACCACTATATTGAATGGTGGTGATATGTGGTGGGATCTGTCAAATGGTCGCTACGAAATCCCTAAAGGTTCAGGAAAGCATTCTATGTTTGCAGGTGCACTATGGATTGGAGGATATGATGATAACGGACAGCTTAAGGTTGCTGGACAAACATACCGTCAGTCTGGAACTGACTATTGGCCTGGACCACTTGATAATGTTCGTTTAACATCTGAGGGTATAAACAATTCAAAATACGGAAGTACAGATGCATCTATATGTGCACAGTATGATCAGCATTTTGTTATTTTGCGTTCTGATGTAGAGGAATTTGTTGCCTGGTCAAATTCGGATAACCCATCTGTAGATTATCCAGATTATGTGATTCCTGAGTCTATATTAAATTATCCTGGAAACAGGACTACCGATGACCTTTCTAATGCTTATTTAGGAGCTGACTTAGAAATAGACTCTACAGGATCTTACTATTATTCTCTTGAATCATTAGCACCTTTTGAGGATGTTAACAATGATGGTTTTTATGATCCATTAAATGGTGATTACCCCCAATATAACTTAAATGGAACTCTAGGTTGTAGTGAGGGCGATATTTTATTTGGTGATCAAACTTTATGGTGGGTTTATAACGATAATGGGAATGTTCATACAGAGACACAATCTGAAACTTCACTTGGATTAGAGATACAGGCTCAGGCATTTGCCTTTTCTACCAATGATGAGATCAATAACATGACCTTCTACAATTACAAAATGATTAACCGCTCACATACCCCACTGAACGACACTTACTTTGGTGTATGGGTTGATCCAGATCTTGGAGATTACCAAGACGATTATGTGGGCTGTGATGTTGCCCGTGGTTTAGGATATTGTTACAATGGTGATGAGGATGATGGAACTGCCGTAGGATATGGAGCCAATCCTCCTGCTATTGGAGTTGACTTCTTTAGAGGGCCTCTAGCTGATGAGAATGATGGTATTGACAACAATGGTGATGGTGTTATTGATGAGCCTGGGGAGCAAATCATTATGTCTAAGTTTGTTTATTACAATAATATCCAAGGTACCCCAGATGGAAATCCTAATATAGCCCAAGATTTTTATAATTACCTAGATGGTAAATGGCTTGACAACACCTTGATGACTTATGGTGGCGACGGAAGAGATCAAAATAATCCAATATGTAACTACATGTTCCCTGGTGATACAGATCCGGCATTCCCTGGACAAACATGGACTGAGCAAACAGCTGGTAATGTGCCTGATGACCGTCGTTTCCTTCAATCAGCAGGTAAATTTACTTTGGCACCTGGTGCGCTTAATACCATAACCACTGGTGTTGTGTGGGCACGAGCTAATGAAGGAGGTGCCTTTGCTTCAGTAGAATTAATGCGCTTAGCCGATGACAAAGCTCAAAAATTATTTGACACCTGTTTTGAGGTGCTTGATGGGCCAGATGCACCAACATTGACCTTCCAAGAGCTTAATCAGAAAGTGGTGATTACTCTTTCAAATGCCGTTTCATCTAACAATTATATGGAGCAATATGTAGAGGCAGATGAAGTAAATATTATTGGTTCATATTTTACTGATACTTTGGTTTCAAGTTCGGGAGGAGATTCAATAGTTTCAGAACCATATCGAAACGAGTATACTTTTGAAGGCTATCAAATTTTCCAATTGAGAGACGAAACAGTAACGGCAGCAGATGCTTATAATATTGACAAAGCACGTTTGGTTTTCCAATGTGATGTTAAAAATTATAAAGCTGCTGATGGTTCTATAACAACTGAAGAAACAGATGCACCAATTGCACAGCTTACTAATTTCGAGTATAGTCAAGAGCTTCAAGCAAGTATACCTCAAAACATGACAATTGAGGCTGCTAATGAAGGTATTGTTCATTCTTTGGTCTTAACGACGATTTATTTGTGATGGTGATCGTACCTTTATAAATAATAAGACATATTATTATACAGCTGTCGCGTATGCATACAATGAGTATTTAGAGTATGCCCCTGATCAGGTTCCTGACCCAGGCGATATGTATGCTCCAAGTTTTAATGGTCAGAAAAAACCATATTTGGCAGGACGTAAAAACATCAAACAATATTCGGTTATTCCCCATATTACCACTGCTGAGGCTGGTGGAACCATCCAAAATGCAGATTATGGAACCCTTCCATCAATGACGCGTATTGAAGGTGTTGGTAATGGTGGTTTAGAGCTTGAGTTCTCTACTGAAACCCGTGATGCTGTTATTTCAGATTACTGTGTAGCCCAAACGGTTTACGCTAAAGATGGTGCACCAGTGAATATTAAGGTTGTAGATCCTTTAAGTGTTCCAGAGAATACTGATTTCACTTTCAAGATGGATGATGTAGGCGAAGATGGCATGTGGATTCTTGTAAACAACACTTCTGAAGATACCATTAGTTCTGAACAAACTATTTCAGTTAAGAATGAACAAATTATTCCTGAGTGGGGTCTTTCTGTAACGGTACAAGATGCATGAACCCAGGTGATGAAGGTACAATTTCTACTTCCTCAAATGGTTTCTTGAGTGCCAAAGAAATTAAAGATAATACAACCTCTTGGCTTAATTATTACAAAGACAATGATGATTTCTTTGATGCTGGTGCTAATGGCGTTTTTGCCGATCCTGGTAATTGGATTCGTTCAGGTAATGATCCAATAGATCATTCCAATATTGACGCTGGTCAGACATATGAGAATATACTTGCAGGTTCATGGGCACCTTACCGATTGGTTGGTGTTGATGGTCAAGGTACAGCAGCGTTTGAGCACTCTCCAGCATGGGATCAGTTCCAATCTTTAAGCTCTTTAAAAGATGTTCCTTCTGTAGATATTGTATTTACAGATGATAAAGATTTATGGACGCGATGTCCGGTTATTGAAACTGGTTCCGGTTCTGATCGTTTGGAGTTAAAATCAGACCCTTCGGTAGACAAATATGGTGAGCCTGATAATTCTGACACAGAAGGATTCTCATGGTTCCCAGGTTATGCTTTAGATCTTGAAAAAGGGATTCGACTAAATATGATGTTTGGAGAGTCTTCAGATCATCCCGAACATAATGGTGATGATATGAGATGGAATCCAACATCTGTAGAATCTACTGGTAATCCTTTTTATGAATTTAATGAGCAGGGAGATCCATTTGATTTAGTTTTAGGTGGTCGTCACTACATTTATGTGATGAAGACGCAATATGCTGGTTCAGATGCAGAAGCCCATAGTGAGTACGATCATTTAACTGGCATGTCTTCTAATTCAAATAAAAGAAATGTCTTTAGAGAAGCAGCGTGGGTTTCTATTCCTATGTTGTCTTCACCATCCGCAGAAATTTCAGATGGAGATGTAGAGATTAAAATTCGCGTGTCCAAAGCATACGATGAATTTATCTCTGATTGTAGTGGAAATGATGAATTAAATGAATCAAATCCATATTTAACTTTTAATACTTCGGACATTCAAACTGTAACAGGTGATCAAACTACCGCAGAGAATGCTATGGATTTAATAAAGGTTGTACCAAACCCTTATTATGGCTCAAATAAGTATGAGAGAGATCAAGTAGATCATAGAGTTAAAATTACAAACCTACCTAAAAACATGTACTATATCTATATACAATGTTTCTGGTACTTTAGTCCGTCAAGTAAGTCTTGATAGCGATCAAAATATAACAGGTTGGGATTGGGATCTTAAAAATAATTATAATGTAGCCATCTCTTCGGGGGTTTACATCATACATGTTGATGCCGGAGAGATAGGAGAAAAAGTATTGAAGTGGTTTGGTGCACTTCGTCCTATAGACTTAGACTCATTCTAGTAGCATAAATGTTAAAGACTAAATTTCATACGACTATGGTTATGAACAAATATACAAAGCATCTGATTCCTGCAATTTTAGCAGGTGTATTAACACTGTATTCTACAAGTGTATCAGCAGGAAACGAACAGCGTTCAGGTCAAGCTGGAGCGACTGAGTTATTAATTAACCCTTGGGCCCGTTCATCAGGTTGGGGTGGTATTAATACGGCATCTGTTTCAGGACTCGAAGCAACATTTATGAATGTTGCTGGTATGGCACATACTGAGAATACAGAATTGATTTTTTCATCTACATCTTGGTTTTCTGATATTAATATCAGCGCATTCGGTTTTTCTGAAATCATTAGATGATCAAGCCGTTCTTGGTCTTTCAGTGATGTCTATGAACTTTGGAGATATTGAAATAACTACTGAAGATTTACCTGAAGGAACAGGGACAACTTTTTCGCCATCTTATATGAATATAGGTCTTTCTTATGCTAAGAAGTTTACTGACAATATTTCGTGTGGTGCAACTGTTAGAATGATTTCTGAATCTATTCCAGATTTAAACCTTCTGGTGTAGCATTAGATGCTGGTGTACAATATGTGTCAGGAGCTGAGCGCCAGATTAAGTTTGGTATCTCTTTGAAAAATGTGGGGCCAAAATGCAATTTGCTGGAGATGGTAATGACCTTACCAACACAAATTCAAGTGCTAATGGCCAAGATTTCCCTATGAGTTATGACATGCGTGTTGATGCATTTGAATTGCCATCTTTATTAAATATTGGTGGTTCTTATGATTTTAATTACGGTACAGACCATCGTTTAACTGTTGCAGGGAATTTTACTTCTAACTCTTTTCTAAAGATCAATTCGAGCTGGAGCTGAATATGCATATAAGTCTTACTTCATGTTAAGAGCAGGTTATGTTTATGAAGATGGCATTACAGGAGAGTTTTCTGAAGGAAGAACAACAGCCTTTACAGGTTTAAATTATGGTGTATCATTTGAGCTTCCATTAATAATGGAACTAATTTTGGTATCGATTATTCTTACAGAGATCTAGTCCAATGGCTTCTCCAAATTCAATTGGCGTTAGAATTACATTATAGTAAGTCTATTTTTTAAATAAATTTTATTAAATTAGCTTAAGAGGACCCTTGGTGGTCTTCTTTTGCTTTATTAAATAAACTAAATTAATAGATTATGTCTACAGTTTCATACTATACAGAAGATGGACTCAAGAAATTGAAAGATGAACTAGAACATTTAAAATTTGTTGAAAGGCCTAATATTTCTCAACAAATTGCTGAGGCAAGAGATAAAGGAGATTTGTCTGAAAATGCTGAATATGATGCTGCTAAAGAGGCGCAGGGATGCTTGAAATGAAAATAGCTAAGCTTGAGGAAATGTTCGCCAGTGCACGTGTTATTGATGAATCACAGCTTGACCCCTGATAAGGTTCTTGCATTGTCTATTGTTAAAATCAGAAACTTAAATACAAAAGCTGAAATGACTTTTACTTTAGTTGCGGAAACAGAAGCAGATATAAAACTGGTAAAATATCTGTTAATTCGCCTATCGGTACTGGTTTACTCGGTAAGAAAGTTGGTGAAGTTGCTGAGATACAAGTTCCTGCAGGCCTTGTTAAATTTGAAATATTACATATTTCTAGGTAATTCTAGTATCTTTTCAAAAATTGTTCGGTGAGATTCCTTCTTATAAGATTGCAGAAGATGATCACTACCTTGCATTTTTAGATATTTTTCCACTAGCAGTAGGTCATGTTTTAGTTATTCCCAAGAATGAAACAGATTCTATTTTTGATCTTAATGATCAGAGTATAAGGGTTTATGGCAGTTTGCTAAAAAAAGCGAAAGCAATTGAAAAGACCATACCTTGTAAACGTGTAGGTATTGCAGTTATAGGATTAGAAGTCCTCATGCACATATTCATTTAATTCTTTACAGAGTGTAGAAGATATAAATTTTTCAAAACCTAAGTTGAAATTAGATTCAGATATGATGAAAGGCATTGCCAAAAGATAATTTCTGGGTTATAATATGTTATCTTTTGTCAATTCTATTTTCGTTATTCTTGATGAAATTGGCCCAGAACTATAACCTTTTTTGCCCCAATACCGTTTTGTAATCCATGACAGACCGCTGCAGCAAGTCCATCAGTAGCGTCAAGATATTTAGGCACTTCTTTTAAATTTAACATTTGCATAAGCATTCCTGCAACCTGTTCCTTAGAAGCACTACCTCTTCCAGTAATTGATTTTTTAATTTTCAGCGGGCATACTCAGTTACTGGCACTTCTCTCGAAGTGCAGCAGCCATAGCAACACCTTGTGCCCGACCTAATTTAAGCATGGATTGCACATTTTTCCAAAAAAGGTGCTTCTAGTGCTACTTCGTCAGGATGATAATGATCAATTATTGCTGACGTTTTATCGAAAATCTTTTGAAGTTTTAAATATGGATCTTTGATTTTATTGAGAAGAAGAATATCCATCATAATCATTTCTAATTTGGCCCTTTTTTTGATGAGCCCAAATCCCATAATCGTTGTTCCTGGATCTATACCTAATATTATTTTTCTTCACTCAATGGATGTAATTTAGGAGTTAAGTGTTGCAATAAATATACTCTTTGTTGAATAAGATACCTAATAAAGAAGATTAGTTAATCTATCTAAGCTTTTGTTTTGCAAATTATGATTTAAATATTTTATTTGCAATAACAAACGTTATGATTTTAATACTCATATATTTTGTAGTTTTAAGAAATTGTTGAATCGTAATGCATAAAAGGTTTAATATCCCTGGTTTTTTTGCTTTAATTATAATTGCACTGACTTTTTTGTTGCTGTTTTTGCTATTATTTGGCACCAGATAGCAGTCCTTATGCCAATGAAATGCATTTGGAGTTAAGTCTGTTAGAACCAGCAAACAGAGGTAACTTTTATTAAACTTAGAAACGATAATACAAAAGATGTTTCATTTTTTACTAGACTTATTTATGGTGAAAAAATTAATTATAGACCAGTTCCGGTTAATACTTTTACGCTTAATGAAAATGAATTGGAGTATGAACCTTATAATAGCTCTTATATAAAGAAACTTAAGTTTAGTGAGCTTGAAGGGAGATGCACCAGATGTCTATAGTTATGTAGGGTATATCATTTAGGTACGGATAAATATGGAAGGATCTTTAAGTAGACTTATGGTGGCTACTCGTATTTCTTAGCAGTAGGATTTATTTCAGTATTTATTTCTTTAGTAATAGGGATTACTTTGGGACTAATTTCTGGCTACTATGGCTCATGGGTTGATAAGATTATAATGTGGCTTATAAATGTCGTTTGGTCCATTCCTACTTTACTGATGGTTATTGCAATAAGCTTGGCTTTAGGTAAAGGTTTTGGCAAGTTTTTGTTGCTGTTGGACTTACCATGTGGGTCGAAGTAGCACGTGTTGTAAGAGGTCAGGTCATAAGTTTAAAAAATGGAATATATACAGCTGCTCAAGTTTTGGGTTATGGAAATATCAGAATCATGTTTGCACATATTTTACCAAATATAATGAGCCCAGTTATTGTGATTTCTGCAGCCAACTTTGCTTCGGCAATATTGATGGAAGCAGGTTTAAGCTTTTTGGGGATTGGCGCACAAGCACCTATTCCCTCATGGGGCTCCATGATAAAAGACCATTATGCTTATATTATTCTAGATAAAGCATATTTAGCTGTAGCCCCCGGAATGGCAATTATGTTTTTAGTGCTTGCATTTATGTTGTTAGGTAACATGCTGCGTGACAGGCTTGATGTGAGAACATAATTAATGATTTCCCCAGTTACCTCTTTTTAAATTGTTCTATTAGAAAATAAGAAGTCCGCTCACAAAAATAATTCCACCAACCAACATAATTATTAAGGTGTAAGGCAGAATTTCTTTTGCTTTTAAACCTGTAATTCCAAGCAGAGGCAAAGCCCAAAATGGTTGAAGCATGTTTGTTAATTGGTCTCCATAAGCGAGTGCCATTACATTTTTAGAGATGTTTAGACCTAGTTGCTGAGAGGCTTCAATAATAATTGGCCCTTGAATTGCCCATTGACCACCACCACTTGGAACAAATACATTTACAATACCCGCACTTATAAAAGTGAATATAGGAAAAGAGGTTTCGGTTGAGACACTAACAAAAAAATCTGATAAGGAATGAATCATCCCAGAGTGCTTCATAATCCCCATAATCCCAAAGTATAAAGGAAATTGAATGAGGATACCAGATGCACCAGAAATAGCTTGGTCTATTGCTTTTAAAACCGATAGAAATTACCATGAAATAAAATACCCAATCCAAGTAAAGAGAAATTGATGAAATTGGGACTAATGAAATTTAGATTAATATACTCAGGAAGAATTACTGATTTGTAAAAAGCAAAAGACATTATTACGGCACCTAATATTCCTGCTAATAATTTTGAGTGATCTAATCGTTCTGCACCTATGAATTTAGAAGTTTCAGAATCTATATTCACACTATTTAGTTGGTAGTCTTTAGCAATGCTTTTTTACCAATAAAGTACATCATTCCTGGAAGTGTTATCAGTAGTATTATAGATACACTTAAATTCATTGTGGAGAAAACGGTGTCGGTAAAGCTCAGCATATCAGGTAATTTATCTAGCTGTTCTTTATTGTAAATACCTGTCATTAGCGATTGAATATGCCCAGATTCAGCAGCTTTACAGGGGCTGATCCCGATATGCCACCGTGCCAAACCATTAAGCCAGAATAACCACATGCTCCAATAATTGGATAGTGGAGAGGCCATTTGTTTTGACTTGCATTTTCGGCAACTTTTCTTGCGAATATTGCGCCAAATATAAGTCCTAAGCCCCAGTTGAATAGACTCACTAGTAATGTCAATAGGCATACCCAAAATGCTGCACTTGCAGTGTTGTTACAATAAGCGGTCATGTATTGAATACCTTTATTGATAGGTTGACTAAGTGCCAATACATGTCCTAAAACCAACATAAGCATCATTTGCATGGCAAACACCATCAATGGTGCATTCCAAAGTCCTTGTTCCCAGTATTCAATGACGGTTAGACTTTGCGAAAGATATCCTAGATTTTTGTCACCTGTATAGATTAAGGCGAGTAATACACTTAAAAAGTCAGTAATACTGCAATTGTAAATGGACTGGGAAATATTTTTTAAATATATTTTCAATGCTGTTCGCTAATTTCATATTGTTCATGTTTAAACTACTAAAGTATTAAATTTTGTATCTAAGTATAGCTCCTCTTTATTTATGTATGTTATAAACTTTTATTCTACTTCGTATCTCATGCGCCTTAATTTATTTAAATTTGTTTATATAGTTTCGCTTTATGAATGAATATTTAGATGCTTCTTCAGATGATTTAGGTTCTGAAGAAAACGAATTTGAAATTAAACTTCGCCCTGCGGCTTTTGATGACTTTTCTGGTCAACAAAAGGTGGTTGATAATTTAGAGGTTTTGTTTCTGCATCGAATCAAAGAGGTGATGCTTTAGATCATGTGCTCTTGCATGGACCTCCAGGTCTTGGTAAGACAACATTAGCAGGTATTGTTGCAAATGAACTTGGTGTTCAGATGAAAGTGACATCTGGTCCTGTTTTAGATAAACCGGGCGACCTTGCTGGATTGTTGACAAATCTTGAGGAAAGAGATGTGTTGTTTATTGATGAGATTCATAGGTTATCTCCTGTAGTGGAGGAGTATCTTTATTCTGCAATGGAAGATTTTAAGATTGATATTTTGATTGAGTCTGGCCCAAACGCACGTTCAGTTCAAATTAATTTAAATCCATTTACGCTTATTGGAGCGACTACCAGGTCTGGTTTATTAACTGCGCCATTAAGAGCACGTTTTGGTATAAATAGTAGATTAGAGTATTATAATTCTGATTTGTTGTCTAAAATTATTGACCGTTCTGCAGGAATATTAAATGTGCCTATTGATTTTGATGCTGCTGCTGAAATAGCTGGCAGAAGTAGAGGAACGCCTCGTATAGCGAATGCATTATTGCGACGTGTTAGAGATTTTGCTCAAATTAAGGGTACAGGACATGTTGATATGTCAATTACTAATGTCGCATTAGATGCTCTTAAAGTAGATAAAAAGGGCTTAGATGAGATGGATATTATGATTTTAGAGACGATAATTGATAAGTTTAAGGGTGGCCCTGTTGGTGTTGGAACAATTGCGACTGCAGTAAGTGAAAAGGCGGCAACTTTAGAGGAGGTTTACGAGCCTTATTTAATTCAAGAAGGTTATATTGTTAGGACACAAAGAGGAAGACTTGCTACTGAGGCAGCCTATAATCATTTAGGTCGCGTGTACAGCGACAAGGGCTTAAATTTGTTTTAAAAGGCTATTATTTCTTGATTGAATACTGTTTAAGAATTTCTACAGAATTGTTTCAAATGCTTGCTGAATTATATCTGAGTATTTATTTCCATACATTTCGATGCACCACTCTCTTAAACTTTTTGCATCTGTTGTGTTAATCCACTGAATTGATTTTACCAGTTCTTTTTTAAATAATACTTGATCAAAACTGACTTTTTCTAATATACTTTTACAAAATTCAAGCATAAGAAAATTTTAGTTGATTTTTAAAATATAACGTATTAAAGGAAATTTTATTATGAGTAATAATTTATAAGATATGAACATTTAAGATTGCCACCTGTAGCTATCTTTCTTTAAATCAGCTAAATCAATTACTCTGTTGATGACTGTCGCTGCAAGTTCTTCAAAATTATTTGGTTTGCTATAAAAAGAAGGTGATGCTGGCATAATAATTCCTCCAGCTTCTGTAATTGTTTTCATATTGTTAATATGAATAAGATTTAAAGGTGTATCTCTATTAACAAGGATTAATTTTCTTCGTTCTTTCAAGATTACATCTGCAGCTCTAGTAACAAGATCATTTGAAACACCAGTTGCTATTCTAGCTAATGTTCCCATAGAACATGGAGCCACAATCATGGTTTTGTATTGTGCTGACCCCGAAGCAAACGGAGCCATAAAGTCATTTTTTTCGTAATACTTAAAAGGATAGTCTTTATAACTGTCATTTCCCAGTTCGAATTCCCAAACATCTTTGGCATTTTTTGACATTACAATTCCAACAGCGTCTATTTGATCTTTAAGAACGACCAACTGATCTAAAAGAACTTTAGCATAAATAGAACCACTGGCTCCGGTTATTGCAACTATAATTTTGTGTTTCATTATCGACTAATTTGATACATCAATGCAAATGAAACTAGAGAAGAGAACTGCCCACTATTAAGCCCCGATTCTTCTTCAGAAGCGTGTTTACGAATTCGGCTTATTGAGTTAGCGTATCTTATATTTAGTTTAAGGTTTTTTTTAAACTCATATTGGACGCCCAATAAAAAATCAAGAGCAAGAGTATTGGGTTTATCTGTATTAATATCAGTCATTTCATCTTGTTCTTTGTAGTCAACTAAAAAGGCTGTTCCTAGGCCACTTTCTATATATATTCCTTTTTTCACTTGGTAGTTTAATGTCGAGGGAAGTTCAATATAATTCAGCTCAAACAAATAAGTTTCAGGACTGTTTTCGGTATAAGGTTTTTTACTTCCTTTTTGCAGATACTGCATTTCCAGCTGATAACTCATTTTTTTATTGATAGGGTAACTGATGTAGGCACCGAATCTTGATCCTAATTTATTGTAGCCACTTAGGTTATCTCCACTAACTTGACTTGTACAAAACCCACCAATTAGACCTGCATCAAAATTTTGTGCTGATGTTATTGCGAAACATAGTATGCAAAGTGATGTGAATATTGCTTTCATCTTATTCCATAATATAAGTTTCCTCAGCCTGAATGACTTGGTATGAGTTTGTGTTAGATACAAAAGCGACAACAGACATGTTTTCAACCACCCAATCTTCATCTAGAGTTAAACTAAAAGTATTAGAGATGACATCGCCATTGTTGTAATCAGATTGACCTAAATCTAAACCCCAAGAGCCAGTAAGGCTTTTTCGCATGACATGATTGTGCTCATAGTCAGCGATTTCTTGAGGGTCTGCATCGTAATCTGTTTGGTATGCAATAATATGACTTTCGGTTAGGATAACATTTAGGCTTAGTGGTGCTGAAATAGATTCCAATATTTCTGTTGTAGTTTCAATCGTTAAGGAATTTGAAGAGGCATTAAATTCAGGTTCTATTTCAATATATATTTGAGCATCTGATTGTAAAAGCTCATCTACTTTTTGCGCCCATTGGGAGTGTTGTATAATATGCTCTGATGAAGGATATCCTACTCTATTAACCATGCCATTTGGATTACCTGCAGCACTATTTCCAAAAAAAGTATCCCATTCATTTCCTGTACTCGAGGTGAAATCTGTAGTGAAATTTCCTCCAAAATCAGAAGCGAAAAAACCTGCATGTATGGCAATAGGTATCAGTTGGTCTCCATAAATTTCTTTTAATTCTTCCGCTTTCTCTGCTGCCCTTGGACAATTACCACATTTGTGTCCAGTATAATCTTCTAGAAGAATTTTTTTACATTCATCTTCACATTCTTCCACAATAATTTCTTCAGTAAATGGACCCTCAATAACATCACAAGACTGAAAGATATTAGAGAATGTGAAGATGAATGCGAAGAAATATTTTAAGTTATTCATAATCTAAAAACTTGAAGTGATACTTAAAGAAAAACCATTTGATTTTGGGACTTCACGACAGACGCCCCCCACACAAAAGATACCTTGCCTTTGTTTACCATAACCTAAAGCAAAACGAGTGGTGTTTTTTGTATAACCTGCCGATATGTTTGGGTAATGTGTTTTGTTGATTTTGTTGCCGTAATTGTATAGGTTTTGAATAGCAAGGAAGTAGTGAGGAGATACGTGTATTCAACAAGTCCCATAGCCCAATTACCTTCGTGTTGAGCTGTTTTTAAGTGTTGTAATTCGGTTCGTATTGAGTGTTTTGGTTTTAGTTTATATTGAGTTTCTAAAACCCAAATACTTGCTTTTATCATCCATAATCACCATAGCCAACAATAAAACTACTGTTGTAATGTGTGTTAAGGTATGTTCCTATAAGTTTTAGTTTTCGATTTATTTTTTTTGAAATCTCGAGACTATATTCCTGAAAATATTTGTCATCACCTACTTTGAAGAAGTCTGATGTATATCCAAGCGTTCCAGATTTTCCTATTTCAGTATCCTCGTTAATCGGTGCCTTGTGAATGCTGTATACATTAGAAAAATTTACAAGTAATCCTATCCCATATTTACCACCTAAAAGAGTTCCCTTTTTAATTTTATAGTTTAAGTCGGCTTGAAGTCCCATTTCTCCGTTAGCAATAGTTCCATATGGGTAAATTGTAGCTAGTGCATAGGTGTGTTGTTTGTTTAAAGCTGGTAAGAAGTTAATACTCACTTCCTGACCACCTAAGTTTCGGTCTGAGTTAAAACTCATATTATCAATACGTTTTGCAGCTAATGAGAGTCCAAACCCTTTTTGGGAGTAGCTAATGTTAGCTAAAAGTGCCTGTCCTTCCTTGTAAATAAAGTTGTTTGTAGCAGAAGGGTCATTATACTTGTATACATACTCAGCACCCATAATCCATTTTCCGTGGTAGATGCTAAATCTACTAGCCCATGAGGCTACATTTTCAGGAAGGATATAAATAGGGTCTAAATCTTTTTGAAACTTACTCACAAAGCTACCACCAATCATAACTTGAGTTTTAATGTCTGAAAGGCTTTCAAAAGATTCGTTTAATGAAATTTCGCCATCAAATCCTCTTACAATCCCTTCGGCTTTATCAAAATACAAACGTTGTCTTCCGATTAATGATTTTAAATAAACCCCTTTAAATGGAGAGTACTTTAAACGGATACCATCAAAAGCATTATCATAGCCTAAGTTTCTTTCTTCGAATGCACGGAGAATCATTCCACTTCCAAATTGCTCATAAAAATTACCTAAGGTAATGTCTAAGCCATCCTTATTAAATTGAGTGTAACGATAGGTAATTCCTTCGCCATTATATCTTTTATCAAACCCTAGTAATACATTGTGGTTGGCTTCATAGCGAATTCCTGCACTAAAATTACTTGTAGTGTATAGAAGGTTTGCAAAACTATTGATTAGGAATTTTTCACTGGGTAGATTTTCAGATGTAATACCTAGGTCTTCATCTTCATAATACAGTTGTGAGTTGCTTTGAAAATTTCCACTGAGATGACCGTTTTGAATACCTTGGCAAAATAAAGGTCCTGAGCAAAAAAGAAGTCCGTAAAGTACTTTTTTCATGGAAGATCTTTCTTACAGTTTTAAGATTTCTTCATATAATTCTTCCTCATCACCATCAAGATAAGAGGTGTGTTGCCATACAATTTCTTTATTGGCATTTAAAAGAAAGGTATGTGGGATGGCATTTACGTTTAATGCTCTTTTAAGATCACTATTTGGATCGATATAAATTTCAAATGGCCAATCTTTACCATTTGCAAATGGACCTACTTTAGCTGCATTTCTAGAATCGTCAATAGATACAGCAATTACTTTTACACCGGTTTCTTCTTGCCAATCATCATAAACTTCACTTATTGCATTGAGTTCTTTTGCACAGGGTTTACACCAAGTTGCCCAAAAACTAATTACAATCGGATTACCTTGGTTTTCAAAGCTGTCTGTATTTATGGTTTTGCCTTCAACAGATTTAATACTTACAGAAGGGAGTGTTGTGTTCTTTGTTTGCGCAATACAAATTGTATTTGCTAAAATAAATAGAATTGAAATTAATGTTTTTTTCATTTTATTATTTTTAAATAGCGTCTTCAAAGATACTAATATGTTTTTCATAAAGTATGCCAAAATTACAGAATTCAATTCATATGATTTATTCAGTAATTATTTGATAAGTATTGCATTGTGAAAAACATATTAGTATTTTTGGTAAAAATTTAAAATGATGAATATACCTGAAAATTTGAAGTACACAAAAGATCATGAGTGGGTCCGTGTCGAAGGAGAATCTGTTGTTGTTGGTATTACAGATTTTGCGCAGAAAGAACTTGGCGATATCGTTTATGTCGATGTAGATACAGAAGGAGATACAATAGAACAAGAAGAGGTTTTCGGATCTGTTGAAGCAGTTAAAACAGTTTCAGATTTAATGATGCCAGTTTCTGGAGAAATAGTTACCTTTAATGAGGTGCTTGAAGATGAGCCAGAGTTGGTCAATAGTGATCCTTATGGTCGTGGTTGGATGATAAAAGTTCTTGTATCTGATTTTACTGAATTAGATAGCTTGTTGTCAGCAGATCAGTACAAAGAACTTATAGGTGTTTAAAAGTAGTTTTTGGTCTTCATTTTATCCTTCTTTTATTTGTTTTTTAATTATTTTGGTTGGTAGCATACTGCCTTCATCAAATGTTAAAGAAATTGAGATATCGGATAAACTACTTCATTTTGTCTTTTATGCTATTTTTTCTTTTTTTCTTTTTTTGTTAAGTCATAAAGAGACTCTCTGCTTAGATACATTGATTAAAAAATGGACTTTTGTCTTTACAGTTGGAACAATAGTAGGTCTGAGTATTGAATTTATTCAATATACTCTAATTCCTTCTAGGTCCGGGGAATGGCTTGATATATTAGCAAATAGTGTTGGTTTAATAACAATGCTGAGTAGTATATATTTATTAAAAAGGATCAGTGTTTTGTAATCCTTGGTTAAATGTTTAATTTTACGCTGTTAATAAAGAATTTATGGAAATTAAAAAGAATCCAAAAGCGAATTTAGAAACCAAAAGAGGGATGTTTATCCAGATTGGTTTAGTTGTCGCTATTTCGGTTTCTCTTGTAGCATTTGAATGGAAGAGCTATGAAAAGTCTGCTTCCGATCTTGGAACCATGGAGTTGGCTCTTGAAGATGAGGAAATGATTCCAATTACGCAAAGAGAGATTAAACCACCACCACCACCACCACCGCCCCCAGAGATAATTCAAATTGTTGAAGATGACGTGGAAATTGAGGTGGAGCTTGAAATTGAAGAAACAGATTCTGATGAAGATGAGATTATAGAAATTGAAGAGGAAGAGGAAGATGATGAAATATTCAATTTTGCTGTTGTAGAAGATAAGCCTATTTTTCCCGGTTGCGAAAATGTTTCAAAGGATGAACGTTACATGTGTTTTCAGCAGGGAATTATGAAGCATATTCGTAGCAACTTTAGATATCCTGCGATTCCTAAAGAAATGGGTATCTCAGAAAAAATATTTGTCCAATTTGTAATTGATAAGGCAGGAAGAATTACTAACTCATTGGTTGTAAGAGGTGAAGATAAGCATCTTAAAGAAGAAGCACTTCGTTTGGTGAATTCAATTCCTAAATTACAAGCTGCGAAACAAAGAGGTAAACCTGTTCCATGTAGTTTTACTGTGCCGATTAATTTTAAATTGCAATAAAAAAACCTTCTATATTTAGAAGGTTTTTATTTTTCATTGCTTTAGTTGCCAAAGGTTTTAGAGGAAAGTTTAATTCTATAGTACTTCTCTAATTGCTACTAGTTGTGTTCTGATATCTTTAAGTTGATTTACGATTTCTACATTTTTTATTGTATCTTCTTTGTTTTCACGTAGTTTTTTCTTTGCGCCATCTAAAGTGTATCCTCTTTCTTTAACCAAATGAAAGATGATTTTAAAATTATTAATATCATTTTCAGTGAAATATCGGTTTCCTTTTTTATTCTTTTTTGGTTTTATGATAATAAACTCTTTTTCCCAAAAGCGAATTAATGATTTATTTACATTAAACATTGCTGCAACTTCTCCAATAGAGTAGTATATTTTTTTGATTTTTTTTTCTTTCAAAGACATTCACTTAATTTAATCAAAAGATTGATTTTCTTGAGAAGATAGCTCTAACATTTTATCATATTCTTCTACTGTTAAATCGTTGAAGTAATAGTTTACAGGATTTACTCTTTTATTGTCTTTAACTACTTCGTAATGGAGATGAGGGGCTGTAGAGGTTCCAGAGTTTCCTACGTATCCTATTACATCGCCACGTTTAACTTCTTGATTACGTTTAACAGTGTATTTGTCTAAGTGAGCATAGAACGTTTCATAACCATAACCATGATCTATACGAACTTGGTTTCCGTAACCTCTTTTTGATCGTTTTGCTTTTTTAATTATCCCATTTCCAGTTGCGAAAACTGGTGTACCTTTTGGTGCTGAGAAATCCATTCCCCAGTGCATTTTGCGTGTTTTATAAATGGGGTGAATACGATATCCTATCCTAAAGCCATTCGTTTTAAATTTTTATTTGCAACTGGTTGAATAGCAGGGATATGTGCTAGCATTTCTTCTTTATTTTCAATCATTTTCAGGACATCATCAAAAGATTTAGATTGTACATATATAGCTTTTGATAATTGATCAACTTTTCGGTTTAAATCGCTGATAAGTTCAGAATGTTTAAATCCTTCGTATTTTGTATATCTGTTAACACCTCCAAACCCAGCCTTTCTAATACTTGCATCTATAGGATCAGCTTCAAAAATAACCCGATAGATATTGTCATCTCTTTCTTGAAGTTCATCTAAAATTGTAAAAGAATTTGAAATTTTTTCTTCTAATAATTCATATTGAACAAGTAGATTGTTTATTTCTCTTTTTAATTCTTTTTCTTTGGGTGAGTCAAATAATGTAAAAAACAGTAAAACCAAACATAAAGCAATAGCTGAAGAACTACTTATAAATAAAAGAATGCGTATGAGCATATTTAATTTTGTACGCTCAATTTTTTTATAAGAAAGTGTTTTAGTGTCGTAATAATATTTGACCTTGGCCATAAGCTGTAAAATTTGGCTAAATTTGTATTTATTATTTAGCTCAATATGGCCGCAATTTAAGAAAATCTTAATTAAAGGTCTTTTTTAAAGTAAATGAGAGTAAGGATTAAAATGATAGATGCATAGATATTATTCCTAATTATGAAGTCTCAACAAATACGTCAGAAGTTTTTAGACTTTTTTAAAGATAAAGGTCATTCGGTTGTTAGTTCGGCACCGATTGTTATAAAAAACGACCCGACTTTAATGTTTACCAATGCTGGGATGAATCAATTTAAAGATTTATTTCTTGGTATTAGTGAGGTTAAAGACGCTCGGGTAGTAAACAGTCAAAAGTGTTTGCGTGTTTCTGGTAAACATAACGACCTTGAAGAGGTAGGTCATGATACCTACCATCATACCATGTTTGAAATGTTGGGTAATTGGTCTTTTGGAGATTATTTCAAAAAAGAAGCGATTGATTGGGCTTGGGAATTGTTAACAGATGTGTATGGTATTGATAAAGATAGGTTGTATGTTACTGTTTTTGAAGGTGCAAAAGAAGATCAGCTTGATAAAGATCAGGAAGCTTACGATTGTTGGAAAGCTCATGTTTCTGAAGACCGTATTTTAAACGGAAATAAAAAAGATAATTTCTGGGAAATGGGTGATGTTGGACCTTGTGGGCCTTGTTCTGAAATTCATATTGATTTACGACCAGATGAGGATAGGGCAAAAGTTGATGCAAGAACATTGGTAAATTACGACCATCCTCAAGTTGTTGAAGTGTGGAATTTGGTTTTCATGCAGTACAATAGAAAGTCGAATGGAAGTCTTGAGAATCTACCAAATACACATGTAGATACTGGAATGGGATTTGAGCGTTTGGCTATGGCGCTTCAGGGTAAACAATCTAATTACGATACAGATGTTTTTACTCCTTTAATTGATAAAGTCTGTTCTATCACAGGTTTTAAATATGGTAAAGATGAGAAGGTTGATATAGCTTTACGCGTGGTTTCAGATCATGTAAGAGCGATTGCTTTTGCAGTTGCCGATGGCCAATTGCCATCAAATAATGGAGCGGGATATGTGATTCGAAGGATTTTGCGAAGAGCTGTTCGTTATGGCTTTACTTTTTTAAATGTAAAAGGTCCTTTTATGTACCAACTTGTTGAAGTGTTGGTCAATCAAATGGGTGCGTTTTTTCCAGAAATTAAAAAACAACAAACTCTTGTAGAGAAAGTTATTCAGGAAGAAGAACAGTCATTCATGCGCACTTTAGAAAACGGGTTAAAGCGTATTGATGACATCATGAATGCTTCCAAAGAGACCTTAGTAGATGGCGCTAAAGCATTTGAATTATATGATACGTTTGGATTCCCGATAGATTTAACGGCTTTAATTCTTTCTGAGAATGGTAAGGAAGTTGACATGGAAGGTTTTGATGTTGAAATGAAGAAGCAAAAAGAGCGTGCTCGTGCTGCATCTGTTGTTGAAACTGAGGATTGGATTAACTTGTTTGAAACGGAAACAGTATTTTTAGGATACGATCAATTATCGGCTGACATTAAGATCAGCCAGTACAGAAAAGTAAAGCAAAAAGGGAAATCTTTCTATCAATTGGTATTCGATAAAACGCCTTTTTATGCTGAAGGTGGAGGTCAAGTAGGTGATAAAGGAACGATTACTTGTAATGGTAAGAGCATATCCATTTTTAATACAAAAAAGGAGAACAATTTGATTGTTCATTTTACGACAGAATTACCTGAAAATCCATCCGATGTATTTGTAGCAGAGGTTGATGCACCCAAAAGATTACTCATAGAAAACAACCATACTTCAACGCATTTGTTACACGAAGCTTTAAGAACTGTTTTAGGGACACATGTCGAACAAAAAGGATCATTGGTAAACGATCAATATTTGCGATTTGATTTTTCTCATTTCTCTAAAATGACAGAAGAAGAAGTTCAGCAAGTTGAAGTAATTGTGAATGCTAAAATACGAGAGAATATAGCTTTAAATGAAAAGCGTTCTGTTCCAATGAGCGAAGCTGAGCAGATGGGTGCCATGATGCTTTTTGGAGAAAAGTATGGTGATGCGGTTCGCGTTATTCAATTTGGAAGCTCCGTAGAACTTTGTGGTGGCTGTCATGTGCCATCAACAGGTCAGATAGGTGTTTTTAAAATATCATCAGAAGCTGGAGTTGCAGCTGGTATTAGACGTATTGAGGCCATTACTTCGGAAGTGGCTTTTGAATATTATAAAAAACAAGAAGAAACATTAAATACACTTCGCTCCTTATTGAAAAATTCAAATGATCCGGTAAAAGGTGTTGAAAGTTTGATAAAAGATAGGGCAGAACTGGAAAAGAAGGTCGCTGTGCTTGTTGCCGAAAAGGCAAAAGGATTAAAAGCTGAGTTGCTCCAGTCTGTTATTGAAATAAACGGTGTTAATTTTATTGGAGCTCTTGTAGATTTGGAATCCGCATCTATGAAAGATCTTTCTTTTGCTTGCAAGAGAGAATTAGGCAATCTTGTAATGGTGTTAGGGGCAAAGAACAATGGTAAAGCAAATTTAAGTGTGGCTGTTTCAGATGATCTTACTGAACGTTTAAATGCTGGAGCCATTATTCGTGAAATTTCAAAAGAAATTCAAGGAGGCGGAGGTGGTCAGGCCTTTTTTGCCACAGCCGGCGGTAAAAACCCTGAAGGACTCAAAGATGCTATTGAGAAAGCAAAGACGCTTTTATAGAAATTAGTCTCTTGCGTTTTTTATTACCTCTTTAGCTGCCTCAACATCTTTATTTGCGACAAACACTCGAACAGAATTTTCTGATCCTGGACTCACCCAACCGGCAATAATACTGTTTTGGTAATCATCTTTTACCATACATTTTATATTATTTTCGTCTAAAACGTTTGCTACAAACTGAGCGTTAAGGAAAGAGCCGGAGTAGATGTGTATGAGTTCGTCAGCAGCCATATGTTTTGGGTTTAGTATATTGAATCAATTAATTCGTCATCTGTAGTGTTAGGAAGTGTTACTTTTAATAGTGGTTCATGTTCCATAGCACGTTTTATGGCAAATACGGCCTCCTCATTTCTCGCCCAGCTTCTTCTCGAAATACCATTATTCACATCCCAGAACAACATAGATCGAAGCTTTTTGTCTGCTGCTTTTGTGCCATCTAGCAGCATTCCAAATCCGCCGTTAATTACTTCTCCCCAGCCAACGCCACCACCATTGTGAATAGAGACCCAGGTTGCACCTCTAAAGCTGTCGCCAATAACATTATGGATGGCCATATCTGCAGTGAATTTAGACCCATCATAAATGTTAGAAGTTTCGCGGTATGGAGAATCGGTACCTGATACATCATGGTGATCGCGACCCAAAATAACTGGACCAATTTCGCCTTTATTGATGGCCTCATTAAATGCAGCTGCAATTTTAATCCGTCCTTCGGCATCTGCATAAAGGATACGCGCCTGAGACCCAACCACCAATTTGTTTTCTTGGGCACCTTTAATCCATTGTATATTGTCGGCCATTTGTTGCTGGATGTCTACAGGTGAATTTTGCATGATTTCTTCGAGAACTTTACAAGCAATTTGATCTGTCTTTAATAAATCTTCAGGTTTTCCTGAAGCACAAACCCATCGGAAAGGGCCAAACCCATAATCAAAGCACATCGGACCCATGATGTCTTGAACGTAGGATGGATAGCGGAAGTTAATTCCATTTTCAGCCATCACATCTGCCCCTGCTCGAGATGATTCAAGTAAGAATGCATTTCCGTAGTCGAAGAAGTATGTTCCTTTTGCGGTATGCTTGTTTACTGCAGCTGCATGACGGCGAAGGGTATCTTGAATTTTTTCTTTAAATACCTCCGGATTATTCGACATCATGTCGTTTGCTTCTTCAAAGCTTAGACCTACAGGGTAATATCCACCAGCCCATGGGTTGTGAAGAGAAGTTTGGTCTGAACCTAGATCAATAAAAATGTTTTCAGTGTCAAATTTTTCCCAAACATCAACTATATTACCTTGGTAGGCAATGGAAACGATTTCTTTGTCTTTTTTTGCTTTTCGAACACGTACACATAATTCGTCTAAATCTGAGATGACTTCATCTACCCATCCTTGAGAATGTCTTGTATGTGTGGCCTTAGGATTGATTTCGGCGGTTACCGAAATGCAACCTGCAATATTTCCAGCTTTTGGCTGTGCACCACTCATACCTCCCAGTCCGGCTGTAACGAATAGCTTTCCTGAAAGTCCTTCGCCCGCTTTCGAAATTTTTCTACCGCCATTAAGCAGTGTGATGGTGGTGCCATGAACAATGCCTTGTGGTCCGATATACATATAGGAACCAGCAGTCATTTGTCCGAATTGACTTACACCTAAAGCATTGAACTTTTCCCAATCGTCGGGTTTGGAGTAATTTGGAATCATCATACCGTTGGTAACAATTACTCTGGGTGCGTCTTTGTGCGATGGAAACAAGCCCATTGGATGACCCGAGTACATGCTTAGTGTTTGCTCATCAGTCATCTCTGCCAAATATTTCATGCAAAGACGGTATTGGGCCCAGTTTTGGAAAACAGCCCCATTACCCCCATAGGTAATCAATTCATCAGGATGCTGAGCAACAGCATGATCTAAATTATTTTGTATCATCAACATAACCGCTTTTGCTTGTAACGATTTACCTGGATATTCTTCTATATTGCGTGCATGCATTTTGTGTGTTGGCTTATATCGCAACATGTATATGCGTCCATAGTCTTCTAATTCTTGCGCAAATTCTGGGGCTAAAACGGTATGATGTTTTTTAGGAAAGTAACGCAAGGCATTTTTTAGAGCCAGTTTTTTTTCCTCTTTATTGAGGCTGTCTTTGCGTTTCGGTGCGTGATTTAAATTAGGATTGAATTCATATGCAGGAGGCAATTCGTTTGGAATACCTTCCATCAACTCATGTTTAAACGTTTTTAAAGTCATCATTATTATTGGTTCTTCTTAATTGAAGTTTTAGCTTTATTAAATTCATAAGGGCAGTGCTTACAACTATTTTGACAGCAATAGCCTCTTTTTAAATGATATTTTTCTGTATAAACAATATAACCGTCATCCGAATGATAATAATCTTCCGGGTCTAAATTTCTGAATTGAGAAAAGTAACCTGATTCCATAAACAACAAATTTACGATTTTCCCTTGTATATTTGGGGTATGAATTTACAACTTAAGGTGCCACTTCAGAAAGTTACAGATTCACTCTTAGAAGAAAAGGGTTTAGATCTCTTTGTTAAGCGCGAGGATCTTATTCATGATCGAATATCGGGAAATAAATGGCGTAAATTGCATTACAATTTAGAAGAGGCAGCTGCAAAAAAATATACCACTTTATTGACATTTGGTGGTGCTCATTCCAATCATATTGCTGCAACAGCCTTTGCCGGAAAGCTATTTGGATTTCAAACCATTGGTCTTATTAGAGGCGATGCAACTCAACCCTTAAACCCTACCTTAAAATATGCTGTAGAATGTGGTATGCAGTTACGTTACTTGAGTCGTGAAGACTATCGAGATAAAACCTCTAAAGAATTTGCTGAAAAATACTTATTAGATTTTAACGATTGTTATTTAATTCCTGAAGGTGGGACCAATTTACTGGCAGTAAAAGGTTGTGAAGAAATATTAAGTGATGTAGAAATTGATTTTGACTTTGTCTGTTGTGCTGTTGGAACGGGTGGAACAATTTCGGGACTTATTAATTCTTTAAAGCCACATCAAAGGGCTTTGGGTTTTCCTTCACTTAAAGGTGCTGATTTTTTAAACGAAGAGATTATTAAGTATGTCAGTAATTCGCAGTGGACTTTAAATTTAGACTACCATTTCGGAGGTTATGCTAAGGTAAATAGTGCATTAATTGACTTTATAAATTATTTTAAGAAAACACATCACATTCCTTTAGATCCGGTTTACACAGGAAAGATGCTGTTTGGCTTATGGGAATTAATTGAAAAAGACTATTTTCGTAGAGGTTCTACCATTATTGCCATTCATACTGGAGGGCTTCAGGGTATATTGGGTATGAATCAACGTATCAAAAACAAAGGATTACAGATTTATTGAGAGCGCTAGGTTACCTTTTTATTGTTTTATATTCTATATCTGTTGTGGCTCAAGAAGCCAGTTCTGAGGATTATATTCGCAAGTACCATAAAATTGCCATTGATGAGATGCATGCCTATGGAATTCCTGCCAGTATTACACTAGCTCAGGGTATTTTAGAATCGGGAAATGGAAATTCAGATTTGGCGCATAAATCAAAAAATCATTTCGGTATTAAGTGCCATAAAAACTGGTCTGGGCGTAAAGTATACCACGATGATGACGCCAAAAATGAATGCTTTAGAAAATACAGAAAGGTGTCTGATTCGTACCGCGACCACTCTGAGTTTTTAAAAAATAGAGAACGCTACGCCTTTCTGTTTGATTACAAAATGACCGATTACACCGCTTGGGCAAAAGGCCTTAAAAAGGCGGGATATGCAACACATCCGGAATATGCCGAAAAGCTCATTAATTTAATAGAGCGCTATGATTTGGCCCAGTATGATAGAGCCTCAAAATCGGGTAAGCGAAAGGTGAAAAAGCCAAAGCGGAGAGACCGAAAAGAAATCTATAAAAGCGAGAACGGCTTAAAATATGTTTTGGCTGAAACTGGAGATAATTATGATATTATATCTACGGAGCTAAGCCTTTGGATGTGGGAGTTATTGTCTTTTAACGATTGTGAAAAAGACCAGCAGCTGGCTCAGGGCGATGTGGTGTACTTGGAAATGAAAAAAAAGAAAGCCAAGTCAGAATATCATATCGTTAAAGAAGGTGAAACTTTGCACTTTATTTCTCAGCTTCACGGTATTAAGTTGTCTAGTTTACAATTTAAGAATCGGCTTAAAAAAGATCAAAATATTCAGGTCGGACTAAAGCTGTTTTTACGTAAACGAAAGTCTAGAAGGTAGCAGTTTTATAAGTAATTTTAGACATTATTCTATAGTATAATTATATATAGTTCCTGATTCACCTGCTATTATGAAGTTAATTTTCCCATCGAGGTTTAAATCTTCAGTAATTCCGGTTGTTTTTCCGTACATCGGAAAACCTTCTACCAATTCATTTGGTTCTCTAAACAGATATGCTTCAGCTGTATTTTTGTTTGTGATGCTAAGATAATGTTCGTTTTCAACATTAAAGAGTTTGGCTGTACTCAAGCTTTCACTTTCAAAAGAATAAAGAAGATTCATTTGAGGTCCATTTACTTTTAGGTCTTCACCTTCAATAACAATATGATGAAGTTTGGTATAGGTGTATTGGATATTTTGATCAAACTCAAATTTAATACTGTTATCGATGCTTCCATCAAAAAGAATATTTTGTTGTGCGCCCTTTTTATCTATGGCAACAATACGTGTTTCAGCTAGGCTTTTACCTTTTACTACTTGTATTTTGTTGCTTGAGAAGTCTATTTTTTCTTTCACTTTAACACGTGTTTCACCACGACGGTTTAAGATGTTTAGCTTTCCATTTTCTTCAGCCAAAAGAATGTAGTCTCTTCCCCCCACCACAAAGTGTTCTGCTGGATAAAGGGCTTTACTTTTGGTTTGTGTTAATTTCCAACCGTTAATTATTTTTCCATTTTTATCGTACATATAATGGTGTTTACCGCAAGAGAGAAGAATTCTGTAGTTGCGGTTTTTTTCGTAGTCGAAAAGCGATAGTGGTAGGCTTGTTTTTTGTTTTAATGCCATCGGATAACTACCCACATCTCGCCCTTTTCGATCAATTAAAAACAGCTTGGTCGTGGTGTTAAATAACAGCTGAAGTTTATTATTTTTGAAGAAGTCTATTTGCCGAACAGATCCTATAATAGCTTCCTTAAGTTTTCTTTTCCATAGAATTTCTCCCTCTGAAGAAATGAGGTAAAGGTTAAGGTTTTCATCTTGAACAGCAATTTCCCATTTTTGAGAGTAGTGGTTTTTTACCAAACTGATTTCAGATAAAATAGGTGCTTCTAATTGTGCTACCCAAATGGCTCTTGTTTGATTTTCTTTTGAGGCGTCGAAGTGTAGGTAAGCATTTGAGTAGCAATTTGAACCATTGAGGCTAAATTGCATAGCAAAAGACCGTATTGGACTTAAAGCTTCTGTATATTTTTCTATGAAAGTAGTTATGTTTTTATGAAGGTACTTTTGAGCCAGTTGACATGATGACTGATTTTGAAAGTAAATAAAATAGTTTGAATCGTAGTTAAGTTCGTCGATGCAGTTTTTGAAATCTGAGGAATTACTTAAAGTATTTTCGGATTTTAAATCATTTATAATACTTTTAATTAATGTTGCATCTTCTGTTAACAGCAATTGATTGTTTAGGATACTGGCATACTCATAGTTCGCAGTTTCTGGCATATTACATAACTTGCTTAAGTATTTAAGTTCGCTCCATTTAAAGATCAGTTGCTGTCGATAGTTAAAAATTGAATCAGCATGAGTTGTAATGTAATTTTCGAGCTTATCAGCTTTAGCTATGTGAAGTATTAAACCCGAATTTAATGCCGAACTATTTTCAACCAAGAACCAAGTTATTTCACTGTCAATCCAGCTTTCAAATTCATTTCTATGTTCTTTTTTTAATAAGCTTAGTTTATTGTCATACTTATTTTTTTGATGTTTTTTTACCAAGCCATTTGTTTGCTGACGTTGGTATTGTTTATAGTTTTCAAAACATTTACTTGTAAAAAACGTAGTGTTTTTTGGAAGTATTGATGTTGCAATCAATTCGTGTCCTTGGTTATTTTCAAAAAATTGAAGTTCCTGCGCCAGCGAATCAAAACTTAAACTTAAACCACTAAATAGAACACCGTTTTTAAATATATCAACATCCCATTGAAACCATTCAGCTTGATTTTGAATGTTTGAGTTTTGTAATAAGATCTCAGAACTAATTTTATCAAAATTTTTAGAATTTATATAAAGGTTAAAGTCTTCTTTTTTATTTGATGAGTTGTAGATGTTTTGAAAGGACTTGTCTGCTGTTAAATTATTTTCAGTTTTTATTTGCCTGATGGCATCTTGAATTAGAATTTTTTCTGGGCTTATTAATAAAAGCCCCATATGCATGCAATAAAATACGCGATCATTTTCAATATTAACTTCTACGATCGTTGTATTACTATATGGATGATCTTTTGTGTTTGCAAAGTTTTTAAGTCCTATTTCAAGAAGTTGAAATTTGTGTTCTTGACCTTCTGAAGATGTTGTTGCAAGCCAATTTAAAGATTGGGCACCAGTTAAATGTAGTGAGATGAGTAAGGTATTTATACTTGTTAAGTGCGATGCATATTTTGTTAGAGCGGAGTCAATTCTTAAAAGCTTTTGCTGATTTAATTCTATTGAAGTTTCTGTTGTTAATAGCTCCCATGGAGCGCTTCCCGAAAGTTCCTTTAAACTTTTTGTTAGATCATTTGTTTCTATAATTAAAGCTGCGTCAATTGGTATGGCATCAAGCGCGTTGCTTGTTTGCTGCTTGTCTTTTTGACAAGCAAAAAAAGAAATAACTAGTAATAAGTATAATAACCTATGCATGGTTTTATTTTATGCTTTTCAAAAATATAATTATTATTAAATATTTAGGCTTAATTGTTCAGGAAGTAGTTTAAAGCTTTTTCGATGGTATTGACTTATACCAATTTTTTTAATCACTACTCTATGAGATTTTGTTGGATAACCTTTGTTGTTTTCCCATTGATATTGGGGGTGTTCTAGGTGAAGTTTTTTCATAAGGTCGTCTCTATATGTTTTTGCTAATACAGAAGCAGCCGCGATACTTAAGTATTTGCCATCACCCTTAATAATACAGTGGTATTCTATTTCATTATATTTTTTGAACTGATTTCCATCAACTAAAATACTGTCAAAAGGGTTTTTAATTTGATCTAGGGCTCTATGCATAGCTAAAATTGAAGCATTTAATATATTTATTTTATCAATTTCCTTATGATCTACAATACCAATCGCATAGGCTATGGCATTTTCTTTAATTTCAGTACTAAGTAAAATCCTCTTTTTTTCGTTTAGTTGTTTAGAATCGTTTAGTAAGGGCTGTTTAAAGTTTTTCGGTAAAATAACTGCAGCAGCTACAACCGGACCAGCAAGACAACCTCTACCTGCCTCATCACATCCGACTTCAATTTTGTTTTTATGTAAGTATGAGGCTAACATCAATGCATAACTTTTTCTATGCTTTCCCATAGGGCTATGGCTGTTGTATTCCAGTTGAAATACTGAGAGTGTATTTGTCCTCTTGAAGAAAGTTCAGCTCTTTTTTCGCTGTTGGTATTTAATTTTGTCATGGCATCTGTTATTTCCTTTATTTCAAATGGATTGACAAGTAATGCAGCATCTCCAGCTACCTCAGGCATCGCTGTTATGTTAGATGTGATAACTGGACAAGCACACTTCATAGCCTCAATAATTGGCATGCCAAAGCCTTCGAAACATGGTACGTAACAAAGTGCAAGTGCTGAAGCATAAAGTTGGTTAAGTTCTTCAGTGTTTTTTCTTCCCGTAAAAATGATATCCCCTTTATGTGTTAAGTTTTCGTAGCATTTTTTAAGATCATTATTCCACCACATTTTAGTGCCAACTATAAGTAACTTATTCGAGGATTTTGATTCAGATTTAAATGCATCAAATGCAAGAAGTAGTCTTGAAATATTTTTTCTTGGGTGAAGTGCGCCTACAAAAATGAAGTAATCTTTACTGTCACTATATTTATTTCGAGTGGTAATTTGGTCCTCTAATCCTAAAGGATGGAAATTTGAGTTTACGCCATTTAAGCTGATGTCTATTTTGGACGCATCGATGTTATATGAGTTACAAATATCTTGTTTTGAATAATTTGAAACGGTTACTATTCGGTTTGCTTTTTTGGCGTATTTTTAAAAAATAATTGTAGAATATTCTATGGCTGAATTTAAGGTTTTTGGATGATGCTTAAAGTTGATGTCGTGAATAACTGCAATAGAAGGGATGTTACTCTTAAGAGATAGAAATCCGTCAGGCGATAGAAATACATCAGCATTAATTTTTGAAGTATTTTGGAATACGCCACTCAAACCAAATATACCATAAAATAGGGTGCCTTGAAGGAGGGTTTATCACCAAAGGATTTACATTTTTCAAATATAAATTCTTTTGAATAGGGTCTGTCAAATAAAAAGTAAAATTCGTGCTCTGGGTGTGATTTTACAATTCGTGAAAGTGTTTCATAAGTATACCAGCCAATACCTTCAAGCTTGTCTTTTAGAAGTAGACGTGTGTTAACCGCAATTCTCATGCATACAAAAATAGAGTTTTTTGTTGCGCATTAAGTACTAATGTTCTTTTTTTGAAGTTAACTAATAAAGATTTACAATTTCACATGCAGAAAAAGTTTATTACAAACTTATTTTTCTTACTGGTTCTGAACCTTTTAGTAAAGCCCTTCTATATACTTGGGATTGATGCTGAAATAATTAATAGAGTTGGGGCAGAGACTTACGGTATTTATTTTAGTTTATTCAACTTCTCCTTTCTTTTCAATATTTTTCTTGATTTTGGTATCAATAATTTTAACACTAAAAATGTTGCTCAAAACGAACACCTTTTAACCAAATATTTTTCTAAACTATTCAGTTTAAAGCTCCTTCTTGTTTTATGTTATGTGTTTTTTACAATTAGTGCTGGTTTTATTTGGGGCTACTCTAATTATGCTTTAAAATTATTATTGTTGTTAGCCTTTAATCAGGGCTTAGTTGCTATTATATTGTATTTAAGATCTAACCTGGGTGGCATACAAATGTTCGTTAAGGATAGTGTGATTTCAGTTTTAGATCGTTTTTTAATGATTCTTTTTTGTTCGCTATTGTTGTGGGGAAATGTGATTGACCAGCCATTTGAAATAGAATGGTTTATTTATACACAAACACTTTCTTATACAATTACCTTATTTATTGCTTTGTTTTGGGTTTGGCAGAAATCGGCTTTTGTAAAAATAAAGTTCAATCATTTATTTTCTTTTGCTATTATAAAGCAAAGTGCCCCCTATGCATTATTAATTTTGTTAATGACTTTTTATTATAGAAGTGATTCGGTCATGTTAGAAAAATTGCTTGAAGATGGAAGTAGACAAGCTGGCTATTATGCTCAAGCTTATCGTTTTTTTGAAGCTGGAAATATGGTTGCTTATTTGTTTTCAGTTTTATTGTTACCCATTTTCTCTAAAATGATTAAAGAGAAACAAGTTTTAAATGGGATCATAGATATTTCTTTTAAGATAATGTTTTCTGGGGCAATTATACTAAGTGTTTTATGCTTTCAGTTTGGTGAAGAAATTTTAAATTGGAGATACCACGATTTAAGTCATCAATCTGTGCACTTGTTTTCTGTATTGATGTTTTGTTTCGTTTGCATTTCTTCTACTTACGTTTTTGGGACTTTATTAACTGCAAATGGCGATTTAAGAGTGTTAAATTTTTTGGCAGGTTCTGCAGTTGTTATTAATATCGGTTTAAATTTTTTGTTTATTGTAAAGTGGCAAGCATTAGGCTCGGCTATTGCGAGTTTAATAACACAGCTAATGGTTTCTATTGTGCAAATTATCGTCTCTAAAAAGAAGTTTCATATACGCATGACTTTTAGTGGCTTTACTCAGTTCTTATTTTTTGTATTTGGGGTTTTAAGTATTTCCTATATTTCTTATTCCTATGTTTCAAATTGGGTTATTGCAATGGTTGTATTTGTTTTCAGTTCCTTTGTTTTTTCTTTGTTTATTCGAATGATTCCAATAAAACGAATGATGTATATTGTGAGAAATGATTAATAATGGCATGTTTGTAAAGCCTTTTTTGTGTAATGTGCAAACCTGTTGATTAGTTGTATATTTGGTTGAAATTAAATAAAATAACCATGAGTAAATCATCTCTATCTAATTCCGGAAATATTATATTAGATTTATACCAATGGCGGAAACCTTTAGTGATTTTCACTTTAGTTGCTTCTGTTTTAGCTGGAGTTTTTTCATCGCCTTTGATTATAACGCCTAAGTTTAAATCTACTGCTGTTATTTACCCTACAACAACTAATTCTATTTCTCAAGCATTACTGGTTGAGCACAATCCATACCGTAAAGATGTTTTAGAGTTTGGGGAGGAACTTGAAGCTGAGCGCCTTCTTCAGATTTTAAATTCAGATGAGATGCAAAATCGTATTATTGAAGAATTCAATTTGTTTGAACATTATGATATAAAATCAGAAGATCAACATGCTAAAACCTGGATGAACTTAGAGTTTGATGATCACTTTAGCTTTAAGCGTACAGAGTTGATGTCTATTGAGATTGAAGTTTTGGATAAGAATCCTGAGCTTGCAGCTGCTATGTCTAATCGCGTGGTTGATTTAATTGATGTGGTCGTCAAACGTGTTAAGAGAGAACGAGCTGAACAAGCAGTGGTTATTTTAGAGCGAAGAGATGAAGAGCTTACTAGTCGTTTGTTTTCAATACACGATTCATTAGAAGTATTACGCACCCATGGAGTTCTTGATGTTTCATTGCAGGCTGAAAGATTAACAGAATATTATGCTCAAGCACTTTCTGAAGGAAATTTAGCAGGAGCTAGAGCATTAAAAAAGGAATTTAGTCATTTAGCTCAATATGGAGGTTCTTATTTCCGTTTGTTTGAAGAGCTAGAATTGGTCCAAGAGCAACTAGAAATAATTCGCCTCGAAAAAGAAAATATTCGTGTTGAGCTTGATGCAGAGCTCACAAACAGATTTGTAATTAATAGAGCTTTTGCTGCTGATAAAAAATCCTATCCTATAAGATGGCTCATTGTGTTTATGTCTGGTATGGCAACTTTTGTGTTGACTCTGTTATTTTTGTATGTCCGTCAAACCATATCAACTTCAGATCTTGCTTAAGAAATACAGTTCATATCTCTTATTATTAACTCTTGTTTCTTTTGTTATATGTAATACCTTTTTAATTGCTAATGAACGGTATTGGGGTGTTTTAATTCCTTTACTTTTAGCGGTAATTACCTTGGCCCTATTACGTTTGGAAACACTGTTGACTGCAGTTGCATTTTTTACTCCTTTATCTACAAGCTTAAAAGAATTAGGTGTTTATAATCCGATAGGTGTTGAAATGGCTCTGCCAACAGAGCCTTTACTATTCGGTTTAATGATTGTTGCATGGGTTAAGATGATTAGTGATAAGGCTCTTTTTAAAGGGTTGTATGCTCATCCAATTTCAATTTCAATTAGTGCTTATTTATTTTGGTTATTGTTTACATCAATAAGCAGTTCGATGCCTTTAGTCTCTTTAAAATTGTTGGCCACCAGATTATGGTTTATTAGCAGTTTTTATGTCTTAGCATATGCTTGGTTTCAGAAAAAATCCAATGTGCATCGATTTGTTAAAGCTTATTTAGCAGGTCTTTCCTTGGTCGCATTATATTCTATAGTTAAGCATTCAGCTAAGGGGTTTGAACATGAGGTAGCGCATTGGGTGATGTCTCCATTTTTTAAAGATCACACTTCATATGGTATGGCTTTGGCGCTCCTTTTACCTTTTTCTTATTATTTGACAAAATTCAGTGCTAATAAAGCCATCAAATTAGTTTATACTTTTGTATTTGTATTGTTAATTATTGCATTAATATTATCTTATACAAGAGCTGCTTGGTTAAGCTGCGTTTTGGCATTGTGTGTTTATATTATTATTAAACTCAGAATACGTTTTTCTTTATTCCTCTCATTTTTTATTTTTTTGACGAGTTTTGTTTTAATATTTCAAACAGATATTTTAATGGTACTTGAGAAGAACAGTCAGGATTCATCTGATAGTTTTTTAGAACATATAGAGTCTATGTCAAATGTGACTACAGACGCGTCAAATTTAGAACGTATTAATAGGTGGAAGTCAGCGATACGACTTTTTGAAGAGCGTCCTCATTTGGGATGGGGGCCGGGGACTTATCAGTTTCATTATGCCCCTTATCAAAATTATTATGATAAAACTGTTATAAGTACAAATGCTGGTGATATGGGTAATGCCCATAGTGAGTATTTAAGTGCTTTGTCAGAAACAGGTTGGCCTGGTCTTTTTGTTTTTTTGTTATTTTTAATTACCGTTTTTTTTAATGCTATTGTCTTGTATCCAAAGTTAGAAGACAAACAAGAAAAGTGGATGTTAATGTCTTGTATTTTAGGTTTGGTTACATATTTTAGTCATGCTCTTTTAAATAATTTTTTAGATATGGATAAGGCCTCAGTTCCTGTTTGGGCTTTTATTGCTCTTATTGTGGTGCTAGATCTAAATCATAAAAACAAAGAAATTGAAGTATGAAAAAGAGGGTATTATAGCCTACTTTTAAGAGTCTTTTATCAATTTAAGATTTAACGCGCTCTAAATAAGTTCCTTTTACAGTGTCAATCTTAATTTTATCACCTTCGTTTATAAAGAGGGGTACATTTACATTTGCTCCTGTCTCTACAGTTGCTGGTTTTGTTGCATTTGTAGCAGTATTGCCTTTTTCGCCTGGTTCAGTATATTTGATTTCCAGAACTACAGATGAAGGTAGATCACACGTAAGTGGATTTTCATCATCAGCATCAAATACAACTTCTACAATTTGTCCTTCTTTCATAAATTCATGCCCGCCAACCATTTTTTTTTCAAGAAATATTTGCTCAAAAGTGTCGGTATTCATAAAGTGAAAACCACTATCTTCAGAATATAAATACTGGTATTTTCTTGTCTCTACCCTTACTGTTTCAATTTTAGTTCCTGAAGGAAATGTGTTATCTAACACTTTTCCGTTTGTTAAACTTTTTAGTTTTGTTCTAACAAAAGCAGGCCCTTTTCCCGGTTTTACGTGTAGAAATTCTATAATTTTAAATAAATCACTGTTGTGTTTTATACACAAGCCGTTTTTGATATCTGAAGTACTTGCCATAAGAATAAATTTAATTTGTCAAGATATAATTTTTTTATGAGCTAATTATTTAATTAAGTTACCTATGTCTAAGCTTTTTTTGCAGAAAGAAAATTCATCTTCTATACCATTGGAGCAAACAATGATGAGTTTATTTTTAGAATATTCTTTTGCTAAATTTTTATACCATTCTATACCTTTTGCATCAAGATTAGAGCATGGTTCGTCTAAAAGGACAATAGAAACCTCACTAAGCCAAGCAAGAGACAACTTTAATCTTTGCTTCATTCCTGAAGAAAAGTTTTTTATTTGTTTGTCTTTTGCTTCCTCCAAATATGCGATTTTAATTAGGTCGTTTTGTGAAACACCCTTTTGAAGAGGTTTAAATTTAATATAAAACGAAACAAATTCTTCCAAATACATTTCTTCAATTAATTCGTAATAAGGAGCTGCATATGCAATATGATTTGACCAGTTTTCGGTGGTAATGTAATTTGAGTTGATTTGGAGTTTAAGTTCTCCCTCAGTAGGTGTTAAAAATCCAGATAGAATTTTAAGTAGTGTAGATTTTCCCGAACCATTGGGTCCATGAATTACATAAGATCCAGGTATTTCAAATTGATAACATGCATTTCGAAATACCCAGTTTCGATTATACTTTTTAGCAATATTTATAAGATTTAATGACACTTATTTGTGATAGTATCCTTTCATTATACCTCTTTCTGATGTTCCAATGAAGCTTAAAATTTTTTCTTTTTCTTCAGAGTTATTAAACTCTATATCAATTGATTTTATAGCTTGAGAAATATTTTTATTAGACTGGAATAAGTGACGATAAATGTTTTGTATTTGAAAAATTTTATCTTTTTCAAACCCCCTTCTTTGAAGTCCTATTGAGTTAATTCCAACAAATGAAGCAGGATCTTTTGCTGCTTTGACAAATGGTGGAATATCTTTTCTAATCATTGTCCCTCCAGAAATCATAGAATGTTCGCCAATTTTAACAAATTGGTGAACTGCAGAAAGACCCACCTAAAATTGCATAATCTCCTATTTTCACATGCCCGGCTATTGCTACATTATTTGCGATGATGCAATGATTTCCAATAATACAATCATGTGCTACATGAGAATATGCCATGAGTAGGCAATCGTCACCAACAATTGTTTCTCCTGTAGCACTTGTTCCCCGGTTGACCGTAACACATTCTCTAATTGTAGTGTGATCACCGATATGCGCGAGACTCTCTTCTCCACCAAATTTTAAATCTTGAGGAATTGCAGAGATAACTGCACCAGGGAAAATTTTACAATTTTTTCCAATACGAGCCCCTTCCATAATAGTAACATTAGAACTGATCCAAGTGCCTTCGCCAATTTCAACATTTTTATTTATTGTTGTAAATGGTTCGATGATGACACCCTTACCGATTTTTGCATCGGGGTGAATAAAAGCAAGCTTTTGCTTCATATTATTTTTTTTTAACAATTTGTGCCATTAGTTCCCCTTCCATAACTAATTTTTCCCCTACATAAGTTTTACCAAACATATGACAAATACCTCTTCTTATCGGACTTATTAATTCCATTTCGAAGATCAAAGTATCTCCTGGTAGAACTTTTTGTTTGAATTTAACTTTGTCAATTTTCATAAAATAGGTTAAATAGTTTTTTGGATCAGGAACGGTATTGAGAACCAGTATCCCTCCAGCTTGTGCCATAGCCTCAATTTGAAGCACTCCAGGCATAACAGGAGAACCTGGGAAGTGTCCTTGAAAAAAGGGTTCATTCATGGTTACATTTTTCAAACCGTCTACCTTAGTGTCTGTTAATTCAATAATTTTATCTACCAATAAAAAAGGTGGACGGTGAGGAAGTGTTTCCATGATTTGATGAATATCCATCACAGGACTTTTATTAACATCGTAATGAGGTGCTTTATTTTTCTCTTTTTTGATTAGGTCTTTCATGATTTTTGAAAATGTAGTATTTAATAAGTGGCCAGGTTTGTGGGCAATGATTTGCCCTTTTATGGGCATTCCGATGAGCATTAAATCTCCAATAACATCAAGTAATTTGTGTCTTGCTGCTTCGTTATTGTACTTAAGATTTAAGTTATTTAAACAACCATCTTCAGAAATTTTAATTGATTTTATGTTGAATAATTTCCCAATTCTTTTTAATTCATTTTCATCTGTTTCTCGTTCAACATAAACAATGGCATTACTTAAATCGCCTCCTTTTATAAGGTCATTTTTGGAAAGTAATTCAAGTTCATGTAAAAAACAAAATGTTCGAGCATCAGAAAATTCGGTTTCAAATTGCTCAATATTTTTTAATTCTGCTGTTTGATTTCCTAAAACTTTAGATTTATAATCAATTTGAATACTAATGCTAAGCTCATCTGCAGGTAATGCCCGAATTTTAGCCCCAGTTTTTGGGTCTTCATAATTTATTTCTTCTTTAATAACAAAATACTTTCGTACTGCATTTTGTTTATGAAGTTCAGCTTTTTTTAAACATTTTATGTACTCAACAGAACTTCCATCTAAAATGGGAAGTTCTTCTGCATCAATTTCAATCAAAATGTTATCAATTTTTAAGCCAGCACATGCAGCTAAAAAATGTTCTGGAGTTTGAATTTTAACTCCATCTTTGCAGATGGTAGTACTTCTTTCAGTATCGGTAACATATGATGCACTTGCTTCAATTATAGGCTGTGATTTAAGGTCGATCCGTTTAAATGAAATACCGTGGTTTGCTGGTGCCGGTTTAAAATTCAAGGTTACGTTATTGCCTGTATGTAAACCAACGCCACTAATACTAATCTCATTTTTTATAGTCAGTTGATGATCCATTTGTTACAATATGAATTCTTTTTCTAATTTTTCAATTCTTTTAGCAAGCATCGGTAATTGTCTGAAGAAAATATAGGAACGTTGAAAGTCTTTTAAATTAAAGGCTAATGGACCTTGTAAAATTTCTCCATCTTTTGTTACACTTTTTGCAATTCCCGTTTTACCAGCAATCTTAACATGATTTCCGATTGTAAGGTGTCCCGCTATAGCAACTTGGCCACCAATCATGCAATTTTTACCAATCTTACTAGAACCTGCTATAGCAGTATGAGAAGCAATAACAGTGTTTTCTCCAATTTCAACATTGTGAGCCACTTGAATCATATTATCAAGTTTAACACCTTTATGAATTATTGTTGATCCCATAGTAGCTCTATCGATGCATGTGTTGGCTCCAATTTCAACGTCTTCTTTAATGATGACATTTCCGATTTGAGGGATTTTATCATAGGCTCTATCAGTATTTGGAGCAAACCCAAATCCATCTGATCCAATTACTGATCCTGAATGTATGGTACTATTTTTATCGATATGACAGTTGTGGTAGACTTTTACTCCGGTATATAGAGTAGAGTTGTTTTTAATTGTGACATGATCTCCTATATAGCATTGAGGGTAAATATGAACGTTTTTCCCAATTCGGACATTTTTACCTATGTAAGAAAATGCACCTATATAAATATTTTCATCAATTACAGCTGTTTCATCAATGAAACATGGTTGTTCTATACCTTCTCTTTTTTTTTGAATATCCTCGACGATTCTTAGAAGCTGTGCAAAAGAAGCATACGCATCCTTAACTTTTATAAGTGTTGTATTTATCTTTTGATGAGGGACGAAATCTTTATCTACGATTACTGCAGACGACTTCGTTTTATAGATGTGTTCAGTATATTTTGGATTGGATAAAAATGATAAGGAATGTTCGCATCCTTCTTCTATTTTAGTGAGTTGATTTATCCAAATATTTGGATTTCCTATAACTTCACCATTAAGCATCTCTGCAATTTTACTTATTGTAAATTCCATATACCGCTAAATTACAATTTTTCTATATGATACAGTCTTTTGGATAGCATAGAAAGTGTTTTGTAACCGTTTGCCCTAAAACAGAAATGTTTAGTTGGTCAGATGCCCCTGCAATATCAACAATTCTCCCATCTTTAAAAAGTAAATTTATTTTATCTTTTTTGGGATTATAGGCTTTGTTTTCTATTTGATTTGTAAAGACTAAATGCGAGCAATTTTCTGAGTCAATTCCGTAATTTTTTGCTACTTTATCTCTTATATTAGTAACGTATAAAGTATCAAATTTATTGTCTTGAAGTTCTATTTTTAAAAGTCTTCTTTCAATAATATTCTTGCTAAGAACTGATAACACAGTGTCTGGGTGTTGAGTCCATTCTTTGATAGAGCTCATGATGTCAATATCATCGAGTTGACAAAACAAATCCAATAGTTTAGCATTGATTTTGAAATTTTCGAGTGAATGATCGTTTTGTAAAAATTCTCGTAATGCTGAAGTGCTAAAGATGTCTACGCCATTTTTCACTAGTGTTTTAGCTCTCTTTAATGCTTGAACTAGACTGAATTCTGCCGATAAAACAGTTTTGTGAAGGTATACTTGCCAGTACATGAGTCTACGAGCAATAATAAATTTTTCAATTGAATAAATGGCTTTAGCATCTACGACTAGATTACCATTACTTACATTGAGCATACTAATTATTCGATCTTCATTAATAATCCCTTCAGATACTCCAGAATAAAAGCTATCTCTTTTAAGATAGTCAAGTCGATCAACATCTAATTGACTTGAGATAAGTTGGTGTAAAAATACTTTTGAGTATTGATTTCTAAATATTTTGATTGCTAGAGACAATTTTCCTTTAAATTCCTCGTTAAGTTTGTCCATGATTAACATGGAGATATTTTCGTGGTTTATTCCGGATACAATACTGTGCTCCAGAGCATGTGAAAATGGGCCGTGTCCTACATCATGTAGAAGAATTGCTATGAGTACTGCTTGTTCTTCATCTAAAGTGATTTCGTGGCCTTTACTTTTTAGTGTTGAAATTGCTTTTTGCATTAGATGCATAGCACCTAGTGCATGATGAAATCTTGTGTGATAAGCTCCAGGATATACTAGATAAGTTAGTCCTAACTGAGAAATGCGACGCAATCTTTGAAAGATGGGGTGTTCAACAAGATCGAAGATGAGAGCATCAGAAATATTGGTGAACCCGTAAATTGGATCGTTAAGAATTTTTGTTTTATTAGCATTAATGGCCCTCAATTTTAGTAATTTTAGTCAAATTAGTACAAAAAACTAAAGTAGTAAATATCTATGGAAAAAGTTAAGATACTTTGGGTGGATGATGAAATTGAATTATTGAAACCACATATTCTTTTTTTAGAGCGTAAAGGTTATGTCTTGTCAACTGCAAATAATGGGGAAGATGCTTTGGATATGATTGATAGTGAGGTGTATGATATTATTTTTTTAGATGAGAATATGCCTGGAATTTCTGGTCTAGAGACTTTGAATCTAATTTATGAAAATCATAATATACCTGTTGTAATGATTACCAAAAGTGAAGAAGAGTATATTATGGAAGAAGCTTTGGGGTCAAAAATATCCGATTATTTAATTAAACCTGTAAATCCACATCAAATATTACTCTCTCTAAAGAAGAATTTAGATACCAAGCGTTTAGTAAATCAAAAGGTGACGTCAGATTATCAAAAAGAGTTCCGAGAAATCAGTATGGCTTTGCTAGATGTAAGAAGTTTGAAACAATGGGTAGAGATTTATCAAAAGCTTGTTCATTGGGAGGTTGAATTAGATAAAATTGATGCTTCTGGAATGCTTGAAATTTTAGAAATACAAAAAAATGAAGCAAATTCACAGTTTTTTAAATATGTTAAGTCTCATTATAAGTCATGGTTAAAAGATGGAGATGAAACACCTACACTTTCACATACTTTGATGAAGAAAAAAGTGTTCCCGAATTTATTAAATAATAAACCAAACTTTTTTTTGCTCATTGATAATTTGAGATACGATCAGTGGAAAATACTTCAACCTATTATAGAGGAATGGTTTACGATAGATGAAGAATCTACATTCTTTAGTATTTTACCTACAGCAACACAATATTCTAGAAATTCTATTTTTTCAGGATTGACTCCTTTGGAGATTTCAAAACGCTTTCCAAATTTATGGAAAAATGATCATGAAGAAGGGGGGAAGAATTTATATGAAAAAGAGTTTTTAGAAGATCAATTGCAGCGGTTAGGGGTCGGTAAAACAAAGATGGTTTATCATAAAGTAGTGAAACAGCAATATGGAGAGAAGTTGCTTCAGCAGTTTAATAATTTGCTTCAAAATGATTTAAATGTAATTGTATACAATTTTGTTGATATGTTGTCGCACTCTAAAACAGATATGGATATGATTAGAGAGTTAGCTGGAAATGATAAGTCATACAGAGATTTAACCAAAACCTGGTTTAAAAATTCAAGTTTGTTAGAGATGCTTAAGAAGATTGCAGTAAGTGGATCTCGTCTTTTTTTAACTACTGATCATGGTACAATAAATGTTGGTGTGCCATCCAAAGTTATAGGAGATAAAGAAACATCTGCAAATTTGAGATATAAATCAGGAAGAAGACTCCAGTATCAAGATAAAGATGTCATGGTTATGAAAAATCCTGAGGAGTATTTTTTACCAGCTGTAAATTTAACTTCAAGTTATATCTTTGCAAAAGAAAACTTGTATTTAACATATCCGAATAATTATAATCATTTCGTGAAGTATTTCAGAGATACTTATCAACATGGTGGCATCTCTATGGAAGAGATGATTTGTCCATTTATTCGTTTATCTCCAAGATAATGAGAGTAATAATTAATTCTATTGAAGAATTGCCTGCTTTGGCATCAAAGATTGTAAAAGTGTATTCAAATAGAGTCATTGCATTTTATGGTGATATGAGTGCTGGTAAAACCACATTTATTAAATATTTGTGTCAAGAGTTAGGTGTTGATCCATCTTTCGTTAATAGTCCAACATATGCAATTGTAAATGAATATGAAGCTCGAGGTAATCAAATGATTTTTCATTTCGATTTTTATAGAATAAAAGATGAAAATGAAGCTTATGATATGGGTTATGAGAATTATTTTTATTCGAATCATTACTGTTTTATTGAATGGCCGGAAAAAATTGCTAACTTATTACCTGAAAACCTGTTGCGGATTCATATCGAGTCTGAGGCAAATATGCGTATATTTACAATAGAAGAAATTAAGTCCTGAAAATGAGTAAGCCTGATATTTTAAGTTTTTTAAATGACGAGTTTTTGATGCCACAGCCTGAAGTGTTGGAGCATTCAACTAAGAGAGAGTCTCTTTTCATTGGTATTCCAAAAGAATGTGCCTTTCAAGAAAAAAGAGTACCCTTGGTTCCAGAGGCAGTTGCATTATTGGTGAGTAATGGTCATAAAGTCTATGTTGAGTCAAATCTAGGACTTTCAAGCTCATTTTCAGATCAGGAGTATAGTGAAGCTGGTGCAAAAATATGTCTTAATGTTAAGGAGGTGTATGAAGCAGATATTATACTCAAAGTTGAGCCGCCATCACTTGAGGAATTGGATTACTTTAAACATAATCAGTGTTTGATTTCTGCACTTCAGTTAAAGACTCAGAAGGCAGAATATTTTAAAAAATTAATGGATAAGAAGGTTACAGCAGTTGCTTTTGATTACATTAAAGACGAAGCACAGGTTTTTCCTATTGTTCGATCAATGGGTGAAATAGCAGGTACCTCATCGATACTTATTGCTGCTGAATTATTGAGTACTTTTTCTGGTGGTAGAGGTCTTCTTATGGGAGGTATTCCTGGTGTTAAACCTACCCGTGTTGTGATTATAGGTGCTGGTACTGTTGCTGAGTATGCGGCTCGTTCTGCCGTCGGTTTAGGTGCATTGGTGAGTGTGTTTGATAACTCAGTTGCACGTTTACGAAGAATGCAAAGTGACTTGAATTTCCCTATAGCAACTTCCATTATGCAGCCTAAAGTTTTAGAAAAAGCTTTAAAAAGAGCTGATGTAGCTATTGGTGCTTTGCGGGCAAAAGAGGGAAGAACACCATGTGTTATTTCTGATGAAATGGTTCAAAAAATGAAGCCTAAGTCTGTGATTGTAGATGTCAGTATTGATCAGGGAGGTTGTTTTGAAACTTCAGAACTTACTACGCATGAATCTCCTACTTTTATTAAGCATGACGTTATTCATTATGGTGTTCCGAATATTGCATCACGTGTTGCAAAAACCGCTTCTTTTTCTTTGAGTAATATCTTAGCCCCCCTGCTTTTAGAAGTTGGAGAAGGTGGAGGTGTAAAAGGTATGTTGTTGCGATCTCCAAATATCAGAGGTGGGGTGTATGTTTATAACGGCATCATTACTAATAGAGGTATTGGTACTTGGTTTGATTTGCCACATAAAGAAATACGACTTCTTTTGGGTTATTAATTTAGAGCTGTGGTAAGACGATTTTTTTTATATCTATTTGGTGTAGGTCTTGGCGTAATTGTGTCCATTTTCTTTTTTGGAGATCGAGACATTGAATTTTCTTATTTGCCAAACGCACGTACCTTAAAACATTTGCGAGGTCAAGCGTTTCAGTTTTCAGAAAAGGCACTTTGTCAGCTAAATTGCATAAGTATGACAGAGAGTTCATTTGAACAGGTCTTTTACGATACAGATTTAGATGTAGATTTTACTGGGAGTGATGTAGGTGGAAAGTGTAGGACGTATCTTATTGAAGTTACGGGAGAAAAGTTTTCTAAATTTAAAGTTGATGATTGTGATAGTACGTCTACTATAGTTAATATAGATGTTACAGATTGTAAATGTAAATAACTTTTTATTAATTTTATTTTCTTCTTTTTATTTCCTGTATAATAAGATTCAATTCCCTACCCGTTTGCCCAGCAATAGATCTGTTTTCTTCTGCTCTTCGAATAAGGTAAGGTAGGACTTCTTTAACCGGTCCGTATGGCACATATTTGACTATATTGTATCCCTTATTAGCTAAGTTGTAGCTAATGTGATCACTCATTCCAAGGAGTTGAGAAAAATATATTTTTGGATTGTTCCTTTCAATGTTATACAGTTGCATAAGACGTGTTAAGAGTAGAGAGCTTTCTTCGTTATGTGTTCCTGCACAAATAGAAATTCCATGAATATTCTTACAAGCATATTCTAAAGCTGAGTCATAATCTTCGTTACATGCTTCTTTGTTAGGTTGAATAGGTGTTGGGTAACCCATTTTTTTTGCCCGTTCATTTTCTTTTTCAAGATAAGCTCCTCTAACCAATTTTACACCAATAAAGTATCCTTCTTCTTTAGAGTTTTCATGTATTTTTTTCAAATAATCTAATCGATCGTGTCGATACATTTGAATCGTATTGTAAATGATGGCTTGCTCCTTGTTAAAGGTTTTCATCATCGTTTCAACAATAGAGTCAATAGCATTCTGAATCCAACTTTCTTCGGCATCAATCATGATTGGTATTTTGTGTTGATGTGCTTTTTTGCAGATTTTATTAATGCGATGAATCACACGATCGTATTCTTGTTGTTCTGCAGTACTAAGTTCTTCGTCGAGATTTATTTTTTCAAGTAATTGGAATCTTGCAAGACCTGTAATTTTAAATACAGCAAAGGGGATGTTTTTATTTTTATGTGCAAAATTAAGCACAGCAATTGTTTCCTCCATTGTTTTTTTGAAGTCTTTTTCTGATGCCTTTCCTTCTACAGAATAATCTAAAATAGTTGCAATATTATGCTTTGCTAGTTCGTCAATTTTATCAGAACAATTCTCGATGCTTTCACCACCACAAAATTGCTGAAAAATCGTGCTTTTGATCAATCCAGTGATTGGAATGTGCATTTTGATTGCCACATTAGCAATTTCACCTCCTAGTTTAGATAGAATAGGTTTACCCATTAATTTAAATAGGTAATATGCTTTTCGAAGTTGAAATTTTGATTTCGATCGAAAGGCTATTTCTGTGTCATCAAAGGAGATCATACCTGTGGTTTTCTTTCGCAAATATACTATTAAAGCTACTAATTATTTTATTAGATGTTCTTCGATTATTTAACTTTGTTTTAAGGATGTCTACCTAGCTTTATTATCTTTGCATCTAGAATTAAGATTCACCCTGTGGAAATACAATCAGATAAGTATTCTATTTATATTGGAAATGATGTTTTACAAGAATTTAATGCGATTCTTGAAGATTATCAAGAACAGTATTCTAAGGTTTTTATTTTTTGCGATGAAAATTCATCTCAGTTTTGTTTGCCTTATCTCATAGAACAAGTTCCGATGCTTATCGGTGCTGAGTTAATAGAGATTGAGTCTGGTGAGCATAATAAAACCCTCTCAATTTGTAATGATGTATGGAAAACTCTAAGTGAATCTAATGCGGATCGTAATGCCTTAGTTGTTAATTTAGGTGGGGGTGTAGTATGTGATATGGGAGGTATGATTGCCTCATTATACAAAAGAGGGCTCCGTTTTTTTCATATTCCAACCACGCTATTGTCTCAGGTAGATGCATCTGTAGGTGGAAAGTTAGCGGTTGATTTAGATGGCCATAAAAATCAAATAGGCTTGTTTAGAAATCCAGATTTGGTGCTTATCGTTCCTGAATTTCTTAAAACCTTACCAGAAAGACATTGGATGAGTGGTATGGCAGAGGTTTATAAACATGCTTTAATTTGTGATCCAGCATACTGGTCTTTTTTAGAGAATGTGGATGTAAAAGATGAAGATGCCCTATTGTCACTCCTTAATCAATCCATTTCTATTAAAAATAATATTGTTCTTCAGGATTGGGAAGAGAAAGGTTTACGTAAAACATTAAATTTTGGGCATACCATAGGGCATGCAATAGAAAGTCAGGCTTTATTAAAAGGTAGTGATTTACTTCATGGAGAGGCTATTGCTATAGGAATGGTTGTTGAGACCATTTTATCTGAAATGACAAATGGTTTAAAGACAGATGTCTCTAGTGTTATTCAAAAAAATTCAAAATGTTTTTTCACTAACTCAAATTGACGAGCGGAATTTTCGGAATTGATTGAATGGATGAAAATGATAAAAAGAATGATGATTCTGAAATTAATTTTACCTTACTTAAAGATATAGGACAGGCTGAAATTAATAAAGTATGTTCTATTGATCAAATTGAGCAGGCTATCAAAACCTATAATTCCTTATTATATTGAATGCTAAAATTCAGAAAATAAGTCCATTAATTAATGGTAAGGTTCATTTAACTGGTTCAAAGAGTATTTCAAATCGATTACTTATACTACAAGCATTATCTGGTCATAAAAATGTGTTAAAAAATCTTTCAGATTCTGATGATACAACTGTGCTACAAAAAGCATTGTCTGCTCAAGATAAGATTATAGATGTTGGGATTGCTGGAACGGCGATGCGTTTTTTAACAGCATATTATGCTCTAGGAAGTTCTGAAGTGATTCTTACTGGTGCATCAAGAATGAAACAACGTCCGATTAAGGGTCTGGTTGATGCCCTATCTTCTCTAGGTGCAGATATCGAGTATATGGAGAATGAAGGGTTTCCTCCAATAAAAATTAAGGGACGCAAGTTGAAGGGTGGCTTACTGCAAATTAAAGCTGATGTTTCCAGTCAGTTTATTTCTGCTATTTTAATGATAGCGCCCTATTTTGAAAAAGGCATTCAATTGAAATTAATTGGAGAGATTTTATCTCGACCTTATATTCAAATGACATTGAATTTAATGGAAAAACAAGGTGTGTCTTATCATTGGGTAGAGGATACAATTTCTATACTTCCTGGTAATTACCAAAATAATATTAACCAAGTAGAATCTGACTGGTCATCTATATCTTATATGTTTGAGTTGGTGGCATTGAGTGATTCTGGATGTATTCAACTTACTCAGGTAGATGAGTGCTCGATTCAAGGTGATCAGGAAGGGATGCGCTATTTCGACCTCTTTGGTGTTGATTCTAATATTGAACAGGGTGTTTTAACACTTTGTAAAAGGTCTGGTTTTGAACTTCCAAAAATTTTGGAATTAGACTGTTTAAGGACACCAGATCTTGCCCAAACATTAGCTGTAACTGCATGTGGCTTAGGTGTTCGAATGAAACTCACCGGTTTAAAAAGTTTGCCGATTAAAGAAACTGATCGTTTGATGGCTTTAAAAAACGAGCTTGAAAAATGTGGAGCTCAGGTTCATATTATAAATAATGAGGCTTTGAATATTATTCCTGGCAGTAAACTTTTTAATAGAAGTTTTAATTTTGAAACCTATGGCGACCACCGTATGGCACTATGTTTAGCCCCTTTGGCTTTAAAAGCTAAGTCGGTTACTATAAATAATCCTATGGTGGTAAATAAATCTTATAAATCATACTGGGAGGATTTAAAAATTCTTGCATTTAACATCGAATTAATAAAATAAGATATAACTATGAATTTTGGCGATATACTTACAATAACACTAACTCTTTTTGCAGTTATAGATATTTTGGGTTCCATTCCAATTATTATTGGCTTAAGATCTAAGATGGGACATATTCAGTCAGAAAAAGCAACTCTAGTTTCTGGATTGATTATGATTTTATTTCTTTTTGTTGGAGAACAATTACTTAATTTGATAGGAATTGATATTGCCTCTTTTGCATTGGCAGGTGCCTTTGTTATTTTTCTTTTGGCATTAGAGATGATTTTGAATATCGAACTATTTAAGTCTGATGAAGGTGATAGTTCAGGATCAATTGTGCCAATTGCATTTCCCTATTGCAGGGTCTGGAACATTAACAACATTAATTTCATTAAGATCAACTTATAGTGTTAGTGATATTATTATAGGTGTTATTCTAAATTTAGTTTTTGTATATGTTATTTTAAAATCAACATGCAAAATAGAGCGATTGTTAGGTCAGGGTGGAATTAATGTTTTACGCCGTATTTTTGGTATTATTCTATTAGCTATAGCTATAAAATTAACTAAAATGCATCTAGTTTTTTAAATTTTAAAATAAGTTATTGTTTAATAATGTAAATTATTTTTAACGAACTTAGAAAACTATTAATTTGAATTATAGAATAGAGAATTTTAAAAATTCCATCGTTTTTTAATAACACCATTATCGTATATGTAAAATAAAATAATGCCTTTTGATGTTCTTTTGCTCTCTACCGAGTATATCAATCATTTTAACTAAAGATGGTTCTTGTGATTTTATATCACTTAAACTGATATTGTCTTCAGATTCACATACAACAATATTATAGCTACTTTCAGGTGCTTCGTTAACATTGTCTTCATCTACCAGAGTTGTGCCCGATTCTGTTCGAATTTTATACCCACCAAGTTCTTCTGGGAACATTAACTGAGTATTAACTATGAAATCGAACATATCATTTTCATAGGCATTGATTTGAGTAATTTGACTATAGCCAATTGGCATTTCTATTGATTGGTCATAATTTCCATTTCTGAAAACATCCAGGGAGCTGTATGGCCAGCCCCATCCAAATTCACTGTTAAGCTCAACAGTGATTTTCTCACAAACACCTTTTACAGACTCACACGCATAAATTCCTGAATATCCAGTGGGATAATTGTTGAAATTACCAGTCCATTGAACAATTACTTGACCTTCACCATCTGTTAACTTATAAGAGTTGTAACTACCTGAAGGACCATTAGCAAAATATAAAAGATCTACAATATCATTCTGATCTACACCAAATTGATATACAAATTCTTGACTGCCTTCAGAGACTGTTATCGTTTCTGCTAGAGTGTTATTGATTACTAAGCCTAAGGCATCACCATCCCATCCTTGTTCAATAGAACTGGTCAATTCTAATGTCCAAAGATCACATGATCCTGACTGAATTTCTTCAATCTTAGGTGTAATTACAGCATCAATAACGTGAACAATTCCATTAAACGCAATAAGGTCACTCACAATTATTTCAACTGTATTTTGTTGACCAACAACATAAATAGAATTTTCATTTACAATGAATTGAAGAGATTCGCCGTCTAAATTTGTTGCTATATTGAATTCCAAGTCAGTGCTTAAAAGTGGGTTATTGAGATCAAAACAAGATTCATCAATTTCATAAGAGAAGTTGTATTCGTCGATACAGCCATTTACGATATGTTGATTTATTATATTCGAAAGAAATTGAGACTCTAAAAGGTCATTAAGAGTCCAACCCATTTCTTCTGTAAAAAGTTCAAAAGCTTCATCGGTTGGTGCAAAGACAGTCCATGGACCCGGTCCGTCCTCGAGTCCTATTCCATCCTGTTCAAGCGTCGCTAGAGAAGAAAGTTCATCAGCTAGGCCTAAGATTGATATGGCTTCTTCCAATATTTCATGATCAGGACTATCTGCTATGATTTGCATGACAGTAGATTCTGGACTACTGCTTGGTGCAAGACATTGATCGATGACATGAATGACTCCATTGAAGGCTGTATAATTTGAATTTACGATTTGTGCATTATCAAAAGAAAACCTGATTCATTTTCTGTGATGGTCAGTTCTTGACCTTGAGCAGAAGCTAGCATCAGTCCATCGTATAAATCGTCTTCAAAATAAAGTCCTTCCGCAATATGATATTCTAATATTTCACCAAAATTGGGTAAGTCAAAAATATCAAATTGACCTATACTTAAAGTTTCAAGAATATCAGCTACGGCTTCATCATTAGGGACAAATATTGTGTATGGATGATCGCCATTAAGGTAAGATGATGTGTATGACTTGAAATGCGTATTGCAGATTGAAAAATTGAAATACTGTCTATAGCCCCTAATTCTGCAAATAAATCTTCAAGTACAAAGGCATCAGAATTTATTGTTAATGACATTCCGGCTTGGGCATCAAATCCGTAACTGCTATCAAAATTATAAATTCCAGGTAAGTCAAATTCTATAATTCCCATACAGACACCTTCTGGTGTTCCTAGGGTATCATTAAGAAAATAGTCCATGGGATTATTAAAATAATCTCCAGTGATACTGTTGTTAATTCCATTTAAATTGTGAATGCCTTCTATGTTTATAAAGGCCACTGATTCTCCTGGTTCAATAACTAATTCTGAAGGAATAAATTCAAAATTATTTAATATGACAATATGGTCAGCATCACATTGAGCAAACAACTCAGATGTAATAAAGACAATTATTAAGAAGTAGTTTTTCTTCATGTAGATTATTTATTTTTTGAAATTTAAGTGAAATATTCATGCCGTTAAAAAAAACTACATGAAATCAAAAAATCGTTATTTGTGTTACAAATAACTCAGCCACCATTTTTTAGAATTCGATTTATATTTCATGTATTTGTAACAAATCGGATATAATATTAAAATCACAATAACCCAAACTAAATAAACAACCCACAGAGGATATCCGTATTCCATTAATTGATACTGATTTGGTAAGAACGGAGTCATGTTTAGCATTATACTATAGTCTTTATTCTCTATCATTAAAAAAATAATTGCTGTTATATGAATTAAGAAAACATGACTGAAATAATAGAATAAAGGAACTCTACCAAATACAATAAAAAAATCTGTGATCTTATTCTTATATTTTTCAATTATTGATAATAAAATCAAAGATGGACCAATAGTCATCAGAATATAAAGTAGAGATGGAGGATATTTTGTGGTATTAAATAATGCCATTACAGAAAATGATATTTTTCTTGAATAGCAAAATGATTAGGTTCACCATAAAAATTAGTGAGTCTAAGAACTATAAAGGCTAAAACGGAATATATTCCGAATTTCATTAATAGTGAAGCCCTCTCTTTTGATTGATATTCAGTGTAAAGCGAACCCATTACGTAGCCTAGTGCCATCAGTCCTACCCATGGTATAATAGGGTATCCGAATGCTAAGCTAGTATGTTCTGAAATTTTAATCATTGATTGTTGGTGAAGAAAATACCATAAAATTGCATATGGGCTTTGTCCTTCATAAATAAAAGTATCAAACAGGTTATGAAAACAAATAATTACTAATCCAATAACAGAGATGATTTTATTTGAAAAATAAATAATACCCGAAAGAAATAACATACTAAATCCAATTGCCCAGATTACTTGTAAAACAATAAATGAGTAAGAGGGATCAAAAACCAGATAAAATTGTTAACAATGATCTCTAAAAATATAAGCCATATTCCTCTAGTTAATAAGAATTTAGATAAGTCACGTTTATTTTTTTTTGTACCATATAAATACGCTGAAGTTCCAGTTAATAGCACAAAAACAGGTGCGCAATAGTGAGTAATTATTCTAGTGTAAAAGAGTAATGGGGTAGTAGAGTCAAGGTCTGTAGGGTTAGATGTGAAAGATCCAAAAAAGAAGTAATCTCTCACATGATCTAATGCCATAATAATCATTACTAATCCTCTAAGGAAATCAATTGATTCAATTCGGTTTTTCTCATATTCGTCAAATGTACAATCTAAACTTTGGATTCCAAATTAAAATTGAATTCACATTCTTAAAATCAATAGTTTATTAGCTCTAAAATATCTTATGAAACTATCTTTCATTGTTGTTAATAGATTAATGAATTAATACCTTTGTGTAAAAATAAATTTAAATGAAATATACTGTTATAGGAACAGGATTTGCAGGCTTGAGTACTGCTGCATATTTGGCAAAAGAAGGACACGAAGTTCAGGTTTTTGAAAAAAATGATACTATTGGAGGTAGAGCAAGACAATTTAAAGACAAAGGATATACATTTGATATGGGTCCAAGTTGGTATTGGATGCCAGATGTATTTGATAAGTTTTTCAAAGATTTTGATAAAAACCCTAAAGATTATTATGATTTAATTAAACTTGATCCTGGTTTTCAAATAATTTTCCCAGAAGCTCATACTCTCAAATTAAGTAGTGATTGGAAAGAGGTGTTAGCACTTTTTGAGTCTTATGAACCTGGTTCTTCGAAGAAGTTACTTTCTTTCATGGAAGAGGCTGAGTTTAAATATAATTTTGGAATTAATAGGTTGGTTTATGAGCCAGGAATTTCCTTAAAAGAAGTTTGTACGACTGAAATTATAAGCAATGTTTTTCGTTTACAAATATTCAAATCTTACAGAAAACATGTTGCAAAATATTTTAAAAACCCCTTTTTTAGTTGCCTTACTAGAGTTCCCTGTTTTATTTTTAGGGACAGCACCAGCAAAGACTCCCGCTATGTACAGTTTAATGGCTTATTCTGGAATAAAACAAGGTACATATTATCCTATGGGAGGTTTTGCTAAGGTTATTGATGGAATGGCACAGATATGTAAAGATTTAGGTGTTAAATTTCATCTCAATTCTGAAATTAAAGATATTGTTGTTGAAGATAAAAAAGTAGTATCTATCAAAACAGATTCTCAGGAATACAAAGTTGACTCACTCATTTGTTCTGCAGATTATCATCATATAGATAAAGAAATATTACCAACACATTTAAGTAATTATTCTGAGAAATATTGGGAAAAGAGAGTTCTTTCTCCCTCATGTTTAATTTTTTATGTTGGTGTAAACAAAAAGATAAATAAGTTAAATCATCATAATCTATTTTTTGACGAAGATATAGATGTACATACAAATGAAATTTATGCAACTAAACAATGGCCTAAGAAGCCTCTTTTTATGCTTGTTGTCCCTCTGAAAACTGATGCTAGTGTTGCTCCCAAGAATAAAGAAAATCTCTTCTTTCTTATTCCGATAGCTCCTGGTATGGAAGATACGGAAGCTATTAGAAAAACCTATTTTTCTAAAGTCATAAAAAGAATGGAGCGGTATTGTGGTCATGAAATTGAAAAATATATTGAATATAATAGAAGTTATTGTATAAATGATTTTATTAAAGATTATAACTCATACAAGGGCAATGCATATGGTTTAGCTAATACACTTTCTCAAACAGCAAATTTAAAACCTAAAATCGTTAATAAACATCTCGATAATTTATTCTACTCAGGACAATTAACTGTTCCTGGTCCTGGTGTTCCACCCTCGATTATTTCTGGGAATGTGGTTGCTAATTATGTTATGAACCATATGTCAAAATGATATGAAAGAGATTTTTGACATCGTAAGCTACAGGAGTAGTGAAATTACAACAAAGCTTTATAGTACAAGTTTTTCTTTGGGAATAAAAGCTTTAGATAGAGAACTTCATAAGCCTATCTATGCAATTTATGGTTTTGTCAGACTAGCAGATGAAATTGTTGATACCTTTCACAATTTTGATAAGGAGACCTTATTGTCAAAATTCAAGCATGATACACATGAGTCTATAAAAGATAAGATAAGTTTGAACCCAATTCTTAATAGTTTTCAAGATGTGGTTAATTCTTATAATATTGATCTTGATTTAGTGGATACTTTTTAGACAGTATGGAAATGGATTTAAATCCAACTACATATGATGAATCAAAATATGAAAAGTATATTTTAGGATCTGCTCAAGTTGTGGGACTCATGTGTCTGAAATTTTTTTGGACGGAAATGAGAATCATTATAACGAATTAAAACCTCATGCTATGAGCCTGGGTTCTGCATTTCAAAAATCAACTTTTTAAGAGATATTAAAGCAGATTATAGCAATCTAGGTAGAACTTATTTTCCTAATGTGGATATGAAAATTTTAGTTTAGATGATAAAGTGTATATAGAACGCGATATTCAAAAGATTTTACACATGCTTTAATAGGCATAAAAAACTTCCAAAATCATCTAGGGCAGGAGTTTATTTGACTTATGTATACTATTATAAGTTGTTTGAAAAAATTCAATCGGTTTCATATTCAAAGATTTTAAGTCAAAGAATACGAATTAATAATTTTAGAAAAATATATTTGGTACTAGGTACCTTACTAAAAAGTAAATTTGGTTTAATATGATATCACTTTTAATTGTTCTTGGAACTTTTGTAGCTATGGAATTTGTCTCTTGGGCAACACATAAATATATAATGCATGGTTTTTTTGTGGTCTTTACATAAGGATCATCATCAAGTAAATCATAAAAAAAAGACCCAAAAAAATGATTTATTTTTTTTAATATTTGCTTGTCCGTCTATGGTATTTATATACACTGGTTCGCAAGATTTGAGTACCATACTGTTTGTAGGAATTGGAATAGCTTGCTATGGACTTGCATATTTTATTGTTCATGAAATTATTATTCATAGCCGTCTACCTTTTTTGAAAAATTTAAAGGGAAATTATATTACAACCATTAGAAGAGCTCACAAAGTACATCATAAAACACTCAGTAAACAAGGGGCTACATGTTTTGGGATGCTAATTGTTCCAAAAAAATATTGGGTAAAATAAGTACGTATATTACCTTCTCTTTTTTCTATTATTTGTGCGTATATTTTTGATTTTTTGGAATAAGTTTTCAAAAATTTAACTATCCGTTAAATATTTGTCAAATAATTTTCTAGTTTCTTCATTTGATGGTCTAGGTGCATCATTTGAGATTACTTTTCCATCTTCAGAAAAAAGCATGAATCTTGGAATGCCAAAAATAGCATAATCCTTTGTTATTTGACTCCAACCGTCCTGCCCATAGTTGAACCCCACCTAATTCTTCTTCTTTAACCATTTTTAGCCATTCATCTTTATTTGTATCAACAGAAACACTGAGAAAAATGATGTTTTGTTCATGATAATCTTGTTCTAAAGACTTTAAGTAAGGAATTTCGGCTTTACATGGTCCACACCAAGTTGCCCATACATCAACATAGACTAGGCTTCCTTTAAACGAAGACAATGAAACAGCTTCTCCTATGTCATTTTCGTAGGTGAAATCAATATATGATTCACCATTTTGGGGTTTATTAATTATGGATAATTTTCTTTCTCTTTTAGAGTCTATTTCATCTGTGAGTATTTCTAATTGTTTAGTATAGATTCGTCATCATTAACCAATTTTTTAATGAGTAATTTAATGTTGTTTTCGTATTGCGAAATAGTCTCATTAAAATTATCTATATCCATAGTGTCCTCTATGGACCACCAGTTATATTTTTCGTTTATAAGATTCTTTTCAAATAAGAACTCTCTAATATCAGTTTCATTTGAAATCATGAATTTTTCTTTTTTATTTTTCCAATATGCTATGATATTATCTATTTCATAAGACTGTTGATTGATAAAAGCTGAATCTGTAATAGAATTAACATTATGAAAGATTGATGATCTGTAATCACTTAGAGATAGGTCGTATTCTTCAGTGCTTCCCAAATAGAAGTCTTTTGAATAAAAGTTAAATTCTTCTTGTGTTAAATATTTTTTTGCCAGGAAGTTTGATGCTTCACTGCCCTTGTAATTTATACTTTCATCAAATTCGTCAGTGTTTATTGATAATTCAATGATATCGCCGGGCATAACATACATTGATGTATATTCTCCATGAGAAAGGCGTAAATATAATGATGAGTCAGTAGTAAAGGAAAATGTGAAATTTCCGTCTTTTGTGAGTTTAGCGGTAAAAGTAGAATCCGTTGATTCAAATTCGATAATATCTGAAACAGGATTGATAATTTTTCCTGAGATATGAATCTCGTTTAAATCATTTTTTGATGTGTTTAAGCATCCTATTAAAAATAAGGTTGACAGAAGGTATGTAAAATAAAATTTTGATTTATTGAGTCTAATCATGTATTTAGTTTTTTATTTAAACTAAAATTATGGGTAATAAAATTAATTTAATTGTATAAACTTAACGCAGAATTAAAATGATTATTGTTTTTGATTAAATTGATTAGTAATCAATTTGTACAGCATTTATTTTCATCACACTGACAATATCTGAGGTTATATATATGCAGAGATGAAAGTGTTATAGCAATGAAATATAAGAAGTTTTTATTGATTATGAATACTTCAAAGCTTTCATTGACAATTAAGCAGAATAATAGAAACCAGAAACTCCATAATGAATATTTTATGAAATTTGATTGTGTTGTTTTTGTAGATTTAAAGATTGCGAAAAAAGAAATAGTCAAAAAGAAATAATCAAAACATATCCACCATGCTGGGGCTGAAGCACAACAACTAGCAGCACATGATTGTACCACAAAAATAAATGGTGTAGCAAGACAATGTACTAGGCAAAGTGTACTTGCCAATGCACCTATACTATCTGAATTGTTTATTGCTAATTTCATTTAAATTTTAAATGAGAATTGAATAATTAATTTGGATTGTCAAAAAGAAGATGAATTAAATTAAAACGTATTTACAAAGCAAAAAAACTACCATAAAAGTAGCTTTTTTGCTTTATTATTTGTCTAGTGATCGTGATCGTGTTCTTCTCCACAGTGAACTTCTACTGCATCTCCAGGTGCTACAGGTGTTGCAAGTGTATTTCCATCTGAATCTACGTAAATTGTATCTTGAAAACTGTAACCATTTTCCTCAATTTCATGTAAATCATCACCACAATATTCCTCTAAATCTAATAGTTCTGTTTCAGATCCATCAGCGTTCATGACAACTAAATGACAGTCAGCACAGGTTTCTTTATCATCACTACAAGAAGTCATGAAAGCTAGTGCTGAACCGAGCAGCAAATTTTTGATTGTAAATAATTTTTTGTTCATTTTTTTTAAAATTAGTTAAATAAATAATTGATTGAAATATAAAAGTTGATTCCCGCACTCGGTAAACCAATTCCTTTTAAATTAGATAAATGATTGATGTAGGTAGTATTAAACAGATTTCTAATTCCTAATTTCATTAACATAATTTGATTCCCAGAGTAAGAAAAATTTCCTTCAATGTTGTAAATCTCGTAACTGTCAGATGGAGTCTCAAAGGTTGAAACATCATTTTTATCCAAGAATTGAGTTCTTTGAAGTAAAATTGTTTTGAGTTGAAATTTCTTACCCGTTTCCGCAAATTCATATTTTAGATTTGAATTCAATCTTGTTTGAGGGAATTAAAGGAAGTGGATTGTTATTGTTGTCTTCTCCAATTACATATGAGAAATCATGTTCTATGTGAAGTCTGTGAGCGAAATGAGGGTGATAGTGAAGATAATATCTCACCACCATATGTTCTTGCTGAAGATGCTTGGGTATATTCGTAAACTTGGTATCCGTCTATAAAATCTGCAGTAGGAGCAACATAAATATAGTTTTGGAAATAATTATAAAAGGATTAATATTAAAATTGATGTGTTCGGTTCCATAGTCCAGAGAAATATCAAACTGATTTGCAAATTCACTTTTTAAATCTTGAGAACCTATTTCGAATCTGTTTGTACCGTGATGTACACCATATGATAACATCTCACTCAAGTGAGGTGGTCTGAATCCAGAGCTAAAATTAGTTCTTAAAGTATATAATCCTTTTTGGAAAACAAGTCCAAATGATCCATTAAGTTTTGAAAAATTCTTTGAGAGTAAATCCCCAGCATCTATTTCTCTGATATCATATCTTAATCCTATTTGAGTTTCGAATTTTGATTTCGAATACTGAAGAAGAGAATAGCTCCCTAAGTCATATGACGATGCGTTTGGTATTAAGCTAGATTCTGCAGCTTTATCGTTAGAGTTTTTTGTCAGCATACCTTGAACACCAGAGATCCAAGTAATATTTTCATTTACGTAAGAAGTAAAAGAAAAATTATATGGTATGTTATTTAATAACATTGAAATTCCTGGGATTGTAACTTTTTCTTCAAATTCAGTAATACTATTTGAAGTAAATCCGGTATTGAATTTAATAACAGACTGATTTGAAAGGATAAGTTTATTTTCAATTGATAGATAGTGATCTTCAATTAATTGAAGAGGTAAAATTCTATCTCTATGTTGAGTTTCCAATAAAAATTCTTCCGGACTTGGATCTAGAGAATGAGTGTGTCCTGGTAAGCCGTTTTCATTCGAGTTATAATTGTATCTTAAATTTAATATCCAATTATTTTTGTTATAACCTAGAGATGTTTTTAGGCTTTTACGATTATAACTTGAATTTTTAACGAATTCGCCATCCGGGATTTGGTACTCTGCAGCACTTTTGTATCCTGCATAAACATTAAATCTAATCTTTTCATTCGCTAGTTTTATTCTTGCAATATTGAATGATGACATGGAGTTACTCTCAAATCTACTTTCAAATGAGCTATTAAAGGAATTTGGTGGAAGATAATCTTCATCGGTAAAATATAAAACACCTCCTAAAGCATCAGCACCATAAAGAAGAGATGAAGGGCCTTTGACTATTTCAACCGATTTGATTCCCATATCAGTAAAATTTAAACCGTGGTCGTTTGCCCATTGCTGATTCTCAATTCTAAGTCCATTCCAAAAAGTAACTACTTTTAAGCCTGATAAACCCCTTATGACTGGTTTGCTAATACTGGATCCAGTATTAATGGAATATACGCCAGGTACATTTGTTATTAGCTCCATTAAGTTTGGTGCCATAATTTGATCAGCCTGATTGATTTTTTTTAGAATTACATTGGTTAAATTATTTTTTTGGACTAGTCCTGTTGTAGGAGATACAACAATTTCATTCAAGAAAATATGTGATTTTTTTAGTTTGATATCATAGGAATTATTATCACCAGATTTATAGATAAAACTTGTTGGTTTATATCCATTAGCAGAAATGATTACTGGGGTAGTATTTGATAGGTAACTAAACTCAAACACTCCATTTTCATCACAATAAGATTGTATTTGCATTTCATATATTTCAACAGAAGCATATGGAATTGGCTCAAGAGATTCACTGTCTACAACCGATAATGATTGCGCATTTAACATTAAGGGAGTTAAAATTAAATATAGTAAATACCCAAATGAAAATAGAGCTTTAGTATTTTGTTGTTTCATTGTTATTATTTTTCTTTGATAATCAAACAAATCTAAACTTGTTGCAAATATATATTTTAATTTGTTAATGCAACTGAGTTTCATTAAGTATTTTTAAAATGGGTATAATAAGAAATACAAAGTCAGTTAAAATTCTTTTAAATGAATTTAATAATAATGATGCTATTTCTGTAATTGAATTAATAAAACGTTTAAAAACAAAACTAAACAAGACTACAATTTATCGGGTATTAGATAAGCTAGAAGATGATGGTATTTTACATTCTTTTCTGGGGAATAAGGGTATCAAATGGTATGCTAAATGTAAATGTTGCACATCATCTGCCCATGTTGATGTTCATCCGCATTTTCAATGTTTAAATTGTGGGAGAATGGATTGTTTGCCTGAATCTATTGTTATGCCCAAAATTTCAAATCGCAAAATTTCAAATCGAGATTATGCGTTCACATGTATTAATTCAAGGTACATGCGAGCTATGTTTATAGAAATTTTATTTGAAGTATTTAAAATATTATGAGTTTAGTTTAAATTTAAAACATAGAGACTATCTGTGTGATAAAAATATAATACTCCTTCATTTTCGATGTTAGATATATTAAAACATAGTTCATGTTCTAATATTAAAGCATAGCAAACATCGTTATTTGCATCATGACTTAAAGATAATATTTGATTTTGCTGGTACCTCCATCTATTTGTGATTGATTATGCATAATCATGATAAAATCATGGTTTTCACACCCTCCACCATAAGTTACGTTGATTAACAACTCATCTTCTGTCACTTCAATTTCATTAACTCCAAATTCATCCATTGGAAAATCAGTCAAATTAACATTCTCAATTACGTCAGGGCAAGAATTTATTGATGATTTTTCACATGACACAGTAAGTAATATAAGTAAACATAAGAATGTGTATATTATTCTTTGCATTAAAGTTACCTTTTAATCTAATTATTATTCTGGACTTAATATTTCATAATTTTTTCAACTGTTCCATTGTTGTAAATATAGAATAGAAATGTTCCATTTTATGCTCCTTTTTGTTTTCCCTAGTATATCAATCATTTTAATAAGAGTTACATGATCATCTGTTACCTCTTGTACACCTATACCGTCATCATAATCTACTTCATCACACACGCCATCCATGTCAAAATCATTTAAACAATTACCATCACAGTCATAATTTAATTCTGGAAAGATACAAGAGCCATCATCAAAATTTGCTTGCTCATTATAATTGCAGGCAGCTTCATAAGTACAACCATAGATATCATTTGTTGTAGAGAATATATTAGTTTGTACGATATCGTCAAAATAAAATGTCGATTCACCTGAGCCATCACCGACAACATCGAAGTCAAACATGAAAGCAATATTATTGAAATCAGGAGGGGAGTTTGAAAAATCAAATGTAAGTGTTTCCCATTCATTCGATACTGTAGTCCAGGCATCAACTTCATAAGATGGATCACCAATATCAATATAATATGGATCTTCTATTTTTAAACGAACTTGTGTCCCAACTGGCGCTTCTGTATATATTTTTATTGTGATAATATTATTTTCAGAAAATCTAAATAATTAGTCAATTGAACTTTACTACCAGCCCAAATATCTCCTCCATTCCGTATAATTTTGCCAACCCATTTACTCGTATTTATTCCTGTTTGAAATGGGTTAATAAGAACTGAAAAGCTTCCCCATTAAAATCTGTAAAATAATTTGAGTCAACTTGAAATAAATTATCAGACATTTCAAAATTTATAGGTAAACTCGTTTCATATAAAGTTGTGTCCGTATCTTCTGGATTATTTCCCGTACATGGAATTCCACCGTACGATAGGCATTCTTCAGCGCCAAAAGCTCCAGAAAATATTCCAAATCCATCTGTATATATACATCCGTATTCTGGTATATCATTGCAAGATTCATAAAGACATTGTACATTACCCCACTGATCATAGCCTTGAATCGTTACATCAGAATTGAAATTTAATGCATTTTCGTCCGTACATCCAACTACATATACTGGTATTTCGGAGCAGATATAAGATGTGTTAATTTCTGGCAAGTTATCTAATCCTAACATCCAATTTCCACCAAAAGATTCTTTACTCCACAATATTTCAAATGAAGTTGTGGCTGGTGCACCATCTGGCCATGTTAATATTATTGATGCAACACCATTTTCAATTAATGATGTGCTTAATTGAGCTACATTTGTCTGAGCCCCTATGAAAATTCCATCAATAGGATCACTATTTGCAGAAACTATTGATACTGATAAATTATTTTCATCAATATTTGAGATAGTTAACAAAACTTCTGATGCAATTTCAGTTTCGATATTAAATGTGAAACTAATTCTGAGCAGAATTGTGCAGAGGTAATTAATGGTAAAATTAAGGTAATGTAAAGTGCCTTTTTCATGTTTATTTAAATTTATTTAAACACGTCGCCATAAATAAAAAATTATACATTTGAATTTATATATAACAATTTTATTCTACAAATCTTTTACAGAGCCATCATCGTATACGTTGAATAGAACTGTTCCTTTGAATGGCTCATCATCCAAGTTTACTTCTTGTCCTAATACGTTGATTACTTTTACCAATACTCGCTCTGTAGTATTTAGCTCTGTAATCGTATTATTAGTTTCAATAGTAGAAGCTACGCTAATACCATCTACTTGGTAAGAAGAAGAACCTTCAATCCATTTAGAAACTGTAAAGTCACTAACTTCATTTGTGTTCCATACTTTGAATGATACTGATTCTGAAACAACCATACCATCTTTAGATGTTGTTGTTGCATCATCACCCCACACTGTAACAACTGTTACAGGACTAGAGTAGATTGCAGACCCAACCATATTACCATCCTTATCAAACGCTGCTAATCTCAGCTCCTTCTGTTGGAAGAATGTCCCAAGCAGCATCTTCAATAACAACAGTCATGTTGTTATCTGTAGGGGCTACTTTAGAATAGTGAGATACATTGTTTTCTGTAACTTCAGTAGAAGACATTCTATAAGAATCATCATTAGATAAGTACTGAAGTACATCTGCGTTATTTACTTTAACTTGGTAAGCTTGGCCTGGATTTAAATCACCAATACCATTAAAGTTCCATTCAGGAAGGTAAGCAGCTCCTAAGTAATCTTTGCGATATTAGATTACCCGTTGCATTAATGTCTGCCAAAACTGCATCTGCTGGTGCTGCATCTGTACGCAAGTAGCCAATCATATTCCATCCAACTGTTAAATTAATTGGATTATCTTGAGGCATTGCATAATCACCAGTAACAGTAATACCTGTAGTCTCAGTTGTTTTAATTTGGTATCCTTGACCCAATGTTAAATTACCAATACCATTAAAGTTCCATTCAGGAAGGTAAGCAGCTCCTAAATAATCTTTCGCAATAATGACTTGGTCAACAATTGGAGAAAGTAAATTTGCTAAATCTAAATCGGCTGGAATCATGTATGTAGAGAACATAGACCAACCAGTAGCAAAACTTAATTCCTGCTCAGAGGACCAGAAGGTGCTTCTGTAATTTCAGAAACCTCCGTGATTCCATTGATAGTAAATACTTCTGGACCTGCATTGTAAGTTGCATTGGCAGCAAATACATTTCCATAACAATCAGCTATCAACCATACTAAAGCTTCACCAGCAACAAGCCCATCTACTTCATCAGTAGTCGTATCATCACCCATAGCAGAAATTTGTACTGTTTCACCTTGTGTAATTTCAGCGCTACCTGCACATGCTAATACCATCATTATCTTGTATAGAACTACCAACATTTGCATGATCAGTACATACGCTATCGGCAAGTGAAAACTCAGCGAAGGAATCACAATAGTGTGATTAGACTGTTACTATAACATCCCAATCAGCGGGTGCATCACAATACTCACAGGATCCATCATCTACTGTTGCTACTCCATTATAGTTAGAAGCATCTGGGTCAGTACATCCTGATACATTACCACTAACTTCCTTCACAAGCTAATCCACCGTATGATTCACAAGCTGCAGCATCAAATCCTTCATTAAATGCACCAAATCCATCTGGATAAATACATCCATACTCTGGAATGTCATCACATGAGGTATATAAACATTGCAAGTTTCCATATTGGTCATAACCTGGAACTGTAGCATCTTCATTGAATTAGATGCATTTGCATCCATACAACCTACTACATCAATTGATCCAGAAACATCAGAAGTATTAACAGTTACATCATTTAAAAGTAACAGCCACATCTGGAGTTGTAACATATAATAAAAATGAACTAAATGTATTACCTCCTTGAGATGGAATATTTAATGTATATTCTGTTGATTCAGGTCCTAAAGTTAAAGATGTTGTATTGTAACTGGATCGGTATCAGGGTATGGATTATATTCAAATCTGAAGTAAATATCTGCTGAAGCACCATTTGTAAACCATTGAAAGAAATAGAACCACCATCGCCAAAAGTAAATGGATAAACAGATGCATCTTCATTAGCGAATCCAGCCCATGATTCAGAGCCTGAGGGATTCGTGTATGTATTAGCATCTGCATAAGTTCCTCCAAATACGCCTGAGAATACAATGCCTGATACAGGATTTATATTAGAATACTCACAAGACCCATCATCTATATTTGCATCTGAATTGTAGTTTATAGCATTATCATCTGTACAGCCAGCTATATATTCAGGTATATTAGAGCATGAATTTTCCATGTTAATTGTTGGCAAATTATTTAATCCTAACATCCAGTTCCCCCAAAGATTCTTTGCTCCATAATATCTCAAATGATGTTACTGATGGTGCACTTTCAGACCAACTTAATGTTAATGATGCCACACCGTTTTCAATAGGTGATGCATTTATGTCAAGCAGGATTTGTTTGCGCTCCTATGTAAAATACATCAATAGGGTCATTGTTTGCCGAAACTGCTGATACTAAAACATTATTTTCATCAATATTTGAGATGGTTAATAAAATTTCTGATAATATTTCTGTTTCGATATTAAAATGAGAGACTAATTCTGCACAGTATGAAGTTGCTTCTGGATACTCACAGGATCCATCATCTACTGTTGCTACTTCCATTATAGTTAGAAGCATCTGGGTCAGTACATCCTGATACATTACACTAACTTCCTCACAAGCTAATCCACCGTATGATTCACAAGCTGCAGCATCAAATCCTTCATTAAATGCACCAAATCCATCTGGATAAATACATCCATACTCTGGAATGTCATCACATGAGGTATATTCACATTGCAAGTTTCCATATTGGTCATAACCTGGAACTGTAGCATCTTCATTGTAATTAGATGCATTTGCATCCATACAACCTACTACATCAATTGATCCAGAAACATCAGAAGTATTAACAGTTACATCATTTAAAGTAACAGCCACATCTGGAGTTGTAACATATAATAAAAATGAACTAAATGTATTACCTCCTTGAGATGGAATATTTAATGTATATTCTGTTGATTCAGGTCCTAAAGTTAAAGATGTTGTATTGTAACTTGGATCGGTATCAGGGTATGGATTATATTCAAATCTGAAGTAAATATCTGCTGAAGCACCATTTGTAGAACCATTGAAAGAAATAGAACCACCATCGCCAAAAGTAAATGGATAAACAGATGCATCTTCATTAGCAAATCCAGCCCATGATTCAGAGCCTGAGGGATTCGTGTATGTATTAGCATCTGCATAAGTTCCTCCAAATACGCCTGAGAATACAATGCCTGATACAGGATTTATATTAGAATACTCACAAGACCCATCATCTATATTTGCATCTTCATTATAGTTATTTGCTGATTCATCTACACAACCTAGAATTTCTTCTTCACATGGTGTTCCGCCGTAAGATTCACAATCTGAAGCATCAAAATCTTCATTGAAAGTACCAAATCCACCTGCATAAATACATCCGTAATCTGGAATATTATCACATGAAGTATAAATACAAAGTAAGTTTCCCCATTCATCATAGTCTTGTATTGTTGCCTCTTCATCATAATTAGTTGCATTAACATCGATACAACCTGCTGGGTCTGTTGATGCCTGAAAAACTCTAACATAATCAATTTCAAGTGTGCCTTGTTGAAAAGTAGGTGAGATGTCAGATGCAATAGCTAGATTCAATAGTAAGAATTGTTCAGCGTCAAATGGCCAAGTATCGCTATTTTTTACCGGTGGGTTGTAAGTGTAATGCACTTCACCATCAATGCTAAAAATTAGTTCATCTTCATTCCAAATTAAACCATATGTATGAAATTGAGTTGAAGCAGTTGGAAGTAATTGTCCACCATGGTTAACAGTTCCACCGTAACTTGATGGTGTGTGAGTGGCACTCTGAACATAGTTTTGATTGCTACCCCAGTGCTCCATTATGTCAATTTCTCCACAATAAGGCCAGCCTATTGTACCGAAACCTTGGTTAGTCCAGTATGATCCTGGTTCTATTATGTTCTTACCTAGTGTCCATATTGCCGGCCATGTACCTTGTCCTGTAGGAAGTTTAGCTCTTATCTCAACTTTCCCGTAAGTAAATGCAAATTTTGAATTTAATCTTGCAGATGTGTAAGGTTTTGTATGTCCCTGATCTGTGTAGTTTTCTTTTATGGCAACAATCTTTAAAGTTCCATCGGAAACATATGAGTTTTCTATCTCATCAGTGTAATGTTGTAATTCGTTATTATACCAACTGTAACCATTCGGAAGTTGCGTCTGTTGAAACCACTTTTCTTGATCAATATTTCCGTTTGTACTAAACTCATCTGCCCAAATAAGATTCCAATTTTGTGCATTTGCAAAGCTTGTTATCACAAATAAAAAAAATAGGCCAGATGAGAATTTATGATTTAATTTCATGAACAAGAGCTTAGATATTTAACGTATAATTAACACTAAATTAGTGTTTTTTTTCAAAATGTTATTTGTGTCTATACAAATCATGGACAGATGTGAAATTTTTCCAGGAAAATTTTATCAAAAAATACTAGTACAATTATCATCCAAATATTACGATTTTACTTCACGAAATGGGAGAAAGTTTAAATATTTAATGTTAAATATAAGTGAGACGAAACTTATTAAAATCATTGATAGTTTTTATTTAATAATTTTTAGATTGTTATGAAAGTTTTGGTTTAAACATTTCTAAATTCCTTACACTATAGGTTCTATTCCATTTAAATGATTCGCCTGGCATAATATTTAAGTTAATAAATAGTTCTGGACTTATTACGTGTTTGTTTCCCCACAAGTTTACTTTATTTGTCATAAAGTTTCCGGTTTCACGAATTATGATTTTTTTAGGAATATTAATTAATTCCCATGTCGCCTCAATTGTTTTATTTCCAGAAAGATTACTAAAGAAGTAGGGCTCGTTCGGGTTGCTGTTAAATTTAATTTCATTTTGTCCTATGTCAACCTTTTGTTCTGGATTAACGTTTTCATCAAAGCTTGCAGGATTTAATTGAAATGGAAATTTTAATATCAAGTCTCTTTCTAATAAATTTTTGTTTACTAAGATAAAATTGTGATTGTATTCGTTTGTGAGGATTACTTTTTGTCCTGTATTTTCTAAGTTATATTTGACTTTGAATTTATTTTCACATAATTCTATCTCTTTTTTCAAGATATATGAATAGCCATTTAAATATTCTGATTTACAAGTGATTAAAACACGATTGGATTCAATAATGTTGTTAAATTCAGCAGGTCTTTTTTCATAATTTTTATGAAATAAATATTTATCGCCTTCTTTTTTTAGGGCGCCCACTCCAATTTTATGAAACCATTCTCCATTTTTTACCTCATCAAAACCTAATCCATTATTAATTCCAAATTCATTGTAAAAACCTTTTCCAAGACTATTTTCTTTGTTTATATCTGTTCTTTCATTACCCGATATTAAGATATTTTGAAATTTTACTTTCACTATTTTTCCTGTCCAATCAAATCTTGAAAAGTTGTAGTTTTCATTTGGAAGATCAATAAGAATTTCGAAGTTTTTGTTTTTAAGTATGTAGGGCATATTAATTTACAGAAAATTTCAGAGCATTGGGTCAATTTAACAATTAATGAATTATAAATAATGTGTAAACGAGTTTAGATTTATTTTAAAATTTAAATTTGTCTTAAATTTAAATATATAAAAATGTCAGAAGATAAAAATCCCTTAGGTCTTGAAGATAAAATGTTTACTGAAGAAGAATTTGCAGTTGCAATACGAAATAAGTTTGGTACAAATGATAATTTACCAGATTCAGTTCTTGTGAGCATTTTTATTGATAAGTATCCAATGTATTCATGTAAAATAAAAACATCCAAAGCAAAGGTTAGATGTAGTTGCTGTTGATATTAAAAGTATTAACAGATCACTTCCAATAATTTATTTAAGAGATTTTGAAAATTAGATGTGAGGATAAATTTCTAGTTTCAAGAAAACATGGTTAATTAGGCGACATGTTACATATAAAATAACTACATGTTTTATTTTTGATTTATGACAAATGCACACTTTAAAAAATTAGAGAAGATTTATTTAAATGCTAATATTAATAAAGTAATCTATAGTAATACAGAAATTATTATTTCAAAAAATTACTCTGAGATTAAAATGCCAATTAATGAAGATTATTTTCACGCATTAAACGCAATACACGGTTCTGTATATTTCAAAATCTTAGATGATGCAGCATTTTTTGCTGCTCAATCTGTAGTTGAAGATTATATGTTATTGACAGCTAGTTTTAATATTACTTTTAAAATGCCTGTTCCAAATGGCTGGATAAAATCTAAAGGAAAATTACTTTCAGTATCTGAAAAAGAGTTTAATGCAGAAGCTAAAATGTATAACTCAAAAAATGAAATAGTTGCTTTTGGTAATGGATCATTCAAGAAAAGCAAAATACCTATTGATTTAATTAGAGATTAAAATATTTATTTTTTTAAACTTGATTTAACCATTCCAAGAGTGCTTTGTAAGTAAGTTACCGGGTGATTCTTTATCATTAATTATTTATATCAACGACTTGGCATATATTTTTTTGTAGTTTTACCCAATAAATATTTATAAATCTCATCATGAAAATCACAGGAATTTACCAATCAATTTTAATTATCTCATTAATATTATTTTCCATTATTAGCTGTAACAGTTCTAATTCTGGCGATAGAAATCTTTTAGATGCTAAAATCCAGTTTGAAAAAGACTTAGAAAAGTATGAAAATATATGGAACAGTTTTTTAAGTGGAGACACTACAGTCGTTAATAAAGATAATTTTCAGACAGATGTTAAAGTTGTTACAAACGAAGGAAATCTTGTAGGAATAGAAGCTGTTAAAAATTTTTATATGAATTATTTAAATGGCTTTTCAAATATCGAATTCACTATTATTGATGCCTTTGGTCAAGGGGATAAAATTGTTAAGCATTGGAATTTTAAAGGTGTTCATACCGGAGTGTTTTTTGGTATTCCAGCTACAGGGAATAAACTTGACCTTTCTGGAACAACTTTGGTTGAAATGAAGGATGGTAAGATTGCAAAAGAGCAAGATTTTTTTGATATGCAATCAATGATATCACAATTAAATAAATCCGAAGGAGATATCGTTATCGATGACTATATGGGAATGTGATAAGTTTTAATTTAAAATAGACTGAATTTCCATTTCAAGTTCTTCAACCATCATTATGTATAATTCCAGATAATTAATCTTATTCTGAAGATAGGAGTTTAGTAAAATTAAGTTAGCTTCGATCGTTTTATCATTAGAGGTAATTTCGAAAAGCATTTTATAATAATCAATAACTGAAATGGTATTGTTTTCTCTCTCGAGAATAATTTCTGGGTAAGTTTGAAGTAAATAAGGAGTTAATGTTTGCTTTAATTGTTTTTCGTATTCAAGATTTGTTCTTACGTACGAAAAGTAAGTGTCATAAACTCTACTTAAATACTCTTTAATGTTATCTGAGTCCAAGTACTTAATATCTCCTGAATTTATTATTGATCTATATCTGCTTGATGGCGGATCAAAAGATCTATTTGAAGTTAGGACAAATTCTATTCTACTTTTACTGATATTAAAATCTTTTAATTGATTTAGATTTGAATCAAAATGATTGCTCCCAATAAATAATTTTATAACATCGATGTCTTTTTTACATACATTTTTTCTTTCCAAGCAATAATTATAAATCTGATCAATTTCAATTTGAAGGTTATTAATAATTTTCAACTTTTGTTTTTGAAATTCAGAAGAACTCGCAGCTTGATTTATCCAAAAAGAAACCGTAATACCCAGTACAATTATTAAAAATTCTAATGAATACTTTAAAAGATATTTTTTTTTCATAATAGCGAGTTAATCACAAAGATACAACAATGAAGTTTTATCAAATTAAAAAAAAATATTGCACAGTTTTTTAATCTTCTTAAAATTGATCGGGAAATAACTGAGATTTGTTGTCCTTAATTCAATTTAATGAAATGTGTGAAAGAAATATTTATATTTTATTCTTATTAATTCTACATCTTTGACTACAGTATTTGACTTCTAGCCAATTTTTCTCCCATTTTTTCCTCCATAAAAAAGATCGTTTACAAACAGGGCATATTTTTTCAGGAAGATGTTTTTTTTTCATCTTTATTTGTTTACGTGTTTTTGAAGAATTTTATTGACTTCTTTTTTTACTAGGGGGTGTTTTTTATGTTTCCAAATTTTATCTAGGGCATTTTTAGAACTTATTTTTAAATTGACTATAGGGTAAGGATACGTTTTACCAATCAAAACTCCATAAAATGACTGTTCCATTGCGGTCATTTCCCATGGCTCATGAATGAGTTTAGGTGGTATTTTACTTAGTTCAGGTATCCATTTTTTAATAAACTTTCCCTGAGGATCATGTTCTTTGGAGTTTTTTACTGGATTATATAAACGAATCGTATTTATACCTGTTGTTCCTGCTTGCATTTGGAATTGAGTAAAATGAATACCTGGCTCATAATCTAAAAATAGTTTAGCCATATGATATACTCCATCACGCCAATCTTGATCTAAATTATAAGTTAAAAACGAAACAAGCATTGCGCGCATTCGAAAATTGATCCAGCCTGTTTCTTTTAGTGCACGCATTGAGGCATCAATTAGAGGATAACCAGTATTACCAGTTTTCCATGCCTTAATAAATCTAAAATTTTTATTTCGCTTTAAAAGCTCAAAACCTTTATTAATGCAAAATTTTTCATAATTACAATCAACCTCAAACTTTTGAATAAAATGGCAATGCCAGTTAAGTCTCATGAGCATAGCTGAAAATGCTCTGTCGTAAATTGTTCTATTAGCGTGTAAGTTAATGAACTGATAAACTTGCTTAACACTCAAATTTCCCCAAGATAAGTATGGTGATATTCTGCTACAAGAAATTCTACTTTGTTGGGGTTTTGATATAAATTTATGATAATTAGCACCTCTTTTGGCTGAGAATGATTGTAAATATTTCCAAGCGTTTTTTTCACCGGCAGGTTGTATGTTTTTTGGATATAGTTGTAATTTGTTTTCTAGGCTTGATGGAATTAAAAAAGAATGCTGAAGTTCTTCATTTTTACATGTTGAATAGCAATTATGAATTAGCGGCTCATTCATTTTCATATTCCAATATTTTCGCCAATTGTTACGACTTTTAATGCCTCTGATGATTCCATCCCTTTGATATTGATGCCAATCAATTTTATTTGATTTACAAAACTGTTGTATTTTTTTATCTCTATCCCATGAAAATTCAGTGCCGCTTTCTTGATAGCTAATAATAGATTTTACTTTAAAAGACTTTTTGAAAAATGAAAGTACTTCAAGAGACTCACCATAAAAAATTTCTACTTTTCGATTAAATTTTGCCAAAATTCTATTTAAAGCTAAAATAGAGTGGTAAACAAAGATTAAATGTCTGAGACTAGTATCAGGATACGCTATCATTGAAGGTTCAAATATGTAAATAATGTAATATTTAAGATTTGAATTCTCCGCATTAAAAAGTGGTTCATGATCTTGTGAGCGAATATCTCTTTTCAACCAAACAATATTGATACTATCTTTATTCAATTTTTAACAGATAAGACTTAATAATTATTTACAAAAATTCTTTTTTAACTTAATATGCATTGAAAATGAAAATTTCCTGAATAGGACTTTATTATCATTAAACTAAAATAGTTTCTGGGACTAAAATTTTCTGATATGAATTAATAATTTTCAATTCATCATGTGACGGATGATTAATTTTAAAAAAAGAATGATTTTTGACACCAAAAGATGTGATGATACTATTTTTGATGTTAACAAAAGTGGAAAATTTATTATCATGAAAAACTAACTCACAATTTTTCGGTAAACAATAAATTTCAGATAAACTTTCTTGAAATCTACTATTGTAAGAAAGTGGTTTTTCAAGATTATTGCATGCTCCTTGACAAGACTTCAAATGAAATTGAAAACAAAATTTACTAGAGTTATCCAATCCATTTAATTTTGGACATAAATTAAATTTCTTACTCATTTTATCTATAAACTTAAGTGCATGTTTTTTTGTTCTAAAATCTATGATTGAGTCTTCAGCACTTTTTTTTATGTAAAAGTAGCTATGTCCAAATTTATTTTTTTTGTTAAATATCCCAACTGAAGATTTTATTTTGCGGAGCCTTCTGTTAAACACTGGTAAATATTCTTTAATTTCTTGAGACTCATAGAGTAAAGCTTCTAATTCAGTTCTAAATATTTTCAACTTTAATTTTGAAAATTTATTAATGAGTCTTTTTCGACCATTTTTGATGTGTTGTTGAATGCGTTTTTTTATATTTTTACTCTTTCCTATATATAAAATATGGTTATTTTCATCGATGAAATAATAAATACCAAGTATATAGTCTGGAATTTTGTTATCAAATACTTCTTTCCTGCTAAAAATCATACGATATAGTCTCAAATATTTATTATGGATTATTCAATTTATCAACCTTAATTAGTTGTAAAGCAGACATTTCACCAGATGTTATTGCTGCATTCAAAGACGGATTTAATTCATGATCTCCAGCTAAAAATATAGTGTCAGAAATTTGGAATTCAGATGGTGTTTTAGTGTTTGATATATCATGTAAATCAGGGAGGGATTTTGTAACATTAAATTGACTAATTAGTCTAATGACATTAATTCTACAATATTTTTTGAGCTCATATTTAACTCTGTCAATAAGCTCACCATTCGAAAGTGATTTAGAATCAATTACTGTAACAGATAGTAATTGTTTTGCTCCAGTAATTTTTGATTTAATTCCAGAAACAAAAAATATATTATTAATAACAGTATTTTTACCTGGTAAAAGACCAATTAAACCATTTCCTAGAGATTTTTGTTTAATTTCAAAATAAAAGTTCACGCAGCTTTTCCATTTAACAGAACTCAAATTACGGCCTTCGAGTAAATTTTTAGCTTCGGTAGCTATTATAGTATAATCGCTTTTAATTTTACTTTTATCTTTAAGAATTATTTCACCCTCTAATATCTTATCGACTTGAGTATTAAACATAAAATTTGTCCTAGTTAATTTCTTTGCAATTTGATAAGGAATCTCTTGAATTCCTGACTCTGGAATAGCCACGTCACCTTGAGCAAACATTTTAAAAACAAATTCAAACATTCTACTTGAGGTTGATAATTCTGTTTCCAAAAAAATTCCTGCAAAAAAAGGTTCGAAGAAATTTTCAATTATTTTTTTTGAAAAACCCCACTTTTCAAGGTAATCAATGGTTTTTAATTCTTTTGATGAAAATATTTTTTCTATGCTTTTAAATCTCAGATATAGGTACAATTTTAATATTTTGAGTTTGTCAGAAATATTTCCAATATCAGAGAATAAAGTTGGAATTAGTAAAGAAATATTTCTAATCGGATTACCTATTATATATTGTTTATTATTTATGAAAATACATGCTCCAGAAACAAGTTTTTGTAATCTCAATGCTCTGTAATCAAGATGTTTTTTAGCTTTTGGGTATTCTGTAAGAAGTACCTGAAATCCTTTATCTAATTGATAACCTTCCTTAATAATGGTTTTAATTCTTCCACCTACATTACTACTGGACTCAATTAATATTGGAGAATAACCACTTTCTTCAAGGACTTTTGCAGCAATTAGACCACTAATACCTGCTCCAATTATGTGTATTTTAATTTTTTCTTTAGACTCACTAATGTGTTCGTTATTTTTTAATTTTTGATTATTGAGTTGCATCAATTCATAAAATTAATACCAAAGTGGTTTATATTTTTAGTAATTAAATCCACAATTTAAATTTTAAAATAAGGATAGTGTGCAATTTTTTCAAGCTTGTAATAGTTATTTAAACCACCAATTCCTACATCATTTATAATTTGAAGATTAATATCTCCGTTATCCTCTAAAGCAACATCATCAATATATATATGCTCTATTAATCCTAAAATTAATTTTGTTTGATTATCTGTGATATCTATAATGTTTTCAAGTTTTAACCCCATTTTAATTTTACTTTCTTTAAGAAAGGGGGCAGGGAAGTCAAATAAATAATCTTCAGTAAGATTACACATATCAAATTCAGATACTTCTTTCTTATACTTTCCAGATGTTTTATGAGACTGTTCAATAAAATTTTGATGTACGTGATTGATTGTGTAATAATTTGTTTCAAGAATATTATTAAGTGTATCTCTTCTTACTTTTTTATCAGGTCTTGTCATGAATCCGATTAAAGCTGGGTTACTTCCTAAATGAATTACTGAGCTAAAAATTGCTAAATTAGTATGGCCATCTTTTGAAACTGTACCAATTAAATTGGCGGGTTTAATTCCAGTTATAGAGTTAATTAAATTTAATCTTTTAATTCGTGATGTGTTTAAAATATCTTGTTTTGAAAAGTGCATTTATAAAATAATTTTGTTATCAATCAAATCTTTAAAAGTTAGAATCCCACCTTCCGATAATGTTTTATATTTAGAAACACTAAATGTGAACATAGCATGATCTCCTTCTATGTTTATTTCATTCATTTTCTTTAATTCAAGTAAAGCGCAAGTATCTTTTAAGACTGTTTTTTTTTTCCAACTTTCTAACATTTCTATAGATCTTAAATAATTCTCTTTGTTAAAAAAATAACCGCTTGTTTTACCTAACTTACGAATAATTTTAAGATGAGATTTACTTAGCAACTGCAGCACTACGAATGAATTTAGTTTTAAATTTTCGTAAGTTTTTGTAGAATAGTCGACAGCTATTGAATATATCTTTGGTTTCAAACTAACAGCGGAAACATAACTGCATATATTCATGTTTAAATTATCTTTTTCATCATAAGTTACCAAGCTGTAAATCGCTGGATTAACAATATTCCATGGTCTTTTCATAAAATTTATTAATAAAAACTATTTAATCCAATTTCATAGCTTCAAATGCTGTGATAAATCCATTTTGAAGTTCTATATTGAATTCAATTGGATTACAGCATACTTCACAATCTTCTATAAAATTTTGAGATTTTACAGAAAAGTCGATAAGTTTTAATTCAGATTCAAAACAATAAGGACATGTGAATTGATGTTCAATCATATAAATTAAATTAGAGAATAAAAAAGTCACATAATGTGACTTTCATCAACTATTTGTCAATATTTCAATTAACATGTATATACTATTTAACAAAGAAATATCCTCTCATTTTACTTGAATGCCCAGGATAGCTACAGAAAAATTCATAATTACCTTTTGAAGGTGCTTTAAACTCTAGAGTAACCGTTTCTCCTGGGTTAGCTTGCTTTGATCCAGCAATAACATCTTTACTTTTTGGAATGTAATCTAACTCTGGCCCCGCTTCTATTGCAGCTTTTGCAACTTCTGATCTTTTGTTGTAATTGACAATTAAAATATTGTGAATCATCGCAGGATCCTCTCCTTTATTAATTAAATTAATTTTAACCCAGGATCCTGCATTTACAGAAATATTTTTTAAACTATATTGCATATCCATCATTGTATTTCCAAGTGCTTCAATTGTAAATTCTTCCAATACCTTTTCGGTTTCTGGATTAATATTATTTACAGGTTTTTCTGTCTTGGTTTCATTTGAACCACAGCTTATGAATAACGTGGAAGTAACTAATAATAATTTGATAATCAGTGATTTCATTTTTTTTTCGTTTAAAAATTAAAAATTTGTATAACTATTTAAAAAACTTTTGTATAACTTTGCCTTTTAAAATCTATACAAAATTAAAAACTTATTTGTTATGAAAAAAATTAATTACTATTTATTGTCAACCATTCTTATGATTTCATTAAGTTCATTGGCACTAGACTTTACATTTAACAGTTTTAATAAAACTACTTATTTAGCTAATGATGAAGTTGTATTAGTAAATACTGAAAGTAGTACTGTTAAATGGAAAGGTGAAAAGGTTACTGGATTTCACGAGGGAGTAATCAACATAAAAGCTGCAAATCTTACGTTTGATAATGATGAACTTACTGGCGGTGAAGTTATCATTGACATGTTAACAATAAATTGCACAGATTTAAGTGGTCCTTACAAAAATAAACTTGAAGAGCATTTGAACTCTGATGATTTTTTTAATGTTAAGGACTATCCATTATCAACTCTGAAGATCACTGATTGTACCAAATTAAATAACAACAAGTACAACGTTGTTGCCAATCTAACTATTAAAGATGTTACTGAAACAATAGAATTCGAAACAGAACTTAATAATAATGTAGCAACTGCTGAAATAAATATTGATAGAACCAAGTTTGACATAAAATATAGTTCAGGATCATTTTTTAAAAACCTTGGTGATAAAATGATTTATGATGATTTCACTATTTCAGTCAATATTAATTACTAAATCTAAATTTCAAATATTTTAACTATGAAAAATTTATTTACAAAAAACTTGTTTGCCATAATCTTGATTATCCCATTTTCTACAATTGCCCAAACAACCCATAATGTTATTGCCGGGAATTATTACTTCTCAACTGTAAATGAAACGATTTATGTTGGAGATGAAGTATGTTGGTTCAATGAAGATGGTTATCATGATGTAAATTTTGCAGGTTATGGGAATCCACAAGACTTAGTTGACCAATATTTGTCTCCAAATTCTGGTGGTAATTTGGGATGTATAACTTTCAATACCTCTGGTTCATTTACTTACGACTGTTCAATTGGAAACCATGCTGCTTTGGGAATGGTTAGTTCTATTACTGTACAACCTAGTCAATCAACAACAGTTGTAGATGTGGTAGTGAATTCAGAGAATCACACAACATTAGAAGCAGCAGTTGTAGCAGCTGGATTAGTTGAAACATTGAGCGGTGATGGACCATTTACTGTTTTTGCTCCAACAGATGCTGCATTTGCATTATTACCTGAAGGATTAATTGCTCAGTTATTAGAAGACCCAACAGGAGATTTAACAACTATACTTACTCATCATGTACACGCAGGTAATGTACTTTCTACTGATTTATCCAATGGAATGATGGTTCCAACTTTGGCAGGTACTGAACTAACAGTGAGTATAATGGATGGTATGGTACAAATAGACAATGCTAATGTAAGTATTGCTGATATTGAAACAGATAATGGTGTTGTTCATGTTATTGATGCAGTTCTTGTACCCGAAGAGGAAGAACCAACAACAGTTGTAGATGTGGTAGTGAATTCAGAGAATCACACAACATTAGAAGCAGCAGTTGTAGCAGCTGGATTAGTTGAAACATTGAGCGGTGATGGACCATTTACTGTTTTTGCTCCAACAGATGCTGCATTTGCATTATTACCTGAAGGATTAATTGCTCAGTTATTAGAAGACCCAACAGGAGATTTAACAACTATACTTACTCATCATGTTCACGCAGGTAATGTACTTTCTACTGATTTATCCAATGGAATGATGGTTCCAACTTTGGCAGGTACTGAACTAACAGTGAGTATAATGGATGGTATGGTACAAATAGACAATGCTAATGTAAGTATTGCTGATATTGAAACAGATAATGGTGTTGTTCATGTTATTGATGCAGTTCTTGTTCCTAGTGATTTAAATATTTATGATGTAAATATATTACCATCACAAGATGACTACTTATATTCGATAGATATTATGGGAAGAAAGATAACAAATGTACTTTTTCATCAAATTATTTTTGATGTTTACTCATCAGGCAAAGTAGTTAAAAGATATTGTGTTGAAAATTAATAATAATAAAATTGAATCATCAGTAAATTGATTCATATTTGGAATTGATATACTGATGATTCAATTTGTTTTAAGATATTCAGATGAAAGAAGTTTTTGTCATAAGAAGAGAGCGTTTTAACGCAGCACATAGGCTATTTAATCCTTCATGGAATGATAATAAAAATGAGTCTATTTTTGGAAAATGTTCAAATAAAAATTGGCATGGTCATAATTATGAGGTCTTTGTAACTGTCAAAGGAACAGTTGATGTTGAGACCGGATATGTCATTGATATGAAAGTTTTAAGTGACTTAATAAAATCAAAAATAACAGATAAAATGGATCATAAAAACTTAAACCTAGAAGTTGATTTTCTTAAGAACGTTATCACTAGCGCTGAGAATATTGTAATAGGTATTTACAATGAACTTTATGATGATATTAAGAAGCTTGGTAAGCAATTACATTCTGTTAGACTTCATGAAACTGAAAATAATTTTGTAGAATATTATGGGTAAGATTTAAACTTATAAATTTGAGTAATATAACCTTTCAAAAAGTTAGAAATAGAATTTTTAGTTTATCACTAAATAAAAAGTTATCTCAACTGAGATAATTAAAATTATTTTACACGCAACCAAAATAAAAATTATACTAATGTTATCGCAAAAAGAAGTAAAAACTATTGAGGATATAATAGGTGATAATCATCTATCTTCGTCTACTGAAACTCCATTACGAAAAGATGCTTTTAAAATGTCTGATGGAGATAAATTAAAGATTATTGAGGAAAACGTGGCAAATATTTTATTTGCCTTGGGAATGGATTTGACTGATGATAGCTTAAAAGGAACTCCTAAAAGAGTAGCCAAGATGTACGTGAATGAAATATTTAGCGGATTGAATCCTAAAAATAAACCCCATGCTTCAATATTTGAAAATAAGTACAAATATGGAGAAATATTAGTTGAAAAAAACATTACTCTCTTCTCAACTTGTGAGCATCATTTGCTACCAATTGTCGGTAAAGCACATATTGGATATATATCTAATGGAAATGTCATTGGTTTATCTAAAATGAATCGAATAGTTCAATATTATGCTAATCGACCACAGGTACAAGAAAGATTAACTCTTCAAATTGTTAGAGAACTCCAAGATGTGCTCAAAACAGATGACGTAGCTTGTGTTATTGACGCAAAACATTTATGTGTTAATCAGCGAGGTATTAAAGATGTGACTAGTTCTACTGTAACCTCAGAATATGGTGGTGTTTTTAAAAATAAGAATACAAAACAAGAATTTCTTGACTATATTAAACTCTCTACAAGTTTTACAGAATAAAATTCGTTTTGTGATATACTTTTCTAATTAACTAAAGTTTTCATCAATGACATCTGATCCGGTAAATAAACAGTTTAGATAATAACTGAATTTATTTATTGTACAATAGAATAATTTTGATGGAAAATTATTTTTTTAACGCTTTATAGTTATAAAAATTGGTCAAACATTAAGTTTTTTTATTCCATAGATATATATAGATACAAGTCCGAAGAACCTGTTAATACTTATTTAAACTTCAAAATAATTTTGAATTTACCTAATAAAAAACCTCTGCGTATCCCTATAAAAATAAAGACAAAAAACAGTATAAATTAAAAAAAAATAGAGTATAAAATCTATAAATCCAATTACCAGTATAGCTGAAATAAATAGTAATTGAAAACCCAAACCAAATGTTGATATACAAGTCATTAACCAATTAGGAATTTTACAGTCTATCTGGGCATTTTTATCAAGTTTGTAAATAATTTTATCGAAAGTGCCATACAAGAACTTATAAATAAAAAAACAGGTGTTTACATTATTTTGTTTTTCACCTTCAAGAGCGATAGGAGCTTTATCTTCAAAAATTCGACTTGTTTTATCCCCATTTAGTTTATTTCTTAAAATCGTATAATAATAATTGTAAAGTGTTCCTTGTAATTGCAATCCAAAAAAAGAAAATACTAATATCCAAACATTAGTATTTACAACTAGCCATATAGAGATAAATATTAAAGCATTTAATATAATATCTGATATAGAATCAAAATAGCGACCTGTGTAAGAAGGTTGTTTTTTTATCCTAGCTAATTCCCCGTCTGCAGCATCCAATATAGATTTTAAAATTAAAAAAAATGCAGCATACCAATAGTATCCTTTTAAAATGAAAAAAACACCAAATAATCCGGAAATTATAAAACTAATTGTCACGTGGATAGGTGTGAATGAGGTATTCTTTAATGAATTTGCAATCAGTCTAGCTAGCGGTCTTCCATAATCTGAAAAGTCAATAAATCTGTGTTCTTTAGGTAATTTGGACATTAATTATAAATATCTTTTTTGATTGTCAGATCTTAGTGTAAGTGATTTAAATATAAACGTGATATTTTAGTAAAATACAAAAATAACTTTCAAACTTTAATTAATTTATTTAATTAAATTTTATGATTCAGTTTCATAGTGTTTAGAAATAATATAATAAACTAAAAAGAAAATACACACTGGAATTGAATTCGTACGCATTAAATGCACTTATTTATTGTTAAAATTATTTCAGAACTTTACAGAAAATTATTTTAAAATGTGGATAGAGGACAATGGAAAATTAGTTAAGTCTTTTGAGTTTAGTGATTTTAATGAGGCGATTTCATTTCTAAATGAAATTCAAAAAATTTGTAATGAAGTGAATCACCATCCAGAAATTTATAATTGTTATAATCAAGGTCAAGTTATCTTTATGTACCCACGACTTACAAAACAATATCACTAAAAAAGACTACCAATTAGCTAAATTAATTGATAAGATTTCATCATGTGACAAATAATTACAGCAATTCTATTTATATTTCTGATGTTTCTTTAAAATTACTTTATTTCTTGAATATTTGATCAATATTTTTTCATCATAGATTTTTTGTTTTCTAAAATCTCAAAATTTTAATTTCACCACTCAAAATAGGTTTTACGATAATATTTGTGCTAGACATCTATAATGCTTATATTTGTATAATTATTCGTAATAAAAACTATACAAAAATGAAAAGTATTATAACTTGTGATATGGAAGGTATCATTCTTACTATGAATACCGGTGCTGAAAAGATATTTGGATATCAAAAACACGAATTAATTGGAAAACAAAGAGTGTCACTATTCTCGCCAGGTGAAATAGTTCTTCAAAATGTAGCCTCATGGCTAGATATTGCATCAAAAAAAGGAGAATACTCAGGAAAAACTATTTTTATAAACAAGGAAGGAAAAAAAATTAATGCTAAAATTAGTATTACGCCAACCTATTCTAAAGATAAAAATAAAGTGCAAAACGGATATTGTGGCGTAACTGAAGTAATCGATGAAAGTGTTGAAGTACCTATTTCAATGACTACCAAGCTAATTAAACTTCTTGCAATTACTAGAATGCCGTTTACATCAGCCTCGATATTGCCAATTTTTTTTTAGTCGCTTCTTATTTTTACTCAATTAGTGCAAATTCATTTTCTTTAATAAATTTTTTCCTTTGTATTGTCGGTGTTTTATTTGCTCACTTATCGACAAATATGTTCAATGATTATTTCGATAATATTGATGGTACTGACTCAGGAAACTATAATTATTTTCAACAGGTATCTGGAGGGAGTAGGGCAATAGAACTTGGTTTAATTTCCATTGCTAAAACTAAATCATCAGCTATTTTACTAATTATTACTGCAGTTTTATTCGGAACAATTACTTTATTTAATGCTTATATTGATAATATTATTCCAATAGTTATAATTACAATATCAGCATTATTTTTAGGATACTTTTACACAGCACCACCAATTAGATTAGTTGCAAGAAACGGGTTAGGTGAAATTTCAATATTTACTGTATTTGGACCACTTATGGTTTTAGGTACTAGTTTTGCAATTTTTAATGGTAATTTTTTTGTATCAAGTTACTTCAATGATTTACTCTTATTAAGCTTGCCGATTGGACTACTTACAACAAATATTTTACTCATAAATGAATTTCCTGACTATGAGGGAGATTTAAAAACTGGTAAAAATCATTTAGTGGTAACTTTTGGTAAAAAAAATAGCCGATACATATATTTATTCAATTTAATTATAATAGCGTTGATTACCTTTTATTCAGCTATTACTCTAAATCCAATTTTATTTTTACCTCTTTTATTTGTTTTAGTTTATGGGAGTAAAATCACAGTTCATATATTTAAAAATTATAATAATAGATCTCTTGTAACAGCGAATTGGGACACGATTAAACTACATGCTGGTTATTGTATATTTTCGATTATCTCCTTTATTTTATTCGCTTCATTATGAAGAATTTACTTTTTATTTTCATTGTGTTTTTGAATAATTATGAAATAAATGGTCAAAATGAATCCATTACAATAGAAGCTTCTCAAAAACAATGGGAAATTGTTAATGATAATGTTATGGGTGGAGTTTCTATTGGTGACTTTAAAATCCAAAATAATAGATTAATTTTTTTTGGAAAATTATCATCAAAATTTAATGGAGGATTTGCTTCAATTAGAACTCGTGAAAGAATTCAATTAAATAGTTTTGAAAAAATTAATTTGAAAGTTATCGGTGATGGGAACACTTATCAAATTCGTATTAAAGATAACCTTTCTAATTATTATTCTTATGCTCAAGATTTCAAAACTAACGGTTCAGAACAACAGATTACATTGAATTTGTCTGAATTTAAACCTGTTTTTAGAGGCACCCCTCTTTCCTTAGAAAATTTTGACAAAAAATTAATTACTGAACTAACATTTATGATAGTTTCAAATAAAGAGCCAGATTTTAAATTGCAAATTATTGAAGTTGCTATCAATTAAGACTGATAATCAAATAATTAATTCGTTTTATTAAATATTTTAAACTAACTTTGTATAGAAATTACTTAAAAAAGTTATTCATATGAAAGAAGTACTGATTTTGGGAGCTTCCAGTGGAATAGGGCTCGATTTAACTAATAAACTTTTAAATAGTGGCCATCGAGTTTTTGCAACATATTGTAAAAATAATATTATGATAAGTCATCCAAATTTAGTAACTGGTTTCTATGATATTCAAAACTCCAATACTTTTGATTTTGAGTTACCAGAAAAACTCGATGGTTTTGTTTATTGTCCTGGCACAATTAATTTAAAACCATTTAGAGGCCTTAAGCAAGATGATTTTGAACTTGAATTTCAAGTAAATGTTGTCGGTTTCATTAAATCGCTGCAGTTACTATTGAAACCCCTTAAGAAGTCTAATTTATCATCTGTTATAGGCTTTTCATCAGTATGTGCTCAAAGTGGATTTAATTTTCATGCTTCAACAGCAACATCGAAAGCTGCGCTAGAAGGATTATTCACTTCACTAGCCAGAGAATATGCGCCTAAAATTCTATTTAATATAATTGCTCCTTCAATTATTGAATCACGACTAAGTGAGCATTTACTCAATACCAAAGATAAAGTTGAGCGAATTGCTTCTACTCATCCTATTCCGAGAATCGGCCAACCTGATGATATTGCAAGTCTTGCTCAATATATATTGACTGAGTCATCATGGATGACCGGTCAAATTATAAAAGTTGATGGGGGAAAATCTAGATTACTTTAGCAAATAAATTGAGATCTTAAAATAAGTATGAAAAGCCATTATCAATTTTCTTCAGTTCAATATCTTAATACAGATTTAAAATCTATTTGGGAATTTGCATCCTCTCCCAAGAATTTAAAAAAAATCACCCCAGATTATATGTTATTTAATATCACTTCTAAAATTAAAAATAAGATATATCCGGGAATGATTATTTCATATAATGTGGCTCCCATTTTAAACATAAAACTTAATTGGGTTACAGAAATAACACATGTATTAGAAAACAAATATTTTATTGATGAGCAACGAATTGGACCATATTCACTTTGGCATCATCAACATTTATTTGAATCAGAGGGCGATAATAAAGTTAAAATGACTGATATCGTTACATATAAACCTCCATTCGGCTTAATAGGAAGAATTGCAAACACTTTATTTATAAAAAAACAACTTGAATCTATATTTGAATATAGAAGAATCAAAATGGATCAAATATTTAACTCTAATTAATAATCCCCCAACTTTATATGACAAGCTATAATATTGATCAATTTTCAAAAATAACTAATATCCCAAAATTAAATCTAAGAACATGGGAAAATAGGTACTCGTATTTAGTCCCAAGTCGCACAGAGACTAATATTAGAGTTTACTCTGATAGCCTACTAGTAAGAGGAATTAATACAAAGTTATTACTTGAAAATGGACACAAAATATCCAAGGTTAGCAAAATGACTGATGATGACGTTCAACAAGCTGTTGAACGAATTGGATTATCGGATAACAAAGATGTTAAAGTTAGTTACTACCTGAACAATTTTATAATATCAGCAATAAATTTTGATGAATACAAATTTAATAGACTATTTATCAAAGCTCTCAATGAATTTGATTTTATTGTCTTTTATAAGGTAATAATTCTACCATTACTTAAAAGGGTTGGACTTCTATGGCTAACAAATAAAATGTCACCCTCACAAGAACATTTTCTGTCTGAATTAATCAAACAAAAATTATATACCTTAATTGATAGAACAGCAGTCAGTAACACTGACAAGGAAAAATGGTTATTATTTCTTCCTGAAAATGAATTCCATGAAATTGGACTTCTTTTTGCAAAATATATTCTATCTCTAAAAGAATTCAATGTCCTATATTTAGGTGATAATCTTCCAATTGACTCTCTAACTGGTGTAGCTGAAAAACATAAAATTGATAATATTCTACTTTTCCTTCTTGCAAATTATTCAATGCAAATGTCAGAACAACACCTTCAAAAACTTAGTAAAATATTCCCTCAAGGAAAAATTTTTGTTGTCACTCCAAATAAAAGCATAAAATTCCCTAAACAAAAAGAACCTAGTATAACTCTAATCCATGACTTAGACTCTTTTATTAAGCTGCTCGATTCATCTAGTTAGTTTTCATTAATTTTCTTAAGACAGAATACAAAAATTATATTTTGCAGGTGTTTACAACCTTGTTCATTTTTCAGTAAAAAAAAACTATCCAAAACCTCAAATTCATTAAAATAATTATCATTTAACTATACAATTTTGATTGTGGATAACATGTCATGTTATATATGTCTATTTTAAGTAAGAGATAATCTAATCACAAATTAGGTAGCTCAAAAATTGATGTATAAAGATAAAATAGTGTAAATATTTCGTATAACTTTTTAATTGTATATATTATACAAAATGGGTATTTTTGATAAATATTAAAGTTATGTGTAAAAAAAGTGATAGCTAACCAGATTATTGACTCAATAAAATTATATCACCAGGGATGACTTTTTTACTGATAAAATCAGAATAAGACTTTAAAAAGTCATTTGTTCAATTGCATTTTGGAAACAAAACTTTCCTATAGTAGGTTAGATTTTGTTAAGTAATAAGTCAACAAACTTTTTTTCATGGTTCGGGGGAACCTTATAGGTCAAGTTATAATAAAGTAGCTTGACCTTTTTTTGTTGTCTATATTCTTAACAAATGATAATTTTATTAAAAAAAAATAAGTTAACTAGAGAAAATGATTTGGTGGTTTATTTTAATTGATCAAGAAAAGCCTCTGCCTCTTCAATGTGTTTTTGCTTCTTATTTGATGGCATTTTATCAAAAATACGAATCAACATTCCCAATCTAGGATTTGATAAAAAAAAGTCACGATGTATGTTCATAAATCGCCAAAACAGCCCATCCCATTTGGACTGCCAATCTCCCTTTCCGTAATTACTCATTTTTATTATATAATTACTGGAGCTGATGTATGGTTTTGATGCCATTAACCCACCATCAGAAACTGACTCATACCATATACATTAGGAACCATTACCCAATCATAAGAATCAATGAAGAGCTCCATAAACCATCTATATACTTCGTTGGGATCAAACTCACATAAAAGCATGAAATTACCCAAGATCATGAGCCTTTCTATATGATTACAATATCCTGTTTTAAGAATTTTTTTTATGGTACAATCTACCGGATCTATTCCGGTTGATCCGTTATAAAATGATTGCGGAATTTTCTTATCGAATTTCCAATAGTTTTTAGTTCGCTCTTCACCTCCTTTAATTATATAAATTCCTCGAATGAATTCTCTCCATCCTAAAATCTGACGAATAAATCCTTCAGATGAATTGATTGGAATATTGTTGATTTTCACATAATTTAAACACTCATCAATTATTTCTTTAGGCTGAATTAGACCTACATTTAGCATGGGTGTCAATACACTGTGATTCAATATAGAGTTATCCTTTAAAATAGCATCTTCATAATCTCCAAATTCAAAAAAACGATGTTCAAAAAACTGATGTAACCAATCCTTAGTTGATTCAAAGCATGTAGGGTATAATGGATTTTTAGAAAGTGTGCCATAATGATCTGAAAAGTATTTATTTACATACAATTTAGCTTCTTCGTAATAATCATCTGAATCTGGAAATTTGACTTGGGGTGGAACTTTTTTTAGAGGATATTTCTTTCTGTTTTCGATATCAAATGTCCATTTTCCTCCTGTAGGTTTTCCATCAGCATTTATTAATATTGAATACTTTTTTCTTTGTTCTTTATAAAATGTAGTTTGATGATATTTTTTTTTATCTCGTCTGAAAAAATCTTTTAAGTCAGACTCAGTATTTATAAACAAAGGAGATGCAAACTTTTTGTAGCTAATCTTTTGATCATTACAAACATGATTTAATCTTTTTTGAATCCAACTATCAACTGGATCTATGTAGTTAATGTGTTTAACTCCATTTTTTTTTAGTTTAGGAAGAAGAAATCTAATATCAGATAATGAATCAATTGACTCTATATAATGAACATCAATATTCATTTCTTTAATTAAAAAATCAGCATACTTTTTCATGGTTGATCTATGAAAAGCAATTTTTTGCTTGTGAAAAGGGTATTGTTTGAAAAACAAATATTCTTCAACTAAATAACAAGGAAAATTATTGTTAAATAGCGGGGAATTCTTAAACAATTGGTTAGGTAAAACTAAATTTATTTGGTTCATTTATTATAGACTCACTCAAAAATTAATACCATAAATTAACTTGATTACAATATCAATTTAATTTACTTTACTTTGCTTATCTTTTACTAATTTTATTATTAGATATAATTCGTTGTCGTGTACACTTAAACCTGGTAATATCAGGATTTCTTTTGTGTAGGTGTTTATGACTAATTCTGCTATGAACTCTTTTACGCCATAGTTTGAAACTTGATTTTTTAAGTTTTGTACGCATTAGTTTAATAATGTCCTTTTCGGATATTTTGAATTGAAGTTCTATAGCTTCAAAAGGAGTTCTGTCTTCCCAAGCCATCTCAATAATTCTATCCATATCTATCTCATTTATTTCTTTCATTTTCAAATTTTTGTTGTAAAACTGAAAATTACATTCAATTTATTGATTAAATTCTTCAATAGTTTAGTTGCTTTTTACATTTTTTCCAGAATGAAAAAAGGATGGATAATACCCATTTACCTCAAACATCCAATCTCTTGATTCCTCTACTCCCTGATAATGTCTATTTGTTGGATGTTCTTTATAATATACTTCTTTAACAAAATAATTATTTATAAGATCTTTAAATTCTCCAACATAAACTTGAATCGATGGAATATTTTCCTTTGCTAGTCTATAATAAAATCAATAGTCTTTTACAGACAGGATATGTTTCGAAGTGAGATGGTTCTAAAAGAAGAATTCTATTAGCTTTTAAATTTTTCTTCCATATTGGATCTATATTATAAAAGTTATACAATAAGGTTGGAAGTGAATTTTCAATAGTAATATCATCAGAATTTGGTAAAGGAGTTTTTAAATTGAAGAAATATAAATGCTTTAGAACTTCTGGAATTTCGAATTTTTGAAATTCTGGATAATCTACATCTAAAAAAGTGCCTTTTTGATTAGTAAAACAGTATTTATTAATATTCTCTTGATTAGCAAAATATTTTTTGTTTGAATTTGATCCAGCAACCCACTGCCAACTTAGCGAATTACTAGCCCAATCAGCATCTAATAAATAATAATACATCCAACGCGCAGGATTTATCCAATGACTTTGAGCAATATTACACACTATAGATGCAACATACATTCTTAAATGATTGTGCATATAACCAGTTTCATAAAGACCTATAATTGACTTATCTATAGCTGATATTCCGGTATTAGCATCAATTATTGCTTTTGGTGTAGAACTATTAGAAACAGGAAATTGACTGTTCTTTAAATCAGAATTGATGAGTTTTCCCTTTGAAATCCAAATTTGTTGCCAGTAATCTCTCCATGCAAGTTCTTGAATAAATTTTTCAATATCCGCCGGATTATAATTTTTATCTAATAATGTTTTAAGAATAAATTTTGTTGAAATAACACCTCTGGAAATATAAGCAGATAAATAAGACACAGAGCCATTTACATAATTCCGACTTGCACCATATTTAATTGGTTTAAATGACTTTATGCGATTTAGTATATCTGAATATTTGGATGGAAATAATTTCTTATCAAATAATTCTAGCATAATTACAGATTATATTTATTTATACAAAAATTTCTATGTTAAAGACTCATTAAATTTTGAAATAATAAAACTATGGGGAAGAGTAATTACAGAAATTAATATAATTGAAATTAGTGGAACTGAATAATTGATAACATTTGCGTAGGAACAAAAAGAAATAAGTATTAAAAATAAAATACTTACTAATGAATATGGAGCCATTAAGTAAATAAAATCTTTAAGTGTAAATTCAATGTTATGTTTCTTAAAATGATTATACTGATTTACAAGAGATGGTAAAGAATGTAGAATGATAAAAAATAAAGTAAAGCAGATTAAAAGAGGAAATAAGAAAGAAGAAAGATGAATAACAAACAAGAAAAAGATTTCTGAAATAACTTTGTTAGCTTTTACTTTTTTATTGTAGATGAAGAAAGTGAACATAATTAAAGTAATTACGTTACTTAACAAAAACAGATATGAAAATAAATTTAAATTAATATTTGAAATAAGATTCCTCGTATCTTCATAAGAATTAGATAAAAGTTCTAATTCATCAATGTTATAGAACAAAAATGAGAATATGACACTGGCACCCCAACACAAGTAAATAAAGTGGGTGATTATTTTATTTTTGATGTTGAATTTAAATAATTGAGACTCCCCAAAATGGTAAGAAGAAATTATAAAAAATAATATTAATCCTGAAATATGACTAAAAGTCCAAACTAATAAATTAGCTATAATCAAGCCCAAATAAAATGTATAAAATCTTAATTTTGATTTAAAATCTTTAGATGGAAGCAATAAGTGGTCAAGCGAACCGTGAGGTATCCCAACCAACATAATAAAGAATGTGGAAATAATAATTTGATTCTCAATTGAAATTGAGCTGAACAATTGAAATAAATTAGAAATTATAAAAGCGAATACAATAAATATGTATAAAAATATTGTCATGGTTTAAAAAAAAGCAGGGTATTGAAACCCTGCTTTTTGAATTAACTTAACTATTATATAATTACTTTGATTCAGTTACAGCAATGTTGTATACAACTAGACCAAAACCAATTTTGTTGATTGCATCTGCGATATTATAAAATAAATCAACATTTTGAGAAGTCCAACCGAATGCGTTGTTTAACCAACCACCATCCATACACATGTAACCTATAGGGTAAATAGCCCAGCCAACAAGAACAAACCAAGCTAAAGCCTTTACACCTTTCTGAATAACTTCAGATTTACTGTTAGCTGCTAATTGAGCAACTTCTCCAAACCATGCTGTATATAATACATACAAGTAACCAACAGTAGATAATACTCCCCAAGTTACTGAGTGAGATGTACTACCATCACTAAATGCTTCGCCAATATATCCAGCAACTAACATCCATGTAGATGCAATAATAAGCTTCCAAAGTAGTGTTTTGGTTGCACCTGCAAGTCTAGTTAAAAGATAAAATTCAACACACATTAAAGGAACTGTCAAGATCCAATCAATATAACGATACGCAGTTGGATTATCACCAGTAGCCATGAAATAATCTCTCATGTAAAGGTAATGAACTGCTGCGATACCTGTAATTAAAGCAGAAACTGTTAATGATAGTTTCCATTTTTGTCTACGGAACCTCTTTCAACAAAGAAGAAAACCGAAGAGGCAAACATAGCCATACATCCAATAAAGAAGGTAAATGCTACAGGATTACTCCCGATGTCTGCAATTTTTGCTAGTAACATAATTTAAGGGTTTAGATTAATTAAATAATTACTTTTGTATAACTTTAAATAATTATAACTAGGCAAATGTAGAAAAAAAAATTAAAAAAAATAATTTTGATCAAAGAAATGCTAAAAAATGTTAATTGATTGAAATTTAAATTACAAGGTTGTAACTTTAAAAATAAAAAAATATGAGATTATTTATATTAACTGTTTTTCTTCTAAAAATTAACTTTATCTATGCTCAATTTCCAGATTTTGTATTGGCGACTCAAAATAGTTTAGAATCTGTAGTTCACATTAAACTCTAAAGAAATAGAAGATCAATACTTTAAATATTATGACCCATTTTTTGGGAATTTGTATTTTAATACACCTAGCGAAACTAAATCTTCAGGATCAGGCGTAATTAATTTCTAAAGATGGTTTTATTGTAACTAATTACCACGTCGTTGAATCTGCAACAGAAATTGAAGTAACCCTAAATAATAAAGATTCCTACAAAGCTGAATTTATTGCTGCAGATCCAAATACAGATATTGCACTGTTAAAAATTAATACTTCAGATTTAAGGCCAATAAAGTTTTGTAACTCAGACTTATCAAGGGTTGGAGAGTGGGTGTGTTGGCAGTTGGTAACCCCTTATAATTTGACTTCAACAGTTACAGCAGGTATAATTAGCGCTAAGGGTCGAAATATAAATATCTTACATAATCCAAATGCTATAGAATCTTTTATTCAAACTGACGCTGTAATAAATCCCGGAAATTCTGGCGGAGCTCTAGTTAATCTTAATGGTGAATTAGTAGGATTAAATACAGCTATAAAATCATACACAGGCAGTTATACTGGTTATGGATTTTCTATACCAAGTAATTTAGTAGAAAGTGTTGTTAAGGATTTAAAGGAATTTGGATATGTCAAAAGAGCATTTTTAGGTGTTCAAGTTCAAAATATCACAAATTTTATTTCACAATCATATGACTTAGACAGTAATCGAGGAGTTTTGATAACAAAAGTTGTTGATGGTGGTGCTGCATTACAATCAGGAATTAAAGATTTAGATGTCATTTTATCTATTGATAATGTTGAAGTTGATTCTGTTAATGCTCTTCAAGAAAAAATTTGTCAATATGATTCCGGTAGTAGAATAAATTGCTTAATTAAACGTGACAGTCAAGAAATTTTAATTGAAGTCATTTTAAAATAAAGTTTTAAGAATAATCATGTCTTTATATCAATTCAATCGTGATTAGGACATATAGCTCATAAGGGGAGCCTCACAGGTCAAATTATTTTTATGTTTAGTCAGCATTTTTTTTATATTTGAACTGTTTAAAAATAACCCCCTTTCAAAATGAAAAACTTTACACAAAAATTTATTGGATTATTTCTATTTTTCAATACGTTTATTATCCCCACTAATGCTCAAGATGATTCTTGTATTTTCCCATTAGAATTTACAGGAAATACAGGAGTAAACATGACAGTATTTTTAACCTCAAGTGTTATTGATAATCTTCCAATATCTTCAGAAGATCCTTATTTAGTTGCATTAAATTCTTCTGGATTAATTCTTGGAAGTGCCTCTCTATCTTTAGATGATTTAGTTGGTGGTCAACAATCACTTGCTGTTTGGGGAGACGATACATCTACACCAGAATTAGATGGAGCTGTATCAGGAGATGAATTGTATTTTCAGTTTGTTGATGGCAATTCCTTATATGATGTAGATTTATCTTTTGCCGGCATGAATAGTTTTGTTGTAAATGGGACTCTTCCTGCATTAGCAGCATCCTATAGTTTTGTTTGTTCACAAGAAGATATAATAGATGATATATTCGGTTGTATGGATATGTATGCAATTAACTATAACCCTGCAGCAAATATTGATGATGGATCATGTGATTATGAGATATTTGGTTGTACTGATCCATCTGCAATTAACTATAATGCAGATGCTAATGTTGATAATGGGTTCATGTGATTATGAGATATTTGGTTGTACTGATATGTCCGCAATAAACTATAATCCTGATGCAACAATCGATGATGGATCATGTGTTTATGATGTTACTGGATGTGTTTTCCCATCAGAATTTTCTGGAAATACAGGTGTTAATATGACTATATTTTTAACATCAGGTGTTGTTGGTATTCTTCCTATAACTTCTGATGCACCTTACATAGTTGCTACTACAAATTTAGGATTAGTAGTTGGAAGTTCTTCATTAGCACAAGAAGATTTAATAGATGGACAACAGTATCTTGCGATATTTGGAGATGATACTGAAACTCTAGAAATAGATGGAGCCTTAGCAGGAGAAGAATTATATTTTCAGCTTGTTGATGGTGATTCCCTATATGATTTAGATATTTCATTTGCTGGAGCAAACCAATATATAACTAATGGAGTCCTCCCAGCATTAAGCGCTACATATAATTTTAATTGTGCAGTAAATTTCGGCTGTATGGATGAGAATGCATTTAATTATGATGATGAGGCAACTATGGATGATGGAACTTGTGAAGATCAAGTAGATGGGTGTACTGATAATAGTTTTCTAGAGTTCAATTCCTTAGCCAACGTAGATGATGGTTCTTGTCTAACAGTTATTGTTTATGGATGTACCACTGTTTGGTTTTGTTGAGTATGATGAGAATGCAAATGTAGATGATGGTAGTTGTGAAAACATAGCGATATATGGTTGTATGGATTCTAATTATGCCGAGTTTAACATGTTTGCAAATATTGATGATGGCAGTTGTGAAAATATAGCGGTATATGGTTGTATGGATTCTAATTATGCAGAGTTTGACGAGAATGCAAATTTAGATGATGGTAGTTGTGAAAACGTGGTGATATATGGATGTACAGATGCTGCATATGTTGAGTATAATGAGGAGGCAAATATTGATAATGGAAGTTGTTTACATATAGCTGTATTTGGCTGTACAGATTACAATTATTTTGAATTTGATTCTCAAGCAAATGTTGATGATGGATCATGTGAAGAATTAATAGTTTATGGATGTACAGATGCTGCTTATGTAGAGTTTAATGAGGAGGCAAACATTGACAATGGAACTTGTTTAAATATTGCAGTATATGGTTGTGTTTATATTTATGCAATTAACTATAACCCTGCAGCAAATGTTGATGACGGATCATGTGATTTTGAGATATTTGGTTGTACTGATCCATCTGCAATTAATTATAATGCAGATGCTAATGTTGATAATGGTTCTTGTGATTATGAAATAATTGGCTGTACAGATCCATCTGCAATTAATTATATAATCCAGATGCTAATGTTGATAATGGTTCTTGTGATTATGAGATATTTGGTTGTACAGATCCTTTAGCTTTAAATTATAACTTAGATGCAACAATTGATAACGGGTCATGTGATTATGATCATTCTGCGTGTATTTTCCCATTAGAATTTACAGGAAATACAGGAGTAAACATGACAGTATTTTTAACCTCAAGTGTTATTGATAATCTTCCAATATCTTCAGAAGATCCTTATTTAGTTGCATTAAATTCTTCTGGATTAATTCTTGGAAGTGCCTCTCTATCTTTAGATGATTTAGTTGGTGGTCAACAATCACTTGCTGTTTGGGGAGATGATACTTCTACACCAGAATTAGACGGAGCTGTATCTGGAGCTGAAATGTATTTTCAGTTTGTTGATGGCAATTCCTTATATGATGTAGATTTATCTTTTGCCGGCATGAATAGTTTTGTTGTAAATGGGACTCTTCCTGCATTAGCAGCATCCTATAGTTTTGTTTGTTCACAAGAAGATATAATAGATGATATATTCGGTTGTATGGATATGTATGCAATTAACTATAACCCTGCAGCAAATATTGATGATGGATCATGTGATTATGAGATATTTGGTTGTACTGATCCATCTGCAATTAACTATAATGTAGATGCTAATGTTGATAATGGGTCATGTGATTATGAGATATTTGGTTGTACTGATCCATCTGCAATTAACTATAATGCAGATGCTAATGTTGATAATGGATCATGTGATTATGAGATATTTGGTTGTACTGATCCAATGGCTTTAAACCATAATCCAGATGCAACAATTGATAACGGGTCATGTGATTATGATCATTCTGCGTGTATTTTCCCATTAGAATTTACAGGAAATACAGGAGTAAACATGACAGTATTTTTAACCTCAAGTGTTATTGATAATCTTCCAATATCTTCAGAAGATCCTTATTTAGTTGCATTAAATTCTTCTGGATTAATTCTTGGAAGTGCCTCTCTATCTTTAGATGATTTAGTTGGTGGTCAACAATCACTTGCTGTTTGGGGAGACGATACATCTACGCCAGAATTAGATGGAGCTGTATCAGGAGATGAATTGTATTTTCAGTTTGTTGATGGCAATTCCTTATATGATGTAGATTTATCTTTTGCCGGCATGAATAGTTTTGTTGTAAATGGGACTCTTCCTGCATTAGCAGCATCCTATAGTTTTGTTTGTTCACAAGAAGATATAATAGATGATATATTCGGTTGTATGGATATGTATGCAATTAACTATAACCCTGCAGCAAATATTGATGATGGATCATGTGATTTTGAGCAATATGGCGAATGTCCAATATTAGATTTCACTTATACAAATACTGGATCTAATATGACTTTGTTATTTAATTCTGATTTTGTAGCATCAGCTGATATTCAAATTGGACAAATGATTGGAGTTTTTGCAAACACTGATGAAGATGATCAAGCACCAATTTGTTATGGTTCATCTGAATGGACAGGTAATCAATTTTCAATTGCTGTTTGGGCAGACGATTTAACAACTACAGAAATAGATGGTTTTCAAACTGGTGATACTATAAAAATTGGTTATCAGTTGTCAAGTGGAACAATTCTTAGTTTAGAATCTGCTGATATAATATTCAACCCGAATGCAATTGAAATTATTTCATCAGGGAGTTTTACTGAAGTATGTAGTCCATTTTCAATATCTGGCTGTACTAATTCTTCTGCAATTAACTATAACCCTGCAGCAAATATTGATGATGGATCATGTTATTTTGAGATAATTGGCTGTACAGATCCATCTGCAATTAATTATAATCCGGATGCTAATTTTGATAATGGTTCTTGTGATTATTTGATAATTGGTTGTATTGATATGTCTGCAATTAACTATAATCCAGATGCAACAACAGATGATGGATCATGTATTTATGATGATACTGGATGTGTTTTCCCATTAGAATTTACAGGAAATACAGGTGTTAATATGACTGTATTTTTAACATCAGGTGTCGTTAGTTCTCTACCTATGACTTCCGATTCACCATATGTGGTTGCTACTACAAATTCAGGGATAGTAATTGGAAGTTCTTCTTTAGCACAAGATGATTTGATAGATGGACAACAATACGTTGCTATATTTGGTGATGATACTCAAACTCCAGAAATAGACGGAGCCTTAGCTGGAGAAGAATTATATTTTCAGCTTGTTGATGGTGATTCATTATATGATTTAGAGATTTCATTTGCTGGAGTAAACCAATATATAACTAATGGAGTGCTCCCAGCATTAAGCGTTACTTATAATTTTAATTGTGCTCCAAATTTTGGCTGTATGGATGAGAGTGCATTTAATTACGATAATGAGGCAACCATGGATGATGGAACTTGTGAAGACCAAGTAGACGGCTGTACTGATAATGGTTATATAGAGTTCAATCCCTTAGCCAACGTAGATGACGGTTCTTGTTTAACAGTTATTGTTTATGGATGTACCACTGTTTGGTTTGTTGAGTATGATGAGAATGCAAATGTAGATGATGGAAGTTGTGAAAACATAGCGATATATGGTTGTATGGATTCTAATTATGCCGAGTTTAACATGTTTGCAAATATTGATGATGGAAGTTGTGAAAATATAGCTATATATGGTTGTACAGATTATAATTATATTGAGTTTGATTTTGAGGCTAATGTTGATGATGGCTCTTGTCAAGAATTAATAGTTTACGGATGTACAGATGCTGCTTATGTTGAGTATAATGAGGAGGCAAATATTGATAATGGAAGTTGTTTATTTATAGCTGTATTTGGCTGTACAGATTATAATTATTTTGAATTTGATTTTCAAGCAAATGTTGATGATGGCTCTTGTCAAGAATTAATAGTTTATGGTTGTACACTTCCTGAATATATTGAATATAATGAGGAGGCAAATATTGATAATGGAACTTGTTTAAATATTGCAGTTTATGGTTGTACAAGTGATTTGTTTATTGAATTTGATTTTGAAGCAAATGTTAATGATGGCTCTTGTCAAGAATTAATAGTTTATGGATGTACAGATGCTACTTATGTTGAGTATAATGAGGAGGCAAATATTGATAATGGAAGTTGCATTACATTTGCTTACTATGGTTGTACTAATCCAACTTACTTAGAGTATAATCCTAATGCCAATATAGATGATAGCTCATGTACCACACCTGTTGTATATGGTTGTACAAATGATTTATTTATTGAGTTTGATGAAGCTGCAAATATTGATAATGGTACTTGTTTTAACCTGATAGTATCAGGCTGTACAGATGCTTCATCGTTTAATTTTGATCCAAATGCTAATTTGGATAATGGTAGTTGTGTCCCTGTAATAGAGGGATGTACCGAACCTAGTGCTTTTAATTATGATGAAGTTGCAAATATGAACGATGGTTCTTGTGTTACCATTATTTTGGGTTGTATTGATCCTACTTCATTTAATTTTAATGCTAATGCAAACACTGACGATGGATCATGTGAAGCTTTCACTTATGGTTGTACCGATGAAAATGCAATTAACTATGATGAAAATGCTAACACAAATGATGGATCCTGTGAAGCAATTGTTTATGGGTGTATTGACATATCAGCTTTTAACTATAACCCAAATGCAAATATAGATAATGGTGGTTGTGTGCCTGTAATTGAGGGGTGTAATGAGGCTAGTGCTTTTAATTATGATGAAAATGCAAATACAAATGATGGTTCATGTGTTGCAGTCATAGAAGGATGTACAGACCCTATTGCATTCAATTATAATATTAATGCAAATACAGATAATGGCTCATGTATTGAGCAAATATTTGGCTGTACAAACCCAACTGCATTTAATTACAATTCTAATGCTAATGTCAATGATGGTTCATGTCAACAGCAAGTTTTTGGCTGTACAGACCCTTCAGCATTTAATTATAATCCTAATGCTAATACAGATAATGGTTCGTGTATTGAAACAATATATGGATGTACAAATCCAATTGCATTTAATTATAATGAAATAGCAAATGTAAATGATGGGTCATGTGAGCCAATAGTTTATGGTTGTACTGACCCAGGAGCAACAAATTACAATCCAAATGCTAACACTGACAATGGAGTATGTGTGATAGCTGTATATGGTTGTACTAATCCTGTTGCATTTAACTTTAATGCAGATGCTAATACCAACGATGGATCTTGTGAAGCTGTTATTTATGGCTGTACAGATCCTTCAGCATATAATTATAATCCTAATGCAAATACAGACAACGGAGTCTGTGTTCAAGCTATTTATGGATGTACAAATCCAGTTGCTTTTAACTTTAACTCAGAAGCAAATATTAATGATGGATCTTGTGAAGCAATTGTCTTTGGTTGTACAAGTAATTCTGCAATAAACTATAATTCATTTGCAAACACTGATAATGGCTCTTGTGTAGAACTTATTTATGGTTGTACTAATCCACTTGCATTTAATTATGATATTAATGCTACTGTTAGTGATGGTTCTTGTATTGCTGTTGTCTTTGGTTGTACAGATGAATCTGCATTGAACTTTAATTCATTTGCTAATAATGATGATGGTTCTTGTATTGACATTGTATATGGATGTTTAAATCCTCTTGCATTAAACTATGATATTAATGCTACTGTTAGCGATGGTTCTTGTATTTCTGTTATTTATGGATGTACAGATGAAATGGCCTTGAATTATTTTGCTCAAGCAAATACAGATGATGGCTCTTGTATTGATATTGTATATGGATGTACAAATCCATATGCACTAAACTACAGCTCTTTAGCTAACACAAATGACAATTCTTGTATTTCATATGTATATGGATGTACAGATGAAATGGCCTTGAATTATTTTGCTCAAGCTAATACAGATGATGGTTCTTGTATTGGAATTGTATATGGATGTTCTAACCCTATTGCATTAAATTATGACCCTGAAGCTAATGTAAATGATGGAAGCTGTATTGCTAAAGTATTTGGTTGTACAGATTCTTCTGCATTAAATTATAACTCTTATGCAAATACAGATGATGGTTCATGTATTGATGTTGTATATGGATGTACTAATCCATTTGCGTTTAATTATAATGCTACAGCCAATGTAAATAATGGTAATTGTATTGCTATTATATATGGTTGTACAGATGAAATTGCACTAAATTATAATATAAATGCAAATACAGATGATGGTTCTTGTACTCCTGAGATTCCAGGATGTACCAATCCATTAGCATTTAATTACAATTCTGAAGCTAACTCTAATGACAACTCATGTATAGCATATATTTATGGCTGTACAGATGAAATGGCAGTAAATTATAATCCATTAGCAAATACTGATTCTGGTGACTGTGAGTCAGAGATTATTGGTTGTTCTAATCCATTGGCATTCAATTATAATCCTGAGGCAAATACTGATACTGATCCAAGTTCTTGTATAGCAACTATTCAAGGGTGTATGGATGAGTCTGCAGCTAACTACAATGAAAATGCAAACATAGAAGGTGAGTGTATTGAAGTTATTTATGGGTGTATGTTTGATTTCCCATTTATTGATAACTATAATCCACTAGCAACTGTCAATCAGGTTAGTGCTGAGGATAATTCTGATCCATGTTCATATGATTTTGGATCAAGATCTTCAAATGAAGTTTGTATAGATACTTTGGCGAATAACTATTTCCCTGTGGCTGATCCAAATAATTCATTATATAATCCAGCTGTAGCAGCAATTGTAACTTCAAACCCTGCTGTTTGTGAATTTAGTGAAGGATGTACCGACCCTCTTGCATTTAACTTCGATTCAGAAGCTTTGTAGATGATGGCTCTTGTGTTGAAGTAGTTACAGGGTGTACTGATACTCTATATCTTGAGTATAACGCTGATGCTAATATAGACGATGAGTCTTGTGTTACTCTAATTGTTGAAGGCTGTACTGATTTAAATGCTATTAATTATAATGCAGATGCAAATATAGATGATGGGTCTTGTGAAGCAATATCATATGGCTGTATGGACCAAAACTATATAGAGTATAGTCAAGAAGCTAATACAGATACTGATCCTAGCTCATGTGTAAATGAAATAGAATTAGGTTGTACTGATTCAGATTATCTGGAATATGATGTAAGTGCGAATACGTCCGATGAAACGTTGTGCTTAACTCTTGCGATTACAGGTTGTACAGATTCAAATTATTTAGAGTATGATGAAACTGCAAACGTATCTGATTCTTCTCAATGTGTAAACGAAATCTTGGCTGGCTGTATGGATAATTCATATGTTGATTTCAATCCGTTAGCAAATCAAGAAGATCAGGATTCTTGTATTACATTAATTGTATACGGATGTACAGACTCAAGTTATCTTGAATACTCGGTTACTGCAAATACAAATGATCAAACTCAATGTTTACTAATATAGTTGAAGGATGTACTAATCCGGAATATTTAGAATACGATTTTGAAGCAAATACAGATGATGGTTCATGTTTAACTATTGCAATTTCTGGTTGTATGGATTCTAATTATTTAGAGTTTGACGAAAATGCTAACATATTTAACTCTTCAATGTGTATAACTGAATTGATTTCGGGTGTACAGATGCAAATTATCTTGAATATAATCCCCAAGCTAATACATTAAATGAATCCGCTTGTCAAACTATTATTGTTTATGGTTGTACAGATCTAACATATATTGAGTACAATCCTATTGCTAACACTGACGATGGTTCGTGTGAGACAGAAGTTGTTTTAGGTTGTACTGATTTAAATTATTTAGAATACAATCCACTTGCAAATACATCTGATGCTTCAATGTGTGTTACAGAAGTACTTGAAGGTTGTACAGATCCACTCTATTTAGAATATAATGCACTTGCAAATACTGATGATTCATCTTGTTTAATATTGGTAATTGAAGGTTGTTTAGATATTAATTATTTAGAATATGATGAACAAGCAAACACATCTGATAGTGAAATGTGTATTAACGAAGTATTTGAAGGTTGTACAGATCCTCTCTATTTAGAGTATAATCAAGAAGCAAATACTGATGATTCATCTTGTTTAACTCTGATAATTGAGGGATGTCTTGATATAAATTATCTAGAATATGACGAACAAGCAAATACGCCTAATAACGAAATGTGTATTACACAAATAGTCGAAGGTTGTATGAATGATAATTATTTAGAATATGATATTAATGCGAATTCTTCTGATGAAACACAATGCATCACATTAGTAGAATTAGGTTGTACAGATGTAAATTATCTTGAATATAATGTTGAAGCAAATACAGATGATGGTTCATGTTTAACATTGATTGTAGAGGGTTGTTCTGATGAAGCATACTTAGAGTATTGGGATTATGATCCAATGTCCAATAGTATCACTGCTTTAGAGAGTATTCCAAATCTTGATGATGGTTCATGTTCAAACCTTATAGTTTATGGTTGTACAAACTTTGATTATGCTGAATATTCTATTGATGCAAATGTAGATGATGGTTCATGTTCACAACTAAATGCTACATATGGATGTACAGATGATCAAGCAGTAAATTATAATTCAGAAGCTACAATTGATAATGGTTCTTGTATCTATTTAATAGAAGGTTGTACAGATGAAAATGCAGATAATTATAATTCTGAAGCAACTTCAGATAATGGAAGCTGTATTTATACCATTTTTGGTTGTACAGATTCAACAGCATTTAATTTTAATCCATTAGCAAATAGTGATGATGGGGCTTGTGAATCTATTGTTGAAGGTTGTACAGATCCTTCAGCATTAAATTATGAAGAACTTGTAAATACTGATGATGGATCATGTATTCCGTCTGTTTTTGGTTGTACAGATGTTAATTCATACAATTATAATTCACTAGCAAATATAGATGATGATTCGTGTGAGGCAGTAGTTGAAGGTTGTACAGATTCAACAGCCTTTAATTATTCAGAACTCGCCAACACAGATGATGATTCGTGTGAGCCGGTAATTCAAGGTTGTATTGATAGTTTGTCTTTAAACTTTAACTATTTAGCAAATACTGATGATGGCTCTTGTGTACCAATTATTCAAGGCTGTACCTACTCATGGGCATTAAATTATGATTCGCTTGCTAATATAGATGATGGTTCTTGTATTCCATATATTTTAGGTTGTACAGATGAAGGTTCTTATAATTATGATCAATTAGCAAATACTGATGATGGCACCTGTGAGCCATTTATTTATGGTTGTACTAATCCAACTGCATTAAATTATAATTCTGAAGCAAATACTGACAATGATTCTTGTATTCCAATAATTGATGGTTGTACTGAATCAGGTGCTGATAATTATGATTCTTTAGCAAACGTTAATAATGGAACTTGTATATGGTATGGATGTACAAATCCTGCTTATATAGAGTACAACGAACTCTTTAATGTAAATGATGGTTCTTGTGATGTTCTAGTCATTAATGGTTGTATGGATTCGATAGCATGTAATTACTCCTCAGATGTAAATACAGATGACGGTACATGTGAATACGCTGAAGATTACTATGACTGTGATGGTAACTGTATCTCAGATATAGATAGTGACGGTGTATGTGATGAATTAGAGATTGTAGGATGTACTAATGATACCGCTTGTAACTATGATTCTTTAGCAACAGATGATGATAGCTCATGTACTTATGCAGAAACAAATTATGACTGTAATGGAGATTGCCTAAATGATACTGATGGAGATGGTGTATGTGATGAATTAGAGGTTGTAGGATGTACTGATGATATCGCTTGTAACTATGATTCTTTAGCAACAGATGATGGAACATGTGAGTATGCTGAAGATTATTATGACTGTGATGGTAATTGTATCTCAGATATAGACAGTGACGGTGTATGTGATGAATTAGAGGTTGTAGGATGTACTGATGATATCGCTTGTAACTATGATTCTTTAGCAACAGATGATGGTATATGTGAGTATGCTGAAGATTACTATGACTGTGATGGTAATTGTATCTCAGATATAGACAGTGACGGTGTATGTGATGAATTAGAGGTTGTAGGATGTACTGATGATATCGCTTGTAACTATGATTCTTTAGCAACAGATGATGGAATATGTGAGTATGCTGAAGATTATTATGACTGTGATGGTAATTGTATCTCAGATATAGACAGTGACGGTGTATGTGATGAATTAGAGGTTGTAGGATGTACTGATGATATCGCTTGTAACTATGATTCTTTAGCAACAGATGATGGAACATGTGAGTATGCTGAAGATTATTATGACTGTGATGGTAATTGTATCTCAGATATAGACAGTGACGGTGTTTGTGATGAATTAGATAACTGTATAGATATCAGTAATTTTGATCAAATTGATATTGATCAAGATGGAGAAGGTGATGCTTGTGACTATGATGATGGTATTGGTATTAATGAAATAAGTGATGAAGATTACAAATTAATCAAAATGGTTGATATTTTTGGTCGAGAACAAAAAGTACACAATAGAGGTATAATTCTTTTTTACATATACGATAATGGGAAGATAGATAAGAGATTTATTCCTTAAGTCTCTTATCTAAATTTCCAGAAGCGGTCTACGTCAACCAAAAAAATGTAGCCATTAAGGTCAATTTATTGTAACAATAATTTGACCTTAATGGCTTTATTATTAAGTAAATAATATAATTTTGATATATTTAAGTATACATTTAACTCCCCCCCCTGTGATATGAAAAAGCAAATTCTTTTTTTAACGACACTTTTTTTAAGTTTTTGTCTCTCAGCTCAAGTATGTGACCTGCCAGAACCTTATGTTGGAAATACTGGAATTAATATGACAGTTCTTTTACAACCCTCATTTGTTCAATCATTACCTATTTCAGATACAGACGCATATATAGTTGCTTTAAATCAGAACAATATGGTTATAGGATCCTCTGAGTTGCATAGTTCTTGAATTACAAGAAGGTTGGAATATGATTGGGTATAATTTAATTTTTTCATCCTCATCTCAGGAGAAATTTGAACTAATTGAAGATGACATCTGGATTGTTAAAGATAATGATGGTCTGATTTATTGGCCAGAATACAACTACAATAATTTGGGAGATCTATTACCAGGTCATGGTTATCAAATTAATATGCTAAATCCTGTTACTTTTTCATTTGGTGATTAGAGTAAAAAATTACTTAAAGTTTTCAAGCCACTCATCTTGAGAGGCTTTTTTATTACCTAAAATTTTTCCTATCCTTTTAAACGATTTTCAAGAGAAGGTCTGGTAATTTATAAAAAATAACTCCACCTATATATTTCATATATTTGATTGATAAACCTTTATATTATGAAAAAGTCTTTTTATAAATTATATATGGTTGTATTATTATTTCCATGTTATATGTATTCGCAATCCAATACTTATTGCGAAGGAGAATGGATTGAGCAAATCACCACATATAATTGTTCTTCTTTTAATGAACAAGTATCATGCGAAAATATTGATGGTTGTATTTGGCAATATTCATGGGGCGGATGGGTTTCTGGTGGTTCTAATGATTGTTTAGGCGGACAAATAACTATTGATAATAGTTATTGTGATGGAGAAATGGTGTCAGTTTTTTTAGGTTGTACAGATGAAAGTGCATCAAATTATAATTCTAATGCAAATCAAGACGATGGTTCATGTTATTTTGAAAATAATTTAGATCAATGTGATGCAAATCTTATATTAGGATGTATGTCACTTGCTGTTTGGGATCCTGTTTGTGGATGTGATGGTGTTACATATTCAAATTCTGGAGATGCAGCATGTAATAGTATCAATGATTTTACAAATGGTGAGTGTAATTATATTTCAAATAATCCATGTTCTAGTATTTCAATTTTATTATCTCAGGGTTGGAATATGATTGGGTTTTATTGTTCAGAAAACACAAACGCAATAAATGTTTTTGCCGCAATCCAAGACAAAATTATTATTGCTAAAGACGGACAAGGTAATGCATATTTACCAGATTGGAATTTTAATGGTATTGGAGATCTAGAAAGAGGTTATGGTTACTTAATAAAAGTTTCAGAAGAAATAAGTAATTATAACATTTGCGAATAATGAAAAAACTTTTTTGCATACCTTTATTTATACCAATCATTTTTGTTGCTCAAGAATAATTGACCTTCAATCATAATTATATTTGAAACAACACGCATGAATCTTATAGCATAACTTAGCTATCAATTATGAAATATTTAACTCTGTACCTATCCTTGTTTAGCTTAACAATTATAAATGCTCAAAGTGTTATAATTAATGAAGTAGTTTCATCCAATTCAATCTATATTGACGAAGATGGGGATACGCCAGATTGGATAGAACTTTATAATTATGGCTCCCAAGATGTGAATCTTGAAAATTGGACTATTTCTGATGAAATAAACGATTTATCTAAATGGCATTTTCCAAATGTAACAATTTCAGCTAATGATTATTTAATGTTATGGGCTTCAGACAAAGACCGAAGTCAAATTACTTCATCAAGAACTTTAGTGAGTCAAGGTGATACTTTTAAATATTTTATTCCTAGCTCAGAACCAAACTCAAACTGGACTGATATTAATTTTAATGATTCATCTTGGGATGATGGTCCTTCTGGTTTTGGTTATGCAGATGGAGATGATGCTACCCTCATACCCAATGGAACCTTGTCTTTGTATCTGCGGAAAAATTTTAACATCAGTAATGTTGGTGAAATAATTTCTTTAATTCTCGATATTGACTACGATGATGCTTTTGTGGCTTACATCAATGGAATAGAAATAGCACGTGCTAATATCAATGGTGTACCACCGCCCTTTAATGCCTTTACAATCCAAGATCACGAAGCTCAAATGTACTATGGAGGTGTGCCTGATCGCTTTACTATATCTGATTTTAGCTCAATTCTAGTTGAAGGAGACAATGTACTAGCTATTCAAGCTCACAATGTGAGTTCATGGTCATCAGACTTTACAATTATTCCATTTTTGTCTGCAATTTTTTCATCAACAAATAATATCGGAATCGAACCTCCTGAAGTTCTAAATTTAAATGATAATAATAATTTTCATACAAATTTTAAAATTTCATCTGATTCCGAAACCATAACTCTTTCTGATAATTCAGGTAACATTATTGACCAATTATTAATTGAAGGATTAGCACCTGATGTGTCAATTGGAGTGTCAAACTCAACTGGAAATATTGTTAATTATATACAACCCACACCCGGTCTAGAAAATTACTCGGAAGAGTTTATAGGAAGTATTCAAAATGAAGTTGTTTTTTCAGAAAGTGGCGGGTTAAAAGATTCTCCATTCTATCTTTCTCTTTCAGGTAATGATTCATCTCAAATTATTCGTTTCACAACAGATGGAAGTGCTCCAGATTCATTTTCTCAGATTTATATATATCCATTTGAAATATCTGATAATATGAGTGTTAGAGCTCAAATATTCTCGGATAATTATCTTCCTTCACCAGTTTCGACAGAGTCCTATATTTTTAATTCTAATCATGATTTAGATGTATTGTTAATGAGTGTTGATCCTATCGATTTTTTTGACAATAATTCTGGTATTTACGTATTTGGTCCAGAAGGGACTTATGATGCTTCAATACCTTACTTCGGAGCAAATTTTTGGGAAGATTGGGAACGTCCAATTCACTTTTCATTTTATGAAAATGATAATGATGATTTTGTTGAATTTAATGCAGGAGTTAAGATTTTTGGTGGTTGGAGTAGAGGTCAAAATGGTCAACGTTCGCTTTCATTTTTTGCAAGAGGGCAATATGGAGATTCAAAATTTGAACACTCCTTTTTTGATAACGTAAATTATAATGACTTTGAGGCACTTACGATTAGAAATTCTGGTCAAGATTGGTTAAGATCAAGTATGAAGGATATAATGCTCACTAGCTTAATGAGAGATTCTGAATTGGATTTCCAAGATTACAATCCCGTTGCAGCCTATATTAATGGTTCATATTGGGGTATGTATAATATGCGTGAAAAGATTAATGAGCACATGTTAGCATCTAAACACAATATTGATGCCGGAAGTATTTCGCTTCTAACTAATAATGCAGAAATTATTCAAGGAAGCAATGATGAATATCATCAGCTAATCGATTATATTGAAAATACCGATTTATCTGATGATTCTAATTTTGAATACATTAAAGACCAAATTGATTTAACAAATTACATACTTTATCAAGCAACTAACATATTCATAAATAATACTGACTGGCCGGGAAACAATATTAAATTCTGGAAACATCCTGAGACAAAATGGCGATGGATCATGTATGATACTGATTTTGGCTTTGGTCCATACTGGAACATCTCTAACTTTTATGAAAATACGCTTAGTTTTGCTCTAAACCCGGATGGACCTGGATGGCCAAACCCACCTTGGTCGACTTTATTATTTAGAAAACTAATCACAAATATTAGTTTTAGAAATCAATTCATCAATCGTTATGCAGATGAATTAAATACTAGATTTTTACCTAATAATGTAATCAACCATATTGATCAAATTTATTCAACTATTGAGCCAGAAGTAGAAGCACATTATTCTCGTTGGAAAGATGATCCTTCAGTTGGTTATGAAATAACAGACATCAACTCACATATTGAATATTATGTTGATAATATGAAAAGTTTTGCAGCTTATAGACACCCGATTGCTAAAGAGCATATTAAAGAAGAATTTAATCTTCCTAATTATCATCCTCTGATCATTTCAAACGATGATACCAATAAAGGATTCGTAGAAGTCAACGAAAATTTAAAGATTAAAGAAGAGTTCTGGACTGGAGATTATTTCGAAACTGTACCAGTTAAACTTACAGCAATTGCGGAGTTTGGTTTCGAATTTTCTCATTGGAGTGGAGACATAGCTGGAAATAGTGAAACTATTGAAGTACTACTTTCTGGAGAATTTGAAGTCATTCCAAATTTTGTCTCCACAGAAACAAACATTCCTATTGTAATTAATGAAATAAACTACAGATCTATTGACACACTTGATACTGATGATTGGATTGAACTTTATAATCCAAATACATCTTCAATTAATATTTCTAATTGGATAATAAAAGATGAAGATGACACTCATATTTTTAGCATTCCTGAAGGAACGCAAATTGAAGGAGAAGATTATCTTGTGATTGTCAAAAGTATAAATGATTTTGTGTCTATTTCACCTAACATTCCATACTTAGGTGAATTAGGATTTGGTTTTGGGGGGTCTGATGCTATTAGACTTTATGATCAAAATGGGACATTACAAGATTCTGTATTCTACCAATCTACAGCACCATGGCCTAGCTGCGCAGATGAAACGGGATATACTTTAGAATTAATTTCACCAGAGTTAAACAACGAGTTACCAGAAAATTGGGATTGTATTAATTTAGGTGGTAGCCCAAATAATACTAATGATAATTCAATTCAAAGTAGCCCATTGTCACAGATTCTCAATTTTCCATTTGGCTGGTCTTTGTTTTCTAGCTATATGATTACAAATGATATGAATGTGGCTACAGTAATTTCGCCGATAACTGAAAATGTGATCATCGTAAAAGACTATGTTGGTGCTGCATATCTAATAGATTGGGAGTTTAATGGCATAGGAGACTTTCAAGTTGGTCAGGGTTATCAGATAAAAACAAATGATGAATTGTCTCTAGAGATTTTTGGAGCTTACGCTTTTCCAGAGGATCATCCTATTATACTTTCTCAAGGATGGAACATGATTGGTTACTTAAGAGAAGAGCCATTAAACACATTAGAAGTATTCTCAGAAATTATAAATTCAGGAAACATATTAATCGTTAAAGATTATTTAGGGTCTGCTTTTCTACCTGAGTGGGAGTTTAATGGTATAGGAGAGATGCAACCAGGTGAAGGATATCAAGTAAAAATGTTATATGAAGATATACTAAACTATTAGAGTAGTATACATACAATATATTTGGTTACAGTTTAAAGCGCTTTTGGACACATAGTCATATTTATTTTATAATGAATAACAATTTAAAATTAATTTAGTTAGGTTTGGTCATAATTTAAAATGAAAAAAATGAAAAAAATGAAAAAAATAATATTAATCGCTATCGGAATTTTTTTAGTTGGGTGTTCAAACAGATTAGATAAAAATAATATTGAAAAATTTGTAATTGAACATTTTGAAGTTCAAACTGATTCAGTTGGCGCTGTCAAGGCAATGGATGAAAATATTTCAGATTCCATTATATTATTTAATTTATCAAATGGATGGATTGGAAGGCCTGATTGGGTTAATGATGTATCTAAAATAAAATCTGAATGGTTTTATGAGGACTCTATTAAAACCGAAATAACAGATATTGAAATAATCGGAAATATAGCGAGTGTATACGGTAATGCTAGCTGGTTTGTTTCAGGAGTTAAAACTTCGAGAGCTGGATTTCATTCTGTAATTGCAAAAGAAAATGGAAAATTAGTATTCAAACGACATTCTTGGATGAATTGGGATATTAATAGGTCTGCAAACTCATTTGTATGGCCATCAACAAAAGTTGAAGGTGCACTTGATTTATACAATGAAATGAGATTCGCTATGGCAAACTTAAGAAACAATGATGCTCTTGCTTATTCGGATAGTTTAGTTAAAATAGATCCAAATTTAGCAGTAGCCCACGTTGGTAAAATGCACTATTTATATATGAAAGGAAAGAGTAGTGAATTAAATGAGCTTATTAAAGAAATTGAACCAAAATTGAAAAATGCCTCTCTTGCAGAAAAATATTATATAAAGACCTTATCACCATCTTCATCGAGAGAAGAAGTTCTAGAAAAATATGAAACTGCATTAATATACGCAGCTAATGATCCACTATTAAGAGGCTGGTATGCATACTTTTTGGAGGATTTAGATGAAAGAATTGAAAATATCAATATTGGATTAAGAAGACTTCCAGAAAATATTGTTTTAAATAACATGATGGGATATTTAATGTTAGAGAAAGGAAATTTTGAAGCTGCCAAAAATCATATTAATATTAATATGACTATTCATCCTGATGAACCAAATGTTTATGACTCTATGGGAGATATTCTTTTAGCCTCTGGAGATACTTTAAAAGCAAAAGAAATGTTTTTGACTGCATATGAATTAAGTAGGAATTTAAAAACTGGTGCAGAGGAGTTTTTCAATGTATCAAAAGAAAAAGCAGAAGCTTTAAATTAAGGAACTTCTAAAGAATAAAAAGGGGCAAGTTATTTTTAAAAATAATTTGCCCCTTTTTATTCTCATTGTTGATTCGCGTTCATAACGATTTTGAATCATCTTAAAAAGTTTAGGGAGTATGATTTCAGTGATTACATATATTATAGTTTTCTAACTCTTCAGCTAGTTTAACCTGGTATGCAAATCCACGTTCTAAGTTTCCCAAACCGTTATAATTCCAGGAAGGTAGATATGCATTTCCATTTACATCTTTAGCAATAACAAGATGGTCTAGGATTGGGAGAAACACTATATCTGCTTGAGCATTATTTTCACATCCAAAGCCAATTAAACTCCATCCTTGATTTAAATTTAAATTATAATTGAAACACTCTATTTGATGATTGCCACCATGATTTTGAATATACTCATCAGAAAATTCAATAATAAAGTCTGCAATCACGGGAAAATGATCTGAAGCATTTTTAGTATCATTCCATAATAAATTATTGCTTACTAGTAAATCAGGACTCATATGTTCTGTAGAAATAACAAAAGATTTATCACAGGTTATTACACTATTGCTATAGAAGATGAAGTCCAATCTCCCTGGAGGAAAATCACCGGCTGAGGGATTACTCTTATCCCAGGTGTAAGCTATGTTTTTTTCGTTGAAGTAAGATACTTGGTCTTTAAAAGGACTACCGTCCCAATCAGGTAGCCCTCCATTGCCAAAGGTTACAGTATCTATTATTGTTCCATTTAAAATGGTATAATATTGTTCTGAATATCCAACCAAGTTCATATCTCCGGAAAAAGAAATTGGAGTATTAATTGGTAAATCTATAACCCCACCTTCTGTTTTAGCATCGTTTATAAATTGAATTAAAGCGTCAAAATGCTCCTGCCTACCTTGATTATTTCCACAACAAGGTGGATGGCCATTTAGAACTAAAATGTCTGTAGAATAAATACTATCAGGTAAATCAATTAATTCTGCATCAATCTTATTTGCAACTTGCCAAGATTGAATTGAAGGAAATTTAGATACTGTTAAATTTCCTGAATTTAAATCAGGATATATGTATGGATAATATTCAGAGCTACTTTCTAAAAACTCAAGTACATCATTATAATCAGTGTTTCCACACTCTTGAAATGTAATTATATCTGCATTACTACTTGTAAAAATTCTTCTATGTTCATCAATTCGAGTATTATTTTTTAGACCATCTGAAAGTACATTATAAGTCATAAGTCGTAAGTGATTAGGCTCATTTTTTGAAAAATTAATAGTCTGAATATTTGGAGAAATTGAATTATCAAAAGCGTATGTAAAAATTTCCCCACCATCTGGCATTTCATCGCTACCAATTGACTCTTTTATAGAAATAGCAATCGTATCAGAAAATAGCGATCGATTTATTGCAATCTCAAACTCATCAGAAGTAATTGTAGGCAACGGAATTATATTTAGATCATAAAAAGAAAGCGTGTCAACAAAATTTTCGTTGCTATCATCAAATATGAATTTATCAAAGAAGTTAATGCCATATTCAGAGCCTATATAATTAGTATTATAGCCTGTAGTATTGTCGTAATCTGCATCAATATAAATAAATAATTTTGCTGGGTTTAGATAAGGTTCTGTGAGGTCAATTTCGTTCCCTAATTTTATTTTAACAAATAAATATTCATGATTATTTGAAACACTGAAGTTAATGAGCTCAGTAGATTCTGAGTCAAACTCAGAATCAAAATAAGTATTTTCAATTGATGTCCAATCATCAAAAAAACCATCAATTTTGATATTGTTCTGGGCAATAGTAAATGTTGAAATAAATAGAAAGAAGCAAACTAGTTTATTCATCGTATTAATTTTATTAACTTAAATATACAAGAATTAATAAAAGTCAAGTTTTTTTAAACAACTAAACCTAAACGGCTCTACTTATTAGTCCTCATTCAGTCGCTTATCGAGATATTTAAAAAGGTTTAGAGAATAATAGAAATCTATAGAAGAGTTAATTTATCTAATTGCTAATTCTTTTGCAATGCGATAAAGTTAATTAGGTAAAGAGTTAATTGAATTATAATAATGTTAAACTAAATGAGTATAAAATTGAATAAACCCTTAAGTCTCCACTTTAAGTTGCTTATTCGAAATACTTTTGTAATTATTTAAAAAGTATAGAGTTTGATATGCAAATCAGATTAAATGCTTTTATTCTAAAAATTTATTTTCTTTTGAACAGTTCCGTCTCTGTAGATGTAGAATAAAATTTCACCTTTATTCGTAGTTGAATTAACTTCTTGACCAACAACATTTATGATTTTCACCAGCTCTCTTTCATCGGAAATATCTTTAACTTTTACAGATAAATCATCACAACCAATTAGACCATCCATGTTGTATTTTGAAACAAAATTCCAGATTTCACTATTTGCATTAATATCTTGATTAGACCATGGTGAAAGGGGAGAAGGCCAGTCATGTCCGCCATTAATTATTTTTAATTCTTCAACTGAAACACACCCATCACCGTTTATCCATGAATATCTTTCAACCGAACTTCCATCACTTGTATCTATATTGGGAAGTTCTTCAACTAGAGGTGAAAGATCAGTATTGTTAGAAGTTGCCCAATAATTATTTATTTCTGCGACTGGGAAATACCAACCATTTGTGTCATTGTAAGGATGTTCCCCGTCATTTGTGCCTGATATACTCAAAACAGGTGTTGGGTGAGTTAACTCACAATATGCGAATGCTCCATAAAATGCTGCTCCAGCAACTGCTACAATTGAGGTGATTTTATTATTTAATTGACACGCTAACTCATAAGCAAACATTCCCCCCAAAGAATAACCACATGCATATACTCTACTAAGATCTACATTATAGTTAGATGCAATTGTATCAATAAGAGTTTCAATAAAAAATATATCTTTATGATCCGTAGGGTCTTTATGAAGCCAATTTGTAGAATTCTCGTCATTTGGATCTTCAAGTGCCTGAGGATAAACTAATATAAATCCTGCGGTGTCTGCAATTGGTCTCAAATCTGCTTCATAGTTCATAAAATCATCTGAATATCCACTTCCTCCATGAAAGGCAAATAAAATTGGTTCAGGATTTAAGGATGAATAAGTTTGAGGAATATAAATAGTGTATTCTCTATTGTGACCATCATAAAAAATATTATTGGTAATTAATTCTTGTGATAATCCAATCAACGGAAATAGAATTATGATACTAAGCAGCTTTTTCATTTTGAATTTTTAAAAAATTAATAATCAAATATAAAAAAGGTCAAGTTCTTTTTAAAATAATCTGACCTTTAAACCTCCTTTTTTAGTCTATTTCTCAAAGTTAAGTGATTTAAGTATTTTTAAAAGACAGCAAATTCACTCGAGATAATTGGCTTTCACTTTTCTAAATTCAAGAACATTATATTTGGAGTATGAAAAAATTATTATTTCTATTTATTCCATTTATATTTTTCTTGGGATGTGAAGAAGAAAAAGCCAACTACATTTCCAGCATTTACAATGGTAATTGGAATTTTAAGGGTTATGGCATTTCATATTCAGGTTACTATGTATATGATTCTTTACTTAATTCAGAATGAATAACAAACGTGACATATTTCACAGATTATAACGATAGCACTGGAAGTATTCAATCAGGAGAAAATATAGATGAGCTTATTTTTAAGTACTGTGGAAACTGTGCACCCATTATTTATAATCTAAATGACAGTGGTTATGTTTACTCTGAGTATTATGGCGGTAATACTGGATGGATAATTACTGATTCAACTTTTTTTAATATTGTTTCACCTCCACCACCAAGTTATTCCTCTAGTTATTCCACCTACAATATTGAAGGATGGAAGTTACCATAAGCAGCTAACATGTTGAATATGAAAATTTATCATCTATGATAAATTTGAATAAGGAAACTTAGTTTGTGTTTTAAAACTAAACGAATCTTTAAGACACACCTTTTAGATTTTACTTTGAACTAATTTCAAAACTGTCCTAACTGGAGTCCGAACATTATTCCGAAATTATATAAAAAAAAAGGGTTATCAACTTTATATCCTAAAAAATCTCCCTCATTAAAGCCCCCTAGTGGATAATGTATAAATGGAGAAATACAGAAACCAAAATTATTTTTGATTTTGACATTAGCTCCTACACTTAACGACATACCAAGTCCGAATTCATTATTTTTTGTCGCAAGTGTTGGAGCAATATGACCAAACATAATCACTTTATTTTCTTTTTCACTCCAACTAAAAATAAATGGTGCTCGAAGTAATGTTAAATAAGCATCATTTGTTATTTCTTGAGAAGTTGTATCAGATGGGTCCCATAAAGATGGTTCATCGACAAATTCGCCGGTGCCATATGAAAAGAAACCTCTACCTATCGTTAAACCTAAACTAGATTTTGTGGAAAAATAATTATTATCAATTGAGTGTCTAAATCCTAATTCATGAGATAATAATGAAGATTGTAAGTGAAGTTCATTTTTATTTCCAATACCATAACGTACATTAACCCCAGGATTAATAAACGGTGCAAAAACACCAATATTTAATGAGGCTTTACCTTTATCTAACACATCACCTGAACTAACTACGTATGAGGGGTAACAGGATGATAAAATGAATATGTAAAAAAAAAGTATTTTAAGCAGTAGTTTTTTCATAACAAGAATAATTGGATTAAATATAAAAAATATAAAATCAAGTTTTTTTAAAATAGACTGACTATAAAAATGTATTGTAAATTCTCTTTTAAACCATTTATGGAAAGACTTAATAAATAACAGAACATATGTGAAATAAAATCTAAATAATAGAATCTATTAAAAGAATGATGTAATTTAAGAAAACCATGGGTGGCTAGTCTGCATATCTTCTTTTGATACCTGGGCTTTTTCAGCATATAACTTTAGACCGCTCAAGACTGCCTTTAAATAGCTTTTTAACTTGGGTGAAATATACCATTTATAAGGTATATAGGACAAAAAATAGGCCAACTGATGAGAAGGTGTGGATATATAGTAATCTTAACTTTAGTATTCTTTTTATTATCTATAAATTCCCATTTCACAAATGATTTAGGTCCATCAATCTCTCCAATTAATAGACTAAATGACTCATTAGTATTCCACTCTAAAATCTCACGCTTGTATGTTTTCCATTTAGATAAGTCAGAATATCTTGAGATTTTAAACCTGGCCATTTGATAGCCTCATTTTTTTTGCAGTAGGGATGAAACTTTTCAAGATGACCAGGCATTGAAATAATCTCCCACAATCTTAAAACAGAGACTTCGATTTCCTGCTCAAATGATACGGACCATTGTGAGAAATATATATACAAACTTTGTTGATTCATTTAGTTTCAATTTAAAATAATTAACAATAAGTTACAGGGTTAAATTTTAGTAATAAAAATAATAAATAAAAAAGATATTTTTTTAAATACTTTAATATGAATGACTTCCTTGTAGATTCTCATTTCATTCCCATATAGAAAGATCATAACTAAAATTTAACCGAAATAATAATTTAAAATTGGTCTTGGAGTAATATTTTGCCTAATACACTCTATATCTATCATTTCACTAAAACAATTTGAAACTCGTTGATTTAATACTAAAATTCGACATATCTTTACAGGAAATGAAAAATTATAAAATCATTATAGTTGGCTCTGGAATAGCTGGAATGGCAGCTGCTATTAGACTTAAGTCTTTAGGTTACAATGTTGAAATATTTGAGGCAAATTCTTATGCTGGTGGAAACTAACAGCATTCAAATCAAATGGTTACAGATTCGACATGGGCCCTTCATTATTTACCATGCCTAATCTTATTGAAGATATATTCGAAATTGCTAATAAGCCTATTGAAAATTATTTTACTTATAAACGAAAGTCAGTTATATGTAATTATTTTTATGAAGATGGTACTAAATTCTCTGCACCTGCTGATATATGTGAATTTGCTAAAAGTGCATCCAATACTTTCGATGTAGAAGAAAAACTATTCTCGATTATCTTTACAATTGTCAAAAAAATACAACCTAACATCTTCATTATTTTTGGAAAATTCTCTTCACAAGATATCGACTTATCTCTCAAAAGATACTTTTAAAGGCTTTATTAAACTTGACTAAACTTGATATCAACAAAAACTTATCTGATTATAATTCAACTATTTTTAAAGACCCTAGATTAATTCAGTTTTATAATAGATTTGCAACTTATAACGGTTCCTCGCCATATCGTACTCCTGGAATTATGTCTATGATTCCTAGTCTAGAGCAATCATTTGGAACTTATTTTCCAGAAGGCGGAATGCATCAAATTACAAAGAGTCTTGAAAAGTTAGCTAAAGATATTGGGATTCAGTTTCACTTTAACACTAAGGTTGATGAAATTATTACTAAAAGAACTAAAGTTGTTGGTATTAAGACTGGAAAAAGTTTTATTCCATCAGATATAGTTATTTCTAATGCTGATATTGTTCCAACATACACAAAATTATTACCAAAAGAAAAGGCTCCGAAAAGAATCCTTTCACAAGAAAGAAGTAGCTCAGCACTTATTTTTTATTGGGGAATAACAAAAACTTTTCCGGATTTGGATTTGCATAACATTTTTTTCTCAGCAGATTATAAGAACGAATTTAAGCTTATTTTCCAAGATCAATTAATTTGTGATGATCCTACTGTTTATATAAATATAAGTTCAAAAGAAGAGAGTACAGATGCACCTGAGGGATGCGAAAATTGGTTTACTATGGTCAATGCTCCAACAAATAATGGTCAAGATTGGGATGCTATTATCATACAAACAAGAATTAATATTATAAAAAACTAAGTAGAGTACTTAAGGTTGATTTGAATCAGCTTATTAATTTTGAATCTGTTTTAGATCCCAGAGATATTGAAAAAACACTCAAAGTTATCAAGGTTCATTATATGGAGCGGCAAGTAATTCCAAATTTTCTGCTTTTTTGAGGCATCCTAATTTTAGCAGTTCAGTCAGTAATCTTTATTTTTGTGGTGGTAGTGTCCATCCAGGTGGAGGAATACCTCTTTGTCTGTGGTCAGGTAAAATTACAGCAGACAGTAATACATAAAAGCTCAAAATCATGAATACCAAAATAAAACTTTATATAGGATTAGTTTGGTTGTCTACTATATCAGGAATTCTGGGCATTATGTCTTCTGCTAGTGCAAGTTTTTAGCTCTTACACCTTTGTATCTTTCTCTTAATTTTCTTTTAATATTATTATGCTCAAAAGAAAAGTCCGTAGAAGTTCTCAAGGCAATCTCTATACCAACCATGTTAGGCTTTATTACTGAAGTATTAGGTGTTAATTTCGATTTGATTTATGGTTCTTATACCTATGGTGAAAACTTAGGATTAAAAATACTTGGAGTTCCATTAGTTATATGTCTTAATTGGTGCTTACTCACAATAGTCAGTGCAGATGTTGCTAAATTAATAACTCCAAATAAAGTTACAAGGATTTTGATTGGCGCACTTTTAATGACAATCTTGGATGTAATAATGAAATCTCAGCTCCAAGATTTGACTTTTGGGTATTTAAAGATGGAATAGTTCCAATACAGAACTACTTTGCTTGGTTTATTGTTTCAAGTTTAGCCCATTTATGGTATCAATCTTATAAGATTGATACTAATGCAAAAATATCATGTCATATAATTACCTGCTTATTTGTATTTTTCACTGTTTTTTTATTCAAATAAATGAAGTACTACGATTATATAATAACTGGTGCTGGTGCTGCAGGTTTAATGCTTGCATACAGATTAGCAAATGATTCATTTTTTGATCAAAAATCAATTTTAATTTTAGATCCGATCGAACGGATTGCTGATGATAAAACATGGTCTTTCTGGGAAGATGGTAAAGGAGAATGGGATAACTTAGTTTCCAAATCTTGGAATTCTGTTATTTTTGCAAATTCAATATCTAAATTAAAAATACCTTTAGATTCATATCGATATAAAATGATTCACAGCAAAGATTTCTACCATGAAGTTTGGTCTGTGATTCGTTCAAAGTCAAATATTAAGTTTCTCAAGCAAGAAATTGTTAAGCTAGTTTCGAATAATAAATACGTTGAAGTTCATACTCATAGATCAAAGTTTAAGGCTTCTAAAGTATTTAATAGCATTCCTAATTCTGAAAATTATACTAAACAAAATAAATATCCTGTTCTTAAACAACATTTTGTAGGTTGGTTTATTAAAAGTGATTCGTGTTCTTTTGACTCCTCTGCTGCAACTTTCATGGATTTTGATATTCCTCAAGAAGGCAATACTAGATTCATGTATATATTACCCTTTAATAATAATGAAGCTTTAGTTGAGTATACACTCTTTTCAAAAAATTATTAGCTTATTCAAGCTATGAGTCTGCTATTGAGGCTTATCTTTATCGGAAAGGTATTACGAATTACGAGATACTTAGAAAAGAGCAAGGTTCAATACCAATGACATCTTATCCTTTTTCTACTCATAATGATTCAAATATTCTTAATATTGGAACAAATGGTGGATGGACTAAAGCAAGTACGGGCTACACCTTTAATAATTGTAGTAAAAACACGAGATTTAATCTCTTACATAAAAAGGAATTCTGATCTTTCAAAGTTTGAGAAAAATCAAGATTTTATTTTTATGATATGTTATTTTTAGATGTGTTAGCAACAAAAACCATCTTGGTTCTGAATTGTTTTCACAGTTGTTTAATAAGGTTGATATAAAGACAATATTTAGATTTTTAGATGATTCATCTAACTTTATAGAAGATTTTAAAATAACAACTTCATTTCCCAAAAAAATATTTCTAAAAGCACTTATTAAGCGTTTATTTTCTTTGTAATTTATTTATATAATATTATTTTTAAATTAATTTATAATTTAGGTTGTGGAATCACAAAAACAGTACAAATAACCTCAAATTTAAGTTTTATTATAAGGCTACCCTTGTTGGTTCTCGTATTAATCTATTTTGGAAAATTTGAAGAATTTTATGAGATGAAAATAGACTTAATGTTGATAAAAAATCATGTGTAATTTATTTTCTATCAAATACTAAATTTCTGCAGCAATGACCAAAACACACTCCAAAATTGGAATTATTTCAGCAATTATTATTTTTATTGGGTGCATCTTTAAAGCTTTTCACTTAAAAGGAGCATTAGCATTATTTTTAGCTGGTAATCTATCGTTTTCTATCGTTTTCATTCCTGCAATTATATATAACCTTCTAAATAAAGGGAAAATATTTAATTCTATTTGTTGTTTCTTTTTGGTACAGTGATGTTAGGCGTAACGTTTAAGATAATGCATTGGCCATATGCAAATTTTTTGATTACATGGAGTGTCACTATCTCCCTATTTCTATTAACACCTATATATTTATTTCGACTATATAAGAGTGGTGTCAATGAAAAATATAATCTTGATGATAAGTTGAAAGATATATTTATCGGAGTCTTTATTTTGGCTTGTCTTTCAATGTGGTATTTAATGATTGATATAAATCAAATACCAAGCCCTTACTCTCTTCCTTAATTTTTAGTTTTAGAGATAACCTGACCAAAAATGGCTCCCCTTGAAGGTTCTCATACAAACCACTTAAGAGAATAATTTTAAAAATATGAGAATAATCAACTAAGTCTTTAAAGAAAATAATTACAATAAATAATATGATTAATTTAATAGGTTAAAGTCTGCATTGAATGTGGCTCTATTAAATACTTCACTTCTAATTCGTTAACTATTAAATTAAACTTAATTGGCTCATCAGTTCGATTCATTACAATAGTAACAAATCCGCCATCAGGATTTTGGAACGAAGTACTTTCAATTTTACTAATACTAGTAGTTGTACTAATTCTTCGAGCACCGGGTTTTATAAATTTTGAAAAATGTCCAATATAATAATACGATGGAGTGTATATTAAACGATTTGATTCTAAATCAGCATGAATTGGAGCAAAACAAAAATTACCAACATGGTTGGGCCCCTTTTCATTTAGTAGAATATTCCAATCTGTCCAACCTACAGTTCCGCTATTAAAATCATTAATCATAGCATTTCCATACCTTTCTGCGTTTGACCATCTTTGGTATTGGTTTGGATCAAATTTTTCTTGACAACCTTCCGTAAATAGAATTTTCTTAGAAGGAAATGTTGCATTAATATTTTTAAGATTGTCATATTTTGGAGCTCCTCCCGTCCATGTTTCATACCAGTGAAATCCTATTCCCCAAGCATATGACATTGCTATTGAGTCATTAAATATTGTATTTGCTCTATGACTGATCAAATCTCTATTATGATCCCATACTACAATATTTTTGTGTAATCCATTTCTTTTAAGGTAGGTCCCAGAAAAATTTAAGAAAATCGCGTTCTTCTTCAGCCGAATAAATACATGACTCCCAGCGTTGTGTTGCCATTGGTTCATTTTGTATAGTTATTCCCCAGACAGGTATGCCCTCATTTTCATATGATTTTATAAACTTCACAAAATAATTTGCCCATGATTGGTAATACTCGGGCTTTAACTTTCCACCAAATAACATATTATTGTTAGTTTTCATAAATGCAGGAGGACTCCATGGGCTAGCATAAAAATAAAATCATCTCCAATCATTCCTTTTACTCTTTTTATAAAAGGTATGCGCTTTTCTTTGTCTTTTACAATTGAAAAAGTTTTGAGGTCTTGATCTCCCTCTTCAATGTAAGTGTAACTTCCTAAGCCAAAGTCGCTACTATGAATACTGGTTCTAATTATATTGTAATTTATTCCTTCATCAGAAAAATAAGCTTTCAATAACTCATTTTGTAAACGTGTGTTCAAAGAAGAAAAAACTTCCGAAGAAGCATCTGTTATAGCTCCACCTATTCCGATATACTCTTGAAATTTCTTTTTGGTATTTACGAAAATAGAAACTTCTGTTTCTAGAGGTTGTTTAGCACTAATAAAATAAGTGGACTCTCTCTCTGACAACCTTTCTTCTGTATCTTTGGAAGTACAGTATATTTTCACTTCACTTTGAACTAAAGAATCTAAAGTGTTAACTTTATTTGTATGTGCATAGTTATTTGAATCATTAAGTTCATTTTGGCAAGAAAAAGAAAATAAAATTGTTGATACGAATGACAGCACAGTCAAATTTGACAAAAAAAAATTCATAGTCATTTTTAATTATATTTTATAAAATGGGTTAATTATTTCTAATAAACTTACCTAAAGGACTCCAATTTTTAGTTCTCCAACGAAGAGTTTTTAGAAAGAATTGATAGAATTAATGTTGAATATTATGTCTTAATATTAATTAGATTTTGAAGAGTAAACTCAAAAGTTATTTCGAAAATATCAATTAAGCATTATTCTTTTTTCAATCAATCCGTCATCAAATTCAATTAAAATTACTTGATTTGTAATTGCCTTAGAAAGTTTTCTTCCTTCAAGATTATAAATATTGATAATCTTTCTATTGCTTGTTTCAGAATATTCATTTAGAGTCAAGTCATTAATTGCAGTTGCTCTCCACTCAACAGTATCTCTTTGAACTCCATTTGTCGTTATTTCCATATAAATCACTCCTGATCCAGGAATGTTATTTGGATAAATGTGGCAATTTAGATATTGTTCAGAATTATTTGGAAAAACTTGACTTGCTGATGTAATTCCGGGTGAATAACATATAGGAAAACAGATAGAAAATAACCAACCATTGGGAATAGAGTCATCTATAATTGTCCAACTTACATCACAAGAATCATAAGCATGATAATAGGTGTTATTACTAAAATCAGAGACTGATGCATTACCTGATAAATCCACAACTAATTCTTCAATTGCATGAGTCTGTGAAAATAAATTTTGTGTAGAAATGATAAAAAAGAATATAAATATCTTGTTCATAGTATTATAAATTAATGTGAATGACTGTCTCCACAATGATAATAAAGAGTATCTCCAGGACTTATCGGTGAAGGTAAAGGGTTATTATAATAATCGTTAAAAATAGTATCTGAAATATAAAATCCATTATTTTGATTAATTAAGAGTTCTTCATCACAAAATTCTTCTAATTCAGTTAGGTAATATGGGTAGTTTAATTGATAAACCACAATGTGACAAGATGAGCAGTTTCTTTCATCTTTAGAACAAGAAACAGTTAATAATATAATGAGTATGAAGAATATATTTTTCATATTACAAAATTAAAAATATTCGATTAATAGGATTGTATTTAGAATGTTCTTTTGCACTTTTGGTAAGATTCAAAGAATATTAGTGAATGAAAATTATATTAGTAAGAATCAAATATTGAAAAATAAACTAGTTCAGCCGGTTCATTTAGCTTGATTTGATATCCTTGTCCTGGAATAAGATTACCTATTCCATTAAAATTAAATTCTGGGAGATAAGCTGATCCAAGATTATTTTTAGCTATTATTAAATTATTATTGGTCAACAAATCTTGAAAGATTAAATCAGCTGAAACATCGTCTAATCTCAAATAAGAGATAATTGACCATCCTGAATCTAAATTTAAAGGAGAATTTTCCGGGATAACAAAATCACCAATTATGTCAAGTGAAACATCACTATTAACTTTTACTAAATAACCTTCTAAAAAATTAAAGTCTCCAATACCATTAAAATTCCATTCTGGAAGATAGGCTTGACCTATACCATTCTTAACTATAATTATGTTATTAGATATATTCTCAAAAAGTTCTGTAATTGATTTGTTAGGATTAATGTAAGATGAAATAAGATTCCATCCGAAGAAAAGGTTTAAAGTTTGAGAATTAGGATATATAAAATTTAAAGTGGGTCATTGATTAGAATACTATCTATATTAATAAACTCATCTCCTGGTTCATATATCATATACTGAAAACCATCAAAAAGCATTTCATCATTTGAAAATAAGCCTACAGTAATAGTCTGAGGAGGATTAAATGGATTGTGGTGATTAGCTACTGTATTCTCATATGTATGATCAGAGTGAAAAACATATTGACTGGGACTTTTTTCAAATTTTTATAGAAATAATACTCTTGATGTTCAAAATCCCAATTATCAATTTTCATTAAACGAATTGTGTCAGACTCAAAATAGGCATAGTTTAAAATTTCAGTACATATTTTATGTGAATGAGGTAATGCTGAAAAAATAGATATATCTCCAGCAATAGGATCTGACTCTGTTGAAATTGTTTTAATCTCATTTGGAAGGATAAAAAATCATTTCCCCAATACTGAAGAGGTACTTCTGAAAAAACGTCTCTTACATTATTATCTTCCTCAGGAAAAATATAATCTAATTTGAATGTTAACATCCATTCCATAACTAGGACCTAATGATGTGTAATAAGGTGTATGAACTTGGAGAATCAAATCTGCATTTGCAGGTAATTTGATTCCCATTTTAAGTTCTTGTGAGTTTGGAAATACAACTGGATTTACTCCGGGGGCATAACCTCCTACCATAATATCACCATGAAGAGTTCCACTATTTCCACTTAAATTATTTGATACAACTCCTGATTCATCGGCATTGATTACAATGTGATGAGTCAACTCAGGATTTTCCGGTATTATTTCCATAGCCCTAATATATCTTTCAGAAGAAATCCCTGTTGGAACAACAACCGTATTATATACATCTTGGGAAACTGCGTTTACACTAAAAGAAGGGGTGTTAAGAATTAAATCTGGTATTCCATTTAAACGAGTAGGAGGAAATACTGGCAATGGAGGAAGTTCAGTAGTGTCGCCAAGAGGCCCTAATTCAAGTACCCAATTTAACAAGCTTTCTTTTTCATTTTCTGATAAAATACGTTCATTTATAAAATGAAGATAATTTGTGTCAGGCGCCCAAGGTGGCATAGAGTTTTCAGAAACCTCATGATAAATAGCTCCTAAGTATGAATAGACTTCATCATAATCTAGAACTGAAAATGGTGCACCACCACCATCACGATGACAAGAGGCACATTTTTCATAAAGAATAGGTGCAATATCGGCATAAGTAGTTTGACTACTTAATCTAGATGTTAATAGAATAGATCTGAGTGAAAATTAAAATATAAAAAATCTTTCTCATATACATAAAAGCTTAATAGTCAAATATAAGAAATAAAAAAGGTCAGGTTATATTTAAAATAACTCGCCCTGTAATTTTCCCCTATTTAGTTTAAGTTATAACCGATTTTGTAATGATTTTTAAAGTTTAGTAAATAAAAAGCCACTCGATTATGAGTGGCTTCTCTGACTAACCCCCAGGATTATGAAAAACTTCACGTATATAGAACGCTAAAACTTTACCAATTATTAATACGTTATATATAATAACAAAACTTTAACAAATAAAAACGTCAAGTTGTTAACAGAAATCTGACCTGTAAGACTTCGTTTTATTCAAGTTTGAATCCTTTATGGAATGATCTTAAGAATTTTTGGGGTCTTGAGATCTAATTATTAGTCTTTTGTAGAATTTTTCCTGATAATCTGTACAGATTTAATTCAGCTATTTTTGCCTTGTATAGTGTTTGATTTAATATGTTTTTGATAAACTTAAACGATTTGAGCTTCTCTAAAGTCGTTACTGCTGAGTTGTCCTTGATAAAATTGTTCCTTTGATATTGCAAAAAGCTTTTCTGATGTCAATAGATTTCTTTTTCTTATATCAATCAAATTTATATTGTTTTGATAAAGCTTATAAGTTGCATTGAATTGTTTTTCAATTTCTTTTTTAATCGCAGACAACTCTAATTTATTTGATTCAATTTGAATCTTTGAGTTTTTAGTGATTTTATTTTTAGCTAATGCATCAAAAATATCCCATGAAAAGTTGATAAAATTAGTTAGCCCTAGAGTAGACTGATCTAATACTATATTTGTGTTACTCTCAATTCTACTGTACCCATACTGAGATGAAATATCAATGTTAGGAAGAATAGATAGAGTATTTATTTTTTTATCTTTTTAGAAACGTCTATTATATATTGACCAAGTAAAATATTATTATTATTATTTTGTGTTTCACGATTTAAATCAGAATAGCTCAAATTTCTGTTTATTTCTACTTTATCTTCAACTTTAAAGTCATATAATAAATCTCTATTCAATGTTATATTTAATTGGTTTTTTGCATCTAAGAGCTCAAACTCAACATTCATTAAATTAATACTATCTTTATTTAGATCTATTTCAGCATTTAGTAAATCTAAATTTGAAGCATTACCAAATTCATTTAGAACTTTAATTCTGTTGTACCTTTCTTTTGATACAGCTAGTAACTCTTTAACTATTTTGTAATTTTCCTGTAAATAAGCAATGTCAAAATATTCTTTTGCTGTTTTTAATAAAACTTGCTCAATTTGGATTAACAGTTCTATAGATTTTAGGTTTCTTTGTTGTTTTAACTTTTGGTAAAGTATAAATAGATCCAAGTCCATTAAAAACATTGTAACTTATTCCTATGTTTCCGTTTATACTTTTAGATTCAGTTCTTTCGTTTTCTATTGAAGGAAAGTTGTCTGTTGCAAACTCAAGGCTTGAATTACCGTTTAGACTTGAAGCTGATCCATTTAAAATTATTCTAGGTAAAGCTCCTAAAACACCCACTTTTTCATAGTTTCTAATTTGATCTAATTCATTAGTTTTTATTTTGACATCGACATTTTCTTTTAATGTCATAGACAGGGCTTTCTCTAAGCTAATGAGTTCCTGAGAAAACCCATAATTATTGAGTAATAAACCAATATTTATTAAAAGAATAAATTTTATTAAAAATCTAGAGCTTTTCATATTCTAATTCTTTGATTGCTGGTTCTCGTTCTTCATTATTGAGCTTTTTACCAGTAAATACCCATTCTTTAATATATCTTATTTTATTGACTACCTTTAAAAAGGCTGGAAGAAATACTAAAGTCAAAAGTGTAGCAAGTATTAATCCATATGCAATTGCAATTGCCATAGGAATTAAAAATTGAGCTTGTAATTCTTTTTCAAAAATAAGTGGAGCAAGACCTGCAATAGTTGTAATTGATGTTAAAACAATCGGTCTAAACCTAGTCAGGCCAGTATCTTGAATTGCGTCGTCTAATTTTAATCCTTCTTTTAAATTTTTATTGAATTTACTTATAAAAACAAGAGAATCATTTACTAAAATTCCTATTAATGCAATCATTCCAAAATATATGAGAACATTGATAATTGAAAATCATGAATAAAATGTCCCCATCCAACTCCAATAAATCCAAAAGGAATAAGTATAAATACAGCAAGAGTTTGAAGTAAACTTCTAAAAGTGAATAAAATGATTGTAAGCATTAATATTAATACAATTGGTCCAGAAAATTTCAGAGAATTTCCAGTTTCAGCTTGTGATCTGATTTGTCCTTCTACTGAATGTTTAATTGAAGGATAAATTGTCTTAATATTTGAATTTATATATTTTTCAATATTTGCTATTATTGATAATGGATTATCAATTTTGGGGTTCAATAAATCTGCATCTATTTGAACAGATCTTTTACCATTTAAATGATCAATACTTAAAAGATCTCTTTCTATTTTAATATCTACAAGATCTCCAACTAAATAATTGTTACCCATTAAATTAATTCTCATATTTTCTAGGTCATAGATTGAATTTCTATCTTTTTCATTGTATCTAATCCAAATTTTAACCTCGTTGGTACCTATTTGCAAGCGTTGTGATTCAAAGCCATAAAATCCGTTTCTTATCTTATTCAATATTTGAGCAGTAGATAGATTCATTTGATAAGCTCTGTTTTTTAATTTTAATTTAATTTCTTTTAACCCTTTTTCATCACTACTTGAAATATTCTTCATTAATTGAAGACTTACCATGTAATCTTTAAGTAATTTAATAGCACTTAATAATTCGTCATTATTCTCTGAAAACAATGCAATGCTGATAGGTTTTCCAAAAGGGCTTTCAACATCAAAAGTTAAAGATTCAGCCCCCGGAATTTCTCCAACTGCATCTTTTAAATAGTTAGATATTTCTGAAGTCCCAACAGTTCTTTCTTCAGATGGAATTAATAAAATATTTAAACTACTTTTTTCAGAGCTTTGGGCTGATTCCATTGACCATTGGTCAGTAGATTGGTTATTTCCGATAGTCTTTTCAATTGCTCTAACTAAAGAAACTCCGTCATTAAATTCTGTACTTAATTTGTTGTTTTTTTTCTAAGATTTTATTTTCGATGTAGTTAATCCACTTTTCTGATTTTTTTTCACTTGAACCCGCTTCAAATTTTAAATTAACAATAATACTTTCCCCCTCTATATTTGGGAATACAGTTGATTTAATCAAACCAGCACTCATAGCACTTAATGAAATAACCAATGAGCATATAAATATTAAAATGATTGTGAGAGGATTTTAATAGCAAATTTCAGAATTGGAGCGTAGTATTTTGATTTTACATTATCTAAAATATCTGTAGTTTTATCAATTACCTTTTTAATTTTTGTATTTGGCTGTATTCCCTTTAATGCATTTGAGTGCGCTATGTGAGTGGGGAGTATTAGTATTGCTTCAATAAGTGAAAAGATTAGAGTGCCGATTACTACAAATCCCATTTCTGGGAAGAAATCACCGAGCATTCCATCAAGCATAAAAAACAAAGAAAAAGCAACAATAGTGGTTAATATTGCGGAAGTCACAGCAGGTAACACTTCTAAAGTTCCATTAATTGCTGCGTTTATTCGATTTTCTCCTTTTTCATATCTCTGATAAATATTTTCAGCAATAATAATTCCATCATCTACAAGAACTCCAACTACAATAATCATCCCGAATAATGATATTACATTTAAAGTAATGCCATAGAAAGAAGCTAAAATAAACATCCCTGAAAATGAAATAGGAATTGCAACTGCAACCCATCCGGCAAGACTAGGATGCAAGAAAAAAGTGAGAATTAATAAAACAAGCATAAAGCCAATTACTCCATTCTTTGTAAGCAGTGCAATTCTTTGTTCAATTATAATTGAATTATCTTGGATTATATCAGCAGTAATATTCGAGTTTATTTTATTGAAATTTTTAAGATATGATCTTGTTTTATTAGAAACTATGGTAATATCTTCATTATTGGTATTAAATACATTAATGACAACACCAGGGGTATTATTATAATATTTTCTGTTTGACACATCTTGCCATATTCTTCTTACATTTGCAATATCTTTTATTTTTATGATTCTGGTATTTATTTTTTTTACAACAATCTCAGCAATTTCATCGGGATTAAATTTTTTATTATTACTTCTAATCTTAAAGTTTTCATCTACACTTTTAACAGTTCCTCCTGTGAAATCAATATTTTCACTAATAATTGCTCTGTTTAAGTCTTGGAATGATAAATTATATTTTTTTAAATCATTCTCCCTAACAGATATTTCTATTTCTTCAACTGGATAACCAGAAATTCTTACTTTTGAAATACCTTCCATTGCTTTTAAATCATCTTCAATTTCTTCAGCATTCTTTTTTAACTGGCTTAGGGTAACCTCTCCACTAATAGCAAAAGAAATTGCGGGATTAAAATCTTCCATTAAAGAAATAGTAGGAGATTCCATTTCATCTGGAAATGAATTTATCCTATCAATAGCGTTTTTTATATCTTGAAGGACAATTTGGTTATTGGCTTTATTTTCTAATTCTACAATTATACTACTTGTATTCTCAAGTGATTTTGATGTTATCCTCTTGACACCACTAATTCCATCTATGTTATCTTCAATCTTAAGAGTAACCATTTGCTCTAACTCCATAGGAGAGGATCCAGGTAAAACAGCATCTACTATTATTATTTTTGAGGATCTTTCTGGAAAAAATGTTTTTCTGAGATTAAAGAGACCCATAAAACCAAAAATAATGATGAGTATCATTAATACATTTGCTGAAACAGGATACTTTACAAAGTATTTAATAAAATCTCTCATATTATCAATTAAATCTTACTGCCATTCCGTTAAATGCTCCTTTAATTGGCTCATTTAAAACTCTATCGTTATCTGAAAGACCTCTAATGATAGCATTTTCTTCAAAAATTTGAATTACTTCAATTTTTAGACATTAGTTTATTGTTAATAATTACGAATACATTATTATCTTCAATAAGATTTCTTTTTATTAAAAATGTATTGTCTATTTCACCAACAATAATTTCTCCGAAAACATACATACCATCATAAAGACCTTGATCGCTTGTTTCAATGAAAACGCTCATATTTTGAGAGGTAGGATTTAGTATTTTATTTATTCTCGAAACCTTACCAATTCTCTTACCAATAAACTCATCACTTTTAATTGAAGCAGTCATGCCTTTCTCTAAAAAAAGAGTGTTTTTGATTGAAGTATTTGATTCAAACTCAAGTACGTTGGGATCATGAAGCTTACCAATCATTTGTCCAAAAACAACTGCCGTTCCATTTTTAATACTTACCTGACTGAGGTAACCAGTGAATTCTGCAATTATTATGTGTTTGTTTAATCTGTCTTCCGTAGACTTAGCACTATAATATGAGTTGAAAAAAATTTTTCCCTGATAAAAAGTTTTTTAATTTTTATTTTTATTTCAGGTAATTGAGGAAGAGGTTTTGAAAAACTGATTTCATCCATGAAATTGAACCATAAGTCATATGATTGTGGAAAATCAAATTTTATTTCAGAAACTATTTTCGATACTTGATTTAATAAATTACTTTTTTGGCTATTCAAATTACTTTCAAGTTCATCATATTTAATGTATCTAATGTATCACCCTTAAATACTTTTGTACCGGATTTAAAGTTATTTCCATAAAATATTCCGTTTGCCTCTGTGACAATATTTATCTCTATTGTAGAAGATAATTTACCATATACGGGAACAGAAATTTTATTACTTCCAAGTTTTACAACCTCAGTGCTGATAAGTCTTTTAGATTCAGTCAATTCATTAATGCTAATCTCTTTCTTAAAACTCATTATAATTTTAATTAATACAAATGAAGCAGTAATGATTATAAAAGCTCTGATTATTTTCCTTAAGTTTTCTTGCATTTTAATGTTTTAAATTTAAAATAGATAAACTCTATTTTTAATAGAATGCAAATTTACTTCTTTTTACTTCAAAAAAAGCTCAAGTTGTTTTAAAAATAACATGACCGATTAGGCACTCTTGTTGGTTATCGTTTGGACTCCTATTTGGAAGATCTAAATAAGTTTTGGGAATGAAAAAATACGCAATCATAGGAGTTTCAAATTTAATTTTATACTTACTAAATTTTATTTAGATTAGTAGATTCGCATTTAAACATGAATTAAATCAATAACTAATATGAAAAATATAATATCATTATTTATTGTTATTATAGTAATGAGTTGTAATTACTCAAAAACAGATTTGCAAATTGAGAATGCGAGAGTCTTCAATTATAGAATCAACTCAATTAGAAATTGAAAGAGAAATTATTTCTGTAATTGATAAGTTTACAGAAGCAATTAATACTAAAAACCCTGAGATTGTATCAGATATTCTTGATTCAGAATTAGATAAAATAAAGTTTTATGTAAAAAATGATTCTTCCTATCATAAAAAATCTAGCTCTTCTCTAGACTTTCTTAAAACATCAAAAAATAAATTTTTTGAAAAATATTGGGATCCAATTATTACTACTGATGGAAATATTGCAAGTGTCTGGGCGCCTTATGAATTTTATTTAGACGATGTTTTTTCTCATTGTGGAACAAATTTGTTTTTTCTTGTAAAAGAAAATGAAAAATGGAGAATTCTTCATTATGGTTATACAATTGATAAGATTCACTGTGAGAATTCTTAAGTATTAATACCATATTAAACAAAATAAAAAAGCTCAAGTTATTTTTTAAAAATAATCTCAACTATAAGTTTTCCATTTTATGTTTTGGACTTAACCGCTTTTGTAAGAATTATAAAAAGTTAAGGTAATATAAAGAGACTTAATATTTTTCTATTGTCATTGTAAAGGTATTTCTATTAAGATATCAAAGCATCAAATTGATATAAGTGATATTTTATGTGTGCTTCAATATTTTTTTTAAAGGTTTTATTTTTGATCAATCCGTGCAATGGTGTGTATCTATAACTTTTATTAAATTTTGATACATCTACTATTTGACTAATTAGTTTTTTTTTCTCATCATTAAAGTTAATATTAGTTGTATTTGATGTTCTTAAAATACTTGGAGAATATGAGTTTTTCATATATTTTAGGATATCATATCTCACGTAATATTTTACATAAAAAAGATGAATTTTACCTAGTATTAGAGTTTTAAAGAATGATACAAACCTATTTTAGACTCATCACAATATAGTTTAGTATGCTTATTACAATGCTTTAACATTTGTGAAGCAGACATTTTACCCATTTAGGTTTAGCATTAACTTCTAAGTTATTAAGAGATTCTATTAAAATCTGAGTGTTCATAATAAATTCTTGTAATTTTTTAAATATACGAAATAAAAAATGTCAAGATATTTTAAATAATATTAATAAAGCACTATCCTGAAGGTTTTCGTTCAAACTCATTTTGGAATGATCTTAAAAAATAAAGAATAATAAAGCCTCTCTTTTATTGGTCCTTGCGTAAAATAACACCTCTAAGATTTATGAAAAACTCTTCAATCATAAATGCTTCAATCATACCATTAATTAGCCTATTTTTTTTAATAACAAATTAATAACAAATTTTAGGTCATTGAGTACATAGTTATCAAATCTCTAATTAGTAAATTTGTTTTTAAAATTTATTGTTATGGAATTAATTATGATTAAAAAAAAGGGATGTATGCCCTGTAAAGAGTTTGAGCCTTTTGCTGAGAAAAGAGCTAAAGAAGAAACATTAAGTTTTAAAACTATCATGGGCGAAGACATGCCTGAAAAATTCAACCTCCATATTTCCCTTTCTTTTATCTTATGAAAACAATAAAATCATTGAAAGTTGGGGTGGCACAAGTGAAAAAAAATTCGATTCAGTTTTAAAAAGAACATTAAAAAAATTATAAACTCTATTCTATTATTAGCAATTTTCAGCTTCAAAGTAAATTAAATGTTAAAACAATTACCATACATTATCTCGGGATTAGTTATAGGTATAATTTTATTCCAATCATCTATTGTTGCCCCAGCAATCAATAAATTAATATCTCCCAAGGAAGCCTCGATTCTTCTTAGGTATATATGGCCAATTTTTTATAATTATTGGTATTTTATCTCTTGTTAAATTTTTTTATTAAACAATTCTCAAGCTCGACCAATTCTAAAGTATTTTTCTTTGTCCAGTTTTTGTTTATGTCATTCTGTTATTACATTATTCCAATGATAAATGAAGCAAAAGACTTTTCTAATGAACAACTATGGATTAGCCTCCATTTAACAACAATAATAATGACTCTAATTGTATTTGTATTAAACTTGTTTATAATTTTGAGTTTAAAATATTTTAATTAACAAATTTAACTAGGGATCAAGTACTAATTCATAAGCACAAAACTTACTTCAATATCCGGATAAAACATGAAACAAATTTTATTGAAATCACCTGAACATATAATTACTTGGGAATTGAAAAAAACGAAAAAAAATTCTTTTTTTCGTAAATAAAATTATTATTGACAGAAATGTTTGAATCGCTTTTGAGTAGATTTGTAAAAGTTTAGAAAATTAAAAAAAAGCCTCATTTTGTTTAGACCATAATCATAAGCTCATAAAATAAATAATTGTTGGTATAAACATAGCAATACAAAAAAAGAAAACCTTTTAGAACTTTTCTCCATTGAGTGCCAATATGCAATTATAATTAAAGGTACTTGAAATGGTAATCTAAATAGAGCTTGATTCTTTGATATATCAAGTATTTTTCTTGGAGTTTCGGATAAATACAAATATATGTTTGCGGGGAATACAGCAAAAAGCAATATAATAGTAATAATGGCCCCTAATTTTCTGCTTTTCTTAAAAAATAACATTACTCCCATCACAACTTCTACAAATCCACTTATAAAAACTAATTCTTCTAAATAGATTAGAGATGGGGGAACTAATGGAATAAAAAAATCGGGATTTGTAAAATGGGTTATTCCAATTACAATGTATAATATTGAAAGCACATAAACTGTTATCAACTTAATATAATTCATTTTTTATTTTAATTAAGACTTTAAATAATTGATAAACAAATTGATGAATCTCTCCAATTATAATTTAAATAAGTTCAGTTGTTAAAATAAATTTATGAGTAAGAAAGAAAAAAATAATCCGCATCAGTATTGAATTAAAGATATTATTAATATGTTTTTGTCATATTTTTTGGTGTCACAATAATATAGTCAGCTTTGCTGAAGCTGTCATCCAATTTAGATATATTTTCTTGCTCCTCACAACCAATAGTCATTATGTTTAATTGAGGGTTAATGGATTTTAAATACCAATATATTCCTTCGTAGTCTTTTGAATGATATGAACCATTATAATGAATAAATATTTCATTGGAATCTATATTTTGGGAAATAAAGTAAGCCATCGTTGCATCTTTTATAGCCTGCGATTTTGGTAGGTTATCTCCTCCATGACCATATCCCATTGATAACATCTCTTGATAACTCAATAATGATGTGTCAAGTTTTATAGGAAGTGGCGCTATATATTTTTTGGACTGACTTGATAAATATTGTAAAGTATCAAGTCCATAATTATATACTATTGAAGCATACCTTCGAGGAATATTAGTCGCAATAAAATCAATATTATGATCCTTTGCAAAATTTAATATTGGTAGATAATCTGTTTTAAAATTAGGCCATACTTTACATTCTGATGTAAATTTTTCAACATTATAAAATCCAGCTAAATATTCATCTATTACTAATTGGTTATCTACTTCGAACATTTCTGACCCTAGAACTAAGTTTGTGTCAATCGAATACAAGTCCATTGTTAATTCTAATTGTAACCAATGAATTATGGGATTATCATGAAATTCACCAAATAAAATTATATCAGACTCTATGGCATTTTTTAATAGTTTTGAATATTTAACTGGTTTTTCGTTTGAATTAAAAATTTTATAGGCTTCTTTTTGCGAAAAAGAAAATAATGGGATAAAAAAAAGTATATAAATAATTTTATTCATTAAAGTTTTTTTGAGTTATACTAAGATAAAAAAAAGGTTAAGTTATTTTTAGAAATAACCTGATCTTTGAGGCTCTCCATATTTATTCTTATTCGATCTATTTTGGAAAGATTTGAAGAAACTAATGGAAATATTAAAGAAAATAGATTTTCAGTTATTTATTTCTTTCAATGAACAAGAAATACGGATCTAATCAACGACTTTTAAGTTTTGTTTACTAATCCTTTAAAAAGTAGATTGGCACTTGCAGGATTTGTTGCCAAGGGTACATCATGAACATCACAAATTCGCATAAGCATAGAGATATCTGGTTCGTGAGGATGTTTGTCTAGTGGGTCTCTAAAAAAATAACAATATCACATTTCCCTTCTGCAACCCTAGTAGCTATTTGAGCGTCTCCTCCGATTGGACCAGATAAAAATTTAGTGACTTTAAAACCTGCTTTTTCTACCTTTGCGCCAGTTGTCCCAGTTGAAATAAGTGTTACCTCATTTTTGTGAAGGATTTCCGCTTGATCATTTAAAAACTGAACCATCTCAGCTTTCATTCCGTCGTGAGCAATTATTGCAATTTCCATATAACTTTTGCGTAAAATGATTAAACAAATATAAGAAATAAAAGGCTCTAGTTTTTTAAAATATACTGACCAATAAGCCGACCTTGCAGCTTCTCGATTGAACCGCGTTTTGAAAGATTTAAAGAAGTTTAGGGAGTTAAAAAGCCACTCAATTATGAGACTTTTTTTCAATTTAAATAAAATTATAATAAGACACTGCTAGCTCTTCATTTGCTAGTATTACAATTACAAGTAATCTTTCAATTGGTTCAATTTATTAATTGAATTAACTCCTTTTGGTACATTAATTTTATGATAATTAAATAAAATTGCATCCATACCTACATTCAAAGCCCCCTGAATATCAGCTTCTAAGTTATCACCAATCATAACAGATGAATTAAAATCAGTATTAGCCTTATTAATTGCAAGTTGGAATATCTTTTGATTTGGCTTTTTTACTCCAGCCATCTCTGAATTAGTGACAGTCATAAAAAACATGTCAATTCCAGAATTTTTTAATTTAAGATTTTGGACTTCTTCGAATCCATTCGTAATTATATGTAGGTTATATTTACTATGTAGATATTTTAATATTGGAATAGTTTCATCAATTAAAAAATTAAATGATGATAAATATTTAATATAATCATCAGATAGTTTATCAATTGTTTTAGTTGAAACATCCGTATCAAGAGCTTTAAAAGTGTCAATTAATCTTCCATATCTAAGCTTATCTTTTGATATATTATTTTCCCTGTAAAGTTTCCAATAATTGTTATTAATTGGAATATAAGTTGTTAAAAAAATATCGATATCGATATTGATGTTATTATCATTAAGTATTTTCTTGAATGTGTATTTTGAGTTTTTATCAAAATCCCATAATGTATGGTCTAAGTCAAAAAATATATCTTTAAATTTTTTGTTCATCATTCTATGAATCAATAATAATAACAAATATAAGAAATTAAAAAAGGTCAGGTTATTAAATAAAACTGACCTATAAGGCTCCCTTGTTGGTTCTCGTTCGAACCGCTTTTGGTTAGATTTAAAGAAGTTTAGGGAATAAAAAATAATATCTAAATGATCTTTATTTCATTCCTTGTTTTTATTATGAGATTTATGACCCCAATTAATCATATATATTAAACCCATCATATATAATACAAAAATGATTGTACCAATTATGAACATTGAATCCTTTAGAAAGCTCATTTTTCTATATTTTTAAAATCATTTCTTCTCTGTCGGATACAAATTGCCAATGCTAATATTGATGGTACCCAGATTCCAACAAAAATTCCTTCTAATTGGTATCCGCTAAACCATAAGGACACAGAATATAAAAATGACAAGAATGATAGTATTACTGGATAGTAAACAATTAATATGTGTTTTAAATTTTTCACTTTTAATAATTATTGATTAGTTATTTAAATTTAAGAAATTTTACATTAATATTAAAAGTAGAAAAAAAGGTCAAGTTATTTTTAAAATAACTTGACCTGTGGGCTCCCCTTGTTGGTTCTCGTTCGAATAGCTTTTGTATGGATTTGAAAAAGTTTAGGGAAAAAAGCCACTCTTAAAGAGTGGCTTTTTAAAATTTAAGTATAGAACTATGATTCATTTAAGTTAGCCTCATACTTATTATGAATAATTAAAATTAATAACCCAAAAAAGACAGCTGATAGTATGAGAATATTACTCAATGGTGTTTGAAATCCAAATGATAAACGTATTAGAATTGTTGAAATAATAAATCCTGAGTTTCTGAAAATTTTATGAAATTTATCAGTATAAAAAAATGATATTAGAAGAAGTAGAACATCAACAACAATAAGAATAGAAAATACTTCGTAAAAAAATAATTTATCTAAATTTAAATTATCAATTTTAAAATTGATGAATACATCTTTAAACCATGAAATTAATGTATGTACTGCCAGTAGAAATAGTATTGGATATAGAAGCGATGATATAATCTTCTTAAACTTGATAAATTTATTAATTGACTTGCCTTTTGTATTTATTTTTATTGTTTTCTTAATTTCTATGTTAAATAAATAAATAACCACAAATAAAATTAATGAAGTAATAAGCTGATATGGGAGATGAAAATCTTGAAATTGATCCCAACCACCATTTTGATCTATAATTGATAAATCTTTAAATAACTTACGTAAAATAATCAAGGAGATTATCTCATATTGTTTTATAATATAATTTGAAAATGATTTGGGAATATAATATACAAGCAAGTAAACTTCATAAATTAATATAAAAGAAAACGGGGTATATATTGCAGAAATTGGGCTAGAAAATAGATTACTCTTAAAGGAATTTGAATTATTTGATTTTGACATAGATAGATTAAGGAAAGATGAATTATAAAAAAAATTAATGCTAAAAACAATGTAGTTTTTTCAATAAAATTTTTCGATTTATCTGATGTAATATAGTTAGAGGTATAAATTTCAAATCAGAATTTCATTTATTGTAATTGATTACAAAATTATTAAGATGTTTAGGGAATAAAAAAGCCACTTGCTAAGCGGCTTTATCATTAACTAAATAAACAGTAAATTATCACTGGCTACTGAGGATAAAACTATCTTAAAGATAGTTTCGTGGAAAAATAATTTGAAATAATTATTTAATAGATTTAGCATGAGAACCATCACAAGAACCATCTTGACTACTTGTATTTCCACAACTACATTTAACTAATTTTGATTTATTTTTCATTTTGTATAAATTTTAAGTATAATTTCTATACAAATTTATTAAAAAATATTTTAAAAATAAAATCAACTAATTTTATAAAATGTTAAAAATTGCTTTCGATTCAATCTACAATCATCAGCTAAAGGTTGGGCACAGATTTCCAATGGAAAAATATGAGTTACTACCAAAACAATTATTGAGAAAAAATATCTGTAGTAAAGAAAATTTTTTCTCCCCATCTCAAATTGAAAAAGAGCTTCTATTATCTACTCACGACGAAGACTATTACAATAATTTAATTAATTTATCATTACCTAAAATAGATTCGAGGCAAATCGGTTTTCCTCTTTCTAGAGACTTGATAAAGCGAGAGCATGTGATTGCCCAAGGTACTATCCAAAATGTACTTTATGCCCAACAATATGGTATCTCAATGAATATAGCAGGCGGAACTCACCATGCTTTTAGAAATAGACCTGGAGCCTTTTGTATGCTTAACGATCAGGCTATTGCTGCAAATTATTTATTAGATAACAAGCTAGCAAAGAGAGTAATGATTGTCGATTTAGATGTTCATCAAGGTGATGGAACAGCTTCTATTTTTGAATATCAAGATTCTGTTTTCACTATCTCCTTTCATGGTAAAAAAAATTATCCATTTAGAAAACAAAATAGTGATTTTGATTTACCATTAGAAGATAATACAGATGACAACACATATCTTAATGCTTTAAAAAACCCATCTACCTCGATTAGTCGATTTATTTAATCCTGATTTCATTTTTTATTTGGCAGGTGTAGATGTTTTAAAGACAGATAAACTAGGACGGTTGGGACTCTCTATTGCAGGATGTAAATCAAGAGATCGATTTGTTTTAAACTATTGTAAGAAGCAAAATATTCCAGTTCAAGTTAGCATGGGAGGGGGGTATTCAGTTAATTTAAAAGACATAATTAATGCTCATTCTAATACTTTTGAATTAGCTCAAGATATTTTTTTTTAATACAATCAGTGATGAGTAATTTTGTAAAATGTCTGAAAATCTTAATAAAGAACGCTTAAAATACCAAGATCAACTTTGGAGCTAAACGTAGAAAATATGGTCATCCATACCAGAATAAAAAACGGAATTAACTTTATCTGATAACTCCTAGAAAGCATACTAGTCAAAGCTTTGAACAGAAACAAACAATTATTGGTTCGATATTTACTAAAAATTACAATTTGACCGGGAAAAGTTCGAACCGCTTTGGAAAGATCTTAAGAAGTTTAGAGAATAAAGAGCCACTCATTTCGAGTGGCTTTTTGGTGTTGTAATATACTAAAATCCATATCCAACGGAAATCTGAAAATTAGGGAGAACATTCGGTGCAAGATTATCTTTAATTGCAGCAATCTTAGATGTATCAACTCCTGATATAACTGGACCTCCAGTATGAAGTAAGCCAAAGTCAAATCCAAATTGCAAACCCTTCTGATTAGGGGTTCTTGCTGCAAATCCAAAATAACCTACAGGATTTTCAGAATAGTTAGCAAGATATTCAGCATCTGTTTCAGAATGCCCTTCTGGAAGTAAATCATGACCAATATGAATATGATTCTCTATGTAACCTATTCCAATACCAGCATTGACAGTAAACCAATTCATGCTTTCAAATGGTCGATGATTTAAAAACATTCCCATCCATTGAGTCTTACTCTCCCAAGTATAATCACCTAAAGCGCTAACCTCAGGAGCTAAAGCGCCAGGAACTTCCCCTTCTGGAGCAAATCCTAGTCCAATACTTAAAGTAGTTTTTTCATTAAAATTGTAGTTAAAATTAGCACCCATACCAAATGGGCTAACACCAACAAAAACTCCATAACTGAGCAAATTCTTTTTCAGAATTTTGAGCGTTAGATACAAACGAAAATGCTAACATAGCAATAACTAGAATACTCTTTTTCATATTATAAAATTTTAAAGATTAAGTTTATCAAAAATACTTACATATCTCAATAAATAACACTAGTTAATTTCAATTTATATTCACAGTTTTATAAACATTGTAAATAAAAGTCAAGTTATTTTATAAAAACTTGACTTATTAGGCTCCCTTGTTGGTTCTCGTTCGAACCGCTTTTGGAATGATCTCAAGAAGTTTAGAGAATAACAAAAACCCTTATCAGAGTAGCTTTAGATCTTGTTAAGATATAAGTATTGAAAATAACTTTTTAGGGAATTCTTAACTTTGAGGAAATGTAAACTATGAAACATATATTCATTTCCCTATCAATATGCATAAGTACTAGTCTATATGCACAATCATATTTCTCTTATTTTACTGGAGATACAACAGACGTAAATACAGATGCAGATTACGGCATTTGCCTTATGGGTGGATCTACTGAAGATGATCGTGCTATGAAGTGGTTTTTAGAAAAAGCAAATGGTGGAGACATAATAGTTATTCGTGCAAGTGGGTCAGATGGATACAATGATTACTTTTTTTCAGAATTAGATGTTGAAGTAAATTCTGTTGAGACTATTGTTTTCAACAATGATGATGCTGCGAATGATTCGTATGTACTTCAGCAAATCGCTAATGCAGAAGCAATATGGATTGCGGGTGGAGATCAATCTGTTTATATAAACTATTGGAAAAACACTGAGGTGGAAAATTTACTAAATATGCACATAAACGAAAAACAAGCTGTTATCGGTGGAACAAGTGCAGGTATGGCTATCTTGGGAAGTTCATACTTCTCAGCTAACAATGGAACCGTTTACAGTTCTGAAGCCTTAGAAGACCCATATAATACATTCATGACTTTTGGACACAATGACTTTTTAGAGATTCCCTTATTGAACAACACCATTACAGACACACACTTTAGCGAAAGAGATAGAGAGGGACGTATATTGACTTTTATTGCTAGAATGAACGATGAATTGGGAGCGCATTCATTTGGAATTGCTTGCGACGAATATACTGCAGTTTGCATTGATTCTTCTGGGTTAGGTGCGGTTTATGGCGAGTGGCCAGAATATGATGATTATGCCTTTTTATTCAAATGAATTGCGAAGATGAAAACCAACCCGAACAAATGCAGATTGGAGTTCCCTTCACATGGAATTATAATGGACAGGCAGCAAAAGTATACAAAGTAGGTGGTACAACAATGGAAATCATTTCCTAGACCTAAACGATTGGCTAACAGGAAATGGAGGCGAATGGTTACACTGGTATGCCGATGACGGTATCTTTTACGAAGAAAATGGGAGTGCTCCAAATTGTGATGATATGATTGTTGAAAGTGTAAACAAAAACAAATCAAAGCTTAAACCTATCAAAAGTATTAATCTGTTGGGTAAAACTGTAAACAAAGATTACAAGGGGCTTATCGTTGATATTTATGAAGATGCTTCTGCTAAAAAAGAATTCAGTTTTAACTATGTCAAATATTTAAAATAGGTCACGTTATTTTTAAAAGAACTTGACCTGTAAGGCTTCCCTTTAGGTTATCGTTCGAACCGCTTTTGGAAAGATCTCAAAAAGTTTAGGGAATGAAAAATATTAATTACAACATTCTCCTTCAACATAAAAAGTGATTCCAGATATCCCTGCAAAACAAGAATTAGAATAAGTAATTCCATCACATCCACATACAGGGTCATATACTGTTATACAATAAGTAGTATCGTTAATAAGAAGAGAATCAATACAATCACCTTCTTCAATATTAGGTGTTGTTTCGCATATTTTATTTTTCGCATGAACAAAAAGAAAAAATAACAAATGGAATTACAAAAAGTAGTTTTTGCATAAACAAGTGTCTTATAACACTCAAATATAATAAATTAAATAGGTCAAGTTATTTTTAAAAATAACCTGACCTATAAGGCTCCCCTTGTAGGTTCTCGTTCGAACCGCTTTTGGAAGGATTTAAAAGTTTAGGGAATGAAAAAGCCACTCTACAACAGCTTTTCATATAAATCATCTCCTTCAGGGATTTGATTAACAATTAACTAATTAAAATAAACGAATAGGACGACTTTTACTGACGATTTACAATACTATGTACATAGTTATTTGAAGACTTACAGGAGTTGATCAATATACTCTCTCACTTGATTAATACCCCAATTAGGTTATCGAATATGAAGAGCATAAAATGCTGAAGTATCCGTGTGTTTCAATCTTTCACTATCCTTTGCTCCCTCTTCTGAACTGACAAGTATTTTCAGCATATTATCTGATTTACAGTCATTTTGTCTTTTAAAATTCGCCTTCACAAAAAATGTTATGTCAAATTTTCAGCAAAATCTAAAAAAATGGATTGGCAAAACTATTGATCCGCTTCCATAAAAAATATAGACATTATGAATATTCAAAACTATACAATTAAATCACAAGAAGTACTGCAAAGAGCGCAAAGCCTTGCTACAGAATTATCACATCAATCTATTGAGCCCTCGCACCTTTTAAAAGCGCTTTTAGAAATTGATGAAAATGTATGCCCTTATCTTCTTAAAAAGCTGGGAACACAAATAACACATATTGAAAGTGTAATTAAAGAGTCTTTATATGCACTTCCTAGAGTGCAAGGAGGACAACAATTTCTATCTAACGACAGTCAAAAAGTACTTCAAAAGGCTGAAAGTATCATCAAAGATTGGGGCGATGATTTTATTGCCTTAGAACACCTATTGTATGCCTTACTAACTAGTAAAAATAAGGTTTCAAAACTATTAAAGTCACAAGGACTTAATCCTAAAGAAGTAGAACAAGCCATTAAAGAATTGAGGAAAGGGTCTAAAGTAGAATCGGCCTCTGCCGAAGATAGCTATAATGCACTAAACAAATACGCCCCGAAATTTAAATCAGCTGGCAAAAGACAACAAACTCGATCCCGTTATAGGAAGAAACGACGAAATCCGTAGAGTCTTACAAATTCTATCGCGCCGTACCAAAAAAAACAACCCTATACTCATTGGTGAACCAGGCGTAGGTAAAACTGCCATCGCCGAAGGATTAGCACATCGTATCATTGAAGGTGATATCCCTGAAAACTTAAAAGAAAAAACCATTTATTCTTTGGATATGGGAGCACTTGTCGCAGGTGCAAAATACAAAGGTGAATTCGAAGAGCGTCTGAAATCAGTCATAAAAGAAGTGATTGCTGCTGATGGCGATATCATTCTATTTATTGATGAAATTCATACACTCGTTGGTGCTGGAGCTGGTGAGGGTGCGATGGATGCCGCAAACATTCTAAAACCTGCCTTGGCAAGAGGAGATTTACGTGCTGTGGGAGCAACCACGCTAAATGAGTATCAAAAATACATTGAAAAAGACAAGGCGCTTGAGCGTCGTTTTCAAAAAGTTCTGGTAGACGAACCCGACCAAGAATCTGCCATTGCCATCTTGAGAGGAATACAAGATAAATACGAAACTCACCATAAAGTTCGTATTCAAGACGATGCCATCATCTCTGCTGTTGAGTTGTCTCAACGTTATATCTCAGACCGTTTCCTTCCGGATAAAGCCATCGATTTAATCGATGAAGCGGCCTCGAAAATACGTTTAGAAATCAACTCAAAACCAGAAGCACTAGACAAAATCGATCGCAAAATTATGCAGTTGGAAATCGAGCGAGAAGCCATCAAAAGAGAAAAAGATGAAAAACGATTGAAAATACTAAAGCTTGAACTTTCAGATCTTAACGAGGAAAGAAATGTACTGCAAGCGAAATGGCAAACTGAAAAAGATGTAGTCGAAGGTATTCAACAGCAAAAAGAAGAAATTGAAAATTTAAAACAAGCAGCAAACATTGCTGAACGCGAAGGCAACTTTGCCTTAGTTGCCGAAATCCGATATGGAAAAATTAAAACTACAGAAGAAAAACTGGAAAGCTTTAAAACACAATTAGCAGCAATGCAATCTGAATCTCAACTTATAAAAGAAGAAGTTGATGTAGATGATATTGCTGATGTAGTGGCGAGATGGACGGGAATCCCAGTTTCGCGTATGTTACAAAGTGAACGTGAAAAAAACTATTACTCTTAGAGCAAGAACTACATAAACGGGTAATTGGTCAAGAGGAAGCAATAACTGCTCTATCTGATGCGGTGAGAAGAAGTCGTGCCGGATTGCAAGATGAGAAAAAACCCATTGGATCGTTTATCTTTTTAGGGACAACAGGTGTGGGTAAAACAGAATTGGCTAAAGCATTGGCTAATTATCTATTCAATGACGAAAATGCTCTAACTCGAATAGATATGAGTGAGTATCAAGAACGTCATGCAGTATCTCGTTTAGTTGGAGCACCTCCAGGATATGTTGGCTATGATGAAGGCGGGCAACTAACCGAAGCAGTGCGTAGAAAGCCCTATTCGGTAGTTCTTCTAGATGAGATTGAAAAAGCCCATCCAGATGTGTTTAACATCTTACTTCAAGTCTTAGATGATGGACGATTAACGGATAACAAAGGTAGATTGGTTAATTTTAAAAATACCATCATCATTATGACTTCCAATATGGGTGCACACATTATTCAGGAATCTTTTGAAAAAATGAACGATAACAATCGTGCAATGCAACTGGAGGCATGTGAGGCTGAAGTATTCCATATGCTAAAACAACAGATACGACCTGAATTTTTAAACCGTATTGATGAAATAATTATGTTCCATCCCTTGAATAAAAAACAAGTTTCAGCAATTGTTCAAATGCAATTTAATCTTCTAAAACATAAAATGAGCCTCAAAGGGATAGAGATTGAAGCTACCAAAGAAGCCTTAGAATTTATTTCTGAAACTGGATTTAACCCACAGTTTGGTGCTCGACCAATTAAAAGAGCCATTCAAAAATTACTTTTGAACAAATTATCGAAAGAGCTCCTAGGTGGAAATGTAAATCCTGATGACCCAATACTCATCGATTGTTTTGACAAAGAAATGGTCTTTAGGAAACAAGAAATAAACATTGATTAACATCTTAAAAAGCTGCCAATTAGGAAGCTTTTTATTATTTCAAAATATTAAAAAGGTCAAGTTATTTTAAAAACAACCTGACCAATGAGGCTCCCCTTATTGGTTCTCGTTCGAACCGCTTTTGGAATGATTTAAAAAAGTTTAGGGAATGAAAGTTACTTTTATAGACTTATCAACAAGATTAATAATTACATAAATTAAAATCTATAATCGAATCATAAATTTTTAACTGATACCCAAATCCTCGCTCTAAATCTCCTATACCATTAAAATTCCAATCTGGTAGATATGCGGAACCTAAATTATTTTTCATGATAATTAAGTTATCTTCATAAGGCGCAATTGCAAGAGATGCGTTTATATTATTTTCACAGGAAAACCCAACCATATTCCAACCTACACTCAAATTAACTGAAATTCCTTCTTCAAATTGAGTCTCATACTCACAACTTCCATCATCGTTTGTTGCTAGTGAGTTAAAATTAAGTGCACTACCATCCGTGCAACCAAATACTTCATTTATATTTGAATTAATAATCTTCATTACTCCAACCTCAGTATCACCGAAAGCGTCAGTATCATTGAATATCACGTAACCTCCATTTATCAAAACCCCATACTCTGTTGCAGTATTTACTCCTGCATGACTATATATATCACTTCTGATAATATCTCCTAATGGATTAATTTGAAGTACCCACCCATTCCATATATCAGAAGATAAATATGGTGGGTTAGTTTCGGAATATGAATTACTCTCATCACCTGAACCACCAAAAAGAAAAACTCCTTGATTATTTACCTTTATGCCAAATAACTCATTTCGAATATAGTTAAGACTATATCCTCTCGGATTTGCATAATGATAAATCCAATCAACATTTGCTTCTGTATCCATTTTTATACATGTGAAATCATATGGATAGCCGGCTCCTGATCGACCTGTATGTCCTCCAAAATAAAGTATATCACTGTTATCAATTGTTAAATCAGAGGGAATAACATCTTCTGTGTTTTGAATAAAGTTAATCCACTGTTGTTCACCATTAGTATTTACTTTTGATAGAGATAAATTACCATCATATAATGCAGAAACATAGTACAAATAATCGTCTGATGCTTGAACTACAGATAAAGCATATTCGACTTCAGTATTTGTATGTGTCCATATTTCGTTTCCTGTGGCTGGGTCAATTTTCATTAACATTGCAGATCCACCGTAAACGACAAAAATAGTTCCAGGCTCATCAGCACCAATAAAACCGGCACCATAGATAAACCCATCAGATCCGATAATTGTCATTCTAACACCATCATACATCCATGATGATCCGGAAGAATTGTATGTCTGGCTCCAAATTGTTTCACCATTATCACCATTGATTCTTGACACCCATCTTTCTTGAGTACTTCCGATTCCACCACTTATTATATAATCACACCGACTATTCTCGTATATTTCTGTAACTCCAAATCCTACAGTGTTATTTATATTTATTGACCATATAAGATCTCCAGATACACCATTAATTTTATGAATTCTAGATTGGTTTTCAGGCATAAATAAAACTATTGCATTTCCGTCAGAATCAACAATCCCACGATTTACTTTACCTGGACTCCCATCAGTGAAAACGCTTTCCCAAACAATATTTTCATTATGTGCAGTAAAGTCTGGGATTATCTGAGCATTTACATCAAGACATATAGAAATTAAAAAAGAAAATAATCCGATAATGTTAAGTAAGTATTTTTTCATAGCCTTGGGAATTTAGAATCATAAATATACAAAATAAAAAGGCCAAGTTATTTTTAAAAATAACCTGACCTATAAGGCTCCCTTGTTGGTTCTCGTTCGAACCGCTTTTGGAAACATCTTAAGAAGTTTAGAAAATGAAAAAAGGCCACCCCCTAAAGTGACCTTTTAATTTGATCTCCCCGAGATCCTATGAAAAACTTTTCATCATTTTAAACGCTAAAACCTTACCAATTATTGACGTGATTCACTTAATAACAAAACATTAACAAATAAAAAAGGTCAAGTTATTTTTAAAAAATGGCCTGACCTATAAGCCTCCCCTTGTTGGGCTCGAAATATATTCACATAATATCATCAGAGATTTGAAAAAAGTTGCTAGACCTTTGGCAGTTAAAAGGTCCACTGAAGACGCGTAAAAAATGTTTGGGTTAAGTCTTCATAGGTGTCATCAGACTTCATCCACATATTCTGACTGCTGATCATGAGATCCATAGATTCGGAAATAGAGTAAGTCAACATTGGATTTATAAATATGAAGTCCAATTCTTCATTGTGAATTAATGACATGCCAACGAGGACTAGGGGGTGGATGGGGTAGTTGATTTGGTGTAAGAAATTATAGGTAAAGGGCATGGGGTTTTTTGCTGAAATGTCTTGATTAATAAGAGCAAAAGGGTTAAAGTCATCAGCTTGACTTCTATACAAACAGCCACTAGAAAAGTACATTCCATTTTGAAGGCTATAATCCATTCCTATACTTCCCACCAGCTCTTTTACCTGATTTTTATTGTTTATAAAATAGGCGAATTCGCCTTTAAATCCTGCGTCATTTATTTGTCCAGCCCAACCAAAGCCCAACACATAATCATTGTAATATTTTGCTAAGAGTGTCTGAAAATCGAAATCCCATGCGTTAAATTTGTATATCCCTGCCTGAATATTTTCATTTATTGCGAATTCTGTAGAAGTATTTCCTTTTCCATAGTACTGAATTCTAAGTGCATCACTTCCTGGTCTTTCGAGATAGTCGAAATCAAAAAAATTGATTTGATTGAATAAATCGTGAGAATTCCAATAGTTTTGAATGCCCCAGTTGATGCGTTGCCTTCCAAGTCGAACATTCCAATTTCCTTTTTCCCACTGCGCATAAAGCCGATCTATTTGGTGCTGCATGCCAAATTTTTCCTCATTTATGGCTGTTAAATCCAGAACGTCTACTTCAAGTGCATCTCTAAATCCGAATAAATTTTCTTCCCAGCTATATCCGGTAAAAATTCGGTTTCTAAGACTCATTTTTGCCGACCAATGTTCTCCATGATACAAGCGTGTGTTCCAGCGAAGATGGAATTGCTGGTCATTCCATTGGTTGGGAATTTGGATGAATGATGCAATATCCTTGTTGAAAAATTGAATGCTATTCAGGTTGCTAAAATAAGCGTCTTGCTCAAAAACAGTTTGTGCAAAAAGGCCATTTATTGCAAACAAGCTAAATATCAAAAGTATTTTAACGTTTTTCATCGCTGACGATTTTTCCATCTTCTATGGTAATCACTCTTCGTGCTTTATCAATTACTCTTTGATCGTGCGTAGAAAATAAAAAGGTAATGTTTTCTTTTTTATTCATCTCCGCCATTAAATCTAAAAGGGTAGAGGTAGACTGGCTGTCCAAATTTGCTGTTGGCTCATCTGCTAAAATAAAACGAGGTTTGGAGGCTAAAGCACGCGCTACAGCAACTCTTTGTTGTTGTCCACCAGAAAGTTGATTTGGGCGAGAGTCAAATTTATCGCCCAAGCCTACTTGTTTCAGTAAGTCCTCGCTTCGTTGCATGCGTTCTTTTTCTGACAGCCCTTGCAGAAGCATAATAAAAGCCACATTTTCTTTTGCTGTTAGAACTGGAATAAGGTTGTAAGCTTGAAAAACAAAACCAATATGCTTTAGTCGGAAATCAATTAATTCATTTTCCTTTAAGTTGCTAATGTTGGTACCTGCAATTTCTACATTACCAGCAGTGATTTCGTCCAAACCTCCAATCATATTAAACAGAGTTGTTTTCCCAGAACCTGAAGGTCCTACAATTGCAGTAAATTCGCCTTCGCTAATAGACAAGTCGACCTGTTTAACAGCTTCAACTTTAAGTGTATTGTTCTGGTAGGTTTTTGTGAGTCCTGTTGTTTTTATAATTTCCATATCAAATTGTTCTAATTGCTTCAGTAGGTTTTAATCTCAGGGCTTTTTCGAAGGATAAATGGCCGCAATTAGTGTGAAAAGAAAAACCACTATGCCAGTGAGAAAGTAAAATTTGGGTTCTATAATCGGGTAAATGTTGTTAGACAGTCCAACCGATTGTAAGCCATCGCCTACAATGGAAAGATCAATACCTGTTTCACTTGTTAAATTTATGGTAAGCGCACCTAAAAGCATGCCTGTTGGCGCACCTACCAACGACAAAAAGAATGTTTCTACAAGGATAAGTGTAAACACTTTTGATTTATTCATTCCAATAGCCATGAGCATACCCAGTTCTTTTCTGCGCTCAAAAACAGCCATAAGCATGGTGTTGATGATTCCAAAAATAAGTGCCAGCATGATGATGACCATGATGAGGAAGAGCCATGTTTCCATAACCTCATCGGCATAAGCAAGTTCAGGTGCGATTTTTTCCAGTCTTTTATATTAACCCCTTTTAATTGACAGTTCAATCGGCTTAAAACCGATTCGACTTGATCTATGGACTGACATAAAAGTGCGGCTTGATGATATCCTTCAGATTGAATCAGACGATGTAGATCTGAGTTTTGTATAAAAACATGACTCTCATCATACTTGCTAAATTGGGTTTTAAAAATACCACAGACACGAAAAGCACCTGAAATAATGTTGTTTTCATTGTCTTGAAATGTGAGTACCACTTTGGAACGCAATCGAACGTTTAATTTTTGGCAGAACTTCTCCAATTAGGATGGCATTTTTCGCTTGGTCTCAAAATAACTCCCTTCAGTTAAATTGGTATAAAGATTTGTGACTTTTTTTTCTTGTTCTTTATTGACGCCTATAATTTGAACCCCATTGCTTTTTATGGGAGAACTGATCATCCCCATTTGCAAAGAACGAAGTGTATATGATTTGATTTCGGGATCTGCATCTAGTGTCTTTTCTAATGTGATAGGATCTTCTAAAATGAATTTACTATCAAAGTCTTTTTCGTATTTAGGATGGTGAATTTGTATATGAGATACTTCACTTTCGATGCGATTGACGGTGCGTTGTGAGTTTAAACCATAACAAAAAGCAATCACAAAAATTCCTGCCCAAATTCCCAGCACAATGGAGCCAATTACAATAAGGATCGAAGAGGAGTACGCCAAATATTACGCCATGCTATTTTTACAGTCGTCATCATCAGGTTTTCATGGCTTTAACAGGTTTTAAACGAAGTATGGTGATGATGGGGTATAATGAGCAAAGCAGAACAATACCCAGTACAATTACCCCATGATTAAAAGCAATATCTAAATCTAAAGAAGCTGGAATAACGGGCTCAAATCCGTAAGTTTCTATAGCTTCGGCTGCTTCTGCTTGAAGTCGAATTGGGTTCAAGTAGAAGTAATAGCGAACTGGTGTAATACCAATGATTCCTAAAACTATTCCAATGCCGCCCATCATGATGCTCTCTAAAACCATGGTTAAAATGAGTTTACCTTTGCGCATGCCAATAGATACCAGAATTCCAAATTCATACATGCGCTCGGCTGTCATCATGAGTAATGTTCCAAGAATTCCAAAGGTGATGATCATGTATAGAACACCTAATATGATGATACCCCCAGCACTGTCTGCCTGTATGGTTTGGACCAGTTCTGGTAGTAGTTTTTTCCAGTCCATGAGTTCGTATGTCTCAAGGTCTATCGTTTTATTGAGTTCTTTTTTTGTGGCATTTAATTTTTTGGGTTCACTAACTTGTAATACCATTGAAGTAACTCTGCCAGGTGCAGCATAAAGTTCTTGGGCTGTTGCAATTGGAAGCAAACAACACGGTCGTTGAGGTTGGGCATTGGAAGTTTTAAAATCCCTTCAATCGGATAGATGCCATTTGCTGTGGTGCCATGGTAGCCTTGTCCTAAAAGAATGAGGCTGTCACCAATATTGAGCTTGTAATAATCAGCCAAGCCCTCACTCAATACAAGCGTATTACTTGTATCACTTGGAAATTTGCCAGCAGTCATTTTAGAGCTCAAGTCCATCAGCTCATCTTCTTTTTCAAATTGGATGCCCATCACCATAACACCTTTGGTGAGTTCCTCAGATGCAGAAAGAGCAAAGCTTTCTAGACGTTCATTATAAGCGTTTATGTTGCTTTGGTTTTGAAGACTTAAGCGCAAACTATCATCAGGTATAAAACTGTTTTCAATACTTTGCTCTTCCCAATAACCGTCTTGATGAATTTGTAGGTAACCGGTGTACATACCCACCATATTGGAAATCATCTTGTCGTAGACACCAATTTGAAAGGAACGGGCAAAAACAGCAAAAAATACCGCGCAAAAAATAGAAGAAATAGTGATGATGCTACGACGTTTGTTACGCCAAATATTACGCCATGCGATTTTAAAAATCATCTTCATTAGCGCAGCCTTTTCATATTTTGTTTGCTAAAAAATAATTCGTCGATATCAATATTGTATTCAATAGATTTGTAGCGAAGTATGGTGGTTTGCCCTTCTTCCTCAACGGGTGTCATCACCATTTTTGAAGGCAGGATTTTGTTCCCAAAAGATTTAATCTCTGAAGCCTCCATTTTATTTATGAGGTAGCCGTCTTCGTCGTAAAATTCAGAACCCAATTGGAGAAAATCATTCTTATCAATAAAGGTTTGATTTTGCCCCATACAACTGCTGCTTCTGGTTTTGGTGTTAATTGAATGGTGTAACAATGCGCGATCTAGTATGAGGGTGTCGCCAATAATTTCGTGGGTGTAATCTAATAAAATAGAGGACTCCTTAACCAAGTCGTCGTTGGTAAAGTCTGAACCCATCCATGATTGCATCATCATGGAAGGTGGGAGTTTGATGACTTTTTCTATTTTAGGTTGCCAATTCCAAATTTCTTTTTCGCGTTTTAAAAATACAGTACCCTTATCACGAGCTGGTGCATTAATGAGAATAAAGGAATAGTCGTTTCCTAAGACCAAGCTTTAATGTCCATGGTTCGCGACCATTTTGGTCGCTGAACTTCAATACTCATTTCTGCTTTTTGACTGGTACCCCTAAGATGCTCATCTGCTTGTTTTATGATTTGGTAGGCGTCTTGAGCATTTGCCTGAAATGCCAATATAATTGAGAAAGAAAGCAGTTTTTCATGTTAATATTTAATGCCGAGTTTTTGATAAATAAATGCAATGAGCCAAGCGGACCTATTAATAAAAATTTTAAATCATCGAAAAAGATGGTTTAGCGCCTTCAATTTTATGCCCAATAAATTGCCCAACCCATGCAATTATAAAAAGGCTTAATGAAATTTCAAGTTTAAGGTTTGTTTGGTTAAGCATAAAAATACTTTGAAAACATAGTGCTGTAAAAAGTCCTACGCCAACAAACATGCTGAAAGAAAGTCTTAGGTAAAAAAGTAATCCAAGAAAAACGACTACACTGGCGAAATTTGACATATTTGCTGGAAGCCATTGTTCCAGTATAGGAAGCTCAATTAAAGAGAAAAGTGCAAGGACACAAAAGAAAATACATGGTACACATAACCAATGAATCAATTTATTTGTTTTGTTCTTGTGGCTTTCGCCGTACTTGTTAAGCCAAGTTTGAAGATCTTGCATGTTAAAAGTTTTTAAAGCTAAAAAACCACCAAAAGGTGGCTTAGTAATTTTAGGATACTCTGAAGTCGAATTTGAATTCGCTAAGATCTTCATTCGCTTTGATGATTTTCTTTTTAGCGATTCTTTATAAGCAACTAATTTTTCCATTACTGCTGCATCTCCAGTGGCAATCATTTGTACTGCAAGAATGGCTGCATTGTGAGCGCCATCAAGCCCAACGGTAGCAACAGGAATGCCTGGAGGCATTTGCAAGATAGACAGAATAGAATCCCAACCATCTATAGAAATTGATGAGCGGCAAGGTACACCTATAATTGGAAGTGGCGTAAAAGCGGCCATCACACCTGGTAGGTGAGCAGCGCCACCTGCACCTGCAATAATTACTTTAACACCTTCTTTAGTTGCTTTTGCTGCATAGGCTTCAACTTGCTCTGGTGTTCGGTGTGCAGATAGGGCATTCACTTCAAAAGGGATTTCCATGTCGTTTAAAAACTTCGCGGCCTTTTGCATAACTGGCCAATCGGAGGTACTCCCATAATAATACTAACAACTGCTTTCATGATAGAATAAAATTTTTTTACAAAAATAAGGATTCGTACTGATGTAGAAAAGTCTTTTAAATCAATTGTATTTGATACATTTATTAAACTTTTGACTTGTATGAAGACAGTAAAATTACACGATAAAAATTTTGATGTTTATATAAATGAACAGCAGATAAAATTGCGTGTAGAGCAGATGGCTTTAGAAATTTTTCAGTCCTTGAATGGAAAAGTGCCTCATTTTATTGCAGTATTAAACGGCTCGTTTATATTTGCATCTGACTTGCTTCGTGCTTACCCAGGTGATTGTAAAATATCATTTGTAAAATTGAGTTCATACACTGGCCTAGAAAGTTCAGGAAAGGTGTTGGAACTTATTGGGTTGAAAGAGGTTTTGGATGATGAAGCATTAGTGGTGCTTGAGGATATGTAGACACAGGAACCACGCTTTTGAAAATTGATGAGATTTTAAAAGCAAAAGGTAAAAGTTGGCAAATTTCAAGTTTGTTTCTTAAACCAGATGCTTATAAAGGTGACAGGAAAAATTGACTTTGTTGGTTTTGAAATACCTAATCGTTTCATCGTCGGTTATGGTCTTGATTATGATGGCTTAGGCCGAAATTTAAAAAATGTATATCAATTGGCGAAAGCCTAAATTTAAAGTATGTTAAATCTTGTTTTATTTGGACCTCCGGGTGCAGGAAAAGGAACACAAGCAGCGCGATTGGTCGAAAAATACCATCTGGTGCATCTTTCTACGGGCGATATTTTTCGATCGAATATAAAGGAAGGGACAGATTTAGGTCAACTCGCAAAATCTTACATTGATAAAGGCGCCTTGGTGCCAGATGAGGTAACTATTGGGATGTTAGAAGCAGAAGTAAACTCTAATTCTAATGCCAAAGGATTTATTTTTGATGGATTTCCTCGAACCTCAGCTCAGGCAGAGGCTTTAGATGCTTTTTTGAGTTCAAAAGACACTGAAGTGTCTTTCATGTTGGCTTTGGAAGTTGATGAAAATGAATTAATTACACGACTTTTAGAGCGCGGCAAATCTAGTGGTAGAGCTGATGATCAAGACGCTGGTATTATTAAGAATAGAATACAGGTTTATGAAAATGAAACCGCGGTTTTGAAGACATATTATGCCAACCAAAATAAATTTTTTGGCATAGAAGGCGTAGGCTCTATTGAGTCTATTACTTTAGGTCTTTGTAAAGCAATTGACACTTTAGTATAGTGGCTGTAAATGGATCAAACTTTGTTGATTATGTGAAGATACATTGTGCTGCTGGTCATGGTGGCGCTGGTTCTGTGCATTTACATCGCTCTCGCTTAACAGCTAAAGGAGGACCAGATGGCGGTGATGGTGGTCGTGGTGGTAATGTGTATCTGCGTGGAAACGATCAAATGTGGACTTTGCTCCACCTTAAATACAAAAGACATATTAAGGCTGGAAGAGGTGGTAACGGTTCTTCCAATAATAGTTTTGGAGATGATGGCGCGGACCAATTCGTTGAAGTACCACTTGGTACTGTAGCAAAAGATGCAGAAACAGGTGAAGAGTTATTCGAAATTACAGAACATGGCGAAGAAGTTATTTTACGCAAAGGTGGCCTTGGAGGTCGGGGAAATTCTTGGTTTAAAAACTCTGTCCGTCAAACACCGCGTTATGCTCAGCCTGGAACTGAAGGAGAGGAAGGATGGAATATATTAGAGCTTAAAGTTCTAGCTGATGTTGGATTGGTAGGTTTTCCTAATTCTGGAAAATCCACTTTATTGTCCGTCATTTCAGCAGCTAAACCCAAAATAGCTAATTACCCATTTACGACTTTAGTACCCAATTTAGGTATTGTTTCTTATAGAGATGATCGTTCATTTGTTATGGCCGATATACCGGGAATTATTGAAGGTGCTAGTGAGGGTAAAGGGCTTGGGTTACGTTTTTTAAGGCATATTGAAAGAAACTCTACCTTGTTGTTTTTAGTTCCAGCTGATGCTGATGATATTGCCGCTGAGTATGCGATTTTGTTAAAAGAACTCGAAAAGTACAATCCGGAACTTTTAGATAAAGACCGTCTTCTCTCAATTTCTAAATCTGACATGCTCGATGATGAGCTCAAAGAAGAAGTTAAAAAAACACTTCCGAAAGGTGTGAAAACTGTTTTTTTCTCATCGGTAGCCCAACAGGGATTAACAGATTTGAAGGATTTAATTTGGAGTCAACTCAATGCTAGATAGAATAATACAATGGGATAAAGAGATGTTTTTACTGCTTAATGGTGCAGGTTCCGAGATGTATGACAGCTTTTGGATATTTGTTTCAAGCACTAAATCTTCCATTCCCTTATTTCTTCTCATTATTTTTTTATTGTTCAAAAAACATGGAACTTATTTTTGGCAAGGATTGGTACTCATCTTAATTGTAGTTAGTTTGGCTGATTTAAGTTCGGTGCATTGCTTTAAAAATGTCTTTATGCGTTTACGGCCGAGTCATACGCCTGAACTAACTGATCAAATTCGTTTGTTGGTTTCAAAAGGTGGTTTATATGGTTTTGTGTCCTCACATGCTGCCAACTTTTTTGCCATTGCAGGAATAGTATCAGTACTTTTATCGGAACGAAAATACATGAGCTATATCCTTTATTCATGGGCAACGCTTGTTGCGTACAGTCGAATATATGTTGGTAAGCATTATCTTCTAGACGTTATAGGAGGCGCTTTGTTGGGTTTTGTTCTGGCAAAAGTAATTTGGCATCTTGTTTTAAAAATTAAGGAAAAGTATACATTAGCGTTATGAATTTAGTTGCAATATTTATAGGTGGAGGTTTAGGTAGTTTATGTCGATATGGAATGGGAAAGTTTATCATGTCATATGACTCTTCTGTGCTTGCTTATGCTACTTTATTTTCCAATGTTTTGAGTACCATAGTTTTGGCTCTTTTTGTATACTTTTTTCAAGAAAAAATTGATTTAAATGAAGTGTGGAAGTTACTTGTGGTAACTGGTTTTTGTGGAGGATTTAGTACATTTTCAACCTTCAGTTTTGAAACCTTTGAAATGTTAAAAAATGGTCAAACTGCTTTGGCATTTGCAAATTTATTTTTGAGTGTTTTATTATGCCTTTTTGTCCTGTATATTATTTATAAAAAATCGATTATATGAAGCGTTTTTATATGTTTTTTATGCTGTATAGTACTTTTGCTATTGCCCAAGTGGAACAACCTAGGTTAGTCGTTGGTGTTGTCGTTGACCAGATGCGTTTTGATTATATTAACAGGTATTGGAACGATATGGTGATGATGGTTTTAAGCGTTTAATATCTGAAGGTTATAATTGTACAAACACTCATTTTAATTACATTCCTACCTATACTGGTCCAGGTCATGCTTCTATATATACTGGTGCGACGCCTTCTACGCATGGTATTATTTCTAATTACTGGTACGATCGTGAACTTGAAGAATACGTTTACTGTGTTTCTGATGCTGATATGAATACTGTTGGTGCAGATAATGAATCCGGAAAAATGTCGCCTGCTAAAATGTTGACCACGACATTTGGCGATGAATTGCGTTTGTTTTCAATGAACCGGTCAAAAGTGATCTCTATAGGATTGAAAGATCGCTCTGCTGTTTTACCGGGTGGGCATATGGCTAATTTTGCTTTTTGGCTTGATTCTGAAACTGGCGATTTTGTGTCTAGTTCTTATTATGGCCTTAGATTACCTAAATGGGCACAGAAGTTTAATAAGAAAGATCTTTGTGAGGCCTATCTTTCTGAGAAATGGGAATTGCTTCTCCTTCAAAAGCGTATGATGAAAGTTTGAACGACAACAGCGCTTATGAGGAACCATTTGCTGGACAGAAATATCCGAAATTCCCTCATGATTTACCTGAGCTTCTCAAGGAAAATGGAAAGGGTTTAATAAAAGCAACTCCTTATGGTAATACACTTACCAAAGACATGGCAATTGCTGCTATTGAGGGCGAAGGCTTAGGAGAAGATATACATACAGACCTTCTGGCTGTTAGTTTTTCTTCGCCAGATTATGTGGGGCATCAATTTGGTACAGACTCAAAAGAAATTCAGGATACTTATTTAAGATTAGATCGTGATTTGGCTTCTTTTTAAACTATTTAGATGATCAGATAGGTAAAGAGAATGTACTTGTATTTTTAACTGCCGATCATGGGGCGGTAAGAACTCCTTCGTATTTAAAGGATCGCAAAATTCCTGCTGGATATTTTGAGGCGGAAGAACCCATAAGGGCTTTGAAACAATTTTTACAAAATATATATGGTTTTGGCGATTGGGTAAAAACCTATGGCGATGCCCAAATATTTTTAAACCGCGAATTAATTTTTGAAAAATATCTTAGTCTAGAAGAAGTACAGCAACAGGCGGCAGATTTCATGCTTCGTTTTGATGGGGTTCAAAAAGCTCTGACAGGGCGAACCTTAGAGAATAATGAATTCGATAATGGTGTATTGGCATGCTTACAAAAAGGTTTCAATCAAAAAAGGTCGGCCGATGTATTTTTAGTTTTAGACCCAGCATGGATCGAGTACAGCCATACTGGAACCACACATGGTTCTGGATATACTTATGATAGACATGTGCCATTGATTTGGTATGGATGGAATGTAAAAGCCGGGCATACAAGAGATAAAATTGCTGTTACTGATATTGCAGGTACGGTTTCAAGTCTTTTGGGCATTAGTTTTCCTAGTGGTTCAGAGGCAAACGTTATTTCAATTCCTCTTAACGAATAAGGAATACTACACCATTGCTTGTATGACGATCACCTAAAAGGTTTTATAGTCTACTCTATAAGAGTAACTGTCTGTTTTGCATGGGACACCATTTGCATTATTTCCATCCCATATCGGGCTTTCACCAATTCATCAAAGATTAATTTTCCCCAGCGGTCATATACCAGCAATCTGTACTCTTCAACACCGGTGCTAATTGGTGCAAAACCATCATTTTTTGATCTCCGTTAGGCGTAAAACTGTTGGGTGTCCAAAGCGTGTATTCATTGTTCACTTCTATTGATACACTACTAGAATCCACACAGTTAAAGTCTTCATTAATTGCATATTGCCAAATGGTAATATCACCTGTTGTAGCGGAATATATTCAGGGGCTTCTTCATTTGAAGTGAATCCGGAGCTAAATTGATAATTATACGCGTCGGCATGCAGTGCATTATTTGAAATGATGATAGGGTCCCCTAAAACATAGTAATCTGAATTTAAGCTAAAGTCTGATATAGGTTGAGGCGCCACTTCAATATAATCACTTAAAAACAAAGCGCCTTCACAATCATTGAGGGTATTGGTAACCACCAAAGAAACATCATAATAGCCTTCAAAGTAGGTCGATTGTACAGTACTAGATGATGCTGTTTCTCCATTTCCTAAATCCCATGCAAAATTATGGTTTATAGGGTCAATGTTGTTTTGAAATTGCACTGTTAAAGGTTCGCAACCATTTGGCGTTGCAAATATTTCTACCGGAATTTCTTCAGAGACTTCTACTGTTCCAGTTGTAGCATTTTCACAGCCATTTAGATATACAGTTAAGGTAATATTTTGTGTACCCGAACTTAAAAATTCGATGTTGTTAGGGTTTTGTTCTGAAGAGGTAGAAGGAACAGCATTAGGTCCAAACTCCCACAAAAATTGAATTTGCAGGATAAATACCTTCCGCTGTAAGGTCAAATGAGTTCCCAAGAAAACATTGAGATTCTATATTTGGTATTTCAGGGAACAATTCTTCATCAAATACTTCAATGGTTCCTATGTACGTTTCGTCGCAGTCGTTGTATTGTAAGTTGTATGAGATTGGGAAGACTCTACTTCATCAAATGAAATATTTGTTGGATTTGGTGAATTTGCATTACTTGGACTTGCGTTAGGTCCAAAATTCCAATTAAAGGTAGTGCCTTGAGGTGCAATGCCTTCTCCAATTAAATCGAAGCTGTTATTTTCTAAGCATTGTGGTTCCGGATCCTCAAAATAAGGCATTAATTCAGTGTATAATGGAAAAGTAACCGTGTTGGTGTCTGCACAAACGGTATTAGGCATGGCGATTAAGGTTACTGTATATATACCTGTATCTGCATATGTATAAATAGGTTCTTCTAATGTTGAGGTATTTCCATTTTCTCCAAAATCCCAAAGGTATGAATCAGCATTGTCGCTATTATTAGAAAACTCTACAGTTAAACTATTGCAGTACCAGCTGAAAGAGGAAACGAAGCAGTGATCACATTGCAATCCACTACTAAAAACCGAAAATCTCTAATTATTTCATTAATCAATAAACCATTTCGATATTCACTTACTTTAATACCATTACATACATACCTTCCTGGTTTGGTGAACCAGTTATGATTCCTGTTGCTGGGTCTATTTGAACAGGGGCTCAGAATCTATAGGGTATGTTTCAGAATAACCAGTTTCCCATACAATAGTTGTAAAAGGTGGAGGTGTAATAGCAGTAGGGTCAATGTCATTTGCACCGTGAAGAGGTGTTGTAAGTTCATATACAAGTTCATCTCCATCAGGATCAGTTGCTGATAGGTCAATGTTTATTTCATCATCTAAACAAAGTGCAACAGGGGCTTGAATTAAATGTAGGGCTGCTGTTGCATTCATTTACTTCATCAGAACCAGGGATGTGAACAGTAAAGGTTGACCCAAAGTCTTCTGGGTTATCTATATTTATAATTTGATCATTTCTACAACATCTCTGATAGGAAATTTGGTAACCGCCCTCAATAGGAGGTAATTCAACAAAAAGTTATACACGCCTTGCTCAATACATAAGCCAGTTGGTAGTTCTAAACAGTCGTTTCCAACTGTTTCATCTCCAATGGTACTAGAGACTGGATTTGAAATTTGGATCAGTTGAACTAGTTCGTTATTACTGTTGTAAATTGCGACATCTCCTAAAGCGTCAAATCCGGTTCCATTTGTATTTGTGGGGCCACAATCTCTATAAATAACCAGTTGAATTTCGTATAAATTATCGCCCAAACAGGTGTATGTCATCTCTCCACCAACCAGATGTGTGGCCTTTGAAATTAAAGGTGTAAGAATAAATAAAAATAAAAATAGAGTTTTTTCAATGTGTGATAATTTGGTAATCCAAAATACGTTATTGATTTTTATCAAATACTATTCCTTTTTGGACACAACATAAGACCGTCTCGCAGAGGTAGTAATATATTCTCTACTCTAGGTTCTTCATGAATTTTATTGTTGTATTCCAAAAGTGCTTTTGTTGCTTTATCGGATGTATCTATTTTTCAATTACTTTTCCCGACCACAAAACATTATCAGCAATAATAAGTCCTCCTGGATTCATTTTTTCAATCAGAAGATCAAAGTATAGAGGATAGTTTTTCTTGTCAGCATCAATAAATGCAAGGTCAATTTTTAAATCTAAATTAGGAAGGATGTTTACGGCATTACCTATGTGCTGAACAATTTGGTGTTCGAGATCTGCTTTTAAAGTAGCGTCTGTTTATTTCTTCCAATTCCTCATTTACTTCAATAGTATGAAGCACCCCATCTACAGGGAGTCCCTTAGCCAGGCAAATGGCAGAGTAGCCTGTATATGTTCCAATTTCTACAATGCATTTAGGTTGTTTGAGCTGACTAAGTAGACTTAGAAATTGCCCCTGTAGGTGACCAGATATCATCCGAGGATTTAATACCGAAGTGTGTGTTTCATGATTTAGTTCTTCTAAAACTTTATTAGCAGCACTGGTATGTTCTGTGCAATAGTTATCTAGTTTTTTAGAAATAAAATCCATCTTAAAGGTCTTTGGGTTCGTAAATGATGGTGCTGAGCTGCTCTTCTCTAAAGATTTCTTTAGCCACTTCTTGAAGATCTTCAGCAGTAATGGCCATTATTTTTTCTTTGGTTTCTTTCTACTGAGGCTACTTTCCCAAAAGCTTGATAACTTTTCGCGTTAGATTGCATCAGGTTGCAGTTGTTTTCTTGTGCAATGGCAAGTTGTCCGATAAGTTGTTGTTTAGCCTTTTTAAGTTGGACGGGCCCTAATTTCTTTGTGCGCAGTTTTTTGAGCTCTTTTAAAATGAGCTTTATTGTTTTTTTGACACTTTTGGGTTCGGTTCCAAAATAGATGCTCCAAACACCCGTATCAAAATAAGTAGTATAGTTAGATTCAATAGTATATGTAAATCCATATTTTTCTCTAATGCCTAAATTCAATCTAGAGTTCATGCCAGGCCCACCTAAGAGGTTACTCAGTAATATAAGGGTTCTAGCTTTAGGGTCTTTTGCGCTGTAAGCTCTATTTCCGATGATGCAATGGGTTTGAAGAATGTCTTTTTTTACCTGAAGTTTTCGGGTTTCATATTCATTTATGCCTAATCGGGTATGCTTTCTTTTATTTGAAGGGATGCTTGCTAGATGTTTTTCGGCATACCGAACCAATTTGTCGAAACTGATGTTACCTACTGAACTCAAGATCATTTGGTCGGTATTATAATGCCTGTGCATATAGGCTTTCGCCATTTGTTTATTAAATGTTTTTATGGTTTTTTTATTGCCAAGAATATTTCTGCCTATGGGATGCCCGTGGAAGATTAATTCTTCATAATCATCGAATATTGCTTCTGATGGGCTGTCGAGATAGGAATAAATCTCGTCCATAATGACATCTTTTTCTTTTTCAAGCTCTTTTTTGGGTAGTGTAGAGTTAAATAAGATGTCGCTTAACAATTCAATTGACCTTTCATAATATTCTTTCATAAAGGATGCGTAATACCAGGTTTCTTCTTTTGTTGTATAGGCATTTAATTCGCCCCCAACATCTTCCATTCGGCTTAAAATATGAAAGGCTTTTCGTTTTTTCGTCTCTTTAAATAAAGCATGTTCTATAAAATGACTCATTCCCTGTTCAAGTGCTGTTTCATCTCTAGAACCAGTGTTTATCATAATCCCACAGTGAGCTACAGCACTTTTTATGTGCTGATGAATAATGTGAATACCATTAGAGAGTTTGTACGTTTGAATTTCCATTTTTCAAAGATAAACAAAAGGTGCTTTCTTTTTTGATAAGTATGTATGTATACTGGTGAAAGAAAATAACTAATAATAATTTCAGTATGATTTTTAGTTTGATAGGTTATCTTTGCAGTAAATAAAAAACCATGATTATGAGAAATTGGATATATTTTTTAAGCGTTGTTATTTTGGGGTTGATAACAGTTCAGCCTTTGGAAGCGCAAATCTTTAGAAAGAAAAAAGCGAAAGCTGATGTGAAAGTTAAAAAAACCGGTAATGATAAGTACGCAGAAAAGATTAAAAATGCAGATGTTTATGAAGGTCTTTTTACTTTATATCGTGATCCAGATAAAGGAAACGTTTATATAGAAATTTCTGCAGATCAGTTAAATAAGGAATATATTCATTTTAGTTACATTGAAAATGGTGTCTCAGATGCTGGATTTTTTAGAGGTAATTTTCGTGGTTCTAAGGTCTTTAAAATTCAAAAATATTACAACCGAATTGAATTTATTCAAGAGAATACAACCTATTATTTTGATGAAAAAAGTACCTTGTCTAAATCATCTAATGCCAATATAAATAGACCTGTATTGGTTAGCGAAGCCATTTTAGCCACAAGCAATGACAGTACCAAATTTTTAATTGATGCAGATAAAATATTTTTAACTGAAACCCTACAACAAATCAAGCGTTCAGTCCGTCCAGGTTATAAAGGATTTCAGCTTGGTAAGTTGAGTAAAACGAAAACCAAGTATCAGAATCTTAAAAATTACCCTGAAAATACTGACATCATTGTGCAGTATGCCTACGATAATCAATTACCAAAAGCATATGGAGGTCAGGCTGTAGCAGATTCACGTTATGTGAATGTTTTGGTTCAACACTCTTTAATAGCGATGCCTGAAAATAATTTTGAAGCGCGCAGGGATGATCCTCGTGTTGGATATTTTACGACACGTGTTAATGACATGACAACTACTGATGCAATTAATTATCGGGATATGGTTCACCGTTGGAATTTGGTGAAAAAGAATCCAGAATTAGAGATTTCTGAACCAGTTAAGCCTTTGGTTTATTGGATAGAGAATACCACACCTGAGGTGTTTAGAGATATTATCAAAGAAGGGGTGGAGTCTTGGAATTTTGCTTTTGAAAGTGCAGGTTTTAAGAATGCTATTCAGGTTAAAATACAGCCCGATACTGCGACTTGGGATGCTGGTGATATTCGTTATAATGTACTGCGTTGGACTTCTTCTCCAAATCCACCTTTTGGAGGTTATGGGCCAAGCTTTGTGAATCCTCGTACCGGAGAAATACTAGGCGCAGACATCATGTTGGAGTGGATATATATTACCAAGCGTATTCAGTCTGGTGGATTGTTCGAAAGTTCAGCATTATTCTTTGACGATGATCATTCTATAGATGAGCATTATTGTTCAGCTGCTGCCATGATGCAGTCTAATAATTTATTTGGTCAAGCTGCTGTTGAAGCAATGGATCTGGATGAAGCTAACAAAGAGCGTCTTATTCGTGAATCTCTCAGAAGATTGGTGCTTCATGAAGTTGGTCACACCCTTGGTTTGAATCATAATTTTAAGGGGTCAAATTTATTGACCTACGAAGAAATTAAAAATAAAGAAACCACTTATGAAAAAGGACTCTGCTCGAGTGTAATGGAATATCCTCCTATAAACTTTAGTTTGGAACCAGAAAATCAAGGTTTGTATTATGATACTATCCCCGGTCCATACGACCACTGGGCTATTCGATTTGCTTATTCGCAAGTTGATGATAATGGTTTAAAAGCTATTCTCGATGAGAGTACCAAGCCTGAGCACGCTTTCGCTAACGATGCGGATGATATGCGAGGCACAGGTAAAGGTATGGACCCGGATGCAATGATTTACGATTTGACTTCGGAGCCTGTTTTGTATGCTATTGACCGCATTAAATTGGTGAATAAAATACTGCCTGAGCTTTTGGAAAAGTATCGCAGGCCTGGAGAATCTCATCAGGAACTCTTAAATTCTTATTACATTCTTACGAGTCAATATTTTACAGCCTTAAAAGTGATTAGTAGACAAATAGCTGGGGTAAATGTTAATAGAGCTATGGTTGGACAAGACAGTGATGATAAGCCATTTACACCTGTTTCATTTAAAGAACAAAAGGCAGCAATGAATGCTTTGTCAAGCTATGGTTTTGCACCTAATGCATTTGAAAAGGCAGAAGCCTTGTATCCATATTTGCAACAACAACGTAGAGGTTTTAATACGCCATATCGCGGAGAAGACCCGAAAATTCATGAGCGCGTTTTAGGTATCCAAAAATCCATTTTAGGGCAACTTATGCATCGTTCTGTCTTGAACAGAATGGTTAATAGTTCACTTTATGGTAATGAATATTCCTTGTCTTCTTATTTTACGGATTTGAATAATGCCCTATTTAAAGCTGATAGGAACAAATCTGTGAACAGCTTTAGACAAAACCTTCAGGTGGCTTATGTCAATCGTTTGATCGTTGCAGCAAAAGATCGAGGTTTAAATTCTTTGATTCATTCACAGGTGCATCGTCAACTTTCAAGTTTAATAAAAGAGATGAAGAACTCCAAGCCTTCAGGCGCATCAACAAATGCCCACAGAGAATATCTGACCTATCTCATTGAAAGTTATTTTGATGAATAAAGTGAAAATACGAGTCTCGTCCGGAAAATAAAGATTTATTTTAACTCAATAAAAACAAAAGGTCATAGGTAAATGTTTTATTCCTTCATTCTTTAAACTTTATTATTTGTTTTATCCGATCACATTAATAGATAAGTCCATTGAAGAGGGTTGTAATGGAGCAAAGGATTAATTATAAAAAGTTATGTACTAAAAATTTGGTTTAATATGAGTATAATTTTGTTGTCACAAAATGTGCTTTTTAATTAAAGCAATATTTATTTTCTTCGATAATTTTTTTTGCAATGTTTCTTCGGTGTTCCTTTAAATTTACTGCTTGAACTTTTGTGAAGCGTTTTAGTCCCATTAACAACATCTTTTGTTCATCACCTTCTAAAATCGCAAACAGGGCTTCTTTTCCATTTTTCCGAATTTCTTCTACCGCATGGTGAAGATAATTAAGGCAGATAGAAATCTTTTCATCGTGCATTTCAGCCCCGTCTTTAAGTACTAATTTTTCAGTTTTTAATAGGGCCGATTCTAGCATGTATACTTCAATAATCATATTAGCAATATTCATCGTGACTTCTTGTTCTGTAGCCAATTTATCTCCTAGTTTTTGAGCTGCCGTTCCTGCAACCATCAAAATGGTTTTTTTGAGGTTTTGTAAGACGCTTTTTTCTTGTGCAAAGAATGCATCTGATGGAGCGTTGAAAGATGGAATGCTCATCAATTCCTTAACAACTGATTTGGCAGGTGTCATCATATCAATTTCGCCTGTCATGGCTTTTTTTAGGATCATTTTTACCAATAGAAGCCTATTAATCTCATTGGTACCTTCGTATATTCTTGAGATTCTTGCATCTCTATAAAAGGCTTCTACTGCAGATTCTGCAGAGAAGCCCATACCACCATATATTTGAACTGCTTCATCTGTAGCATATTGAATCACTTCTGAGCCAAATACTTTTAAAATTGCACACTCAATAGCGTATTCTTCTACACCTTTGAGCTTAGCTTCTTGTGGGGAAAGCCCCTCATTCTCTAGTCGTGCAATATGATCTTCTATGTTTTGTCCCGCTCTATAATTACCGGCATCTGCCACGTAGGTTTTTGTTGCCATTTCTGCCAATTTGTATTGAATTGCTCCAAAAGAGGCTATGGGTACTTTAAACTGTTTTCTTTCATTTGCGTATCCAACGGCATAATTAATTGCTTTTTTTGCTGCTCCTGTCACTGCTACACTCAATTTAATACGACCAACATTTAAAGCGTTCATGGCAATTTTAAACCCTTCGCCTCGGGCCCCTAGTATGGCCGATTTATGGACTTTTACTTTATTATAAAATACCTGACGTGTAGAGGAAGAACGTATGCCTAATTTTGTTTCTTCTGGGTTAAGTGTTAAGCCTTCTACCTGGTCTTTTTCGAAGATAAATCCAGTAATATTTTTGTCGTCTTCAATTCTTGCAAAGACTATAAACACATCTGCAAATCCGGCATTAGATATCCAGATCTTCTGACCCGTAATTTCATAATGTTCGCCATCTTCTGTAAGTACGGCTTTTGTTTTGCCTGAATTGGCATCCGAACCTGCATCCGGTTCCGTAAGATTGTAGCAAGAAATCCACTCTCCAGAGGCTATTTTGGGTAAGTAATGTAGCTTTTGTTCTTCGATCCATACAGAAGTATTGGGAGTGTTCCAATGCCAGTATGAGCGCCAAAAGCTGTTGCTATAGAGCCAGTTAAACTCGAAATTTCTTCACATATGAGCATGCCAGTATTGAATCCCATGCCTAATCCTTCATACTTTTCAGGGACATTGATTCCCAGTAAGCCCAATTCACCAGCTTTGCGCATTAAGCTTTCTACCAGGGCGTAATCTTTTTCTTCAAATAGCATCAACACTGGAAGAATCTCTCTTTCATTAAAATCTTCTGTTGCGCTCAACATCATTTTTTGATCTTCTCCGAATTCCGATCGTATAAAAATATCCTTTGCTTCTGTTTCTTGTATGAGGAATGCTCCTCCTTTTAAAAAGCCCATCATATGTTATTTTAATAATTCATAAATACCAGCTGCACCTTGGCCAGTTCCTACACACATTGTTACCATGCCATAGCGTTGTTTTCTTCTACGCATTTCGTTAAAGAGTTGTACAGAAAGTTTTGCACCTGTACATCCTAGCGGGTGGCCTAAAGCAATAGCGCCACCATTTACATTAACGATATCGGGATTTAAATCCAATTCTTTAAGAACAGCTACCGATTGTGAAGCAAAGGCTTCATTGAGTTCAAATTGTTCGATATCTTTTAGTTTTAAGCCCGCTTTTTCTATTGCTTTTGGTGCGGCGTAAACTGGTCCCATACCCATAACGCTTGGTTCTAAACCAGCCACATGGTAGCTCAGTAGTTGGGCAATAGGTTCTAAATTCAATTCTTTAACCATTGTTTCAGACATCACCATCACAAAGGCAGCACCGTCGGAAGTTTGGGAAGCGTTTCCAGCCGTTACCGATCCGCCAGCAGCGAATACAGGTCTTAAGCGGGATAATGCTTCAATATTTGTTCCTCTTCGAGGTCCTTCGTCGGTATCTACAGTATAGCTTCGCGTTTGTTTCTTTTCATTTTGGTCTAAGAATATTTCTTCTACTTCAATTGGTACAATTTCATCTTTAAATAATCCAGTATCTATTGCGTTTAATGCTTTTTTGTGTGAGTTAAAAGCAAATTCATCTTGAGACGCTCTTGAAATATTGTAGCGCCGAGCTACTTCCTCTGCAGTGTTTCCCATGCCCCAATACCAACTTGGATTTTTTGCTGAGACTTCTGCGTTGGGAACAATGCGCCATCCGCCAAATGGAATGGGCGACATGGTTTCTACCCCTCCTGCAATAATACAATCGGCCATGCCAGCGTTAATTTTTGCAGTTGCCAATGCGATGGTTTCCAGGCCTGAAGAGCAGTATCTGTTTACGGTTACGCCCGGAACTTTATCTGTGTTTAAACCCATTAAAGATACCATTCTTCCAATGTTTAAACCTTGTTCCGCTTCCGGAGTTGCATTTCCAACAATCACATCATCAATTCTATTAACGTCAAATTCTGGAAGTGTGCTGACCAAGTGTTTTACGGTTGCAGCTGCTAAATCATCGGGGCGAGTAAATCGGAAAATACCCCGAGGTGCTTTCCCTACTGCTGTTCTAAATCCTTTTACGATATATGCTTTCATCTTAACTGTCTTAATTTCGTAATGGTTTTCCTTTTTTGAGCATGTGCTCTATACGCTCTAATGTCTTGCGTTCTCCTGTAAGCGACAAGAATGCTTCTCGTTCTAAATCGAGTAGGTACTGTTCGCTCACTAGAGTAGGGGAAGATAGGTCTCCCCTGCAATGACATGGCCAAGTTTTTCAGACATTAATTTTTCGTGTTCGGTAATAAATCCGGCATGAAACATGGAGTCTGAACTCACAAGGAATGAACCTAAAATTTGTTTTCCTAAAATTTTAATTTTCTTTTCATTAGCAGGAGCTATGTAGCCTTTGTCGGCAAGTCCAATAACAGCTGCTTTTGCATCGGCAATACGTCTTTGTTTATTCACCGAAATAGCATCTATTCCTTTTCTAAGTAAACCAAGATCCATTGCTTCATGTGCTGAAGTAGATACTTTAGCCATTCCTACATTTAAAAATAATTCTCTAATTAAAGGGTTTTGAATATCACCTTGATTAAAGAGTGCTGAAGCACGTAATGCCATCTCTTTGGTTCCGCCACCACCAGGAATTAATCCAACACCCATTTCTACCAATCCCATATAAGTTTCCGCAGCAGCTTGTGTAATGTCGGCGTGCATTGCTATTTCGCATCCACCACCAAGAGTCATTGCGTGAGGTGCTGCAACAATAGGAATGTTAGAATAACGGATTTTCTGAGTGGTTTGTTGGAAAGTTCGAACTGCAAAGTCTAATTCGTCGTAGTCTTGTTCTACAGCCATCATAAAAATCATGGCTAAATTTGCACCTACCGAGAAGTTTTGACCTTGGTTTGCAATAACCAAACCTTTGTAGTTATCTTCTGTTAAATCAATTGCATGCTGAATGGCTTGAAGTGTGTCGCCTCCAACAGCATTCATCTTAGAGTGGAATTCTAAGTTGACAACATCATCACCTAAGTCGATTAAAGATGCCGCATCGCTTTTCCAAATTGTATTTGCTTTTTTGCGAACGTATAAGTCAATTAAAGCCTCTTGGTTTGGAAGTGCTTTGTATTGTTTTTCCTCTTTGTCGAAGTAATTCATAGAATCGACTTCAACCTGATAAAAGGATGAAGTACCTTGGTCTAACATTTCTTTTACCCAAGGAGCGATGTCTCTTCTCAGTTCAATAGCTTTGTCGTATGCTGCTTGAGCGCCTATGGCATCCCAAATTTCGAAAGGCCCTAATTCCCATCCAAAACCGGCTTTCATAGCCTGGTCTATTCGGTATGTTTCATCAGAAATTTCTGGAATTCTATGGGATACATAAGAGAAGATGTCGCTAAACATTTCTCTATAAAATTCTCCTGCTTTATCCTTGCAATGGTATAAGAATTTGATACGTTTTCTGAGATCGTCAATTTCTTTTGCTTGAGCTAAAGAGGGGTATTTAACACGTTCTTGTATTTTGTATTCAAAGCTTGTTAAATCGAGAGACAAAATAACCTTTTTCCCTTTTTCGTCTTTCGTTTTTTTGTAAAATCCTTGTTTTGTTTTATCCCCGAGCCACTTGTTTTCAAATAGTTTTTCGACGTATTTTGGTAGCTTAAAAGACGCTCTCGCTTCATCGTTTTTGCAATTTTCATATAGGCCATTGGCTACATGAACTAAAGTGTCTAAACCTACAACATCACAGGTCCTAAAGGTTGCAGATTTTGGTCGACCAATGATTGGACCAGTTAATTTATCAATGGCTTCTACAGAAAGCCCTCTTTTTTCTACCAAATGGAAGAGCGATAAAATGCCGCCAACACCAATCCTGTTTGCAATAAAGGCAGGTGTGTCTTTACACAAAACGGTTGTTTTACCTAAATAACGATCTCCAAATTCCATAAGAAATTCGACCAGCTTAGGATTTGTGTGCGGTGTTGGAATAATTTCTAATAGTTCTAGGTATCTAGGCGGATTAAAGAAGTGTGTACCTAAAAAGTTTGTTTTAAAATCTTCGCTTCGTTCTTCAAGCATCATATGAATAGGAATACCTGAAGTGTTACTAGAAATTATACTCTCTGATTTACGGAATTGTTCTACTTTTTCGAAGACTTGCTTTTTGATGTCTAAGCGTTCTACAACCACTTCAATAATCCAGTCAGCATCACTTATTTTTTCAATGTCATCGGTTAGGTTACCTGTTTTAATTCTACTAATGAAGTCTTTTTTATATAGTGAAGCTGGCTTTGATTTGAGTGTTGCTTTGAGGGCATCTTTTACAATCCGGTTTTTCACTTTTGGGTTTTCCAAAGTTAAACCTGCTTTTTCCTCAGCCTCATTTAACTTAAATGGGGCGATGTCTAATAAAAGCACATCAAGTCCAATATTAGCCATATGACAGGCAATTCTTGAACCCATAATCCCTGAGCCAATAACAGCTACTTTTTTTATGGATGGTTTATTTTTCATTTTTTAATTCTTCGATAGATTGATCTACTGCGTCCAATACTTTGTAGAAGGCATCAAGTTCTTCTTGAGAAATTTTTGAGAAGACTCTTTCGTTAAAAACTTTTACATTCTCAGAAGCAATTTTTCGGTATTCTATACCTTTTTTAGTTAAGTAAATACGCACTTTTCTTTTGTCCTTTGGATCGGTTTTTTTTCGAATCAGTTTGCGGTCTAACATACTTTTTAAACTTCTAGTTAAGCTTCGCGATTCCATACCCATTTTGGGGCCCAAGTGTGTCGAAAGTATTCCGTTCTTTTCAATGTTTAATATTGCAAATCCAGTTGATGTTGTTGCATCATGTTTTTTTGCCCGATCATTATACAGTCTAGAAATGCTATGCCATGCCCAGCGTATTCGAAAATCTATAATGTGTTTCTTGTTAATCATAACAGATCTAATTTGCTTTAAATTTACAAATTAAACGTATGCGAGCATAATAAATTAAAATTTATTTGGCACGCATACTAAATTGTTTTGAAAACAGGTGTAAAAAAAAAGCCCCTTATGGGGCTTTTTTTAGGAGTAAATCTCTTTGTATTTATCGTCGTATTTGCTTAGAACAGGTTTACGTTTAAGTTTCATAGTAGCGGTTAATTCACCTCCATCTACAGACCAGGATTCCTTCATAAGTACAAATTTTTTGACCTGTTCGTATGGTGCAAATTGTTCATTATAATGTGAAACTTCTTCATCATACTTTTTAAGTACATCAGGATGTTCTGTCATTTGAGCATCTGTAGTGTAATCAATTTGATTATACTCGCACCAAACTCTCAAAGCTTGAAAATCTGGAACAATAAAAGCACCTGGCATCTTTTCGCCTTCACCTAAAACCATAATTTGTTCAATAAAACGCGATTCTTTGAACTTATTCTCCATTACTTGAGGTGCAATGTATTTTCCACCAGAAGTTTTAAAAATTTCTTTTTTACGGTCGGTAATTTTTAAGTAAACGCCTTCTACCATTGTACCTATATCACCTGTATGGAACCATCCTTCTTCATCAATAACTTCTGCTGTTAGCTCTGGCTTGTTATAGTAACCCATCATTACATTATGTCCTTTACATAAAATCTCGCCATCATCACCAAATTTAACTTCTACACCAGTCATAACTTTCCCTACCGTACCATAATATTTACCTCCTGGCTCGGGCGTATTAACAGATATTACAGGGGAAGTTTCAGATAGACCATAACCCTCAAATACCGGCATTTGAGCGGCTGTAAATACGCGTGCAAGTCTAGGTTGAAGGGCTGCTGCACCAGAAAAGATGTATTTCATATTTCCTCCGACAGCTTCTCTCCATTTACTAAAGATAAGTTTATTAGCTAATTTTAATTGTGTTTCATACCACCAGCCATTTTTGCCATCCAGTTCATGTTTCAAACCTAAATTAAGTGCCCAAAAGAAAAGGCTTTTCTTAAGTCCAGTTAATTCTGAGCCTTTAGCAACAATTTTATCGTATACTTTTTCCAGTAATCTTGGAACTGTAGGCATTACTGTTGGTTTAATTTCCTTTAAGTTATCGCCAATTTTTTCAATATTTTCTGCGTAATAAATAGATGTTCCCCTGAATAGATAGTAGTATTCAACTACTCTTTCAAAGACATGACATAACGGAAGAAAGCTTATTGCAGTATCTGTGTTATCTAACGGAAGAGAATCTTTTAGTCCAGCAAATTGGGAGTAAAGATTGTCGTGAGAAAGCATAACCCCTTTAGGATTTCCAGTTGTGCCGGAAGTATATATGAGTGTAAAAAGGTCAGATGATTTGACCTCCAACTGATTGGCTTTCATTTTAGAAGCTTGAGGATTTGAATTCCCATCTTTAATTAAATCATTCCAGTCTTTAGCGCCTTCAATTTCATCAAAAGCATAAATGGCTTGGAGGAAGTCGATTTTATCGACAAGCATTTGTACTTTTTCGAAAATTTCTTCTGAGCCTACAAAAAGAATTTTAACACCAGCATCTTTTATAATGTACTCATAATCTGCTGTCGTAATATTAGGATAAATTGGAACATTTATCGCACCAATTTTATTAATTCCCATGTCAACTAAACTCCATTCTGGACGATTTGCAGAAATTACAGCGATTTTATCGCCTCTATCAATACCTATATTTAACAGTCCATATCCAATAGCATCGGTTGTATTTACATATTCTTCAGCTGAATATTTTCGCCAAATGCCGTTTTGTTTTCCTGCTAAAACATCTTTTTTGTTGAAATTTTGACGTGTGTACTCTGCCAATTCAAATATTCGTGAAGGAGTTGCATTCATAGTTTAGTGCTAAATGTTATAAATTTATTTCAAATCTACTAAAATTACTTTCAAAATCAATTTGTGTTTTTGAACTCATCTTTTGATAGCTTACATTTGATAAAATTTGTTTATGTCCCAAAATTCTCACATGCTTGATACGCCCATAGAATTCCTAAAAGGGGTTGGACCTCAACGTGCTGAGGTTCTGCAAAAAGAGTTACATATATTTTCTTACAGAGATTTGCTCGAACTCTATCCATTTCGCTATATAGATAAAACCCAGTTTTACAAGATTAATCAATTAAAAGATGATTTGACCGATGTTCAAGTAATTGGGAAAATTGCAAGCTTTAGGGAAGAGGGTACTGGGCGTAAAAAAAGATTGAAAGCTGTATTTGAAGATGAGACCTCCTCAATGGAACTTGTTTGGTTTAAAGGTGTTTCATGGATTAAGAAATCACTTAAAAGAAATGAGAAAATTGTTGTTTTTGGAAAGCCTACATCATATAAAGGTGTTTTTAGTATTTCTCATCCGGAAATAGAAACAATAGAAGCCTATAAAAAGAGCTTGGTTACAGCTATGCAAGGTGTATATCCATCAACTGAAAAGCTTTCAAGAAAGTTTTTACACTCAAAAGGTATCGCAAAATTAATGCATAGATTATTAGAACAAGTTTCAAAGGTGATACCTGAAACACTTTCCTCAGAAATTCAAAAAGAATACAAGCTGATAACAAAGAGAGATGCCTTAATAAACATTCATTTTCCAAAATCTGATTTTCTTTTAGCTCAAGCTATTAGAAGATTGAAATTTGAAGAATTTTTCTTTATACAGTTGGGCTTGTTGAAAATGAAACACCATCGAAAAAAAATTAATTTATCTTACCCATTTTCGAATATCGGGGATCATTTTAATTTGTTTTATAAAGAACTATTGCCCTTTGAATTGACAGATGCTCAAAAGCGTGTACTAAAAGAAATTCGAACAGATGTGGCTTCGGGTAAGCAAATGAATAGATTGGTACAGGGAGATGTAGGTTCTGGAAAAACTATTGTGGCATTAATGGTAATGTTGATGGCTAAAGACAATGGTTTTCAATCTTGTTTAATGGCACCAACAGAAATTTTAGCTACACAACATTTTCAAAGTTTAGAAGAAATGGTAAATGCTTTAGGTATTAATATGGCATTACTTACTGGATCTACAAAAACCGCTCGGAGACGTGAAATACATGAAGCTTTAGAGTCTGGTGAATTGGATATTCTTGTTGGAACTCATGCGCTTATAGAAGATAAAGTGAAGTATAACAACTTGGGAGTTGCAATTATTGATGAACAGCATCGATTTGGCGTTTCACAGCGGTCAAAGATGTGGAAAAAAAATAATAAGCCTCCTCATGTATTAGTGATGACTGCAACACCTATTCCAAGAACTTTGGCTATGACTGTTTACGGCGATTTAGATATTTCGGTTATTGACGAACTTCCCCCAGGCAGAAAGCCTATTACAACGCTACATAAGATGGATAAACACCGTTTATCACTTTTTCATTTCTTAAAGAAAGAAATTGAGTTAGGTCGCCAAGTTTATATTGTTTATCCATTAATTGAAGAGAGTGATACTTTAGATTATAAAGATTTAATGGATGGCTATGAAAGTATTTGCAGACATTTTCCGCGCCCACAATTTCAGGTTTCCATAGTGCACGGGCGAATGAAATCTAATGATAAAGAAGCCGAAATGACTCGATTTGTAAAAGGTGAAACTCATATTATGGTGGCTACTACGGTTATAGAAGTAGGTGTTAACGTCCAATGCTTCAGTTATGGTAATTGAGAGTGCAGAGCGTTTTGGTTTATCTCAATTCACCAATTGAGAGGAGAGTTGGTCGTGGTGCAGAAAAGTCTTACTGTATATTAATGAGTGATTCTAAGTTGAATCCTGATGCAAAATTTAGAATTAAAACCATGGTTCAAACACAAGATGGATTTGAAATAGCTAATGCAGATTTAAAACTCAGGGGCCCTGGAGATATTATGGGTACCCGACAAAGTGGACTTCTAAATTTAAAATTAGCTGATTTGTCTAAGGATTCTAAGATATTACAATTTGCTAGAAAAACTGCTAAAGAAATTCTAATTGAAGACCCAGACTTATCTTCTGATTCAAACCATGCAGTAAAAAAAGAATATATGAGAGCCCACCAATTAAAATTCAGTGGAGCGAGATTTCTTAAAGTTGATGATTTTTAGCTATCTATAAGTTTAGTTTATGCAGAATTTCTACTTGCATTTATATTTCCAAACAACGAACGTGTCACCATTTTTCATAAATAGTGATTTCTTTAGATGATGGATTTTGATTTTTAAGTTCTTGAATTTGTTTTAATGCATACTGTTGAATAGTTAAAAGAGGTAGAACAATTTGTTCTCTAATTTCAATAGAGGCTTTACCCTCAGGGTAATTTTCCATAAGTTCTTGTTGACCTGATATTTTCAAAGTAATCGTTTAGTTGTTTTATATTCCTCATAAATTAAATTTTCCCAAAAGTCTCCATAAATAGGGTCACTTTGACATGTAACTAGTTAATTTAAGAATGATTTTGTTAAACTCATCATACTATTTTCTAGCAAGGTTTAAAGAAATCGGATTCATTATAAAATGTGATGATTTCATCAAGTCTACCAGAATCTTCGTATGTTTTTAATGGGAACCAAGGCCGTAAAATCCAGGAACATTTTGTTTTAATTGACTCCAACTCCTACAAAAGGAATTGCTCTCAGTGCAGAAAAATCTAATGTATCTGAAGAAGATCTTATAGAAGGTCTACTCCCAATGTTTGTTTTTGAATAGTATTTAAGTGTACTCATTTCATCCAAATATGGAAGGAATTTAGGGTGGTTTTTAAAATCTTTATTTATTATAACTCTCTTAGCTAAATCCTCAATGAGAACTCTATGTTTATTTTCTAATTGATTACTTGTAAAACTTCATTCTTTATGCCAGAACTCAGTAATTGCTCTAAGTTAAATTGAGATGAATTTAGTGTTCCAAAATTTGAACTTATTGTTTGCCCTTGAATTGTCAATTGAATTTGCTTATGTTCTATGGATGGTCCTAATGATGCATAAAATTGATGCGTTTTCCCCCCACCTCTGGCAGGAGGGCCTCCGCGACCATCAAAAAATATGACTTCAATACCGTACTCTCTTGATATTTTTGTTAATGCTTCTTTTGCTTTGAATATTCCCCAGTTGGCCATCAAATAACCACCATCTTTAGTGCCATCAGAAAATCCCAGCATAATAGTTTGCTTATTATCCCTTTGCTTGAGATGTGTTCTATAGTTTCTGTTTTTGTATACAGTTCGCATCACTTTTTCTGCATTCTTTAGATCTTCTACAGTTTCAAATAAGGGGATAACATCTACAGGGACATATTCTTTAAATCCAGATAAATTAAGCATAGCAAAAGTTTCCATTATATTTAATGCACTTTGATTATTACTAATAATATATCTGTTGGCACCTCGTTCTCCATTTCTTTGTTGAATAGTTTTTAATGCAAAAATAGATTCCATAGTTTTAACAGATAGTTCATCTGTTAATATGTTTATGTCAACGCTGCCTTTTACTTGCGATAAGATGTTAATTTGGTCTTTTTCAGAAAGTGTTGAATAGTTTTTAGGAAAAGTAGTGTCACCAATTTCTATAAGGTTTTTGACCATATTTGTAAAAGCATCATGATGTATCCTACTGTCTTGTCTTATGTCAAGACTAGCAAAATGAAAACCAAAAATTCGAACTTTATTTATGACATCATTTAATTCATCAATAAATAAAGATTGGTGTTGTTCAACAACTATTTTTTTTGCTTTTTCTAATTCTTCTAATACTAATTCTTGAGATATGTCAATTGTTTTATAGCTTCTTGTAACATGTTTGTAGATTTTAACTTCTAAAGAAGATAGAATTTCCTGAACTCCACTAAAAGTCAATCGTCTTTTCAATCGTTTGATGTCTATGTGGTAATTTTTTAACACAGTTTGACGTAATTTTTCAGCGACATCAAGTGTGATTTGGGTTGTAACAAAAGGATTTCCATCCCTGTCTCCACCTGGCCAAAATCCTAGATCAATTATTTGATTATCTGATTTTGTGCCTTCAAATATATTTGATTCTATGTAATTGTAAATTTTGCTAACAGAATGGTAAAATACATTTTCTAAATACCAAATTAGATTAACTGCCTCATCATAAGGTGATGGTTTTACCTTTTTAAAAAATCTCGTTTTACCTAATTGAGATAGAAGTTTTTTAATTAGAACTAGATTGTCTTTTTGTATGGCTTTATCTAAATCAGTAATTATACCTAGTACTTCACCAGGATAAAATTGAGTAGGATGAGCTGTTAATACAATTCGAACTTTAAACTCTTCTAAGTATTTTTTCAGTTCTTCTTTTTTGTTTTTTGAATAAGCAATCTCTTTTAAACTTCTTAGTGTACCAATTCCATTCATATTGTTTACAATAGGAAATGAGGCATCTTCAATTGCATCAAACAAAACAACCTGACGTTCGATGAACTGAATAAATCTAAAAAGAAGATTTATTTTTTCTTCTTCAGAAAAATTTTCTTGTTGTTTTTTAAAAAAATTGTCTACAATTTCTGTAGGGTTTTTACCCATGGAGAATCCTTTATTACAAATATCATGAAATAATGGAAGTAACAAGCCCGTATTACTTATCGAGTCAAAGGGTAGGGTCATGAAAAGACTGTTGTAAATCTGGTATTTTGATACAACATTTTCATTAAAACGAGTTAATTTCGTTTGTGCAGTCATTCTCAAAATAAAGTGTTATTATCGAACTTGCAAAAGTAAATTAAAATTGATTTTATTTAGTAAAAAGAGTAATTTTTGTCAATCTTAATCACTTTTAATTTGAAATAAGTTCTTTTTAAATTTTCTATTTTTAAATATAAAATTCTGTTTGTATGGTACATTTTTATTTTTGAATCTGTTCTGCGGTTTTCGTTTTGTATGTTTGTGCTTCTAAAAAGAATACTTGAGAATAGCTAAATTAATGTTGTATAGCAGCAGGTTATAAAATTGTTAAAATATGATTACTCATATTCAAGGAAAACTAGTTGAGCTCAATCCAGCATACGTTATAATTGAATGTAATGGTGTAGGTTATTTGCTTAACATATCTTTAAACACCTATTCTAAGATAGGAGAATCGGAGTCATGTAAGTTATATTCACACCTTGTTATCAAGGAAGATTCTCACACTCTATTTGGTTTTCACAATAAATTGGAGCGTCAAATATTTAGATTATTAATATCTGTTTCAGGCGTAGGGGCTTCAACTGCAAGAGTTATATTGTCGTCTATGTTGCCAGAAGAAATTAGAGATGCTATCGTGAGTGAAAATATTACACTAATAACCTCTATCAAAGGAATTGGAGCCAAAACTGCCTCAAAGAATTATTCTTGACTTGAAAGATAAAATGCTAAAAGCATTTGATAATATTGAAATTACTCTTAAATCTGGCAATAGAAATAGAGAAGAAGCGTTATATGCACTAGAAGTTCTTGGCTTCCCAATGAAAGCGGTTCACAAAATGGTAGATAAACTTTTGGATGAAACGCCAGATATGGAAGTTGAGGAGCTGGTTAAAAAAGCGTTAAAGCAGATGTAGTGAAGCCCAGTAGAGCCTCAATAAATATATTTTTAATTTGTTTTGTTTTATTCCTTTGCACAAGTTCTGTGAAGGCTCAAAATGATAGTGTGGGATTACCTTATCCGCAAATGCTATTTAGTGATCCAGAAAATTTTAACGAATCGGTTGAATATAGCACTGAGAGCGGAAGTTTTACTTTTCAGAAGTCTATTGGAAGTCTTAATCTAGAACGCCCAACTTTTATGAGTGAGTCTGCTTATAAACAGTGGTTGTTTAATCAGCAAATTAAAAATTATTGGCGACAAAAAGTTCAAGCAAATTTATTTGGTGAAGGTTTAGATGGGTCAAATCCAAAAAGACAAATAGGAGGTGAATCATTCAGTAGAATTTTTGGAGGTAATACAGTTGATATTCGTCCACAGGGTGCTGCAGAGCTAACATTTGCTGGGAATATTGATAAAACTAAGAATCCAAATTTAACACAGAATCAACAGAGTAATGGAACTTTTAATTTTAATCAAAGTATCCAGATGAATGTGATTGGTAAGATTGGAACTAAGTTGGCTTTAAGAACCAACTATGATACTGAGAGTCAGTTTGATTTTGAAAATCAAATGAAGCTTGAGTATACCGGTGACGAGGATGAGATTCTCAAAAAATTGAGCTCGGTAATGTGAGTCTTCCTCTGAGTGGTTCGTTAATTGCTGGTACGCAAAGTTTATTTGGAATTAAAATGCAACTTCAATTTGGAAGAGCTACATTGACAACGGTCTTTTCAGAACAAAAATCTGAAACAAGTACAATTCGTGTGGATGGTGGTGCTCAAACTACAAATTTCGAAATATATGCGGATGATTATGAAGCCAATAAGCACTATTTTTTAGCACAGTATTTTTATGATAATTACGATATGGCATTGTCTAATATGCCAATTATCAATTCTAATATAATAATTACCAATTTAGAGGTTTGGGTAACTAATAGATCTGGTGTTACACAAAATGTTAGAAATGTTTTGGCATTCCAAGATTTAGGTGAACAACTAAGTAATGTACACAATACAACCAATGTCTATGCAGGTTCTTTAAATACACCTTATCCTGATAACAGAAATAATAGTTTGGGTCCCGAAATATTAGTTACAGACTTTCCAAATATTAGATCTGTGAGTCAAATCACTAGTCAGTTAAATGGTACAGGATATGAACAAGCGGTTGATTATGAGAAAATTGAAAATGCAAAAAAATTATCCAGTTCAGAATATAGTTTTGATTCGAGACTTGGATTTATTTCTTTAAATCAAGCTTTAAATTCAGATGAAGTATTAGCAGTTTCATTTCAATATACAATAAATGGGATTCCATATCAGGTTGGTGAACTATCAACAGATGTTGCTTCTCCAGATGCTCTGATTCTAAAATTACTTAAGAGTACTACTGTTGATATTAATTTACCGATGTGGCGACTATTAATGAAAAATGTCTATGCTCTGGGAGCTTATCAAGTAAATAAAGAAGATTTTGACTTACAGATTCTTTATCAAGATGATGATTCTGGGACACCTTTACCATTTATACCTGAAGAAGGATTAAGTGGAGAGTTGCTTATACAAACTTTGAATTTGGACAATTTAAATCAAAATTTAGATCCTGGTGCGAATGGTGTTTTTGATTTTATACCAAACCTAACTATTAAAACTTCTAATGGTCGTGTTTATTTACCTTCTAGAGAGCCATTTGGCGATTATTTAAGAACAAAATTCAATGAGGCAGGTCTTAACAATGATCTTGCAGATCAATATGTCTTTGATGCACTTTATGATTCAACCAAAACTGCAGCTTCCCAAGTAGCTGAGCTTAATAAATTTATATTAAGAGGACAATATAAATCTTCTTCCGGTGCTGATATTCCACTAAACGCAATGTCTATCCCTCAAGGTTCTGTAACAGTTTCTATGGGTGGAACACCTTTAGAAGAAAATGTTCATTATACGGTAGATTATAATTTAGGAAGAGTTAAAATTATTGATGAAGGAATTTTAAGTTCAGGACAACAAATTGATGTTTCGCTTGAAAATAATTCTGGTTACACATGGATGACCAAACGTTATTTAGGTTTGCATGCTGATTATAAATTTAATGATGATTTAATTCTTGGTGCAACCATTTTGAATCTTTCCGAAAATAGTCAAACACCTAAAATTAATATGGGGGATGAACCGATTTCAAATACGATTTGGGGTATAAATGGTTCATATAAAACCGAAGCACCTATCATTACTAAAATTATAGATAAACTTCCATTGATACAAACTAAAGAGAAGTCAAATATAATTCTAACAGGAGAATTTGCACAGTTTATTCCTGGACATCCAAAAACTATAAATGTTGATGAAACAGGAACTGCCTACATAGATGATTTTGAGAACAGTCAATCGCCCATTGATATTAGAAATTCTCAATCCTGGAGTTTAGCAAGTACTCCTCAAGATCCAGACTTATTTCCCGAAGCATTCGAGACTAATAATTTAAGTTATGGTTACAATCGTGCTTTGTTATCTTGGTATACAATTAATTCAGATTTACAAAGAAAAACTGCCTATTCGCCTTCACATCTGAGTGATGAAGATAGAGAGGCTCCGTATGTGCGTGAAATTTCTATAAATGAAATTTTTCCTGATAAAGATATTCCTCATGGGCAACCTTTGCGTCTAAGAACTTTTGATTTGGCATTTTACCCTGAGGAAAGAGGACCTTATAATTTTGATGTGGAAGGTATTCCAGGAACTTCGTCAGGAATAAATTCGGATGGAGAATTAATTGATCCTGAATCACGATGGGGAGGAGTATTCAGACAAATTCAAACTAATGATTTTGAATCGGCAAATATTGAATTTTTAGAATTTTGGATGATGGATCCATTCCTTGAGAATACCATATCTGCCGGTGGTGATTTTTATATTAATTTAGGAAATGTTTCTGAGGATATACTTAAAGATTCTAGAAAAAGTTATGAAAATGGATTGCCAATAGATGGGAGTGAAGAAAATATTGATACTACTGCTTGGGGTAGAGTTCCTTCTGTTCAGGCATTGGTTGCAGCATTTAATAGTGGCGCTGATGCAAGATCTCTTCAAGATGTTGGTATTGATGGTATGAATGATGAAATGGAACGAGAATTTATTGCAACTGAAGCTGGTGAAATTGTATCTTATCTAGATAGGATTCAGAATGAATACGGTCTTACTTCTGATGCATATTTAAATGCAAATGATGACCCTGCTGCAGATAACTATCACTTTTTTTATGGTGATGATTATGACGCACAACAGAAAGGAATTCTAGAGCGTTATAAAAAATACAATGGTTTAGAAGGAAATTCACCAACAGGTGATGAAGCAATATCTTCATACACTCAACTTCCAGATATTGAAGATATTAATAATGATTTTACATTAAGCGAAGCAGAATCTTATTTTCAATATAATATTAGTATGCGTCCCCAAGATTTGGATCAAGTGGGAGAGAATTATATCACATCAATTATTGAAAATGCAGGTCCAAATAGCGATACAAGATGGATACAGTTTAAAGTTCCTGTTCGTAGTTTTGACAAAAAAATAGGTAGTATTCCTGATTTTAGATCAATTAGATTTATGCGAATGTATTTGAGAGGCTTTCAGGAACCTGTGTTTTAAGATTTGCTTCCTTTGATATGGTTCGCGGTGAATGGCGTAAATATCTAAATAGTCTAGTTGATAATGATTTGCCAATTGAAAATGAGGAGACAATGTTTGATATTTCAGTTGTGTAAATCTTGAGGAGAATGGCCGTCGTGAACCTATTAATTATGTTTTACCGCCAGGGATTGAGAGAGAACGAATTCAAGGTTCATCGGATCTAAATCAACAAAATGAGCAATCTATTAGTTTTAGATTATGTGATTTACAAGATGGTGATGCTCGGGGTGCATTTAAGAATGTAACCATGGATATGAGAACTTACATAAGATTAAGTTTTTTGCTCATGCTGAAGAAACTAATATTGCATACCCATTAGCAGATAATGATTTAAGTATGTTTATTCGATTGGGAACTGATTATAATCTAAATTATTATGAATATGAAATTCCTTTAAAGGTAACCCCTTGGGGTGCATCTGCGAGAGATGAAGTTTGGCCTGAAGAAAATCAAGTAGAAATTGATTTTGATATTTTAAAAGCCGCCAAAGCTGCAAGAAATAATGAAATAAGAAGTGGTAATGTAAACGTAAGTTTTACAGAGCCATATTATTATTATCCTCCTGGTGAAGAAATAAGAATTACAATCATGGGTAACCCAAATTTGGGTAATGTCCGAACCATTATGCTAGGCGCTCGAAACCCAGAATTAGATTCTGCTTTTAATCCTGTAGATGATGAATTGCCTAAGTGTGCTGAGTTATGGGTCAATGAGCTTCGTTTAACCGATTTTGACGAACGTGGAGGTTATGCTGCCAAAGGACAGGTTAAAACACGTTTTGCCGATTTTGGAAATTTGACTCTTGCAGGAAATATGAGTACTGTTGGTTTTGGTAGTCTTGAACAAAGTGTTACCGAACGAAGCAAAGAACAAATACGTCAATACAACCTAACTTCAAACGTAGAACTAGGAAAGTTGTTTCCTGAAAATGCTAACGTAAAGATTCCTGTTTTTATTGGTATTTCTGAAACTATTTTAACACCTCAGTTTAATCCTTTAGATCCGGATGTAGAATTACAAGCAGCACTTGCTGATGAATCGATGAGTGAAGGAGCTAAAGATACTTTACGTAATGTTGTACAAAATTACACTCTACGTCGGTCAATCAATTTTACAAATGTAAGAAAAGAAAGAAGCACAGGGAAAGGTAAAAATAATACCAAAGATGGAAAAGCTGGTCGAAATGCTAAAAGCAATCGAGGTGGTAAAGGGAGTAGAGCAGGTTCTAAAAGTAGATTATATGATATTGAGAATATTAGTTTAACATATTCTTACAATGAAGTTTTTAATCGTAACATTAACACTGATTTTAGTTTAATGAGAGAGAATAGTGGTGGTATTGGATACAATTATAATAATAGTCCTAAAAATTACAAACCATTTAGTAAAATTAAGTTTTTAAAGAAATCTAAAAGTTTACGCCTAATAAAAGATTTTAACTTTTACTTACTTCCTAAAACAATATCGTATCGTACCGATTTCAATAAGTCATATTCAGAAATGAAAATGAGGAATATTGCGAGTTTAAATGCAACAGTTCCACTTAACATTGTTGAACCAGATACAATGTTTAATAAGCTATTCAATCTTACTCAAAATTTTAATATTAAATATGATTTGGCTCGAAGTGTGAAATTAAATTTTTCTTCTAATACTCGATCCATCATTGACGAGCCAGAGGGTAAAATTGATACACAGGCTGAGCGAGATGCCCTCCGCGATAGTATTTTAACATTCGGGCGACCAACCATGTATCACCACCAATACGACGTTAGATATACGGTTCCGATTAATAAGTTTCCGCTTACAGATTGGGTGAGTTTAACATTAAATTATAGTGGTACTTATGATTGGAACGCTGGATCAATGGCGTTGGTGAATGACTCTATAAATTTGGGTAATGTCATTCAGAATACTAATAAAAAGCGTATTAATGCTCAACTCAATATGAATACTTTATACAATAAAGTGCCTTTTATAAAGAGTTTAAATTCGAATCAGAGTAACAGCAGAGGTGGTTCTAAAAATGGTCGATCAGACTCGCGAAGTGTTGCTAAAGATTCTAGGAGCAAAAATAAGAGTTTAGAGAATGAAGATTCAGATGATGATGAGGAGGAAGAGGAAGAAAAAAACACCTTAGATCATATCGTAAGTCTTTTTTCTAATTTTGCACGTATTGCATTTTCAGTGAAAAATGTTAATATGAGTTACGATGAAACAAATGGTTCAATGTTGCCAGGATTCAAACCTACTTCAGAGTTTTTTGGTATGGCACAAAGATTTAGTCCAAACTCTGCCCCAGGATGGAGATATCTTCTGGGAGAACAGCCAAAAGAGTCAGATTTAAATCGTTTTGCTTCAAATGGTTGGATTACATCTGACACACTCTTGAACCAACCTTTTACTCAACAATACACATCACGATTGAATATAAGGTCTACTGTTGAGCCAATTAAAAAACTCCGTATTCAAATTACAGCTCAAAGGAGTGAAACCACAAATACCTCATCTTTATTTAAAAACAATGGTGGTGCTGATATCCCAATTTTTGAGTTGTTAAATGAAAATCGAACTGGAAGTTTTAACATGTCTTTCCTCGCCATAAGAACTGCCTTTAGGCCAATGGAGATTAACTCTTCTCAAACATTTGATGATTTCAGAAATATGAGGTCTGAAATGGCTAAGCGTGTTGCAATTTCATATAGTGTACCCTACAGTCCATCAGACAATTATCCAGTAGGGTTTGGTCCGAACTCACAAGAAGTCTTAATTCCTGCATTTATGGCAGCATATTCTGGAACTGATGTCTCGTCTCAAAGTTTAGATAGATTTCCAAAAATCCCTTTACCAAACTGGAATGTTAAATACGATGGGTTAACATCTATTCCTTGGGTAAAAAAGCACTTTAAAACGGTTTCGGTATCTCATGGTTATACTTCTACATATTCAATAAGCTCATATCAAACCAATTTGTTTTTTAATGATTTAGAATCACCATTTACTGGAACAATAGAGAATAATCCTGATAACTTTGATGTAAGTGGTGACTTCTTGACAGAGTTTCAAATTCAAACTGTAAACATTTCGGAGCAATTTAGTCCACTTATTAGGTTTGATATGACCATGAATAATAGTCTTACTACTCGTTTTGAGATTTCTAAAGATCGACAGGTTTCATTGAGTCTTAATAATAACCAAGTTCAGGAACAAGCTGGTAAAAGTTTAACAGTTGGTGTAGGTTATCGAATAAATGATTTTGAAGTGACCATGTCTACTCCAAATGGAAGTAAAACTTTTTCTTCAAATCTCGATTTAAATTTGGATCTATCCATTCGTAAAACAGCTTCCGCAATAAGAAGTCTAGAAGAAAATACGCACCAACCAGTAAGTGGAAGTACAGACGTTTCTATAAAAACTTCTGCAGATTATGTCTTAAGTGAACGTATAAATATTCAGTTGTTTTACGATCGCATGGTAAAGAAGTATGAAGTGGCCAATTCTTTCGATACTGCAAATAGCAGTTTTGGTATAAAACTCCGGTTTTCTTTTGGAAATTAGTTGGTTATAATTTTAGAAATAAAACACTTATATTTGAGAAATTTTAATTTAATCCCAATTTATCTTATTGATATGAAAAAACTATTTTACACATTATTAATTACTTTTCTAGCATCAAATTTTTTGTTTGCTCAGCTAGAACCAGGTTCAACAGCTCCAGATTTTACAATTACTGATCTTGATGGAAATACTCACAATTTGTATGATATACTTGATCAGGGTAAGCCAGTTCTATTAGATTTGTTTGCTACCTGGTGTGGTCCTTGCTGGACATTTGCAGAGACCGGTGTCTTCGATCAATTCGATGAACTTTATGGTGCAAATGGAAATAATTCTGCTTTTACAATGGCAATCGAATCCGATCCAAGTACATCTATTTCTGAACTTACTTCGAGTGCCTTAGGAGATTGGACAACAGTGATTCATTATCCCTTAGCAAACGACGATCAGATAGGTGATACATATTCGCTAGAATTTTATCCAACGATTTACTTGATTTGTCCAGATAGAAGAGTTCAAGAGATTGGTCAAGGACCTGCTGGCGGTTCAGGATATTGGACTGTTGAGTCTTTAGCTCAGGAAGTATTTGTTAATACATGTCCAGCACCAGTAGAAGGATTAAATGCTATGATGCAATCATATGACTCTGAATTAGTTTCTTGTGGTGGAGGAAAAATTGAACCAATTGTAACCATAATGAATATGGGTACTGAAGAAATGACCTCTTGTTCTATTCAAACAATTATTGCTGGTGATGTTATTAATTCATATTCTTGGACGGGTTCACTCTCTACTTTCGATTCTGATCAAATTACTTTACCAGAAATACCAGCGAATACCTCGAATGTATCTTTTAACTTAGTTATGGATGGAGATCTTGAGTCCTCAGATGATATTATTGACATTGAAATAGAGTTTGCTACTGAATCACATGCATATATTCACGTAGAGTTCAATGCAGATTACTACCCTGGCGAAACAAGTTGGGATATCAGAAATTCAAATGGATCAGTTGTATTTCAATCATCATATCAAGATGGAAATGCTGATCAATGGAATGGAGGTGGACCTGATGCAGACATGACACATAATCATTTTACTGAGTTATCCGAGGGATGTTACACATTTAACGCTTATGATAGTTTTGGTGATGGACAAACTGGTTATTCTGGTTCTGGTGCAGGGGCAGATGGATCAATTGTCGTAACGGATGGTAATGGAAATGAATTATTATTTATTTCAGGTAATTGGGGATCTGATTTACTTCTCATTTTGAGGTTACTTATGGTGTTGGAATTGAAGAAGTTCTAGAGAATTCAATTTCAGTTTATCCTAATCCAACTTTTAATAACACTACCTTATCACTTAACTTGATCGAGTCAAATCAAGTAATCATAGAATTAGTTAATACTATAGGTCAAAAAGTATTCACCAAAGAATATCAAATGACTGCTGGTCTGAACAATGTTCCTCTTTTAGTAGAGAACTTAAATGTAGGAATTTACTATTTAAATATAATTGTTAATGATAAGATTACAACTGAGAAATTAAATATTTTGAAGTAGTATTTGTGTAACTTTAAGAAAAAGGTTTCCTATTTAGGAAACCTTTTTATTTTTTGATCTATTAAAAATTTTGTTTCCTAAGTACATTAGACAAAACATATGAAAAATTTTTGGGCTTTTGTTTTTTAACTCTTTATAGTTCTCCGAACATCCGCGCAACTTCCAAATGGCTCTATTGCTCCCAAAATAACAAAGTTAGAAGAGGTGAAACTTGTGCTATAAATCCGCTAGGGCAGAGAGTATTTTTGAGTTCATCAAAAACTGAGTGCAGGGCAAAATACGTTCGAATTACCTCTTGATTCTTTAGAAAGAGGTTTTTTATATTTAATACAATTATTGGAGATAGAGAGATTACAAAAAAGTTGAATATTATCAAGTAATTTTTTTTGTTAATTTTGGTATGTTATTTGTTTAATCATCACAAAAAGATAAATATGAAATATTTTTTACTTTCCTTATTTTTAATTTCAGGCTTTACCAATTTGGCCCAAACAACTCATACAGTTCAAGTTGGTCCAGGTATGACTTATACTCCTGATGTATTAACAATTCAAGAAGGAGATATTGTATCATGGGTTAGCTTAGGTGGAATACACGATGTTAATTTTGATATTAACTCTCAAACAGGACAATCATTTGGTAATCCAGATGAAATTGCATCTGCATCACTTCCTGATCAAGGAGCTGGTGAAATGGGATCCATAACTTTTGAAAATGCTGGTACTTATAATTATGATTGTTCTGTGTACGGACATGCTCAATGGGAATGGTTGGTTCAATTACAGTTGAGGAAATAGAAACACAATCTTTGTCAGTTGAAGTAGAGGATTACTATTATGCCGCTACTGGAACAGAATGTGTAGCTTATCTTGAAGTTCGAAATTTAACAAATGTTTCTCTAAATGTAATAGCATCTCGAAGTCCTAATCAAGTATCAGAACAAAATTGGATGTGTGTTGGACTAAACTGTTATATACCTTCAGTAGATGTTACAAATGCATTTAATATTCCAGCTAATTCATCGGTAGATGATTTTGCTGGACACGTTATGACAATGCCTGAGGAAAGTGATTTGATAATTAATTATTGTTTTTCAGTTGAAAATAATCCTTCTGATTCTGTCTGTGTAGATGTAAAATACACTTCTTCTTCAGCAGTCATGAATATTGATAATCAAACTATTCATTCTTCCTCATATATCCAAATCCAGTGAAAGATATTTTGTCTATAGATTGTAATATTCCTACCGAATTTGTTTTGTACGACATGCTTGGTAGCCAAGTTTACAAAGAGGTGTTAACAAGCTCATCAAACATTAATGTAAGTTCTTTTGAATCAGGTATTTATTTTTACAAATTGAATGTGAAAGGAAAAGAAATAGAGGTGCAAAAACTTATCATAACTCACTAAAGGTTATGGTTTTTATTAAAGCTCCGAAAATCGGGGCTTTTTTTGTTCTGAAGATTCTATTTCGCTTACAATCCTTACTTTTGTTCATTCGAAACTCCTAATTTATCATGAAGGTATCATACAGCTGGATTAAAGATTATTTAAATGTCGACTTAAGTGCTGAAGAATGTGCTAAGGTTTTAACAGATACAGGCTTGGAAGTCGAAGGCATCCAAGAAGTTGAAAGTGTTAAAGGTGGCTTAAAGGGATTGGTGGTCGGTGATGTGCTCACTTGTGAAAAGCACCCTAATGCAGATCGCTTACAAAAAACAACCGTTGATGTTGGTGCGGAGACTCTTCAAATTGTTTGTGGCGCGCCAAATGTTGCGGCAGGACAAAAAGTAGTAGTTGCCACTGTAGGAACAACCTTGTATGACGACAAAGGGATTCATTTAAAATTAAAAAGGAAAAATTAGAGGAGAAGCCTCTGTAGGAATGATTGTGGTGCTGATGAGATTGGAATGGGTGCAGCTGATGGTGGTATCATGGTTTTAGATGAGACTGCAAAAGCTGGAACAAAGGCAAGTGATTATTTTAATCTAGAAACAGACACTGTCTTTGAAATAGGACTTACCCCAAACCGGTCTGATGCCTTGGGACATATTGGTGTTGCACTTGACTTGAAAGCTGCATGTGCAGCCCAGGGTCAACAGTTCGATTTAAAAAACCATCTGTTGATGCATTTAAAGTTGAAAATACCGATTTAAAAATTGAGGTTGAAGTAGAAAATGTTGAAGCCTGCCCTCGTTATGCAGGTGTTACTATTTCTGATATAAAAGTAGAAGCCTCACCTGAATGGTTGCGCAAAAGATTGGGAAGTGCTTGGGCTTTCATCCATTAACAATGTTGTAGATGTTACAAATTATGTTTTGCATGAAACAGGTAATCCATTACACGCTTTTGATGTATCAAAAATAAAAGGCAATAAAATTATTGTTAAAAATTTAGAAAAAGATACAAAGTTTATCACCTTAGATGAGCAAGAGCGAAAATTGCATCCAGATGATTTGATGATTTGTAATGTGGATGAGCCAATGTGTATTGCAGGGGTATTTGGTGGCTTAGATTCCGGTGTAACTGAGCAAACAGACTCTGTATTCCTTGAGGCAGCTTTTTTAATCCGGTTTCAGTAAGAAAAACAGCAAAACGACACGCTTTGAATACAGATGCTTCGTTTCGTTTTGAACGAACTGTAGATCCAAATACAGTGATATGGGCTTTAAAACGTGCCGCACTTCTTATTAAAGAAGTTGCTGGAGGAAATATTTCTTCTGAAATTATTGACCTTTATCCTAAACCGATTGAGCATTTTACCATAGATTTTTCTGTATGAAACTTGTGATAGACTTGTGGGAGAAGTTATTGATAGATTGTCTATAAAATCTATTTTGAAAAGTTTAGAGATTCAGGTGTTAGAAGAGTTTCCTGACAGATTAAAGTTATCTGTGCCACCTTACCGTGCAGATGTACAGCGTGAGGTGGATGTGATTGAAGAGATTCTTCGCATATACGGTTATAACAATGTGGGGATGTCCGGTAGAATGAATGCATCTTTATCTATTGTGCCAAGCCCGATGCGCATAAAGTTAAAGAACGCATTTCTGATTTGTTAACCTCTAACGGCTTTCATGAAGCCCTCAGTAATTCGCTTACAAAATCTTCTTATATCGATGGTATAGAAGAGTTTAATAAAGATACACAAGTAGAGTTAATGAATCCTTTGAGTCAAGATTTAAATGCCATGCGGCAAACTCTTTATTTGGAGGATTAGAAAGCTTGGCTTACAACATCAATCGTAAAGTTTCAGATATACTTTTATTTGAGTTTGGGAACACATATAATAAATATGGAGACGAATTTGTCGAAGCACACCGATTGGCTTTTTGGATGACAGGCGTAAAGCAAGAAGAAAATTGGAATGTAACTTCTTCTAAGGTCGATTTTTTCTTCATGAAAGGGATGGTAGAAAAGGTGCTTCAAAACTTGGCTTACACCAAGGTGTTGTTTCAAGTTCAATAAATTCTGACATATTTTCTGAAGGTCTTTTATATAAGATTAGAAAGAAAAAAATCCTTGAATTTGGTACCGTGCGAAAATCAATTCTCAAGAAATTTGGAATAAAACAAGAAGTCATGTATGCTGATTTTAATTGGAATTTAATCATTAGCATGCTTAAAGATCAAAAAATAAAGTGTAAGGAAGTATCCAAATTTCCTTCTGTGCGTCGGGATTTAGCTTTATTAATTAACAAGCAAGTTGCTTTCGCTGAAATAGAGAGCATAGCATTTCAAAGTGATAATGGTTTGTTAAAAAAAGTTAGTCTTTTTGATGTTTATGAAGGCGATAAATTACCTGCAGATAAAAAGTCTTATGCTTTAAGTTTTTTCTTTAGTGATGAAGAGCAAACTCTTACTGATATGGTTGTAGATAAGTCTATTTTGAAAATATTTACCAGCTTAGAGCAGAAACTGAAGGTAGAACTTAGAGATGGTACTTTGAAATAAGAAAACGTGTTATCATTTTCTTTATTAATTTTAGAATATGGAAGAAGAGAAAGTAATTTGTTCATTTTGTGGCCGCAGTAAGCAAGAAACTGATGTTTTGATTGCTGGAACAACTGGGCATATATGTAATTTATGTATCAGTCAAGCGCATGAAATTATTAGTGAGGAGATGGAACATAAGGTGAAAAAGGATTTAGCTGAAGTACTTACTTTGTTAAAGCCTAAAGAAATAAAAGAACATCTAGATACATTTGTAATTGGTCAGGCGCACGCCAAGAAAGTACTATCTGTAGCTGTTTACAATCATTACAAAAGAGTTTTACAAGAAGGAACTAAAGAGCAAGAGGTGGAAATTGAAAAATCCAACATCATGCTGGTAGGTAAAACAGGTACTGGAAAAACTTTGCTTGCGCGTTCTATTGCAAAGATGTTAAATGTGCCGTTTACGATTGTAGATGCAACAGTTTTAACTGAAGCAGGTTATGTGGGAGAAGATGTGGAAGGAATATTATCTAGGCTACTACAAGATTGTGATTTTGATTTAGAATTAGCTGAAAGAGGTATTGTATTTATTGATGAAATTGATAAGATTGCTCGTAAAAGTGATAATCCATCTATTACTAGAGATGTCTCTGGAGAAGGTGTTCAGCAAGCCATGTTAAAATTGTTGGAGGGAACCACTGTCAATGTGCCTCCTCAAGGTGGAAGAAAGCATCCTGACCAAAAATATATTAAAGTAAATACGAAAAACATTTTGTTTATATGTGGCGGTGCTTTTGATGGTATAGAACGTCACATTACAAAAAGAATGAATACAAATGCGCTTGGGTTTGGAAATGCTATTGATGAACAGATAGACGATGGTAATTTATTGCAATACGTCTCACCACAAGATGTGAAAAGTTTTGGAATTATTCCAGAATTAATAGGCCGACTTCCTGTGGTAACACATTTAGATCCTCTAAATAGAGGAGCTTTACGGAATATTCTTACTGAGCCAAAAAATTCAATTATCAAACAATACCGAAAATTATTCGAGATTGATGATATTGTCCTCAAGATAGATGATGAGGTCTTTGAGTTTATTGTTTACAAAGCAGAGGAGTTTGATTTGGGCGCAAGGGGTTTACGTACTGTTTGTGAGGCAATTATGGTAGATGCAATGTTTGAATTGCCTTCATCAGATGAAAAGGAATTTCATTTGATTTTAGACTACGCTAAAGAGAAGTTATCTAGAAAGAAATTACGAAAGCTTAGAGCTGTAAGTTAATGTGATGACACATAAAGTTCTAATTGGTTTAGGCTCTAATCTTGGTGATCGAGAGCTAAACATAAAAAAAGCGATTACACTTATTCAAAATCAACTGGGTGATGTTGTTGCTATTTCAAACCTTTATGAAACAGCCTCTTGGGGTTATGATGATGATTCTTATTTAAATAATGTAATTTGTTTGATTACCAAATGGGCACCCTTAGATTTGATGAGTGCATTACTTGAAATTGAATTGAAGTTAGGAGAAAACGCTCAGATAGTAAGTTTTATATGGCTCGAACGATTGATTTAGATATTCTGTTGATTGAGGGTTTAGTGATTAATCATCACAAGTTAGAAGTGCCACATCCTCTATGAATCTTCGAAGGTTTGTTCTAAAACCTCTTGCAGATATAGCCCCTGATTGGGTTCATGAGTTAGAAGGAATTAGTGTATCAGATTTGTTATTAAAATGTGAAGATCAGATTGATGTAAATTTTTATGGAAAAATACCCTTACATAGTCATTGAAGGAAATATAGGATCTGGTAAGACTAGTTTGGTAAAAATGCTGACTAAAGAATTTTCGGCTCATGCCATTTACGAAGAATTTTCTGACAATCCTTTTACCAAAATTTTATGCTGAGCCAGAGAAACATGCTTTTCCACTTGAACTTTCATTTCTAGCTGAACGCTATCATCAACTAAAAAGAGTTGAATACACGAGATTTATTTCATAAAAACATCATCTCAGATTATTATTTCATTAAATCACTCATATTTGCTGAAATAACTTTGCCCGAAGATGAGTTTGCTTTGTATAAAAGTTATTTCATATAATTCATCAAAAATTGCCTCAACCAGATTTGTTAATCTACTTATATTCTGATATAAAGCGATTGCAAAAAAATATCAGTAAGCGTGGAAGGAATTATGAAACTAAGATTTCAGATGACTATTTAACTAAGATTCACAAAGGATATTTTAATTTTTGGGTCAACAAAATACTTTTCCGGTACTCATACTCAACCTATCTAATATTGATTTTGTTGAACAAAAAGAGGATTTTATGAAGATTCTTGTATCTTTAGGCAAAACTTATGAAAAAGGAGTACATAGAATTAACTATTAATTCAATGTGTTTTTTTAAATTTGTCTCAATTTAGCATGGCTAATATTTTAATTAATTAAGAAACACAACCTAAAAATTCAAACATGGTTAACTTTAAAAAAATTTTTCTATTAACTATTTTTATAGTTTCTAGTTCTTTCGCACAAGATGGCGGATTAAAAAGTTTATTAACTGATAATGCTTCTTTTGGTTTATCTACAGGAGTTTTTACTTACGTATCAGCTGATTCTAATTTTGAATTAGCATATGGATTCAATTATTCTAAACAGCTGAATGCAGTTCTTGCGTTACAAGGTGGTTTAATTTCAGGTGGATTATCTAATTCTGAAGACACTTTAAGTTTCAATGCTATATCTTTGAAAGGGCTTATGAATTTAACAAACCTTTCTGTGGGAAAAGAAACAGAAGCTAATGTATATTTCTCTGCAGGTTTAAATGTTATGTCCTTTAAAGATGAAGGACAAGCTGTAGTTCCTAATGTTGGAATGGGACTCAGATATGCCTTAAATAACAATTTAGATTTAGATTTATCTTCTTCGATTGGAACAACACCTTATACAGGAGATGTTATTTCAACACATATGTTATTTGGTTTGGGAGTTAATTATCGGTTTAGTTCAAAGGATGAGTCAGTTGAATGGAATAATCCCTTAGATGCTATGTATGGAGATATTGCTAATGTTAAAACAGAAATAGAAGGTCTTGCAACAGATTCTGATGGCGATGGTGTGTCTGATGCCTTTGATGCCGACAATAATACACCAGAAGGTGTTGCTGTGGATGGTAAAGGGAATGCATTAGATGTGGATATGGATGGTGTTGCTGATTATGCAGATGAAGACCCATTTACTGCACGTGGTGTGCAAGTAGACGCCAAAGGACGTGAATTAGATAGTGATAATGACGGTGTTGCAAACTCTGTAGATATGGAGCCTAATACTCCATCAGGCGCTACTGTCAACTTTAAGGACAAGAAATTAGAGGTGCGAAAGATGCATTTATGCCTTCTGTATACTTTGACTTTAACTCGTCGACTGTTTCATATGCAAATTATGAAAGATTGGCTTCTGTAGCTGCCTTACTACAAGCTAATCCAAGCTACAGATTAAAAGTTATTGGTTATGCTGATAGTGTTGGTAATTCTGAAAATAATAATAAAATCGCTTTACGTAGAGCTAATGCTGTTATTGATGCTTTGGTAAATATGTTTAGTATTGATGCTTCACGTTTATCAGCTGAATCTAAAGGTGAGGATGCACCATTGGCTAATGAGTCTGTCAAAGTTTCAGAAACGACTTCAGATGGTCAAGTTATTTCGAACAACTTATCAAGAATGAACCGTCGTGTTGAATTTGTGATTAAGTAGTACATTAAATTAAAACTCTAAAAATTCCCTTCTGTACAGAAGGGAATTTTTTATGACTATTATTTTCTTTAAATAAATGCCATAAAACAATACCAGCACTAACAGAAATATTAAGCGAGTGCTTGTTCCCAATTGAGGGATCTCAATACAATTATCGCATCGATCTATAACTGATTGCTGCACCCTTGACTTCATTTCCAAAAACAACAGCAATCTTTTCGTGTTGTCTGCTGTGAAATTCATTCAGCATTAAACTTTGTTCTGCCTGTTCAATAGCGATACAGTAGTACCCTTCTTTTTGCAGATGATTTATACATTCTATGGTGTTTTCGATATATGCCCAATCTACAGATTCCGTGGCGCCAAGCGCTGTTTTTGGATGTCGCGATGTGGCGGCTTTGCTGTAATACCACAGATGTAGATTTTTCTATTAAAAAGCATCTGATGTTCTAAACACCGATCCGATATTATTTAAGCTTCGGATGTTGTCTAAAACAACAACGATAGGTGTTTTTTTTACTTTTTTAAATGCTTCGACACTGAGTCTGTTTAGTTCACTATTTTTTAGCTTTCGCATCTTCTTGTCGCTCAGAATTAATATCTTAGTCCTTTGTTCAAATCAACTGCAAAATAATCAATATAATAGCAACTCAATTGGCAAACGCAGCTAAAAAAAGAAAAGAACCCCTCTGATGCAGCAATACAATGCAATAAAAGCAAAGTATCCTGATGCTTTACTTTTATTTAGAGTTGGAGACTTTTATGAGACTTTTGGTGAAGATGCAATAAAGGCTGCACGGATTTTAGGGATTGTTTTGACCAACCGTGCCAACGGAAGTTCAAAAATTGAATTGGCTGGATTTCCTCACCACTCTCTAGATACCTATTTACCTAAGTTAGTTCGATCGGGATGTAGAGTAGCCATTTGTGATCAGCTGGAAGATCCAAAAGCAACCAAGAAAATAGTGAAGAGGGTGTTACTGAATTGGTAACCCCAGGTGTCTCTTACAACGATAAAACCCTTGATGTACGATCGAATAATTTTTTGGCATCTATACACTTGGAAAAAGATGTGGTAGGGATAGCATTTTTGGATGTTTCTACTGGTGAGTTTTTAACAGCTGAAGGAAATTGGGAATATATAAGTAAACTGCTTCAAAGCTTTTCACCCTCAGAAGTAATTTATCAAAAGCAGTATAAATCAGAATTTTCGGAGCGGTTTGCAGATAGTTTTTTCACCTATACACTTGAGGATTGGGTATTTACATCTAACTATGCTGAAGAGTTGTTGTTAAATCATTTTGAAACAAAATCTCTTAAAGGTTTTGGTGTTGAGCGTTTACATACGGGAGTTGTAGCTGCAGGAGCAGCCCTCCATTATTTAAAAGAGACCCAGCACAATAAGGTTAGTCATATCGCTGCACTTACACGTATCGAAGAAGACCATTTTGTGTGGATGGATCAATTTACCATTCGAAATTTGGAGCTGGTTCAATCCACAGGAGTGAATGGGGTATCATTGTTAAATGTTCTTGATCATACGGTTTCGCCAATGGGTGCAAGAATGCTTCGGAGATGGTTGGTCTTACCTTTAAAATCGCAAAAAGTCATTCAAGATCGTTTAAATATTGTGGATTATTTCACCCACCAAGCTGAAGCAGCAGATGAGTTAGTAGTAGAGATTAAAAAAATGGGCGATCTGGAACGTTTGATTTCTAAAGTTGCTACGGCACGTATTTGTCCGAGGGAGGTGGTACAACTAAAACGAGCATTAAATGCTATGGTTCCAGTTGTCGAATCTTGTTCAATTTCCAAGAATAAAAGCTTGGTAAAGCTTGCTTCACAACTTAATCCATGTGATGACATAAGAGAAATGATAGCAGAGCAACTTCAAGATGATGCTCCTGTACAGTTGATAAAGGGAAATGTTATGGCTTATGGCGTTTCTCAAGAGCTTGATGAGCTTCGCGCAATTTCTACTTCTGCCAAGGCCTATTTAGATCAAATTCGTGAAAGGGAAATAGAGCGTACAGGTATTCCTTCATTAAAGATCTCTTTTAACAATGTTTTTGGTTATTATATAGAAGTTCGTAACACCCATAAAGATAAGGTACCTGAAGAATGGACGCGCAAACAGACGCTTGTTAATGCAGAACGCTATGTTACTGAAGAACTGAAAGAGCTTGAAGTGAAAATTTTAAGTGCTGGCGATAAAATTTTGGCATTAGAACAACAACTTTTCGATGTCTTGGTGGCTTCTTTAATGGACTATGTTCAGATTATTCAGCGCAATTCTCAACGCATTGCGCATTTAGATGTGTTGTTGTCCTTTTCTAAAATTGCTCTTCATAATGGTTATGTAAAACCTGAACTTAATGATGGTTTTATATTAAACATTAAAGACGGACGCCATCCTGTTATCGAAAAGCAATTGCCAGTTAGCGAGGTCTATGTTGCTAATGATGTGTATTTAGATAATGAAACCCAACAGATCATAATGATTACCGGACCTAACATGTCTGGAAAATCTGCCTTGTTACGGCAAACAGCTCTGATCGTACTTATGGCACAGATGGGATCTTTTGTGCCTGCAAAATCAGCATCTATAGGTGTTGTAGATAAAATATTTACGCGTGTTGGTGCCTCAGATAATATTTCTTTAGGTGAGTCTACATTTATGGTAGAGATGAATGAAACCGCGAGCATACTTAATAATATTTCTAACCGTAGTTTAATTTTACTTGATGAAATTGGACGTGGTACTAGTACTTATGATGGTATATCTATTGCTTGGGCAATTGCAGAATTTTTACATGAAAACAAAGCGAAAGCAAAAACATTATTCGCGACCCATTATCATGAACTTAATGAAATGAGCGATAGCTTTGATCGGATTAAAAATTATAACGTCTCTGTGAAAGAGGTAGATAAAAAAATACTGTTTCTCCGTAAGTTGAAGCCTGGTGGCTCTGCACATAGCTTTGGTATTCATGTGGCAAAAATGGCAGGTATGCCCTATTCTTTGATACGAAGAGCCAACGATATTTTAGCACATTTAGAAAAATCTCATTCGTCAAAGGAGCTCAAAAGTAAGGCAAAATCATTTCGTCAAGAGTCTGATATGCAACTGAGCTTTTTTCAGCTTGATGACCCTGTGCTTGAGCTAATAAAAGATGAAATACTCAAAACAGATATTAATACATTAACGCCAGTAGAAGCTTTGTTGAAGCTGAATGAAATTAAGAAAATGATTGGTGCATAGCGACATGTTTAATCAGAACCTAAATTTTTTTCTTTTTGTTTTGAGGTCAGTGAAAAGTACTTATATTTGCATCCTCTATTATAGAGAGGATTTATTGCGAGTGTAGCTCAGGGGTAGAGCATCACCTTGCCAAGGTGAGGGTCGAGGGTTCGAATCCCTTCACTCGCTCCACGCATTACTTGCTCGAGTGGTGGAATTGGTAGACACGCCGGACTTAAAATCCTGTGCTCTTTGGGGCGTGCGGGTTCAAGTCCCGCCTCGAGTACTCAACGGGATATTATCGAAAGATAGTCTCCCGTTTTTGTTTTTAGTATCTTTGAATTAACATTTATAGAACTATGAAAAAGATATTCTACATACTCTTGTTTATTCCTCTGTTTGGATTTTCGCAAACCCAAGTTGATTGTTCTTTGTTGACTGTAACCGATGTTATTTTTCAAAATGATTCCATCACTTTTGAAATATTTAATGCCGATACTGTGGATAGTCATTATCCATATGTGGCTTTCACATTAGATGCCAATGGTGATACCATTCAAAATGGACAAATGAATTACTACATGACTTTTGCTGGTACCAGTTCATTCTTTCTTTACACCCATAATTTAGAGTTCGGCCCCTTAAATTTACCATCTATAATATATCCTTTAACAATATACTTTACATACAGTAATTTAACAGGTGAGAATCCTGGACAGTATACTTGTGAATTGATTTATAATCCTCAAATGGATATGAATCATGTTGTACCGAATCAAACTAAAATAAAGGTTAAAACCATTGATATTTTAGGGAGAGCATCAGAGGATGTTTTAAATAAAATTTTGATTGATGTATATGATGATGGAAGTTTTCAGAAGCGCATAATTATTGAGTAAATACAACAATGAAAAAAATATTATTATTTACTTTACTTTTTTCGAGTTGCACTAAAGAATTTGTTATGAATCAATGTGATGTATCAAAGTATTATTCTTCTTCAAAACACAATACTGAGAGTACATTTAAAAATAATCAGCGCGAAATTTTCACCGTTTTTTCCTTAACTGATTTTCAACAATTGTACAGAGATACAAACATGTCCTGCTTGGATGTGTTGTCAAATCATTTTTACTGTAATTTGTGTTTTGAAAACACCTCAAATCGTTTGATTTCATACAGTGGAAAACGTATTAATTTTAGTAGTGAACTAAATCTTATGCAGTTTATGGATGCAGTGTTAGGTGAGATAAGTCAAATGGATCTTGGAAGTAATGAATATGAATCCTTTATAGGTGTGGAATAGTAATTAGTTTTAATCTGATATCATGTCCTTTACCACCCAATTATTAGATGGATTACAAGCGACCAGTGCTATAGAATGGATAGCCGTTTCTTCAAGCATTATTTATGTTATTTTAGCTGCTAGGCGGCTCATACTTTGTTGGTTTTTTGCTTTTATAGCTTCGGTGCTTTTTGTGTATTTGTGTTATATGGGAAAATTGTACATAGAATCTTTACTTCAATTTTTTTATGTAATTATGGCGCTTGTGGGTTGGTTCTCTTGGAAGCACTCTAGCTCGGATTCTTTAATCAAAAAATGGACTACAAACTTGCATGTTCGAAATATTCTAATCAGCAGTTTATTAGCTTTCATTATTGGTTTTTTGTTTGACAATTTTACACAACAGGCCTCACCTTATGTTGATGCATTTACCACCTGCTTTAGCTTGTCTGCCACGTATATGGTGGCTCAAAAAATACTTGGAAATTGGCTGTACTGGATTGTTATCGATTTGGTTTCAATATACCTATATGCTGAGCGTGATTATTATTTAACAGCTGTTCAATATGTGCTTTTTACCCTTTTAGCGGTTTATGGTTTTTGGGTTTGGCAGCAAGAATACAAGCGACAAAAGCTATGTTAAGAATTGCCATAACCGGACCTGAATCTTCTGGTAAAACCACTTTGTGTGTTGCACTTGCTGAGCACTATCAAGTACCTTATATTCCAGAATATGCAAGAATCTATTTAGAGAATACTCAGGGTCAATACCAGTGCTCAGATCTTGATATTATAGCTCAAGGTCAGCTAAAAAGTTTGCTTTCGTTTAAGGGGCAAATTGCTGTTTGTGATACAGATTTTTCTGTTTTAGAAATTTGGTCGAAGTACAAATATAATAGGGTTTCAGAGGATATTAAAAAGCTCGTTGCTAAAGACTATTTTGATTTACATTTGTTATGTACTCCAGATATGCCATGGGAGCCAGATCCCTTAAGAGAGAATCGTAAGTCAAGAGCCGAGCTTTTTGAACTTTATAAAACAAACTTAAATAAGTACAATAAGAATTTTATCGTGGTAAGTGGTCCACATGAATATAGGTTGAAAAAAAGTTTACAAGCTATAGATTGTCTTATAAAAGTTTGATGTAAATTTGTCTTGTCTCAAAGGGGTGCTGCTTTTAAAAGCGGCTGAGATTATACCCATGTAACCTGCTCAGGATAATGCCTGCGAAGGGAAGTGATGTTAAAGCTAATACGAATACTTAAGAATTAGCCCCTTGTTCTTGGTTTATATTTATAAAATATGAAGACAAGAATTTTTTCAAAAATCATTTATTTAATGCTATTCATGCCTTTTTTAGCATTTGCCCAAAGCAATATAAAAGGGTTTGTTAAAGGATCTGATGGTCTACTTCTTCAGGGCGTTCAGGTCGAAATTCAAGACACTTATTTTAAGACATACACCAATCAAGATGGCGCATTTATGTTTGGTAAATTAGGTGCAGGCTCTTACCAGCTTAACTTTTCTGTTGAGGGTTATGAACCCTTGCTTAAAACCATTCAACTTGATAATAAAGAACAGAATGTTCAGGTAGTTCTAACTAAGCATTCGCATCTCATGGAAGAAATAACGGTTTCTGCTATTAGAGCCAACCCAAACACGCCAACTACTTATTCTGAGTTAAATCTTAAGGAAATTGAGCAAACTAATTTTGGGCAAGACCTGCCTTTTCTTCTCAGTTCTACACCTTCTACAGTAGTGACTTCTGATGCTGGTGCAGGTATTGGATACACAGGTATTCGTATTCGCGGGGTAGATCCTACAAGAACAAATGTAACTATTAACGGAATTCCAATTAACGATTCTGAATCACATGGTATGTATTGGGTAAACATGCCTGATATTTCTTCTTCTGTAAATAATATACAAGTGCAGCGTGGAGTGGGTACTTCATCTAATGGGGCTTCTGCATTCGGTGCAAGTATAAATGTGGAAACAAATATCTTAAATAAAGAAGCTTATTCAACACTAGATAATTCATTTGGCTCATTCAACACACTAAGAAATACTTTTAAAGCAGGTACAGGATTGTTGAATGATAAGTTTATGATTGATACACGTTTATCTAGCATCCAGTCAGATGGCTATGTCGATAGATCTGCTGCAGAATTAAAATCGTTTATGCTTTCTGGTACATGGCTTGGAGAAAACTCCACACTTCGTGCCACCATGTTTAGTGGAAAAGAGAGAACAGAGCAGGCCTGGTATGGGACACCAGAATCTGTGATTAATGGAAACCTAGAAGAAATTACTGCATATGCAGATCGCAATTATATCTTCGGTAGCGATAGAGATAACTTATTGACTGCAGGTCGTAAATATAATTACTATACTTACGATAATGAGGTCGATAATTACCAACAAGATCATTATCAATTACATTTTAATCATTCCTTTAACAATGATTTAAAATTTAGTACAGCTGCTCATTATACAAGAGGAAGAGGTTATTTTGAGCAGTATAAAGCCGATGAAGATTTTGAAGACTATGGTTTTACACCAATTATTTTATCAAGTGACACAATAAATACCACTGATTTGATTCGCAGAAGATGGCTAGACAATCATTTTTATGGTGGTATTTTTTCTATTAACTACGATAAAGATGCCCTTAGCTTAATTTTTGGTGGTGGTGCAAATCAATATAAAGGTGGACACTTTGGTGAAGTGATATGGGCAGAATATGCATCAGACAGTCAGATAAGAGATCGTTATTACGACAACGATGCTGAAAAGAATGAGGCTCACACCTATTTAAAAGGAACCTATAAATTTGATCGCTTAACATTGTATGGTGATCTTCAATTCCGACATATTGATTATACCTTTTTAGGTATTGATGATGTCAGTGGTTCAATAGAGTCAGTTAGTCAAACCAAAACATTTAACTTTTTTAATCCAAAAGCAGGTTTGATGTATGATTTTGATGAGCGAAATAATGTATATGCTTCTTTAGCTGTTGCTAATAGAGAGCCTATTCGTAAAGATTTTAGAGAAAATACGCCTGAAAATCAACCAAAAAGTGAAAGGCTTATAAACCTAGAATCGGGATACCGTTATAAAGGCCAAAGTTTCATGTTAAATGCAAATGTTTATTATATGCATTATACAGATCAGTTGGTTTTAACTGGTCAAATAAATGATGTTGGGGATTATACCAGAAGAAATGTAGATATAAGTTACCGCTCTGGTTTGGAATTAGAAGCAGCTTACCGTTTGTCAAATAAGTTAAGTTTCACTGGTAATACCACAATAAGTAATAATAGAATAAAAGCTTTTAATGAATATGTAGACAACTATGATAATTATGACGAGAATGGTAATATGATTCAAGATACAATTAACCACACTAATACTGATTTAGCATTTTCGCCCAACATAATTGCCTCTGCTGGTTTACAGTATGAACCTTTAAAAGGCATGAGTATTCGCTTTTTAGGAAAGCATGTAGGCGACCAGTTTTTAGATAATACATCTACTGAAACACGAAGGTTAAATGCATATACTACATGTGATTTACATGTGAATTATACTCTTGAGAATATTCTTTTTAAAGAAATGACTTTTAGCTTATTGGTAAACAATGTTTTTGATGAACTATACGAAAACAATGGTTACACATGGGGTTACGTATATGGGGGAGAAAGAACTGTTGAGAATTTTTACTTTCCTCAGGCAGGAAGAAACTTGATGTTAAGAGTGTTAATCAAACTATAGACAAAAAATAAATGGAAGCATAATGATTGTTATCTTTATGCTTCCTTTATTTCTAAGATTATGAAAAAGCTTATTTACATTTTATTATTTATTCTTCCTATTTCGGCATGTCAAAATAAAGAGGGTGTAAAACTTCCTAATGAAGTAAGGTGGGTTACCCAATCTATTGAATATAGCTCTGTTTGTGAACAAATATACAACTCGGCTAGTTCGGTGTTGCAAAATCAATTTGAAGGTCTAGATCGTCCTATTATTGTAATGGACTTAGATGAAACGGTGCTTAATAATGTTCAGTATCAAGTTGAATTGTTTGAGAAATCTGAAACATACAATCCAACCAGTTGGAATGCCTGGGTAAATAAAGAATTAGCAACTGCTGTTCCTGGAGCGAAGTCTTTTATTTTAAATTTTAAGGAAAAATATGAAGGAAGGATAGTGTTCATTAGTAACAGGGATGCGTCTACTATAAAAGCAACTCGAAATAACTTAGATAATTTGGGTCTTCTTTTTGAAGATGATGTTTTTTTATTGCGAAAAGATAAGAGAGATACTAAGATTGTAAGAAGGAATGAAGTTTTAGAGGGTATAGGTAGAATGCAGAGCTACGGACCGAATAGCGTTATAGCTTATTTTGGTGACCAAATTGGTGATTTTCGAATGACACAACTTTTGTATTTTCTTTAAATAAATTCATGTTTCCTAATCCGATGTATGGGAAATGGTAATGAGATTTGCTCTTTTTTTATTTCTATTTGTTAATCATAATTTATTTTGGCTTTCGTTTTTAAGTTCTAAAAACTTTCTGATAAATTTATGATGAGCGATATTATTCTGAATTTCTGACTTGACGATATAATTTGCTATTTGAATTTCAAAAATGTTGTTTGATGACTGAAAAAAAGTTTGATTAAATCTTCCATAAATAGCATATTCGTCTTGTTTGTATCTAAAATACAGAACAATACCTTTTGGTCTAAGTTCAAGATTGAAATAAATTAAATCGTTATTTTTTTTAAAACAAATATCGTCTGGATAGATACTGATTATTTTATATTTAGGAGACCCAAATATTTGATTCTTTAACTTGGTTAGTAAATTAAATGATTGACCACATTTTTGTTCAATTTCAATTTCTTTTTGTTTTCTATCAATACTTGTTTTAATTAACATAAATTTTTTGATTTTATAGTTTGATTAATTAGTAAAACAATATAAGTTACTAGACTTTATCCCGATTAATACTTTTTTCCCCGAACTATCTGATTTGCAACAAATTTAATAAAACTAAAAATTTTGTATAGTAATTTTATAAATAAGTTATACAAAAGTATTATATTTGTAATATTAAAAAATTACAATATGGGGAGAAAAAGAAAATTAACCGCTAATGAAATTATTGATTCAATCAATAATACTGCACCAAAAATTGTTTTTTACACTGATAAAATCAGTATAAGATTAAAAAACCTTGATTCAATCGCTTTTTGGAAAGATAAGTATCCAAATGGTAAGATAAGGTATTGTTAAATTTTTGTTTTAACAATTTTCATAGTTCGGGGGAACTAACCAAACCACTCTTCTTAGAGTGGTTTTTGCATTTATATATATTATTAATTATTTACTGTTGTCATTTCACATGAAAAATTCAATATATAATATATCAGCTTCAATTGTCACGTTTTAATCTCATACATGATAGCCTGTTTTAAATATTGCTAATGGCTAAAAGTGCTGTATTTATCGATTTTATTATTCAATGGATTTTGTTTTTACCTACTTATTTTTTTCAAACTGAAAATCCAAATTTATTTGTTTGTACTTTAAGACCTTTCAAAATTAATTAGTAAATGCCATTTTTATTTGAATATGTCTTTTACTGAAGTGTTAGTCTGTTCAATGAATTTTAGTATTTCCGATTTCCCTAAGCCACTTAATGCTGAACTTCGAAATGTTTGAGGAATATCTTCCCATGATTTAAGCATTTCGGTCTTGTATTTAGTTAAATTTTTGTTTAGTTGAGAACTCGATAACTTGTCCATTTTTGTAAATATAATGACAAAAGGAATCTGATTTTGTCCTAACCACTCCATAAATAGCATGTCTATTTTTTGTGGTTCATGCCGAGAATCGACTAAGACAAAAGTACAGATGAGGTTTTCTCTTTTTTCAAGATATTCATAGATGAATTTAGCGAAAATGGAACGGTTTTTCTTGGAAACTTTAGCATAGCCATATCCGGGTAGATCGACTAAAAACCAGTTATCATTAATTTTAAAGTGGTTAATTAGCTTTGTTTTTCCTGGCTTGCCAGATGTTTTAGCAAGTGACTTATGCCCAGTAAGCATATTAATTAATGAAGATTTTCCAACATTAGAGCGTCCTATGAAAGCGTATTCCGGGATACGCTCATTAGGACATTTATCAATATCTGTGTTGCTAATGACAAATTCAGCACTTTTAATTTTCATTTTAGTGTTTTTTCAACCATGCAACACATTTATTAGCAAAATCTATAGGATGTTCCATCATAGGTGCATGTCCACATTTGTCAAACCAAAACAAATCAGAATTAGGTAAAAGTTTGTGAAATTCTTCCGCTACCTCCGGTGGTGTTACGGTATCATTTTTACCCCATAATAGACATGTGTCTTGATTCATATTCGGAAGGTCTTTTGCCATATTATGTCTTATCGCAGATTTAGCGATTGCTAGTATTCGGATCACTTTTTCTCTTGAATTAACAGATTCAAATACCTCATCTACTAATTCTTTGGTAGCTATTTTAGGATCGAAAAAAACATCCTGTGTTTTCTCTTTAATATAATTGTAATCCTCTCTACGTGGAAATGAATCACCCATAGTTTTTTCATATAAACCCGAACTTCCTGTGAGTAATAGTCTCTTTACAATTTCAGGGTTATTTTTTGTGTATATAAGTGCCACATGGCCTCCAAGAGAATTTCCTAAAAGTGAAACGTCTTTCAGTTTTAAATCGTCGATAAATTTTTCAAGAAATCTAGAGATACCCTTAGCGCTCGTTTGTAGAATGGGTAATGTGTAAATAGGTAATGATGGTATGATAACTCTGTACCCATTATGGGCAATAATTTTAGCGGTTTGTTCAAAATTACTTAAAGCACCCATTAGGCCATGTAAGAAAATTACAACAGGTCCTTCACCAATATCAACGTATTCGTATTTATTGTCTTTTATTATTTCATATTTCATGACCATAACTTTAGAAATCAAAATTAATAATAAATCAATTAATGATTAGTTAGCTCCACATTTTCTTGCTCTAAACGCAATTAATATATCTTATAAAGTTTCAGTTTTTAACCATAGTGGAGAAAAATATTATAAAGTTATTAACAAAGTGGTAAAAAGTGGTAAAAAGTGGTATATATTTGTTTCTGATCAAAATGAATGATATTAAAGTGAAGAATTTAATTGGAATGTACGAATGTAAGGTGGACACCAAAGGGCGTTTATTGCTGCCTTCTGGTTTGAAGAAACAGCTTGCTGCTGAGCTTCAGGAAGGGTTTGTATTAAAGCGTTCGGTCTTTAATTCTTGCCTAGAGTTACATACAATGTCAGAATGGAATAGTGTGATGACGGATGTAAACAAGTTGAATCGTTTTGTCAAAAAGAATAATGATTTTATCAGAATGTTTACTTCAGGGGTCAGAATGGTTGAGGCTGATAGTACTTCTAGAATTCAAATTCCTAAAGATCTGATCAATTTTGCCGGTATAAAAAAGCAATTGGTTTTGGCTGCGGTTGGAAATGTAGTTGAGATCTGGGATAAAGAAAAGTATGAAAATACTGTAAATGATACATCTGTAGATTTTGGTGAATTAGCAGAAGATGTAATGGGTGGAACAAATAAAGTGGACGAGCATGAGTAAATATCATGAGCCTGTTTTGTTGAATGAATCTGTTGATGGATTAAATATTGATTCGAAAGGCGTTTACGTCGATGTTACTTTTGGAGGTGGTGGACATTCGAGAGAGATTTTATCAAAGTTAGATGGTGGTCATTTATATGCTTTTGATCAAGATGATGAAGCATTGAATAATGTGATAGAAGATGAAGGGTTCACCTTGATTAATGCGAATTTTAGATATCTCAAGAATTCACTTCGAATGTACGGTGTTAAAGAGGTCGATGGTTTGTTGGCGGATTTGGGAGTTTCTTCACATCAGTTTGATGTTGCCGATAGAGGTTTTTCTATTCGATTTGAATCAGATTTAGATATGCGAATGGATCAGAATGCTGAACTAGATGCTTATAAGGTTTTAAATACCTATGAGCAGGATGAGTTGCGAGATGTTTTAAAGTGCTACGGAGAACTAAAGCGTCCTGGAGCAATAGCCAGTGTTATATTCGAAGCTAAACAGAATAAACCTATTAAAACAGTAAATGAGTTGAAAGATTTATTGAGGTCTTTTGCGCCAAAGATGCAAGAGCATAAATTTTTCGCGCAGGTCTTTCAAGCCATTAGAATCGAAGTAAATGATGAATTAAATGCCTTGCGTAATATGTTATTGCAGGCTCAAGATATTTTAAAGCCTGGTGGTAGGCTGGTTGTTATTTCATACCATTCTTTAGAGGATAGATTAGTGAAAAATCTAATTCAAAAAGGAAATTTTGAGGGGGAGCTTGAGCAAGACTTCTATGGAAATAAACTTTTGAGTTTTAAAAAAATAACTCGAAAACCAATTCTTCCGTCAGATGTAGAAATTAAATTAAACAACCGTGCTCGTAGTGCAAAACTAAGGGTTGCCGAAAAAATTTAAGAATGACAAAACCAACCTGGAAAAAGTTGATTCATGAGCTTAGATCTCGAACGAATGAGTTCTATGTGAATCGACTTGCGCCAGAAAATTTATTAGTGACCTCATGGCGTTTGGTCTTGTTTATTGTAGTCCTAGCTGTACTTGTTGTCTACAGCTCTCATAAGGTAGATCAGAAAGTGATTCGGATAAACAAACTTAAAGTAGAGTTGAAGGATTTGCGGTCGAGACATATAGATATGAGAACAACTTTAATGACTTTGAGTAAAACAACAAATGTAGCTGAAGAAGTAAAAATGAGCGGGCTTTTATACTCGTCTGATGCACCATATAAAATTAAGATAGAAGATTAAGATGACAGATAAGAAGGCCATATTTATCCGCGTTATAATGATTAGTTCGCTTGTCATTGTAGCTGCTGTGGCCATCTTTATTCAGCTGATTTTTGTGCAGGTGGAGTTTTCTGATGCAATAGCATTCAATGATCCAGCAGTTGCGATGATTGATATTCCTTCACCTAGAGGTAATATCTATGATGTAAATGGGAATTTATTGGCAATTTCAATGCCAGTTTATACCATTGCTATTGATGCCACTCAGCCATCTGACACATTATTTGAAAATAATTATCTGAAGTTAGCAGATGGTTTGTCGGGCATTTTTAGCGATGTGCCGTCATCTGAATTTTCAAAAAAATTACGTCATGCACGTCGGGATAAAAAACAATACTTAAAGCTGCAGTCTGGTGTTAGATTTTCTGAATTACAACTTGTAAAGACTCTGCCAATCCTTAAGGAAGGACGCTATGATGGTGGTTTTGTTTACACCCAACAAACTAAAAGAATGCAGCCTTTTGGTCATTTATGTGAAAGAACTATTGGTTATGCTAGGGAGAAAAGTGATGTTGGTATTGAAAAAGCATACAATCATTATTTGAAAGGTCAAGATGGGAAGCGCTTGATGCAAAAAATTAATGGTGGTATATGGAAGCCGATTAATAATACTCAAGATGTTGAGCCTGTTGTAGGTTCAGATGTTTATTCTACAATTGATATTCGTATTCAAGATATTGCTCAAACTGCATTGTTACGAAGTTTGGAAAAGTATGAGGCCGAAAATGGTTCTGTAATATTAATGGATGTGAAGACTGGTGCTATAAGAGCTATGTCTAGTTTAGAGCGAACAAGTGAAGGTAAGTATGCAGAGAATTTTAATTATGCTATTGGTGCTGCTTACGAGCCCGGTTCTACTTTTAAGTTAGCGTCTTTATTAATCGCTTTAGAAGATGGCGTTGTTGATACTTCTTATGTCGTAGACACAAAAAATGGTGCATTTAAGTTTTATGACCGAACAATGAAAGACTCTAATTATCATAGAGGAGGTCATGGTAAAATAAGTGTAGGTAGGGCTTTTGAAGTCTCTTCAAATATCGGTATTGCTCGTACTATTGTAAATCATTATGGAGATGATCCGCAAAGATTTATTGACAGATTAGCCCGATTAGGTGTTAGTGATAAATTAGATTTTGAGTTGATTGGTGAGGCCGAACCTTGGATAAAAAATACCAATGACTCTACTTGGTCTGGTGTTTCACTTCCTTGGATGGCATTTGGTTATGAGATTAAAATGTCTGCACTACAGATTTTAGCATTATATAATGCTGTTGCTAATGATGGTGAGCTCGTAAAACCAAGGCTTGTAGATAAAGTCAAAAGGGCTGAAAAAATTATAGAATCTTATGATGTAGAGGTTTTAAATCCAAGTATTTGTTCTGAAAAGACGATTCAGATTCTTCAAAACTTACTTATTGGTGCAGTAAAAAAAGGTACGGCTCAAAATATTTATTCTGAAAAATACTCTTCAGCCGGAAAAACAGGGACAGCTAAAATAGCACTTGAAGGTTCTTATGGCTCAGAATACAGGGCATCATTTGCTGGTTACTTTCCTGCTGAAAATCCAAAATATTCATGTATGGTTGTAGTTTCAAAGCCAAAAAAAGAAATTGGATTTTATGGAAATATAGTTGCGGCCCCTGTCTTTAAAGAGCTTCGTGATAACCTTTTTGCAGAAGAAGCTATTGAAATACCTGAGATTGCCAAGACTTTTGATCATTATTATATCGGTAGTTCTAAAGATTTAAATGCTATTCATGATCTTCTCGATTACCCAAAATATCAAGCTTCCCAAAATGAGAGATGGTTAAAGTCTGATGATAAGGCTTTTCAAACTTTAGAATTTATTGGTGATGTCGTGCCAAATGTTAAGGGTATGGTAGCTATGGATGCATTGTATTTGCTAGAAAATATGGGCTTAGAAGTTAATTTAAAAGGGCAGGGAAGAGTAATAAAACAGTCACTAAAAGCCGGTGCTAAAATTAAAGAGAATCAAATAATAGAATTGATTTTGTCTTCATGAAATTACTCAAAGACATATTATATAAAGTAAATCTTGATCTGATACATGGAGATAGAGATATTCGTATTTCTCATTTATGTTTTGATTCTCGCGAGGTTGAAAAAGGCTCTCTTTTTATTGCGATAAATGGAACTCTTTCTGATGGTCATGATTTCATTGAAATGGCTATAAATAGAGGAGCCTCTGCTATTGTTTGTGAAAAACTTCCATTAAATATTAATGAGGCTGTTGTATATGTTCTAGTGAAAGATTCCTCTAAAGCTTTGGGGCATATTTCTGCTAATTTTTATGATAATCCATCAGAAAAAATAAAGTTGGTAGGTGTAACTGGAACGAATGGAAAAACTACGGTAGCTACCTTGTTGCATTCTTTGTATCAGTCTTTAGGTCATAAATCGGGCTTATTATCTACAGTTGTATATAAAATTGGTTCAGCAACATACGAAGCCACACATACTACTCCTGATGCTATTCGGTTGAATGGCATGTTACGAGAAATGGTTGATAGTGGTTGTAAATATTGCTTTATGGAGGTCAGTTCTCATGCAGTGGATCAGCAACGAATTTCAGGTTTGAATTTCGATATAGCTCTTTTCACAAATATAAGTAGAGATCATTTAGATTATCACAAGACATATGACGCTTATATCTCAGCAAAAAAGAAGTTTTTTGATGTACTGTCTTCAAAATCGATTGCGATTGTCAATATAGATGATAAACATGGTAGCACCATGTTGCATCATACAAAAGCAAAGAAGAAAACTTTTGCTTTAAGGTCAGCAGCAGACTATAAATGTAAGATTATAGAAAATCAGTTTTCGGGGTTACATTTAAATATTAATGGTCAAGATGTCTACACAAAGTTAATAGGGAGCTTCAATGCATCTAATTTACTATTGACCTATGCTACTGCGATTGAATTGGGAGAAAATCAACTCCAAGTTTTGACTGTTTTATCTGCTTTAGATGCGGTTGAGGGAAGGTTTCAGCAGTTTAAGTCTGATTTAGGTGTTAATTCAATAGTCGATTATGCGCATACACCTGACGCACTCATGAATGTACTAAAAACGATTGCAGACATAAGAACAGGAAACGAAAAGGTCATTTGTGTTGTAGGTTGTGGAGGCGATAGAGATGTTGGTAAAAGACCTTTAATGGCTCAATTTGCTTGCCAATTGTCAGATCAGGTGATTTTGACATCTGATAATCCCCGAAGCGAAGATCCAAAAAAGATTATAAATGAGATGAAAGCAGGTTTAAATGCTTCACAGATGAGAAAAGTTTTAACTCTTGAGGATAGAAGAGAAGCTATAAAATTAGGTGTCACTTTATGTTCAGAGGGAGACATTTTATTGATTGCTGGAAAAGGACATGAGAAATATCAAGAAATAAATGGAGAGCGATTCCCTTTTGATGATATGGCAATTTTAAAAGAGCATTTTAAAGACTAAGAGATGTTGTATTACTTATTTACATACTTACAAGAAGCTTTGAATTTTCCAGGTGCTGGCGTGTTTCAATATATTTCGTTTAGGGCAGCTATGGCGGTAATTGTGTCTTTATTGATTTCATTGATTTTTGGAAAACGAATCATTAGTTTTTTTGGCAAAAAAACAGGTGGGTGAAAGCATAAGAGATCTTGGTTTGGAGGGGCAAGTTGAGAAGGCAGGTACACCTACCATGGGTGGGCTTATTATCATAAGTTCAATATTGGTTCCCACTATATTATTCGCACAGCTCGATAATATTTATGTCATCCTAATGATTATCACAACGCTTTGGATGGGGTTTATTGGTTTTATGGACGACCATATAAAAGTTTTTAAAAAGGATAAAAAGGGCTTGGCCGGAAAGTTTAAAGTCTTAGGTCAGGTTTCTCTTGGTTTACTTGTTGGTTTTATTCTTTATTTCCACCCAGATGTGGTCATGCAAAAGCAAGTAAGTGCCATTGATTCATCCAATCAAGTGGTAGTTGTTCAGGAAGATTTAAAGTCTACGATGACAACCATTCCTTTTGTGAAAAATAACGAGTTTGATTATTCAGATCTCTTGTCATGGCTTGGAGATGCTGCTCATGATTGGGCCTGGTTGATTTTTATTCCAATGGTTATTTTTATTGTAACTGCGGTTTCAAATGGAGCTAATTTAACCGATGGGATAGATGGTTTGGCTACGGGAACTTCTGCCATAATTGGATTGGTCTTAGCCATTTTTGCTTATGTGTCTGGTAACATCATTTTTGCAGATTATCTCAATATTATGTACATCCCAAATTCGGGTGAGCTTGTAATATTTATTGCTGCTTTTGTTGGTGCTTGTGTAGGTTTTTTATGGTACAATTCATATCCAGCTCAAGTCTTTATGGGTGATACAGGTAGTTTGGCAATTGGGGGTATTATAGCTGTTTTTGCTATTGCAATTCGTAAAGAATTATTGATTCCTATCATCTGTGGAATCTTTTTAATCGAAAATGTATCGGTCTTAATTCAAGTCTCGTATTTCAAATACACAAAGAAAAAATTTGGTGAAGGTAAACGCATCTTTTTGATGTCTCCACTTCATCATCATTATCAAAAAGCTGGTTTACATGAAAGTAAAATTGTGACTCGATTTTGGATTGTGGGCATCATGTTGGCCATTTTGAGTTTTGTAACCCTAAAACTTCGTTAATAGATGATTGCAGTATTAGGAGCCGGAGAAAGTGGAGTGGGTGCAGCACTCTTAGCCAAACAAAAAGGCTATGATGTATTTGTAAGTGACTCAGGAAGTGTGAAAAATCATTTTCAAAATGAGTTAGTGTCTGCTGGATTAGAATGGGAACAGGGTGAGCATAATGAAGAAAAAATTCTATCAGCGAACTTACTAATTAAAAGCCCAGGTATACCCGAAACAAAGCTTGTTACTAAAGCAAGAGCTAAGGGTATAGAAGTTCTTTCAGAGATTGAGTTTGCATCGCGTTTTAGCGAAGGTCGTATAATAGCAATAACAGGCACTAATGGTAAAACTACTACTGCAAGTTTAACCTATTATATTCTAAAAAGCGCAGGGTTTGATGTGGCACTTGCAGGTAATATTGGGGAGAGTTTTGCAAGAAGATTAACCCACTCCGACCGTGATTATTGGGTTCTAGAACTAAGTAGTTTTCAGTTGGATGACATTCATCATTTTAAACCACATATTGCTATGATTTTGAATTTAAGTCCAGATCACTTGGATCGATATGCTGGGGATATGGAGCAGTATGTTGCTTCAAAGATGCGCATTACTGAAAATCAAACCCATGAGGATTATTTCGTCTACTGGGAAAAAGATGAGTGGTTAAAAAGAATTTAAAAAATGTGAAAGCAATTAAAATTCCTTTTGGAGATCAAATACAAGAGGAAGGCGCATATGTAACAAATAAAGAGATTAACATAAACATAAATAGGGAGCATTTAACTATGACAATTCATGAATTAGCATTACAAGGAAAGCACAACTGTTATAATTCTATGGCAGGTGGAGTTGCAGCAAAATTGTTAGGTATCACAAACGAAATTGTTCGTGATTGCTTAGCAGATTTTGAGAAAATTGAACACCGTTTAGAACCGGTTCTTAGCGTTTATGGTGTTGATTATATAAATGATTCTAAAGCAACAAATGTGAATGCGGCATGGTATGCTTTAGACAGCATGACTAAACCTGTTATTTGGATTTGTGGTGGTGTAGATAAAGGAAATGACTATGAACAACTTTTGCCTTTGATAAATGATAAGGTAAAGGCTATAATTTGTTTAGGTAAAGATAATTCCAAACTTATAGACAATGTTATTGGAATAGTTGATGTTATTGAAGATACCTCTTCAATGGAAGATGCAGTGAAAGCTGCTTATAGACTAGCTCAGAAAGGTGATGCTGTGTTATTGTCTCCAGCTTGTGCAAGTTTTGATTTGTTTTCTAATTATGAAGACCGTGGCCGACAGTTTAAAAAACAAATAAGACTACTATAAAAATTGAAATGGACTAATTACATAAAAGGTGATAAGTATATTTGGGCGATTGCTATTTTACTATCATTAGCCTCTATTGTTTTAGTATATAGTTCAAGTAGTCATCTTGCATTTGCATTTAAACAGGGTAATACCATTTCATTTTTATTAAAACACTTAATTCATTTAGGTATAGGATTTGGTATTATGTGGATGTTGTCTAGAGTACCATTTAAGTATTTTTATAATAGTTCTATTATCTTTTTGGAATTGCAATTATTTTGATTTGCTGGGCAATTAGTGGTGGTCAAACGATTAGTGGAGCCAATGCAAGTAGATGGATTCGTATTGCCGGATTTACTTTTCAGCCATCAGAATTGGCAAAGCTATCACTGTTTGTCTTGTTGGCTCGTAATCTTGTTCATTATAAAGATAAATTACACTCTTTTAAACAGTCTTTTTACCAATTTTAGGCCCTGTAATACTAATATGTGCATTAATATTACCATCTAATTTCTCTACTTCTGCTATCATATTTATGATTAGTTTTCTCATTATGTTTATTGGCCGTTTTTCGTTGAAATGGCTTGGTGTTATGCTGATCATTGGTATTGGGTCTATAGCTTTGTTTTATTTAGTTGTAACGAAGTTTCCAAATATTAGTAATCGCGTTGCAACATGGAACGCTCGAATTGAATGTTATTTTGATCAGGATTGTAAGAATTATCAAGTAAATCATGCTAAAATGGCTATTGCTCGAGGAGGTATGTGGGGACAGGGTCCTGGGAAAAGTGTTCAGAAATATTTTTTACCTCAATCTTCTTCAGATTTTATTTATGCTGTAATAGTCGAAGAGTACGGTAGGGTAGGTGGTTTATTTATAATTTCTTTGTATTTGATGTTCCTTGTTAGAGTATTAGGAATAGCAAGTAAGAGTGATGATGATTTTGCGATTTTGATAACCATTGGATTGGGTTTTTCTATTATTTCTCAAGCCTTTATTAATATGGCGGTAGCAGTAAATCTACTTCCTGTTACAGGACAGACCTTACCTTTAATAAGTGCAGGAGGCTCATCAGTATGGATGACTTGTGCAGCAATAGGATTGATATTGAGTGTTAGTAACAGTATAAAACCACAACTTGAAAATTTTCTGAATGATGAAGAGACGCTTCTTAATTAGTGGTGGTGGTACTGGAGGGCACATTTTTCCTGCTCTTGCGATAGCAAAAGAAATTGAGCGTCGTTATCCGCATTGTGTCTTACTTTTTGTAGGTGCTTCAGATCGGATGGAGATGGACAAAATTCCTGCTGCAGGATATTCGATTACAGGGTTGTGGATTTCAGGGTTTCAGCGTTCTTTTTCTTTGAAAAATTTTCTTTTTCCCATCAAGTTAATTTTTAGTGTCCTTCGATCATTTTTTATTATTCTTCGTTTTAATCCTGAGGTAGTTATTGGTACTGGTGGATATGCTAGTGGTCCTATATTGTGGGTAGCTTCTTTATTGAAGATTCCAACAATTATTCAAGAACAAAATTCTTATCCAGGAATTACTAATAAGATCTTATCTTCAAAGGTGAGTCAGATTTGTGTTGCTTATCCTGGTTTAGAAAGATTTTTTCCTAAAGAGAAGCTAAATCTTACAGGAAATCCAATTCGTGCAGAAATTGAGTTAGAGGTTTACAATAGTGATGAAGTATTGAGTTCTTTTGGTTTTGTAAAAGATAAACCAACGGTTCTAGTTCTTGGAGGAAGCCTGGGTTCGAAACGAATAAATGAAACAGTACTCGATAATATTTCCTGGTTTAAAGAGAATGATGTGCAGTTGATCTGGCAAACAGGGATGTTGTACTATGACAGGTGTAAGGCTGCTCAAATGGATTTGGGGCAATCAGGTATAATACAGGCATTTATTACCGAAATGGGGCCGGCTTTAGCTGCTGTAGATGTAGTTGTTTCTAGAGCTGGAGCTATTGCTTTATCTGAGTTTTGCTCTTTAGGAAAGGCATGTGTTTTAGTTCCATCTCCAAATGTTGCAGAAGATCATCAGAAGAAAAATGCTCAGGCATTATCTAAAAATGATGCAGCCATTTTAGTAGAAGAAAAGAATATTGATACGGAACTTTTCGAATCGATAAATCTACTGGTAAAGGATGTTGATATGCAAAAGAAATTAGGGGTTAATTGTAAGAAAATGGATAAGCCTAAAGCCGCAGAAAGAATTGTAGATATTATTGAAGAACTTATTCATGATTAAGCTTGATGACATAAAACGTATTTATTTTCTCGGAATCGGAGGGATAGGTATGAGCGCATTGGCTCGTTATTTTATGGCTAAGCACTTTAAAGTTGCTGGCTATGATAGAGATCAGTCTGAGATTTGTATTTCTTTAAAAAAGGATTCATGTGAGGTTTCTTTTGATGATGATCCTACTTTGATTCCACCTTTATTTAGAGAAAAAACAGCAACTTTGGTGGTATATACCCCAGCAATTCCTGAAGAAAACAAGCTGATAAAATATTTTAAAGATCAGGATTATTTATTGTGTAAGCGTGCCGAAATTTTGGGAATGATCACTGAAAATTTAGAATGTTTGGCTATTGCAGGAACGCATGGTAAAACGACTATTTCTAGTCTTTTGGCATATATTTTAAGTGATAACCTTATTGATTGTTCAGCATTCTTGGGAGGTATTGCTACTGATTTTGATTCAAATTTAAGAATCGGGTCTGCAGATATCGCTGTTGTAGAAGCTGATGAGTTTGATCGTTCATTTCTAAAACTTTCACCAAATTGGGCACTAATTAGTTCCATGGATGCGGATCATTTAGATATTTATGGTACCGCTCATCACCTTGTAGAATCTTTTCGTTTGTTTTCGGATAAGGTAGAAGATGGTAATCTAATTGTTAAGGAGGGGTTAGATATACCATCGAAGTATACGTATGCATTAAGTTCTGATACGGCAGATTTTTCTGCTAAAAATATTCGGGTAGAAGGTGGTGCTTATTATTTTGATCTCGTTTACCCAAAAGGTGTTTGTGAGAATATTATTAGCGGATTGCCGGGAATTCATAATGTAGAAAATGCTTTAGCTGCATTTTCTATGGCCTATATTCAGGGTCTTTCTGTAAGTGGTATAGTAGATTCCGTTGCTTCTTTTTCAGGTGTAAAAAGACGCTTTGAATATCATGTAAAAACTGATGATCAGATTTATATTGATGATTATGCACACCATCCAAAAGAGATTGAGGTGGCTATTCGTTCTGTTAGGGATTTGTATCCAAATAAAGAATTAACTGTTGTTTTTCAACCACATTTATTTTCCCGTACACGCGATTTTATGGATGATTTTGCAAAGGCATTGTCATGTGCAGATAATGTTATGTTACTTGATGTTTATCCGGCCAGAGAACTCCCTATAGATGGTGTTAATTCTAGTGTTCTATTAAATAAAATCACAGTAAAAAATAAAGGGCTTTATGACAAGTCTAAATTTCCTGAAGCTATTGTTAAGTCACCTGTTATAATGACCCTTGGTGCGGGAGATATTGATGAATTAATTCAACCTATTAAAGCGTATTTAGTATCGTGAGAAGTTTTTTAAATATCAGTTATTTGTTTTTGATTGTAACGGTACTTTTTTACATATCATGGTCCAGTCTATTTTATTTGGATTTACAAAAGTGTAGTAAAGTGCAAATCCAAGTAGATACAGAAGGTGATTTGTTTTTTATTAATACTGAAATGGTGGAAGAAATGATATTTTCAAAAGAGGATTCTTTAATTGGAAAAGCATATGAAGATATAAACATTTATTTGTTAGAAGAATTCGTTAATGAGCATCCTAACATTAAAAAAGCAGAATTATATTTAACATTAGATGGAACCTTGTCTGTTGATGTGAAACAGCGTGAACCTTTGGTTCGAGTTTTTGAAGGAAATGAATCTTATTATTTGGATGAAGAAATGAATCATTTCGCACTTTCTGATCAATATAGTGCAAGAGTTTTACAGGTTTATTGGGATGAGATTACAGAGTCTAGGATTGCGATATTAGACCCGTTGATTGATTTGATTGATTCGGATAAATTTTTGAAAGCTCAAATTACAGCGATTGCATTTGATGAAAACAATGAAATTATTCTTTATCCTAGAGTTGGAGGTCATAAAATTATCTTGGGTGAAGCAGAAGATTTTAGAAATAAGTTTGAAAAGTTAAAGGTTTTTTATCGTCAAGGATTGGGAAAAGTAGGTTGGGATAGGTATTCTATGATAAATCTAAAGTATCATAATCAGGTAGTCTGTACAAAAAGATAAAGTAATGGAACAGCGAGAAATAGCCATAGGTTTAGATATTGGGACAACAAAAATTGTTGCTATTGTTGGTCATAAAAATGAGTATGGTAAGATGGAGATATTAGGTTTTGGTAAAGCAAAATCTTTGGGAGTACAGCGTGGTGTTGTTTCTAATATTACTCAAACCATCGAATCAATTCGTTATGCCATAAATGAAGCAGAAGTTGATTCTGGACTGAGTTTGTCGAGTTGTGTTGTAGGAATAGCAGGACAACATATTCGTTCTCTTCAACATAGTGACTACATTCTTAGAGAGGATGCTCAAGAAGTCATAACTCAAGATGATATTGATAAACTTGAGAAAAATGTTCACAAATTAGTCATGTTACCAGGTGAGGAAATAATTCATGTTTTACCTCAAGAATATAAAATAGATGGAGAGCCAAATATTCATGAACCTATTGGTATGTTAGGTCGTCGTTTAGAGGCAAATCTTCATATTGTAGTAGGGCAGAAAGCAGCCATAGGAAATATTTTTTCATGTGTAAAACAGTCTAATGTAGAGGTTTCGGGTATCACACTCGAGCCCCTTGCGTCATCTGAAGCAGTTTTGAGTGAAGAGGAAAAAGAAGCTGGTGTGTGTTTAGTAGATATTGGAGGAGGTACAACAGATGTAGCGATCTTTAAAGATGGAATTATTCGTCATACAGCTGTGATTCCTTTTGGAGGTAATGTCATTACTGAAGATATTAAGGAGGGTTGTTCTATCATAGAAAAACAGTCAGAGCTCTTAAAAATTAAGTTTGGTTCAGCATGGCCAGGCGAAAATAGTGAAAATGAAATTGTATCTATTCCAGGACTAAGAGGAAGAGATCCCAAGGAGATTTCGTTAAAAATGTTGTCGAAAATTATTCATGCGCGTTTAGTTGAAATTATTGATCAAGTTTTCATTGAAATTAAGAATTATGGACATGAAGAAGGAAAGAAAAAATTAATTGCCGGAATTGTTTTAACTGGTGGTGGATCTCAACTAAAGCACATTAAACAATTGTTTGAGTATGAGACAGGAATGGATACTCGAGTTGGTTTTCCAAATGAACATTTAGCAAATGGTTCTCGTTCAGACATAGAAAGTCCAATGTATGCAACTGCTGTCGGTTTGGTTATGAAGGGTTTCGAGCTTAATGAACGAAATCTGAAAGTAAAAGTTCCACCGATTATTGAAAAAGATCCTACAGATAATCCTCTAGATGATGTCAAGGACAAATCAATTGATGAAAACCAAAATCAAAAAGAAACAGACGCAAACCCTAAAGAACCATACTTCGATAAATGGGCAGCAGCACTTTTAAAATTTTTATCTAATGACAAATAAAACTGAGTTATGCCAAATTTAGATTTCGACATGCCACAAAATCAATCCTCTGCAATTAAGGTTATTGGAATAGGCGGAGGAGGTAGTAATGCTGTAAATTATATGTATCACAAAGGAATTAAAGGTGTAGATTTTGTGGTTTGTAATACAGATCAACAGGCATTAGATGACAGTCCTGTTCCAACAAAAATTCAGTTAGGAGTTTCTTTAACAGAAGGCTTAGGGGCAGGTGCTTGGCCAGTTAGGGGTAGAATGGCCGCAGAAGAGAATATTAATGATGTAATTGAGGTTCTTGAGTGTAATACAAAAATGGTTTTTTTAAATGCTGGAATGGGTGGGGGAACAGGTACAGGTGCAGCACCAGTCATTGCTAAGGCCGCAAAAGATTTAGATATTCTTACAGTAGCTATAGTTACCATTCCTTTTGTTTTTGAAGGTGAACTTAGAATGTCTCAAGCTAAGGAGGGTATTGAGGAGATTAAAAAGTATGTAGATTCTTTAATTATAATTAATAATAATAAGCTAATTGAGATTTATGGGAATTTAGGATTTAAATCCGGTTTTGCAAAGGCAGACGAAATATTAGCAACTGCCTCTAGAGGTATAGCTGAAGTGATAACACAAAAAGGACATTTAAATATAGATCTTAATGATGCTAAAACAGTTTTGTCAAATAGTGGAACTGCAATCATGGGATCCGGAACAGCGTTAGGTGACGGAAGAGCAATAAAAGCTGTTAAAGGTGCTATAGAATCACCATTATTAGATAATAATCATATTCGTGGTGCAAAGAAAGTTTTACTACTAATTGTTTCTGGCTCAGAGGAAGTTACATTTGAAGAGATGGATGAAATATCAAGTTTTATTCAAGATCAAGTAATGACTGAAGGAGGTTCCCCAGCAGATATTATTATGGGAGTTGCAGAAGATGAAGATCTTGAATCTTCAATTAATGTAACAGTCGTAGCGACTGGTTTTTATGAAGGGGCAGTTGTGAATCCGCTAACAGGAATTCCAGAAAAGGTTGTTCACGATCTTGAGGCTAAAACTCAAACAATAACAAAAGAGGATAAAGAAACTAATAACTCTTCTACTGAAGCAGATTTAAATGTTCAAGAGTCTTCTGTTAAAGTTAAGCACAACTTAATTGATTCGGATCATTTAGACTTATCGTCTTCAGATATACCTGTAAACGGTCATCCTGAGGAAGTTGATCAATTCAGTGAAACTTTAGATTTATTTAAATCTTCTGATCAGAAACAACAGGTGTCTATGACTTTTGATTTGAATGTTTCTGAGATTGATTCATCATCTGAAGAGAATTTCTCTGAAGATTCTAAAGTAGTATTTAACCTTGAGGAAGATACTGTTGCTGAAGAACTTAGTCTAAATGAAATGTCAAATAAGGTTGTTAGATCCGTTGAAGAGGATGATAATGTAATTAATGATTCTTTTGTGCCAAATGAAGCAGATGATTCTATAATAGAAGAGGATATTTCTTTTGAAATTGATACCGATAATCAGAAAAACAAAGAAAAGGTGTCTCCTGATTTTACTGAAAGTTACACTGAAGAGAATGATGAATCTCATCAAAAGATAATTCACACACTGAGTGTTGAAGATGAGGAATTGCCTGATGCTAATTCTAGTATCATGGAACATGTAACAGAGGATTCTAGGTTAATATCTGAAATAAATGAACAGAAGTCTAATCAGTTTGATTCTAATTCATCATCTATTTTGGACGAGGCTCCTAATGAAGGTGTGAAAAGTTCTGTTGATTATGAGGAAAATTCTATTGCTCAATCTACTACAAATAGTAAAGCAGTTCAAGAACAAATAAATCGAGCGCAAAAGCGAAAGGAAAGGCTTCAAAAGTTTAATTACCGTTTTAGAAATAACACTGGAGTTGAATTAGCAGAAAATGAGCCTGCTTATAAACGACAGGGTGTTGAATTAAATGATATCCAACATTCATCTGAGGAGACTGTATCAAATCTTAATTTGAGTCAAAATCAGGATGGAGAGTTAGAGTTGAAAAGTAAAAATTCATTTTTACATGATAATGTTGACTAAAATTAAGATATGGGGTTGCAATCAGAAATAATGTTAGCCATGAAGGAGGCTATGAAGTTAAAAGATAAGGTCACATTAGAGACACTTAGAGCTGTTAAGGCTGAGTTGTTAAAAATTCAAACGGCCTCGGGTGCTTCAGGCGAAATAAGTAGAGCGGATGAAATTAAATTACTTCAGAAAATGCAAAAGCAGCGAAAAGATGCATTTACTATCTATGAAGAGCAAGGACGTAAAGATCTAGCATCAGAGGAACTTGCTCAAATAAAAGTTTTAGCAAAGTTTCTTCCAAAGCAAATGACTTCATCTGAATTAGAAATTGCTGTAGCTGCAGTTATTGAAAAGTTAGGTGCATCTAGTCCATCAGATATGGGTAAGGTTATGGGTGTTGCTTCTAAAGAGCTTTCAGGTAAGGCAGATGGTAGGGCAATTGCAGCAACTGTTAAAATGTTATTAGCAAAAAAATAGTATAATTAAAAAAGATACTATTAGTCGATATCTTCGACTATATATTTATACAGAATCATTTCCTTTATTCCTGTTTCCATCATTTATTTAAGATTTTAATTAGGTGATTATACATATTATTTGATTAGCATGACTCATTCATTTGAGTTAAATAAAATTGTAAATCTGTTTAATTAATTATATTCAGTTAACAATAATAGTTTTAATTTTAAAAAGATTTACGGTGGGCACTGGAAACTCTTCATAAGTTATTTTTGTATTTATTATATATTTAGATCAAATAAGCCCCATATAAATAATTTATATGGGGCTTTTTGTGTTAGTAATTGATGTTTTACATCATTCCCGGCATACCTCCTGGCATACCTCCTCCCATAGGAGGCATAGGGTTGTCTTCAGGGATGTCAGCTAAAACACATTCAGTAGTTAGTAGCATTCCAGCGACAGATGCAGCATTTTCAAGTGCAACACGTGTTACTTTAGTAGGGTCAATAATACCAGCATCTAACATATGTTCAAAGGTGTCTGTTTTTGCATTGTAGCCAAAGTCAGCTTTACCTTCTTGTATTTTAGATACAATTACGGCACCTTCACCTCCAGCATTTGCTACAATTTGTCTAATTGGCGCTTCAATAGCTTTTGTAATGATTTGAACGCCTGTTTTTTCATCTTCATTTTCTGCTTTAATTGACTTTAAAGCTTTAGCTGCTCGAACAAGAGCCACTCCACCACCTGGAACAATCCCTTCTTCAACAGCAGCTCGTGTTGCATGTAGTGCATCGTCAACCCGATCTTTCTTTTCTTTCATTTCAACTTCTGATGCAGCTCCTACGTATAATACTGCTACACCACCAGCTAATTTGGCAAGTCGTTCTTGAAGTTTTTCTTTATCGTAGTCTGATGAAGTTGTTTCCATTTGCGCTTTAATTTGATTTACACGCAACGTAATTGCATCTTTTTCTCCTTTACCGTTTACAATGGTTGTATTGTCTTTATCAATAACAATTTTATCAGTTTGACCCAACATTTCTAATGTTGTGTTTTCTAATTTGAAACCACGTTCTTCTGATATTACGGTTCCACCAGTAAGAATTGCGATATCTTCTAACATTGCTTTACGACGATCTCCAAAGCCTGGGGCTTTTACTGCAGCAATTTTGAGACTACCTCGAATTTTATTTACGACTAAAGTAGCAAGAGCTTCGCCATCAACATCCTCAGCGATAATTAAAATAGGACGGCCTGATTGTGTTGTTTGTTCTAAAATAGGAAGTATATCCTTCATATTTGAAATTTTCTTATCGTAAATCAGAATGAAAGGATTATCTAGATCAGCTTCCATTTTTTCCGCATTTGTTACAAAATATGGCGATAAGTAACCTCTGTCGAATTGCATTCCTTCAACAACTTCAACAGTAGTGTCAGTACCTTTTGCTTCTTCAACAGTAATAACACCTTCTTTTTTAACTTTAGACATTGCTTCGGCAATCAAAGAACCGATTGCATTGTCGTTGTTTGCAGAAATAGATGCGACTTGTTCAATTTTATTAAGGTTGTCGCCTACTTCAATAGATTGTTTTTGAAGTTCATTAACTACTGCTTTGACAGCTTTATCAATTCCTCTTTTTAAGTCCATTGGATTGGCACCAGAAGCAACATTTTTAAGTCCTGTAGAAACAATTTCCTGAGCTAAGACTGTAGCAGTTGTTGTTCCGTCACCAGCTATATCCGCTGTTTTGGAAGCTACTTCTTTAACCATTTGAGCACCCATATTTTCAATAGCATCCTCAAGCTCAATTTCTTTTGCTACTGTTACACCATCTTTAGTAATTGTTGGAGAACCAAATTTTTTATCGATAACTACATTACGTCCTTTTGGTCCAAGCGTTACTTTAACTGCGTTTGCAAGAGCATCAACACCTCTTTTTAATGCATCTCTTGCATCAATATCAAATTTAATATCTTTTGCCATTACTTGTTAGTTTAGATTATTGCTAATAGGTCAGATTCTCGCATCATTAAGTAGTCTGTACCTTCAAATTTTAATTCTGTACCAGAGTATTTTCCATATAATACTTGGTCTCCAATTTTAACACTCATTTCATGATCTTTAGTCCCATTACCCACTGCTACTACAATTCCTTTTTGTGGTTTTTCTTGTGCGGTGTCCGGAATGATAATTCCAGAAACAGTAGTTGTTTCAGCTTTAGCAGGCTCAATAAGTACTCTATCGGCGAGTGGTTTAATTTTTAGTTTAGCCATTTTAAAATGAATTATAATTTTTAAATTTTAGCTTAAATATGTCAGAAATTATGCCATTATATTTTTTATGTCAAAATGTCCCTAATTGAATTAAAATAACGTTAAAAAAAATGCCAAACAGGTCAGTTTGGCATTTTTGTATTCAATTTTGTTTATTCTGTTGTTTCTGGCTTTCCAGTTTCTGTTGGTGTAAAGTCTTCAGCACTGTCTTCTACTTGTTCAAGAATGTCTGATTGATCCTGGACATCATCTCTGTTAATTGCAAAATTAGAGAGTAATGTAAGTGCAACTAAAGCTAATGCTAGAGTCCAAGTACTTTTTTCGAGAAAGTCTGAAGTCTTTTTAACACCCATAAATTGGTTTCCATCACCAAAGGTAGAAGAAAGCCCACCGCCTTTAGGGTTTTGAACTAAAATTACTAATAATAGTAATGCGCAAGTAATAAGTATTAAAATAGAAAAAAGTCCGTACATATCTATAGCTTTATTTGTTTAATGGCTTTAATTTGGTTTGCAAATAAACTACTTTTTTGTGGATATTTCAAACTTAAAATTTCGTAAGCAGTAATTGCTTTTTCATAATGCCCTTGTTCTAAATAAACTTTTGCTAATGTTTCAGTCATTAAGTTGGTGTTTTCGCTTAAGCTTTCAAGTGCAGAGGTAGTTGGAGAAAAGAATTCTTTTTTGGTAGTTTTTTGTTTTTAGATGCCGTAATAAAGTTAACAATTTTAGTTGTTTTTGTGTGGGTTTTAGTTTTGTCTTTTCATCTAAATTGTCATTTCTATCAATAGGTTTAAAATGAGTTAACTTTAACCATTCGTTAAAAGAGTGTTTTTCTGATTTATCAAATTTGAGAGGTTTTCCAAGTTGAAGAATCTCCTTTGGTTTTGTAATTATTTGTTTTACGAATTCATTTTTATGTGATGAAATAGAATTTTGAGTAATATATTCAAATAGAAGAGTTCTATTTCCTGATATTGCCGCAGTCATTTTCAACTCGTTATTATACTTTTCACTTCCAGCTTGTTTCAGTGCTTTTAGCCTTAACTTATGTAATGAGGCGCAATAAGGATATTCTTGACATAAGTTGTTTAGTCCAAATAGGTCTTCTTTATGAATGTTATGAGGATTTCGAATGTGTTTTATGAATTGTGAACTTTGCATTTTACCAATTTACAACTGCTGTGTTAAATATATCATTTATAAGTTCGATAATTATTTCATCCATTAAGTCTTCTTCAATGGTAGAGAGTTCTATGTTACTATCAAAATCAGCAAAACGATTAAAGCTTTTTTCGAAGGATTTATCATTTTCTATAAAGTTGTTAAAACGAACAAAAACTTTGATACTTAGTCTGTTTTGATTTGCTTGATCGTTGGAGCTTATGCTAATTGGAGTTATTTGATAATCACTTATATAACCTTCAAATTGAAGATCTCCATTTGATCGAGTTAAAATAAGAGATGTTTGTTGGATAAAATGATCTTGGAGTGCATCAGTAAATTTTTGACTCAAAATAGGTTGTACTTGAGTTGCTTGATTTTGAAAGTAAGTAACAGAAATTGTTTTAGCGTCAGGATGTATATCTGCACCTGTAAAAGTATAAACTCCACAGCTGTTAATAAAGATTGTAAATACTGTAATATAAATGTATTTGAACATATTATAAATCGTATTGTTTTATTTTTCTGTATAAAGTACGCTCAGAAATTCCAAGCTCTTTGGCAGCTCCTTTTCTTTTGCCTCGATGTTTTTCAAGTGCATTTTTAATCATTTCAATTTCTTTGTCCTGAAGTGATAATGATTCCTGGGCCTCTATTTCTTGAGCTAGAATGGTTCGAGGTTCGATATTAGATTCTGGGTGAGATGGAATTATTACGGTTTGATTGCTTTGTATTTCATCGTATTGATAAATTTTATTAGTCAAGTCAGTATTTTTTTCATTAAAATTGACATCTCCATTCATAATTTTTTGAGTCAATTTCTTTAGATCGTTAACGTCTTTTTTCATTTCAAAGAGAACTTTATATAAAATTTCTCTTTCAGTGAAGTCCTTTTCGGAGTCTTTCCCATTATTGTAAAGTACAGGAAGTGTTTTAGTGTTGTGAGTAGGAAGGTAATTTTTTAATGTGATTGCATTGATCATCCTACTTTCTTCTACTACAGATAGTTGTTCGGTAATATTTCTGAGTTGACGAATGTTTCCTGGCCAATGGTAGGTCGAGATAAGTTTTATGGCATCTTCGTCAAGGCGAACAGAAGGCATATGATATTTCTCAGCAAAGTCCATTGCAAATTTGCGGAAAATTAAATGAATATCATCTTTTCGATCTCTAAGTGGAGGTAAGTCTACTTGTACCGTATTAAGTCTATAAAATAGGTCTTCTCTAAACTGATTTTTATGAATTGCTTCTTCCATGTTTACATTGGTAGCAGCAACAATTCTAACATCAGTTTTTTCTGCTTTAGATGAGCCTACTTTAATGAATTCTCCGGTTTCTAAAACACGTAATAAGCGAACTTGTGTTGCTAAAGGTAGTTCTCCAACTTCATCAAGAAAGATGGTTCCGCCATCAGCTACTTCAAAGTAGCCTTTTCTGTTTGAAGTCGCTCCAGTAAAGGAACCTTTTTCATGACCAAAAAGTTCACTATCAATCGTTCCTTCAGGAATAGCACCACAGTTAACAGCGATGTAGGGTCCGTGTTTACGTGCTGACATTTGGTGTATAATTTTTGGAATAACTTCTTTACCTGTACCACTTTCGCCTGAAACCATCACAGAAATATCCGTAGGAGCAACTCTCATTGCTTTAGATATAGCGCGATCTAGCCCAGTTGCAGAACCTATAATTCCAAAGCGTTGTTTTATATCTTGTATTGACAACATTATAATTTTTTTATTACTCTACACTTTCACCGATTAAGGTTGCAGAGTTGCAATCTGTTATTTTAACCATGACATAATCACCAGGTTTGTATTGTTTCTTTGGGAATACGGCTACTGAGTTGTGTGTAGTTCGACCAAATAGGTGCATGTTAGAACGTTTAGATAATCCTTCCACCAGTACTTTATATGTTTTACCAACCCTTGATTGATTGTGCATCATAGAATGTGCTCGTTGTTTTTCAATAATTTCGGTTAGCCTTCTAGATTTAATTTCTTCTGGAACATCGTCTTCAAATTTTCGAGCAGCTTTAGTGTTCGGTCTTTCCGAATATTTAAACATGAATCCATAGTCGAACTTGACATAATCCATAAGACTTAGTGTATCTTTGTGGTCTTCTTCAGTTTCAGAACAGAAGCTAGAAATAATATCTTGAGAAATCGCGCATCCGGGGATTATTCTTTTGATTGCATCAATACGTTCCATGTACCAATCTCTAGTGTAACCTCTATTCATTAATTTAAGAATTCTAGAGCTACCAGATTGAACTGGTAGGTGAATGTAATCACAGATATTTTCGTATTTAGCCATCGTTTTCAAAACTTGATCTGTCATATCTTGAGGATGTGATGTTGAAAAACGAATTCTTATTTCTGGACTTACTAATGCAACTTTTTCAAGTAATTGAGCAAAATTGATTGAACTTGCTTTTTGGATGTCTGATAGTTTTTTGAAATCCATTTTAGGTCCGCCACCATACCATAAATATGAGTCTACATTTTGACCTAATAGTGTTACTTCTTTATATCCTTTTTCATGAAGTTCGCGAACTTCTTTTACAATACTTTCAGCATCTCTACTTCGTTCTCTTCCTCTTGTAAACGGAACGACACAAAATGAACACATATTGTCGCATCCACGCATAATTGAAACAAAAGCAGTAACCCCATTGCTGTTTAATCGAACAGGACTAATATCTGCATATGTTTCTTCTTTAGAAAGTTGGACATTAACTGCTTTTTTTCCATAGTCTACAGTATTAATTAGGTTAGGTAAATCTCTATATGCATCTGGGCCTACAACAATGTCGACAAGTTTTTCTTCTTCTAAGAATTTTGATTTTAAGCGCTCTGCCATACAGCCTAGTACTCCAATTGTCATTTCTTTTTTATTTTCTTTTAATTTGTGAAAAGTTCTTAAACGTTTTCTAACTGTTTGTTCAGCTTTTTCTCGGATCGAGCAGGTGTTTACAAAGATAAGATCAGCTTCTTCAATGTCCCTAGTTGTTTGAAAACCATGTTCTGTTAAAATTGATGCAACAATTTCACTATCAGAAAAGTTCATTTGGCAACCGTAGCTTTCAATATAAAGTTTTCTTTCTCCAAGTTTTGGAGTCTCCAATACAAGGGCTTCTCCTTGTTTACCTTCATCAATTACTTTATTTCCTGTATGGTATTGTTCCATTAAATCGTTGTTTTTGTCTCACAAAATTACAAAATGATATAATTATGACAAAATGTCATGAATGAAAGGTGAAAAAACTAGTAATTTACAGAATTAGATTTTAGATTAATTGTTTTTAGAAATTCTTTTAATAAAAATTAAAAGGGGGAAATATAAGTCAACATATATTCGTCCTGTAATTTGGTAATTTGAAAAAACTTGTCATAATTTTGCAGCAAATTTTTGAATTAGTATGGCAAAGAATCTAGTTATAGTAGAGTCGCCTGCAAAGGCAAAAACAATTGAAGGTTTTTTAGGTAAAGACTTCAAGGTTTTGTCAAGTTTTGGTCATATTCGTGATTTATCACATAAAGATATGGGTGTTGATATTTCAAGCGGATTTATTCCGAATTATGAAATTTCCACTGATAAAAAAGATACTGTTAAGGTTTTAAAGAAGGAAGTGAAAAGTTCCGAGGTTGTTTGGTTAGCAACTGATGAAGATCGTGAAGGAGAAGCTATAGCTTGGCATCTTTCAGAAACTTTAGGCTTACAGAATAAAGAAACAAGGCGAATCGTGTTTCATGAGATTACTAAATCGGCTATTACAAAAGCTGTTGAGAATCCTCGTGATATTGATTATAATTTAGTAAATGCACAACAAGCTAGACGTGTTTTAGATCGTTTGGTAGGTTTTGAGTTGTCCCCGATTTTATGGAGAAAAGTAAAACAAGGATTATCTGCTGGGCGTGTGCAATCTGTTGTGGTGCGTCTTATAGTTGAGCGAGAGCGTCAAATAAATTCTTTTGAATCTAAAGTGTATTATAAAGTAGTTGGTCAGTTTACTAATAAAGAAGGTCGAACTTTTAAGGCAGAGATTAATTCTCGTTTAGATACTTTGGAAGATGCTCAACTTTTTTTGCAGAAATGTGTCGATGCTCGTTTTAGTATTGCAGATCTTGAGAAAAAGTCCGCTGTTAAAACCCCTGCTGCACCATTTACAACCTCAACACTTCAGCAGGAAGCTGCTCGGAAGTTGGGGTTCTCTGTTTCTCAAACAATGACAATTGCTCAACGTTTATACGAAGCGGGTTTAATTACTTATATGAGAACAGACTCTATGAATCTTTCAAATGATGCTATGTCATCAATTAAGAATGAGATAGAAAAAGGAATACGGTGAGTCATATTCTAGCCCTCGATCATATTCAACCAAATCCAAAGGGGCACAAGAGGCGCATGAAGCTATACGGCCTACCTATGTTGAGAATAGAACTGTAAGTGATGATCTTGGCCAACAAAAATTATACGATCTTATATGGAAGCGAGCTATAGCTTCACAAATGTCAAATGCAAAATTAGAGAGAACAACCATTACAATTGACAGTTCTAATCATGAAAAGAATTTTATTGCCAAAGGAGAGGTTATTGTTTTTGATGGATTTTTGAAAGTTTATATGGAGGGGGACTGACGAAGATGGAGATGAAGAACAAGATGGAATTCTTCCTAAGCTTGATGTGGGAGAAACTGTTGATTATAAAAAAATTAGTTCTAGAGAGAGGTTTACTAAAGCACCAGCGAGGTTTACTGAAGCTAGTTTAGTTAAAAAACTTGAAGAATTAGGGATAGGGAGGCCGTCAACATATGCACCCACAATTTCTACAGTTACAAAGAAGAGGTTATGTTGAAAAGGAGATGGAGAAGGTAAATTACGCTCCTATCATTCCTTAGAGTTATCAATGATGAAGTAGTAACGAATGTTTTAGAAGAGATGTCAGGTTCAAATAAAGGAAAACTGTGTCCTACTGATATCGGATTGTAGTAAATGACTTCTTAGTTTTAAACTTTAATTCTATTCTTGATTTTCATTTTACAGCAAATGTTGAAGAAGAATTTGATCAAATTGCATCTGGTGATAAAATTTGGAACGATGTACTTCAAAAGTTTTATGGAGATTTTCATGCAAAAGTTAGTAGATGTTAAAGAAAATTCAGATCGTGCAGTTGGAGAGCGAATTCTCGGTGTAGACCCCAAAACTGGCTTAAGTCTTTGGTTAGGATAGGTCGTTATGGTCCCATGGCTCAATTAGGTAGTCAGTCAGAAGTAGAGAAACCTAAATTTGCAAGTTTACGGAAAGGACAGTCAATCGAGTCTATTACCTTAAATGAAGTTATTGAATTATTCAAATTACCTCGTCAAGTTGGGCAGTTTGAAGATAAATTAGTTACAGTTGCTGTTGGAGATTTGGTCCTTATGTTCGTCATGATGGAAAGTTTGTATCTCTGGGAGACTATGACCCCATGATTATAGAATTGGATACATGTGTTGAATTAATTCTTGCTAAGCGAAAATCGGATGCAGAGAAGCAATTCATACTTTTGACGATGATGAGCCGACTATACAGGTTCTCCATGGAAGGTGGGGTCCTTATATCAAGATGGAAAAGAAGAATTATAAAATTCCAAAAGATATAGATGCAGAAGGTTTAGACCGAGATAAATGTCTTTATATTATAGAGAATCAGCCTAAGAAAAAAAAAAGTAAAAGCAAAGGGTAAAACCAAACAAAAAAAATAAATGATTAAATATTTGAATCCTTGTTAAGCACAAGGATTTTTTTTGTAATACTTTGTTATAAATATAGCTATTCATGAATCATTTTTTAAATTTAAACCATGGATTTGAAGCAATATTTTGATGCTTATCAATTTGATTCTACAAGATTAGATGAAAGTCTTTTGGGGTGTTGTTTGGACTTTTTAGATGATAGTTTTAATGATGATTTATCGAGTTATGATGTATTCATTATTGGTGTGCCTGAAGGTCGATTATCTTTAGGTAATGAGAGTTGTGATTTAGCTCCTAATGAAATTAGATCTTCTTTATATGAGTTGTTCGAAGGAGAGTGGGGTTTAAAGATTTTAGATTTAGGAAATTTAAGAATCGGTCAAACTGTAAAAGATACTCATGCGATATTACAGCAGCTTTCCACTTATTTAATTGATAGAAGAGGCGTTTTGTTGGTTTTAGGTGGAGGGCATGATTTAATGATTCCTATTTTTAAAGGCCATTCTGCTTTGGGAAAACCTCTTAATTTAGCTTCGGCTGATGCTTATTTAGATTTTCAGGATGGCGATACTTATCATTCTAGATCATTTTTATCTCATTTGATATCATCTGAAGAATCAATGTTGTCAAATTATAATCTTTTTGGCTATCAAACTTATTTATGTAATCCTAAGGAAGTACATTTATTAAATCAAATGGATTTTAATCTGATTAGGTTGGGTGAGGTCAATTCTGATTTAAATGAGATGGAACCTTTCATTAGAAGTTTAGATCATTTAAGTATTGATATTTCAGTAATTAAAGCCTCTGAAGCCCCTGCAAATACTTATTCTTCTCCTAATGGAATGACTGCTGAGGGTTTGTGTGTGATGTTGCGTTATGCGGGATTAAGTAATAGAGTTAAGTCAGTTCTTTTTTCAGAGTTGAATCCTCGACTTGATAAAAATAGTCAGAGTGCAAAAGTTTATGCTCAGGCCATTTGGTATTTTCTTGAGGGTTTGCATTTAAGACAAGGTGATTTATTGACTGAGAAGTTTAGTGATTTGAAGGTGTTTCATGTTAATTCTGAGTTGAATGAGCTAGTTTTTTATAAAAGTTTGGTCAGCGATAAATGGTGGGTAGATTTTTCTAATCAAATAGGTTCTGCTGAAAATTTACTGCCATGCTCCTATTTAGATTATTTAAAAGCTGTTGATGGAAAGCTTTCCGGAAGAATATTAAAGTATATTAGATTTAAATAATATGAATTAATTTGGTTAATAATTAGCTCATTGTTCAAAGTTCACAAAGGTTTGTTAATAAATCATCTATTTTTTGTTTTTTTTTTTATCTTTAGCCCTCTTAAAATAGATGCAACTAACGGATAATGCATTTTATGAAAAAGGTTTTGATACTATTTTTCGTGATGCTGAGTACATTTTTAAAAGCACAACAAGATCCTCAGTTCTCGTTAAATATGTTTAACATATATTCTGTTAACCCGGCTTTTTCGGGTAGCTATGACCAGTTTAATGCTTTGGCAATACACAGAAGCCAATGGGTTGGATTTGGTTCTGGTGCACCCGTCACTCAGCATGTGAGTGTAGAGGCCCCTGTGTATTTTTTGCACGGAGGTGCTGGGGTGAGTTTGTTGAATGATAAAATTGGAAATGAGTATACTAGAGGTGTAAACCTATCTTATGCTTACCAAACAAAGCTTTCAAAAAAGTCTGAGTTAGGTGTAGGTTTGAGCCTTGGTTTTATGGATGTTGGTTTTGAAGGTGAATGGTTGACTCCAGGTAATAATTCTGGTGCTGATGATCCGTCTATTCCCGCAATAGGGGAAAACGATATAGTTCCTGATTTAGGTCTTGGTCTTTATTACAGGATGAAGGAGCTTTACATAGGTTATTCAGTTACTCACCTTAATCAGGCGTACGGCAGTTTATGGAAATAATGATGATACTGATTTTGAGTTCAGGAAGCATCACTATTTTACAATGGGTTGGATGCATGAAGTGTCAAGCGAGTTACTAATGCGTCCTTCAATGTTTGTTAAAACGGATGAGGTTTCTACTCAAATTGATTTTAATATTAATGTTATGTATGCTGATCATTTATGGGGAGGTGTGACTTATAGATTGGATGATGCAGTAGTCCTGATTGCAGGTTACAACATAAATGAAAACCTTAAATTTGGCTATGCTTATGACATAACCACTTCAGATCTAAAGTCTGAATCGAGTGGTTCACATGAAATATTGTTGCGATATTCTTTCAGAATGCGTCCACCAGGCAAGATGCCTACGCATTACAGAAATATTCGTTATAACTAAAGTTAATGACTTTTATTAGTAAATTGAAGCAAAATAAAATGAAAAAGATACTTTTATTTGGTACCCTTGTCGGAGTACTTTTTAGTAGCTGCGGAACTCCCCCATCAGGTGAATTAGTCGGAGTTAACGATTTAAGTGAATTTTATCCTACCGAACCTTATGGTATGGTTCATATTCCTAGGGGTACTCATACTATGGGCGCTAATGACGGTGATGTCCCATATGCTCATACTACGCCAAAGAAACGAGTTACGATGCATTCATTTTACATGGATCAAACTGAAATTACAAATAATGAGTACCGTCAATTTGTTCATTGGGTTAGAGATTCTATCATAAGAACTATCTTGGCTGAAGATGGTGTTGAAGGTTATGAATATTTATCAGATTCAGATGGTTATGAAGAACCTGAAGAAGAATCTCCATCTGAAACTCCTCCATGGATACTTCCTGACGATGAACGACTTCAATACAATAATGATATTGATTGGGGAAATAATGAAATACTAAGTGTTCTCTACGATAATGGTGTTTTCTATGATGCTGAAGAAGCGTTATATGGAACTAGAGATTTTGATACTCGTATCTGGAAATATAATTATACTTGGGTAGATAAATCTCAAGCAGGACAAAAAGCTAACCGATTCGACCGAGATTCACGAACTTATCGTGAAGGTTTTTCCAGAGAAGCATTAGTTAGAGAAGCTGAGGTTTATGTTTATCCTGATACACTAGCTTGGTTACATGATTTCTCTTACACATTCAATGAACCCATGTTTGACACCTATTTTTGGCATCCTGCATATGGGGAATACCCAGTTGTAGGTGTAAATTGGGAACAGGCAACAGCATTTTGTAACTGGAGAACAGATTTCCGGTTAAAACTTCTAACTCCTTATCAGCGTAAATTTGAAACAGAATACCGCCTTCCTACAGAAACTGAGTGGGAATATGCTGCCAGAGGTAATAAAGAGAATTCAATTTATCCATGGGGTGGTCCATACTCTCGCAATAGTAAGGGTTGTTTTTTAGCTAACTTTAAACCAGTTCGAGGTAATTACATTGCAGATGGATTCGCATTTACAGCTCCAGCAGTTTCGTATTGGGCGAATGATTATGGTCTTTATAATATGTCAGGAAATGTCTCAGAATGGACCTCAACACCTTTTGAGCCTACAGCCAGTATGTTTGTTTCAGATATCAATCCTTTTTACACATATGATGCTGATGAGATTCTCATCCAATGTTGAAAAGAAAAGTTATTAAAGGCGGCTCATGGAAAGATGTTGGTGCATTTTTGCAGGTTGCAGCCAAAGATTATGAATATCAAGATACTTCAAAGTGTTATATTGGTTTTCGTTGTGTAAAGACTTACTCAGGTGTTGAAACAGTAGATTTCGGGTACTAATTTTAAAATCATAAAAGGAAGATAGATATGTTTAAATTTTTTCAAACTAAAGCAGGTCAAAATTTTATGGCCAAATTATAGGTATAGGTGCATCAGTTGTAATACTAGGTGCAATGTTTAAAATACTTCATTGGCCTGGGCAGATATCATGTTAACTGTTGGTTTAACAACTGAAGCTGTTATATTCTTTATCTCTGCTTTCGAAAACCACATGCAGATACGATTGGTCTCTTGTATATCCTGAGTTAGCTAGTATGGATGATGATGACAAAAGAGTCCTGTGAGAGAATTAGATAATATGCTCGAAAAAGCTAAGGTTGATGAGATTTAATTCAAAGTTTAGGTGATGGTCTAAGAAAAGTAAATCAAGCTGCTAACGGAATAGGTTCTGTTGTTGACATAGCTGATAGTACTAAACAATATAGTGAACAAGTATCTGCGGCTGCAGAAAACTCCAGAATATCAATACCTTTATGAAGATCAAATTAGATCATCTGCTGAGCAAGCTGACGCGACTAAAAGAATGGCAGCTAATATGACATCATCTCTTGATAATGCAGAGCAGATGAGAATCGAGCTGGAAATGCTCAAAACTAATTTAAGTGAGTTGAATAGCGTTTATGGAAATATGCTAAATGCTATGAACAGTAATAAATAATTTACAAGTAATCATCACTAAAAGATAATAAAATGGCTGGAGGAAAAATTTCACCTAGGCAGAAAATGATTAACATGATGTATCTCGTGTTAACAGCTCTACTGGCACTTAATATTTCAAAGGATATGTTGAAGGCTTTTGCTAAGGTCAATAATTCTTTAAAGTCTAACTTGTCAAATATTAATGATCAGTCTAACGTGTTGTATTCTAAATTTAGTGATGCTGCTGACAATGCTCCTACTAAAGTTGGACCTCAGTTTGAAGTTGCTAAATCAGTAAAAGAATCTGCCTATGACTTTAGACAATATGTTCAATCGCTTAATGATACATTGATAGAAATAACAGGTGGATATAAAGATGATGGTATAGAATTAGCTGGTGCAGATAATAAATCTGTAGTTTCTAATCTTATGCTTGTTAAACCTAATTTTAAGGGAAAAGAGTTTCGAGAAAAAATTAATAATTACAAGAATTATCTTTTAAGTCTGGATATTGTTTCAAACAATGATGAACTTAAAAATATAATAAAGTCTAGCTTCAAAACTGATGATTTTTTGAAAGATGGTAAGAAGGTTGATTGGGAATACGGAACTTTTAATAATGTTCCACTAATAGCAGTACTTACTTTTTTATCTCAATACCAAGTTGATGCCTCTACAATAGAGTCGAAAATTGTTGAAAATCTATTTGCAAGTGTATCTGCTGACGACATAAAAATGACTACAGCTGTTGCACAAGTTGTTTCATCAAAAAATTATGTTATGGAGGGAGATAGTTTTAGAGCAGCAATTTCGATCGCTGCCTTTGATAGTACTTCAAAGCCCATGATTTTAGTTACAGATCGTTTTATAAACGATACTATTCCTGATTATAACTTTGCAGATACTATTCCAGAGAATCAAATATATAATGGTAAAGGGTTTTATAATGTTCCTGCCTCTGGTATAGGAACTCAAAAGCGTGCTGCTAAAATCATTTTAGCAACTGATAAAGGTAATGTGCCTTATGAGAAAATATTTGAATATCAAGTTGCTAAGGCTATGGCTGTAGTATCACCTACTAAAATGAACGTTTTTTATAGAGGTGTTCCTAATCCTATTGATGTTTCGGTTCCTGGTTTTTCTCCTGAAGATCTCGAGGTTGTTGGCTCAAAAGTATCATTAAAAAGGTAAAACCTGGACAGTATCTTGCAACAGTTGCCAAACGTGCAAAAGGTGTTGCCCAAGTTATAGTCAAAGCTAATGGTCAAGCTATTGGAAAACCAATTGAGTTTCGTATTAAATCAGTACCACCGCCAATTGCTGATATTGATGGACAAAGTCAGGGAAAATCCCAAAAGGAAGACTCAAAAGAGCTAATTTTGTTGCTGCATTTCTCCCTAATTTTCCATTTGATCTAAAGTATAAAGTAGTTTCTTATGAAGTTCGTCAAGAAGGGGAATATACAACGGTTATAAAAGTTAACTCAGATGAAATAACTAGCGACGTAAGAGACTTAATCTCAAACCTTAGATCCGGACAAGATATTGCATTTACAAATATCATTGCTAAAGGAACATCAAAAGAATATCAAAATACAGTGAGTTGTAGTTCCATTGTATTAACTATTAAATAAAATTATTATGAAATATCGTTTACTTTTTGGTTTAATTATATTTACTCAAACTTGCATTATTGCACAATCGAACAAATATAATCAGATTATGAGTTCAAATTCTCATGATGATCAGCATATGCTTCATTACCCCAAATTTCCTAATAGAGTTCTTGATTACTCATATGTTCGTCCTGATGATATTCTTTTGGTACAAGACATATACACAGTCTCTTAACCTAAAATTAAAGCAAATCAAGTATTGTTTTTCCTGAAGATAGTGCTGGAGTAAGATATGGTTCAGGAAATACATATAAAAATTTATACAGATTGCTTGAGGCAGCTGAAAGGGATTTGGGAGATATTACTGTCTACAAGCCAGGTAAATTGATGTAAAATGACTAAGGAAGAAGTCGCAGCTGCATTATCTGAAGAGGTCAAAGGAAATATAGAGATCCTGAAACATATGAAATGATTGATACTACATATATTGAAACTCTTCTTATAAAGATTTAAAAGAATTTCTGATTGTTGAAGATAGATTTTTGACAAAAAGCGAGGTGTTATGGATGTACGAATTAATTATATATGTCCTGTTTTGAAACAAGAAATGCCGAAACAGATTTATTAGAAGCTAAGCAAATTTTTTGGGTGTGGTATCCTGAGGCAAGACAACTTTTAGCTAATAATTATACCTTTAATCCCCACAATACATCTCAAACTATTACATTCGACGAATACTTTCAAAAGATTATTTGCAGGTGTTATCAAAAAAGGGAAACTAACATGTATGATCGAGCAATTGTTGATTACAAAGCAGCTGGTATTCATCAGTTGTTAGAGGCAGATCAAATAAAACAGGATATCCGTAGTTTTGAAAGTGATCTTTGGGAGTATTAAAATTTTTCCCAAATATTTAAATAAAGCTCCCATTGGGGGCTTTTTTCTTATGAAAGTATTTGATTATATAATTGTAGGGCAAGGTATTGCCGGAACTGTTTTGGCTTTCCAGCTTCGATTAAAAGGTAAACGAGTATTCGTAATCGATAAGCATAGAGATGATACATCATCTAAAATTGCTCCTGGTACTTATAACCCGATGGTACTTAAAAGATTTACGCCCTGTTGGAAGGTTGAAGATCAATTAACACCATTGTATGATTTCTTAGATGCCTTTGAAACATCATTTAATACTTCCATTCATGTACCCCTAAAATTATGGAGAAAGTTTACGTCTATTCAGGAACAAAATTTATGGCTTGAAAAATCTGATCATGATCGGCTTATGCCGTTCATGAATCCTTCTTTTATTTCTAACCCTCATGAAGATCTAAATGCAGATTTTGGTTTTGGTGAAGTAAAAAAATCAGGTTGGGTTGATTTTTTAAAATTGATTTCAATATTTAAGAAAAGGCTTATAAGTGAAGGTTGTTTTTTAGATGAAGAATTTGATTATAATTCTATGACAATAAAACAAAGATCGTTGATTTATAAATCTATTTCTGCTCAAAAAATTATTTTTTGTGAAGGACATAGATTAACCAATAATCCCTTTTTTAACTACTTACCTTTAATGAGAACTAAGGGCGAATTGATTACTGTTAAGTTAGATGGATTGAATGTAGAAGAATTGATTAAAAGTAATATAACATTACTTCCTTTAGGTAATGATGTTTATAAGGTGGGTGCTACTTTTAATTGGAATGATAAAAATGAATTATGTTCGGTGAAAGCAAGACAAGAGTTATTAGATAAACTCAAAGAACTTGTTAATATTAATCCAGTTGTAATCAATCAGTATGCTGGACTCAGACCCACTGTAAAAGACAGAAGAGCTTTACTAGGTTCAAATCCCAATCATGAAAATATATTTGTGTTTAATGGTTTGGGTACAAGAGGATTGTTAATGAGTCCATACTTAGCATTACAACTCATTGAATTTATGGAGAAAGGTGTTCCTTTAGATCCTGAAGTTGATATAAAACGATATAAAAATGAGATACCATGCTAGCAATTCAAGATATTAGTGTTCAGTTTGGTGGTAGAGTTTTATTTTCCGACATGAACTTTATGGTAAATAAAGGAGATCGAATTGGGCTTGTTGGAAAGAATGGGGCAGGGAAGTCTACTCTATTAAAAATTATTCATTCAAATAGTGGTTTTGATTCAGGTTCTGTGAATCTACAAAAAGAGATGAAAGTAGGCTATTTGTCTCAAGATATAGATTTTGTTAAAGGCAATACAGTTATTGAGGAAACTGAAAAAGCATTTGAACGTATTAAGCATCTTCAATCTGAACTTTATTCCCTTCAATCAGAACTTGTGAAAAGAACAGATTATGAATCGGAATCTTACCTTGAACTGATAAATATATCTAGCGAATATGAGCATGAATTGAATTTAATTGGTGGTTATACCTTTCATTCTCATATCGAGAAAGTTCTTTATGGGTTGGGATTTAAATCCGATGATTTAAATAAACTCACAGATACGTTTAGTGGTGGATGGCGCATGCGAATAGAATTGGCTAAAGTGCTATTGAGTAATCCAGATATTTTACTTCTTGATGAGCCTACTAACCATCTTGATATTGAGTCGATTGTTTGGTTAGAGAATTTCTTAAAAAGTTATTCTGGTGCAGTTATTTTGGTTTCGCACGATCGGATATTCCTTGATCAGGTGACCAATAGAACCATAGAAATTGCAAATAGTAAAGTCTATGATTATAAGGCTTCTTATACCAAATACCTGGACTTACGAAAGGAAAGGGTAGAGCAACAAATCGCTATTAAAAAAAATCAAGATAAAGAAATTAAACAAACAGTAGATCTTATTGATAAATTTCGATATAAAGCAAGTAAAGCAGCATTTGCACAAAGCTTAATTAAGAAACTCGATAAAATGGAACGTGTAGAAGTGGATGCTGTATTAGCTAAAAAGATACACTTTTCTTTCCCAGAGTCAAAAAAACCCGGAAAAATAATTGTAGAGATTGAACAGTTATCAAAATCTTATGGTGACAAAAAAGTAATTCAAAATTTTGATTTTCAAATTGATCGTGGCGATCGCTTAGCTTTCGTGGGTCAGAATGGTCAGGGAAAAACAACTTTGTTGAAATGCTTAACTGAAACCGTATCTTATCAGGGATTAATTAAACTTGGTCATAATGTTGATATGAGTTATTTTGCTCAAGATCAAGCTGAGTTATTAGATCCTCAAAAAAAGAGTTATTGATGTCATTGAAGATGTTGCTGATGACGAATTGAGACTAAGATCTAGAGATATGTTGGGTTCTTTTTTATTTAGTGGCGATGATGTGGAAAAAAAGGTAGCAGTATTATCTGGAGGTGAGCGATCAAGATTGGCACTTTGTAAAATGTTATTGCAATCTTCGAATTTTTTAATTCTTGATGAGCCAACTAATCATTTGGATATGGTGTCAAAAGAAGTATTGAAAAATGCATTGAAGTTGTATAAAGGAACAGTTATTATCGTATCTCATGACAGAGATTTCTTAATAGGTTTAACCAATAAGGTTGTTGAATTTAGAGATGGACAGATTAAAACGCATTTAGGTGATATTAATGATTATTTAAGATTTAGAAAGACAGAATCCATGCGTGATGTGGAAATTCGCTCAAGATCTCATGAAAAAGAGCTTAAAACACCTATGGATAGGTCAGATAAAAAACGTCTTGAGAAGGAAATCAAAAAAATGAGCAATCAAATTTCTAAAATAGAGCGAAGAATTGAAGAGTTAGAAGGCTTTATTGAACAATATGATCAAGACCTCCAGAATCCGATTAAGGCTGATACTTTTATGTCTGATTCAGATTTTTTTGCTAAATACGAGAAGATAAAAGGTGAATTAGATGAACAGATGTATGAATGGGAATCTTTGCAGTCTAAAATGGAAGTCTTGTTAAAACAACGATGAATTAATATTTTATAAATTCTTTTTGTAAAATAAAATCTTCTGATTTAAGTTTTATAATGTAAATCCCCGAGGATAATTTTGAGACATCAATTTGCGTATAGTGTGAATTCTCATTTTGTAATACATCAAGCAATTTTCCTAAGTAATTATAGACTTCTATTGTTTTGTTATGGTTGTTTAGTTTTGATTTAATGTGTAGAGTGTTGTGCGCTGGATTTGGGAATATCTTTATGTCGGAGCTAACTACATTAATAGATACGTCATTTATGTTATATGATGCTACACCCCAGCAATCGTTTTCTTCATCATAAACACTTACTGTGTAAAGACCATTTATAAAAGGATTTAATCGATTAGAGTTGATATTGGTATTTTCTCCGTTGACATTCCATTGGTATGTTGCTAATGAAGCGTTAGAAATAGCTTCTAATGATGATGATAAATTATTGTATTCTAATGTAACTTCTAAGTACTCACAAGTTCCGTTATCCATTGTAGCATTGGCGTTATAGTTACAGGCTTCTGAGTCTGTACATCCGCTTACTTCTAATTCATCACAAATTCCATTTAGGTCTGAGTCGTTTATACAGTTTCCAAAGCAATCGTAGTATTCTTGAGGAAATTCACAGCTGCCATCGTTTACATTTGCATCTTCGTTATAGTTGCATGCATCTGGATCTGAACAACCATCAACTTGAAATTCGTCACAAATTGAATTGTCGTCACTGTCATTCAGACAATTTCCATCACAATCGTAGTATTCTAATGCGAAATTACATGCACCTTCATCTGTAGATAAAGGATTGTAATTGCAGGCTAAAACATCATTACATCCAATTATTTCATTAGAATTACAAACACCATCATTATCGGTATCATTATCCACAATCGTTCCGGTTCCATCTGTTTCACCAGAACAAGTTGCGCAATCATCCAGATCTGTAGAGTAGTTACAAAAGTGAATTATCAGTATCAGTAGTTGGATTTGCATCATAATTACAGGGTAAATCATCAGTACAACCTAGTAATCTCATCATAATTGCATACACCATCACCATCTGAATCATTTTCTAAAATAGTTCCAGAACCATCAGTTTCTCCTGAACAAGATGCACAATCACTTAACATTAGATGCATAAATGCAATTTTCGACAGGATATATGGTCATTGCATTATAGTTACAGGCGTTTACATCAATACAACCATAACATGAGATATTTTCACAACTACCATCTTCTCGGTCACAAATGGATTAAAGTTACATGCTGAAACATCAGTACATCCCTCACTTTCAAGTTGGTCACATATCCCATCATTATCTATATCATATAAACAATCACCATCACAATCATAATACTGTTGTGCAAAATAGCAACTCCATCGTTAATATTTGCATATTCATTATAGTTGCATGCAGAATTTGTCATACAGCCAAATATTTCTAATTCATCACATATTTGGTTATTATTATTATCATTAACACATTCTCCATTACAGTTGTAATATGCTCTGGGTAAATGCATGAACCATCATCATCTGTAGCATTTTGGTTATAATCACATGCCAAATTATCAGTACATCCAAGGATTTCATTTGAATCACAAATGCCGTCGTTGTCTATGTCATTATTTATAACAGTTCCTGTCCCATCTTTTCACCTGAACAACTATCGCACTCATTAGGAAAAAACATAAATTATTATCTTGGTTAGCATTTAGATTAAGTTACATGCGTTGAATCCATACACCCAAAAAAATATCTGGATAGGCACATGACCCGTTGTCATCTGTTGCACCAGGATTATAGTTCAGGGCAATTTCATCCATACAACCCTCTACCTCACTTTCATTACAAACACCATCACCGTCAGAATCATTTTCTAAAATAGTTCCAGAACCATCAGTCTCTCCAGAAAAAAATTGCACAAGCACTTACATCTGATGGGAAAATACAGGAAGCATCATCAGTATTTACAGAAGAATTATAATTACATGCAGCATTGTTCATGCATCCTATTACAACAGTAACACAAGAACCATCATCGATATTCGCTAATGGATCGTAATTTAAGGCAGGTAATCCATCATTATCAAGATCATTTACTTGTCCGAGCCGTTTATCATAGAACCATTATCGATACATCCAGCATAAAAGGTATACAACTACCATCATCTATGTTAGCATTAGGGTTGTAACCAAAAGCATCGTATTGTGTACAACCCAAAATCTGACAACTACCATCATCTGAATTTGCATCAGAATCATAATTAACAGCGTCTGGATTGGTACAGCCATATATTGGAGGGTCTAATAGAATGTTTGGTTTGTTTGACCAGTAACACCTACGAATAGTAAAGGTCCATTTGAGTCATCTAAATAAATATCAATAGTACCATTAAATGGATTGCTTGTGTCATAAGTTTCAACAAACCAAGTATAAGGAAATGCAGTGTAGTCTAAACATGCGTAATAAGAGTAGGTGGGAGCTCCACTAAATTGAACAGGACCAAAATACTCCGTACCACTAATATTTTGAATTTCAAATGTATATGTACCAAGACCTGTTCCACCAATTTGCCAAATTTCTATAAATATTTCAGTTTGACTATTAGAACAGTTTCCTTGCCCCAATGATACAAAGGAATAAATAAAAATAGTAAACAGAGTTTAATTGTTCTCATTCTAATTGTAAAATAGAAAGTGTTAATTTATTAGTTGCTATTTGTTTAATGTTTAATAAATTTTCTTTTCAACTGTTCCATCACTGTAAAGGTAAATTATTGTAGAGCCTTTGTGGAATCGTTTAATTCAACTTCTTGTCCTAATAAGTTTAATGTTCTAACAAGCGATCTTATATCATTCGGATGAAGCTCAGTAGGCATGTCAATTACCCATTGAGGAATTGTTGGGCTGAGTTCTATTCTTTGGCCATTTGTGTCGGGATACATAAAGCCTTCAATCGCTTGGTTACTTTAATTTGGTAGCCTTGACCTGGAATTAGGTCTCCAATTCCATTAAAACTAAATTCAGGCCAGTAAACATCAGCCGCATTGTTTTTAACAATTTCTATATAGTCTACAATTTCTGCAAACGTAGCAACAGCATCTTGTGATTCATCTAATGTATAACCAATAAGATTCCAACCTGTAAGGATGTCAATGGATATAGGTGATGAGTAGTTTGCAATAGAATCTTCAAGGTTTGCAATTTGTGCAAGGTAATTCGCTTCTGTAGAAGCGAAATTATCATTAATAGCAGCAATTTGATTCTGATAATCTAATTCAATGTTATATAATTGTTCAGCAGCAGCGGCGGCAGCGAGCATTGGCAGCGCATTCTAAATTTACTGCATCTAATTCATTTTCTAATTGGTCGTATGCTTCTTGCCAAGTTGTTTCACACGACCCTTCAAGTTGACAGGCAGCATCAGCACTGAATTCAACATAATGATCATCTGTACATCCAGGAGTTCCTTCACATGATCCATCATCTTCTTCTGCATCTGGATTATAGTTACAGAAAGCTGATCCGTACAACCGTATATGGTGAGGTCAAAATTAATTTCAGTAAATGTGAGAAATGAATTTGCAATGTACCCCTCAAAATCAGGGACTGCTTCAAAAGCAATAACGTAGTTTTGATTTGTTAGAATTGCAAAGGTAGGGACTTGACCTTCTAACAATCCATCAATTGGGTCAGTTATTGCATCGTCTCCCATATTGCAATGGTGAAAAATCCATTTGATCCGTTATCTGTTCCCTGAATTTCAGTTGTACTTATACATTCAGAGGTACCATCTTGGTTAAAATCAAAAAATGTTCCTAGTATTCCCCCTTCAAATAGGTTGATTGAAGGAACATTCATTCCTATGTTCATGCTATTATCTGTTTGTGAAATAGGAAAAAATAGTTCTGGGGTAAGATCTAGGTTGTATATAGTTGTTGAGCAAGATCCATTGTCTACGTCTGCTGAATAACCTTGCGTATGGAACTCTAAAAATCCATCATTGGTACATCCAGAAAGTGATATCGAATTTGTCACTACAAGTGAGTTTGTTACATAGCCATTAAAGTTTGCTATTTCTGCAATCGTGATAACGACCATCAGTAGTCAGCACTGCAAAGTTGCACTCTCTCCATCTTGTAATCCATCTATTTCTCGTCCCTGTGTCATCACCCCATATTGCCATGGAGAAAAATTGATTTTGGATAATTTCTAACCCAATAAGGTTCCCCAGCATTAAAAGCTGCTATGGAGCTTCCAATAAAATCATCTAAATCATCTGTATTTATACCAAGAGTCATATTAGAGCCTGTATTTACAGGTGTATAAAATTGATTTGGGCTAATTTGAGCAATAGAGCAATGTGTGATAAATAGTCCAAGTAGAAAGGTTGTAAAATTTTTCATGAAAGTAGTGCTTAGATAGTTTTGCTAAAAGTTTAAACAAAAATGATGCCGATAAGCTAGTTATGTGTTAAAGTTTATTCAGTAATTAATATTGTTTGGTAAAAGTGTAACAATGTGTTTTCTGCTACCTTAATTTGATAGCCTTTCCCTGGCACCATATTACCAATTCCGTTATAGTTCCATGATGGAATTAGTACATTACCATATTCATCTTTTGCCATAACTAAGATATTGCATTCTATCAGGTTACTTAAAACTAAATCTGCAGGAGCAGATTGATTTCTAATATAACCCATCATATTCCATCCAGTATTTAAAATTATAGGGAACGTTTCTGGTTCTATGTACTCAATATTTACCGAAAGAGATGTAGCATTAGATGTTTTATTTGATAAGCCTCTCCAAGAGCTATCTCACCAACCCCATTATAACCATACTCAGATAAATAAACAGCCCCATTATTATCTTTTGCCATAATTATATCAGATGAAACAGGAATTAGTATGTTATCAAGATTCATATTTGAAGTTAGTCCGTATATAGAAAACATCGACCAACCTTCAGGTAAGTATATGTTTTGAGTAATTAAATCATTTGAATCAACACAGATGGGGTAAATGCCAAGAAGATCATCAAAAATACTGGGATAATCTCCCACACACTCGATTTCATTATTGAATATATTTAATGGAGTTATTGTACAGTAATCCCAATTCAGATGGTAAATCTGGAAGAGAAGTTAATTCATTATAACTACAGTTGATATGTGCAAGATTTTCAGGAAGATAAGGAAGTGACGTAAGGTTGTTAAAACTACAATCAATATGTGTTAAGTTGTAGGGTAAATTGGGTAAAGTATTAAGCGTATTAAAAGCACAATAAAGTTGTTTTAGGTTTGAAGGTAAGTTTGGTAAATTATTAATTTGATTGTAACTACAATCTATAAATTCAAGACTGTGAGGAAATGATTCAATTAAACTCAGATTTACGCAGTGACTTGTATTCAAGTAATTTAAATTAGGAGGAAGATTAGGTAGTTGGGTAATTTGATTATAGCTACAATTTAAATACGTTAAATTTTCAAAATACTGAATGCCATCTATATCTAATAATATCAGAAGATGAACAGTCGATAGATGTAATATTATCACATGAGTTGACATCAAATACAGAGTCATTAATGAAAATTTCAGAGTAGTTTTCTTGAAGAAACGCTCTAAAGTTTAAATCATTAACCATAAAGTTTTCAACTTGACCAATGCAAGAACTCACTATGAGAGAGATATTATGAAGATTATTATTTTCACCTATTACAAATTTAATATTTTATACTTAAATAATTTCAAAAATACTTAAGGTTAACAAATAAAAAAATACTATAACGTAGTGTTTTGATTAAATTTATTGAATTGTTTTTAAAAGTTCAATACTAACAGTTGTTGTTTGGTTGTTGGGAAATTTAAAGCTGTATTTTTCTACAGGAGCGAGACCTGCATGTTTTGCAGCATTTATGAAGCAAGAGTGTTCTATAATATATTGGTCTGTGTATCCATGAGTTGCATCATAAGGTGTAGCAAGTGATTTACCGATATTAGATGCAGTATCTTTTGATTTAATAGAATGTAGTTCCACAATTAATAGACCAAACTTTTTAAGGTAGGGAGCCCAAGATTTCAAAGTGATTTTTTAGATTTTGGAATAACTCATTATTAGGTATTCTTCTTCCTCTATATGCAAAAGCACCCTCTGATTTAGTTGTTAATTCAGTTTTAGTTGGTTTTTGATAGATACGATTGTGATCTAAAAAGGTTCTAGTATTCAGTAAGTCACCTAATCTTATACCAAGCTTTTCAATAAGCATTTTATTTAGGTTTTCAGGGTCACTTATGTCGCCAAATACGATTTCTGCAGATATATTTTCAGCACTCATTTTGTTTCTTGTGGCTATTCTAGCTTTCTTATTGTAGTCTGCACCAACAATAAGTATTGGGTGTTTAGATAATATTTTACCTCTTGCTGTTTTTTCACTAATGATGCTGTAAACATGGTGAATAAATGTGCCATCTCCACAGCCAATATCAATAATACCTTTGGGTTGCTCATTTATAGGTCTGTTAAAGATTTCGATAATGATTTCATCAATCTTTTTGAAGTAAGTGCTATGTGCCCCGCCACTTCCCCAAACATTCATATATCTGTATACATGGCTTTCATCTCCATCAGCAGTTTTTTCCCATAGTTTATTTGGATCGCCTATGAGTAAGGTTTCTAATTGAGCAAAAGTTGGAAGATAAGATACCGTCACACCATAGGCACTGGCTCTTTTTGCATAAAAGATGCCTTTATTGTTAAATCGCTTCTCTGAATTTGTTGTCGAGATAAAGTTCAGATGTTCAAAAATGTCGATTATCCAATTAAATGTTCTTTTGTTAATTCCTAGTTTTTTAGAGGAAAGAATATAATTTTCATTTAGATTTTCTAATTTGTTATTAATCCCTAAGCCAACCATAATTGGTCCTAAGAGAATTCCTTCCATGTGGAAAGCCATTCTATTTCTAAGTTCATTATTATTATTATTATTATGATTTTGAAGCATTTAATTTGATTCCAAGCTTCTTCAAGTAAATCCATATTTGCTGCATCAGACATTAGATTCTTAGGTCGAATGGTGTAGGATTGAATTAAATTGTAAAAAGTTTTGTAGTGCGTTACAAGTTCAATTGCTTGAATTCCAATAGTTGTGAGTTCCAGGTGTATTTTATCATGGACATTATCTACCTTTCTTAAAAGGTAACCCTGAGAAGCCAAAATCCTAAGTGCAACATTTAAATACCCTTCATTAGTTTTGGTAATTTTATTTAGATCATTTAAACTCCATTTATTTTTTTCTATGAAATATGAAAGTATATTGAGTTTATGAAGTGCATAAATTGACGGTATTAAAGCCCAACCATCTAGATGGAGGAATATTCTTTTTCTAATTTCTACTCTTTCTTGTTTATTTAAAATTCCGGTCATATTAATCAGGAGGTTTGTTTAACATGCATTGGTTTATTAGTTCCTACTTCCAATATAGATAATTTAGAGAAATTAAAAACTCAATTTTCATCTAATAAGTAAAGGTTGAATTTGTATTATTTTTTTCTAAAATAAATTCGAATAGGAACTCCATGAAGATCGTATGTATCTCTTAATTTATTTTCGATAAAACGTTTGTATGGATCTTTAACGTATTGGGGTAGATTACAAAAGAATGCAAATGAGGGAACCATTGTAGGTATTTGCGTGATGTACTTAATTTTAACGTATTTGCCTTTGTAAGAAGGTGGAGGTGTTTTTTCTGTAATAGGTAAAAAACTATTGTTTAATTCTGATGTAGAAATTTTCGTATTTTTTCTATTGTACACTTCAACTGCCATCTCTACTGCTTTAAAAATTCGCTGTTTCGTTACAGCTGAAATGAAGATAATAGGATAATCTGTAAATGGTGCAGTTTTAGTAAGAATCATTTTTCGGTAATGTTCCATAGTCATGGTTTCCTTATTTTCTATGAGGTCCCATTTATTTACCAGAACAACAATGCCTTTGTTATTCTTTTCTGCTAGATGAAAAATATTAAGGTCTTGAGCGTCAAACCCAATAGTGGCATCAACCATAACAATACAAACGTCACTGTGTTCAATAGCTCTAATGGTTCTCATAACTGAGTAAAACTCGAGATTTTCATGAACTTTAGCCTTTTTTCTAAGTCCTGCAGTATCTACAAGTGTAAATTCATGACCAAATTGATTGTAGTGAGTGTCTATAGAATCACGTGTGGTGCCCGCAATGCTGGTGACGATGTTTTTGTTTTTCCCCATCAAGGCATTAACCAGGGATGATTTGCCTGCATTGGGCGTCCAACAATAGCAAATTTTGGTAATTCGTCTGTTTTTGGTTCGTCTTCTTTTGAGAAACAAGTAAAACAGCATCAGTAGATCCCCGGTTCCGCTTCCATTAATTGATGAAATCGGGAAGTATTCGCCTAGTCCAAGGTTGTAAAATTCCATAGCATCATCCATTCTCATGGCATTATCTACTTTATTTACAGCAATAAAAACTGGTTTATTTGCTTTACGCAGAATTTGGGCAACATCCATATCTAGGTCTGTTGTTCCGGTTTCAACATCAACCACAAAAATGATACAGTCAGATTCTTCTACAGCAATTTTAACTTGTTTTCTGATTTCAGCTTCAAAAATATCTTCAGATCCTGTTATGTAGCCACCAGTATCAATTACAGTAAAATCTCTACCATTCCAATCGGATAGGCCGTAATGACGGTCGCGTGTTACACCACTTACAGAATCAACAATCGCTTGGCGACGTTTCGTAAGTCGGTTGAAAAGTGTTGATTTTCCTACATTTGGACGGCCAACAATAGCTACAATATTTCTCATTTTTTGGTTTATGTGAAGTATCCGAAGCGCTTTAAATCTCGGTCATTATCGCGCCAGTTCTTCGTTACTTTAACAAATAGTTTTATAAATATTTTCTTTCCGAAAAAAGTTTCTAAGTCTTTTCGAGCCTTTATCCCTACTTTTTTGAGTGCTTTTCCTTGATGACCAATGATGATTCCTTTTTGAGTTTCACGTGCTACATTTATGATTGCTTCTATACTAATAATTTCATCTTCTTCTTTAAATGTTTCAATGACAACCTCAACAGAATAAGGGATTTCCTTTTGGTAATTTAGTAAGATTTTTTCACGAATGATTTCAGAAACAAAAAATCGTTCGGGTTTGTCAGTTAAGGCATCGGTAGGAAAGTATGGAGTTCCGATTGGAAGCATAGCTGTTATTTCCGACATAATTTTGTCAACACCAAAGCCTTCAATGGCAGAAATGGGTATTATTTTAGCTTTGGGTAATTGTGATTCCCAATGAATAATTGCTTTTTCTACACCTTCTTGATTTGATTTATCAATTTTATTAATGAGTAATAAAATGGTATATCGTGTTTTTTAGACGTTCAAAAAAACTGCTATCCTTTAAAGACTTCTCACCTATTTCGACCATGTAAAGAAATATATCTGCATCTTGAAATGCAGAGCGTACAAACTTCATCATACTAGTTTGCAGATTATAATTTGGTTGAATGACTCCTGGGGTGTCAGAAAATACAATTTGGTAATTTTCATCATTAACAATTCCAAGGATTCTGTGTCGAGTTGTTTGTGCTTTTGATGTAATAATCGATAAGCGCTCTCCAATGAGTTTATTCATTAAAGTAGATTTTCCAACATTTGGATTACCAATGATGTTTACAAAACCTGATTTAAATTTTTTTTTCATTTCTCGACAAAGATACAATAAATATGCCCCTACAAATGAATATTTCAGCAGACTTGTCAGGTATTCTTATAAGTTATGATATACATTAATGATTATCAAACAGTAAATGAAAAAGATGAAAAAAATTGATTTATAATTTTTGTTTTCTAGAATTACTTTACCTTATATTTGTAGTGCGGGGTGGAGCAGTTGGTAGCTCGTCGGGCTCATAACCCGAAGGTCGCAAGTTCGAGTCTTGTCCCCGCAACTAATTAAACCTCTATGAATCAGGTGTTTGTAGAGGTTTTTTGTTTCATTTTTTGTTGTATATATAATAGGGCATAGTTTTATTAAATTTGGCATATTATTTGACATTTTTATTCAATAATTTTTTTTTTAAAATAAATTGATTAAGCAACTGTCACATTTTTTTACTAGTTTTTTGGGCTGATCATTTTTTTTCTTTAGTGTCTCAAAACTCATTAACTTATTCTGCTGGTTCTCCATCTGGTTATACTGGTTCACCGGGTGATAATTTAAATACCTGTGTTTCTTGTCACGGTGTAAATTCCTCTCAAAGTTTAATGCCTCATTCATTGAGCTTAATATCCGATATAGGTGAATATTACATACCTGGACATTTGTATAATTTTTCAATTGATGTTTCTGGATCTGGAATAGATAAGTTTGGATTTCAAACCTGTTTTGAAAATGAGGAAGGGCAAAAAGTAGGCGAAATTATTTTAGCTGATTCTATACAGACACAACTTCTTTCAAGCGGAAATTATATTACTCATACCTCTAACGGCTTGGATGGCTTCGGTTCTAAATCATGGAGTTTTTATTGGAGGGCTCCGTTAACTGTTCAAGGAGAAATATCAGTTTACACATCAGTATTATTGTCAGGTAATAGTATCGTGGGTATTGATGATCATGTTTTGTCGACATCCCAATCTTTTGCAGCACCAATATTAGGTTGTCTAGATTCAGAGGCCATTAACTTTAATCAACAAGCTACTGTAGAAGACGCTACTTGTTTGTATGAATCCTTTTCATCGGGATCTTCTTTAAGTTTATCATACGATTCATTAATTATTAATGGTAATATTTTAGATCAGGAATTAGAAGTAAATCTTACCGTACATAATAATTCAGACTCAGATTTAGAAGTCTATGTACTTAGAAATATACTTAACGATAGTGTACCTGAAAATTGGTTTTGTTGGGATCTATGTTATTTACCAAGTACTGATGTTAGCTCTTATAGTTCAGAAATTCAGGCTGGTTCATATTCAAATGAATTTAGTGCTTATTTAGTTCCAGAGATTTCTGGTGGATTCTATGATATTGAGTATTGTTTTTTTTCAGACATGAATTATAGTGATAGTATTTGTGCAACAGTTCATTATGTTGTTGAAGGAGATATTCCTGGGTGTACAAATACTAATGCATTAAATTTTGATGATGTTGCTAATGTGGACAATGGCACTTGTGTTTTGTATCCAATTCCAGATTGGAATTTCTCTTTGAGTTCTTCAACAACTCATTCAATTTTTATCTCTACTGATACAGAAATTGAAATAAATAACGAATTTATAAGTTCAGGAGACTTTATTGGTCTTTTTTATGAAACGGAAGAGGGATACATTTGTGTTGCATATTATGAATGGCAAAATCAAAATATAAATTTTATTGCACCTGATTATGCTGAAAATTTTTCAAGAAGGTTTTGTGGTAGACTCAAGCTTTGTTTGGAAAGTTTGGGACGCATCTACTGGTATTGTTTGGCCTATGGAAGTTTCATACAACACTAATTTTTCTTCTTTAGGAGAGTTTGAAGAAAATGGGCAAAGTGGTATTTTATCAATGAACAATCTTAATCCTATTACGGTGCAGCAAATAGATCTTCCTCTTGGTTGGTCAATGTTTTCCTCTCATATTATTGTAGAAGATATGGATATTGCTTCAATTATTGAACCAATTAGTGACGATATCATTATTGTTAAAAATGGGGAAGGTGCAGCTTACCTTGTAGAATATCAATTTAACGCTATTGGAGATTTAGAAGTAGGTCAAGGGTATATTGTTAAGACTACTCAAGCTTGCAATATTTTTGCAGAAGGTGTTTTTGCAAAAGGAGAACTTCATCCAATTTCATTAGTATCTGGTTGGAATATGGTTGGTTATTTAAGAGAAGAATCTGAGTCAGTCGAAATTATTTTCAATGATTTGGTTACTCAAGATGCAATAAGATTAGTAAAAGATTTTGAGGGTAATATTTATCTTCCAGAATGGTCCTTCAATGCTATTGGTAACATGGAACCAGGTCGTGGGTATCAAGTAAAAACTTTTTTTGAGTGTATTCTCCAATATTAAAAAAATAGATTTTGTAAACATGAGTATTTTTGTAAATTCGCTTTTAAAATTAATAGAATATGAAGAAGATATTATTTAGTCTTTCCTTAAGTTTTATCTTTGTAAGTTGTACTCAGGATTTAGGAAGTTTATCAAGTATCACTACACAAGAATATAAAATGAATCAGAATTATGAGTTAGCACTAAAGCAACAAACCTACACAGCTAATTCACTTGAAGCGTGTGTTGATTTAGCTCTTAAATCGATTCCTAATTCTGTTTATTTAAAAAATGCTAAGGTGAGTTCCAAAGGGAAAAAAGTAACAATTGTTGCTGATGTTTGGTCATTAGCAAAAAAGCAGCCAGAAAAAAATCCAGGATTAAATTTAGATAAGTACAAAAAGCCTAACGGTCAGTTATCTAAAGATAAATTTAAGTTTAAAGAAGGAATGAAGGTTACTTGGAGTCATCCTAAGGCTGGAAAAGGTAGCGGTATTATAACTAAAATATCTGGCAATATAGCCTCAATTGACAAGGTTGTTGGGCAGGACGGTAAACCAAGAAAACCAGTTAGACTTCCTACTGATGTTTTGAAACCAGCTAAATAAAATAAGTCGCTTTAAGCGGTTTTTTTATGGTTAAAAAATTTAGAAACTTGCTATTATGGTTTGACCACCCTTTACAATATCGTTCAGCTTGATGTTCATTTTTGCATCTAAGGGTAAGAATAAATCAACTCGAGAACCAAACTTAATAAATCCCATATCATGTCCCTGCGAACATTTTTCGCCTTTTTTAGCGTATAAGATGATTCTTTTGGCAACAGCTCCAGCAATTTGTCTCAGTAATATAGGTCCTGTTTTTTCATTCTCAACTACAATTGTAGTTCTTTCATTTTCAGTTGAAGATTTTGGGTGCCAGGCTACCAAGAATTTTCCAGGATGATATTTCGTGAATTTAACTTCACCTGAGATTGGATAGCGATTTACATGAACGTTAAATGGTGACATAAAAATAGATACTTGGATTCTATTATCCTCAAAGTATTCGTGTTCTATAGTTTTTTCAAGTACAACTATTTTTCCATCAGCTGGGGCGATTATCTGATGATAGTTATCAGGTGAAATTCTCTTTGGATTTCTGAAAAATTGTAAGATTAAAATAATAAATACGATTGAGGAGAAACTTACAATCTTTATTAGGTTGGATTCACTAAAAAAATACCATCCAATACCATTAATAATAAGTAATGTTATAATGGTATTTCTAATTATTTTAAATCCTTCTTTGTGAAACATAAACGATTTTTTAATTATTAACTATAGGAATTATATAAAATAAGTAAAGATAAAATATAGGAAAACATAGGAGCATGGAATCAAATCTGTCCAATATGCCACCATGCCCTGGAAGGATGTTTCCTGAGTCTTTAATGTTTGATTTACGTTTTAGCATTGACTGAAATAGGTCACCTACACTGGCAGAAATAGCAGTAATTGCACCTAAAGTCATCCATTTAGCCTGTGATAATCCAAAACCATAGTTTGATATTATATAACCTGATGTTGTTGTTAAAATAATTGAGAAAATAAAACCTTCCCAAGTTTTATTTGGTGATATCCTTTCAAATAATTTGTGTCTTCCAAATAATTTACCTCCAACAAAGGCCCATGAATCAGATGACCAAATTAAGAAAAGCAACCCAAAAAGTAATTTGTAATTATAAATTTCATTTTCAAAACAACCAATTGGTATCACTAATGATAAAGGGATAAAAATATAAATAATACTGAACAAAGTTGCACCTGCAAGCAGTAAAGTATTTTTTCGAGTTTGGAATAGTAAACTAATAAAAGTAAATAATAATTTCTAGAAATAAAATAAATTTAATCTCACTAAAAATTACGGCCAGATAGGATGTTGTACCTATAATTATTGTAGGCCAGGTGTGGAAATCTAGGTCTTGTTTTTTGAATATTTTTTTAAGCTCTAATGTTGCTAATATTGCAACTAGTAAGAATATTACTATTACAGAAATTGATTGCATGAGTACAAACAACATAAGTGCCACGTATGCAGATCCAGTAAGTATTCGTTTAGTTAGATCACTCATCTATGTTCTTTGAAGTCTTCAATAAGAAAAATGTACAGATTTTTGGCTCTATCACTATCGCTCATGGTTGTGATAGATTCTTTTGTACGGATTGTAGTCACCAGAGAAGGTCTAGATTTGCCGTATTTATTTTGAATTCCTCTTAATCCTTCACTTATATTTTTAACAATTTGAGATGTATATGCAACAATAATCATTACCTCAGGGAGATGTTCAATTTTAAGATTTTTTGTTTGTTCTCCTGATACCATTACGGATCCATTAAATGCAATTAAAAACTCGCAAGTATTTACACTTGAATCTGCAATTTTGTGATCTATTTCAAATGATAATTTTGTAGGTTTTAGTAGTTCCTTAAGCTTATCATTACTACAATAAGTTGATTTCCATTTATTTTCTTGAACTAATTTTTTTAAGTGGTCATAAAAATTTTCGACATTTTCACAATAAAAAAAATTACCCCCATTGCTAGTAAAGACTTTTGCAAAAGTAACATCTGAAGGATCATCAGGGTCAGGTTTAAATTTTTCTTGTTCTTCCTGTTCCTCTTTACTTAAATTAGCTGATTTTTCAGCTAGAGAGGGAATTACCTTTGTAATAAATTTGTTAAACAGGTTTTTCTTCATTCTTTATTACTTGATCTTTGACCTGAACTTTTTTATTGGATTTGCTGGGATTTAAAGTTACTTTATCATCTTTATCCCACTGTCTCTTCCCGAAAATGTTTTCAAGATCTTCCTTAAAAATGACCTCTTTGTTTAAAAGTTCATGTGCTAGTTTAGTTAAGGAATTTTTATTTTTCTCTAATAGTATGAGTGCTTTTTTATAAGCAGTTTCCGTTAAATCTTTTACTTCCTCATCAATTTTACGAGCAGTTTGTTCACTGTAGGGTTTATTAAATCCAGAATTTTGGCCCGAAGAATCGTAATAAGATATATTTCCTATTTTATCGCTTAATCCATAAACAGTTACCATTGCTGTAGCTTGACGTGTCACTTTTTCCAAGTCGCTTAATGCTCCCGTAGATACTTTACCGAAAATAATTTGTTCTGCTGCTCTTCCTCCTAATGCGGCACACATTTCATCCATCATTTGTTCTTTGGTTGTAATTTGCCGTTCCTCTGGGAGATACCATGCAGCACCAAGCGACTTCCCGCGAGGAACAATAGTAACTTTCACTAGCGGTGCAGCATGTTCGAGAATCCAACTTACTGTCGCATGGCCAGCTTCATGAAAAGCTATGACTTCTCTTTCATTTTTTGAAATTATTTTGTTTTTCTTCTCTAATCCTCCGATAATTCGGTCTACAGCATCTAGAAAGTCTTGTTTTTCAACAAATTTTTTGTCGTTTCGAGCAGCAATTAGTGCTGCTTCATTACACATGTTAGCAATGTCTGCTCCAGAAAAACCTGGTGTTTGTTTTGCTAAGAAGTTTAGGTCTAATTCCTTATCTATTTTTAGTGGTTTAAGGTGTACTTCAAATATTTCTTTCCGTTCGTTAAGTTCAGGTAAATCAACATAAATTTGTCGATCAAATCGTCCTGCCCTAACTAACGCTCTATCTAAAATATCAGCTCTGTTAGTAGCTGCTATAACAATTACATGATCATTAGTACCAAAACCATCCATTTCTGTAAGAAGTTGATTCAGCGTGTTCTCTCGCTCATCGTTAGATCCTGTCATTTGATTTTTACCACGAGCCCTTCCAATTGCATCAATTTCATCAATAAATATGATGGCAGGTGCTTTATTTTTTGCTTTTTTAAATAAATCTCTAACTCTAGACGCACCAACGCCTACAAACATTTCAACAAAGTCAGATCCTGATAGTGAAAAGAAGGGTACTTGAGCTTCACCTGCTACTGCTTTTGCTAAAAGGGTTTTACCTGTTCCAGGAGGCCCTACAAGTAATGCGCCTCGAGGTATTTTACCACCGAGTTTTGTGTATTTTTCTGGGTTTTTTAAGAAGTTAACTATTTCTTGAACCTCTTCTTTAGCACCTTCTAGACCAGCTATATCACTGAAAGTAGTTTTAACTTCAGATTCTTTGTCAAAGAGTTGTGCTTGAGATTTTCCAATGTTGAAAATTTGTGAACCAGCTCCACCACCGGGTCCACCACCACTCATTCTTCGCATAAAAAAAATCCAAATAAATATTAAGAATATGAATGGCATCCATGCCCAAAAACTGTCCCAAATACTTTGTTCATTGTTGTAAAATATTTGCACCCATTCATTTTTGTTTAAACGAAAATTTTCTTGAGCTTCATCAAGTCTATCTCTAAATTCTTGAGAAGTTCCAATTTTGAGAAAATAGTGAGGTCCTCTGTTTATGTCATCTCCAAAAAGAGGCTTTCTTACGGCTTCATGACGATGTTCAGATAGTGATTCTTTCTTGATGAATATTCGCGCAATGTTTTTGTTTTGAATGATTTCAATTTTCTCAACGTCCTTATTTTTAATGTAATCATAAATTAATGTTTGTTCATTAGTTTCAATACTTAATGTTCCAATTTCATTTGTGAATAGCAAAGAAATCATAAATAAAGCGATGATTCCATAAATCCAATATAGATTAAATTTTGGTAGTTTATTTTTTTTCTTTTGTGTTTTTTTACCCCTTTTTTTGGATGTTTTTTTATTTATATTTTGTGTCTTTGCCATTATTAAATTGCTTTAATTTTTGTTATTTCAGCATCTCCCCATAATTCTTCTAATGCATAAAACTCTCTGGTGGGTGTCTGAAATATGTGAGCCACTACATTTACGTAATCCATTAATATCCATTCAGCAGTTTCAGTTCCTTCTTTTTGCCAAGCTTTGTCGCCTAAAATTTCAAGTGTTTTTTTTTGAACTGAATTAGCAATTGCGTTTACTTGTGTGTTCGATTTTGCATTGCTAATGACAAAAAAGTCGCACACTGCATTGTCTATATTTCTTAAATCTACCACCGTAACATTTTCGGCTTTTTTTTCCTGCATGCCTTTAACAATTACATCTACTAGACTTTTAATTTTTAAACTATTGTTTTCTTTCATTAAGTAATCACTAATTTAATAAGCAAAAATAATGCTTTTAAACGGATTTTAATTCTCATAAAGGTAGTAAATTACGCAAAGTTAATTCAATGGTAATTATATCCTTTTCTTTTTATTAATGAATACACTTTTTGTTGGAAAAAAATGCTTTAAGTTAAATGAAATAAGCTCTACCAATGATTGGTTGTTAACGCGGATATCAAAACAGAAATTTCATGAAGGTACAGTGGTTTTTGCATCAGTACAAACTAATGGGAAGGGGCAGCGTGGTTCGAAATGGTTTTCTCAACCTCACAAATCTTTAACATTTAGTGTATTATTAAAGCCAAGCTTTTTGTCTCCAAAACATGCATTTGATTTAAGTATTTGTGTTGCATTAGCATTATCTGATAGTTTAAATAAATTACGCTCAGGATTTAAAATCAAATGGCCTAATGATATTTATTTTGAAGATAAAAAGATTGCAGGCATTCTTATAGAAAATCAGATGAGTCGATTTAAATACCAGAATGCAGTGGTAGGCATTGGTTTGAATGTTAATCAACTCCATTTCGATGATTTATCTAATGCGATTTCGCTCAAACAAATCATAGGCATAGAATTTCCATTAGTAAAGGTAATGGAACATATTTGTGAGAGTTTGGAAGCTCGTTATTTAATGCTCCGTTCAGGATATTTTAAGGTGTTAAAGAAGGCTTATATGTCTAATCTTTATGGTCTTAATCAATTGCAATATTTTATGGTTCACAATAAAAAATGGAATGGTAAAATCATAAATGTTCTTCGTAACGGGCTTTTACAAATCGAATTAGAAGATGGAGAAATCCGTGATTATGATATCAAAGAAATTAAGTTTTTAAATAAAAGAAATTAATTGTAAATAGCAATGTAAGCATTTAATGAAGATGCAATAAATAACCAAATGAGATAAGGAAATAAGAGTAATGTTTTAGTCTTTAGGTCTTTCCAAAAGTAAATAAATAAGTATAAGATAATAGTTGTTAATAAACAGATTTCAATTAGTCCATGAATAATTAGTTGTAATTTAAAGAAAATCGGATTCCATGCAAACGTTAAGTATCCATTGAACGCTATAAAGTAATATGATTTTTTTTGTGTTGTGATTTATTTTGAAGAGATAAGCCATGTATACAGAGTAGCAAATCATGATTGAAGTCCATGCTGCACCAAATACCCAACCGGCAGGAGTCCATGGTGCTTTATTTAGATTTTGATACCAATCAGATGAAGCACCACTATCTGTAAAGTAACTACTAATGGCAAGTGCTCCAAAGTTGAGTATGATAAATAAAATGATTTTTTTAAGCATGATCGATTCTTATTTTAAAGATAACTTGATAAGGTATTTATAATGAGGTTTACATGATTCAAGGAGCGGTTTAAGAGTTTCAGGAAATGGCTCTTTTTTGCCTTATACTTTTAAATCCAACAGATTTGTGAATGTTATAATCTCAATTTGTTTAAAAATAAAATTTCAATTTAGAGAAAGTTTAACGTAATCAAAAACGACTTATATCAGATTTTTGAGCTTATTTTACCACTTTTCTGGTGCAATGCGCCATTTTTTAGGGTATTAACTTCTTTATTAGATACATATCCAGTATCCACTGCTTGTTCAATAAGGTTGTCGTAGTTACTTAGGGTAACCAGATCGCATTTGGCATTTTTGAAGTTTTCGACAGAAAGATCGAAGTCATAAGTGAAAATGGCAGCCATACCTTTACGTAACAACCTTCTTCTTTGAGAGCTTTAACTGCTTTTAATGAGCTGCCTCCAGTACTGATTAAGTCTTCTATAACAACAACAGTTTGACCATTTTCAATATGCCCCTCAATTTGGTTTTTTCGTCCATGTGTTTTAGGTTCAGGACGAACATATACAAAAGGTAATCCAAGTTCTTGAGCTACAAGAATACCATGTGGAATTGCGCCTGTTGCAACACCAGCAATGACATCCGGTTTTCCAAAACTTTCTGTAACAGCATGAGCCAGTTGTTCTCGAATGTAGGTTCGAGTAGCATGATGAGAAAGCGTTATACGATTATCACAGTATATTGGAGAGTTCCATCCAGAAGCCCAAGTAAAAGGATTGTTAGGTTGTAATTTTATTGCTTTAATTTGCAATAGAAATTCGGCGGTTTTTTTCGCTGTATCCTTGTTTAAAATCATTGAGCAAATGTATACAATTTTTATAAACGATAGTGTATTAATTTTAAGTAGTCTTGAATCTGTTTTAGAATTTGATGAGCAGTCTGAAATTCAAATTTATTCATGTGATTATTCAATGAATAGTGCTATAAATAAAGTTCAAAATGGGCTTTGTAAATCTTTAATTTTGCGAGGGGAATGATGTTGAATATATGTGGCGTCATTTCTGTTCTTATTATCAATTAATTGAGGCTGCTGGTGGGGTAGTTGTTAATTCGAAAAGAGAAGTTTTGTGGATAAAAAGAAATGGTAAATGGGATTTACCCAAAGGTAAGGTTGAGTCTGGTGAAAAAGTTGAAGATGCTGCCGTTCGGGAGGTTGAAGAAGAGTGTACTGTTCGAGGTATTAGCCGGGGAGCACTTTTAGGAGTAACGTATCATACTTATTCATACATGAGTAAAGCAATTCTTAAAAAAACTTATTGGTATGTAAATGACTTGTTCTTCAAAACAAGTTCTTAAGCCTCAGTTAGAAGAAGGTATTACCGAAGTAGTTTGGGCAGACAAGAAGAAACATTTTTCGTGTTTATCAAATACTTTCACCTCTATAGTTGAACTCCTGAAGCAAGAAAAGGTTGTGCATTACCTTTGTTCTTGATAATATCTCTCACTATGGTAGAGGAAATTGCAGCCCATTCTGGATGAGTGTTTAAATATATAGTTTCAATATTTGGTTCCATAGCTTGATTCATCATCGCAATGCTTTTTTCATATTCGTAATCGTTCGAATTACGGAGTCCTCTTAAAATGAATTTTGCTTGGTGTTTGATACAGGCTTCTGTAGTTAATCCTTTGTAATTTATTACTTCAACTGAAGGACATTCTGAAAAGGTTTTTTCAATCCAATTTTGTCTTTGATCTAGTGGGAACATTTCATTTTTTGAACTGTTTACACCAACAGCTACTATAATTTTGTCAAACATTGGAAGTGCCCTTCGAACAATGTCTTCATGTCCCTTAGTTATAGGGTCAAATGAACCAGGGAAAAATGCGATTCGTCTCATGTTTTACTATTGAAACTGCAAGTTAAAGAATAATTAGGAGACAGGATTAGCAGGTGATAAATAATCTAATTTTTAGGCATCAATAGTATTTGTCCATTCAAAAAAACTAAAGTTGACATTTCCGTAGCGTCTTATGTTTTTAAAAGAAGAGTGTTTGGAGAAATCTTTCATTTTAGAATGTTCTAAAATTAAAACACCTTCTTTAGAAAGAAGTTTTTTATCAAAAATCGACTCTATAACTTTACTTAAATCCGTTAATTCATATGGTGGGTCAGCAAATATTATGTCATGTTCCCTATTGTGTTGATCCAGAAATTCAAATACATCTGCTTGAATAGCTGAAATGGCATCAAAATTCAATTTTTGAGAAGTTTGTTGAATGAAACGAATACAGTTATGGTTTTTATCTACACAAAAAATTTGTTCTGAACCTCGAGATGCAAATTCATATGCAATATTACCTGTGCCACTGAATAAGTCAAGCACTCTAATTTCGTCAAAATAGTATCGATTATTCAATATGTTAAAGAGTCCTTCTTTTGCCATATCAGTTGTTGGACGAACTGGTAGGTTCTTTGGTGCGGTAATTCTTTTACTTTTATGAGAACCACTTATGATACGCATAGGTGCTGGTTGAGTAGTTTATAGTAAAAATGTTCTTTGATCTGATCTAATACAAAGCTGTAGTTGTAGTTTGGGTTTCTTTTTGCAAAACTAATGTTTCTTATGTATTTGTATAGTAATTTATAGACATCAGAATTTTCTTCAATTTCACCAGATATTACAAGAGGGGTCTGATTTGGATTCAGTTGAAGTTGTTCGAAGGTAAACAGAAGATAGTAGATTAAGTCTTCAGCAGCTCTATATGAAAAACTGTTGAAGAATTTAAGGTACTTGCTTTCTAACACTGTGACATCAAATGATTTGTTTTGTATGGATATGTATATTCTTTCACCTTCTTGAAGTTTAAATTGGTGGATAAGACTTTCGATTAGTATGCTACTGTTGTGTTTCCACAAAATGTTTTTAAAATGTTTGTCGAAACAACGCTCTAATTCTTCAGGAATAAAGTATGAGTTGAATGCTTGAATTGCTTGAATCCAATCTCTTGTTTCTATTTCATTTTGCAAAAGAATATGGTTGAAAGATAAAATATCTTTTCCATTTTCTTTCTCATATAGTGCTTTTGGAGTAATAGTGTTAAAAGTATGTGCAATACCAACAGATGTTGAAACAAAGTTTTGTTTAAGCAACTTTTGTTTGTTAATTATCAGATCAATTTGTTCCGCTAGATTGCTGTATGAGGAGTTATTTATTATGTCGTAATGTTCAAGTGCAATATATTTTTGCTCATGAAGGTTGAGAATAGCAAAAGAAAATTCATCCAAATTAACTTGAATTGATAAGTGAAATGATTTAGCTCTGTTTAGATCTAAATTAGGGTCAATATGGCTAGTTGTAGCTTTTATTTTTACTCCCAATTACCGTTAATCTTTGCAGAAGTCATGGAGCCCACTAAAAGATCTTTAGCTGCATTTTTAACCAAATCTTCATCTAATCCTTTAAGATATTCTTCTTTAGGTGCTTTTGCTTCGAATACCTGAACAGTTAAGCTTCCCGATTTTATTTTTCCTGCTTTGAGCTCTAGTTCAGTTCCTTGTGCATGTGGAATAAGACGCAAGTTTTGAGTGTTGTAATTTTCTCCAAAAATTGAGTCTTTTATACTAGCAAAGCCTAGTGTGTCTATGTAAGTAGTGTCTTTAAGTTGGTATTCTCTGTAGATTTTATTGTAAAATTTTAGTTCTTCATCACGTCGTTGAACAATGGTAAATAAACCAGTATCAATTAAGGGAATTAATTCATCAAAATTTGAAGCGTAGTAGCGATTAACTTCTTTAAAAGCTAATTGTGCTTTTCGAACATCTTTAAGTCTTTCAATTACGTCTGCAGATCGTGTATTTTTCTTTATTGAATCTTATGGGATTCATAATAGCTGAGTAGAGAGCGTAACTTAGTCCAATAACTAAATCCATAGTCCAATGCGAATACGTTTTTCCATCTTTTATTTTGATCTTTATATTATGGCAAATCTACAATTTTTTTGCTTTAATCTAATTTTTTTTCATTGTTCTGAATGTATATCTTTGAAGTGTTGACTTCAGCTATAAAAATACAGGAACTCCGAGGAGATCTATTACGTAATTTTCCTCATCAAGCCACTTCAGATCAAATTGAGTTTATTACTGAAATTGCCTCTTTTTTATTGGATAAAGATCCACATCAACTATTTATATTAAAAGGTTATGCAGGAACTGGTAAGACAACACTTATTCAATCTATAATACGATCTATTGTAAAATACAATCGTAAGTCTGTTTTACTCGCTCCAACGGTCGAGCGGCAAAAGTAATTAGCTCTTACACAAAGCGAAAAGCTTATACCATCCATAAACATATATACTATCCAAAATTAAAGTCTGGACATCTTCATTTTGAACTCCAAAAGAATAAAGAAAGTAATACGGTTTATATCGTAGATGAGGCATCAATGATTGGAAATCAAACTGATTCTACTTTTGGAGGCAATGCTTTGTTAGACGATTTGATACGATATGTTGATCAAGGAATCAATTGTAAAGTACTTTTGATTGGAGATGTTGCTCAGCTTCCTCCTGTAGGTTTATCAGTAAGTCCTGCATTGGTTCCTGAAGAGTTGAAAATGCGTTATTTCAAAGAGATTTTTCAAGTAGAATTGAAGGAGGTAGTACGTCAAGCTCAAGAGTCAGGTATTCTGAGTAATGCAACAGTATTAAGAAGGTTATTAGAGCTTGATCAAGTTAAATATTCTCCTGTTTTTGATCTTTATCCGGATCTTGTTAGGTTGACCGAGAAAAATGATCTTGAAGAGGCATTAAATTCAGCTTTTTTGGATTATTCTATCGAAGATTCGGTTGTAATTTTGCGTTCAAATAAAAGGGCAAATATTTACAATCAGCAAATTCGTAATCGTATCCTATGGTATGAAGATGAGATTACTTCCGGAGATCACTTGATGGTTGTTAAGAATAATTATTTTGCTTTGCCAAAAGAATCAAAGGCTGGGTTCATTGCAAATGGAGATCAGATTGTTATTAAACGAATATTAAGTATTCAGGAACGTCACAGTTTCCGCTTTGCAAAAGTTGAAGCTAATCTAGTAGATTATTCTGATGAGCCTGAGTTTGAAACTTTACTGCTCCTAGATTGTATTCATTTGGATGGACCTTCAATGACTTATAGTGATGGTAATAGATTGTATAAATCTTTAGAACGAGAGTATGCTATATAAAAACGAAGTATAAACGTTTTCAGGCTATAAAGGCAGATCCCTATTTTAATGCACTTCAGGTAAAGTTTGCTTATGCAATTACTTGTCATAAAGCGCAAGGTGGTCAATGGAAAAATGTTTTTATAGAACAGGGTTATTTACCAGACAATACTGTTGATAAAGAGTATTTAAGATGGCTTTATACTGCTTTAACCAGGGCTGTCGATAAAGTCTATTTAATAGGATTCAAATCAAATTTTTACAAATGAAAAAAATATTGAGTAAATTATTTCTTAAGTCAATAGGTTGGAAGTTAGTAGGAGAGGTTCCAAAAGAGGTCAAAAAAGCTGTATTAGTCTGTGCTCCACATACTTCTAATTGGGACTTTCCACTTGCTTTAGCGTCTTTTGCTTTAGCAGATTTAAAAGTCAATTACTTTATAAAGAAAAGTTGGTTTTTTTTTCCAATGAATTTTCTATTCAAAGCTACTGGAGGTATCCCAGTAGATCGTTCTAAGAATCACGGTTTAGTCGATTCAATGACTTTATTACTTGAAGAAAGTAATGAAATGATTATTGCAGTTCCTGCCGAAGGAACACGTTCTTGGGTGTCAAAGTGGAAGACCGGATTTTATCATATTGCAAAATCTGCTAATGTCCCCATTATCATGGGATTTGTCGATTTTAAAGTGAAGGAAGTTGGATTTGGTCCAATGTTTAAAGTTTGTGGGGACTTTGAAAAGGATATGAGCAAAATTCAAGCATTTTTCGAAAATAAGAATGGAAAATTCCCAAACAAATACAATCCCAAAATTTTTTAAAAATTTCCTAAAAAGAATTTCTTTTAATACTCTTTTCCTTAGTATATTTGTAATCTATTTTAATTTAAACTAAGTCTAAATAAATCTAATATTTATTGCGAACTTAATTACTTTTTAGTTTATGTTTGCACTGTTATTTAAAAATAGTCTAAATAAAAATAATTAATTATGAGAAATTACAAACTTTTAACAATTTTAATCTCCTTATCAGTTACTTCTTTTTCACCTCATGTGATAAAGATGAAGATGTAATGGGTTGTACAGACTCTTCAGCAACAAATTTTAATGCTTCAGCTACTGAAGATGATGGTTCTTGCACATATGATGTTAGTACTGCACCAACAACTTACAACTTCTCTAATGCTAGTTATGGTGGTCAAATTGATCGACTAAACATGTTGAAAGAGTTAGAAACTTATTTGAAAACCGTAAATGATGGTGCGGTTATTGATGCTTCTTTAGCAAAGTCTATGTATGCAAATGATGGTTATACTTGGACTTCTGATGCTTTTGCTAATGGTCAGCCAACAAAACAGCTAAACAACTTAAAAATAAAACATTTGAGTCTGAACAATCTAATGTTGAGGCATTAATTGATGAGTTAGCTGATTTATCTGTCAATGGGACACTTAACAGGTGGTTATATGTTCAATGCAAATGGATTTGAACCTGTTCAGTTAATTGTCAAAGGAATTATGGGTTCTTGTTTTTACTATCAAGGAACTTCTGTTTATTTAAGTGAAGCTAAAATGAATGTTGATAATGATGTTGCCTCTCTTACAAGTGATATAGAGTATACTGATATGCAGCATCACTTTGATGAGTCTTTTGGTTACTTAGGTGCTCCAATCGACATGTCAGTTGCAAATCCTGATGGTGGTTCTTACTGGGGTAAATATGCAAAGAAAACTTTAGTTGGTAGTTTAACTACAATTGATAATATCATGCAAGATGGTTTCATTGCAGGTCGTCATGCTATAAATAATATGGATTATGATACTCGTGATCAGGCAATAGCTGTTATACAGTCTGAATGGGAGATGATTCCCGTAGCTTCTGCATTGTACTACTTAAATTCTGCTGAAGCCGCTATTGCGGATGATGCAGTTAGAAATCATGCACTTTCTGAAGCAATTGCATTTATGTCAGCTTTAAAGTGGAATTCAAATGCTTTGGTTACTCCTAGTCAAGTCGATGATATGATTGCTATGCTTGGAGATAATCTATTTAATATAACTGCAGTGATGATTTCAGATACAAGAAACGCACTAGCAAGTGCATATGGAATTTCAAATCCTAGTGAATTTTAAATTTTTAAATGATTTAATTTGGCCACCTGCTTGCAGGTGGCTTTTATTACTTATGAAACAATTTTTATTCTATTTAACAACAGTAATATCTCTCTTATTTATTGGTTCTTGTTCTTCAGATGAAAATGAAGAAACTCAATATTCTGATTTATTTCAGAATGTTGCAGATAATATTATTATCCCACGTTACAGTAACTTTGATGAGTCTCTTTCTGATTTGATTTCAGAGTTGAACAATTTTGATTCAACAGAATTGTCAAGTCTTGAAATTCTTCAAGAAAAATTCATAAATGCTTACCTTTCATGGCAAAAAGTCTCTGCATTTGAATTTGGTCCTGCCGGTGAAACAAGTGCTTTGTTAAGATCAAATATCAATACTTTTCCTACAAATTCCACTAAGATAGAGTCGAATATTCAAAATAACGATTACAATTTAGAAGCAGCTTCTAATTTTAGTGCTAAAGGGTTTCCTGCATTAGATTATTTACTTTTTCATACCTCTCAAAGCGAATTGTTGATTGAATTAATGAATGAATCACGAATAAACTATATGAAAAATTGCTTGATTGATATGCAATCAAAACTTGATTATGTAATCAATGGTTGGGATACATATAGAAATGTTTTTGTTGAGTCTGAGGGTAATGATCAGAGTAGTTCTCTTAGCTTACTTTTTAATCATTTTCTTTTCGATTATGAACAGTTAAAACGAAATAAATTTGCCTTGCCGGCTGGTTTTGCATCAAGTTATGGTATACCTATTTCTTCTGATCCATCTAAAGTTGAAGGTTTCTATTCTGGAAAGTCATTTGAGTTAATTTATGCAAATTTAACTGCATTAGAAAGTGTTTTTATGGGTATGGGAGAAAATGGTGTTGACGGTATTGGGATTTATGAAATGTTAAAAGAATATAATGCTGTTTCTACAGTTGTAGAAGGAGATTTATCTGAAGCCATAGCAAATCAGTTCCTTATTTGTAAAGAACTAGTAAATCAGTTTTCTAATGAATTAGCCTATGAAATTTTAAATAATATTTCTCAGGTTCAAGAAACATCAAATGAACTTCAAAAAATGGTGCCGATGATTAAAAATGACATGCGATCTTATTTTTCTGTAACTGTTACACTGGGCGATTCCGATGGCGATTAATCCAAATTTTAATATTTCAAAAATAAATCAATGGAGTTATGCTGAAACAAGTATAGCTCCATTAGTTGTTTTTCGTATTATTTTTGGGTTAATGATGTTTGTTGGAATTCTTCGTTTTTGGCTTAAAGGCTGGATTCATGATTTCTTTATTAAACCAGATCATTTTTTTCATTATTACGGATTTGAATGGGTCAAACCCATGGGAGAGTTTGGAATGTATACCATATTTTGTCTTTTATTAATCTCTTCATTATTCATAGTTTTAGGCTTTTATTATAGGACATCTAGTATTCTGTTTTTTCTTCTTTTTACCTACGTTGAGCTTATTGATGTGACTAACTATTTAAATCACTATTATTTTATAAGCTTGGTTTCTTTTTTAATGTGTTTTCTGCCAGCCAATCGTTCTTTCTCTATAGATATGATTTTTCAATCGTGTAAAGCCTCTTAAAAGGGTTCCGAATTGGACCTTAGCTATTCTTAAATTTCAATTGGGTTTGGTTTATTTTTTTGCTGGTATTGCCAAATTAAATTATGATTGGTTGTTTGATGCGATGCCTATGAGTATATGGTTGCAAGCAAAAACGCATTGGCCAATATTAGGAGGTTTATTTACCGAAAAATGGGTTGCTTATAGTTGTAGTTGGGCAGCTTGTGTTTTTGATCTTACAGTTGCCTTTTTTCTTTTTTCTAAGCGGTATAGACCAATAGCATATTTTGTTTTAGTGATTTTTCATGTTATTACTGGTTTGATGTTTCCAATTGGGATGTTTCCTTGGATTATGATCTCAGCAACTTTGATCTTTTTTTCATCCGATTTTCATGAGAGTATTATTGCTTTTATTAGTCAAATATTTAACATCAAAGCAAAAGAGCAAAATTTTACTAGACATCTTAGTTTCGAAAGGAATTAAAAGAAAGCTTTTAAGTGTTTTTTTATTGATTTACGTTTTCATTCAGATCATACTTCCTATCCGGTATTTATTTTATCCCGGAGATTTGTTTTGGACCGAACAAGGTTATAGATTTAGTTGGCGTGTAATGCTGATGGAGAAAGCAGGTACTGCATTTTTTTATGTTACCGATCCAGAGACAGGAAAAAGAGGTGAGGTAAATAATTGTGATTTTTTAACGCCTAATCAAGAAAAAATGATGGCCACACAGCCGGATTTGATTTTGCAGTATGCTCACATCATAGAAGAAGAAGTTAAATCAAGGGGTATAAAGAATCCCGTTATTAATGCAGAGATCTATGTTACTTTAAATGGTTCTCGGAGTAAACTTTTTATAGATCCTGAAGTTGACTTAACAACATTACATGACGATTTTAATTCAAAAGATTGGATTTTAGATAATTAAATGCTCAAAGGTTTTTACATATTATTTTGTTTTGTTGTGTTTTTACATCTCATGCTCAACATTTATTTAAAGGTACTGTAGTTGATGCAATAAGCTCGGTACCTATTTCAAATGCACATATTAAATTGAATGAAAATATTGGTGTAGTGTGCGATAATAATGGACGATTTGAACTTTCTGGGCTTTCCTCCGGAACTTACTTTTAGAAGTTTCATGTTTAGGATTTAAAAGTTTTAAAAGACAAATTAGTATAACCAAAAAGTGCTTTATTTTGATGTTGAATTACAGCCTGATATATTCGAGCTTTCTCAAGTTGATGTTTTAGGACAAAATGAACGATTGACAAACATTACTCGTTTACGATCTATTGAAGGGACATCGATTTATTCATCGAAAAAAAATGAGGTGATATTAATGGGGTCAACACTTGCCAATAAATCCACGAATAATTCTCGACAGGTTTATGCTAAAGTTCCTGGACTGAATATCTGGGAGAGTGATGGATTGGGTCTTCAGCTAGAAATTGGTGCGCGAGGATTAAGTCCACATCGTACTTCTAATTTTAATACCCGGCAAAATGGCTATGACATTAGTGCAGATGCCCTGGGTTACCCTGAATCATACTACACACCTCCATCAGAAGCGATTCAAAAGATTGAAATTGTTCGAGGTGCTGCATCCTTACAGTATGGGACACAGTTTGGAGGTTTGTTGAACTTTAGATTAAAAAAAGGTGTAAATAAACCGATAGAAATTATCGCTAGACAAACTTTAGGTTCTTTTAAATTACAAAATACTTTTGTTAGTGTAGGTGGCTCAAAAGGGAAATGGAATTATTATAGTTTTTATCAGAAAAAATCTAGAAATGGTTGGCGACCTAATTCAATTTCCAAATCTCAAACAGCATTCTCATCTGTTCATTATCAAGCCAATGATCGCTTAGAGTTTAGTCTAGAGATTACTCATATGGATTATCTAGCACAGCAACCCGGAGGGCTTGATGATGCTACTTTTATCAAACCCAGACACCTCATTTCGATCTAGAAATTGGTTCAGGGTTAACTGGAATATAGCTGCATTTAATTTAGACTATAAATTCAATCAGAGAACTAAATTGAATTCGAGAACCTTTGGGCTCTGGTCAAGCCGAGATGCTTTGGGACTATTAGATCGGATTGATTGGCCGGAAACTGGACAACAACGTGATTTGTTACTTGCTAAATTTAATAATTTTGGTAATGAAACAAGGCTTATACATCGTTATTTAATTGGTAAATCTGAATCTGTTTTTTGTTTGGAATTCGATGGTACCGCGGATTCACAGTTAAAGAACAAGGTCTTGCTGACTCTGGCTCAAATCCAAATTTTTCTTTTGATAATAAACTAGATCATTACGGTTCATATTTTGAGTTTCGAGCCTTAATAAGGCTGTTTTCGTAGAAAATTTAGTGCGAATAAATGATTGTATTTCTATAACGCCAGGCTTTAGATACGACCGAATTGAAACTGAGTCTGATGGTTTTTTTCATGCCTTGGTTAATGACAGTTTATATTACACAAATAATCAAAAAAAGTTAGAGAGAGGTATTTTTCTTTCAGGATTAGGTGCTAGTTATAAATGTTTTGTCGGTGGTGAAGTCTATGCCAATTTTTCTCAAAACTACAGAGCTATAAATTTTAACGACATGCAGGTGATTAATTCTAATGTAGTCATTGATCCTGATCTTGAAGACGAAAAAGGTTTTAACATAGACTTGGGTTTAAGGGGATTAGCTTGGGGTATATTAGAATATGATTTAAGTGTCTTCTATCTAAATTATTCAAACAGAATAGGTTATTTGTTGTCGTATTATAATGAGTCTTCAGCACCGACCCCTGATCTTGTGTGGAAGTCTTACCGATTAAGTACCAATATTGGAGACTCTAAAACTTTAGGAATTGAATCATATTTGTCATTGAATGTCTTTAAATCTTTAAATGAAATACAAGCTTTAAACGTCTTTTGGAATACATCATTACAGAAAGGAACTTATGTTAGGTCTGATGAGTCTTCAATACTTGGGAATAGGGTAGAGTATAACCCTGATATGAATTTAAAATTTGGACTACAATACCAATATAAAAGTTTTACGAGTACTTTACTCTATTCTTACATCAGTCGTCAATTTTCAGATGCACAAAATACTATTAGTCCTACTCAAAATGCTTTGTTTGGTGAAATACCTTCTTATTCAGTAGTCGATTTATCTACAAAGTACGAAAAAGAGCGTATTGTAATTGAAGCAGGAATCAACAACTTACTCAATCGATCGTATTTTACTCGCCGAGCATCAGGATATCCAGGACCTGGAATTATACCTTCGGATAAACGAAATTATTATTTATGTTTGCAAATTAAAATTTAGTTATGAATCAATTTATTATTGCTTTTCGTGAATGTTTAGAAGCCGCCTTAATTGTGGGGATTGTTTATACATTTTTATCAAAATCAAATCTTCATCAGCAAATCAAGAGAATGTGGTATGCTGTAGCTGCTGCTGTTATTGCAAGTGTTGGTGTTGCTTTTTATTAGAATATGTAAATACAAGTATTCAGAATGAATCTTTTGCTAAACTAGCAGAGTCTATTTTTATGTATGTTACTGCTGTTTTTTTGCTGTATGTTGTTTTTTGGCTTTCAAAATCAATGGCATCTAAAGGTGCAATTGAGAGATTAGCATCAGAGGCCGCTGAAAGTAAAAGTAAATGGAGTATTTTTATTTTGGTTTTTTTGCTATCCTTCGAGAGGGCTTTGAAACAGTAATGTTTTTATTTGGCTCTAGTTTGCAGTCGGGTTTCTCCTATTTGGGTTTCATTTCCGGAATCATTTTAGCCTGTCTCATCGGCTATTTATTGTAGTTCAGGGAAGGCGAATTAATTTGAGACCTTTTTAGTGTGACCTCTTTGTTTTTGGTGTTATTTGCAGCTGGAATGGTTGCATATGGTACTCATGAAATGGAAGAGTTTGTTGTAAAAGGTGGTCATTTAGAATTTTTCGGAATGGAGTCTAAAAATGAGATTACAAGACCCTGGAATGTTTTGGTGCCTAAAGCTGAGTTAGAATCCGGAGCTTCAGAGTTATTTACAACTTTAATGAAAATAAAGGTAAATATGTTCATATTCTTCATGACAAGGGTTCGATAGGTTCTTTCTTAAAAGGTTTTTTGGTTACAATTCTAATCCAAATTGGATTGAGCTTTTTGTTTGGTTACTTACCCTTGGTTTTGGTTTAAATATTTGGCGAAGATTCTATATGCCTGCTTCATAAAAGTAGTTTGTTTCCTATCCCCAAATAAATTTTACCTCTCGAATCACGGAGTCTGATAGAGACTTATCTACAGGACAAGTTAATGCAGCTTTTTTAAGAATATTTTTAGTTTTTTCGTCAGTCGAAATTGGAATATTAATAACAATGATGACCTGCGCTATTCTTCGCGGTACACTACCCATTATTTTTTACTTCTGCAGAGGTACCTTCAATATTGATATTCATTTCATCTGATTTAATTCCCATAATTGTAAGCATGCATGAGGCTAATGCTGTTGCTACCAGATCGGTTGGTGAAAAGGCTTCACCTTTTCCATTGTTGTCCGTGGGTGCATCTGTAATAATTCTATTTCCAGAGCGAAGATGTGTGGCCTCAGTTCTGAGAGAGCCTTTATAAATTACTTTTGATGTCATTTTCAATTTAGATTGACCTTGATGACAAAGTTACAAAATACCTTTAAAGCTTATTTCTGTTGAGTGGGTGATGTGTATATATGGCATATTCACGACAATTTGACAGAAAAATCTAATGGCATAAGAATTGACTATCGTTATTTAGATTTTTAAATTAAATAATAAATTTATGGCTACAGGAAAAATTAAAGTGACAACGGAAAATATATTTCCGATCATAAAAAGTTTTTGTATTCGGATCACGAAATCTTTTAAGAGAATTGGTGTCGAATGCTGTTGATGCGACTTCTAAGTTGAAGGCACTCTCCTCGTTGGGGGAAGTTAAAGGGGATGTTGGTTCTCCATTAGTTGAAGTTAAGGTTGATAAAAAGCAAAGACTATTACTATTTCTGATAATGGTATTGGTATGACTTCCGAAGAGGTTAAAAAATACATCAACCAGGTTGCTTTTTCAGGTGCAGAGGAGTTCGTAAAGAAGTATGATGATAAGGTTGAAGATGCAGGTATTATAGGTCATTTTGGTCTTGGCTTTTATTCTGCTTTTATGGTGGCAGAAAATGTCGAAATATATACAAAATCTTACCAAGATGAGCCAGCAGTTAAGTGGTCTTGTGATGGTTCGCCTAAATTTAAATTAAACGAGACTAATAAAGAAACCCGAGGTACAGATATCGTTCTTCACATTGCTAAGGATTCAGTTGAGTTTTAGAAGATTCGCGAATTTCTGAATTACTTAATAAATATTGTAAATTCTTACCGGTTGAAATTAAGTTTGGAACGAAGGAAATTACCAATAAAGAAGGTGAAGGAGATGATGCAAAAGAGGTAAAGGAGACAGTAGATAATATTATTAACAATCCTACTCCTGCATGGACAAAGTCGCCTTCAAGTCTTAAAGATGATGATTACAAGTCATTCCATAGAGAGTTGTATCCAATGAACTTTGAGGAGCCATTGTTTCATATTCACTTAAATGTAGATTATCCGTTCAATTTAACTGGGATTTTATATTTCCCAAAATTGAAGCAGAATGTTGATATGAATAAAAATCGAATACAATTGTATTGTAATCAAGTTTTTGTGACAGACTCGGTAGAAGGTATTGTACCTGAGTTTTTAACTATGTTACAAGGTGTAATCGATTCTCCAGACATTCCACTTAACGTTTCTCGTTCGTATTTGCAATCTGATGCTAATGTTAAGAAGATTTCTTCTCATATTACAAAGAAGGTTGCTGATAAATTAAATGAGATGTTTAAGGGTGATCGAAAAGCTTTCGAAGAGAAGTGGGAAGATATGAAGGTTATTGTCGAATATGGAATGCTTACTGAGAAAAAATTCTTTGAAAAAGCCGAAAAGTTTGCCTTATATCAAAATGTAGATGAAGTATATTCCACCTGGGCAGAGTATCTTGATAAGATTAAAGTAAATCAAGTAGATAAAGATGGAAAAACGGTTGTTCTGTATACCAACGACAAAGAAGCTCAACACAGTTTCATTGCTGAAGCTAAAGAGAAATCTTATGATGTTTTGGTATTGGATGGGCCTATAGTTAGTCATCTCATTCAAAAATTGGAAACTGAAAAGGAGAATATTTCTTTTGTTCGAGTGGATGCTGACGCAATGGATAAATTAATTCAGAAAGGTGAAGAGATTCCTTCAGTTTTGTCTGAGGCTGACGAAACGTCTTTAAAAGAAACGATTGAAGGGGTTTTACCTAAAGAGCAGTATACTGTTCAATTTGAAAGTATGAGCCCTACGTCTTCTCCTTTTACGATTACACAATCAGAATTTATGCGTCGAATGAAAGAAATGAGTGCTACTGGAGGTGGTGGTATGTTTGGAATGAACAATATGCCTGAAATGTATAATCTTGTGGTAAATGGAAATCATCCTTTGGTGTCTAAAGTCATAGGTGAGAAAGATGCAGATCATCAGAAAGCCTATGTTAAAAGAAGCAACTGATCTTGCCAAGCTTTCACAAGGTTTGTTAAAAGGTGAGGATCTTACTTTATTTATCAAAAATCGTTATAAAGATTTGGTTTAAATATAAAATCTTGTTTTAATTAAACTAAAAGGCTTTATCGAAAGATAAAGCCTTTTATTATTGAATGTAATTGGTCATGGATATAACTATTAGGATATAATGCCTGAACCTAAAAGTTCATCATCTGAATACCATGCCACAAATTGACCAGGTGCAATTCCTCTTTGGTCATGCTCAAAAATGATGTACATACCGTCTTCTTTTTGGTAAAGCGTGGCCTGTTCTAGTGGTTGCCTATATCTTATTCTAGATTTTACATGTAATGTTTCTCCAATGTTTAATCTGAGGTCATCGCGAACCCAATGAACATCTGTGTTAGAGACTTTTAGTGCGGGTCGGAATAATCCTTTGTGATTGGTTCCTTGGCCAACGTATATGGTATTTGTTTTTGTGTCGGTGTCGATCACAAAAAGTGGCTCTACTTTTCCTCCGACATTGATGCCTTTGCGTTGGCCAATAGTGAAGTAATGTGCACCGTTATGTTCGCCTACTTTTTCACCTAATTCAGGTGTGTAAATATAATTCTTGCTCAAGCTTTGTAGGGCTTCGAGCGAAGTGTTGTCTTTGTTAAATTCTTTGTTGGCATTGAAAAGAGGGTGTTCTTGATCAATTTCAATAATGTCTCCTTTTTTGGGTTTTAATTGCAGTTGCAGGAATTCAGGGAGTTTTACCTTGCCTATAAAACAAAGACCTTGGGAGTCTTTTTTTTCTGCTGTGCTTAATCCGGCTTCAGAGGCAATTTTTCTAACTTCAGATTTTTCTAGATGACCAATAGGGAAGAGGGCTTTTGAAAGTTGTTCTTGATTTAACTGACACAGGAAATAACTTTGATCTTTATTTTTGTCTAGTCCTGCTTTTAGTTGAAAAATTTCTTTTCCATTAAGATTAATAATTTCTTTTCTACAGTAATGACCTGTCGCAACATAATTCGCATTCAGTTGCATAGCAGCTTTTAAGAATATATCGAATTTTATTTCACGATTACATAAAATATCAGGATTTGGTGTTCTACCTTTTGGTATTCTGCAAACATATAGTCTACAATACGTTCTTTGTATTCTTTACTTAAGTCAATAATTTGGTAAGGAATGTTAAGAGCATCAGCAACAGACATTGCATCTGAACTGTCCTCTATCCATGGGCATTCATTTGAGATGGTAACTGATGTGTCGTGCCAGTTTTTCATAAACAGACCAATCACTTCATAACCTTCTTGTTGTAATAAATAGGCTGCAACGCTAGAGTCGACTCCACCAGAGAGGCCAACCACAACTCTTTTCATAATATAAGGTTTCGGACAAAGATAAAAATAGCAATGAGATTATTCTTCTTCAATGTAGAAGTTTATAGAGGCACTTTTATCCATGTTTGAGCGCATAATATGTGTTTTGTTATAGTCCTTCGTATTGAATGTTTATAGCTGTTGTATTTGGAGGTATTTCTCCTAAGTTTTCGGCAAAGAAAACCAATTCATTGACTTGGTTTTTTATCAATTCTATGTCTAATGAATGTTTTTCTTTTGCGATTTCATAATTACGCAATATCCATTTACCATTGAGGCTTAAAGAGACTCGGTCTCCATCCACGCGTTCGTTATCCCACACTGAAAGGTTAATTTTTTTTGAGCTTACAGTAATTACTTTTTGAACTTCTACATCTCTTTTTTGAAGTGAAAGTGGTTTTATTCCAGATCCACCTTTAACCTGCATTAACCTGTGTCTTCCTTCTTCACTAGAGCTAATCATAAATTCATTGTAATCATTTGTTAAATAGGTGTTTACAAGTTGAATATTCTCGTCAAGTTCTCGTTCTAGGTCAATATTTTTTAAGTCGAATAATAGAGCTTTTTCATCATAATATCCTGTTAGTAAAATTTTGCTGTATTTATTAATTGAAAGCTCATAAAAATTGTTTTTTGCACGCAATTCCCGAATCATTTTTTGTTGGTTTAAATTCCAAAAATTAACGATTCCATTTTCACTCCAAGTCATTAATATTTCTGGTGAATAATACATAGATTTCACAAAGCGGCTAGAGTACATATTTTCAATTTCAAAATCTATTTTTTTATCCTTGTTTAAATTGATGATTTTTATAGAATTTTCATCTGTAATTACGAGTTTATTATTTGTTTTATTTAAGCTTGCATCATATACTGGTAAAGGGTTTTTGTAAAATATAGAGTCTTTTTCAGGGTAGAAAAAATCTTTGTGAAATATTGTGCCATTTTCGTCTCCAATTAATACTGAATTTTCATCATAAAAAATAGCAAAACAAGGGCTGTTTTGTATGTTAAAATTAACGAGCGTATCTTGACTGGAAAAACTCCAAATTTTAACTTTTTTATCATCGCTAGAAAAGGTTAAAAAGTACTCTCCATTTTCTGAAAATTCAATTCTGTTAATTTTTCCAAAATGTGCTTTTATCGAGCTGATTAATGCTTGGTTTGGAATATCCCAGTAATTTATGTATCCAGAAAAGTCTCCACTCAATAGAATTTCATCTTGTGGAGTAAAGGTAATTATTTCAGATTTTTGACTGTTACCAACAAATGATTTTATGAGCTCAACTTCTTGAGCTTTTGAGCTTAAGAATATTGATATGAATATCAAGTTTAATATTTTGATTTCTTTTTTCAATTTTTAGTTTTGAGCTTGCTAAGCTACTACTTTTTGAAAATAATTTTGTAATTATTTTTAGTCTCAATTGTAGTTTAAATTTACATATTAAAATATAGATATTTGATTTATTAAATCAGCATTGAATTTATTAGTGTTTTTTCGGGATAAATTCCTTATATTAGCAGATTAGTAAAATAATTATTACCCCCGTTATGAAAAGGATTAATTGGTTCAATATGCTTTTGATTATTATGAGTTTTTTATTGACTCAAAATCAGGCGTGTACGGTCAAGATTCTATAGATTTTTCGTTCGAAAAGACTGGGCCAAACCATTCTGTTTTGGTTTTGCCTGTTTGGCATCCTGTTATTAAAGAATTACAACAATTAGATTCATTACCTATTGGAATGGTTTTGGGTTTTGATGGTGATTCTTTAGAATCCGGTGATAGAGTGGGTGTTTTTTATCTTGACAATCAGGAAAAACACAAGTGCGCAGGTTCTTTAGAATGGAGATCAAATGATTTTAATATGTTGCCAGTTTGGGGACAGTATCCGCCGGGGGCTGATAATGGCATGGAAATTGGGGAAAGAATGATATGGATGGCTCAAAAGAAAGATGATTCCATTTATCAAATCGAAGTTTCATATCAAAAGCCACTTATGGCAATTTATCTTAAGGACGGAGCCTCGGCTGTTTTGGGTATGAAGCTCAAAAAGCGAAAAGATCTTAAGCCATCAAGCTCTTTGAAAAAGTAAAAGGCATTATTCAAATATTTACACGTTTGATTATGAAAAAAATTATATCATATCTTATTTTATTAATTTTTGTTTGCTCGACCAAGCAAACTACTGCTCAGTGTGATCTTCCTAATCAATTTACAGGAAATACTGGTTCTAATATGACAGTGTTTTTTACCTCAGGTGCAATTGATGCTCTTCCAATTGATTCTGATGCTCCATACCTTGTTGCTTTTTCTCCTGATGGATTAATAGTAGGTAGTGCATCTGTCGCCACAGCTGATTTAATAGGCGGTCAGCAATCCCTAGCAGTTTGGGGAGATGATACTGCAACACCTGAATTAGATGGAGCTTCTGCTGGTCAAGAGTTAACTTTTCAATTAGTAGATGGTACTACGTTATATGATTTAGAATTAACCTTTGCTGGAATTAATTCTTTTACAGCTAATGGTCAATTGCCTGTAATAGCTGCTTCTTCCGAATTAAATTGTACAGCAATATTAGGTTGCACTGATCCAACATCTTCTAATTATAACCAAGATGCAACCTCAGATGATGGTTCATGTATTCCTGTTGTATTTGGATGCACAGATTTGACAGCATCCAATTATAATACAGAAGCAAACGCAGATGATGGTTCATGTATAGCAAGTTGCGACCTGTGGTTTACTCATACTCAGATTTCATCCTCAGATGCTAATATGTCTGTTGTTCTTGATACTGACTTTACTTCATCATTGAATTTACCTGTATTACCTAATATTTCAGTTGACGGTTTTATTAATCCTTTAAATACTGGGGTAAATCATACCGTTTTAATTACGGATGATATTTTCAATTCCTATGTAGGTGGTCAACTAGGTGCTTTTTACGATCTAAATGGAGATGGTAGTTTGCAATGTGTTGGTCTTATAGAAATTGCTTCAGGTCTATTCAGTCTTACTTTGTGGGGTGATGATACATTTACAAATGAAAAAGATGGATTACTTACAGGTGAAATTCCAGAATTTGTAATTTTATTCGAGAACCAAATTATTTATGTTGAAGAAATTCCAGAATTTACTGGTTATGAAACCAATGGATTTGGAACTATTGGTGAAGCAAATATATATTTACCATCAAGCCCATACGTTGTTGCTGTAAATGCAGATAATACTGTTGTTGGCTCAGTAGATGTTTTTAACAATATTCAAAATGAACTTATCATTTATTCGGATGATCTAGAATCTAATCAGAGTGATGGTGGAAATGACATTGAATTACTTAATCTTTTTCTTGTTAATGGTAATGAAATATATTCTTTATCAACCACAATAACTTTTCAAAATGGCTCGACTGAGATTATTAATCAAGTAGAAAATCCTATTTTATATTGTATAGGTGTTGAACCCTACGGATGCACAGATCCAATAGCCTTTAATTACAATTCTGATGCAAATACTGATGATGGCTCTTGTCAAGATGTTGTCGAAGGTTGTACTGATGTATCTGCATTTAATTTTGATTCACTAGCAAATACTAATGATGGAAGCTGTATTGCAGTAGTCTTAGGATGTATTGACAACGGTCTTGAAGTTAGTGGTTCAGGTGTAGTTAATGATATTGATGGTGATGGGTTAGCTGCTTTTAACTACAATTCACTAGCAAATACAAATGATGAAAGTTGTATTGCGGTGGTTCTTGGTTGTGTTGATAATGGTCTTGAAGTTAGTGGTACAGGTATAGTTAATGATATTGATGGTGATGGGTTAGCTGCTTTTAACTACAATTCACTAGCAAATACAAATGATGAAAGCTGTATTGCAGTGGTTCTTGGTTGTGTTGATAATGGTCTTGAAGTTAGTGGTACAGGTATAGTTAATGATATTGATGGTGATGAATTAGCTGCTTTTAACTATAATCCACTTGCAAATACAGACAATGGCACTTGTGAAACTATTGTTTTTGGTTGTACCGATGATAATGCTTGTAATTATAATTTTACTGCAAATACAGAAAGTAATGCATGTGAGTTCCCATCAGGATGTGAGACTTGTTCTGGTGAAATAGATGGAAGCGGAATTATTATTGATAATGATAATGATGATGATAATGTATGTGATTCCGATGAAATTTTAGGTTGCACAGATCAAATAGCTTGTAACTTTGATGCAAATCCAACTACTGATACTGATAATGATCTTTGCATTTATTCAACAGATTTAGATGAGTGTGCTTCTTGTTCGGGAGAACAAGATGGAACAGGAATTATAATTGATAACGATGAAGATAATGATCTAGTGTGTGATGAAAATGAGGTTTTAGGTTGCGATAATTCTGATGCATGTGGGGATACTTATAATCCACTTGCAACAGAAGACGATGGTAGTTGTCTGTTTTTTGATTATTGTGGTATATGTGATGGAGATAGTGATTGTGCCATCTTTATCCAAGATGAGATTCAAATTACTATTGATGATAATTTAGTTTCTGATGTACAAGTATTTTCTGAAAACTTTGAAGATTTGTTAGAAACCCAACTAGGTTTAGCAGAAGGAACCGTCGTTGTTCTGAGTGTTATTATTGATGAAAACATTCGTGGAGTGGTTAATGTTACAGTTGAATATACGATAACTCTCACCGAAGAAGAACTTGAAGATTCTAGTTTTGATTCTAATTTATCGTTTGAAGAAATTAAAGATCAAATTAACCTGAATATCTTATTTATAGAGTCCGGTCCATTATTTTCAAACTTAGCATTTATTGAGGGTTGTACAGATTCTTTAGCTTGTAATTATAATATCGAAGCAAATATTGAAGATTTTAATTGTATCTATAAAGTTAGTGAAGAGTGTGATGTATGTTCTGGTGAGCAGGATGGAACTGGAATTCTGATTCAAAATGATTTAGATGAAGATGGAGTGTGTGCTGCTGATGAGGTTCTAGGGTGTACTGATAACGGTAATGAAGTCAATGGTTATAATCAGTTAAATGATATTGACGGAGATGGATTAGCAGCAATTAATTATAATCCTTTAGCTACCGATGACGATGGTTCGTGTATTACTCAAGTTTTAGGATGCACAGATTCTAACTATCTAGAATATTGGTCATATGATCCTGATTTGGATTCTGATAATCCTTCAGCTTCTGTCACTAATTTAGATCCAATTCCAAATACTGATGATGGTTCATGTGATATCCTAATTATATATGGTTGTATGGACTTTAATGCAATTAATTATGATGATTCGGCAAATGTGGATATCCCTGACGGTAATGATGGAGCTTGTATTCCTTACGCAACAGGGTGTACTAATCCTAATGCATGTAATACAACAACTGGAGTAATTCATGTTATATCTGAGTGTATTTTTCCTCCTCAATATTATGAATGTGATTCTGTATGGGGTGAACAACCGATATGTATAAACGATAATGATGGTGATGGAGTATGTAATGAACTTGAAATTGAAGGTTGTACTGTAAGTGTTTCAGCTTGTAATTATAATTTAGAAACTACAGAAGAGGTCGAATGTATCTTTGCTGAAGCATATTACGACTGTGAAGGTAATTGTATAAATGATATTGATAGTGATGAAGTGTGTGATGAATTAGAAATTTATGGTTGTACTGATTCATCAGCTTGTAATTTTAACATTGAAGCACTGAGAGTGAAGATGTGTGTATTTATCCTATTACTCATTATGATTGTAATGGTAATTGTAATAATGACTCCGATGGAGATCAGGTTTGTGACGAAAATGAAGTTATAGGATGTACTCTCTGGTGGGCTACTAATATGATATAGATGCTACTGATGATAACGGTCTATGCTTTTTATTTGGATGTACTAATGCAAATTATTTTGAATATGATGCAAATGCAACAACAGATGATGGAACATATTGTTTGAATCTCATAAGATTAGGTTGTATTGATGAAAATGCATGTAACTATAATCCTACAGCAAATTCCTCTGATAATTCATGTGAATACCCAGAGCAGTTCAAAAATTGTGATGGTTCATGTATTAATGGATCAGATATTGAGGAAATTGCATCGAGGTTGTCATAGAAGGTTGTATGGATGAGGCTGCTTGTAATTTCAATTATAATGCTACTACCGATACAGACCCTACATTATGTACGTATTTTACTCCATACCTTGATTGTAATGGCGAATGTTATTTTGATGAAGATGAAAATGGAGTATGTGATCAGTTAGAGATATTTGGTTGTTTAGATGAAAATGCGTGTAATTATGATTCTTTATCTACTCGGCTAGTATTTGTATTTATCCAGCTGAAGAATATTTGAACTGTAACAATGAGTGTTTGAGTGACACAGATAATGATGGTATTTGTGATCAAGTTGATATTGAGTCGTGTGGTGATGAACTTGAGTTGAATTATGTTCCATATTCATATCAAATTAACAATGATCTTTGTGTGTATAATCAGGGATGTACCTGATATTTCTGCTGCTAATTATGATCCATTAGCAATCGAAGATGATGGATCTTGTTTAGCAGAAATCATTGGTTGTACAAATAACTTTTATACGGAATTCGATCCATTTGCAAATATTAATAATCAAGATTTATGTATTACACTAGTAGTTGAGGGTTGTACCGATGAACTGGCTAATAATTTTGATTCGTTAGCAAACTTTAATAATTATGATTGTAATTACGATATAATTTTGGCTGTCTAGATCCTAATTATTTGGAATTTAATCCTTTTGCTACACAAGATTCTTCTATAACTTTATGTCAAGAATTGATAGTTGAGGATGTACAAATGCAAATTTTTAGACTTTAATCCTCTTGCAAATGTTGATAATGGTGATTGTCAAACTTTAGAATACTTAGGTTGTCTAGATACTCTTTACCAGGAGTATAACCCATTGTATACTGTTAATAATTTCGAAGATTGTATTAATCTTAACATATATGGTTGTACCAGTCCATATTCACAAGGAGGATTATATAATCCTGATGCAACAGTAGATGATGGTAGTTGTGTTTTGATAGGTTGTTCAGATCCAACTTATGCTGAATATTATAATCAAGGTTTTATTCCTAATCAACTTGATCCAGTATTTAATGAAATATTTTGTCAGACACAAGCAGTAATTGGTTGTACTAATCAAAATGCAACCAATTATGAAGCATCAGCAATGTTAATGTTGAATGTATATTTGAAATCGATCCGAATGCTGAACAGTATAATTTTAATTATGTTACTACCGGAACCAGCCACTCCATCATACTTCCATATTATGGGTTAGGTCATCCAAATACTAGTAGTAATGTTATTTTTCAGGTGATATTACTGAGCCGTTCCCAGTAGGAAGTACTTTGGGTGTTTTTTACACTGATTATACCAATTCACTTGTTTGTGGAGGGTCAACTGAATGGGTAGAAGGATCTAATCAAATATCTGCATGGATGGACGATTCTTTTACTCCAACAGTTAAAGATGGGTTTTCTGAAAATGAGCCACTTATATGGTTTTTACTAACTCCTGACGGCATATTCTATGAAATTACCTCAATTCAGCTTTCCAATTTTAGTTCAGGCACAAATAATTATACTCCTGTTGCTAATACTTTCAGTCCAGCTTCATTCTATACCGTAACTGAGATTGAAACTCAGTTTGTAACTCAATATGAAGTTTATGGTTGTATGGACTCACTTTACGAGGATTATAATCCTTATGCAAATGTTTATTCTGACAATCTAACTAATTCATCATTGATTGATGATATTCCAGGTAATATTTCATTTCCTGACGGTATTGATGATGATTGTTTGATAAAGAAGCAAATTGGTTGTACTGATCCTACAGCAAAAAATTATGATTCAAATGCAACTGAAGATAATGGAACTTGTTATCCTGTTATCTATGGATGTATAGATTCAACAATGTTGAATTATATTAGTCCAATCGGTAATGTTTATGTAGATCCAAACACTGACGATGGTTCTTGTTACCCTTATATTTTTGGTTGTAAAGATGATTTTACTGCATTCAATTATATACCTCCTGTTGGTGATCCACAAGTAGATGTAAACACAGATGATGGTTCTTGTTACCCATTTATCTTCGGATGTAATGATCCTGATGCATTAAATTTTAATGATTACGATGGTGATGGTTTATTTAATATAAAAACTGGATTAGATTCAATAGATGTCAATACAGATGATGGGTCATGCATACCAATAGTTTTTGGTTGTACTGATAGTACGATGTATAATTATAATCCATTAGCTAATGTCAATAATAATGTTTGTTACCCTTTCATTACTGGATGTGTTGAAAATCAATTAGCATTGAATTATATCCCACCCACTGGGAATCCATATTTAGATGTAAACGATACAGTGGACTGTATACTACCCATATTAGGTTGTATGGATCCATTAGCATATAATTATGATGATCAGGCAACTGTTCACGATGACTCTTGTATTGAAAAAGTGTATGGCTGTATTGATAATGGAGGTTCACAAAATTCTTTTGGTGATATATACGATTCGTTTGGAGATGGTCAACCATCGTTTAATTATAACCCTAATGCAAATACTGATGATGGATCTTGTTATCCAATTATAGAAGGCTGCATGGATCCATCAGCATTCAATTTTAATAACTATGGTAACGATAAATACATATCTTATGAACTAACAGATATTTACACAAATGTTAATACTTCAGATAATTCATGTATTGAAGTTAGGTTAGGTTGTTTAGATATTAATGCATACAACTATAATGATTTTGATTTTGACGGAGAATCAAATGCGTCTTTAGATCCACTTGAGAAAATTAATACACACATACAGTCTGAATGTTTTTACAGACCAGGTTGTACGAATCAAGCATATGCACAATATTGGAATTATTCACTTATTAATAACATTGATAATATTGTATATCCAGATTCAATGCTCAATTTTGAGAGTTGTGTAGATTTAGCAAACTTTTATTGTAACAATAATCAATATGTTGAACATTTTATTATTTCAGGATCATTCGAAGAAAATAATTTTAGTATAAATACACCAAATAATGAAGTTGATTTTACTTTAGTTCCAAGTTTTTCAGAATGCATAAATATTAGAATAGACTATTGTTCAGATAGTAATTATGAAGGATATTATTACACTAATAATATAATTGACGGCTCTGATTTAGAAGCCCGGGGCTAATTTCCCACTCAATAGAATTTATCAAGCTTATACCAACGGAAATAATCTAAATACTGGTATCGGCAGTTTGTGTGGAGATGAAGTTGTATTTTATTGTAACGATTCTAGTAGATTGGTTATTATTATGGTACTAATTTATTGGACGGTACTGTTAAAGATGTTTTAAATGGAAATATTATAGATAACTCACTTTGTGGAGAAGAAACAGTTGATTTATATTGTTCAGATTCCTCATTAGTTGGTTATTATAATGTAAATATCAATGGGGATTTTGATATAAGCTTAGGTCATAATTCGGGTAATATTATTGACTCTGATTTATGTGGAGAGACATTAATTAAATATTGTGATGATCCTTCATTCATAGGTTATTATTTAGAAGATGACACTGTTGGTGAACAGTATGTTGGAAATATTATCGATAATAATGAAACTTGTATTGATTCAGCTATTTTTTATTGTAGTGATCCTTTATACCTAGGTTATTATGCTGAAAATTATGTTCAAGGATCTAAGTCAGTCGGAACTCACCAAGATAACTCGTTATTATATTGTTTAGAGACCATTGATCCTTACTGTAGTAATCCTTCATTCTTCGAGTATTACATAGATTATTCACAAAGTTTAGCACCTTATATTGGAAATATCATTGATGATAGTTTATGTCAGCAACCTATTTTACCTGGTTGTATGGATGAAACTATGTTTAACTGGGATCCTTTAGCAAATGTTAATAGAACTAGTATCACTGATAATTCTGACCCTTGTTATCCTTTTGTTTATGGTTGTACTGATAGTACTAAGTTAAACTATAACAATTATTACTCTAGTTTAAACATCAATCCTATTACTGGACTTAATTATCAAGATGGTGATTTATCTGAATTACAATTTGGTCCAATATTTTCCCAGGATTCTCTTATCTCTGGGGATGGAATTAATGTAAATACATTAGTTACAGATAGTTCATCACTCTATACTGGTGTTTGTATACCTGTAGTTTATGGGTGCACAGATCCGGCAGCTCTCAATTATAATGATATTGATAATGATGGTGTTTCTAACAGTTGGAACTATGATAATCCATTTATTAACGTTAACACAGATGATGGTCATGTATTCCTATAGTTCGAGGCTGTACAGATAGTGTTGCGTGTAATTATTCTGAGTTAGCAACTGTAAATGATGCTAGTTGTAATTATGCAATTACTTACTACGATTGTAACGATGTCTGTCTGTCCGATACTGATGGAGATGGAATTTGTGATGAGTTAGAAATTGATGGTTGTTCAGATGAGAACGCTTTTAACTTTAATGAGTCAGCTACTGAGGATGATGGGTCTTGTATAGAAGCTATTTATGGATGTACAGATATTAATGCTTTTAATTATGATTCATCCGCTAACACTAATGAAGTTAGTGAATTGGATTCCTCTGACCCATGTGAACCAATTATTTTTGGTTGTTTAGATGAGACAGCTTTTAATTGGGATCCATCTGCAAATACTGATGACTTTTCATGTGAGCCTATTATTTTAGGTTGTATATATGAAGCTGCATATAATTATAACTCTTTAGCAAATACTTATGAAGTTGGATCATGTATTCCTAAAATATATGGTTGTACCAATTCCAACTCACCTAATTTTGATTCTAATGCTAACACTGATAATGGTTTATGTATTGAACCAATTGTTGGATGTACCAATGTATTTTCTCCTAATTATGACTTAGAAGCAAATGTTGATGATGGTTCATGTATTGAACCAATTGTCGGATGTACTGACCCAGCTGCTTGGAATTTTGACCCTAATGCAAATTATGATAATGGTACCTGTGTTCCAATTATTTATGGCTGTACTACACCAGGATCAACTAACTATAATATTAATGCAACCGTAGCAGATGGTTCATGTATTCCAATAATTTCAGGTTGTACAGATACTACAGCTTTGAATTATAATCCTGTAGCAAATCTTAATGATGGTTCATGTATCATTGCAATATATGGATGTATGAATCCATCTGCAGATAATTTTGAACCAAATGCTACTGTTGCTGATGGTTCATGTTTTACCACAGTTCTTGGTTGTACAGATTCTTTAGCAATAAATTATAATGTATTTGCAAACACAGATGATCAAAGTTGTGTTCTAGCTGTTTATGGATGTATGAATCCTAATGCTTTTAATTACAATATAGAAGCTACTGTTGCGGATGGATCTTGTATCCCAATTGTGTATGGTTGTATTGATAATGGCTCAGATTTGAATGGAGGTGGATTCGTTTATGACCCTAATGAAGATCAATTAGCAGCGCTTAATTATAATCCACTTGCAACAACTCTACCTGATGGAATAAATCCCTGTATTCCAATAGTTTATGGATGTATGAACCAACTTGCATCTAACTATGATGCAAATGCTACTGTCCCGGATGGTTCATGTATTTCTATTGTTTTAGGTTGTACAGATTCTTTAGCACTTAATTATAATCAATTTGCTACAAATGATGATCCGCTTAACCCATGTGTTTTACCTGTCTATGGATGTATGAATCCTAATGCATTTAATTATAATATTGATGCAACTGTTTCTGATGGTTCTTGTATTGCTGTAGTTTATGGTTGTACTGATAATGGTACAGAAACAAATGGAGCAGGAAACGTTGATGATATATTCGGTGATCAATTAGCTTCTTTAAATTATAATCCATCTGCGAATACCAACAATGGATCTTGTATACAAAGAATTGATGGTTGTATGAGTCCATCGGCTACAAATTACAATCCTAGTGCTAATTATTCAGATGAGTCTTGTACCTTTATTGTTTTTGGATGTACTGATGAGTCTGCACTGAATTATAATGAATTTGCAACTAATAATGATGGTTCTTGTATTTTGCCTACACCAGGATGTACTAATCCAACTGCTACTAACTATGATCCACAAGCAAATTTAGATGATGGTTCTTGTACTCTTCCTGTTTACGGATGTACAGATCAAGCATACTTAGAATACAGTCCGATTGCAACTTCGCTTCCAGATGGTGAAAATCCATGTATTACAATCATTGTTCCGGGTTGTACGGAAAATTTACCTTGGATCTGTAATTATAATCCTGATGCAAATTTTGATGATGGTTCATGTTTGAGTCTTTTAGATGATCCTAACTGTCTGAATCGTTCAATTAGAGACGGCTTTAGAGATATCACCCAAGTATGTATTGATACTCTTGCAAATAATTATTTCGTATATCTTGATCCTGAAAGTGATGGCTGGGCCAATGGTTTTTTTAATCCAGAATCACCAAACTTTAGTCAAGCTTTTGCTGAAGATTATATTGTTGATAATTCTATTTGTGACTACAATTATGGTTGTACGGACCAAACAGCATTTAATTTTGATATTTCGGCAACTGTAGATGACGGTTCTTGTGAACCATTTGTTGTGGGGTGTACAGATTCACTTTTTGTCGAGTTCGATTCTAATGCTAATACATCAAATCCTAACTTATGTATTGATCTTGTAGTTTATGGATGTATGGAGCCTGGAGCGTTCAATTATATTGATACTGCCAATGTTCAACAAGTTAGTTTTGAAGATTCCTCAAACCCGTGTGTAGCTATTCAAACAGGATGTAATAATGATTTATATATAGAATATAATGTTAATGCAAATACCTTGACCGATAACCTTGACAACAGTTCAGGTCAACTTGTTGCAAATGGAGATGGACTTGACGATTTTTGTGCAACATTAATACAAGAAGGATGTGATAACAGCAATTATTTGGAATACTATATTTATGATTCAGTTTTATTTTCGGTTACTCTACCAAATACCGTTAATAATACTGATACTGAGCCTTCTTCATGTATCAATGAAATTATTTACGGTTGTACAAATGAAAATTATTTTGAGTTCAACGTTAATGCAAATGTTAATGACGGTTCATGTCAGTTTGAAAAAATAATTGGATGTAATGATCCAAATTATCTTGAATATGATACACTTGTTAATTTTCCTTTTCAAGAATTATGTTTAACTGTCGCTATTCCGGGATGTACAGATGATAATTTCCTTGAATATTACATATACGATGCAATTAATTTTAGCGTTAATTTCCCTAACCCATTGTATAATCAAGATGATGGCTCATGTTCAACCCCTAAAGAAGACGGATGTACTAATCAGTTAGCTTCTAATTACAATATTGCTGCAAATGTTGATGACGGTTCATGTGAAGGAACTCCGGGATGTACAGCACCATTATCTTCAAATTATGATGAGAATGCAGTTACTGATGATGGATCCTGTTTGGGTTGTACAAATCCTTTAGCTGATAATTATGACTCTTGGGCTGGAGAAGACAATGGTTCATGTTCTATTAGTGGATGTACGGATCCTGCAGCAGCCAATTATAATCCAATTGCAACATTCAATGATGGAACTTGTATTGATGAATTCATTTATGGTTGTACTGATCCTGATGCTTTTAATTTTAATTCATCAGCAAATACAAATCAAGTAAGTCAAGAAGATACATCAGATCCTTGTATTCAAGTCCAAGTTGGTTGTACTGAAAGTCAGTATGTTGAATATTGGAATTACGAGATTAATGACTCATTACTTTTTATTATTTCTCAACCAGATTTACCTGCAAATGTTGATGATGGAAGTTGTTCAACTGAAATTAGCTTTGGATGTACAGATCAAAATTATATTGAGTATTCCAGTGAAGTGAATACTTATAATGAAGATGACTGTCTCACATATATAGTTTACGGATGTACTAATCAGAACTATGTTGAATTTGATTCAAATGCAACCGTTTCTTTAGATGCTGCATGTCAAACAGAAATTAGTATAGGTTGCACTAATATTAATTATTTAGAATATAACTCTCAATATACTGAAGATACAAATCCATCTTCATGTATAGAACTTATAGTTGAAGGTTGTACAGAAGAAAATTCTACTAATTTTAATTCTGAGGCAAATTCTGATGATGGTTCATGTATTCCTATCATATTAGGATGTACTGATATTACTGCATTTAATTTTAATGATGTTGCAAATACTGATGATGAATCTTGTATTCCTATTATTCTTGGTTGTACAGATTCTTTATATTTAGAATTTGATGATAATGCTAATACAGATGATGGATCTTGTGATGATTTAATTGTTCAAGGTTGTACAAATGATTTATATTTGGAATATGATGAGAATGCCAACATAGATGATAACTCGTGTACAGAATTAATTGTTGAAGGATGTACAGATTCATTATTTGTTGAATTCTATGCCCAAGGTTTTACTGCAAATGTGGATGATAATTCATGTATTACTGAAGCAATATTTGGTTGTACAAATAATAATTACTTAGAGTATTATGGATTTATTAATGCCACTATTCCAATTAATATAGATCGTTATTTAGATAGTTTAAGCATATCAATTGTTCCAAATGTTGAATTTAATCCTAGTAACTGTAACACTGAAATAATTATTGGTTGTTTCAATGAAATTGCTGATAATCATAATGATTCTGTTACTGTTCACGATGTAACCTTATGCGAGGGTGGTTTTGGTTGTGCCCAGGAAGAATATATGGAATACAATCCATTAGTTTTAATAGATAATGGGTCATGTATAACATCAAGAGTATTTGGATGTAATGATGATGGCACACAATTTTTAGATGAATTAAATAATATTACTGGAGAGTCAGGCTCAGATGGATTTGATGATGATTGGTCATATGACCTTGACAATGATGGCCTTCAAGCCAAAAATTATAATCCATTAGCGACAGAAAATGATGGTTCTTGCTATCCTATAATTACTGGTTGTTTTGATGAGAATTATTATAATTTTAATGATATTGATTATGATGGACATCCAAATGAAGTTAGCGGCATTGATAGTTTTAGATATTAATACGAATGATTCTGCTTTGTGTATCTCATTTATTTATGGTTGTACTGATAGTACTGCATTTAATTTTGATTCTTTATCGAATACAGATGATGGAACATGTTATCCAATCATTGACGGTTGTATGGATCCGACTGCATTTAACTTCAATGATTATGATTTTGACGGTGTGTCAAATTTAATAACAACAATAAATGGTGTAGATGTAAATACTCAAACTAGTCTATCCAATTGTTACCCTAAAGTGTTCGGTTGTATGGATTCGCTTGCATTTAACTACAATGACTATGATTATGATGGTTCTTCTAATCCTATTTCTGGTATAAATGGAGTTGATGTTAATATTGATGATGGTTCTTGTTTCCCAATAGTTTTAGGGTGCCTTATTGATTCTTTTGCTTACAATTTTAATGATTATCAGAGTGATGAAGATGATGAGCCTAATGAGCTTACAGGAATTGATGGTATTGATGTAAATACTGATAATGGCTCTTGTTTTAGTGTCGTAAATGGCTGTATGGATTTAAATGCTTTTAATTACAATGATTATGATTATGATGGTATATCTAATCCAATTACAGGCATTAATGGTACTGATATTAATACTAATGATTATTCTTATTGTGAATACCTAGGTTGTATTAATTCTACAGCAGCGAATTACCAAGATGCTGGTCAAATTTTGACTTCTTTTGGGATTATCAACCAGCTACTATTGATGACGGTCATGCTATATTCCGGGTTGTACCCTAGAAAATTTTCCAAATTATAATAGCGAAGCAACTATTGAGGACGGATCTTGTAATCCGTTTTCAGTTGATGTTTATGGATGTACAAACGATAATTTCATAGAGTTTTTTAATCAAGGTTTTGATGCGAATATTGAAAATGGCTCATGTCTTACACCTGTTATTTTCGGTTGCATGGATGACACAATGTGGAATTATAATGAAGTTGCTAACATAGATGATGCATCATGTATACCTTTATATATGGATGTATGGATGATTCATATTTAGAATATAATACAGAAAATAATACTTCAGATTCATCTTCGTGTCTTACACTAGTCATTGAAGGTTGTACAGATACAGACGCTGAAAATTATAACCAAAATGCCAATAGTGATAATGGTTCTTGTGATTATTTGGGATGTACTAATGTTGCATATCTCGAATATAATGAAGGTGCAACCATTGATGATGGTTCTTGTAATATTGAAGTCATTTACGGATGTACTGATGCAGAATACTTAGAGTTTTGGCAATGGGAGGTATCACCATTTAACTCTCAACTGTATTTGTTAATTGACTCAATTCGTCCAATTCCAAATGTTGATGATGAATCTTGTTCAACAGAAATTATACGTGGATGTCTTTATGATAATTATTTAGAATATAACCCAAATACTAATGTCTTAGATGTTAGTTTGTGCGAAAACGTAATTGTAACAGGATGTACAGATCCTAATGCAATCGAAGAATCATTTAATCCAGATGCTAATGTTGATGACGGTTCTTGTCAAATTTTGGGCTGTGTAAATTCATTTGCATTTAATTTTAATCCTAATGCAAATTTAGATGATGGTTCTTGTGTTCCTATTATTTATGGTTGCACAGTTTTAGGTTTTGATAACTATAACCCAGTGGCAAATATTGACAACGGAACATGCTCAAATGCAGAGGATGCTTTTATTACCGGGTGTACTAATCCATCATATTATGAGTATGATTCAAATGCGACTATTCATATTCAGGACTATTGCCTAAACATAATAACCTCAGGGTGTACTGATGAAACTATGTTTAATTATAATCCTTTAGCAAATATTGATGACAATTCTTGCGTCCCTTTTGTTTATGGTTGTACTAATCAAGATTACATAGAATACGATTCTACCGCAAATACAGATGATCAGTCATGTCAATTTCTATTGGTTCCTGGTTGTAATGATCCATCAGCTTTAAATTATAATATTATATCTCCAAATTGGGTATACTATGAAAATTATCCTAATTCAGATGTTAATTTTGATGATGGCTCATGTATTTCAGCGATTTTAGGATGTGTAAACTCTTATTATCTAGAGTATTACACACAAGGATTTGTAGCTAATTCAGATGATGGTTCATGTCAAACTGCTTATAATCCTGGATGTACGGATGATAATTACCTTGAATATTATGATTATTTTGAAGTTGTACCTGGATTATATGTTCTTAATGGTCCTGAAGACTTAAATAGAAATTATAATGATGGATCGTGCTCTACTTTATTGGTTCAGGGATGTGTTTACGAAAGTTTTCAAGAGTATAATCCTGATGCAAATATCAGTAATGTATCAGATTGTATTTTACCTCACATTCCAGGTTGTATTAATGAAAGTGCTTTTGAATATGATCCAAATGCTACACTTGATAATGGCACATGTACGCTTATAATACCTGGATGTACAGACTCAAATTATATCCAGTTTGATCAGATGGCTAACGAAGATAATGGCAGTTGTGAAACTTTAGTAGTTGAAGGCGAAAATTCTTGTAATAACCCTAATTATCTTCAATTTTATAATCATTCAACAAGTTCAATTGGCTTGTTTAATGTTGGCTCTCCATTAAATGATGGTGCAAATATTGATGTTGGATGTGTAGACTCTTTGATTTATGGATGTTCGTATGATTTTTATGTTGAGTTTAATCCTTTAGTAAATGTAAATGACCCAGAATATTGTCAAAATTTAAAAGTGTTAGGTTGTACTGATACATTAGCACTTAATTTTAATATTGATGCAAACACTGAAGATGGTTCATGTATTCCTGAAATTTATGGATGTATGGATATAGCTTACATTGAATATAATTCCATTGCCACTGTTCAAAATATTGGAGCATGTTCTGAACTAGTCGTATTCGGGTGCACAGATACATCAGCACTTAATTACAATCCAATTGCAAATGTTGATAATTATTCATGTATACCTTTAGTGTTTGGCTGCTCAGATCCTACAGCATTTAATTATAATGTAGAAGCTAATTCAGATGATGGATCATGTATTGAGATTGTTTATGGTTGTACAGATAATGGTAGGTTACCTAATGGTATTCCTTCACCTAGTGGAACTGCTACAATTAATGATTTCGATGGAGATGAACTTCCAGCATTTAATTATAACCCTAATGCAAATGTAGATGATGAATCTTGTATTCCAATAATTGAAGGTTGTATTGATAGCACAGCATTTAATTATAATAACACTGCCAATACTGATGATGGTTCTTGTATTCCTATAATATTCGGCTGTATCGATAATGGAAATGGTGAATTTGATCTAGACGGAGATGGCGATCCAGCATTTAATTATAATGCTGATGCAAATACTGACGATGGTTCATGTTATCCTAGAGTTCCTGGTTGTCTTGATTCTACTGCATATAATTTTAACGATTATGATTTTGATAATGAGCCAAATGAACTAACTGGAATTGAAGGTGTTGATGTTAATGTTTCCGGTGGTTTTTGTTTTCCTGTCATTTTAGGATGTACTGATCCATCTGCAGATAATTATCAATTTCCAACAAATAATCTTCTAACTGATGTTAATACAGATGATGGATCTTGTAACTATCGTGGTTGTATGGATGAAACAGCAGATAATTATAATCCGTTAGCTACACTAGATCCACCATTAACTGATCCATGTCAATATTTGGGATGTAATAATGAACAAGCACTAAATTTTGATCCTATCGCAACTCTAGATGATGGATCTTGTATCATTCCGTTCAGTGGATGTACGGATAGCTTATATCTTGAATTTAATCCACTTGCAAATGTTGATAATGGGACTTGTTTTATACTTGCTAGATATGGCTGTACAGACATGTTAGCATATAACTATGATGCTAGTGCAAATATTAATCAGGTAAGTTTTGACGACTCACTCTCAAACCCATGTTTACCATATATATGGGGTTGTACTGATAATGGTTTAGAGCCAAATGCAAATGGAGAAATTAATGATATTGACGGGGATAGTCTGTCTGCTTATAATTACAATTCTGTTGCTAATTCTGATGACGGTTCTTGTATTGCAAAAGTTTTTGGATGTATGAATCCAGGTGCTATTAATTATAATTTACAAGCAAATATAAATGATGGTTCATGTCAATTATACATATGGGGTTGTACGGATTCAGTTGCTTATAATTATAATTCTAGTGCAAATAGTGATGATGGGTCTTGTATAGAAATTTTACTTGGATGTATGAATCCTCTTGCTTTTAATTATGATCCCTCAGCAAACACTAACAGTGGCTCATGTATATCATATATTTATGGATGTACTGATGAGTCTGCATTAAACTATAATGCTAACGCTAATTCTGATGATGGATCATGTATTGAAGTTATTTCAGGTTGTATGAACCCTGTGGCATCAAACTACAATCCTCAAGCAAACTCAAATGATGGATCGTGTATTGCTGTTGTTTATGGCTGTACAGATTCTACTGCAGTTAATTATTACTCAACAGCTACTGTAGATAATGGGACTTGTGTTGAACTTATTTCAGGTTGTACAAATCCTTTTGCTTCTAATTATAATAATCAGGCCAATCAGGATGATGGTTCGTGTTCTTTTGATATTTTGGGTTGTACTGATGAGTCTGCACTAAATTACGATGAGAATGCAACAGTTGATGATGGCTCATGTGAAACTCTAATTTTGGTTGTACATGGAGTTTTGCATCTAATTTTAATCCTGAAGCTAATATAGACGATGGATCTTATGATTTTAGTTTACTCATTACTATAAGAAGTGTGACAGATGTTTGTATAGATCCTATAGCTAGTAATTATTTTGCCTACGGTGATCCTAATAATCCATTTTATATAGGAGAATCACAATTAACTAGTATGGGTATAATTGTAAATAACGAAATATGTACTTATGCTTCAGGATGCACTGATCCATTTGCTGTTCAATTATGATTCTAGCGCAGAAATAGATGACGGTACTTGTGAGCCATATATTGTTGGTTGTACTGATGAAAATTATATGGAGTATAATTCTTTTGCTAATACTTTAATAATGATTTATGTTTTACACTTATAGTTGAAGGTTGTAATAATATTAATGCAACTAATTATGAGCCTTTAGCTAATTTAGATGATGGTTCATGTATTTTTGAATCAATTGAGGGTTGTACAGATCCAAATGCAATTAATTTTAATGAAAATGCAAATGTAAACGATAGTAGTTGTCAGTATGATAATCTTAATGGTTGCTCAGATCCAAATTATCTTGAATTCGGAACTGATGAAGATTGTCTCACACTAGAAATTTCTGGTTGTACAGATCCTGCTGCTGACAATTTTGATCAACAAGCCAATACTGATAATGATAATTGTCAATACGGAGGTTGTACCGATTCTTCGGCAGATAATTTCAATCTAACTGCCAATGTTAACGATGGTTCGTGTATATGGGAAGGTTGTACTAATTCATCAGCTTGTAACTATGATATTGAAGCTAACGCTGATGATGGTTCATGCAACTATCCGGTATTATATTATGATTGTGCGGGAGAATGTATACTTGATTCTGATTTAGATGGTGTATGTGATGATTTAGAAATTCGGGATGTACTGATGATATAGCCTGTAATTATAATTCATCGGCTACTGATTCTGATGAGTCGTGTACTTATACAGAAAATTTCTATAACTGCGATGGAAATTGTATTAATGATATAGATTTTGATAGTGTTTGTGATGAACTTGAAGTTGAAGGTTGTACTGATCCTCAGGGATATAACTACAATGAGTTAGCTACAGATCAAACAATTTGTGATTATAATGGATGTATGAACTCTTTGTATATAGAGTTTGACCCAATAGCAACAGTTGATATTGATAATGCATGTGAGACTCTTGTTGTTGGTGGCTGCACTAATGAATTAGCAAATAATTATGACTTTAATGCTAATCAAGATGATGGTAGTTGTAACATATTAGGTTGTACTAATATACTTGCTGAAAACTATAATCAAGAGGCAAATCAAAATGATAATAGCTGTATTATATTAGGTTGTACCGATTCAGTTATGTTTAATTACAATTCTGATGCAAACCAAAATGATGGTTCATGTGAACCAATTATTTATGGTTGTATGGATTCTGATGCATTCAACTATAATTCCACAGCAAATACAGATGATGATAATTGTATTCCTAAAATTATAGGATGTATAAATCCAACATCATTTAACTTTAATGATTATGATTATGATGGACAAAGTAATCCATTAACCGGAGTTTTAGGCATTGATATAAATACTGGAGATGGCTCTTGTATTCCAGTTTTAGAGGGTTGTACCGATGACATAGCTCTGAATTATGATGAGAATAAATACAGATGATGGGTCTTGTGTTTACCCATTATTTGGATGTACTAATTCAACTGCTAATAATTATAATCCAAATGCTACTGACGATGATGGGACATGTATTATTTTAGGATGTACTTTGGTTAGCAGTAAATTATGACTCTAATGCCAACCAAGATGACGATTCATGTATTATTTATGGTTGTACATTGGAGAATTTCCCTAACTACAACCCATTAGCAAATACAGATGATGCTTCTTGTGATCCTAATTCTGCCGACATATTTGGTTGTATGGATGATGCATACTTAGAATATGATTCTACTGTAACCAATGACAATGGTTCATCGAAACGCCAGTAATATTTGGTTGTATGGATTCTGATGCATTTAATTATAATCCATTAGCAAATACGGATGGTGAGTCATGTATCCCTGTAATCAATGGATGTTTAGGATGAAGAAGCAGATAATTACAATGATTATGATCTAGATAATATTTCAAACGAACTTACAGGTGACAGTCAAATTGATATTAATACATCCAATCCTGAGTCTTGTATTTATTATGGATGTACTCTTGAAGCTTATCCTAATTATGATCCAACTGCCACATTTAATGATGGCTCATGTGATGTAAATTCATCTGATACATTCGGGTGTACTGATGAAAATTATTTAGAATATTTGAATCAAGGTTTTATACCAACTATTGATAATGGTACTTGTTTAACATTAATCGTAGATGGGTGTACTGATAATTTGTCAATTAATTATAATCCAGCTGCAAACGTTGATAATGGATTATGTATAACAGAAATTTTAGGTTGCACAGATTCTCAATATTTAGAATTTAATGCTTCAGCAAATACTGATGATAATACTTGTGCAACATTACTTATTTTCGGTTGTACAGATAATGGGTTAGGATTTCAATGCACTTGGAATAATTAATGATAATGATAGTGATGGTTTACCTGCTTTAAATTACGATGCAAATGCAACTGTTGATGATGAAAGTTGTGAAACTATAGTTGAAGGATGTACTGATCCTTTCTATATTGAATATTTATCGAACGCAAATGTTGACAATGGTTCGTGTATTAATGAAAAGATATATGGATGTACCGATTCTAGCTACATTGAGTATTGGAATTATACTTTATTAAACACTGGTTATTATATAATTAGTGGTGCCTCACAACCTAATGCAAATTATGATGATGGAAGTTGTTCTATTCCTTATATAGGTGGTTGTGTTGCAGATGCATATGTTGAGTATAATCCTGAAGCAAATGTAATTGAACAAAATGCATGTAATACAATTGTAATCCAAGGTTGCTTGTCAACCTGGGCAGATAATTATAATGATTATGATTACGATGGTATTGCAAATAGTCTTACTGGAAATCCAAATATAGACGTAAATACTGATGATAGTTCATGTTTCAAGTTAGGTTGTATGTCAGAATGGGCAGATAATTATGACGAATTAGCAACAATTGATGATGGAAGCTGTAATAGATTAGGATGTATGTCAGAATGGGCAGATAACTTATGATGAATTAGCAACAATTGATGATGAATCTTGTTACAAAGAAGGTTGTATGTTAGAATGGGCAGATAATTATGATGAATTAGCAACTCAAAACACATTAGTTGAAAATGAGTGTTATAGAATGGGATGTATGTGGCTACTAGCGACAAACTACGATTCTTTTGCTACTACTGACGATAATTCGTGTTATAGAGAAGGTTGTATGTCAAACTGGGCAGATAATACTGATCCATATCTCAACTTTAATGCACCTTATCCCGTAGAATATATTGACAATGGTTCATGTACATTAAATGGATGTATGTCAGAATGGGCAGATAATTATGATATAAATGCAACATCTGATACTATTGATGAATTTTGTTTCAAAGAAGGTTGTATGTTAGAATGGGCTGACAATTATGACTCATTAGCAACTATCGAAGACGGCTCATGTTATAGAGAAGGTTGTATATCTGATTGGGCAGATAATTATGATCCATTAGCAACTATCGAAGACGGCTCATGTTATAGAGAAGGTTGTACATCAGAATGGGCAGATAACTATGATGTTAATGCAACTATTAATGATAGTTCATGTGAATTAAATGCATGTATGTCAGAATGGGCAGACAATTTTGATGTTAATGCAACTACAGATACAATTAATGGCTCTTGTATTAAAGAAGGATGTATATCAGACTGGGCAGATAATTATGATCCAATTGCAACAGATGATGATGGATCTTGTTTTAAAGAGGGTTGTATTTATGACTGGGCAGATAACTATGATTTATTTGCAACAATTGATGATGGTTCTTGTTACAGAGAAGGTTGTATGTTAGAATGGGCTAATGCACCGGGAGGTAATTATGACTCGTTAGCAACTATTAATAATGGTCTTTGTTTTTTAAACGGCTGTATTTATGACTGGGCAGATAACTATAATTCTAATGCAAATATTGACGATGGTTCATGTTATAGACAAGGTTGTACATCAGATTGGGCAGATAATTATGATCCATTAGCAACGATTGATGATGGTTTGTGTGAGTTAAGTGCATGTATGTCAGACTGGGCAGATAACTATAATCAAAATGCAACTATAGATGATGGATCTTGTGTAAAAGAAGGTTGTACATCTGACTGGGCAGATAACTTTGATGAGTTAGCAAATTCAGATAATGGAACTTGTTTCAAAGAAGGTTGTATGTCAGACTGGGCAGATAACTTTGATGAATTCGCAACTATAGAAGATGGGTCATGTCAATTGTTAGGTTGTACTGATTCAGTTATGTATAATTATGATTCCCTTGCGACACAAAATGATGGTTCTTGTTATCCAATCATTCCAGGATGTTTAGATCCTGAAGCAAATAATTATTTTGAGTTAACTGGTAATAACTTTAGTGACCCTAATACTCAATGTGATAATTGTTGTTTATATTTTGGTTGTATGGATTCACTTGCCGATAATTATAGCCCAATTTATAATGCTCCATCAGATGAAGATTCATGTTTATATCTTGGGTGTACAGATCAAGAGGCTTGTAACTGGGATAATCAAGCTAATACAGATGATGGTTCTTGTTTCACTCCAGATCTATTTTATGACTGTTTAGGATTGTGCATTAATGATATTGATACTGATGGTGTATGTGACGAATTGGAGCAGTATGGTTGTACTGATGAGTTAGCAGTTAATTATGATACATTAGCTACTGAGGACAATGAGTCATGTTATTATCCACTGGAGGTTGATTTAGTTATCAATAATGCTGTTTGTAAGGGAGGACTTGGATCTGTAGAGTTGAATATAATTGGAGGTTTGGAGCCAATTCAAGTAAATACCTTTGGATTAGATATAACTGCGATACCACCTGGTGATGGTTATGTTATTCATGTCTCGGATGCAAGTGGTAACGATTATTCATTAGGTGGCTCAGATTATAACTTTACACCATCGTTTAGTATAACAGAGCCTCAAGAACAATTGCAATTAATTGTGGGGTACAATCAGGTAGATGATCAAATTTATTTTGCTACCAATGCCGATGCACCAGAATTTACCTGGTATTATAATAATGTTGCAGATGAGACAATTACAACCGATTCTTTTACTCCACAAGAAAATGGCGTCTATGGTGTTGACATTACTGATGAGTTTGGTTGTTCTTTATTTGAAGATATATTGTTCGAAAGTGTTAGTATTTCTGAGTTAAGCTTTGAATCTATAGAAGTTTATCCAAATCCAGCAAATGGGTGGGTTAATATCAAATATGATTTGCCTAAAAAATTACCTTCTACTATTCGCGTAATTAGTTTGACTGGAAAATTAATTAATAAAATTGACCTTGAAGCAAATAATCGAGTTGAGCAATTAATTCCGTTATTTGATATGAGTGCTGGCGTTTATATGATTGAAATAGAGATAGAAGGTCAGAAGTTATACAGAAGTTTATCAATTAAATAACTGATCAAAACTAGTAAAGAAAAAAGTGATTTTTACATCTCGCTTTTTCTTTACTAGTTTTTAGCATTATATGTATATTGATTAAATTCGAAACAGTCCTTTGGAATAAGTTATAGCTTTGCCGCTTATTATTGATCGTTTTCCTTTGTATTCACAATATAGTGTTCCGCCTCTTTCTGAGCATTGATGAGCAATTAGTTCATTTTTAGATAAAATAGCAGCCCAATAAGGAATTAATGAACAATGTGCAGATCCTGTAACAGGGTCTTCTAGAATAGTAGCTTGTGGGGTGAAAAATCGTGAAACAAAGTCAACATTATCTCCTTGAGCAGTAACAATAACACCTCCGTAACCAAGATTTATTTTATCAAAACTGCTGCGATCTATTTTGAGTGCTTTAATGTCTTGCTCCTTATTATAAACCAAAAAATAATCTCTAGATTTTAATACATATTCAGGTTGTATGCTTAATGCTAATTTTATCTCATTTGGAAGTTCAGCGCTTTCAGGTTTTCTAGATGGAAGATTTAATTCATACAAATCTTCTTTGCAGTGAACTGACAAATCACCACTTAATGATCTAAATTTTATTTTATCTTTATAGTTAAGTTCAGACTTTATAATATGCGCAGTAGCAAGAGTGGCATGGCCACACAGATCCATTTCGATATCGGGCGTAAACCAGCGCAGATGAAAATAATCTTTATGTTCTATAAAATATGCTGTTTCTGATACAGCATTCTCTTTTGCTATTTTTAATAAAAGCTCATCCGGTAGCCATTCTTTTAATGGAACTACACAAGCTGGATTACCATTAAATAAGGTATCTGAAAATGCATTTACTTGATAAATTTTATACTCTGTTTCATATGGCTTCATATTCAGTTCAGTATTTAGAATTTAAGGGTTACATAGATTAAATTCGTAAATAGCTTCAGATATTTTTATTTGATACCCAAAACCTCTTTCTAAAGTTCCAATACCATTAAAATTCCATTCAGGTAGATATGCTGCACCCAAATAATCTTTTACGATAATAAGTCTGTTTAAATAAGGATTAAAAGCAATCTCAGCATCTATATTTTCATTACAAGAGAATCCAACTAAATTCCAACCGCCATTAATGTTAATTACAATTTCTCCGCAATTGTTGGATGTGTAAAGGCAAGAGCCATCATCTTGAACCGCCTCAGGATTGAAGTTTACAGCCTCATAGTCAGTACAGCCCATAGATATTTGGTTTAAATTATAGTTGATAAGCTGGTCAAATTGACAATATTCGAATTCTTGACCGTTGTTTGCTAAATTGCTTAGGTATATGTGTGCTTCTATTTCGTAATTCTCTGGAATTGTTGAATTAAAATTTAGCTCAATGTTCGAGGTTAATATTTCTCCCAAACTCCAAGGGTTTCCAATGACGTTAAAATCACAGTTTTCGCAAATCATTCCATCTAAATTGTTTAATATTACAATCTCTGACATTGGATATGCCAGCCAGTTAGAGCTGTTGTTTTCAATAGGAATATTTAAGGTGTATGTATCATCAAATTGAGATTCAGTAAATGTTATTTGAGAATCTAGTAATTCAAAGCCAAGTGAATCACAGCTAGCATAGATGCATGATCCATCATCTAGATTTGTATTTGGAACATAGTTGATTGCTAAGTAATTAGTGCACCCAACACTTATTTCAAGTGTACACTCCAAATTATCACCCATACCTTCGTATAATTCTAAAATTAAATTGGAATTCCAAGAAGATGGATCGGAAAGTAGTTGTAAATTGTGAGTCGATGCTTCGCTTAAACCGAAATAATATATTTGCTCTTGTGCCAAGATGATTCCATTTGTATTTTTCAGGATAAAATAAGGGTAGGGTCCAAAAGATGTACTTGTAAAAATATCGAGCATTAGATTTCCAGTTTGATAATTTATTTCCATGGATTCAATTTCTACAAAATCGCAATTTTCTGGTGGACTTATGAATTCTGATAAACTCTCAGTAAGATTTGTAATTTGAGAATAACTAAATATAGCCTCTGAGCCACCAGATGGATTAATCAGACGTCCAGAAGGGTAGCCAGTTTGTAGAAAAAGGTTAAAAATATCAATACCTCCTTGTTGTCCTGATATAATTGGGAAGTTAGAATTATGTTGGTTTGCAAAATTTAGGCATTCAGTTACAGATGAATTATAATCTATACCCAAGAAGAAAATATTTTCATTGTTTGATCCAAAATATTCGTATGCATTTGCAACTTCAGAAGCTACACTGTTACATGCGCCACATGTGGTAGAAAAAAAATCTAAATAGATATACTTTCCTTCATTTAATATAGATGAAGGATTTATGGTGTTTCCATAGATGTCGCTAAAATTCATGTCGTTTGTAAACTGAGCAATAGAAGAACTGTATATTAAAACAGCAATAAGAAGTGGGTATAGCTTTTTCATAAAAAAAAATTTGTACAATTTACAAAATAATGTGTTTAGCATTTAGAGCAAAATTTCTCAATTTGTTGTTTTGTAAGTTTTCCGTTAAGCCATGCATTACTGATTTCAGCGCCATATTTATGGTAAAAATTAATTGCTGGAGTATTCCAATCTAAAACCTGCCAACACATGCCATTTAATTTTAATTCTTTACAAGTTTTGAGAGTTGCTTCAAATAATGCAGCTCCCACTCCTAATTTTCTGAAAGTTTTTTTAACAATGAAATCTTCTAAATAGAGTAATTTTCCTTTCCATGTTGAATAGCGAATCCAGTAAAAAGAGAGTCCAATAATCTGTCTTTTGTGTTCTGCTACAAGAAACCAATAATAGGGATGTGCTCCAAATCCATCGTTTTCTAGATCTTCTCTGGTTATCTTAACCTCATTAAGTTCATTTTCGTAATCTGCAAGTTCTCTAATTAATTCTAAAACATAATCTAAATCTTCTTTAACACCTTTTCTGATTGTTATTTCCATAAAGCTAAATTTTACATCGTATATATTCTTAAAAACTTAAAGACACCATCACCAATTGGCATTTTTCAATAAAAGCATTTCGATATGATTCAATTCTTTTTCAAACTCTTCTGGGCAGTCCCCTTTAAATTTTACTTGGTATTTATTATTAATGTTCATGAGAGTTAGAGGTAGGTCCAAAACTTCCATATTGAGTGTATAGTTTGCCTTGAACTTTTTATCGATAAGAGCCTTTAAAGTATTAAAATCTTTTTCATTCATTATCCAATTATAAGTACCTATAGAATCTACAAATCGTTTCCCTTCGTATTTAATTTGTCTATTTTCATCAATACTTATGCTGTACATAGGGCAAGTGCCATAACATCCGCCTTTAATTAATTCAAATAATATAGTTGTTTTCTCATTTTTAATATGCTCATTATCAATTGTTTTGCATGAAATAAACAGAATTGTTATTATAAGTATGTAGCTAAGTTTTTTCATCACAAATTGAATTATTATCTTTCGTTTATACAAAGATAACACATGCGCGTACATTTTATTGCCATAGGAGGAGCAGCAATGCATAATTTAGCACTTGCACTGCATGAAAAAGGAGCTGAGATTACAGGATCTGATGATGCGATATTTAATCCATCGAAATCTAGGTTGGAAGCAGCAGGCATTTTGCCCAAAAAATTAGGTTGGTTTCCAAGTCATATTGATACTCACATTGATGTAGTTATTCTTGGGATGCATGCAAGAGAAGATAACCCTGAACTTCTTAAAGCTCAAGAATTGGGCCTTACAATCTATTCTTATCCGGAATATCTTTATGAGCAATCAAAGAATAAAATGCGTGTTGTAATAGGAGGGAGTCATGGAAAAACAACTATTACATCTATGGTACTTCATGTATTAAATGTTCAAAATATTGATTGTGATTATATGGTTGGTGCTGAGCTCGAAGGGTTTTCCACGATGGTAAAGTTAAGTGATGCACCAATTATTGTTTTGGAAGGAGATGAGTACTTGTCTTCACCAATAGATAAACGCCCCAAGTTCCATCTTTACAAGCCTCATATCGCATTATTAAGTGGAATTGCTTGGGATCATATTAATGTTTTCCAACTTTTGAAAGCTATTTAAAACAGTTTGAGTTGTTTATCGATAAAATTCAAGATGGAGGTTACCTGACCTACTGTTCAGAGGATGAAAGTTTAAATATTATTTCCTCTTCCAATCCAGAAATAGAAACTGAGGCTTATGAGCTTCCAGACTAGAAATTGAGGATGGTACATCTATTATATCTCACGAGAATGGTCAAACAAAATTAGAGATTTTTGGTGCTCATAATCTTTTAAAGTTATGGGTGCTTTAAATGTATGTAAGCAACTAGGTGTTACTGAACCTAAAATTTTTTATTGCCATGTCTCTTTTAAGGGGCATCTCGTCGTTTAGAAAAAATTTTTGAGCGTGAAGGTTTAATCGTTTATAAAGATTTTGCTCATTCTCCCTCAAAAGTAAGAGCTACTGTAAAAGCAGTAAGAGACCAGTTTATAAGTCATAAGGTTATTGCTGGGCTTGAGTTGCATACTTTTAGTAGTTTGAATATATCTTTTTAGAAGAATATAAAATACAATGAACGTGTTGATAAAGCTTTTGTTTACTTCGATCCTAAGTCGTTGGAAGATAAAAAATAGAAGATTTATCAGAGTCAGCTGTACACGAGTCTTTTGACAGAAAAGATTTAAAAGTTTTTACAGATAGCACTGTTTATTGTGATCGATTCGTGAAGAGATTAATGCCAAAACAGTTGTTTTATTAATGAGCTCTGGTAATTTTGGAGGTGTTGTTGTTGAGGATTTTGCAAAAAGTTTATAGGTAGTCAACCACTTGTTCGAGTTTCATTCCTCGAGATCCTTTTATAAGGACGAATGCATCCTCAATTGATTGAGTTTTTAGAAGTGTTATTAAATTTTCGATATTGTCAAATGAAGTGTAACTTGAATTATTAATTGCATTAAATATTTTGCCTACCAAAAACACATTTGAAACTCCAGACTTAAGGCACTGATCAATTATTTTTTGATGTTCGATATTTGTCTCTTCTCCCAATTCAAACATGTCTCCTAAAATTATTATCTTATTTTCATGTTTAATGTTCTCAAGGTTTTGAATGGCTTTTTTTAAGCTCATAGGATTTGAGTTGTAGGCATCAAGAAGAATAGTGTTAGTATTTGTTTTTTTGATTTGAGATCTGTTGTTTGATGATACGTAGCTTTCAATTCCCTCTTTTATGTCAATTGATTCAACACCAAATTCCATTCCTACAGCTATACTTAAAGCAATATTGTCAAAGTTGTAATCACCTATGAGTTGGCTTTGAATTTGAATCTCATTTAATAAAACATTAACAAAGGGTTGGGCCCCATTATATTGAATGATGTAATTGCTGTTTTTTAATTCCCCGAATCGAATTATTCTACATTCTTCTGGGATTTTATCTATCAGTTTATAGTCATTATCTTTAACAAATACTGGTGCATTTTTTGTCGCCAAGTATCGATATAATTCAGTTTTTCCTTTAAGCACACCTTCAAGAGAGCCAAAACCTTCTAAATGTGCTTTCCCTACGTTTGTTATAACCCCATAATCTGGTTTAGCAATACCACATAGAAATTCAATTTCATTAATATGATTTGCACCCATTTCAATAATGGCAATCTCAGTATCTGAAGTGATTGATAAAATACTTAGTGGAACACCAATGTGGTTATTTAGGTTTCCTAGGGTTGCCATTGTATTATATTTTTTTTTCAATACGTGCAGACAGAGTTCTTTACTCGTGGTTTTACCATTTGACCCTGTAATCCCTAAAATCTTACATTTTAGTTGATTTCTATGAAATCGTGCAAGATCTTGAAGTGTAGTTAAAGAATCTTTAACAAGGATATATCTGTCATCTGTGACATAAAATTCATCATCAACAATAGCGTAAGATGCCCCTTTGTTTAAGGCTTCTTTGGCAAATTCATTTCCATTAAAGTGGGGTCCTTTGAGTGCAAAAAATAAACATCCTAAAGTTATTTTGCGTGTGTCAGTGCAGATCTTTGGATTTTGAAGATATCGATCATAAAGGTCTGTGATCATCATGAGGTGAAATTATAAAATTGAATTTATTTGTCTTGATTAATTCTTTATTGATTTCACTTTATATATTTTAAACCAAAAAAAACCTCATCTTACAATGAGGTTTTTATAATTATCTAGATGTTTTACGTGAGAACTGTTTTCTTTTTCTCTTATACTTATTGTTTATTTCAACTGATGGACCCATTCTGTCTAATACACAACGGAAACCAATGTTATGAGCAGAAAGAAATGAATTTAAATATCTTCTAGTTCCTGGGTTTAACCAATACTCACGATCAGTCCAAGATCCACCTTTGTAAACATGTACACGATCATTTATAAGTGTAGTTTCGCCATAATCATACATTGGTGCTTCTTCACTCGGATTTCCATTCAAATAATAGATACTAGATTGAACGTCACCATCTAATACATTGGAGTTGTCAGCAGCAAAATAATTTCTTCTGCTTTTACCACTGCTGTCTGAAAATGCCAACGTGTCCTGCATTTGACCGGTACTTTCATTAAATTCAACATAGTTTGTTCCTTCATCATTCTTTTTTAATTCTTTGAAAACATTTCCTCTGAAAGGCATAAAGTCATCTTGTGATTCTCTCATTGGTCTATACACGTCCAATACCCATTCACTAACATTTCCAGCCATATCATATAAACCATAGTCGTTTGGTGGAAAAGACTTTACTTCCATTGTTCTAGACCCAGCGTCATTTAAACTACCAGCAATACCCATATTATCTCCAGCACCACGTTTAAAGTTTGCAAGTAACTGTCCTTGGAAATTTTTACGATTGTCTCTTACAGAATTTCTATCCCATGGATAATATCTACCATTATCAATATTTTCTTCAATTGAATTTCCTATGTGTCCCCATGCAGCAAACTCCCATTCGGCTTCAGTTGGTAGCCTGTATCCTGAGACTAATATTCCATCTTCTAATCGGCCTATTCTACCATCTTTATCTTTTAGTTTTGCTAAGTTGTCAAAACCATTTCTTTGAATTTTTCCATTAATACTTTGTTGTCCTGCCAGGTATGTGCCAGTAATAAATCCATATTCGTATGCACCAGACATTTTTTTGTCTGTATCGTATTTTAGAGCTCCTGCTTCAATTAAAGCTAATTCATTTACACGGTCAGTTCTCCAGTTACAATAATTTATAGCTTGATCCCAAGATACTCCCACAACTGGGTAGTGGCTAAATCCTGCATGACGAAAATAATTGTTTACCATAGGTTCGTTGTAACCTAATTCACTTCTCCATGCATTTGTATCAGGTAAAGCATTAAGATATGTTTTCATTATTAAAGAGTCTTGATCTGCAGCATATATTCTTTTTAGCCAATAGATGTACTCTCTGTATTGCGAATTTGTTATTTCTGTCTCATCCATGTAAAATGATGCAACTGACACCTTGCGTGGCATGGCATTGTAATCCATTAATGCATCTTCTCCAGTTTGTCCCATAACAAATGAACCACCTTCAATAAAAACCATTCCAGATGGTGTTTCTTGCTCATAGTTCAATTCTGCTTCAAATCCACCGTTTTCTCTTGTATTTATTTTCCAACCAGTTGTTTTGGAAATATTTTTGTGTTTATTGCTACATGAGCTTACAATAACAACAAGAACTACAATAAATATTTTAGATAAAGTTTTAGACGTTTTCATGGTCTGCTATCTTATGTTTGTTATATAATTTTTTCCATCCAGCAGCTAAAATACCTAAAATTTAGGGCATTTAATTGCTTTTAATTTTTTTCTTTTCTGTCTACATGCCAATTGAATCGTTAAAGAGACTTCGTGAGCGCCTCCAGAAGATCCCATAAGTTCTGAGATAGTGTAGTCATAACTGTATCCCAAACGTATACCATTAGATGTATAACCAAGTGTAACCAATATCGCATCTGAATTTGAGAAGTTATTTCTAAAATATAAACCTCCCGAAAGACTCTCATTGGTTAACGACATACCCATATTTAGCTGATTAGCACCATTTTGAGACATAAAAAGTACGTTCGGTGTAACGAAGGGGCCACTTTGAATAAGTCCAAGGTTTTTAGCACGTCCAATAGAAATGTTTGTTCCAGCATGAACTGTAAATCTTTTAGGTAAATTACTGTCAGTTATGTAAGAGTCTTCAGGTTCAGATACATGATGTAAAGCCGCACCTATGAAATGCTTTTGATTATATTGTGCAAATATACCCAATGAAACATCTGCATAACTTACGTTGTCTGCAAATTCACTTGTATTTTCACCGGTTTGAAAAATGAAACCATAATTTGGGTCTATTTGATCACCAAAAAATAGTTTAGTTTTATCTAAAGCCCTTTGTTGATAGCTTGCTTGAATACCAGTCATAACATAAAGTTTTCTAGATGCTTTTAAATGATATGAATAGGCAAAACTTATTTGTGTATTTGTTAACGCACCTTCGCCTTGTATATCATTTAGAACTTGGATCCCAATACCTCCGCTAAGAGCTTCTACACCTTTATCAAATGAAATACTATTGGTTACGTATGCACCTTTTAAATTTGGCCATTGATTTCTGTGATTCATAGAAATACGAGGACAGTTAGCGGAACCTGCCATAGCTGGGTTCAGATATAAAGGATTTGCATAAAACTGAGTAAAGGATGGGTCTTGAGCGTAAGCAGCTTGAGAAAAAGTTAAAAAAACGACTGCCGCAAAGGCAAATAATTTATTTTTAGTCATGCTAAATTAGGGTTATAAAGCACAATAATACAATATTTTTTGAAATTTTGTACTACTTCTAATTATCTAAATAATATATGTATGAGCTTATGAAATAATTGTGCCAAAAGCGATATTTATTTTTACAATATTTGCTCACAATTAACGTTATTTGCACAATAAAAATTAGTAATATCAATAATATGAATCAATTTTTGATAACTTTTTCTTTGTTAACTTGTTTAATGATGAAATCATCAATAGGACAAAATTCTAAAGAAGTTTCAATTAAATGGGGTTCTCCAGTAAGTCATTTTATAGAATCAGAAGAATTAAAGAGTCTAAGTTTTGAGGGTGCTTTTTATAATATAAATGAATCTTTTTTTCCTCTTTATAAGGAGAAAATTAGATTGCCTCAAAATGTTAGTCAGGTGGAGGTTAATATAGATGTTTTAGAAACAAGTCCTTTGTTATCATTTGAGAAGAACTTACTCCAAAAGAATATTCCAGGTACAACTTTAAGTTGGAATATTTCATACGAACGAAAAATCCCCTATCTCATTTTCACCTACATTCCTATATATGAAGGCTATAAGGTGAATCGATTTAAATATACCGTCAATTTAACTTACCAAGAGTTCACTGACATGCCTAAGAAAAATTCTACTGAATCTGTTCTTTCTATTGGCGATTGGTATAAAATAAAATTGAATAATGATGGTCTTTATAAAATTGATGCTGATTTTTTAAGTGATATCGGTATTAATATTTCCGAAATTGATCCAAAGAAGATTCAAATTTATGGAAATGGTGGTGCAATGTTACCAGAGCATAATTCGATATTTAGATATCATGATCTTGTAGAAAATCCTATTACAGTCGTGGGAGAGGAAGATGGAAGTTTTGATCAAAATGATTTCATAGTGTTTTATGGTGAGTCACCGCATCGTTGGGAGTTGAATTCTAATAATTATTTTGAACATATTCAGAATATATATGATAACAACAATTATTACTTTTTACATATTGAGATTCATTTGGAAAACGAGTTTCTATTTCTCAAGTGGATGAAGTGGAAAATTTTGAAGTTGATTTTTTCACAGAAAGAAAGTTCTATGAATTGGAAGATAAAAATTTAAAAAATACGGGTAGACAATGGTTTGGAGAGTACTTTAATTTTAATGAAAAATATACTATAAATTTTAATTTTTCTAATAGAGTAAAGACTGATCCTGTTAGAATAAATGCAAGAGCGATAGGGCGATCTGAGACCCCTACATCGTTAGAAATTGCTCATAATGAGAGTGAGGTTTTAAGTGTGCCGATTGGAACCCAAATAAGCTCATCAATTTATGTCGATGAGGGTGAATCCTCTGGAGAATTTACCTCAACGGACAATATAATTAGTATTGATGTTTCTTATAATAAAAATGGTAATTCTTCCGCCTTTGCGTACCTAGATTATATTCAGATGCAGGCTAAATGTGAGCTTAAATATAATGGTGGACAACTGGTTTTCAGTGAGCCATCTTCTGTAGGTATAGGAAATGTTACCAAATTTAATCTTACATCAAATACAAACTCCTTAATTGTTTGGGATGTTACAGATCCGGCAACTATTTCTGAACTGGAGGTTGATGAAAATTTAAGCTTTACAAGCACAACCGACAGCCTAAAAAGCTATGTTATTCATGATTTAAATAAGACTTCTTATCTAAATCCTGTTTTTGATGCCAAAATTGAAAATCAAAATCTTCATGGACATCAGCCTGCCGATTTAATTATTGTGACTGCACCAGCGTTTTTAAATGCAGCCGAACGTCTTGCTTTAATTCATGCCGAACAAGATGAGATGACAGTAAATACTGTTACTACAGAACAGATTTACAATGAATTTAGTTCTGGTAAACAGGACTTGATAGCTATTAGGTCTTACCTTAGGTGGTTGTATGATAAGTCTGAATCGGATGATTATATGCCAGATAATGTACTTTTATTTGGTGATGCTAGTTTTGATTACAAAGGTATTGGTGTGGCCGATAACCGTTATTCAGAGCAAAATTTTGTACCTACATTTCAGTCAGAATATTCTTTCAAGTTAGGACCATCATATTGTACAGACGATTTTATAGCCTTTTTAGATGCCTCAGAAGGTGCTCAAGAAACAATGAGCTCTGATGGTATGGATATAGGTGTCGGAAGAATTGTTGTTCAATCAATATCTGAGGCTGAAGCTATGGTAGATAAGATTGTTAATTATAAGTCTGAAAATTCTTTTGGTGAGTGGAGAACAAATATTTGTTTTGTAGCAGATGATATTGATGATGATAGTTGGGAATTTCGTCTACAAGAAAATATTGATGCTATAGCTCAAGAGATTGATACAGTTTACCATAATTATAATATAAATAAGATTTATTTAGATGCTTATCAACAGGTTTCTTCTTCGGGTGGTCAGCGTTACCCCGATGCCAGACAAGCAATTGTTGATAATGTAAATAAAGGAGCTTTAATTATCCATTATTATGGCCATGGAGGAGAAGTAGGTTGGGCTGAAGAACGTGTTTTAGAATTGAAATGATATTAATTCCTGGGATAATTTTAATAACATGCCAGTTTTTGTGACAGCTACCTGTGAGTTTTCTCGATATGATGATGCTCAACGTGTCTCAGCTGGCGAGCAGGTTCTTTTTAAATCCTGGAGGTGCAGGTATTGCTTTATTTACAACTACTCGAACTATAACAGAAAATGATGCTAAAAATTTATCTCGTTCTTTTTATAAATATGCGCTTCCTGAGAGTGTTGGTGAAGTTTTAACTTTTGGTCAGCTTATGAGAAGTTTGAAAAATGATCTCAATTCCACAGGGATTTCACCAACTAATAAGTTAAAATTTACCCTGTTGGGTGATCCTGCTTTAAAATTACCAATTCCTCAACTAAATATTGTGGTAACTGATATATTCAAACCTCAATACCAACGAGCAGATTGACACATTGAATGCATTGTCTATAGTTAAGGTAAAGGTGCTGTTCTCTCGGAAGATGGTTACTAATGAATTCTTTAACGGTTTGCTAAAGTCTAAGGTATATGATAAACCGATTAAACTACAAACTTTAAGTAATGATTTTGAAGATTGAGCCTTTTAATTTTGATTTACAGCAAAGCATTTTATATGCTGGTAATGTCAGCGTAGAAGATGGTTTGTTTGAATTTGAATTTGTTGTGCCACAAAGATATTTCTTATTTAGATGGTCACGGAAAATTTTCTTTTTATGCATATAACGATGAACAGGATGCAATAGGTGCTAATGTAGATATTATTATTGGTGGTTTTGATGAAGATGCAGATGTAGATAATATCGGTCCAGTTATAGATTTGTATATGAATAATACTGATTTTAGGTACGGAGGTATCACTAGTGCTAACCCAAGTCTTTATGCACTGATTTCAGATGATTCAGGGATTAATACTACCGGTAACGGTATTGGACATGATCTTGTTGCAACATTAGATGATGATAGTCAATCCTCTGTTGTTTTAAATAATTACTATGAGTCGGATATTGACTCCTACAAAGTGGCGTGGTTTCGTATCCTTATTCAAATCTTGAAGAGGGTGTTCATCAATTAAAAATTAAAGTATGGGATGTATATAATAATTCTTCTGAAGCTTTTACTAATTTTGTTGTTGTAGCAGATGAAGGTTTGGTTTTAGAGAATTTAATGAATTACCTAATCCATTTAGCGATTTTACCAGAATTCATTTTGAACACAATCGTCCAGATGATCAATTACATGTTAGAATGGATATATATGATATGAACGGAAAACGAATAAAGTCTTTAACTAAACATATTTCAAACGGATCATATGCAAATTCTGACTTTACTTGGGATGGTAGGTCAGATCGTGGAGCTGCTCTAAATAGCGGTATTTATATTTGTAAAGTGTTTATATCATCTGATGAGTTACAGACTGAAAGTGCAATTAGTAGTCAAATGATACTAATTAAGTAAGTTTATCGTTTAAATTCATAAATTTGTTCAGGTTAAATTGTCACAATATGAAAAAAATAGCTTTAGCATTAATCGTTGTTTCATTTCTTAATGTTGGTTTGTTTGCACAAACAATTTTTGATGAAATTGCCACAAGTGAAGAATTAAATACAATTTCAACATCCGTTCCTTTTTTACTTATTGCTCCTGACTCTCGAGCAGGTGCTATGGGTGATATTGGTGCAGCCACATCGCCAGATCATAACTCAATTCATTGGAATGCTTCTAAATTTGCTTTTATTGAAGATGACAGAGGTGTTTCGTTGTCATATACTCCTTGGCTCCAAGATCTTGTTCCTGAAATTAGCTTAAGTTATTTGTCCGGATTTAGAAGATTAAATTCAAGGAGCACAATTGCTGGTAGTATGCGCTATTTTTCACTAGGAGAGATTCAATTTACTGATGCTCAAGGACAATTTATATCAAATTTTAACCCTAACGAATTCACTATTGATGGAGCGTATGCAATGAAATTATCCAAGAATTTGTCTTCAGGTTTGGCAATGCGTTATATATATTCAAACCTAACTGGAGGAATCCAAATCCCAGACGGAGGAGGTGCTACTAAACCTGGAACTTCTTTTGCGGTTGACTTATCATCTTATTTTCAAAGTGATAAATTTGATATAGATGATAAAGAAGCATATTTTGCTGCTGGTTTTAATATATCTAACATTGGAAATAAAATTTCGTACACTGATGGCGGTGAAGAATTTTTTCTACCTGCAAATGGTAGGTTGGGTGCAAATCTATTTATGGAATTAGATGATTATAATACTGTATCTTTTGCTTTTGATATTAACAAATTGCTAGTTCCAACACCACCTATATATGATTCTCTTGCTACTGTTCCTGGTCCGGATAATATTATTTCAGGTAAAGATCCTAATGTCGGTGTGCTCCAAGGTATTTTCCAATCTTTTTCTGATGCACCTGGTGGCTTACAAGAAGAGCTTAATGAACTTATGTATTCTGTTGGAGCAGAATATTGGTATATGAATCAGTTCGCATTTCGAGGGGGATATTTTCATGAGCATGAAACTAAGGGTGCAAGAAAATATTTTACAGTTGGTGTAGGTTTAAAAATGAACGTATTCTCTTTAGATATGGCATTTTTATTACCAGCAACTCGAGGAATTAGAAGTCCTTTAGCTAATACACTTCGTTTTACATTATTGTTCGATATGGCTGCATTATATGCAACTGATAAAGAGTATTAACTCATGAACATAAGAATTGGTTTCGGATTTGATGTACATCGTTTAGATGAGGGGCAGCCTTTTTTTTTAGGCGGCATTAAAATCCCTCATTCAAAGGGTGCTTTAGGTCATTCTGATGCAGATGTGTTGATACATACAATTTGTGATGCTATTCTTGGTGCTGCAGATTTACGAGATATTGGCTTTCATTTTCCAGATACGGATGGAAAGTACAAAGGTATAGACAGTAAAATTCTCCTAAAAGATGTTATGGCTCTTGTGAGGAAAGAAGGTTATGAGATTTCTAATATTGATGCCACTATTGCACTTCAAGTTCCGAAAATAAATCCCTACGTGCCTGAGATGAAAAGCGTTTTAGCGCAGACAATGGGCGTTTCACCAGGTCAAATTTCTATAAAAGCCACCACTACTGAAAAGTTAAGCTTTGTTGGAAGAGAGGAGGGTATTTCTGCTTATGCTGTTGCTCTAATTCATCGCCCATAAAACTTTCATAGATTTGTTTAAAGTAGGTTTTTGTACCTTGAACCTATTAATTTTGTTGCGATGAAAGAAAATCAAATACAAATACATTACAATATCTACAAATGGGAAGAGCTGTCTGAGAGTTATAAGAATTTGATGGACTTATCGATTGCAGCCCAACAAAATGCTTATGCCCCTTATTCTAATTTTCAAGTTGGTGCAGCCATTCTGTTAGAAGATGGAACTATTTTTACAGGTAATAATCAAGAAAATGCTGCGTATCCATCCGGCTTGTGTGCAGAAAGAGTAGCTATTTTTGCCTGCTCTGCACAACATCCAAATATTAAGATCAAGGTTATTGCGATATGTGCCAATTCAGAAAAAATTGACATAAATACAGTGCTTGCACCTTGTGGATCTTGTAGGCAATCTATGTATGAATACGAATCAAAGCAAAATACACCGATAAAAGTTTTGCTTAAAGGGGTTGATAATGAGGTGGTTGAGTTTTTGTCTGTTGCAGATTTACTACCATTAGCATTTCAGTGTGATGGCCTTAAGAAAGTTCGTTAAATATTTAACAATTTAGTACATTTGTCAATTAAAATTAAATGCAAATGGCAAAACTTAAGTTTTCTAAAGAAACGTATCTAAAGTGGTATAAAGACATGTTGCTTTGGCGCAAATTTGAGGATAAGACTAGCGCTCTTTACATTCAACAGAAAATTCGTGGATTTCTACATTTATATAACGGCCAAGAAGCTATATTGGCTGGATCTATTTATGCTATTGATATTAAAAAAGATAAAATGATTACTGCTTACCGTGATCACGTTCAGCCCATTGCAATGGGTGTAAGTCCAAATCATATTATGGCTGAACTTTACGGAAAGTCAACAGGCTGTTCTGGTGGTAAAGGGGGGTCAATGCACATGTTCTCTAAAGAACATAACTTTTTTGGTGGTCATGGTATAGTAGGTGGTCAAGTTCCTTTAGGCGCAGGCATTGCTTTTGCTGATAAGTATAATGAGAATGATGCAGTTACTCTATGTTATATGGGTGATGGTGCTGTTCGTCAAGGTGCTGTTCATGAAGCATTTAATATGGCTATGATGTGGAAGTTACCAGTTGTATTTATCTGTGAAAATAATGGCTATGCAATGGGAACTTCAGTTGAAAGAACTGCAAATCATTCCGATATTTGGAAATTAGGTTTATCGTATGAAATGCCTTGTGCACCTGTAGATGGAATGGATCCTGTGGTAGTTGCTGAGTCCGTAAAAGAGGCAGTTGACAGGGCGCGTAAGGGTGATGGTCCTACTTTTTTAGAGATGAAAACTTACCGTTATAAAGGGCACTCAATGTCTGATGCACAAAAATATCGTACCAAAGATGAGGTTGCTGAATATCAAAAGATTGATCCCATTACTAAGGTACTCGACATGATTAAGAAAAATAAATGGGCTACGGATAAGGAAATTCAAGCAATTCAAGACGATGTCAAAGCCACTGTAAAAGAGGCTGTTGATTATGCTGAATCATCTCCTTTTCCTTCAAATGACTCTTTATATCAAAATGTTTACGCAGAAGAATATCCTTTTATAAAAGAATAAATTATGGCAGAAATTGTTCGCATGCCCCGATTAAGTGATACTATGACTGAAGGTACGGTGGCAAAATGGCATAAAAGTAGGTGATGCTATTTCTGAAGGCGATTTGTTAGCAGAAATAGAAACAGATAAAGCAACCATGGAGTTCGAGTCTTTTCAGGAAGGTGTGTTGTTGCATATTGGCGTTCAAGAGGCTTCTACAGCTCCTGTAGATTGTATACTTGCTATTTTAGGAGAGGAAGGAGAAGATGTAAGTGCAGTTATTGAAGCAGATGCTGCTCCTGTTATAGAAGAAAAGGTAGAGGAACCAAAAGAAGTTAAGAAAGAGACCTCTGTTAAGGTAGATCCTTTAGAAACACCCAAGGCGTCTTCTCCTGTAGAAGAGTCATCTCCACTAGTTCTTGTTTCTAAATCTACCCCTAATGGAAGAGTTAAAGCCTCTCCTTTAGCCAAACGTTTGGCCAAAGAGAAAGGTGTAGATATTTCTTAATTCCTGGAAGTGGTGAAGGTGGAAGAGTGGTGAAAAGAGATGTAGATAATTATCAATCTGGCGTGGTCGAACGGGATTAACAGAAGAGCGCTACTCTGAGGAGCCTGTGTCTCAAATGCGTAAAACGATTGCTCGGCGCTTGTCTGAGTCTAAATTTACAGCTCCTCACTTTTATTTGTCTATTACTGTAGATATGGACAATGCGATCTCATCTCGAAAAGCAATTAATGAAAAATTAGGTCATAAAATTTCTTTTAATGACATTATTGTTAAGGCTTCTGCAATGTCATTGAGAGAACATCCTACTGTCAATTCTTCTTGGCGAGGCGATGTTATTCGTAGAAATGAACACGTTAATGTAGGTGTTGCTGTTGCCGTTGAAGAGGGACTTTTGGTTCCTGTTGTTCGTTATACTGATACTAAAACATTGAGTGAAATATCTAAAGAAGTAAAAGCTTTCGCTCAAGGTGCTAAAGAGAAAAAGTTGCAGCCATCTGATTGGGAAGGAAGTACTTTTACCATTTCTAATTTAGGAATGTTCGGCATTGATGAATTTACTGCTATTATTAATACACCAGATGCTTGTATTCTTGCGGTGGGGGGAATTCAGCAAGTACCTGTTGTAAAAGAAGGTCAAATTGTCCAGGTAATATTATGAAGTTAACTCTGTCTTGTGATCATCGTGTTGTAGATGGTGCTTCAGGAGCTGCTTTCTTACAAAGTTTGAAAAACTTACATTGAGAATCCTATAACTATGTTTGTATAAAGCTTAAAGCCCCTAATCGTGTACTTTTTTCACGAAATACAAATTTTTGCAAAATAGCTATAAAATAATATGCTTGTCAATACTTTGTTCGAGTGATATAATTGTCTCCGTGCGTTGTATTCCCTTTATTGATTGAATTTCTTCGTTTAGAATTTGTCTCATATGTTTGGTGTTTTTGCATCGAATCTTTGCAAAGATACTGTATACACCTGTTGTATAATGCGCTTCTACAATTTCGGGTATAGGTTTAGTTGTTGAATGACGATCTGTGTAGTGGATCCTTTTTCAAGGTAAATTCCTAAAAAGCTGTCAGATCGAATCCTAATAGTTCGTAATTTATATGAAGTCTACTATTTTTAACGATACCAGCTTCTTCCATTTTTTCATTCTTACATGAATTGTGCCGGCTGAAACAATTAATTTTTTAGCGATTTCTGTGTAGGGCACTTTTGCATTTATCATGAGTTCGCTTAATATGCCCCTATCTATATTGTCAATTTGATAATTTGACTCCATTTTATAGTGTTCAAATTTGATATTTATTAATCAAATATAATATTTATTATTTAATTAATAAAAATAAACATTATATTAATTATTTGTAATTTATACTAATTTTTTGTATATTTACTAATAATTAATTACAACAATACTGTGGGGTGATGAAATTGGCAGACATGCCCTCCTGTCTCGAGGGTGGAGGATCTGGAATAAATCATAAGACTAACCACTCCGTGAAGGTTCGAATCCTTCTCCTACAGCAAAAAAATCCTTATTCATTATGAATAAGGATTTTTTATTGATATTAATACTGCTAGTTTGTGATGAGTTTATGAAATCCATCTATCATTTTAACTATGTTGAATTAGTATCCAATAATTCTTTATGGCATTTGTACTTTTTCAGCATTAGGAATCATAGTTGCTTCTAAGGTACTGTTTAATGGGATGGCTGGCATATTTTCAGCACCTATGACTTGAACAGGTGCATCTAAACTTTCAAAACACTCTTGTTGAATTTCCCCAGCAAGTGCCTGTGCAAATCCAAATCCTGTAGGTTCTTCAGTTACTAAAAGGCATTTGTTGTGTTTACGTACCGAATTAAAGATTGCTTCTCGATCAAGCGGTACTAATGTACGAAGGTCTAAAATTTCTATTTTTCCATTGTGAGATTTTGCAGCTGTATTTGCCCATAAACCCCATACCATAAGTAATCACCACCATAGAATTTCCTGTTTCAATATCTGAAGCATTTGCTTCTAGTGCAATGCGAGCTTTACCCAATGGAATAATATAATCCTCGTCTGGTTCGATGGTCTTCGCCTCTTCGGTGCCTTTAATTTTTGACCAGTATAAGCCTTTATGTTCGAGCATTAAAACAGGGTTTGGGTCGTAAAAAGCAGCTTTCATTAAGCCTTTTAAATCCGCACCTGTAGAGGGGTAAGCTATTTTAATTCCACGAATATTCGTTAGGATTGATTCGACGGAAGAAGAATGGTAAGGGCCACCAGATCCATAAGCTCCAACAGGCACTCTAATAATTGTACTTACTGGCCATTTACCATTTGATAAATAGTACGAACGGCTTACCTCTGTAAACAACTGATTGAGGACCAGGCCATATATAATCAGCAAATTGTACTTCTACGATGGGTTTGCAACCTGTAGCAGACATTCCTACTGTAGAGCCAATAATAAAGCTTCTTGAATAGGTGTGTTGTAAACGCGATCGTTACCAAACTTTTGAGCCAGTGTAGCGGCTTCCCGGAACACTCCACCTAAACGGTGGCCTACATCTTGACCGTAGAAAAGAGCTTCAGGATGCTTAGCCATGATTTCTTGTACTGCAAAAGTGCAGAATCAACCATCACTGTTTTTCTTTTCCTTTTGGTGCTCTTTCACCTTTTTCTTCAGTAATTGGGGTAGGAGCAAAGTCGTGGGTATACAAATCTTCCGGAGTAGGATCTTGAGCCAATAGAGCTCTTTCGTAGTCTGCCTGTACAAGCTTAACTGTTTTTGTATCTATTGCGTCAATATCTTTTTGCGTAAATCCTGCATCCAGTAATTGTTGATGAATTATAGGAAGCGGATCTCTTTGTTCGTGCTCTTTTAAATCGTCGCGGTACCATTCTTTACGTACCCTGAAGTATGATGCCCCAAAGAGGTACTTTGGCATGAATCATAAAAGGACGACGCTCCTTTCGGATTGTTTCCAGAACTTCCTTTATGGTTGTATATGATTCTATAAAATTGTTTCCTTCAATAGTTCTAAGTTCGATGCCTTTAAATCCTTGAATATATTGTGAAACATCGTTGGCACGAATTTCAGAAGCATGGGCAGAAATATCCCATTCATTGTCTTGAACAAAATATAAGATTGGGAATTGCTTTAAAGCTGCCATGTGTAAAGCTTCAGAGATTTCTCCTTCTGTCATAGCTGCATCACCAATTGAGCAAACCACAACTGGTTTATTTTTGCCGAATTCCTCTGCTATATTTTGTTGTTCTAAATATTGCACGCCCATGGCAACACCAGTTGTAGGAATGGCTTGCATACCAGTTGCTGAAGATTGATGTGGTATTTTTGGCATGTCATCCCTGTTTAGACTTGGAGTGCGAGTAGTAGGTTCTACCCCAGAAAAAGGATCATCTTTTTAGCCAATAATTGCAACATTAAATCGTAAGGTTGCATGCCTATACCAATAAAATAGAATCATCACGATAATATGGTGCAACCCAGTCTTGCGCTTTTAATTGTAATCCTAAAGCCACCTGAACCGCCTCGTGACCTCTTGAGCATGCGTGTACATATTTTCCGGTAACAGCAGCATTTGTTTCAAATAAATCTGACATAGCCGCGCTGTACGCATAAGTTTATAGGCTTCTCTTAATATCTTATTATTTATGCCAGTATTTTTAGCCATGTTTATTTTTCTTGAATTTGTAGATGGCTTGACGTGTGAAGTCTGAAAGTACAAGTTTGCCACTCATAGCTGCTCTTTCTATCAATAAGCTGTCCCAGTGTTCTGTTCCTTCCCAGAAAACTTTTTGAGCAGTTGTATGGCTTCTGGGTTAGATTTTGAGAGCGTTGTTGTTAATTTGTCAATGGCTTCATCCATCTCTTCAACTGTTTCGAAAACTTCTGTATAAAGACCTTTTTCTTTTGCCCATTGTGCTGTTTGCCATTCTGTTGCATTAATAGATAGCTGACTCATCGCAGAGGTTCCTATTTTACGTTCTACGGCAGGTCCTACGACGAATGGGCCTATGCCAACAGCCAATTCGCTCAATTTCACAGAAGCAAATTTGGTTGCCATACAATAGTCTACAGCTGATGCCATACCAACACCACCACCAACCGCTTTACCTTGAACGCGACCAATGATGATTTTTGGACATTTTCGTGCGGCATTAATGACATTTGCGAAACCGCTAAAGAAAATTTTACCAGTTTCTAAATTATCTATGCTGATGAGTTCATCAAAAGAAGCACCTGCGCAGAAAGCTCTTTCACCAGCACTTTTTAATATGATAACAGTTACCTCATCATTATTTCCGATTTCTGTAATTGTTTTGGCGAGTTCTTGCAATACTTTTCCCGGCAGTGAATTACTTAAAGGGTGGTGAAATTCTATGCTTGCTATATGGTTTTTGATGGATACATTTACGCCACCTTTTTCGATAGGATTTCCCATGTTATTTGCTTTGATCTAATTTTTTAACCATTGTTAAAATCGTAGCGATGGCTACGGTTTCTCCTGTTTCGTCGTAAACATCTACTAAGAATTTTACGATCCCTTTAGCGATATCTTCTTCAGATCGTTTTTCCTGGTCTACTTTTTCTTTTACGGTGAATCTAACTCCAATGGTGGCTCCTGCATAGACAGGTTTTACAAATCGACATTCTTCTAATCCGTAGTTCAGTAAAACGGGTCCTTTCTTCGCATCAACAAATAAGCCTGCTGCTGCCGAAAGGATAAAATATCCATGGGCAACACGTTCTTCAAATATAGTTCCGTCTAAGAAGTAACATCTGTATGTGCATAGAAATGATCCCAGGAAACATTGGCAAAGTTGACAATGTCTCCTTCGGTAATTGTTCTTTTTGCGTGAACACGGTTTCACCAATTTCCAGTTCTTCGAAATGTTTTCGGAACACATGAACATCTTTTTCTGTTTGTGCTGCACCGTATTGGAATACATTAGTAACCTTCGTAATGCTCGTTGGATGACCCTGAACGGCTGTACGTTGAAGGTAGTGCATCACACCGCGTTTTCCACCCATCTCTTCACCACCACCGGCACGACCAGGACCACCATGTGTTAACATAGGCATTGGTGAACCATGACCAGTACTTTCTTTGGCACAATCTGCGTTTAAGATTAAAATGCGTCCATGATTGGCAGCTGCACCCATAACAAATTCTTTTGCGATGGTGTCATCTGCAGTAATGATGGAACAGACTAAAGAACCTTTACCCATTTTAGCCAATTCAATAGCTTCCTCAATGTTCTTGTATGGCATAATGGTACTAACAGGGCCAAAGGCTTCAATATTGTGACAATCGGTTTTAGTAAATGGATCGTCGTTTAAGAATAGGATAGGCGCTAAGAAGGCTCCTTTTTCTTTGTCTGCTCCTACAACATTGAAATGATTTAGATCACCGTATACGATTTCTTGAGATTTTGAAAGTTCTAAGACTTTCTCTTTCACTTCTTCTCTTTGCTCCAATCCGGCAAGTGATCCCATGCGAACTCCTTCAACAGAAGGATCTCCAAGGGTTGTTTTTACCAAACGTTTTCCCAGAGCAATTTGTACATCTTCCACCTTATTAGCAGGAACAATAATACGGCGAATGGCTGTACATTTCTGTCCAGCCTTAACTGTCATTTCTTTTTCTACTTCTTTTATGAAAATATCGAATTCTATGTCGCCCGGATTCACATCATCACCCAAAACACAACAGTTTAATGAATCGGCTTCCATATTAAAAGGAACAGATTCGTTAACAATGTTTTCATGTGCCTTTAGCATTCTGCCTGTAGAAGCAGATCCTGTAAAGGTAACCACATCTTGAGAAGTGACGTTGTCTAAAATTCCTCTTGCGGAACCACATATCAATTGTAAACTTCCTTCTGGAAGAATGCCGGTATCAATGATTTCTTTTACCATTAATTCTGTTAGGTAACATGTAACGGTTGCAGGTTTTACAATTGCAGGAACACCGGCTAAGAGATTCACTGAAATTTTTTCCAACATTCCCCATATTGGGAAATTGAATGCATTAATGTGAATTGCAACACCTTGTTTTGGAACACAGATATGTTGCCCAATAAAGCTTCCACCTTTAGAAAGTGGAGCTGTTTCACCATCAACATAAAAAGTTTCATCTGGAAATTGTTTCCTTAAACTTGCGTAGGTAAATAGATTTCCAATTCCTCCTTCAATATCAATCCATGAATCTAGTTTTGTCGCTCCAGTTAGAGCACTTAGTGGATAGAATTTATCTTTAATAGAAATGAGGTGAAGAGCTAAAGCTTTTAGCATTCTTCCTCTTTCGTGAAAGGTCATTTTTCGTAAAGTAGGGCCACCTACTTTTCGAGCATAATCCATCATTTCTCCGAAGTCTAAACCTCTACTGCTTGTTTCTGCAATTTTAGTTCCAGTAATGGCATTGTATAATGCCTGTCCTTTTCCATCTCCAGCGATCCATCTTCCCAATGCATAGTTTTTAAGTATCATATATTCTTTAAATCTATTTTTCTTGAGCTATTACTGAGCTTGCAAGTTACAAAAATATAGAGGTTCTTAATTCATCTCAGATAGAGAATCGTAAATATGTATTTGTTGAATTCGTTTTGTTGATAAAATCATTTCTTATTCTAGCTTACTTTATGAGCAACTAAGAGTCAATAATACATATTATCATTATGGGGTTCATTTTTTGTTTTGTAATACTTTATAATTTTCTGTAAATTCAAATACTTCTATTACTACTAATGATTAAATCTTCTGCACCATAATCAAATTAAACATCTCTTTAGATCGATTTTGCTTAAGTTCTAATTTGAGTATATTTGGAATAAGTTCAATAAAAAAATCGTAAAATGATATTTGAATTTAACGGATATAAGCCAGTAATCCATCAAAGTGCTTTTATTCATCCTCAAGCTAATGTAACTGGGAATGTCATCGTAGGCAAAGATGTTTATATAGGACCTGGTGCCTCTATTAGAGGTGATTGGGGTGAAATTGTTATAGAAGATGGTTGCAATGTCCAAGAAAACTGTGTCATATCATATGTTCCCAGGAACATCTGTAACTTAAAGAAAGGTGCACATATTGGTCATGGTGCCGTTATTCATGGTGCAACTATTGGAGATAATGTTTTGGTGGGTATGAATGCTGTAGTGATGGACGATTGTGATATAGGTGCGAACAGTATTGTTGGTGCACTTTGCTTTATTCCTGCAAATACTATTATTGCTGAACGAAAAGTAGTGGTGGGAAATCCTGCAAAAGTGGTGAAAGATGTGAGTGATGAAATGATCGAATGGAAATCTAAAGGAACAGCACTGTATCAAAAGTTACCCAAAGAGTGTGTAAATGGATTGAAAGAATGTGAGCCTCTACGCGAAATTCCTCAGACTTCCTAAACAGGAAAATCAATACAAGACATGGAAAAGTCAAATGAATAAGGTAACATTGGATAAGGGTTCAAATCAAGCTAAACCCGCTCAATAACAGTGGCATAGCCTTGTCCTACACCAATACACATGGTGCAAAGAGCATAACGTTTATTTTGTTTTTGCAATTCAAGAGCTGCGGTTTGAACAATACGCGTTCCTGATACACCTAATGGATGACCTAGTGCAATGGCACCCCCATTTGGATTAATACGTGTATCATCATCTTTTAGTCCCATCTCACGAATACAAGCCAAAGACTGTGCAGAGAAGGCTTCGTTTAATTCGATGATGTCCATGTCATCTAAAGTTAATTTAGCTTTTGCGAGTGCTTTTTCAGACGCTTTTACGGGGCCTATTCCCATAATGCGAGGTTCCACACCTACAACTGCTGAACTTACAATTTTAGCAGTGGGTTTTAATTTGTATTTTTTTACCGCGTTTTCTGAAGCTAAGAGCATGGCTGCAGCACCATCATTTAATCCTGAAGCATTTCCGGCAGTTACCGTGCCGTCTTTTTTGAAAGCTGTTCGGAGTTTTCCTAAAACTTCCAGGGAGCTGTTGGCTTTAATAAATTCATCTTTTGAGAAGATGATCGGGTCTTTTTTTCTTTGTGGAATTTCTACCGATACTGTTTCTAAATCAAAACGACCTTCGGCTTGTGCTTTTGCTGCTTTTTGTTGAGAGTTTAAGGCAAATTTATCTTGGTCTTCTCTGGAGATATTATACATTTCAGCCAAATTTTCAGCAGTAGATCCCATGCCTTCTGTACCATACATGGCATCGAGTTTTTTATTTACAAAACGCCATCCAAAGCTCGAGTCGAACATTTGTGCGTCCCTGCCAAAAGGTTTTGATGCTTTGGAAATTACCCAGGGTCCACGCGTCATGTTTTCTACACCACCTGCCAACATCACATCGGCATCACCCAACTGAATGACGCGGCTGGCATTAATAATGGCCGACATTCCTGAGGCACACAAACGGTTTACAGTTTCGCCAGGAACTGTGTAAGGAAGGCCTGCCAGAAGCAAAGACATACGAGCAACATTTCGGTTGTCCTCTCCAGCCTGATTTGCACAGCCCATAATCACATCTTCAATAGCTTCCTTAGGTACATTTGGATTTCTATCCATGAGCGTTTTAATCACCAAGGCTCCTAAATCATCAACTCTTGTTGTTGCTAAAGCACCTCCAAAATTTCCTAAAGGTGTTCGAATGGCATCTATGATGTAAGTTGTTTTCATAGCTAGAAATTTAGATTTCCCAATTTTTATCAGTTATGTATACCGTTCCTTTAAATAGAGCTACGGTTTTGTTGTGTTGATTAGTAATAGTAATCTGGTATATACCAATCTTTTTAGAAAGACTCATTTCTTCGGTGTGTGTTGTGAGCACATCACCTTCTTTACAAGCTTGGGTATGTGAAATGGAAGTTTCTACTGAAACTGCTTTTCTTCCGTATCCGTTTGATGCAAAGGCCAGAGCACTATCGGCTAAAGAATAGGTAATGCCACCGTGTACGATGTTAAATCCGTTGAGCATTTCTTTGCGAACCGTTATTTGTAGTACCGATTTTCCGGCACCATCTTCTATGCGTTTGATGCCAAGCCATTTACTAAAAGCATCATTTTCAAACATTTTATCGACGATTTTTGAAGGATGAATCATTAATAAAATGTTTTTTGCTCGTTAACCATTTTTCTTAGTAATGGACTAGGACGGTATCGGTCTTCGCAATAATTTTTATAAAGTTCTTCTAATTGAGTCAGAACCACATCTAAGCCTTTTTCGTCGGCCCAGGCTAAAAGTCCTTTAGGATAGTTTACACCTTTAGTCATGGCCAAGTCAATGTCTTTTGCAGAAGCGATATTTAGGAATAAAGCATCAATTGCTTCATTGATGAGCATGGCTGTAATACGATTTACAATTTCAGTTCCTAGGGCTTCATCAGTATTCGGTTTTGGATTTACAGCACCTTGGCTATAATCGTAAAATCCCTGTCCTGATTTTCTTCCCAATCGTCCAGCTTCTACCAACCTTTTTTGTGTAAAGGATGGTTTGTAACGTGGGTCGAAGAAGAAAGCTTTAAATACGGTTTCTGTGACCACATAGTTTACATCGTGACCTATGTAGTCGGTCAGTTCAAAAGGTCCCATTCTAAAACCTCCTATTTCTTTCATTGCCCAGTCTATTGTAGCTACGTCGCTATTCCTTCTTCGAGGATGCGAATTGCTTCTCCGTAGAAAGGGCGTGCCACACGGTTTACAATAAAACCGGGTGTGTCTTTTGCTAAAACGGTAATCTTTTTCCAGGAATCGATGATGTTTCTCGCTTCATCTGTAATCTCATCAGCAGTTTGAATTGCAGGAATAATTTCTACCAGTGGCATCAGTGGCGCCGGATTAAAGAAGTGAATTCCTAAAACGCGTTCAGATCGTTCACAAGCTGAGGCTATAGATGCAATAGACAGTGAAGAGGTGTTGCTGGCAAGAATACAGTCTTTGGAAACCAAGGATTCTATCGATGAGAAAACACCTTTTAACATCCAGGTTTTCAATAATTGCTTCGATTATGATACCCGATTCTGAAAGGCCTCCATATGGTCTGCATATGAAATGCGGTTTTGAATCTCTTGGGCCTCTTCTGATGTAAGTCTTCCTTTTTCTACCAAACGATCCATGACATTGGCAAGTTTAGATTTAGATAGACTTAATGCATCAGCATTGGTGTCAAAAAGAACTACTGAATGTCCTGCCGAAGCAGCAACCTGAGCAATTCCAGAGCCCATAGCTCCTGCGCCTATAATTCCAATCTTTTTCATTTATTCACCTTTAAATTTAGGTTTGCGCTTTTCTAAGAAAGCAGCAACACCTTCATTATAGTCGTATGTTTTTCCAGCAGCGGTTTGCAATTCATCTTCCAGTGCCAATTGAGCAGTTAAGTCGTTGGTTATGGATTTGTTTAGTGCCCTTTTAGTTAGTCCCAAACCAATTGTAGGGAGTTTAGCCAACTTTTTTGCCACCTTTAGTGTTTCTCCCATCAAAGATTCATCAGGACAAACTTTATAAATCATTCCCATTTTTTCTGCATCGGCGGCCATCACTTTGTCGGCAAGCATCATTAGGGCAGTCGCTTTTTGCATTCCAATGCTGCGAGGTAAAAAGAAAGTTCCTCCTGAATCGGGAATCAAACCGATTTTGCTAAAGGCTTGTATGAAAGCAACCGACTCTCCGGCAATTGTAATGTCGCAAGCCAAAGCTATGTTTGCTCCAGCACCTGCAGCAACACCATTTACGGCACAAACAATGGGTTTTTCAATTGATCGGATGCGTTTTATAATTGGGTTGTAGTGTTCCCTAACGATATCGCTTAGCTTAGGTCCATCTGGGGCGGTGAGCTCTTGCAAGTCTTGCCCGGCACAAAAAGCTTTTCCTTCAGCAGTTAATAAAATTGACCTTACTGCAGGATTCTTTTCGCAGTTGTCTAGAATCTCTTGAAGTTCAAATGCCATTTCTTTATTAAAACTGTTAAATACTTTTGGGCGATTTAGTTTAATAATGCAAACCTGATCTTCAATATTAATTTCTATGTGGCTCATGTTTTAGTATTAGTTATCAAATTTACATTAAAATCTATATACGAGCGAAAAATATTTCTGTTGTACCTCATATGTCATGAGAAACTTTTTTGAGGATGCTGTGAAAATTTTAGGAATTACATAAATTTGCATAAATATAAATTCTATGGCTAATTTTTACAGTTTGGAAGTTAAAGCGTTGAAGCGAGAAACATCTGAGTGTGTTTCAATAGCATTAGATGTCCCTTCAGATTTGGTAACTGAATTCAAATTCATTCAAGGGCAATATGTCACTTTTAGATTGGATTTAAATGGTGAGGAAATTCGCAGATCATATTCTATTTGTTCAAGCCCTTATGGTGAAGAACTGAGAGTAGCTATAAAGAAAATACCCAATGGTAAGTTTTCCACTTATGCAAATACAATTCTTAAAGTAGGAGATAAGCTTGATGTCATGCCTCCTCTAGGTAGCTTTTATACAGCGCTTGATTCTAATCAAGTAAAGAATTACGCAGCTTTTGCTTCAGGTTCGGGAATTACGCCAATTATGTCGATTCTCCGCGCCACTTTAAGTAAAGAAGCACAAAGTAATTTTACTTTATTCTATGGAAATAAAACAAATCAAACCATTATTTTTAATAGTGATTTAGAAGATTTAAAAAAGGAATACCCAAATCGTTTTAAGGTTTATCATGTATTAAGTAGGGTAGATGATGTTCAAGATAAATTTAAGGGAAGGCTATCTGCTGAAAAGTGTAAAGCGTTTCATAATGACTTGATCGATCTAAAAAAATTAGATGAGGTATTTTTGTGTGGTCCTGAACAGATGATTTTTGATGTTAAGGATGCTCTAATTAATGAAGGCGTTAAGGCGTCAAGCATACATTTTGAGTTGTTTACAAGCTCATCACAAACGACTAAAGCAGATGATGTTAGTGAAATCTGAAGGTACAAATTCCCAAATTGAAGTGATTGTAGATGGTGATTCACACCATTTTGAACTCGCTGAAAATGGGGATACTATTTTGGATGCAGCGATTGCTATTGATGCAGATGTTCCTTTTGCATGTAAAGGTGGTGTATGTTGTGCATGTAAGGCAAAAGTTATGGAAGGTTCCGTAAAGATGGATGTAAATTATGCCTTAGACGAAGATGAAGTTGAAGAAGGTTATATTCTTACCTGTCAGTCTCACCCCACATCGGATAAAGTTGTAATCGATTTTGATGAAATATAATGGCTAAAAATGTAATTGTAACAGGAGCGAGTAGAGGAATAGGTTTCGAATTGGTTCAGAAATATGCAGAGGCTGGGCATGAAGTTTTGGCTCTCTCTAGGAATTCAGATCGATTGGAACAATTGAAACAAGCTTGTTTGCAATTAAACCCTAAAGCTCAAGTTCATATTCTTTCATTTGATTTAGCTAAGGGGGATATAGCTGCGCAACTTATGCCCTTTATTGAATCTTGTTTTCAGCATGTCGATATACTTATTAATAATGCAGGTGCACTTGTAGCAAAACCTTTTACTGAAATTAGTGCAGAAGAATTAGAGCGTATATATCATGTTAATGTGCTCTCTGTATTTAAATTGACCCAAGAGCTTATTCCTAAATTTTCTAACAATGCACACATTGTAAATATTAGTAGTGTAGGGGGTGTTCAGGGTTCGGTTAAGTTTTCAGGCTTATCTGCTTACAGTTCTTCTTAAAAGCTGCTTTAGTTGCACTAACTGAGTGTTTGGCTGAAGAATATAAAAGAAACCGACTCCAAGCTTAATTGCCTTGCTTTGGTGTAGTCTTAAACAGAGATGCTTGAAGAAGCATTTCCCGGATATCAGGCGCCTACTTCTGCTAATGATATGGCAACCTATATATTTTGATTTTTCAATAAACGGACAAAACTTCTTTATAAGGGTAAAGTTTTGAATATTTCAAAAATCAACACCCTAATTTGTGTTTTATTTCAGCTAATGATATTGTACAATTTTAGATTATTACCTTACACTGTTTTTATATTGTTTTTTTTTAGTGTGTTAGTTCTACTTATTTTATTCTATTTCTTTAGGTGTTTTAATATATAAAACTTTGAAGATTCAGTTTTTATTTTTTAGTTAAAAACATTGCATTTAAATGTGTTATTTTTTTCAAAAAAGGTTTGTGTGGGGAATAAAAGGTTGTACATTTGCATCCGCTAAAATAAGTAGAAATAAGTTTTAGTAGAAACGAGAAACGTTCTTTGAAAGAAATTATATTGGAAGAGAGAGGTAAGAGAAACAATCTCACCCGTTAATAAGTAAGAGTCAGAAATCAGATTAAACTTACACTTCTTTTGTGTAATCATTTTTTCCCTTTCTTACATTTTCCCTACTGGAAAATCAACATAGTTTTTCCAAACGTTACATTCTCCTGTTAATTCTTGAGGTGCTTCTTTAATTAGATTTGTAACTGCATCTTGTACAACATCTGCAATTACATCAGATGCTGCATGTGCAGCATCATGACTAGTCCAAAAATTGAAACTAAAACCACTGTTGTCGTCAACTTTGCATGCGGCAGTAGCAAATATGCCATCAACATTTTCATATGCGGGATAAACAGTGTTTGTCATAAACTCTGCAACATCATCATAAGTTTTACCTTCTTGAGTTCCACCGCCTAATACAAATCTTGCAAAAAATGGTTCTTCACCATCTTTTGGAACCATAATGTATTGTTGTCCTGCAACCATTGGCCCTTCAAGTATTGTTGGAGGTTCTGTTATGAAATCCGCTAATCCTGAAAGGTTTTGTTGAAACTCTGACATTGCCGCTTCTTTTGCTTCATTATTCGCCCAAGTAGTCCAAGCCATAAGCTGTCCAGCATTATTAATGCAAGCTGCAGCACCAAGAAGTCCACTTACTTGATCGTATACAGGTATTGCTACATCTCTAAAGTAATTTAGAGCGTCTTCTGTCATTCCTTCTTTAGGGTTCGCTAATCCAAGTCTTACATACATGAGCTACTCTTTCTTATTCCAAGCAAGTAGTGGTCCTATTCCAACACCTGCAATAAATGTTAACCAACCAACAAACTGCAGTGGAGAGTCCTGCAATGATACTGGTTCCAGTAATGAACTCACTTCCAGCTCCAACAATGCCGAAGAGGCCTGCAATAATTGCGGTATATCTCCAAATGTTATCGATTACGCCTTCTGAAGTTACACCTAGACCTATAATTACAAATGCAAATAGTGTAAAAATTCCAGATGTATTTAGATCTTCATTAACACCCAAAAGAGATGCCACAAAAACTGCTGCAGCAATCATTGTGTATCCTTGTCTCCAGTCTTCAGGAACTGTATCTCCTTGAAAATCTTTCAATCCTAAAAGTATGCCTACAAGTGAAAAAGACCAAAATAATTGAAGTACACGATCAAAATTTCCATAATCGAGTCCAGCAATCCCACCTGCAAACCAAACAACATTTATTAAGATGAATAAATATCCTGATTGAATAGAACCTTCTTTAACGTCTTGTATAAAGAATTTTTTCATAAGTTAACCTACCTTCCATAAGCTCCCTTTATTTAATTGTGATGTAATTTAACTTCCTTAAATTACAAGGCAAGTCTACTGAAATTTATATAAGGATGTATAAAATTTTGTAAATTTTTACATTATTTCAATAGATACAGGGCTAAATACTATGTTTATATATCTATAGTTGGCTATTGAATTTAAGTTTATAACACCAAAAGTTGATGCAGAACATTCTTCTGATATTGATCTGCCTGATTATTTAGAGTCTCTCTAAAACTAAAGGTTTTACCTTTTCTCCAATTAATGTATAAGTTTCCATTAAATCTTCATGTGTTAGGCCTGCGTTATCTATCTGAAAAGTAAAACGTGATAAGCCACCTAAAGCTTCACTATGTCTGATTAACTTTTCTGCTACTTCCTCAGGTCCGCCAATAACATAAGCTCCTAAATCACCAATTTGTTGTTCAAATCTCTCCATAGTAACTGGTGGCCAGCCACGCTCTTTCCCAATTTGATTAAACCAAATTCTATATCCTGGATAATATCTTTCAATAGCTTCCTCTTTTGAGTTTGCTACAAATCCGAGTGAATGAAGACCAACTTTTAGAGAGGATTTATCATGGCCTGCTTTTTCTGCAGCTTCATAATATAAATCTATTAAAGGTCTAAATCTGTGAGTTTCTCCACCTATAACTGCAACCATTAAAGGAAGACCGAGTGTTCCTGCTCTTACAAAAGAAGCTGGTGTTCCACCAACTCCAACCCATACAGGTAGTTTCTCTTGCAATGGTCTTGGATACACAGTCTGATTTTCTAAAGGAGGTCTAAATTTTCCAGACCACGTAACTTTGTTTTCATCTCTAATTCTTAACAGAAGGTCAAGCTTTTCAGCATAGAGGTCGTCATAATCATTAAAATCTAAACCAAAAAGAGGAAATGCTTCTGTGAACGAACCTCTTCCTGCGACAATCTCAGCCCTACCGTTTGAAATTAAATCTAATGTTGCATAATTTTGAAACAATCTAACTGGATCCATTGCACTAATTACAGCAACCGCACTCGTTAGCCTTATGTTTTCTGTCTTTGCTGCTGCAGCTGAAAGTATATTGTGTGCTGCTGAATCTAAAAACTCTTCTCTATGGTGTTCCCCAAGACCAAAAACATCTAAACCTACTTTGTCTGCATGGACTATTCTCTCAATTAGCTCAGACATAGCACGAGCATCGTCCTGAACAGTACCACCTTCATTAGTTTGAGTTTTTTTTGCGAATGAATCTATACCTATTTCCATAAAAATTAGGAAATATTTTTTAAAGTTTGTACAAGACTTTCTATGAGCATTTCAATATGGTCAATTTGGACACTTTCATTTGGTGCATGTGCATTTCCTAGTTCTTCATCAGCAGCACCTACTAATACAAGTTCCGCATTAGGAAACTCTCTAACAAAATCATTAGCAAATGGTATTGAGCCACCAACGCCAATGTAAGCAGTATTATTTTCCCAAATTGAATTAAAACTATTAACTAATTCTGTTGTAAATGGTTTATTAGGATCTGCAACTACACCAGATCCTTTAGAGTTTGGAATAAATTTAACAGAAGCATTCCATGGAATATTTTTCATTACATGCTCTTCAAGCATTTTCATAGCATGCTCTGGGTCTTCAGTTGGGGGAAGTCTCAAACTAATTTTTGCACTCGCTTTAGGAATGACTAAATTCACAGCATCTTTAACTGGAGGTGCATCAATAGCTAATACATCTAATGCTGGCTCTAACCAAAGTCTTTTTGAAATGCTTTCAGCATCAAATAAATTTATCTCTTCTGAACCAAGCATTTTTTTTGTATAAGATTCATCAAGCTCTGTAACATTCATATCAGTTGATGTTAAACCTTCAATTTGTAAGTTACCTTTGTCATCATGAAAAGACGCAATTATCTTACTGAGGACCATAAAAGCATCAGGAACAATTCCACCTCCCATTCCAGAATGTACGGGTCTCATTGGTTGATTGACTTCAATAAATCCATCAACCAAACCTCTAAGTGTAGTTGTGATAGTTGGTACGCCTATTTTTACATTTGCCGAATCAGCGATAACTATAACATCTGCTTCTAATGCTTCTCGATTTTGTTCAATAAAATCAGACATAGTAGGAGAGCCAATCTCTTCTTCGCCCTCAATAAAAATACGAATATTCACTGGTAGATCTTCTAAGAGTTTTTTGACTACGTTGTAATGAACGACAACTCCTGATTTGTTATCACCCGAACCTCTGCCATAAAGTCTTCCATCTTTTACTACAGGATCAAATGGTTCGGTGTCCCACAAATCTACATCCCCCACTGGTTGTACGTCGTGGTGAGCATAAAGAAGCACAGTTTTTTTAGAAGGGTCAATTTCTGTGTGAGCTACAACTGCTGGCATTCCTCCTGCAACCTTGATAACTTGAGTGTTTAAGCCTAAATCTGCAAACAAGTTTTGAACAAATTGTGCTGAAGCATCAACATCATCTCTATGGTTTTTGTCAGAGCTAATAGATTTTATTTCTACCATTTCAGATAATAACTTAATTATTTCTTCTTGAGCCATAGGAATATTGTAAGGTTAAAAAATATTTACTCGTAGGAGATAGCTTCAAGTATATTTTGTCTTGCTGCCCTAATAGCAGGAAGTATTGCTGCAATGACTCCCGCAATTATTGCAATACCAATCCACAAAAATGTTTGCGGAATGGAAACAGCAAATACGGTGAAGCCTTCATCAGCTAATGTCTGAATCAAGCTCCAAGCAAAGAATATTCCTAATCCAGTACCAAGAGCTGCACCAAATATTGAAATAATAGAAGACTCAATAAAAATCATTCTTCTTATTTGTTTTCTATAAGTACCGATTGCCCTCATTAATCCTATTTCCCTTGTTCTTTCATAAACAGACAAAGAGAGTGTATTTGTAATACCAAATAGAGCTACAAAAATGGATATGGAAAGGAATCCATAAATTACATTCAAAAGTAATTGGATTTGATTATTTGCTTCTTCAACAAGCCCGTCTTCATCTCTTACTTCAACGCCAGGGTATTCATCAACAATTGCATTTATTTTCTCTTCTAGTTCAGGAGTTTTTTTATTTACATTGAAATACAATTCTGTATCAAGTGATTCGTCAGCAAAAAAAGTATTATTTTCAAGAAGTACAAAAAATTCAGCCGGTGGTTGAGTGGTCCAGTCAAAAATATAGGTGACAGTAAAAGTTCTTTCTCCTTCTTCAGGAATTGTTAATACAACCTCATCTCCTACAAAGAGTTCTTCTCTTTCCGCTGTTTGTTTAAGTATTCCTATTGCATCTTTTTTAAGAAAGTCTTTTCTATTTCCAGATATATCGTCTGTTTTTACAAGATCAAAGACAGTTTCATCAACAGCACCAAGAATAAGGGGTCTTTGGTTGTAGCCCACAACAGTAGCTCTTGTTCTAGAAAGTTTTGTTACTTCATCTAGGTCTAAAAGCTCTTCCGATAATCCTGTCGGAATTCCCGGTGAAACAAATACATTAGAAGCACTTACTTGATAGTCAGCAAGTATTACCTCACTTATTAGAGACTCTGCCTGTGCCTTGAATGAAGTCGTTATAACATTTGCTAAAGATATTAAAGTTAATCCAATCATTAAAGCTGATGCTGTTGAAGCAGTTCTTCTTGGTGTTCTTTTTGAATTTTCTGTAGCCAATTTACCAAGAATTCCAAAAACTAAGTTATAAGCTTTATCAAAAAGAAAAACAAAAGGTTTTGTAATCGATGGGGTTATTACAGAGATTCCAATAAAAATTACGCCTGCACCAAAACCTACTTGTTGCAGAGAGGATAAAGTCGGTAGATCTAGGAAATCGTATAAAACCCCAAATAACATTCCAAACCCTGCAACAGAAATAAACGAACCAAAGACTAATCGAATAAATAAGGATTTCCTTCTAGGTGTTGAAACACTGTCTCTAATCGCTTCCATTGGACTTACTTGAGAGGCTTTTCTAGCTGGAAGTAAAGAAGACAGAATAGTAACAGTTATTCCAATAATTAATCCTGTTATTGCAGCTTCTGTCGTTAAAACTAATGGTCCATCTGGTAATCCAAACTCAAAATATTGCAATCCTTCTTTCACTGCAACAGCTAACCCAATTCCTAGAGCAATGCCCAGACCAGATCCAATTACAGACATAAACAGAGATTCAGAAATTACTAATCTGTAAATTTGTCTTTTTGATGTACCTAGAGCTCTAAGTAGCGAAAGTTCTTTTGTTCTTTGAAGCAAAAGAATTCTAAACGTATTTTGAATGATAAAAGCACCAACAAATATTGCGATACCAGCAAATACATTGAGTATTGTATTGAAGAAATCTAGACCTTGCTTGATAGAATCAGCTTGTTCAGCCGCAGCTTCTTGAGCATTTATTACATTTAAATTTTCTGAATCTAAGTTTGTTATTTCAGTTTTAACATCATTAATATCAAAATTATTTTCTATAACTACATTTATTAAATCTACTTCGCCTCTTGAATCTAATAATTTTTGAGCAGTCCTGAATTCAAACAATGCAAAGGTTGCCCCGCCTGGCGCACCTACATTAGCAAACTCTGCAATTCCCACAATCGTAAATGATGCAGGAGTTGCACCAGCCAAAACTGTCACTCTATCTCCAACAGAAAAATCATGATTTTCTGCGGTTACAACATCCATGACTACTTCTTTTGTATTAGTTGGTGGCTCTCCTTCAACTAATGACCACTGTGCTGCATATGGATTGCTATCCCAAGCAGCCCCAAATGTTGGAGCAAATCCATTAGAAATTAATACTGTTTCACCATCTACAATTTTTATGAACTGAGCAAAACCCAATACTTCACCCCAAGCTGCTTTTACACTTGGTAAATTTGAAATCTCTTCAATTCTTTCATCAGGTATTTTCTTAACTTCAAATGAAATTGGTCCTTGACCGCCATCACCACTAAATCCCTCAGCAAAATCCTCCTGTATTGGCTGTACTACTAAGTCAACTCCCTCATAAATGCCTGAGAATAAGTTATCAAATGCGGATTTATTGCTTTCCGAAAAAATATTTGAAGCAATAATAACTGCTACACCAAGAATGATGGATGATGTTGTTAAAAATATCCTTACTGGATAGGTTTTTAAATTTTTCCAGGCTATCAGGAAAAGCGGGCGCTTTGTAAATCCAAACATTAGATGTTAGTTAAAGCCGTAACCTCTGCAACAATTTCTTCTTGTGTTGGTTGGTCTAAGTCACTAGCAATTCTTCCATCTTTAAGCATTATTACTCTATTGGCGTAGGAAGCAGCGTAAGGATCGTGTGTAACCATGATGATTGTCTGGTTAAGCTCCTCAACTACGGACTTCATGAAACTTAAAAGTTCTTTGCTTGATTTTGAATCTAAATTTCCTGATGGCTCATCTGCAAAAATTACTTCGGGTTTCGTAGCCATGGCTCTAGCAGCTGCTACTCTCTGTTGCTGACCGCCAGACAATTCATTGGGCCTGTGTGTTAGCCTGTCTCCAATATCAACTGCTTCAACTACTTGCTTTACCCAGTCAATGTCTGGTTTTCTTCCAGCTATGGAAGCTGGGGAGGATGCTTATGTTTTCCTCAGCAGTTAGTGTGAGCAATACGTAGCTTCACTGGTTCCTGGATATACTTCTTTTGTTGTTGCTAGACAAAATCCAAATGGAAGCTTACGAAGGACCACCACCTTCTACTGATTACGGCACATATGCTTATTTAACACAAACACTAGAACACCTCACAAAGTCTACAACAATTAGCTGTCGCAGAGATAGAACTTTTCATCCAAGAACTTTTTGGACCCTAATACACTTCTACAAAATTGTCTATATACACAAAGATGCTAATACTGGTATGGGTTATTTTTATACTCAAATACCCGTTTCTCGTGAAGTATTACCAGCAGATGTTTGAGGTATCAGATAATCTGACGATCATACTAGAATGAATTTATTATATTTTTATGAACCCATCAGAATTGGCAGATTGTTTCAGACAGAGGTTATTTCATCAATTGGAATATTATAGTAGATAAGTTTCATACTAGTATTTCAGCTAGATGGAAAGTTCATTTAGCTAATCATGCATTAACAAATTCACAACCACCAACTTTTATGGAAAAGTTTACTATGTTGAATAAGTATTATTGGAATCGTTCACAGGAATAGAAGCTTTTACCGGAGGTTTAGATGTAGCTATGGGTAATCCAGATACTGTATATTTGTATATGGTTTATAAACATTTGTCAAATTAATTCAAAAATTAACAAATGAATTAATAATGTTAAATACAAATACATCAAATGCCGTCAAGTCTGAAAGGTCGTTTAAACGCCGCTAGAGATAAAAAATATACAGAATTAAGAGCAGCAATAAAAGAGATGGATGCCTGGAATTATTCAGTTCAAACATCTAGAGCTGAAGATTATATGTCGGCTAATCATACTAACTTTTCTGCTTTAGGTATTAGTAAGGAATCAAAATGATTTTACAACACCTTATTCAACTAGAAGAATGGCTACATATGATATTATAAGAGGAACTAAACCTCCATCATGTTATCAGATGGATGGCTAACACATTTTCTGCTATGAAAGCTGTTGAAGATAGTGTTGGCGCACAGACACAACAACAATTAGATGCTGCTGTAGATTTAAATGTTCTTTTTTTTAATCAAAGCCGACCTACTACACAGCAAATGTTAATTTTGGTAATACAAAAAGTATATTAGCAAAAGCCAGCGAAATAGAGACCAATTCTAGCGTTTCTCCTAAAAAAATTACGTTTTTTAAGTGAAACTAGGGAAACTTCTAATCAAACAACTTCGGAAAAAATGGAAAAAACAAATAAACCAACGCCATAATGCGCTTTTAGAAGTCTTTAATGAGTGATGCGATTTCTTTGCTTTAACAGGAATAAAGGGCTAGAATAAGGCCCCAGAGGCTTAAATTTTAACAAAAAATTACAGAATCGAATTATCGCTTTTAACGAAGGAGATATGGTAGAAATCCCTATTGCGAAAAACGGCAAAAAGAGCTGTTAAGGGGGGCAACTTACAAAACAGCGCAAATGAAGTTGGTAGTTTTTACCAAACCCAAAAGTTCGTAAAAACGGGGTATTAATAAGCAGCAAGGATGGAATACCTGATATTTTTTAAACTTTTCCAAAAATGGAATATTTCTATTTCAATTGCTTTATTATCTTCATCAAAAAATGTAGCTTTAGCTAATGAAAATTTGATAAAAAAAAGCTATGAGGACGTTAGTCCCAAAAACAGGAATTGACGCCCGACAGCTGCTTATTAGGAAGGACGATGGAAACACCAACAGCTGGTAATATGGATATAGAAGAAAGATTTATGTGCAAAATTAGAAGTTTTCGGCCGTGAATTATTAAAAGACCCGGAAGCTCAACATAGAGCGGGTGCTACCAATTTCAAATGAAAAAATATCAACGACACGAAGCAGCTTAGACAAATCGTCAATTACAATTAAATGAAGACAATTTGCAGCATTAACTAACAACAGGAAAGAAAACCCTATGAGAGTCGAAAAAACATAATATTTAAGAAAACCCGTTATATAAGAGAAAATGGGTGGCTCTTAATGCTTAAGAATTACATAGATTGGGTGTTAAATGTTAAAGGGAACCTCCCTCTTCCCCCATGGGGAAACAACTGGGCTCAACTCACAGCCCGCAAAACAGCCCGTTAATTTAAAAGTAGGTATTGCCTTAAGGACATTTGATTTTTTTTACGTAATTTGGGGTTTTGCAAACGCTGATCCAAATTCACTAACTAATAGATTAAGATCTACTGTATTTGAAACTATGAACTCTTGAAAAAAACCTGGGAAAAAGGTGTTTTAAAAAATTTTTGTCAATGGGCCCACTGACCCCGAAGTAGAAATTCTTTTAATT